>NC_012914.1:4967500-6167500 GCF_000023585.1 Paenibacillus sp. JDR-2 | reverse complement strand
AGGAAACGCTGATACCTCAAGACCGTATGTATGTTATTCTGCAAAATCTGAACGGGCTAGAGATGACGAAAGCAGCTTCGGCTGATAAGACGTTAAGCGAGGAGAGCTTGATCCGTTTCGAAACGGCCGATTCGGTGTACAGAATCCCGTACGATGTGAACACAAACGAGTATCTTTTAGGCGGCCGCCGTTATTATGCGGACGATCAGGTGATGCTGCTGATGCATGGCATCATGGAACCGAATTCTAAGCTTGCCGAGATCGATCGGATGTTCGAGCAGTCCCGGATCGAGATGGAAACCCACGAAGGCGGGATCGACGAAAGCTTCTCTTATAAAGGGGAAAGGCTGACAGTCACCGACAACTCCTATAACGAGTGGGAGCAGTTGCTTCTGCTTAGAAGCAGCGTCCAGCCAACTCTGCTCGGACATTATTATGATGATGCCGTTCAGGCAGTAGGCAATATAACCGAATATAGCGACGGGGTTATGCAATTGAACCGGAGTATCGTGTTTATGGACAGCAATTACGCCACTCCGGACGGTCTGGCCGTCGGCATGTCGAAGGAAGAGGTTGTGCAGAAGCTTGGCAAGCCGAATTTGCAGCTGGATTCCAAGTGGAGCTACAAAATGGGCGACTATTTGAAATTCCATCTTTATTTTGACCACAATAGGATTAAGTACATCGAGCTCAGTCAGCCTCTGTAACATACGGGATGAGGAGAGATGGGGATGAGAAAAAGGATTCTAACCGCTGTTGTCATAACGGTCGGCGCGCTTTTGCTGGCCTCCTGCGAGGACAGCAAATCATCGGTCAATACAGGCGGCACGCAGGTGTCGGGGGAGCAGGCTGCCTACAAGGTTGTGGCGGAGAAGCTGCAGGCACCGTGGGTGATCGCCTTTGACGGCGATGTGATCTATATCAGCGAGAGGGATGGCAATGTCGTGCGGGTTGCCGAAGGCAAGTCGACGAGGATGCCGGTCCATTTCGATAAAAACGTGCATGCTCAAGGGGAAGGCGGTTTTCTCGGGTTTGTGCTTGCTCCGGATTTTCAGACGTCGAAGGAGGCTTTTGCCTATCACACGTATGAGGAAAACGGGAAGATCCTGAACCGTATTATTGTGCTGAAGCTGGAGAAGGATGCCTGGGTAGAATCGAGGGCGCTGCTCGAAGGGATTCCAGGTTCGTTTAATCATGACGGCGGCCGGATGGCGATTGGGCCGGACGGTTTACTGTATGTAACGACAGGAGATGCCGGGCAGGAGAAGCTGTCGCAGGATAAGAATAGTCTCGCCGGCAAAATCCTCCGGATGAAGCTGGACGGTTCGATTCCGCCGGGCAATCCATTTCCCGATTCTTATGTGTACTCTTACGGGCACCGGAACCCGCAAGGGCTTGCGTGGAGCAGCTCGGGCATGCTGTTGGTCGCGGAGCACGGCCCATCGGGCAATCCCGGCGGACATGACGAGATTAACAGTGTCGTACCAGGCGGCAATTACGGCTGGCCGGTTGTGATTGGAGGGCAGCACCGGGAAGGGATGATTGACCCGGTCTATCATACGGGCGAGGATACGATCGCTCCTTCGGGCATAGCGATGGAATCGGGCAATAATCTGCTGGTGGCCACCCTCCGGGGAGAGAAGCTTTTGAGATACAATACGCTGACGAAAAAGATGTCGGTTGTGCTTGGGAACGAGGGCAGGCTGCGGGATGTACGCGTTCATAACGGCGATATCTACGTCATAACGAATAATACGGATGGAAGAGGGACACCATCTGATAAGGATGACCGGCTGCTGCTTTTGGCGAAATAAGGTTGTTGACAGGAAACCATTTGGTTTCCTATAATAAAAAACGAAACCAAATGGTTTCCTAACTGGCGATGACGATAGGTTATTAAATAATCGGAGGTATGGATCATGAGTAACGGAGTTAATACATTGCCTGACGTACGTCAGACGGTTCAAGTGAATGCATCTATTGAAAAGGTATGGAATGCGGTATCCACTAGAGAGGGAGTCTCGGCTTGGTTTATGGCTCCAAGCGAAAGCTTTAAGCCGGAGGTAGGCTGCGAATTCCATTTGGAGACCGGCCAGTTCGGCCAGTCTCCTTGCAAAGTAACGGAGGTTGAACCTCCGAACCGTCTGACCTTCAACTGGGGAAAGGACTGGACGCTGACTTTTGAATTGAAAGAGCTGGAAGGCGGTAAAACCGAATTTACGCTGATTCACGGCGGCTGGGATGCGGATAAGGTTACCGAATTCAACCAACCGCATCCGCAAGTACGCGAGCACATGGCCGGTGGTTGGGCTGGCATCGTGAAGAAGTTTGCAAGCTATGTCGAAGGACAATAATCTCGCTTCCGAGCCCAAGCATGACGTCTTCCAAGCGATTGCCGATCCAACCCGCCGCAGCCTGCTGCAGCTGTTAGTCGATCAGGAAATGCCGGTTAACGTCATTAGCGCCCATTATTCCATGAGCCGGACCGCCGTATCGAAGCATCTGCGCGTGCTGGCGGAAGCGGGCCTCGTGAAGGAACGCAAGGTTGGACGCGAGACGCGATACCGGCTGGAGCCGGAACCGCTGCTTGAGCTGAAGCGCTGGCTCAGCTACTACGAGAGGTTCTGGGAGAACAAGCTGCAGGCGCTCAAGCGCTTTGTCGAAGAAGACATGCCGGCCGGCGAACCGTCAGGTCCGCTCAAGGTGATCGAAGGCAAACCCCAGGAATAAATGAAGCCGCGATTGGACGAGCTTGCGCGCTCGGGCCAGTCGCGGCTTTTTTGTTGTGGTTTGGTTGAGTGGTCCCGCCACTACGCTCATACGTACCCGCTTATCTCCTCATTCGAAGCTCAGGGCCGAACAGTTACTGTCGCTGTAAACTCCAAATGCGTCTAGCCGATGGGTATCGTACGAGTAGCCAAGTGTGTAAGTCTCATAGTGGCCTCGCTCCTCAAGCCTGCCGCCATGTGGAAAGTTTTCGCTGCATACTGGAAATCAACAAGCCTGCTGGCTTACAATAGACGGGATAAGTGAGCGGCATAAGGTGGTTAGGCCGGTCGGGTGATAATTCTTTTTAGGATTATGCTTTCGAAGTAAGAATCATCACGACAGGCCTTTATTAGGCCAGTCCTGGTGATAATTCTTTTTAGGAGTGAGCGTTTTGCGTAAAATCATGTTTACAGGCGGCGGATCGGCAGGGCACGTGACGGTAAACCTGGCGTTGATCCCCCATTTTATACAAGAAGGCTGGTCGGTGGACTACATAGGTTCGGAGGCTGGGATTGAGAAACAGCTCATCGAGCCTCTTCAGAACGTGCGTTATCACGGTATCGCAACGGGCAAGCTGCGCCGTTATCTGGATTGGCAGAACGTGAAGGACCCGTTCAAAGTCATCAAAGGCGCCTTTCAGGCTTACCGCATTATTAAGAAGCAAAAACCTGACGTGCTGTTTTCTAAAGGCGGTTTCGTATCCGTTCCGGTCGTGATTGGCGCGCGGCTGAACAGGGTGCCGGTGCTCATCCATGAGTCCGACTTAACCCCAGGCCTCGCGAACAAGATCTCGATTCCATTTGCGGCGGGCGTGTGCACGACCTTCCGGGAGACGCAGCAGCATCTGCCGGCAGGCAAATCGCATTACGTTGGAGCGGTTATTCGCGATCAGCTCAAAGCAGGCGATGCGGCGCGCGGCCGTAAGTTCGCGGGCTTTATTTCGAGCAAGCCGGTGCTGCTCATCATGGGCGGCAGCCTTGGCGCGCGCAAGATTAACCAGGCTGTACGCGCTTCGCTTGGCAAGCTGACGGAGAAATTCCAGATCATCCATTTGTGCGGCAAAGGCCAGGTAGAGCAATCTCTTCAGTCTCCTCAATACAAACAGTTCGAGTACGTGAATGAGGAGCTTCCTGACCTTCTAGCCATGTCGGACGTGATCATCTCGCGTGCCGGCTCGAACTCGATCTTCGAGTTCCTGTACCTGCGCAAGCCGATGCTGCTTATCCCCCTGACGAAGGAAGCGAGCCGCGGCGACCAGATCCTTAACGCCCGTTCGTTCCAATCGGCCGGCTTTTGCGATGTGCTCTATGAAGAGAACATGACGCCGGATACGCTGGTCAGCCATGTAACCGACTTGTACGCGAACCGCGATAAATACGTGGATAACATGCAGAAAAACGACCGCCAGGACGCTTTGTCTGAGCTGATCGGCCTGATCAAGAAAACGGCGAAATAATTGCCGAAAACCCTCGAATGACCGCTATTAACCAGCAAGATTGTCTTGTGGTTACGGCGGTCTTTTTCTATAATAGGGGGAAGGTTAGGCAATAGTAGGAGGGAATTACAAATGGAATATATCAGTACTCGCGGAAATGTAGGCAAAATCGGCTTTGTCGACGCTTTCCTCATGGGTCTTGCGGACGACGGCGGCCTTCTTGTGCCTTACGAAATTCCGGTTGTTTCCGCGGCTAAGCTGAAAGAATGGCAGGAGCTCAGCTATCAGGAGCTGGTGCTTGAAATTTTCTCGCTTTATACGAATGATGAAATTCCTTATGAAGATCTGAAGAAAATGGTATACGACGGCTACGCGACGTTCCGCCATCCGGAAGTTACTCCGGTTCATAAGCTGAAGGATGACCTCTATTTGCTGGAATTGTTCCATGGTCCTACTTTTGCATTCAAGGACATTGCGCTCCAGTTCATGGGCCAATTATATACGTACGTGTCCCGCAAGCAGAATAAGAAGATCCACATTCTTGGCGCTACCTCCGGCGACACAGGCGCTTCGGCGATCGAAGGCGTCAAAGGCAAAGAAGGCATCAAGATCTGCATCCTGCATCCGAACGGCAAAGTAAGCAAAGTGCAGGAGCTGCAGATGACGACGATTCTAGATGACAATGTTCTGAACCTGTCCGTGGAAGGCAACTTCGACGACTGCCAACGCATCATTAAAGACCTGTTCGCTGATCTGGAGTTCAAAGCGGCTAACCATCTGTGCGCGATTAACTCGATCAACTTCGTACGCATTATGGCGCAAACGGTCTACTACTTCTATTCGTACTTCCAAGTGGCGAAGCAGACAGGCAAGCAAGACGCAAAAGTGAACTTCAGCGTGCCGACAGGCAACTTTGGCGATATTTTTGCGGGATACCTGGCGAAGCGTATGGGGCTGCCGGTTGACAAGCTTATTCTCGCTACGAACGAAAACAACATCCTTGAGCGCTTCATCAAAGAAGGCGTGTACAAGCCGGGCGATTTCCGCACGACTTACAGCCCATCGATGGACATTCAAGTGGCAAGCAACTTCGAACGTTACCTTTACTATGTATTGGACGAAAATCCTGAGCAAATCCGTTCGATTATGGACGGCTTTAAGTCGGAAGGTCAAATCGTCGTATCCGGCGACGCGCTCCGCAAAGTACAGGAAGAGTTCGCTGCGCATGGCGTAGAAGGCCGCGAGTGTCTGGACACGATTGCAGCATACAATAAAGAAACGGGCTACCTGCTGGATCCTCACTCCGCATGCGGCGTAGCGGCATCGGACCAACAAGCGGCAGCAGGCTCGGTAACGATCTCGCTGGCAACGGCGCATCCTGCGAAGTTCAACGAAGCGATTGAGCTCATTGGCATTGAGCAAGAGTTCCCTGCGCAAATTCAGGCGCTTTTCAACAAGCCGCAGCGTCAAACGCAGGTGGACGGCACGCAAGAAGCAATCGTTCAAGAAATCGTGAAGTTCTACAACGCGTAATTGACGCGAAAAAAAGAGGCTGCTTCGAACAATCCGAATGTAACATTCGGTTTGCTCGGAGCAGCCTTTTTTTGTTGCGCCGGTATATCGATGTTTTGCTTAGCCGCGTTTTTGTTCCAATTCCAATAATGCTGTCTTCATCGGAAGGCCTCCGCGGTAGCCGGTCATGGAGCCCGTCTTGCCCACAATCCGGTGGCAGGGCAGGACGATTAGGAGAGGGTTGGCGCCTACTGCGGCACCTACGGCTCGGGCGGCCTGCGGACGTCCTATGGTCTCGGCAAGATCGGAATAAGCAGCCGTGCTGCCATACTGTACCGCGCTCATCGCCTGCCACACTCTTTGCTGGAAATCAGTGCCGACCAAATCAAGCGGCAGCGTAAAGACGTCCAGACTTCCTTGAAAATATTTCGAAAACTCATGCGTATAGCGTTCCAGCTCCGCGTCATGCCGGACCAGCTCATAGCCGGGCAGGCGCGCTTCAGCCCATTCGGCCAGCTCCTCGTAGGAAGCCCCTTGCGAGCCGACATAACATAAGCCGTTATCGGTCGCGGCCAAATGCAGGTTCCAATCGTCATGCTGAAGCAGGGTCCAATATATATTTTTGCTCATGGCTGTTGTTTCGCTCCTCGGTATTGGGTTGGGGTTAAGCCGGTAACGTTCTGAAATCTTGTCGTAAAATGGGCGGCGTTCGTATAGCCTACCTGCCCCGCAATATCGGTCACGGGGAGATGGGTTGAGGCAAGGAGCTTCATCGCTTCCCGGATACGGATTTGCTGAATATAGGCTGCGGGCGTTAAACCCGTAAGTCTTTTGAAAGTCCGCTGCAGATGATAAGGGCTTAGATGCAGCACGTCTGCGAGATGGGATAAGGTAAGCTGCTCATAGTAGTGTGCCTCGATATAAGCGCGGGCCTGTACTTCCCATTCCTCGTCAGGCAGCTGCTGCTGGACCGGCTTGCATCGCTTGCAGGGGCGGAATCGCTCGGATAAGGCATCCCTCGATGTCTGAAAAATCCGGACATGCGAACGGTTCGGAGGCTTCGATTTGCAGGACGGCCGGCAAAAGATTCCCGTCGTGGTCACTCCGTAATACCATTGCCCATCGTAAGAGCCGTCATTCGATAGAACGGCAAGCCATTTGTCCTCAGGGATGTTGGTCGTTTCCGTATTTCCCATTTTCGCTCACCTCCAGGTTTAGTATACCTTGATTAGACCTCAAACCGTAAGCGGGCACGAATGAAAGCGCAAGATTACGAAAGCGGCGGAGCGATTTGGTGTGGTTCAATGAATGGAGTAGAATGTAAGAAGAATAGAGGAAAAGGGAAGGATGTCCATGACGGAATCAGTGCTGCTGCATATCGAAACGCCGGTGCCCTTCAGCTATAAAGAGACGGTCAATTATTTGCGAAGATCGGCGAATGAGCCGCTGTATCAGGTGGAGGGGGATGCCGTTTACCGGCTTATTCCCACAGGCAGCGGGGAAGAGCCCGCGGCGGTTGTGATCCGGGAGTCCGGCCATGGCGGACTGCTTGTGAGGGTCATTGGCGAGAAGCAGGTTAGCGATGAACGGCAGCGGGAGATCGAAGCTTTTATCCGGGAGTGGTTTGATTTCGATACGGATTTGCTGCCTTTTTACGAAATGGCGGAGAAAGACCCGCTGCTGGTTCATGCGATTGGGCGTTTTCATGGCCTGCGAAGCGTCGGGATTTCGGATTTGTTCGAGGCGTTATGCTGGGGAATCATAGGACAGCAGATTAATCTAGCCTTTGCTTATACGCTCAAGCGGCGCTTCGTGGAGGCATACGGGCAAAGCGTAGAGCGGGAGGGCAGGACATTTTGGCAGTTTCCGGTTCCCGAGACCATTGCGACGTTAAAGCCGGAAGATATGGCGTCCATGCAAATGACCTCGAAAAAATCCGAGTATCTCATTGGGGTAGCCAAGCTTATGGCTGAGGGCTCTTTAGATAAGCAAAGCCTGCTTGCGCTTGGAGATTTTGCGGCAATCGAAAAACAGCTGACGGGGATTCGCGGCATTGGGCCTTGGACGGCGAATTATGTTCTTATGCGCTGCCTGCGCTTGCCGAATGCTTTTCCGATCGCGGATGTGGGTCTTCATAATTCGATTAAAGCTCTGACGGGCAGTGAGGCGAAGCCGGCCATCAGCGAGATCAGGCAAATGGCGGAAGGCTGGAAGGGCTGGGAGTCTTACGCGACATTTTATTTATGGCGGATACTGTACTAAGAAAGGAGTCGGATAAAGATGAGGTTTGAAGGGAAAGTTGCTGTAATAACGGGTGCGGGCAAAGGAATCGGCGCAGCGCTGGCCGTTGCCTACGCAGTTGAAGGGGCCCGGGTTGCGGCCGTTGACCGCGATGCCGAGCTGGTGAAGCAGACGGTGGATCGGATTGTTGAGGCAGGCGGTCATGCCATTGGATTAACGGTTGATGTAAGCCGCCCGGAGGAGATTGAAGCCGCGTTCGCAGCCATTGACGAGCAGTATGGACGAATCGACGTGTTGATCAACAATGCGGGCTTAGGGAAGTGGAAATCACCCTTTGACCTGAGCTTGGATGAGTGGGATTACGTGCTCAACACCAACCTGCGTGGAACTTTTCTCTGTGCTAAAGAAGCGGGCAAACGCATGCGAGAGAGTGGCGGAGGCTCGATTGTAAATCTGGCATCCACGAGGGCGCTGATGTCCGAGCCGAATTCCGAGGCGTACGCGGCTTCAAAAGGCGGCATCGTTGCGTTGACGCATGCGCTTGCCGTATCGCTGGGACCCGAACATGTGCGGGTCAATGCGATCAGCCCGGGCTGGATTGAGAACGGCGATTACGAGGCACTGCGCGCGGAGGATCATTCGCAGCATCCGGCAGGGCGAGTAGGCAGACCCGATGATATCGTCCGCGCTTGCTTCTATTTGACGGATCCGGAGAATGATTTCGTAACCGGCATCAATCTCGTAGTCGACGGCGGCATGACGCGGAAAATGATCTACGAGGAGTAGCGGGGAAATACCAATTCTGCTGAAATGCACATACTCAGCCTGATTGGGCTGACCAGTGCCGCTTCCAATACAGTTCAAGGTAGCCCGTATGTGCTACGTTGGATTTCGTTCATTAAAATCGGTTGTTTTTGAAGCAAAGAGGCGAATCGAGAGCATTACGCTGGACAGAATCCAACGTAGTCTCTATTCGCCTCTTTTATCTGGTTTTTTATTGGATCCATTCTAATGTACGCAGCAAAAGTGATGGGGACGCCAAGGACGCCAAGTGTCCTTCCAAAGGGCTTATCCCTCCAGCCCAAATGCCTCGGCAATCAAACGATACGACTTCACGCGAGCTTCGAAGTTATGGACCGAACTCATGACGAGCACCTCATCGGCTTGGTATTGCTCGGCCATCTTCAGGATGCCGGCTTTAACCTGTTCCGGCGTGCCGATAATGCGACGCTCGCGAGCCCGGTTAATCCGATACAGGTCGGACTCCGTATACGGATAATCGTAGGCCGTCTTTACGGAAGGGAAGCTAAGCTGGTCTATGCCATTCTCGAGCAGCAGGAAGAATAGATCCGTGCTGAGCGCAAGCTCGTTAGCCTCTTCCTCCGTATCCGCGCAAATGGCAAGAACGGCGATCATCGAATGCGGCTTGTCGTACAGTACGGACGGCTCGAAGTTTTCATGGTAATGCTTCATCGCGGTCTCGCCGCCCGGCGTACCGAAAAACTGAGCAAAAGCATAGTTCGTTCCAAGCTGTGCCGCAATCCGTGCGCTCTCATAGCTGGAGCCAAGCAGCCAGACCTCGGGAACCTGCTCGATTGAAGGAGCGGCATGTAGTCCCGCGAATGGATGGCCTTCCGGCATTTTTCCTCGAAGGTAACCGATTAAATCGATAATTTGCTGTGGATACTTGTTAATATCCACAAACTTGTGTTCCTGCAGCGCACGGGTCGCTGTTGGCATGCCGCCAGGGGCGCGGCCAAGACCAACATCGATGCGGCCAGGATGAAGAGCTTCGAGCAGCTTGAAGCTCTCGGCAACCTTGTAGGAGCTGTAATGCGGAAGCATGATGCCGCCGGAGCCTACGCGGATGCGCGAGGTTGCTGCCGCCAGATGGGCGATAAGAATCTCGGGGCTGGAGAAGGACAGCATTTTACCGGCATGATGCTCGGAGATCCAGTAACGGCCGTATCCGAGCTTTTCCGCTTCTTGTGCCAGACGGGTCGTGTCCGCCAGCGTGGAAGCTGCATTCTGTCCTTCGTTAATATGTGACTGGTCGAGAATACCCAGTTTGATCATGAGTGCGGTGCACCTCCTGTGCATGTAAGTATGTGCAACCTTGATTATACCCTAATTCGCGAACTGTTACAAAAATAAGTACAGTAGGCGCTAAAGCCGCTACCCATGCCGCAAATATTGACTTCAGGCGCTATAAAGGGTATTATTACACAAGCTTGAATACGAATAGTAAGGGTGAAGATCTTGAATTCGAAACTTCAAATTAAGAGCGTAACCTTAGCGGACAAAGACTTGAAATCCGGTTTATTCCAGTACATTATGACGCTTGCCGACGGCTCCAGAGCAAGACTTTTCTACAGCAACAAACCAGAGTGGCATCTGACAGGCGTAACGCGTCTGCTCAACGTTCCATGCCCGCTGTGCATGAAAGACTACTACTGCGGCTGCTTTGAGAAAAATGCAGAGCTGTTCGACCGTCAAGTGAATGAGCATGATTTTATTCCTGCTTCCATGAGAGCTTAAGCTTTTTAAAAATGATGAAACGGCTTCTGCCAGCGTGAACCATTGTCCGTAAGGACTGTGATTCACCCCGGCAGAAGCCGTTTGTCGTTTTGCCGGTTGCTTAACGATATTTATTCCCGCGCTCCGCCTTCCACGATGTTAAAGTAATAATTTACATCGTCCTCGCATGCGGACATATTATCTAAAGACTGCGGCGCACATACATACATGAGATGCGCGGTCACAGGAAGCTGATTATCTCCAATCGGGTAGACGCCTTTTTCATCAACTCCATAATTATTCATATCTTTCATTGCATAGTTAGCCTGCATACCACCGTTTAAAAGCTCTATTTTTATATAGTTATGGTTGGCTCCTGAAGGCTTTAGCTTCAACAATTGCAGACGATTGAACTGCTCTATGAAGTTATCTGACGACATCAGTTGGGAGTACTGCGCCCATTGTTCTGAGGTGCTGCGGCTCAGCTTAACAGACTGATCGGAAGACTGATAAACCGCCCATACATGTGTATAGAGTCCCTTTGCATCCATATCCGTTAAACGGAAGCTAAGCTCTTTGATCTCGCCGTTAGCCGAAAGCACGGCATCAAAGCTGTCTACTCTAGCCTGAATGCTTATCGCTGCACGGGCAGCAACCATCTTCCACAAGCCGTCTGCCCCAAGCTCTTTTGCCGATATATGGCGTATAGTCAAACTTTGAGGCTCTGAATCTAAATAATGAACAATAGGTGGAACAACCAACTGCAAAACATACATGAGTAAACCAAGCAGGGCAGCCTTATCCTTAACCGAGAGATTGGATCTTGGTTTTCGGAAAAATAACAGGTATACTACAAAGCCAAGCGGTAGCTTGAAATTATTAATTGCAAACGTAAATCCGCCAAGCAGCATATGGCCAAGGAGCTTCCAGCCTAATCCGTTCTCGGGATCTGTACGCTTACGGTAAAGCATGACCAGACTCCCAATGATTAGCGCGGTCACGATAATAGCTGGAAGTATCCCTTTATATGACTTGTTATATTGACGATACCCATACAAGTTAAAGCCGGAGAAGCTAACCTTAACACCCTGCGAGAACTTATCGCGATCCGTATCATTAATGCTAATAAGTGTTAGATCCGATCCTTCGGCTGTGCCATAGTTTCCTTCGAGTATGTCCTTTCCGTTAGTATCTGTTATTGTCCACTTAAGGTTTCCCAAGTTTGAAAAAGTGTCATTCGTAAGTTGAGAAAGGGAGAGGAGCTGGCCGGAACTTCTACTCGGATGAGAGACAGCTTTTATTTGAATGTAAAAATCCGTGTCGCGCTTTTCAACCTTATCTAGAATAATGTCCGAATCAAATTTCTTTGCGATCACAAGGTTAAGCTTTGTCTCTCCAACCTCCTTCGGAATCCATTCCGGCTTGAGGAAGAAGTTCACCGTTATACCTTCCTTAACTAAGGACAGGCTGTATCCGTCTTGAGTAATAATTCTTCGGTAAACCGCCTCATCACGGTTATGGTAAAGCCAATACGTCGTGCAAAGAATGCTAATCAGAAGAACAAGCACAGAGATCTGCAGAATAATCATTTTCTTATTCAAATTTTTTCTTCCCCGCCTTCAGTCCGTCCATGACCCGATGTATGAACCTATAACTATATACTTTGGAAAAACAAGGAAAGTTGCGATTGCGGAAAAGAATATGAAGCGCTGATCGATTTCCAACAGCTATAATGGTAACTGCGGCTGTTAGAAGCTTTTGAATATGGAGGGTACGATGCGCGTTATTAAATTACTGACTAATATTTTGTTTTACATCCTGTTGTTCTTTATTTATTGGATGCAAAGCTATACCTGGATTTCGATCTTTATATCCTATTTATTTCAAATCAATTTTACCTTTATTAAAGTCATGATGATTGCAGGAGCTGTAATTGCGTTGGCCTTATGCTTCCTTATTCGATTTACCCAAAAGAAATACCCCGTTGTATTTAAGCTGCTAATGCTGATTCATCTCGCTTTGCTTTTTAACATCATACATACGGTTTCCAGCTTCGATGAACCCATCAAAGTCCCGGTCAAACAGGCCGAGCAATACTAAGCGAAGGCAGGGGATACCTTGGAGAAGATTCGTCTTCGGGCATGCGCATTAATCGTGGAGAACGACGAGATTCTATTGATCGAGTTCAAGAACGATAATGACGACGGCGTGCACTATAACCTGCCGGCGGGCGGCGTTGAAGCGGGAGAAACGCTCGTGGAAGCCGCTAAACGGGAAGCTATGGAGGAAGCTTGCGTTGAGGTGGATGTAGGTCCCGTAGCGTTTGTTTATGAATATCAGCCGGCGAAAAATAACGGCATTTACGGCGATACGCATTCGGTAGGGGTTACTTTTGCATGCACGCTGAAAAAAGGTTCGTCTCCCGAATTCCCCGATATTCCTGATCCAACCCAGATCGGGGTCAAATGGATACCGATTTTGGAGCTGCCTACCATTGTGCTGTACCCGGAGATCCAGGAGGATATCATCCATTATTGCCGTGGAAAAGAATACCGCAATTATGTGGAGGAATATGACATCCAACAAAGCAAACTATAATCAAACAGAGGGGGCAGGTCCGCTATCAATAGGAGGCTGCCCCTTAGTGCTCTTACATTTCCTTCAGCGCTTTGACTCCCAGCAGCCTCAGTCCGTCTTCGAGGGTTTCGGCCGTCATGCGGACAAGCGTTAGCTTTGCTGCTTGTTCGGAAGGGTTGCCGGTAATGATCTTCTCGTGGTGATAGAACCGGTTGAACGTCTGGGCTAGCTCGATCAGATAACGGGCGGCGACGGAAGGCTCATAACGCTGCGCCGCTTGCGAGAGAGCAGCGGGATAGCGCATCAAGGTCTTCGCCAGCTGCCAGGATTGGTCGCCTTCGGCATATTGGTAATCGGCAGCATCCGCATGTTGGTCAGATTCTGCGTGACCATCGCTGCCTGCTTTGCGCAGCAGGCTTTGCGTTCTAGCGTAAGTGTACTGCACGTAAGGACCCGTCTCTCCTTCGAAGTTAACGACGTCCTCGAGGGAGAAGTTCACTTCATGAAGCCGCGAGTGGAGCAGATCGCCAAAGATAACGGCGCCAACGCCAACGGCTTCCGCAACCTCGGCTTTACCGGCGAGATTAGGGTTCTTATCCTCGATAATGCGCAGAGCATGCGCGGCCGCTTCATCCAGAACATCCTCGAGGAAGACGACCTTGCCTCTGCGGGTAGACATTTTCTGCCCGTCCATCAGCATCAGGCCAAACGGGATATGCTTGCACTCTGTCGCCCAATCAAAGCCCATCCGTCCGAGCACCAGGAAGAGCTGACGGAAATGCAGGGATTGCTCCGCGCCAACCACATACAGCAGCTCATTGCCCAGCATCTGATCATGCCGGTAGATCGCGGTGGCTAGATCACGCGTAGCGTAGATCGAGGAGCCGTCGGATTTTTTGATAATGCAAGGCGGCAGGGCTTCTTCATCCAGCCGTACCACTAACGCGCCGTCGCTCTCTTCGAGCAAGCCTTGACGGGTCAACTGCTCCACTACCGCATCCATTTTATCGTTATAGAAGCTTTCGCCAAGGTAATGGTCGAATGATACGCCAAGGCGGTCGTACAGCTTGTTGAAGGCGGCTAGACTGTCCTCGATAAACATGCGCCAGTAGCGGTTAGCTTCCGTGTCGCCGCTCTCCAGCTTAACGAACCATTCCCGTGCTTCCGTCTCGAGCTCCGGCTGGAGCACCGCTTCCTCATGGAAACGGACATAAAGCTCGAGGTAGGCTTTAATCGGATCCTCGGCTTTGCCGGCGGGGTCTCCCCATTTCAGGTAAGCCGTAATCATTTTGCCGAATTGGGTGCCCCAGTCGCCCAGATGATTAACGTTAACCGTATCGTAGCCCACCTTGCGGAGCAGGTTGTAAAGGGCGTTGCCAATCATCGTCGAGCGCAAATGCCCGATGCCAAACGGCTTGGCGATATTGGGGGAGGACATATCGATAATGACGCGTTTACCTCCGCCGATCTCCGGTGTTTGCGCTCCGCCATTCCGTACGAATTGCTCTATTACCGCGGCGCGATTGAACTTGAAGTTAAGGTAGGGACCGGCAACGGATATCGTCCACCGGCTGCTCTCCGCCAGGGATACGGCTAGTTGTCCGGCGATTTGCGCCGGGCTTTGCTTCATCAGCTTCGACAGGGCAAAGCAAGGAAAAGCGACGTCGCCAAGCTGCTCGTTAGGCGGGAACTCCAGAAGCTCCTCGATTTGCTGGCTCGATAGGGAGCAGTGCTCCGCCAGGCTGGCTGCAATCATTTCTTTTAACATAAGGGTACGCCTCCTGAGAAAATGGTAGCAAAAATAAAAACATAAAACCCCCGTCTCGTAAGAGACGGGGGTTAATCCCGCGGTGCCACTCTTGTTGCTTATTGGCAGGCGGAAGTACAAATAAACGCGCTGCTATAAGCATCTCGCCGTTGTAACGGTACTGAACCGGGCAGGCCTACTGTATAACGAAAATCGGTTCGGCAAGCCATCTCCCGGGTCCTCTTCGCAAAATGCGCCATCGCCGGCTTTCACCAACCCGGCTCGCTGCTCATGTGCATCATCCTGCTACTGTCCCGTTCCTCGATGTTATATAACGACCATCATACTTGATGTTATCTGAATAATCAATCTATTGTTTCATGCGATGGCTAAGAATCTGAATAAACGACTGGCAGGCCACGAAAGTCCGCATCACCGTAATCGGCTCGCCATCCTTATACAAGGCCATGGCAGGAACGGCGCGCAGTTCAAGCGGAGCGGCTGTCTGCGGGAACAGATCGATGTTAACGAAAGCAACGGTCATCTCGCCGCGAAGAGAAGGGATGGCGGCCTCGAGCTGTCCGGCTATCGTATGGCAAGGGGTGCAGAAGGTGCTGCGGTACAGAACAAGCACGGAGCCTCCGCTTGCGATTGCTTCCTGCAGCTGTTGATCAGTAAGCTGGTTCAAAGGCATAAGGTACGTTATCTCCCGGATAGTTAGAATAAGTAGGATGCCCTCCATTGTATCATCCCAGCTTCAACTGCTCAATTGCCCCGCGAATGATACGGCATGAAAAAGCCATCTGCCGCTCTTCCTCCGGCGTCAAATTAAGTTCAATGATTTCCTTTACGCCGCTGCGGGTAACGATGGCGGGAACGCCTGCCGCAATGCCCGTCTGGTTGTATTCCTGCTCGAGGATGGAGGAGACGGCGATGATGCGGTGTTCATCATACAGAACGGAGCGGGTGATATAGGCAAGCGCATTACCGATGCCGTAGTGGGTAGAGCCCATGCGGGTGTAAATTTCCCAGCCTGCGTTTTTGGTCTGTTCGGCAATTTCATTCAGCTTGAGATGGCCGAACCGGACCGGATGCTGGGTCAGAATATCCCGAATCGGCTTGCCTCCAATCGTCACATGCGACCAGGCCGGGAATTGGGATTCTCCGTGTTCACCCAGCACATAGCCGTGCACGCTGCGCGGATCAACGGAGAAATGCTCGCAGAGCAGCGTTTTGAGCCGGGCCGAATCAATGGATGTGCCGGATCCGATAACCTGGCCGCGGGGTAGTCCTGACAACTTCCATACGACATAAGTAACCACGTCTACCGGATTAGCCGCCGCGAGAAAAATACCGTTAAACCCGCTGTCCATAATCCGCGGAATGATATGGCCATAGATGTCGGCTACCGCGCTTAGCATGCCCATCCGGTCCTGGCCTTTTGGCGGATAACCGCCGGCGGAGAGAATAACGACGTCCATATCCGAGCAATCCTCGTACGTACCGTTATAGATCTTCGTGCGGGAATGGATAAAATCCATGCCATGCGACATGTCGAGCGCTTGCGCAACTGCGCGGTCAGGCGTCCGTCCAATAAGCATAATCTCTTCGCATATCGATTGATTGATAAGGGAGTACGCGCAGCTTGAACCCACGTTGCCAACCCCGACGATCGCTACCTTGCGCGCTTTGCTTCTCATGCCCAGCAGCCCCTTACCTCGAATGTTGTTGCTTCTAGTATATGGGCTTGCATATCAATCATGTGACGGCGAAGTTACGGTCATGTTTGTCTTTCTTACACTTCGGATAGGCGGACGAACATAGGCTGTGAGAGTGGCGCTTCCGCCAAGCGACCATGTCTAAAGTCTCGCCGCCGAAGCGAGGATTAGCGTTTATGCGACTAAAAACTCCACGATCCTACACAATGCGACAAACATATTTAATATATTATATAGATTAAAGAAAATTGAATAGGCTAGATAACAAGAGGAATACCCATAATTTGTTCGAAAACCCAGCGTTTTTGCTCAAATAACCCCTAAAATCGTTCGTAGGTAGTATTGATTCTATATATTAAATATATTATATTATAAATAAGTGTAACCGCTTTCACCTCATGGGTAAGGGGTAGCCGATTCCGCAATTGAGGTAGCAAGTTGCTTTGAAGCCTAAGCAATTGCTTACGAAGCATGAATTATACTACTGGCAAACGCCTGGCCATGGATGTGTTATTCATTTTAGGAGGTGGAAGAGACAATGATTGTGAATGAGGCAAAAGTCGAAGTTATGCCGATAACCAAAAAAAAGAACGAGGCTTGGTCAAGAGTTTGGTATTTCAGGCATGCGTACTTGTTTATGCTTCCAGCTGTTATTTGGTATTTGGTGTTCAGCTATTATCCGATGTATGGCGTTCTGATCGCATTTAAAGATTTCAAGTACAACCTCGGAATAATGGGAAGTCCATGGGAAGGACTGCGGTTTTTCAAGCAGTTCTTGAATGATTCCAACTTTTATTCAGTCCTTAAAAATACGCTGTCGATCAGCGGTCTTAAGCTGTTGTTCGGATTTCCGGCACCGCTAGTTCTCGCTTTAATGCTTAACGCCGTGATGCGCAGCAAAATAAAGCGGATCTTCCAAACGATTTCTTACCTGCCGCACTTTGTATCCTGGGTCGTTGTCGTAACGCTGATGCAAAAGATTCTTTCTCCTAACGTTGGTCTTGTGAATGATATCCGTGAAAAAATGGGACTCGATGCGATCTTCTTCATGGGCCTACCGAAATTATTCTATCCTCTCGTCATTTCCTCCGATATTTGGAAGGGCATTGGATGGGGATCGATCATTTATTTGGCCGCATTAACCAACATTGATCCGCACTTGTATGAAGCCGCGGAAATGGACGGGGCGGGACGCTGGAGCAAGCTGTTCAAAATCACGCTGCCAACCCTGGTGCCTACGATCGGCATTCTGCTCATCTTCTCCTTAAGCGGCATTCTGAATGCCGGGTTTGACCAAATATGGCTAATGCAGACGCCTGCTACATTAAGCGTCTCTGAGATATTGGACACCTACGTGCTCAAGACGGGTATCCAGCAAGGACAATTCGCGTATTCCACGGCGATCGGCTTGTTCAAATCGGCGATCTCGCTGATCCTGATCATAACGGTGAACAAGGTAGCCAAGAAGGTAAGCGACGTGTCTTTATGGTGAAGAAAGATTGCTTCACAATTCATAGGACTATGCTTTCGAAGTATGAATCATCACAATGGCCAGAACAGCCATTAGGGTGACAATTCATTTGAGCGGATGCTTACGATGTATGAATTGCTTCACAATTCATTTTAGGAGGTGCGGGAATGGGCACGAGAAGAATGTCGGCAGCCGATAAAATATATTCGACCTTGAATTATACCGTGCTGCTCCTATTTTGCCTGACGGCACTCTACCCCTTTATTTATTTTTTGGCGCTTTCGTTTAATGACGGCTATGACGCGATGAAAGGCGGCATTTACTTTTACCCTCGCGTTTTTACGCTTGAGAACTACTCCAAGGCATTTAATAATCCGCAGGTCTTAAATGCTTTTACGATTTCCGTTTCACGGACTTTTATCGTTACCCTATGTTCCGTCATGCTGACTTCTATGCTAGCTTATGGGCTCTCGCGGAAAGGTCTGCCCGGAAGAAAATACATCGTCTTTTTCTTCTTCTTTACGACCTTGTTCAGCGGCGGTTTGATTCCGACTTTCATTTTGTACCGGCAAATCCATATTATCGATACGTATTGGGTACTGGTCCTTCCCGTGCTGTACGACTTTTTTAATGCGATTGTCATGAAAACGTTTTTTGACGGGATCCCTCCAAGCTTGTCGGAGTCGGCCCGAATCGACGGCGCAAGCGAAATGCAGGTGTTTGCGCGAATCATTCTCCCGCTTTCCATGCCTGTGTTGGCTACTATAGCTTTGTTCGTAGGAGTTGGCGTATGGAACGACTGGTTTACCGGGCAGTTCTTCATCTCGAAAGAAAACCTTCAGCCTGCGGCGACGTTCCTGAACAAAATGATCAGCGAAGCGTCCTTCCAGACCATGACGGGTTCGGGGAGCAGTGGTTCGTCGATCCAAAACATGAGCCAGTCCCAAATGGAGCTGCGGGGCGTAACGCCGGAAGCGCTCCGGATGACGTTTGTCATCATCATCACCACTCCGATCCTTTGCGTGTATCCGTTCCTTCAAAGGTTCTTCGTAAAGGGTGTATTGGTAGGTTCGCTTAAAGAGTAGTCGCGAGGCGAAGGGTATAAAAGGCACTGCCTTTTATATATAAAAATTAAGAAATGAGAGGGGCTTGTCAAATGCGTAAAACCAGATTAAAAGGTTCTCTTGGCTTGGCAGCTGCGATCCCGCTGCTTGCATTGTCGATGACGGCGTGCAGCGATAACGGGGGGAACAACGAACCAGATGCGTCTGCGTCTGCAGGCAATGCAACGAATTCGGGGCAAAAAGAAGCAGATACGCCTAAGCCGGTCACGTTAACGTTCCTGAGCGCATGGAATGGCGGCGGAGCAGGTTTCCCGCAAGATCAAGAGAACAATCCGGTAGCAAAAGCGATTAGAGACAAGACTGGCGTCACGCTCAAGATGGAATCGATCACGACAAGCGAAGTCGAGAAGCTGAATACCATGTTCGCTTCCGGCACGGTTCCGGATATCGTAAACGCTCCGTACTGGTCGACAACCGGCGGTGAAGGACAAGTTATTAAAAAAGCCGCTCTGGAAGGTCAGCTTCTTGACTTAACGCCTTATCTCGATAAATACCCGAACGTTAAGAGATTGATCACGACTGGCATAGCGAAAGACTTTGCCGAGTTTGACATGAATAGCCCCGATCTGGAGGGCAAGCAATATATCATTCCGACGGAGACGCCGGACGGTTCGATCGAAAGCATTCATAACTGGAACTACGGCCTGTATGCCCGCGGCGATATCTTGAAGGCGCTGAATGTAAATGCGGCGGATATTGATACGCAGGAGAAGCTGACCGATTTGCTGGAGAAGATCAAAAACGGCAATTTCAAAGATATTAGCGGCAAGCCGGTTATCCCTGCCGGAACGCTGCACAACGGTTGGGATTCCAGCCAATTCACAAAGGGCTGGACGGGTTACAATATTTCCGACTTCCGCGAGGAAGACGGCAAGCTGACCTTCTGGGCTTTGTCCAAAGACGAAGAAGACAAAATGATGTATTTGCGCAAGTTGATCCAAGGCGGACTATTCGATCCTGAAGCCTTCAGCAACACCGACACAACGGCTATGGAGAAGCTGACCACCGGCAAGCTTGCTGTATTCGGAGCCCAGCCTATGCTTGGCGATTTGTCCAAAACGCTGTATAAGACGAATCCGGAAATGCAATACGAGCTGCTTGGTCCAATGAAGAATAAGAATGGCGAAATCGCAACGCAAGTTGAGAAGCCGGGACGTTCCGGATTCCCTGCGATCTTCTTGAGCGCGAAAATCAAAGACCCGGATGCGGCACTGCGTTACCTTGATTTCGTAAACAGCGACGAAGGCCGACTGCTTGCGTACTGGGGGATTGAAGGCAAGGATTACACGATGGTGGACGGAAGACCGCAATGGATTCCGGACGTGAAGAAGCAGTTTGACGAGAATCCTGACTTGAAGCGAGACGAAGGACTTAACTTCCTGCCGGGCAGATTCACTGGCGCATTCTCCGATACGGTGACATGGCCAAAAACGGATGATCAAAAAACGCAATGGGATAAGCTGGAGGAAAGCTTCTCCGTAAAAATGCCGATTAAAATCATCGATAAAGTAAGCGCCAGCTATCTGGAAAGAGACTGGCCGAAATATCAGCAATATCGCGACAAGGTAGGCAGCTTTGACTTTAACGCGGAATTGCAAAAAGCATACTTCGCGAAGTCGGATGATGAAGCTTTGAAAATCCTTCATAAAGCGCAAGACAAGTTCAAAGATGCCGGTGCCCTGGAAATGACAGAGTATGTGGCACAAAAAGCCGCAGAACGGAATGACATTGGTTACTAAGATAAAATAGGACTAAAACATAAAAAAACGCCCGAGCGATCGGGCGTTTTTTTATGTTTATTGCTCAATTAACATCAAACATGCGCATCGTCACCGCCGCCGCGAAACGCGGCCGGAGCCCATGCGGATCTTCGGCGCCGATTTCTTCGGCTTGGTGAAGACCGAGCTCTTCTTCGATGAGCTTGATGACGAGCCGCCGGTGACGACCTTGCCGGTCTTGCCGGTCGAACTGCTGCTGCCTGATCCAACTGCAGTGGAGTCGGCATTCTTAGAACGTTTTAAGATGGATCCGGTACGGTTCACCGTCATTGGCGGTGCTTTTTTCAGATCCTGATCGGATGGCTTGTGGTAAGTGGTCTGCGGTTTATAGACATCCTTCTGGGAGTAACCGCGGTAGTTGCCATGACCGTACTTGCCGTTATCGAACAGATTGCTCAGCACGCTGGCGAGCAGGTAACCCTCCAGGAAGCTGCTGCTGTAATTATTGCGCACGTACTCCTTGGAGTCGATTTCGATCAGGGAGTCCGACGGATCATCGGGAGCCTGCTGGATTTGGATGACCTCATCGCTGTAGACGAGGAACATCCTTTCGGTACTTTCCGCAGACTGCTGCTCAGGCTTCTTCTTATCGACGAGCTGCTTGGCGACCTCCGGAACGGTCTGGTCCGCAGCCCGGTAGACGTAAGACGTCTGGCTGCCCGAACCGTTCACCGATTCAAGCGGATACTGCTCCTTTACGGTATCGGAGATGGCGCAGGCAGCAAGCATGGGAACGATGAGGCTGAGTAATAGAATAATTTTGATGCTATGAAGCCACCACTTCTTCATCTTGCTCCTCCTAAAAAGAATTGCGAAGCAATTCTTACTTCGAAAGCATGAACTTAAAGAATTGCGAAGCAATTCTTACTTCGAAAGCTTAATCTTAAAGGATAGCTTCGCCTTATGCGCCCCGGATCACGCGGACATCCGCGGGAAGCACCGATTCGCCAACATACAGCATGAAGCGTCCGTCGAGCCATTCCACGCGGAGCAGCTTCATATCGTCGGACTGATACTGCCATACGTATTGCTCGCCGCCTTGCATAAACGGCGTTTTGCCGTTGGCGGCGATCATGCCCGAGAAGTTCTCTTCCATGTGATAAGCCCGGTCATCCAGTTCAAGGGTAGTTGGTACTTCGTCAAAGGTATCCAGTCTTCCGTCAATTTGCTCATACAGAGCGAATACTGTTCTTTCGCGTTCCTCAATCGACAGATAGCGGATGTCGCTTCCGTCCTGCAGCGTCAGCACAACCGCGTTGCGGCTGCGGTTCCGGCTGCTGCCGGTTACTTGATACGTGACCAGGGAAACTTCGCACACATCGCCGGGAGCAAGAGACAAGATGCTTTTCTCCGCTTTCACCGGCTCAGGCTTTGCCATAATTTTTTTAATTCGTTTAAAAATGCTCATCAAGGTTTACTCCTTCGTACGATCGTTCTGTTAGACCGAAGCAATAATCAGCGCACCCGCAATGTGAAGGGATCCGGCGATTAACGCGTAGCCGACCTTGCCCTCGTGAATGCCTTTGTCCAGCTGAATGCCGGCAATGGCACCAAAAACAATCCGGAAAATCGCTTCAACAATCAGCAGGGTAATAAACGATACAAGCGAGATCACAAGAGCTTCCCACATGTAAGTTGCCTGTCCGATCGACGAAGCAAGGATGTATGCCTGTGCGCCCAGCTTCATTACAAAGCGGACCGCTACAGCAATATTACCATCTTTCATTTCCTTAAAATCATGGTATTTCGTGGACAATGAGTCTAGATACATGAGGATAAAAAGCAGCAGCGCCCCAGCGCCTGTCCACACCGGAATTTGCAGCAAATCCGTCCAAGTCATGACATTCTTTCCCCCAATAAAGTAATAGAACTGCAAAATCCGCCGGCGCTGCCGTTAAGCTATGGCGCCGGCGGACATGTTTGCGTCAGTCCATTTTATTCCATGCGTGCAGATGCTATTCCTTCTTTTCGTACTGTTGCATCAGAGCGGCAAGTTCGTCTTCAACCGCTTTATCCTTGCCAAGAGCCGCAAACTCGTCGTCAAGCGATTTGCCTTTGGACTGCGCAAGTTCGTTTGATGCCTCGGCGCGTGCTTCGGCTTGAAGCATTTTCTCTTCCATGCGCTTCAGGCCTGCGGAAGCGGAATCGGAGCTGAAGCCTGCAAGCGATTTGTTGATTTGTTCTTGCGCTTTAGCCGCTTGGTAGCGGGCAACCAGCGTTTCGCGCTTGTTTTTCATCTCGGTCAATGCTTTACGCATTTCGTCGAGCTTCGCGCGAAGGTTATCTGCCATAGCTTTGTTATTGTCAAAGCTTGTTTTGTACTCGGCCGCTTTCGCTTCGGCCGCTTTTTTCTCTTCCAGTGCACGGCGGGCAAGGTCGATGTTCTGAGCCTGAGCCGCGATATGCGCTTGCTCACCGCGTTTTTCTACCAGCTGAGCTTGCTCTTCATATAGCTGCTTGAATTTTTTCTCGATGGCGATTTGGGCAGCTACGGCTTTCTCGGCATCCTCAAGATCTTCTTGCATGTCACGGATATATTGGTCAGTCAGCTTGATTGGATCTTCCGCTTTCTCAATCAGAGCGTATACATTCGATAAGGTAAGGTCACGAAGTCGTTTGAAAATAGACATTTTAAACATCCTCCCGGGATTTTCGATTTTCAATATTGGAGCTTATAACACCTACATACGATTATACGCTCGATTAGGTTTCATTTCGATAGTTCGGGAAAAAGTGGTGCCCCGGTTTCATTGTTAAAAATTAGAAAACTTTGGTAAAATAAACGAGGAATCAATTCATTTTACTCTGGGAGATGAGCAGGAATGAGTCATGAAATCATGCGCCAATTCGAATATCATGTATGGGCTAACAATCGGTTGTTCGAGCATTTGAAGCAGCTTCCCGAAGAAGCGTATGCGGCTGAAGTCCAAAGCGTGTTCCCGTCCGTAGCCGCGGTGCTGGAGCATCTGTATGTCCGCGATGAGCTGTGGCTTGCCGTCCTGCAGGGGGAAGAGGCGGATCTGATTGGTTTGGTTAACCGCAAGGCGGAGGAAGTAAAGGGGATGACGGCTGCATCGCTGGAGGAACGTTGCAATGTGATTGCAGACCGGTTCCGTACTTATATGGCCGGAGTGGAAGATCTGGACAAGCTGACGACGATTACGCATCCGAGATTCGGGTCCATGACGGCACCTTTATCCGGCATTATTCAGCATGTTGTTAACCACGGAACGTATCACCGGGGGAACGTGGCGGCTATACTAAGACAACAGGGGCATCCGGGCGTTGCAACGGATTATATAATTTTCCTGTACGGCCAATTTAATTAATCCACAGGCTTATTCACATTATCAACATGAGTAATCCCCAATTATAGTGAGACTTTACATAAAGTTAATAACATATCCACAACAGAGGCTGTCCACATAAAGTCCTAGTCCGGAAGTCAGGTCATACATGCAAAATTGTAGAGATTTGTCGGAGGTTCTATGTGAAAATACGGATTCGTTTGGAGTGGCTGGCCGTTATCGTTGCAGCCGCTGTATTATTGCCGCTATTATTCTTCAGTCCTGTCGGAGTAGCGAATAATGGCGACTTTTACCGGATGATGCTGGCAGGCGGCATCGATTTCGCCGATCCCGGCGAATCGTACCGGGACAAGTATTTCGGATATTTTCATGCGTTGTATCATTACGGGCCATTCTCGGCAGGAAGTTATATCTCTTCCCAGATTATCCTTGTCTTTATTGCTGGGATGATCGGCCGGGCATTGAACTCGCATGCGTTTGACATACGTATTTTATCGCTGCTGTATTCCGTCTTATACGTGACGGCTTTGTATGTCATCGTTAAATTCAATAAGCAGCGTTCGGTTATCTTTAATACCGTGCTTACCGCAAGCTTGGCGCTTGTATTTCTGGATATCGGGTACGTCGCTTATTTCAACTCGTTTTTCGGCGAAGCGGTCACCGTCATTTTTATGCTGCTTACGTTTGGACTAGCGCTTGCCCTGCCTCGTTCGGACAAGCCTTCGGCCTGGCTTCTGACGGCATTTTATTTGTCGGCAGTTTGTCTTGTCGGCACCAAGCTGCAAAACGCCCCGATCGGGCTTCTGCTCTTGCTGCTGGGCTTGCGTTACTGGAAGCTGCGTGCGGACCGGGCATGGAGATGGACAGTCGGGATCTGGTCGGCCGTTCTGCTGCTTGCTACCGTCACGATGTATGCCGCGGCGCCAAGCGAGCTGAAGCATATTAACCTGTATCAAACGGTGTTCTTCGGGGTGCTGAAGGATTCGCCGGACCCGGCAGCGGATCTCAGGGAGCTTGGTTTGCCGGAGGAATTTAAGGTGAATGCCGGAACGAATTTTTTTGAGAAGGATACGGTGATCAAGCAGGACGACCCCCGCATTCTTGAGGCGCTGGAGGGGATCAGCCATAAGGATGTGCTGCTCTACTATGCGAAACATCCGGATAGATTCCTGCAGAAGCTGGAACGCGCCGCAAAGAACGGAATGAGTATCCGGCCTTTGTATCTGGGCAGCTATGAGAAGGAGGCGGGCAAGCCTTACGGGGCAGTTAGTTACGCCTATAGCGCTTGGAGTACGTTTAAGCTGAAGGTTATGCCAAACAACTTTGGTTTTGTTGCGGCGTTTGCGGCAGCGTATCTCGTTACTCTTGCCTTGGAGTATAGGAGGCGACGTCGATCGGTGCAGCAGCGGCTGTATATGGAGGTTTTGTTTGTTCTTGCGCTTGCCGGGATGGTTGGGTTTACGGTACCCCTTGTCGGCGACGGGGAGGCGGATCTCGGCAAGCATTTATTCCTGTTTAATGTCTGCTTCGATATGATGACGGTAGTCAGCGTGCTGCATGTCGTACGGATGATCGTAAAAAAAGCAGGGCTGCCGCGCGGAGCTTGACCTCCGCGCGAAACAGCCCTGCTTTTCTTTTCGGCTTTGCTTAGCCCTGTGCGCCAGGACGGATGCGGACGACGCCAATCTCCGTCGCATTGATGGCAAACGCGTTGCCGCCTTGGTTAATCGTTGCATTCGACGATTGGCCGACGCGGACGTTTGTTGTACCCTTACTCCATTTGACAATGTTCTTGTCAGCGGATTTTGTTCCTTTACGACCCATTTGAATCACCTCCTCGCCTTTGTTTGGACGAATATAGAGGTGTATTAACGTTTGCGCTTCTTTTGCTTCGCAAGGCGCTTCATAATTTGCACGTTAACGGCGTTGCTGGCGAGCACATTCCCGGCTTCGGCCGATGCCTTGGCGGTCTGATAAATATTAATAACGATGTAGCGGTTGCGGCCGACGCGGTACCGATAGGACTTCACGTTTTGATGAATCAAGGGGAGCCTCCTCCTGATAGATGAATCTTGTATAGTCTATGTTTGCGATAGTAGAGTCGGTCGCGGCGCATGCTAGAGATGAAGGGATTATTAGGTTGATGATGTTACGCAGGAAAGTATCTCCTTCCGGTTGCTGTTGTTATCTTGATATTCTGATCGGATTTTTAACGGTTATATCAAGATAACAAAGGCAAGCGCTAACGCTCCTCCACGAGATACTATTCCTTCTCCACCTATCAATCGGTGTGTGGGGACAAAAAAAGAGTGGAACCGGCTTAAAGCCTAGTTCCACTCTTTGTGTCTCAAAAAATAATCGATAGGATCCGAAGAGAAAACATCTCCTGGAAGAGTGTAACGCTTGCCTTTGAAATCGTGATAAAACCTTAGACAATTTATTCGAATATCACGATTTCAACAGCAACTGGAGGGAGATGTTTTTTCGGCAGGATCATGATCGATCATAAAGCTCTGTAGAATAACTGTCGATTAGAACGCCCAGTTGCCGTTAACCAGGATGGGCTCGCGGGTGCCGTCTTCGGTAATGCCGTAGAGGTTTAGCTCGGCGGAGCCTACCATGAAGTCGGTATGCGCCATGCTTTGGTTCAGCCCTCTTTCGAGCAGCTCCTCGCGCGACAGGCCGGCGCCGCCTTTAATACAGGACGAATACGCGCTGCCCAGTGCCAGATGGCAGGAAGCATTTTCGTCGAAGATCGTTTTGTAGAACAAAATGTTCGAATCAGAAATTGGTGATTTATGCGGTACTAGAGCAACTTCACCGAGGAATTTTGCTGCATCATCGGTATCGAGCAGGCCTTTAATGGCTTCTTCGCCTTGCTCCGCCTTGAAATCGACCACGCGGCCGTTCTCGAAAGTGAAGGAGAAGTTGTCGACGATATTGCCGTTATAGCTAAGCGGCTTTGTGCTGGAGATTGTACCGTTTACGCCGGTACGAAGCGGCGCCGAATAGACTTCTTCGGTCGGCAGGTTTGGAACAAACCAGGTGCCTTGTTCATTTTGCTTGCTGCCGCCAAGCCAAATTTGATCCTTCGGCATTTCGAGTGTCAGATCGGTGCCGGGGGCAACATAATGTAAATATTTATAGGCTTTATCGTTCAAATATTTCGCTTTGGATTTCAGCTGTTTAATATGCGCTTCCCAAGCGGCGATTGGATCCGGCTGGTCGGCACGTACCATTTGGAAGATGGTATCCCACAGCTTTGCGACCTGTTCTTCCTGCGGAAGATCCGGGAAGACCTTGGCTGCCCATGCAGCGGAAGGGGCTGTTGCCAGCGACCAGGTAAATTTGAAAGCCTGGGACATTTGACGGTATTTCTCGTTAGCTTTGCGCGCCGTACGGTCCGCGTTGCGGATTTTTTCCTGCGGCACGCCGCTAAGCAGATCGGGATCGGCGGATCCGATCGTAATGGAGGCAGCGCCTTTTTCCGCCATCTCAAGCTTTTCGCCGGCGGACCATTTTGGCTCCTCCAAGAAGGATTCAAGCGAAGCAAGATCATAATGAATGCGGGATACGGCGTCGTCATGCCAGAATACCTTCACTTGGTAGGCACCGGCTTCATACGCTTTTTTCACGACGAGTCGAACGAGCTCTGGCGCGTCAATTGTCGCATTAACCATAACCGATTGCCCATGTTGTATGTTCGCTCCGATTTTCACGATGATGTCCGCATAGTTGTTTAATTTTTGCTCAAAAGTCAGCACGGGGCTTCATTCCTCTCTCGTTAACGATATGTATAGTTTCCTGTGGACCCTATAGCTATAGTATGAACTTATTTTCGAGGAATTTCAAAATGGTAGAGGAGAGGCTGGATGGTTTTGTTACAGCGCGTGACGGCGTTATAATAGCAGGGTAGGTTTTTAATGAGAAACGGAGTGAAAAGCATGGAATCCATTTGGCAACAGAGAAAAGGGCAGCTGGCTGCCTATTTGCAAGAGAACGGCATTGATATCGCCTTTATTACGTCTCCGACGAATGTATATTATTTTACGGGCTTTTCCTGCAATCCGCATGAGCGGTTCCTGGCGTTAGCGCTGGATGCGCGGACGGGGGAGGAGACGCTGTATATGCCGCTTCTCGACCTGTCGGCGGCGGAGCCTTTTGGCGGGAACGGCAAGCTTGTGCCTATCTCGGATACCCAGGATGCTTACGAAGTGCTGAAGCAGCATACGGCATCGGGTGTCGCGGCGGCGGGAATTGAGAAGGAAGCGGTGTCGATCGCCAAGGCTGAGCGGATTCAGGATGCTTTGGGCGGCGCGCGATTTGTTGACCTCGAGGGCTTTATTCTGTCCCTGCGCACGAAAAAAAGCGAAGAAGAAATCATCAAGGTGCAGAATGCCGTCCTTATGGTGGAAAAGGTTGTTGCGCACGCCGCTTCCCACGTCAAAATCGGCATGACGGAGCTTGAGCTGACGGCGGAAATTGAGTATCAGATGCGCAAGCTTGGCGCAGACCGCCCGGCGTTTGAGTCGATCGTGCTGACCGGCGCACGTTCCGCGCTGCCGCATGGCACGCCGGGTTACGACACCATCAAGCATGGCGACTTTGTGTTGATTGATATCGGCGTACAGGCTGGCGGCTACTGCTCCGACATCACGAGAACCTTTGTAATGGGCGAGGCATCGAAAGAGCAACGCGCCATCTACGATACGGTGCTTGCCGCTAACGTGGCGGGAATCGCGGCGGCAAAAGCCGGCGTAACGCTGGCTTCCGTGGATAAAGCAGCCCGCGACGTAATTGAGCAGAAGGGCTTTGGCCCGCTGTTCACGCATCGTCTCGGCCATGGCTTTGGCATGGATGTGCATGAGCAGCCTTCCGTTTCGGGGCAGAATCAATCGGTGATCGAACCGGGCCTGCTGTTTACGATTGAACCGGGCATTTATGATTCGGTGGTCGGCGGCGTCCGGATTGAGGACGACGTGTACATTCAAGCGGACGGTTCCGTCCGGGTATTAACCAGCTATCCGAAAGAGCTGATTTTGCTGGGTAACTAGTAGAGCGGTTTGGCGAGGAATGACCTCTCACGGCGCTAACGAAACTACAACACCTTATTTGCCGTATTTGGGGCCGCTGTGTTTTCTAACGAAAATCAGAATCGTTATTTGGGCTGATTGAGTCGTATTTGGCTAAAAAAGGACCTAATAGCGATACCAGGTTTCGTTAGATTTAGAAAACGACCGTTTTTTCGAAAATAACGATACTACGTTTCGTTAGCCGTGGTGGGTGGGCGTTGGCTTTGGGCCTGCCTGTAACCCACTGAGTCTTTCGGGGCTCGGCCCCTGAAGCCCGACAAAAGAAATCCCCCGCGTAACCGTGGGGGGATTTCTTTTGTCTGCGATTGAAGGCCGCCCATGGCGCTAAAGAAACTACAACACCTTATTTGGCGGTTTTGGGCCGCTGTGATTTCTAACGAAACTCTGTAACATTATTTGGACCGAATGAGCTACATTTGGCGTGAAAACGACCTAATAGCGATACCAGGTTTCGTTAGATTCTGAAAACGGGTGTTTATTCGGAAATAACGATACTACGTTTCGTTAGCGTGGTGGGAGAGGGGGTGCGGCTTCATTGCTGTAGTGGCAGGCATCTGAAATGGCTGACTTCACGTTAGCTGTAAATTATACTGGACACGGAGTTGCATCCCGTCGAGATCGTTAATAAACACGCAGTTGCCGGTAAACGTGATGCAAGACAAACGCGATGCCGATAAAGTCAAAAAGTCCCCATGATATGATGGGGACTTTTTGACTTTGCGGTTACCCGACAAAGCGTAACAGATAAACACTGTTACACTTTGCGGTTCCCCGACAAATTTCAACTAAAGACATCGTTGAAATTTGCGGTTACTTAAACATATTCCTCAACACTAAAGCCAAATTCGCCGGCTTTTCGGCCAAACGGCGGGTGTAGTACGGATACCACATCGTGCCGTAAGGCACGTAGCAGCGGACGCGGTAGCCTTCCCCGGCAAGCTCGGCTTGTTTGCCCATGCGAAGGCCGTAGAGCATCTGGAACTCGAAGGCATCCTTCGAAATATTATTTGCCGCGGCGAAAGCCTTGGTGAAATTGATGACCTTATCGTCATGCGAGGCAACAGCCGTATAAACTCCGTTCGTCAGCCGGTGCTCAATGAGCTTTTTGAAGTTCTCGAGCACTTGCCCCGTATTCTGATACGCCACCTCAGGGGGCTCTTTGTAAGCACCCTTCACCAGCCGCAGATTAACCTTTTCCTTGCTCAGCGCTTTCACATCATCTTCGGACCGGTGTAGATACGCTTGAATGACGGTGCCGACATTGGTCATCCAGCCGGCATGCAGCTTCCGCACCAGATCGATGGTGGCTTGCGTATAAGGCGTATCCTCCATGTCGAGCCGGACAAAAATCCGGCTGTACTTCGCCTCCGACACAACCGCCCGGACATTGGAGTGGCATTGTTCCTTATCCAGCGCAAGGCCGAACTGGGTCGGCTTGAGCGAGACGTTGGCGTTCACTTTGCGCCTCGCGATCTCACGGACGATTTTCAAATACTCATCCCTGTAGCCCTCGGCCTCCTTCAAGTCCTTGATCCCTTCTCCAAGATGGTCCAGCGTCACCATAATGCCCTGATTGTTGAGCTCCTCCGTTCGATCCATCGCTTCTTCCAGATTGTCGCCGGCGATGAATTTGGAAGCGAGCTTGCGGCCGTAGCGGATGGATAGATGCTCCACAAGCTTGTTGCCGGTGATGCCCAGCAGTGTTCGGCGGTAAAGGCCTGCACCCATTGTCTATCGCTCCTCTCTCGATTACCGAGAAGTCCGGCATAGATTCTTACTTGCCAGACTTCCAGTTAAAACACATAACGTCCTGCCGGATGAACTATAAATGGAATAGTGAGCATGTATCGAAGGGGGATGCGGGTATGAGGGCAACGTTTAAGAATGAGCCTTTTACGAACTTTCAGTCGGAAGCAAATAACAAGGCGTACGATGCGGCGCTTGAAACGGTGAGATCCAAGCTGGGCAGGGAGTATCCGCTTGTGATCGGAGGCCGCCGGATTACGACAACGCGGACATTGCCGTCCACGAATCCAGCCTCCAAAAATCAGGTGATCGGCGTGGTCTCCCAAGCGGATGCCAGTCTTGCGGAAGAGGCCATTCAGACAGCGGCTCGCACCTTCGACAGCTGGAAGTATACCGAGCCAAGCGAGCGGGCCAGGTATTTATATAAAGCAGCGGCGCTGCTGCGGCGGCGCAAGCATGAGTTCTCCGCATGGATGACGGTTGAAGCGGGCAAAACGCGCGCCGAGGCCGATGCGGATACGGCGGAAGCGATTGATTTTATGGAATTCTACGCGCGTGAGCTGCAGCGTATAAGCAAGCCGCAGCCTCTAACTCCTCTTGACGATGAGGAGAATCAACTTTATTATATTCCGCTTGGCGTCGGTATTGTCATTCCGCCCTGGAATTTCCCTCTCGCGATTATGGCGGGCATGACTACAGCCGCTCTCGTATGCGGCAATACGGTTGTCTTGAAGCCGGCCAGCCCAACGTCGGTTATTGCGGCGCAGTTTTTCGAGCTGCTTGAAGAAGCCGGCGTCCCTGCCGGCGTCGTTAATTATTTGCCGGGACCCGGCAGCGAGGTTGGCGATTATTTGGTAGATCATCCGCTGACGCGGTTCGTCAGCTTTACCGGTTCCCGCGAGGTTGGGCTAAGGATCAACGAACGGGCGGCAAAGACGCAGCCGGGGCAAAAATGGATCAAGCGCGTGATTGCCGAAATGGGCGGAAAAGACGCGATTATCGTGGATGCGGAAGCGGATCTTGACCTGGCCGCGGATTCGATTGTGGCTGCGGCCTTTGGCTTTTCCGGGCAAAAATGCTCCGCCTGCTCCAGAGCGATCGTCCACGAAGCGGTGTACGACGAGGTGCTTGCGAAGGTTCTGGACCGGACCAACCGGCTTACGGTAGGCGATCCTGCGGACGCCACTACGAATGTAGGGGCCGTTATCGATGACAAGGCCTTCCGCAAAATCCAGGAGTATATCGAGATCGGCAAGGGAGAAGGTAGGCTGGTTGCCGGGGGAGCGTCCGATGATTCGGTTGGTTATTTTATCGAGCCTACGATATTTGCCGATGTAGACGCCAATGCCCGCATCTCGCTGGAGGAGATTTTTGGTCCGGTGCTTGCTTTTACGAGGGCAAAATCATTCGAGAACGCTCTTGAGATCGCGAACAATACGGAGTTCGGCTTGACGGGAGCCGTGATTTCGAGAAACCGGGCGCATTTGGAGCAAGCCCGGCGCGAATTTATGGCAGGCAATTTGTATTTAAACCGCAAATGCACGGGTGCGCTTGTTGGCGCCCATCCGTTTGGCGGGTTCAATATGTCGGGTACGGATTCGAAGGCAGGCGGCCGCGATTACCTGCTTCTGTTCACGCAGGCGAAGATCGTATCGGAGAGGTATTAAAGGAATGTAAGCGTCCAGCAAAGGGAGTTTGGCTCAGCGCCCCGAATAGAATACAATAGTGGAAGCGGGTACTTGGGAATGCAGGATTCATGGAAAAAGGGGATCGATCATTATGACGCAGCAGGAAACCTATATCATCGCGCTGGACCAAGGAACAACGAGCACACGTGCGATTTTATTCGATAAAGCGGGGAACCCGCGCGCGGTTGCCCAGACGGCGGTGGACTGCACGTTCCCGCATCCGGGCTGGGTAGAGCAGGACGCCGAGCAGCTGTGGGAAACCTCGCTGAAGGTAATTCGCGAGCTGCTTGCGAAGGAAGGCTTGGAGGCGGATCGCATCGCCGCGATCGGTATCTCCAATCAGCGGGAGACGACGATAATCTGGGACAAAATGACGGGGAAGCCCGTCTATAACGCCGTCGTCTGGCAATCGCGCCAGACTTCGGGCATTTGCGAAGCCTTGAAGGAAGCAGGACATGAGATGCCGATCCGGGAGAAAACAGGGCTCCTGATCGACCCCTATTTCTCCGGAACAAAGGCGAAATGGGTGCTTAACGAGGTAACGGGAGCGCGTGAAAAAGCCGCGGCCGGCGAGTTGTTATTCGGCACCGTGGACAGCTGGCTGATCTGGAAGCTGACCGGCGGAGCGGTTCACGTGACGGACTATTCGAATGCGTCGCGGACGCTGCTGTACAACATCCATGAGCTGAAGTGGGATGCCGACCTGCTCGAATGGCTGGACATTCCGGCTTCCATGCTGCCGGAGGTGCGCTCTTCTTCCGAGGTGTACGGCGAAACGGAAGCGGCGCTGTTTGGCGGGCCTATTGCTATCGCGGGCGCGGCGGGCGACCAGCAGGCCGCTTTGTTTGGGCATGGATGCTTTGAAAAGGGCGAAGCGAAAAACACGTACGGCACCGGCTGTTTTATGCTGATGAACACCGGCACGGAGCCGATCCGTTCGGAGCATGGCCTGCTTACGACCATTGCCTGGGGCTTAGACGGACAGGTGGAATACGCGCTTGAAGGCAGCGTCTTTGTAGCCGGTTCGGCGGTACAGTGGCTTCGCGACGGCATGGAATTAATCGAGTCCTCGGAGGAGAGCGAAAAGCTGGCTTCTGCCGTGGATTCGACGGAAGGCGTTTACGTTGTTCCGGCCTTTGTCGGACTAGGGACGCCTTATTGGGACAGCGAGGTCCGCGGCGCGGTATTCGGCATGACGCGCGGGACGCGGCGCGAGCATTTTGTCCGGGCAACGCTTGAGTCGATTGCGTATCAGACGAAGGATGTGCTGGACGCGATGGAGCAGTCGGCGGGCATTCCGCTGCAAACGCTATGCGTGGACGGCGGCGCGATCCGCAACAATTTGCTCATGCAGTTCCAGAGCGATCTGCTTGGCGTGCCGGTCGAACGGCCGGTCATCAGTGAGACAACAGCGCTTGGCGCCGCTTATTTGGCGGGGCTTGCGGTTGGCTATTGGCAGGGCCGCGGGGAGATTCTGGAGCAGCGGCGGCTGGACCTTGTTTTTGAGCCGGCGATGGCACAGGAACGGGTGGATCAGCTGTATGCCGGTTGGCAAAAGGCGGTAAAGGCGGCAATGGCTTTTCGATAAGGAAATAGACCGTGGCAGTTCTTCATTATGCGTAATAGCATAATGGAGAAATGTTCGCGGTTTTCTTTTTAGATTCGGATTGAAACGCACTTCGCCAAGGAGGCGTTAGCCGTTTCACCTTGGAACAAAGATAAAGAATTTGCGATAGGAGCTGTTCGTAATGGCAAGCGGGAACGGGCATGGGGGAGGACCAGCTTTATTTAACGCTCTAAAGAGAGAGGAGCAGTTCGGGCGGCTGCAGGCGGAGGAATACGATCTGCTTATTATCGGCGGAGGCATTACCGGGGCGGGGATCGCGCTTGACGCGGTTACGCGGGGATTAAAGACGGCGCTGGTGGAGATGCAGGATTTTGCCGCGGGTACGTCAAGCCGTTCGACCAAGCTGGTGCATGGCGGTCTGCGTTACTTGAAGCAGCTCGAGATCGGAGTTGTAGCCGAGGTCGGCAAGGAACGCGCCATTGTGTACGAGAACGGGCCGCATGTGACAACGCCGGAATGGATGCTGCTCCCGATCTATAAAGGCGGCAGCTTCGGGAAGTTTAGTACTTCGCTTGGGCTTCGTTTGTATGATTTTCTGGCTGGAGTCAAACGCGCCGAGCGGCGAAAAATGCTTGGAACGGACGAGACGGTCACGCGCGAGCCGCTTCTGAAGCGGAAAGGCCTGAAGGGCGGCGGCTATTATGTCGAATATCGTACCGATGATGCCAGATTAACGATTGAAGTGATGAAAAAAGCCTTCGATCTGGGAGCATGCGCGCTCTCTTACGTGAAGGCCGAATCGCTGTTGTACGAGAACGGGCGGATCGCCGGTGCGGAGCTGAGGGATCAACTGACGGGCAACATGGGACAAGTGAAGGCGAAGGTTACTATTAATGCTGCCGGTCCTTGGGTAGATACGATACGGGAGAAGGACGGATCCAAGAAAGGGAAGACGCTCCATCATACGAAAGGCGTCCATCTCGTATTCGACCAGAAAAGGTTCCCGCTTGGTCAGGCGATCTACTTCGACTCGGCGGACGGCCGGATGCTGTTTGCGATTCCCCGCGACGGAAAGACGTATATCGGCACAACCGATACCGATTACAAGGAGGACCTTGTCCATCCTCGGATGACGGCTGCAGACCGCCAGTATATTTTGAAAGCGGCTAACGGTATGTTCCCTACGCTTGGGCTGAAAGCCGAGGATGTGGAGTCCAGCTGGGCAGGCGTACGGCCGCTTATTCACCAGGAAGGGAAAGACCCTTCCGAGATTTCGCGGCGCGACGAGGTACTGGTATCGCCTTCGGGCCTTCTCTCCATGGCAGGCGGCAAGCTGACCGGCTACCGGAAAATGGCCGAGACCGTTATGGATCAGGCGGCAGAGCAGCTCGCCAAAGCCGGGCGCGTCAATATTGGCTCAAGCCAAACGAAGACGCTTCCGATCTCGGGAGGCGACGTTGGCGGCGCGGGAGGGTATGAGCGATTTATCGCGGATAAAGCGGCGGCTGCCGTCACGGCGGGGCTCGCCGGCTCCGATGCGGAACGGCTTGTCCGACGGTTCGGTTCCAACATCGATACCGTGATCAGCCTTATGTCCGAAGCGCAGGAAGAAGCGATCCGCCGAAAGCTTCCGGTTACGCTTCTGCTGGAGCTGTTGTATGCGATCCGCCACGAGATGGCCTGCAAGCCGGTCGACTTCTGGATCCGCCGGAGCGGCAGCCTCCTGTTCGACCGCAGCCGTGTCATCCGCTGGAAGGACGGCGTGCACCGTTATATGGCGGAGCTATTCGGCTGGTCCGCCGGCATAAGCGCTGCTTATGCCGGGGAGCTGGAGCGCGAGCTCCAGCTGGCGGTGGCACCGACGGAGTAGGAACAGCATGGTTATGCCGGGAAGAGCGTACCCGACAGCTGGATGATGATCGTTAGCGTAACGCTGCTGAGCAAGGTGGAGAACAACACGGCCTGGGCGGCAAAGCCAGGCTCATTGTTGTACTCAAGGGCAAGCGCGGCACTGTTGCGGCTAGTCGGAATCGCGCTTGCGATAAAGAGTGCCTGCGCCGTAACGCCTTGTACATGCATGAGCTCAAGAAGCAGCCAGGCTATAACGGGAGCTGCCGCTAGCCGGATGAGACTGCTCCATAAGACGGTAATCGTATGGAGTGACAGCATCGTGGAAGCCATCTGTGCGCCAATCGTGAGTAATGCGAAGCTGAGCATCCCGTCGGCAATGGTCGATAAAGGCGTCAGAAGAGGCTCCGGCATAGGAATGTGGGCGATCCGCAGAAGAGTACCTGCAATAATGGCATATAATACAGGCGTTTTGGCAAATTGCAGCAATGAGTTCTTAAGGCCGCTTGCCGCTCTGCTGGCATTAAGCAGACCAAAGGTAAAGGTGGCGAACAGCTCAAAGGTCACGACCATCATCTGTATCGACATCGCAAACGGATCATGTTTGAACGCCATGGCATTAACGGGGATACCGACATTGCCATTATTCGTTAAAGCGATACTGTTGGAGAAGCTCGCGGCAAGCGGCTTGGGATGGCGAAGCATCCGGCTTACGCCATGACCGAGCAGGACGATTAGGATGAACTGCGCGGCGAGGAACAGGAAAATGGTACCCACCAAGGAAGCGGTCAGCTCGGCTTCGTATACTTTTACGAAGGCAAGCGCGGGAATGTAGTAATACATGAGCATCTTGGAGAAGCCGCCAAGCTCGAACTTGAATTTGCGGTGAAGCCATGCGCCGATGGCCAGCGGAATAAGAATCGGAACGATAATGTAGAGGAATGTATGCCATATATTATTCAATGAGAGCATCTCCTTTGATTAGCTTTTGATTAGCTATTGATTAGCTTGAGTGAATGACAACCTGCTCCCCGGGTGCAAGTACTTGGCCGGCAAGCCCTTGCTGCAGAAGCATTTGAACGAAATGAGAGGCATCCTGCTTAATGATGGGTCAGTCGCATATCGCCGAACAATCCCGTATCTCCCGCATGATAGAGGGTAATTCCGTCTATCTGGAGAATAATTCCGACCGGTGATCCGGTATAGACGATCCGGCCATCCTCGGATAGGGCGGATGAAGTATGAAGGGCTGGCGTCAGATGGACGCGCCAAAGTGGGGCCTCGCTTTCAAAACGAATTTTATAATCAATTTATATACGAACGTTTATATTTATGTTATATTATTGACAGTGAATAAATGTCAATCTTTTTTGTTTATTTTTGTCAAAGGAGCCGTGGGGCCTTTGTTATCGATAGAGAAACAGTTGCTGTATCTCCTGACCAGCGGGGATGGAGCCGGATCGGGCGCAGCCGTCAGCAGGCTTATCGAGGTGTATGAAGCGCGGGGCATCTCCCATCAGATTGTGCGCAACGCTCTTTCCAGGCTGAAGAAGGAAGGCTATGCCGAATCGGCGGAACGTTCCCGATACAAGGCAACGCCTCTTGGCGAGAAATTCATCCGGATCATTAACGCTAAGCCCGGTTTATACGAAAAGGAGTGGGACGGGCAATGGTGCATGGTTATGTTCGAGATTCCGGAATCGGAGCGCCGCAGAAGGGATAGCTTCCGATCGGAGCTGTTGCAGCTGGGATTTGGCTCGCTTTATAAAAGCGTCTATGTCTCGCCATGGGATTACCGGGACGAGGTCATCCGGCTCGGCCGGCAATGCGAAGTTGCCGGATATATAACGGTTGCGAGTACAAGGATTGTACATAACGGCATTACGCAGGAGCACTGCTTCCGTCTATGGCCGCTTAAGGAGCTGCAGGCGTTGTACCGGGACAAAGACCGGTGGTTGCAGGAGCACCTGGTACCTGTTCTCAAGGGGCTTGAACATACGGGAGATGAGGACGGACTGCAATTATTTGTCCTTTTTCTCGAATTGGGCGAGATCATTGCGGAGCTTGGTTTGCGCGATCCCATGCTCCCGGATCCGCTGCTTCCGGACGATTGGACAGGAAAGCGGCAAATGAAGCAGTTTCAGGGGAGCCTGCGCCAAATCGCGCAAGCGATACCCGAGCAATCGCCTTACCGCGCCTTTGTGGAGCATTTCCTCGGGCGCTAGCGGAGATGCCGAATGAGCAATGAGGAACCTCACTGACAGTGAGGTTTTTTTGCGCTGTTCTTTTTCCTCATTGCCGGAATTCTATTTCGCTGACTATAATAAAAGCGCATACAATTCCAATCCTGATAGGCAATAGGGGGAACGACCTTGTATACGATATTGCTGGTGGATGATGAAGCGGTCGTAAGGGAAGGCATCAGGGAGCGCATACCATGGGAGGAGCTTGGCTTTCGGTGCGTGGCGGATTGCGAGAATGGCGTGCAGGCGCTGGAGGAGATCGAACGGCTGCGGCCGCATATCGTGCTGACGGATATTAACATGCCGTTTATGGACGGGCTGGCCTTGTCCCGCGAAGTTATGGAACGGTATCCGGAGACAAAGGTCGTGATCCTTACCGGATACGATGATTTCGAATACGCGCAGCAGGCGCTGAAGCTGAAGGTAAAGGATTTTATCTTGAAGCCGGTAACGGCAGCAGAGTTCTCGGCGATGCTGCATAAGCTTCGGCTGGAACTGGACGAGGAGAAAAGAGAGCGGGAGGATCTGGCCCGGCTGCAAAGCCAGCTGCATGAGAGCATGCCGCTCCTCAAGGAACGCTTCCTCGAGCGGATGTCGACGATGGCCTTAACCGAGAAGGAAATTGCGTCGCGTCTGCATTATTTTCAGATTCAACTGAAGGGGCCCTGCTATCTGGGGTTGGCGATCGACACGGACCGCTTGGAAGAGCAGGGCGGGGCGGATACGGACCGGGAGCTGCTTAGGTTTGCCGTGTACAATATCGCGCAGGAGATCATTAGCGGGGAGCCCGGAGCCGTTGTTTTCCGCAGCAGAGAGGAACGGGTGATGGCCGTCCTCGGCGGTGAGCGAGAGGAGCTGCTGCAAGAAAAGGCGCAGGAGCTGGCTGAGCGTATCCGGCAATCGGCGGTTCAATTCCTGAAGCTGACAGTTTCGGTCGGAATCGGCATGACCGTCCATAGTTACACGGGAATCAGAGAGACCTGCAAGGCTGCGGCGGCAGCGTTGGACTATCGGCTTGTGCTTGGCGACAACAGCGTCATCAGCATTCTGGATATGGAGAAGCGCCGAAGCTCGCCGGCCGGGCATCCGGCCCAGTTCGACCGTGAATTAATAGCGGGAATCAAGACGGGCACGGCGGATGAAGTAGAGCGTGCGATCGAAGCGCTGATCCGGTACAACAAAGCGGAACTGACCAGCATCGATCACTGCTATTTGCGTATTCAAAGAACCATTCTTGCCGTCATGCAGGCGCTTGGCGATATTGGCTGCAAGGAGTCCGAGGTGTTCGGAGAAGGCGTTAACCCGATGACCGAAATCTACCGGTTCAGGACGATGGAAGAGATCGGGGAATGGCTGAAGACGGCCTGCCGGCAAGCCGTTCATAGCGTAACGGCAACTCGCCACGACCAGTGCCGGTCACAGATTGAAGAAGCGATTGCCTATCTGGAATCCCATTACGAGGACGAGAATCTATCGGTGAAAGCCGTCTGCAAGCAGGTTCACATGAGCGTCAGCTATTTCAGCGCGGCCTTTAAATCCCACACCGGCAGAACCTTTATCGAGTACGCGACTGCCGTACGGATGGACAAAGCGAAGGAACTGCTGAAATTTACCGGCCTTCGAACCTACGAGATTGCCGCCAGAACTGGCTATAGCGATGCGCAGTATTTCAGCGTTCTGTTCAAAAAGCATACGGGGGAATCTCCAACGGATTACCGTCATCGGACGGCGGCGGAACAGGCATGAGGCGCGTATATGGAATTATTTAAATTCAAAAGCATTCAGACGAATATCGCCGCTGCCTCTGCCTGTCTTATTCTGCTTACGGCCATCCTGCTTGGGGTCATCTCTTACCAGTTGTCGGCCTCGTCCGTACGCGAGACGGCCCAGGACTATACGGCGGAGCTGATCCGCCAGGTGAATGCCAACATCCAGACTTACATTACCAGCATGGAAAATATATCGATGCTCGCGCTCAGCAACGAGGATGTCCGCGAGCTTGTAAGCGAAGAGGGGAATAACGCGACAAATTCGGAGGAGCTGGCGCGCGAGCAGCGAATCTCGGCGTATTTTCACTCTATTATCGCTTCGCGCAAAGATATTGCATCGATTAACGTGATTGGCTATAACGGCCTCTTTGTCTCGGACCGCGAGCATGTCGAGCTGAATCCAAGCGTCAGGCTGGCGGAACAGCCCTGGTACACCAGCGCGCAGGAAGCATCGGGCCGGATCGTCGTTTCCTCCTCCCATGTCCAGCATATGTTCAAGGATGAATACGACTGGGTCGTATCGCTCAGCCGGGAGCTGTGGAGCAAGGATCAGACGGAGCCGCGCGGCGTACTGCTTGTCGACCTGAACTTCAGCGTTATCAACGATACTTTGAACAATATCGACTTAAGCAAGCGGGGTTACATTTTTATCGTGGATGAGGACGGCAATATCGTATACCATCCGCAGCAGCAGCTGATCTACAGCAACTTGAAGTCGGAGAAAATCGACGAGGTGCTCGCAAAAGGCAGCGGCAGCTTTATGACCGACGAAGGGAAAACAAGCCGTATCTATACGATTCAGGATACCGGCTTCGGCTGGAAAATCGTTGGCGTGTCCTACGTCAACGAATTGATCGGCAACAAGCGCGAAATGCAGCTGTCGATGGTGGCGGCGGGGATCTTTTGCCTGATTGTAGGCCTGCTGCTTGCCGTCTTTATCTCGCGTAATCTGTCCCGTCCGATCAAGCAGCTGCAGGAGCATATGAAGAAGGTGGAGAAGGGGATTTTCAACATCCGGGTGCCTATCGGCAATCCGCGGGAAATTGCCTCTCTTGCCCGTACGTTTAACCTGATGGTCGTTAAGATCGAGGAGCTGATGAGTCAGGTCGTCCGGGAGCAGGAGATTAAGCGGAAGAGCGAGCTGACTGCGCTGCAGGCGCAGATTAATCCGCATTTTTTGTACAATACGCTGGATTCGATCATCTGGATGGCTGAGGGGAAAAAGACCGACGAGGTCGTTCTGATGACCTCCGCGCTGGCGCGGCTGTTCCGTTCCTCCATCAGCAGGGGACAGGAGCTGGTCTCGATTCGGACGGAGATCGAGCATGTCGCCAACTACCTGACGATTCAGAAAATCCGTTATAAGGACAAGCTGGATTTCCACATCGATGTGGATCCGGATATTTACGCGTACCGGACGCTGAAGGTGCTGCTCCAGCCGCTGCTCGAGAATGCGATCTACCACGGCATCAAGAACAGAATCGGGACGGGAACGATTCAGGTTACCGGCGGCAAGCGGGACGGCTATATTTGGCTGGAAGTGAGCGATAACGGCGTTGGGATGGAGGCGGAGGCGCTCCGAACCATCCTGGAGCCAAGGAGAAGCGACCGGGAAAGCAAAGGCGTTGGCGTGGTGAATGTCCACGAGCGGATCCAGCTTTATTTTGGCAAGGATTACGGCCTGACGTACAAAAGCGTACAGGATGAGGGCACAACCGTAACGGTACGGATAGCCGCCATTGAAGGCGATGAATTGGCCGGGGGTGTTGGCGCATGAGCGAGTATAGACGCAGATCGGCCTCTGTCGCCATTGCCGCGATTCTTATCGTGGTTGCTGTCGTTGGCATCTATAAATGGGCGGCAAGCCAGCGAACGGAGAAGACTGTCGATATCATTGTTACGGTAAAAGCAAAAAGCTCGGCGATTGATTTCTGGAAGGTGCTGATCACCGGAGTTGAGGATGCAGCCAATGAATTTGGCGCCAATGTGACGGTTATTGGACCTCCGTCCGAGACGGAGATTGACACTCAGACGGAACAGCTGAAGCAGGCAATCCGGCAGAAGCCGGATGCGATCGTGATGGCCGCTACCGATTATAACCGGCTGGTTCCTGTCGCCCAGCAGATCGTTAAGGCGGGCATCAAGCTTATTACGGTAGATTCCCGCATTAACAGCGATGATGCGCTCAGCTTTATCGCAACGGATAATATTGCAGCCGGAGAGAAGGCCGGAGAAGAGATGGCCAAGCTGCTGCCGGAGTCCTCTTCCTCGAAAGTCGCCATTATGAGTTATGTTTACGGAACCTCGTCACAGCTTGAACGGGAAAAGGGTGTGCGGCAGTGGCTGGAAGGACATTCACATATTGAGGTAGCAAGTACGCTCTATAGCGAAGGCCGGCTCGAGAAGGCTTATGAGCTGACCAAGGAGCTGCTCTCCGAGGATCCTGGCATTAAAGGGATTGTTGGGTTAAATGAGCCTTCCACCGTGGGTGCCGGCCGAGCGATCCGGGATCTTGGGCTTAGCGGCAAAGTAAAGCTTGTTGGCTTCGACAGCTCGGTGGATGAAGTGAAGCTGATTGAAGGCGGCGTGCTGCAGGCAACCATTGTCCAGAAGCCTTACAATATGGGCTACCTCAGCGTAAAGACGGCTATTGAAGCGGTGCGGGGCAAGAAGGTGCCGAAGCTGATCGATACGGAATCGGTCATTATCAACAAAGACAATATGTACACGGAACAAAATCAGAAGCTGCTCTTCCCCTTTGTGGGAGAGTAGCTTTTTTCTTTTCATTAGGAACAGATTTTTTTCAACTATTCAAATACATTATTCCATTCTGGCAAAAGCGAAAGCGCTTTAGAATGAGCTTAGTTACAGCGGGATGGAGTGATTGGGCATGAAGGACATACTCGTTCGCATGGAAGGGATCAACAAATATTTTCCGGGCGTTCAAGCCTTGCAGGACTGCCGCTTCGAATTAAGGCGGGGCGAGGTGCACGCGCTGGTCGGAGAGAACGGGGCGGGCAAGTCTACCATGATGAAGGTGCTGACCGGCGTGTATCAGAAGGATGGGGGAAACATCGTATACGACGGAACGGAAGTCGAGATTCCCAATTCAAAAATCGCTCAGAACTTGGGGATATCGATCATCCACCAGGAGCTCAACCTGGCCCCTGATCTGACGGTGGCGCAGAACATCTATATCGGACGAGAGCCGCGGCGGGTACTTCGACTGTTTCTGAACGAGCGGGAGCTGAAGCGGAAGGTGGAGCGGTTGTTCGAGCGGCTGAACATGGATCTGGATCCGGATGAACCGGTCGCCAATCTTACGGTAGCGAAGCAGCAGATGGTGGAGATCGCCAAAGCGTTGTCTTACGACGCCAAGGTGCTCATCATGGACGAACCAACCGCGGCGCTGAGCGATACGGAGATCGATGATCTGTTCGTTATTATAAACCAGCTTAGAGCAAACGGAGTTGGCATCGTTTATATATCGCACCGGATGGATGAGCTGAAGCGGATTACCGACCGGATTACCGTCATGCGGGACGGACGATATATCGATACCGTGCCGACGGCTTCCGTTACGAACGAGCAGATCATTGCGATGATGGTTGGCCGCGAGATCTATGACAGCACGAAGCAGAATCGGATAGCGGAGAACAGCGAGACGGTTCTTGAGGTGAAGGGGTTAAGCCGCAAGGGAGCGCTGGACAATATCAGCTTCAAGCTCCGAAAAGGAGAAATCATCGGCTTCGCGGGGCTGATTGGAGCGGGACGGACAGAGGTGGCGAGAGCGATTTTTGGCGCCGATCCGATCGATGCGGGCGAGATAACCGTGCATGGACGCAAGGTCGTAATGAAGCAGCCTTATGACGCGGTACAGGCGGGAATCGGATACTTGTCCGAGGACCGCAAGCGGTACGGCTGCATTGTGGAGATGGATGTGAAGACAAACGTGGCTGTCGCCTCGCTTCGGCAATATGCGAATGGGGTAGGCTGGGTGAACCGGAGCAAGATTGCGAAGGCGGCCGATCAGATTGTCGAGATGCTGAAGGTGAAGACGCCTCATATCGATCAGGATGTCAAATTCCTCTCGGGAGGCAATCAGCAGAAGGTTGTTATCGGCAAATGGCTGACCCGAGACTGCGACATTTTGATCTTTGATGAACCTACCCGCGGGATCGATGTTGGAGCAAAAGGCGAAATTTACAAGCTGCTGAACGATCTCGCCGCCAAGGGCAAATCGATTATTATGATCTCCTCGGAGCTTCCCGAGATTTTGCGGATGAGCCATCGCATTATCGTTATGTGCGAAGGGCGCATCACGGGCGAACTGGGCCGCGAGGAAGCCACGCAGGAGCAGATTATGCGATATGCGACATTAAGAGCTTGAATGGCAGCAGGTTTAAGAGCTCAAACTCCCGCGAGCATAGTTCAATAGCAGGAAAAAACCGAGTTACAGAGGCGACTGACCCGTGGGTCGAACTAGTCTCAATATAGGAGGTACGTCTATGAAAATGCAGCCAAAAGCCGAAATGGCGCAGCTTGGCGGCAAGCAGAACGCGATTATTCTGAAGCCGGGCGTTCTGCAGCAGGTGCTTGCTTTTGCCAGTCTGATCGTCCTTATTCTCGTATTCACCTTTTCGTCCAGCAACTTTTTTCAATTCTCCAATATCGTGGGGATTCTACTCTCGACCGCTGTGACCGGCGTCCTGGCGCTGGGCTCTACGTTTGTCATTATTACGGGCGGCATAGATTTGTCGGTCGGAACGGTGATGACCTTAAGCGCGGTAATGACCGGGGTGTTTATTACGTACTGGGGGCTGCCGGTTCCGATCGGCATTGTCGGGGGCATTCTGACGGGCGCCGTTTGCGGGCTGCTGTCCGGCGTGATGGTCGCCAGGCTGAAGATCCCGCCGTTTATCGCCACCCTTGCCATGATGATGATCGCCAAGGGCCTAGCCCTTGTCATCTCCGGCACGAAGCCGATCTACTTCAACGATCATCCGGTGTTCAGCGAGGTGTCGCAGGGCTCGTTCTTCGACAAGCTTATCCCGGGCTTTGCCATCCCGAATGCGGTTGTGATCTTCTTTATCGCCGCGATTATCGGAAGCATTCTGTTGTCGAAAACGATTGTCGGCCGTTATAACTTTGCCCTCGGCAGCAATGAGGAAGCAACGAGACTGTCCGGCGTTAACGTGAACTATTGGAAAATCGTGATCTACACGCTTACCGGTATCTTCACCGGCCTGGCGGGCATTCTGATTGCTTCCCGGCTCAACTCCGCCCAGCCTGCGCTTGGCTCCGGTTACGAGCTTGAGGCTATTGCGGCGGTTGTAATCGGCGGCACCTCGCTTAGCGGGGGGAAGGGGACGATCGTAGGTACGGTTATCGGCGCTTTGATTATGAGCGTGCTGACGAACGGCCTTCGCATTTTGTCCGTTCCGCAGGAATGGCAGACCGTGGTGGTCGGCATCGTCATCCTGCTTGCGGTTTACGCGGACATTCTGCGCCGCCGCAAAGCGTAATTCTAGTTCACGCTAGAAACTTTGGCGCCTTTGCAAGTCTCGCAAGCCGGAGGCTCAGAGATTCTATATAGAATGGTTTAATCCAAAAATCTGATTGAATCCAAAATCAAAGGGGAGATTTCGGTGAAAAAGTTTACGGCATTGCTGGTAGTAGCGTTAATGACGGTTGTTATGCTAAGCGCCTGCGGTTCGAATAACTCGGACGGCTCAAGCAAATCCGGCACGGACAACGGCGGGACCAAGGCGAGCGGAGACAAGATTTATATTCCGATTATTTCGAAGGGCTTCCAGCATCAATTCTGGCAGGCGGTTAAAGCCGGGGCAGAGAAAGCCGCAACGGAGTTCAACGTGGAGATTACCTTCGAAGGACCGGAGACCGAAGCCCAGGTCGACAAACAGATCGAAATGCTGCAGGCTGCTCTGGATAAGAAGCCTAGCGCGATTGGTTTTGCCGCTCTCGACAGCCAGGCTTCCGTTCCGCTCCTGCAAAAAGCGAAAGCCGCCGGGATTCCGGTTATTGCCTTCGACTCCGGCGTAGACAGCGATATTCCGATCACAACCGCTTCAACCAATAACGTAGCCGCCGCTGCTCTTGCCGCTGACAAAATGGCGGAGTTAATCGGCGGAGAAGGCGAGATTGGCGTCATTGTGCATGACCAGACCTCCGTTACCGGCGTTGACCGCCGCGACGGCTTCGTGAACCGGATCAAAGAAAAATATCCGAATATTAAGATTGTCGACATTCAATACGGCGGCGGCGACCATCTGAAATCGACGGACCTGGCGAAAGCGATGATTCAGGCTCATCCGAATATTAAAGGCTTCTTCGGCTCGAACGAAGGCTCTGCGGTTGGCGTTATCAACGCCGTAACCGAGCTCAAGAAGGAAGGCCAAATTACCGTAATCGGCTTCGACTCGGGCAAAGCGCAAATCGACGCGATCAAGAGCGGCGTTATGGCCGGAGCCATTACGCAGAACCCGGTTGGCATTGGTTACGAGACGGTAAAGGCAGCCGTTGAAGCGATTCGCGGCGAGAAAGTAGAGTCTACCATTGATACGGGCTTCTATTACTACGACAAGTCCAATATCGACAGCGACGAAATCAAAGCGGTACTATATGAATAATCAGTAAAATAGTGGAACAAAATAGCAGTCGGGTGTCATATAAGATGACGCCGGCTGCTATTTTTTTTGCCTCAGTTTTTGAAAAGACCTGAGGATTGTGTTACGCTAAAAAGAAAAGGCTGGAGGTCACGATGGCAAAAGAGCACAAAAAAATATCCGCATTAGAGATTTTTAAAAGGGTCATTTTTATCACGATAGGTTCCGTATTAATGGGTGTATCACTGGAATTATTCCTCGTACCGAACGATGTAATCGACGGTGGCATCACCGGTATCTCCATTATGGTATCCGAATTAACCCACTTGCCCCTTGGTCTATTCATATTCGTCCTGAACATTCCGTTCCTTTTCATCGGCTTTAAGCAGATCGGCAAAACGTTTGCCATATCCACTCTCTACGGTATCGCCGTTATGTCGATTACCACGCAGCTGCTTCACCACGTACACGCTTTTACCGAAGAAAAACTGCTGGCCGTCCTGTTCGGCGGGATCATTCTCGGCGCCGGCGTTGGTCTTGTTATCCGGTTTGGCGGTTCCCTCGACGGCACGGAGATTCTTGCGATTCTGGCATCGAAAAAATTCGGCATGCCGGTCGGACAGATCATCATGATCGTCAACGTCTTTATTTTCGTCCTCGCTGGATTCGTGTTTGAATGGAACTCCGCGATGTATTCGATGGTCACTTATTACCTCGCAACCAAAGTCATGGACATTGTTGTTGAAGGTATTGAGGAATCCAAATCCGTCACTATTATTTCCAGCGCGTACGAAGAAATCGCCGAAACGATTATGACCCGCCTGGGACGCAGCACGACTTACATTCAGGCACGCGGCGGTTACTCCAGAGAAGAGACGCAAATGGTTTATTGCGTAGTCAGCCGTCTGGAAGTGGCGAAGCTGAAAGCGATTGTGCATGACATTGATACAAGAGCGTTTATCGCTATTGAAAATGTTGCCGACGTACAAGGCGGCGGCTTTACGAAGAAAAGCATCCACTAATCGGATTAAAGCTTGTTTAGCAGAGCAGTGAGCCGTTCCGGGTAATCGGTAATGAGACCTGCGACTCCCGACTGAATCAGACGTTGCATCTCGGCCGGTTCATTGACTGTAAACACGTTATAGATAACGCCATGCTGGGCGGCCTCCGCAACCCAGTCCGGCAGCACGGCAAAATGCGAGGCATGCAGGGCGGAAGCTCCAATCGACAAGGCGTATTTCCACGGACGGTATAAGCCTTCCATGTACAAGATGCCAGTCCGGATTTCCGGAGCCAGCCGTTTGCATTCGATAAGCGAATAATGATTAAAGCTGGAGAGAATCACCTGATCCTCCATGCCGTAAGCACGAACGGTTTCGATTACCTTTTGCTCCAATCCGGGGTAAGGTACGATGCCGTTTTTTAGTTCGATGTTGATGATCGTCCCGGTCTGCTTAGCGAGGTCCAGCAGTTGTTCCAATGCCGGAATCCTTGCATCCTTAAAGTTCGGAGAGAACCAGCTGCCGGCATCCAGCTGCAGCAGATCATCGGAATGTATATCGGCAACAAGGCTGTTCATGCCGGTTGTCCGTCTTAGCATTTCATCATGGATGAGCACCAGCTTGCCGTCCTTGGTCATCTGCACATCGGTTTCGATCCCTGTCGCGCCAAACTCTATCGCCTTTTCGAAGGCGATCATCGTGTTCTCCGGATAATTGCCGGAAGCTCCCCGGTGCGCATAATTCACAAGTGTAGTCATAACCGTTCTTCCACTCCCATCACCATCATAGAATTGAATTGATTTTACTTTACTTCCGATTTGTTTGCGGCATATTAATCTTTATTATGTTTATGCTCAAAATGCGGATTGCATACCCCTAGGGGGTATGATATGATTAGATTATGCCATACCCCCTGGAGGTATTTAAAGATGATTGAACAAGAGAAGACCGAGCATTGCCATTCTAACGAATCGGAACAACAAGGTGCCGAGCGGAAGAGCCATCATTCCGATAAAATGAAATCCAACCTCGTATCGCGCCTGAACCGGATTGAAGGTCAAATCCGCGGCGTTAAGGCGATGATTGAGAAGGATACGTATTGCGATGATGTGCTGAACCAGATTGCCGCGGTGCAGTCTGCGTTGAACGGTGTTGGGAAGCTTCTGCTGGAAGGTCATCTGAAAAGCTGCGTGATCGAGCGCATTCAGGCGGGAGAAAGTGAAGTTATCGACGAGCTGCTCGTTACCGTAAATAAATTAATGAAATAAGATTGGGAGGGATTTGTGTTATGGCAAATGTAACATTAAAGGTTGAAGGCATGTCTTGCGGACATTGCGTAAGCGCTGTGGAGAAGGCTGTTACCGGAGCAGGCGCAAGCGGCTCCGTGGATCTGGCTGCAGGTAAAGTGACCGTTCAGTACGACGAGAATAAGGTATCGATTAATGCGATCAAGGAAGCTATTGAAGATCAAGGCTACGATGTCGTTTAACCGGCTATAATGAGGCGCTGCCAGCTCCGACGGAGTCAGGCAGCGCCTTTTTTTCTGCCCATGCCCGCGCGTTGTACGTTATGCGGGATAATTACTCATTTTCGGTGGATGTGGGGTTTTACGTTGCACGGAATGCAGCATATCGGAGAGAAACGTTCCGAAATGGCTTCAATTGGCGCAATATCCTGCATTCTGTGCAGCATAACACGCCTTTTTCACTGATTTTGGCTAATATCCTGCATTTCGTACAATGTACATTTACCGGTCAGCAGTCAGGCAAGAGAGGGGTATCCTCGATACACGGCAGCGCTTTGCAAATCAATATTTTTAAAGCCCTCTAGCCCCTTATCCACGCGGGATTGGGGGCGTTTTGCCCCTTCCCTAGGTGATTAGCATATACCGGCTATGGGTATATTGTTAGGGATAAATGGAAGGAGCGAACACAGTACATGAAGCATAAACGTCATCGAAAAAATCGAAATCGCACTCTACATATCGGACTTATGGCCGTTCTTTTATCGGCTGCCTATACATCTGGCCAAACGGGCTGGGCAGCTTCTGGTTCTGCCGCAGCAGCGGGGGCGTCCGCATCCGGGGTAACCTTTAGTCAAGGCGGCACGCGGCTAACAGGCGACACCGCTGCCGGTCACGAGCATCATCATGCTCATGAAGAAGGGCATAACCAGAGCACCACCGTACAATGGAGCTTCTTGCCGAATCAGCCGGAGGCCGGCAATAAAGCAACTATTCAGCTTAACTTTAAGGATGCGCATGGCCGTCCGGTTCAAAGCTTTGCTCTGAACCATGAGAGGGAGATTCATCTGATTGCGGTCAGCAGCGATTTGAGCGAATTTCAGCATCTTCATCCGGTCGATGAGGGACAAGGACATTTTACCGTCGATACCGTCTTTCCGAAAGGCGGAGCCTATAAGCTATTTGCGGATTTTGTACCTGCCGGAGGAAGTCATCAGGTTGCTCAGACGGAGGTGACGGTTGGCGGTAAAACATCTGCCGCCGCTTCGCTTGTACCGGACAAGAAGCTTATTCAGACGATTGAGAATACCGTTGTGTCGCTGCAAACCGGCGAGCTGCAAGCGGGTAAAGAAACATCCCTCGCTTTCTCCTTCAAGGATGCTGCAACAAGCAAACCGGCGCAGGACATGGAACCCTACCTCGGCGCGGCCGGACATGTAGTTATCATCAGTTCGAATCTCCGGCATTATTTGCATGTTCATCCGAAGGAAGGTCAGACAGCGGGACCGGAAGCTTTATTCGAGACGACGTTCCCTGCTCCCGGGCTTTATAAGGTATGGGGCCAGTTCCAGCGCCACGGCGATATATTTACCGCTTCTTATACGATTAATGTCGGTGAATAAGCATAGCTGCCCCTGTCCTTGCGCAACCTAGGTCAATAATGGAAGCGAAGGGATGGTCTAAAGAACCATGAATGATAAGGTTATTTCGATTCTTGAAGGAAAAATTCGGCATATTGACAGCGAGGACGGGGAGATTTATTTGGTTGGACCCATCAAGCTGCCGGTTAATCTGGATGATCAAACGGCTATATTTCATTGGTATTGCTGGCTGTTATGCAAGGAGGAAGTAGATAAGCTGGAGGATATTATAGATAAGCTGTCCGGCGCCAATCTCGCGGAGATGCAGCAGTCCAGCGTGCTTGTCTATGGCGATTTCGAGCATGCGGACGAGGCGTTTATCCGGATGCATAGCATTTGTCATACAGGAGATATATTCGGCAGCAAGCGCTGCGACTGCGGTTACCAGCTGCATCAGTCGATGAAGATGATTGTGGCGCATGGGACGGGAGCGCTCTTTTACCTGGCGAATCATGAAGGACGCGGGATTGGATTGTTCAGCAAAGCGATGGCTTATTTGCTTCAGGAGCAGGGCTACGACACGGTAGAGGCGAACCTTAACCTTGGCTTTGTGGATGATGCGCGCAACTACAGCGATGCAATCCGGGTGCTGCGCTCCTTACGGCCGAAGGATAAGCCGGTCACGCTTATTACGAACAACCCGCGCAAGCTGGATGCGCTGCGTTCCGCCGGACTTGAAGTTGCAGACCGGATTCCGCTCTGGGGAGATGTGTCCGAGTATAACGAGAAATACTTGCAGACGAAAATTAACCGATCGGGTCATCTCGTCAGCGGTTGCCCGGAGCAGTAGCGGCATTCCATATAATGAGTGCGTCACATCCCTATAATTCCTGTGATATAATTCAAGAAAAAGCACAGGAAGCGGTGAGGTCGCGTGACTTGGCAGACGAATCGGGACGGGGAAGTGCCTGAAGTCATTCATGAAATCATACTTGAAAGCTTTCGGCTTGCCTTTCAGCTGTTAGGCACGCATTGGCGCACCGTCGGAAAAGGCTGGTCCTACAAGGAGCATCAGCATCCGCTGCTGGAGCTGAATATCGTGCTTCAGGGGAGCCAGTTAACCGTGATAGCCGGCGAGGAATATATTCAACAGGCCGGGGATCTGCTGTTGATCCGGCCGGACGAAGTTCATTACAGCCGTAACGCTTCGGATGAAGCGATGACTTATTTTTCACTGCACCTGGATGTGGACGACCCGGATTTGTTCTACTTGCTGGGCCGGATGGAGCAGCATTTGTTCCGGGCGGAGTCGCCGCTTGTCCTGCAGTTGATGCCTCACATCGATGAGCTGATGGAGATCTGTAGCGCCGAGCCGGATAATGATCTTATCAGGCGGCTGGATATGCGGGTGAAGGTTATGCAGATTTTGTTGATCCTCACGATGGAAGCAAGGACCCTGAAGCAGCCCCATCCAAGCGTAAGCGGTCGGCCGCAAGGCGATTATTCCGTTCCCTTATTGCGCCACCGCGAGCAGAGCTCCCTGGAGAAGAAGGTCCAGACCTTGTTCTCCGAGCCGTATATGCGCGATGTTCAGAGGGATGAGGCAACACTGCCTTCCTTCCGCTGGGCGGGCGTGTTTACGTTTCAAATGGAGGACAAGCCGTTCTGGCAGTCGACGGACCGATTCTGGATGAAGGAACAGCTGGCGGAGAATATGAAGGAGCTGGGTACGGTAGTTGTTATCGACGATCCTCCCTTTATGAACGCTGCCGTTCTTACTTCGAAACACGCCGTTCCGAATATGGAAGAAATTGTGCTGAAGAAAAAAAGAGAGCTGGAAAATCGGCTTGGCATCCCGATCAAGCTGGGTTTTGGCGGGATTACCGCGGCCGTATCGGAGCTCCGCTCCTTGTATCTGAATAGTCTTCGTCAGCTGGGGCATAGGGAGGAAACGGACGGGAAGCTTCTCCGTTACGAGTTCGTGAGCCGCATTATCCGCTCCGCGATGCAGATTATGGAGGCCGAGTACGGGGACAAAGGGCTGTCTCTCGTCAGCCTGGCGAAGCGGCTTGGCGTGACGCCCAATTATTTAAGCAATCAATTCAGCTCGCAGACCGGCGCTACTTTTACTCATCATTTGACGAGCATTCGGATTCATCAGGCCATCCGGCTTATGAGAGAGACGAATTTAAAAATCTATCAGGTGGGCGAACTGGTCGGTTATGCCGATCATACCTACTTCAGCCGTTTATTCAAATTGACGGTGGGGGTCAGCCCCGCGAAATACCGTCTGTCCGAGCAGTTGTTTTAACGGTTTCGGGCAAATGCCGTAGTACCCCGGGTAACCGGGGTATTGCAATTTTATTGCAAAATAAATCGTAAACGCTTACATTTTATCTTAAGATAATCCAATAAATCTTAACTTTTTAACATTGCTGATGGTTTAACCCTATGTGACACTGAGGGTAGGTATTGACGACGAAGATAAACGTCTGAAAGGTGGTGCTCGCATGTACAACGTACTTGTTGTAGATGATGAACCGTTTATGCTGGAGGGCTGGAGAACCATGGTGGATTGGGAATCGCATGGGTTCCGGCTTTGCTGGGCGGTATCGGACGGCAAGGAAGCGCTTGAGGTTATGGAGCGGGAAGTGCCCGATCTTGTATTTACCGATCTGCAGATGCCGGTTATGGATGGGCTTGAACTGATCCGGCAAATGAAGCAAAGCCAAGGACTGAAAGAGATAAAAACGGTGATCGTGAGCGGGTATTCGCGGTTTGATGCCGCGCAGTTTGCGATCCGTCATCAGATTGAGCAGTACCTGTTAAAGCCGCTTATCGAAGAAGAGATACATGAATTGCTCGATTCGCTTCGGGTAGACATGGATCAGCGGAACAGCATGGAGGCATCGGCGAGCGAATCGTTATCCATCGTATTTGCCAGAGCGCTGCAGGAGGAGAGCGAGGAGTCTCGGACAGCCTTGACCTCCCATCTGGGCTGCTTGCCGGAGGCGATGGGGAGACTGATTGTTCTGGACGCAAAAGCTGGAAAGCCCGGGCCGACTATGGAAGAAATGGAAATTGAGTTGTCAGGGCTACCGGCTGGCTTCGGATGCATGGAGGAGCCATCGGGTTCAATCGGGCTGCTGGTATGGTCCCGGCAGCAGGATAGTATGGAAGCTGGACTTGATTCTGACACTAAGCGCGTAATAGAGAGACTTTCCGGCCAGTGGCCTTCTTGCACGATCTATGTTAGTGGAGAAACGCAGGGCTGGCGACAGCTAAGGCAGCTGTATACGCAACTTCAAGAGCTGCGGAGCAGGGGCTTGTACAAAGGACGGGCGGGTGTTTTTTGGTATGAGCACAGGCATGAGCAGGCGCATTGGCGGTGGGAGGATGCGGCGAGCCGGGCGGAGGCTGTGCTGACGGCGGTAGAACGTAACAATGTTGCTGCAATAGAACAGGCTACCAGCGCACTCGTAGAGTTTGTTGAAGGAACCCATAAACCGGCAAGCAGCCTGACGGCATCTCTCTCTTATCTGCAGGGCGGACTGCTTCGCGCTTATCATAAAGCCGGCGGAGATCCGGCCAATCCGCCGGAATGGATTCTGCCTCCATACGGCCTGCTGGGGAATGTGCGGGAACAGTTGTCGGCAGCGTGCCTGCAGGCAGCCGGGCAGATTGACGAGCTGAACAACAAGAGGCCGGAAGGCCGGCTTCAGGAGGCCGTTGCATACGTAACCGATCATTACCGGGAGAAGCTGCAACTGAAGGACCTTGCGGAGCAGTTCCGCCTGAATCCGGTCTATATGGGCCAGCAGTTCAAGAGGATAACCGGTTATTGCTTTAACGACTATATGCATCTTCTGAGGATTAAGGAAGCGAAGAAGCTGTTGCTTCGAACGGATCTGAAGGTGTCCAGCATAGCAAACGAGCTTGGCTATCATAGCACGGAATACTTCGGCTCCGTCTTCAAGTCCATGACGAAAGTATCGCCATCGGCTTATAAATCAAACCAAAGGGGATTGTCTTGAGTGATGAAAAGGCTGTTTTCGAATAAAATCAACGATATTCCCCTAAATCTGAAGTTTCTAATGATTTACGTGTTATGTATCCTCATCCCTATTATCGGCATCAACGTTTTTTTCTATCAGCAGAATTCGGACAATATCCGGATTCGCGAACAGGAGAACCTTCGCAAATCGATGGACCGGGCCGCGGCGGAGCTGCACAGCATGATTGACGAAAGCGTTGCGGTCAGCCATTCCATTGAAGGCGACGATACCCTGAACGAGGCGCTCGACAAAACCTATGACAGCCCTGTCTCCTCTTATGAAAGCTATGACAGCGTTCTTCGCAATAAGCTGAAGCGTTACATGCCCGTATACCCGAACATTTTGGAAATCCGGATTTATACGTACAACCATACCATTCAGACCGGAAACAATTACTATGTTATTAATGCCCCGGAAGAAAAAAGTCCTTGGCTGGGGCCTCTGTTAAGACAGCCGGGCCATGCTTTTCGTGTAATTGCCTATTCGGAGGTATCGGGGACAACAGGCCAGACTAAGAAAATAAGCGTTATTAGCGACATGGATCAAGGATTCAGCATTGTAAAGCCGCAATACCGCAAATTTCTAAGGATCGATTTGAACGTAGATAAAATCTACGATATTTTGAGCAGGGAAAGCGACAGCCTGCAGCTGGAACTGGTAAACGAGCAGAATCAGATTGTGGCGGAAACGGGCGGCCGCGGCAAATCGGTTTATGATGCCGATATGTCGGATTGGGGAAAGGGAGACGTTTTTGTATCGAATCTGGGCACGGTCAGTTACGTGCAAGGATGGAAATTGATTGGAAGGGCCAACAACGACCGGATTACAACTCTTCTGGATGAGGCGCGGCGTTCCATCCTGTGGCTTGCGGTCATAAGCACGCTTATTCCTTCGCTGTTAATATTCGTTATGCTCCGTTCTTACCATTATAGGATCAAGAAGTTGGCCCGGCATATGGACCGCGTGCGCAACGAACGGTTTGATCAGGTTACTCTGCCGGAAGGGAAAGACGAGATTGGCGGACTTATTAACACCTACAATATGATGACCAGGAAGATCAATACGCTGATTAACGACGTCTACAAACTCGAGATTCATCAGAAAAGCCTGGAGGTCGAGCGAGTGCGGATGGAGATGAATATGCTCCAGAGCCAGATGAATCCGCATTTCCTGTTCAATACTTTAAACGCTCTTCTTGTGGTAGCGACGAAAAACGGTTACAAGGATGTGACCGAAATTATAAAAAGCCTATCGCTTCTTCTCCGGAGGCTGCTCCGGCGGGCAGATGATCTGGTACCGCTGAAGGAGGAGCTGCAGTTCACCTTGATGTACCTGCAGATTGAGAAATTCCGTTTCGGCGATCGGTTTGATTATGTCGTTGATATCGATCCGCTTGCGAATGACGTCCGGGTACCGATCATGAGCATTCAGCCGCTGGCGGAGAATGCCTGCAAGCACGGGCTGCAGGCGATTAAAGGCGGAGGGGCCGTCAGAATCGAGGCTCGCATGTCCGAACGGGGGTTAACGGTCTCCGTAGCCGATAACGGAATCGGCATGGAGCAGGAGGCACTGGACCGCATTCAGCAGGCGGTCCGTTCCGAGCAAGCGATGGAAGGACATGTCGGTCTGCGCAACGTATACCGCAGGCTGGAGCTTTTTTACCATGAAAGCGTACAATTTCGGATGATGAACGGCCCGGAGGGCGGACTGACCGTGAGCTATCAAATACCGCTCCAGCAGCTTGACAATAACCAGACAAAGCCGGGTGCGGCTTCGTAATTTCGAAAGGGGGAGCATCATGTACCGTGTCTTGCTTGTTGATGATGAGCCATTTGCAATTGAGGGTCTTCAATTATTAATCGATTGGGAGAAGAACGGATTCGAGGTGGAATCGGCCTGCGGAGACGGCGAAGAGGCAGCCCGCCTGATTCGGGAATCCAAGCCCGATTTAGTCGTTACGGATATTCGCATGCCAATCATGGACGGATTGGAGCTTATTTCCCAGATGAGGCTGGAAGGCCATAAACAGACAAAATTTGTCGTTATGAGCGGCTACAGCGATTTCGAGTATGCAAGGCGCGCTTTGCAGCTGGGCGTCTCGCATTATTTGACCAAGCCGATTATGAGCGATGAAGCTGATGAAGTGCTGGAATGTTTGAACAAAGTATTGGGGGAAGAGAACCGCAGACAGAAGGCTGTCCGCTATACGGAGCGCTGCGCACAGCGGCGCGCGTTAACCGCATTGCTTCGCGGCGAAGAACTGTCCGATGCTGACCAATCTTCGATTAAACGCATCTCCGCGGATGCTGCCGGATGGGTATGCATACGTGTTGCAGTGGACGAATCGGAATTAGCATCCGCGTCGGAAGCGGTGGAGGAACTAATTGATAAGGGGCAAGGTGAGGGTGGAGTAGGAGGCTTTATATTGGATCAGGAGCTGACCTCATTTAGGATGGCCTGTATACTCCGGGACGACAGCAAGTCGGCTATGCAGGATAGGGCAGAGCTTCTTTACAAAGCGCTTCGGGGAGCGGTTCGTGGAAGCTTCAGCATGGTAGTCGGCAGTCTGGTTAAGGAGCCGGAGGAGCTTGGCAGCTCGTACCGGCACGCGGAGGAAGCGAGTGCTTATCTCTTTTATGACCGTATAGAGAGACCTCTCTACTATGACGAGATCAAGGAGCAGGGCTTTGGCTATGATTCACATCTATGGGAGGCAACCGAAAAAATCATAGAGGCGGTTGAAACCAATGATGAAGGGCGGATTGTAGAGCGCTTGCAGCAGATCTTTGATCATTTTGCCGATAAACGGACGATGCCTTCCTTGATTTCCGCCTTTTCTACCCACATTATGGTGCAATGCTCCGGCATCTACAAAGAGCTTGGCGGGGACGCGGACCAGCTGCTGGAGAAAACCGGGTATCCGCTTATTGGGGCGAATGAGCATTCCTTGCTGAAGCTGCATGCGTTTTTGCTGAGCTTTTGCCTATTGTGCCGTGAAGAATTGTCATTGTGCCGAAGCCGGCAGCAGGGGGGGACCATTGCCAAGGTAGAAGAATATTTGCGCCAGCACTACTGCGAATCCGTTACGGTGAAGGAGATAGCGGAGATCTTTTATATGAATCCGGTCTATCTGGGGCAGGCCTTCTCCAGGAAATACGGCGTCAGCATTCATGAATATATTCACCATCTGCGGATGAACGATGCGAAGAAACTGCTCCATAACCAGGATATTTCGGGGGCAGCGCTGGCGGAGAGGCTTGGTTATTGCAGCTATCAGCATTTCTTGAAGCAGTTCGAGAAGCGTTTCGGCATGAAGCTTGCCGAGTATAAAAAAACAATACCCTACCTTAAATCGTAGGGGTATAATGCTTAACTCTGATTATGATGTAAACGCATTCAAATGCCTCATAATGTAGAGGTAAGCACACAATCCGTAGGAGGAGAAGCAAATGGGGGTTAAAGCAAAAAAGCCATTATTGACAACTATGGCAGTCGCGGTTGCCTTGAGTATGACGGTTGCGGCGTGCAGTAACGGCAATAACGATGGCAAAAACAGCAATAGCAGTGCGTCCACTACGCCGTCTACAACTGCAAACGCAGGCAATTCGGGTACGAATGCAGCGGATGAGGCGTTGAAGCCAGTTGAAATTTCTGCATTCATCGGGGCTCCTGGTCAATCGCCAACATCGGACAACAAGCTGTTCAAAAAAATTAAAGAAGATCTGGGCATTACGTTTAAGACGGAATTCCTGGTAGGCGACCTTGAGCAAAAGCTTGGCGTTATGATTGCTGGCGGCGACTATCCTGATTTGATTACCGCGGACCCTAAGCTTGTATCGGCGGGTGCTGTTATTCCGCTTGAAGATCTTATTGAGCAGTATGCTCCAAAGCTGAAAGAGCATTACGCGAAATACTGGAACCGGATGAAGGATCCTTCCGACGGCCACATTTACTGGCTGCCTAACTACGGCGCGTATCAAGGCAATGTGAACGAAACGTTCTACAGCGGTCCAGCCTTCTGGATTCAAAAAGCCGTACTGAAGGAATTCGGTTATCCTAAACTCCAAACTCTTGACGATTATATGAAGCTGATTCGCGAATATCAGGCGAAATACCCGGAAATCGACGGTCAGAAAACAATCGGCTTTACGACACTCGCGTCCGACTGGCGGACATTCGGCCTGCTGAATGCGCCTGAGCATCTGACAGGACATCCAAACGACGGCGGCGTTGTTGTAGACAATGGCGTGGCAAGCGTTTTCGCGACACAGGATATTTCGAAAACCTACTATAAAGAATTGAATGGCCTGTACAACGAAGGGCTGATGGATAAAGAAGCATTTACCCAAAACTATGATCAGTATTTGGCGAAGCTGACTCAAGGCAATGTCCTTGGTATGTTCGACCAGCACTGGAACTTCCAGACGGCAGAGGATTCCTTGAATACGCAAGGCAAATCCGACCGCACTTACGTAGGCTTCCCGCTTGTTTATGACGCAAGCATTAAGGATTACTACCGCGACCGCGCCGTTATCAATTTGAACAACGGCTTTGGTATTTCGGTAGACGCGAAGGATCCGAAACGCATCATTCAAGCGCTTGAACAGCTGATGGACGAGAAATACCAGAAGATGTTCACTTGGGGCGAAGAGGGCGTTGATTATCAAGTAGGCACAGACGGTAAATACACGAGAACGCCTGAGCAGCGCAAAAACTACGAGGACCCGGCTTGGAAGCTTGCAAACCTCGGTGACGGAATTTTCGGATACCTGCCTAAAATTGAAGGTACTTTGAGCGACGGCAATGCAACATCGCCGGGCGGGGACCCTGTAGAGTTCTATGACAGCTTGAAAGACGTCGACAAGGAAGTTCTGAATGCTTACGGCCACAAAACCTGGACGGAATTCTTCACGCAGCCGCCGGATAACCCTGTTTATTACCCGGCTTGGCAGATCGACCTGATTGACGGCTCCGATGCTTCGATTGCAAATAAGAAAATGACGGATGCTTCGTTGAAATTCCTGCCTAGAGCCATTATGTCGAAGCCTGATCAATTCGATAAAGTATGGCAGGACTATGTAGATGAATACAAGAAAATCAACGTAAAAGCTTACGAGGATCGCATTAACGAACAAATTCAATGGCGTATTCAAAATTGGAGCAGCAATTAATGTAAGGCAGCAGAAAGCGGAAGGGATGAAGCAGACTGCCTCAGCCCTTCCGCTTTATCTTTGGAGCGGAGGAAGGAAGAGAGATGGCGAAACCCGTAGATACTATAGCTGTAGAGGCTGCTATCCAGCCTAAGAAGACCCGCAAATCCAAGCGGTTCAAAAACCAGGGTCAGCTTATGTGGATGTCGCTGCCCGTACTCATTTATGTCATGCTCTTCTCGTATTACCCGATTTGGGGCTGGACAATGGCTTTCCAGAATTATAAGCCGGCAAAATCTTTTGGCGAGCAAGAGTGGGTTGGCTTAAAGCAGTTTAAATTCTTGTTTACCGATGACAGTTTCTTGCGCGTTCTACGCAATACGATTGGCATGAGTGCCATCAATATGGTATTGGGCTTCGTAACGGCCATTATTTTCGCGATTTTGTTAAATGAAGTGAAGAACAAGCTGTTTAAGCGTTCGATTCAGACGATTTCGTATTTGCCGCATTTTCTATCGTGGATTATCGTTACGGGAATTGTTGCAACTTCGCTGTCCGTGGATGGCGGTATCGTCAATGAAGTATTGATGAAGCTTGGGATTATTCACGAGCCTATCATGTGGCTTAGCGAGCCTAAATATTTCTGGGGTATTGTTGGCGCATCGCATGTATGGAAAGAAGTCGGTTGGAATGCAATCATCTATTTGGCGGCGATTACCTCGATTGATCCATCCCTGTATGAGGCGGCGGAGATTGACGGAGCTAACCGTTACCATAAGATGTGGTATATAACGCTGCCAGGCATCAAGTCCATCGTTATTATTTTGCTCATCATGAACCTGGGCTGGATTCTGGAAGCTGGCTTTGAAGTGCAATATTTGCTTGGCAATGGCGTTGTTGTCGATTGGTCGGAGACAATAGATATCTTTGTTCTGAAATACGGACTCAAGCAGGGCAACTATTCGCTTGCAACCGCAGCGGGTATATTCAAGACGGTTGTCAGCATCACGCTTATCTACGCCGCCAATACGATAGCGAAGCGATTCGGCGAAGAAAGGCTTATTTGATAAGGAGGGGATCATAATGAGAAAAAGAACACTTCAGCTTGAGCCGGCGATATTTGGTACAGTCAATGCCATTATCATGATATTGCTGGCCGTAGTTACGCTCTACCCCTTCTTGAATACGCTAGCCGTATCCTTTAATGCGGGGCTTGATACGATTCGGGGCGGTATTTACGTCTGGCCGCGGGAATGGACGCTTCAGAATTATAAAGCAGTATTTGTTACCGGCACCGTGTTTAATGCTTTCTTTATCTCGATAGCGCGTACCGTACTGGCAACCGTGCTCAGCTTGTTCCTTACGACGATGCTGGCTTATACGGTAAGCCGCAAGGAATACGCTTTCCGTAAGGCAATAACGATTATTATCGTAATGACGATGTACTTTAACGCGGGTCTGATTCCGTATTACTTCTTGGTTAAGGACCTTCACCTTCTCAATAACTTCCTGGTTTACATTGTTCCTGGTCTGGTCAGCGCCTTTAACATGATTGTAATCCGTACCTATATCGGGACGTTGTCGGAGAGCTTGATCGAGTCGGCAAAAGTAGACGGGGCAGGAGACTTCCGTATCTTCCTGCAGGTTATTCTTCCGCTTTGCCAGCCAGTACTGGCGACAGTTGCTCTATTCGTAGCGGTAGGACAGTGGAACTCCTGGTTCGACACGTTCCTGTTTACCTCTTCGAAGCAAGAGCTCAGCACGCTTCAGTACGAGCTGATGAAGCTTCTCTCATCGGCGATGAACTCCAACAGCAATCCGGCTCTGCAAAACGGTGGCGATGCCAGTGCGGCTAAAGCGATGGTTACTCCTCTATCGATCCGCGCTGCCATTACAATCGTCGCATCCTTGCCGATCCTGGTCGTCTATCCGTTCCTTCAAAAATACTTCGTTGTTGGCATGCAGCTCGGCGGCGTAAAAGAATAGCAGCACAGCAGCACAACAAAAAGACCATCCTAAGGGGCAATGTCCTAAAGGATGGTCTTTTTGTCGTGGTTAAAAAGGGGAGCTCAGTTACAAGCTTATTGAGCTATGTAAGCAGACGAAGAAGTAAGGCTGATTTCAGCCTTTCGATAGAAGTTCGGCAGTCAGGGTGAGCTGACTGCCGACACGGCCCCTAAAAAGAAAAGGTGAGGGAGCGGAGCGGCAATAACGTACTGGAGAAGTGAAACGTTCGCCGTTGCCCCAGAATTTCATCCGCAATAAGCGGATTATAATCAAAGAAATTCGGGGGCAACAGCGATCGGAAGGACGTTATATCCGCGTAGTGCCTATTTACCGTCTACAAAGTTACGTAACAAGTGCAATTACTCACTTCGGTTTCCCCGCAGCCTACTTACCTTTGCTCAACTCTTCGAAGGATTTCACTTTGCCATGCGTTGGATGCTGCGTATGCTTACGCTGCTTCCACGCGTTCTCGCGGCGGTTTTTTGGCGATGTCATGGTTATTCCCTCCCTTCCTAAGCAATAGGTTGGCGCTTTGGGCACCGAATCATGCAAAAGAGAATGCACATCATAATTTAGGCGAATTAGGTAATCATAACCTGTATTAATCTGAACGGTGGTGACAACAGTGCCAACGAAAACAAAGGCCAGAAGCTTACCCGAAGGAAAATTGGATCATCACGCGATTAACAAGTTTCAGGATGTGCCCATCCGGCAAACGATAGAAGCGAACGGCAAAATCATGGAGGAGCTCTTCAAGGACAGCTCGGATATCGTGATGCGCGAATTCGAGATCGAGAATGGTCCCAAGGCGCTGCTTTGTTATGTTGACGGGATGGTTACGACCAGTGCCGTGGATGCGGCGATGAAGGCGCTTATGATTCTTGAGGGCGGCGAGTTTACCATTGACCTGATAACCGAGCAGACGCTTCCGGTTGCCCAAGCCTCCAAGATTCAGTTCTATAAAGAGCTGCTTACCAACCTGTTATCGGGCGACAGCGTTCTATTCGTAGAAGGGCAGGATATTGCCGTCTGTCTAGGTCTTAGAGGCGGCATCCGCCGCAGCGTAGCCGAGCCGGAGACGGAAACCGTCGTCCGTGGTCCCCGCGAAGGCTTTAACGAGCATCTCCGTACGAATACATCGCTTGTGCGAAGCAAGATCAAGTCGCCGCGGCTCAAGATGAAGTCCTTCGTTATCGGAACCGAGACGAATACGAACGTGATCCTTACTTATATGGCTGGAATAGTTAACCCCAAGCTGCTGCAAGAAGTGGAGGACCGCTTAAGCCGGATTCATATCGACGGCATTCTGGAGAGCGGTTATATCGAGGAGTTTATCCAGGATCAAGGCTTTTCCCCGTTTCCTCAGGTGCAAACGACGGAACGTCCGGACACGGTGGCGGCATCGCTTCTGGAAGGGCGGGTTGCCATCCTTGTAGACGGCACGCCTTTTGCCTTAATCGCTCCGTTTGGCTTCTGGCAGTGGCTGCAGGCTAGCGAGGATTATTATGAGCGGTTTATGGTAGGCACTTTATTGAGGTGGCTGAGATTATTCAGTTTGTTTGTTGCCCTGTTTTCCCCGGCATTGTATATCGCGGTTTCTACCTATCATCCGGAGATGATTCCGACCAACCTGCTGCTAAGCATCGCGGCCTCGCGCGAAGCGATTCCTTTCCCCGCCGTCGTGGAAGCGCTAATTATGGAGATCGCCTTCGAGGCGCTTCGCGAAGCAGGCGTACGGCTGCCCCGGATTGTCGGTCAGGCCGTCAGTATCCTGGGAGCGCTTGTTGTTGGCCAGGCGGCGGTTCAGGCCGGTATTGTGTCTGCCGCTATGGTTATCGTCGTTTCGATGACAGGTATCGCTTCCTTTACTTTGCCTCGTTACAATGCTGCAATCGCCATTAGGATGCTTCGTTTTCCAATCATGCTGCTTGCTTCGGTCTTTGGCTTGCTTGGCATTATGATCGCGGCAATGGTTGTTGTTGGTCACTTGGCTAAGCTAACGACGTTTGGCATTCCTTATCTGGCCCCGGTTACGCCGGTTGATCTAAGCGATATGAAAGATGTCATGGTTCGCGCGCCATGGTGGAAGATGCGGAAGCGTCCGAAATATTTGACTCCCGATAATCTAGAGCGTCAGCGTCCGCAGCCCGAATAAGCAGGAGGGAGTATCCTATATCCGTATGAAAATAATCACATTATGGCGTGTGGTTTCCATCAGTGTTTGTGTAGGCATGCTCCTCACGCTGACGGGCTGTTGGGACCGCCGTGAAATTAACGACGTTGCTTTTGTACTGGCAAGCGCTATCGATAAAGAGGACGATAGCTTCAGGGTTAGCGTACTAATACCTCTCCCGGGCAATATGGGAAGCATGGGCGGCGGAGGCGGCTCCGGCGGGCAAAAACCGTTCGCCATTAAGACCGAAACCGGCAAAACGGTTCGCGAAGCGGTCTCGAAGCTCCAATTCCGTCTGCCAAGACATCTGTTTTTCGGTCATCGGCGCGTCATTATTATTGGCGAAGAACTGGCAAGGACGGAAGGTGTAGAGACAGTTATTGATGCCTTGACCCGTACGCCGGAAAACCGGTTAACCGCTTTTATAGCGATTACGAAAGGGAAAGCCGTGGATGTGCTGAATGCCGATACGCGTCTTGAACGCTTCTCTGCGGAATCGATGAGGGAGCTTCTTCAGTCAGAGGCAAGCGTACGGATTTCCGTGAAGGATATTATCAGCAAAATCATCGCAGTTGGTGAAGATGCCTTTTTCCCTTATGTAGAGAAAGTGCAAACAAAGATTAAAGGCTCAGAGGCGGAGGATGTCCTCATTGAAGGTTTTGCATTGACGCATGACGGCAAGATGACAGGGGTTGCCAAAGGAAGCACGGCTATTGGCGTCCGGCTGCTCAATCAACAATTCCGTAAATACGACGAGACCTTTAGTGATCAAGGCAATTACCTTACCGTATCCATCAATGAGGCTAAGGTCTCAATTAAACCGATCATTCAGAATGACAATATCACCTTTCGTATTCACTCGAAAGTAAAAGTCAGCGTTAACGAAGACAGGAATCTGAACAGAAACTATGACGATTACGAGCAGCGCAAGCAGATCGAGCAGATAGTGACCAAGCGGGTGGTGGAAGACATCAAGCTCGCGCTGGATAGCATGCAGCGTACCAATTGCGATGCCGTCGGATTTGGACTTCACGTATACCGTGATTATCCTCATATGTGGACTAAGCAATACCGCAAAGATTGGGAAACGATATTCCCCAAGGTTAAATTCGAAGTTTCCGCAACGGCGAACCTGTACAGGTTCGGGATGACCAGCGAGAATCTGGGAAGGAAGGATCAATAAATGGATCTAGGGTTTATCGTTTTTGTGATCTTTCTACTGATTGGTACGGCGATGGTGAAATGGAAAAACATGAAAAGCGGATCAAGCAAGGCGATGTTTTTCACAGTGGTGGGTGTCATCGCCCTGTTAATCGTTTTCTGCGTCAACCACAAAATATACTCCATTATGAACATTACCTTCATGCGGGCAATGGTCATGGGCGTTTACGTTCTGATGAGGGGACAGGGGGTCTAGCATGCAGGACCGGATGAAAGTTACGACCATACAAATGTCAATGCTGGTTGGATCATTGCTGATTGCTTCGAATATGAATACGATGCCGACGGCCATTACGATGGCTTCCGAGCAGGATGCTTGGTATGCCTATTTATTTCCGATTCCGTACGGGATCTTTATGGCGTATTTGCTGTGGAGGCTGATGCGCTTCAATCCGGAAAAGAACATGTACGAAATGATGCAGTATTCCTGCGGAAAATGGCTTGGAGGGCTGCTGAACGGGATATTAATTGCGTATCTGACGCTGGATTTAATTAGCCAGCTGCGCATATACAGCGACTTTTTCAGCTCTTCCATTCTGCTGCGCACGCCGCAAATTTACATTTTGCTTATGACGATGCTTCTGTTGGCCTATTATGCAGGAGGGTCCATGGAACATTTATTCCGGACGAACGTTGTGTTTATCACGTTGTTTCTCTCCCTCTATGCATTTACGCCTCTGCTGCTGTTAAACGAGATTGATATGCAGAAGCTGAAGCCTTTTCTAAGCGGGGGGATTGCTCAGCCTTTAAAAGGCGGGGTGCTCGCCTTGGGCTCCTTTACGGATTTGATCATATTCGGATCCTTCCTGCATCATGTAAGGAAGCCTCGCGATATCTATATCGCGATGAAAATGGGCGTTATTTACTCCGCAATGATGTTAACGATCTGGCTGTTTTGCGTAGTTAGCGTCGTTAGCCCGATTCTATCCTCAAGGGTGCTCTACATCGGCTGGATTCTGGTGCAGCAGATTCACATTACCGACTTCCTGGATAGGATCGACTTGTTTCTCATCTCGCTATACGTACCAGTCCTGCTGATCAAATATGCTGCGCTTTACATTGCCATTTTGACAGGAATTGCGTCCTACACGAAGAAAAAGAAATTCGACTATATCAATTTGCCAATGGGAATCGTCATTACGATACTGGCGGCCATTTCATTCGATAATACGGACGAAGTCTCGTTATTTTACGCCTTTGGCCTGCTGCCGTTATCGTTTGGCGTACAGTTCCTGTTCCTTGGAAGCTTATTTATTGGACTTGCCGTCCGGAAGAAAAAAAGCATGCCGCCCGATATGAGAATATCCGGTTACGGAATAGGGGTATGGCTGACGCTGGCCGGGGCGATTGCCTCAGTGGTTGCGGGTACGATGGTTGGCAATATGCGGGGGATCTACGGCGATATTGGCGCCACCTTGTTTATCTGCTTCCTTGTGTTATGCGTCTTTCTGAGTTTCAAAGAGTACAGCAAAGGATTTGCGCCTAGGGGGAAAAACAGCTAGAAATGGATAACGGCACCCTTAAGCGGGTGCCGTTGGCTTGTGTACCTTATATTTAACCTCGGCGGCTTATACTTCTTGCAGCATGGTGCTGACCGCGTGGTTCATATCCCTTGTTAATTGCAACAAGATTTGTGTGAGATGTTCATCTTGCGCATACTCTGGGTTGCTTTGCGTAACGGACAAAGCAGCTTGTAAGCATACTTTAAAACAACGAAAGCCCTGCCTCTCTTCCGTCCTTGCGGCTCCTAGACCGCGCCAGTGTGAATCAAAGTTCTTACTGTTCGTAAGGAATGGAATTAACAGAAAAAGAAAAATCGAAATTCGAGGAAATCATGAATTTTTCTGTTTTTTGGAGGGATATACAGGGGTTAAATATAACACAACTTTTATAGTATACAATCACTCGCCAGAAAAAGCAAGTAAAAGTAAGAAATTGTTAAGTCCATTTGGCTGCCCACAGCTTCATTTGCTTCAGAATCGCATGCAGGTCTTCGCCTTTTGGCGTAAGCGTATATTCAACCGTCACGGGTACGGTAGGGAATACATGCCGTTCAAGCACGCCTTTTTCCTCTAGATGGCGAAGCGTACTGGTCAGTGCCCGCGGACTAACCGCCGGAATCAGACGCTGAAGCTCCCCGAATCTTTTTGTACCGCAGAATAACTCTCTGATCACAAGAAAAGCCCATTTGCCGCCTATAACGTCCAGCGTTTTCTCGATATTGCACTCAATCGTTTCAGGTTCCTTCGGAATGTAATTATTCGCGTTCATGATCATTAAAGCTCCTTTCTTTCTTAACGAGCCAAAGTTACCTTCAGTATAGTATATATAATAGAAATAATAAATTAAAAAAACATTCACTACTTTAAAAAGAATACGGACTGCCTTACACTTAGCCTTGATAGAGATCAGGCGAGGAGGAGTCAACGGATGAAATACAGAAGACTCGGCAGCAGCGGATTAAAGGTTAGCGAAATTGGTCTTGGAAGCTGGCTTACTTACGGCGACGCAACGGAGAAAGATACGGCAAGAGAATGTATCCGGTATGCGTATGAGAACGGAATTAACTTCTTCGATACGGCAAATGCCTACAACCGGGGAGAGGCCGAAAAAGTAATGGGCGAAGCGCTTAAGGAATTCCGGCGCAGCAGCTACGTACTGGCTACCAAGGTGTATTTTCCGATGGATGCCGGCCCTAATGACCGCGGATTGTCGCGAAAACATATTATGGAGCAATGCGATGCCAGCTTAAAACGTCTCGGCACGGATTATATTGACCTATACCAGTGCCACCGCTATGACCCGGAGACCCCGGTAGAAGAGACTCTTCGTGCATTAGACGATCTGGTTGCATCCGGCAAAATTCTCTATGCGGGCATCAGCGAGTGGACTGGCGCGCAAATCACCGATGCGGTTGGAATCGGCAAACGCCTTGGTCTTCGCCCGCTAGTCTCCAACCAGCCGATCTACAATATGATTGAGCGTTATATCGAGAAGGAAGTGCTGCCGGTAAGCGAAAGTGAAGGCCTTGGGCAAGTGGTGTTCTCTCCATTGGCGCAGGGCGTATTAACGGGTAAATACAAACCGGGACAAGCTGCACCTTCAGGCAGTCGCGCAGCCAACGATCGCACGAACTTCGTCATTAACAGCTATATGCGGGAGGATGTATTGGCCTGCGTTCAAAAGCTGGAGCAGCTGGCGGGCGAAATCGGCGGTACCTTATCGCAATTTGCGCTAGCCTGGGTGCTGCGCCAGCCGGGTGTAAGCTCCGCAATCATCGGTTCAAGCCGTCCGTCGCAAATTGAACAGAACCTGGCGGCCGTCGATCTTGTGCTAACGGACGAGGTGCTTACTCGTGCGCATGAAATTCTTTCCGAGATTGAAGGGTTTGCGCCGCTTCGTTAAGAAAGCTTCGAATGTATTCCTTCATTTAAATAGGGTATGATGGGTTCAGGTTTAATGAAGGGATGAAAGATAAGATATGAAGCTTGTTTTGCTTAGGGGATATAACTTCTTCTATTTCTCGATGTTTGCCATGTTTCTGTCGTTCCTGCCGTTGTACTTTGCAGAGAAGGGCATTTCGGCATCGGAGATTGGGGTTATTCTCGGAACGGGAAGTATTATCGGAGTGGTCTCGCAGCCCCTCTGGGGCATGATCAGCGATAAGTATAAAACGGTCAAGGCTGTGCTCTTGATCCTGCTCATTGCTTCAATTGGACTGGGGATGGCCCTGTTCTCGATCTCGCTTATGCCAGCCGCATTTGCGCTGACGGCGGCGATGTACTTCTTCCTGATGCCGGCCGATCCGTTAACGGAGAGCATGAATTACCGCTTGGCGGAAAAAGCGGGGGTTGGCTTTGGGAGCGTCCGGATGTACGGCGCGCTTGGGTATGCTGTTGCTTCCTATATAATAGGTTACGTCGGTGACCGCTACGGTATGGGCAGCTTTATGTACTTGTTTGCCGCCTATGGCGTTCTTGCCTTTTTGCTTTGCGCCATGCTGCCCGAAACTCCGGCAGCCGGCAAGCCGGTGGCTTGGCGGGATATGAAGCCCTTCCTAAAGGACAAACGAACCATACAGTTTCTGCTGCTTGTGCTTCTGATCGCGATCCCGCACCGCATGAATGACAGCTACGTCGGCTTGTACGTGCAAAGCCTTGGCGGCGGAGTAGGAATGGTTGGGTTGGCCTGGTTCATTATGACGCTGGCGGAGGTTGTATTCTTCGCTCTCATTAACCGGTTCATTAAGCCTGGGAAGGAGCTGCGGGTCATCTCCATAGCGGCGTTTTTTTATGTGCTGCGGTTTGCCCTATCGGCCTGGTTGGATAATCCGGTTGCGATTGTGTGGCTGCAGCTTCTGCAAGGTGTTTCGTTTGTCCTGTTCTATGCGGCATCCATTCAATATCTGTACACCTTGATTCCGGAGCAGTGGAAAGCGACCGGACAAACGATACTCGCGATGCTGCTGTTCGGGATATCGAGTATTATATCCTCGACGGTGGGTGGCTGGCTCTTTGACTGGATAGGGGGACCTGCTTTATATGCGTGCATGTCGGCCTTGTCGTTTATCGGGGCTTGCTGCGGACTGCTCATCCAGCGGAATGTGAATCAAATGAAAAGGATCAGGGTAACCTGATCCTTTTTGCATATATAATAGAAGAGATTTTTTTGGAAACCCATTAATGGGTAGGAATAATGGATTGTCCGTTTTTCTGTTTGGCGCGCATATTATCGTAATCCTTAATCTTCTGCGGCATTGTATTTCCGCCCGCAAACTGGTATTTCACCAGTGTGTTGAAGTCCTGCAGCCATGGAGTGAGGGAATGATTCATCCAGGCTTCTTTTGCGTATTCATTTAGTTCGTTTACAAAGTCCATGTTGGCCGAGATATGGACTTCCTGAACAGCCGGAGCAAGCTCCCTGACCTTTACGGCCACGGTCTGCTTCAGCTCATCGGACAGCATACTGTGGTCATTAACGGTGAAGAGGGAGTTGTAAGGCGTCACCAGATGCTGGTTATCCCAGCGTTGACTGCCGGTGTCATGGTTGTATACGCCCTCGCTGGAACCGCTGCGGTCCTGCTCATCGGTATGCCCTGCGCTTTTGGTGCCGACAGCCGACCAATCGAGAGCAAGGCCTACATAAGCGTTCTTGTCGGTAAGCATAACAATGGCCGAGCCAACCCCGCCAAGCTTGGATACCTCATTTGAGAGCTTGTTGCTGTATTCGAAAAAGGCATTGTCATGCTGGCGGGGATTGTTGGCGGAAGAAGTGCCGTACATTTTACCGCCGAGCATTTTAGCGTCGCCGGTTTTCCGGCTTCCGTAATCGTGATCGCTGCTTTGGATGTTCTTCTGGTAACCGCAGGCTGCAGTCATGCTTATCAATAAACAAGAAATCATCAATAATCCGGATACTCGTTTGTTCAAGGGTAATCAGCCTCCATTCGGGCAGTTATAGGAATAGGGTTTGTAGGGAACGATGAAATATACACTTTGGCCGCCATACATAATTGACCATGGGTTTGGTGCACAATGTAGGGTAGGGAAACCGTGTTTGGTAGCACGTTTATAAACACTTTGTCAAAGCCGCGAAACCGTGAAAAACCTGAGTTTTTGACAGCTTTGAGAACAATTTGTGAACTCTCTGTGGAACATTGACAAATAAGTACAGCAACTTTATATTTAATTAAGTGATTTAGTTCCAGTAGTTGTCATAACATCTGTGAAACACGCAGTTTGCCGCATTATTACTAAGATGTTAGCATCTGCGAAAACGTCAAAAGTGGGGTTGATTATTGATGAATCGGTGGCAGTTTTTTAGAAAGCTTGCACCGCTTCTGGCCTTGATGGTGCTCGTGCTGTCGGCATGCGGACGAAGTGACTTGTCCACGCTGAGGCCCCAAGGTCCTGTAGCGGAAGAGCAGTTCGGACTGATGAAGCTGGCGATTTCAATCATGCTCATCGTGATTGTGGTCGTGTTTGCGATTTCTTTCTATGTAATTATTCGTTTCCGCAGACGTCCCGGCGACAACACCATTCCGAAACAAGTGGAAGGTAACCATAAGCTGGAGATTATCTGGACAGTCATTCCGATTATCCTGTTGATCATCCTGGGTGTACCAACTATCCAATCGGTATTTAACCTCTCAAAGGATCACACAAAAGATCCGGAGGCGGTTAAGGTTGTTGTAACCGCTCACCAATATTGGTGGGAATTCGAGTATCCTGAACTCGGAATTAAGACTGCACAGGAATTAGTAATTCCTAAAGGCAAGACGATCTCCATCGAAGCGAAATCAGCAGACGTTCTTCACTCGTTCTGGATTCCGTCTCTTGCCGGTAAAATCGATGCAAACCCTGGAGCTAACGTGAATATCATGTATTTCTCGGCTCCAAAAGAAGGCGTTTACTTAGGCAAATGCGCCGAGCTTTGCGGACCTTCGCACGGCTTAATGGACTTTAAAGTAAAATCGGTGGACGAGGCTTCGTTTGACCGTTGGACTGCTGCTTTGCAAGCTCCGGTTGCGCTTCCAAGCGACCCAGCTATTAAAGAAGCATTTGTCAGCAAATGTCTGACTTGCCACGCTGTAGGCGATCAAGGCGGTCCGGCATTCCCTAACCTGACTGGTATCGGCAGCCGTGAGACTGTCGGTGGTATTCTCGTTAACACTGATGATCCGAAATATTCCAACGAAGGTTCGACTTACGACAACCTGCATCGCTGGATTGAAGATCCGTCGGCTGTAAAACCTGGCACGCTGATGCCTAAGGTTGATCTTACTCAACAAGAGCTTGACGGAATTTCTAAATATTTATCGGAATTGACTCTCGACTATCAACAATAATCATCGGTGATTAAAGGAGGTACCTACCTTGGCTCATGGACATGCGGTTAAACGTTATTCCGGCCTGATGGACTGGCTGACGACGGTTGACCACAAAAAAATCGGTATTTTGTATTTAATCGCCGGCGGTTTTTTCTTCCTGGTCGGCGGGTTGGAAGCACTTCTCATTCGGATTCAGCTGTGGAAACCGCTTAACGATTTCGTTAGCGCGGATACATATAACGAGCTGCTTACGATGCACGGTACTACAATGATCTTCCTTGCAGCGATGCCAGTCATCTTCGCATTGATGAACGCGATTGTACCGCTGCAGATTGGCGCACGCGACGTTGCGTACCCATTCGTAAACGCAATTGGTTTCTGGACTTTCTTCTTTGGCGCAGTCCTGCTGAATGTCAGCTGGTTTACTGGCGCTGCACCTGACGGCGGCTGGACAGCTTATGCACCGCTTTCGGGAACTACATTTAACGGCGACCATGGTTTTGACTATTACGTGCTTGGCTTGCAGATTGCGGGTATCGGTACGCTGGTCGGCGGTATTAATTTCTTGGTAACGATTATTAATATGCGCGCTCCGGGAATGACCTTCATGCGCATGCCGATGTTTACTTGGTCCGTATTCATTACTTCGGCACTGATCCTGTTCGCATTCCCTGCACTGACAGTTGGCCTTGCGGCCCTCATGTTCGACCGCATATTTGACGCAAATTTCTTTGATCCTTCCGGCGGCGGTAATGCGGTTCTCTGGGAGCATATTTTCTGGATCTTCGGGCATCCTGAGGTTTATATCCTGATCCTGCCGGCATTCGGTGTTATCTCCGAGGTTGTCAGCACGTTCTCGCGTAAGCGGTTGTTTGGATACAGCTCAATGGTCTTCGCTACGATCCTGATCGGTTTCTTGGGCTTCATGGTATGGGCGCATCACATGTTCACTACTGGTCTTGGACCGGTTGCGAACGGTCTGTTCTCCATTGCAACGATGCTGATCGCGGTACCGACAGGTATCAAAATCTTTAACTGGCTATTTACGCTGTGGGGCGGTTCGATTAAATTCAATGCAGCAAACCTGTTTGCCGTAGGATTTATCCCAACGTTCGTAATGGGCGGTGTAACCGGTGTCATGCTGGCTGCGGCTCCTGCCGACTTCCAGTACCATGACTCCTACTTCGTTGTAGCGCATTTCCACTACGTTATCGTTGGCGGACTTGTATTGGGTCTCTTTGCTGGTCTTCATTACTGGTGGCCTAAGATGTTTGGCCGCATGCTGAATGAAGGTTTGGCAAAGCTGACGTTCTGGACATTCTTTATCGGCTTCCATCTGACATTCTTCGTACAGCATTTCCTTGGTCTGATGGGTATGCCGCGCCGGATCTGGACTTATCTGGACGGCTTGGGCTTTAACGAACTGAACTTGATTAGTACAATCGGTGCAATGCTGATGGGTCTGGGTACGATCTTCTTCCTTCTGAATGTTGTCATTACGGCGTTCAAACCGAAAAATGCAGCAAACGATCCTTGGGAAGATGGCCGTACGTTGGAGTGGACGATCCCTTCGCCGGCTCCGGAATACAACTTTAAGCAAACTCCGCTTGTTCGCGGTTATGATGCATATTGGAAAGAAAAAATGGATGGTCATAAAGAAATGACACCGGCTGAACCGATCGGTTCGATCCATATGCCATCCCCGTCTATTCTGCCATTGTTTATGGCGATCGGCTTGTTTATTACAGGTCTTGGTCTCATGTACTCGCATGGCGAATGGGGTAAAATCGCTGGTATTGAAGCAGGATTCGTTGTAGGCGGTATCGGTCTGATCATTACATTTACATGTATGATTATCCGTTCCCTGATCGATGATCATGGCTTCCATATCGAACCAGAAGAACTGCAAGATAAGGGGGTTAAAGCATGAGTGCACATTCCCATACTGAAGGCCAATTGCCTCATGAGCCTGAAAAAGCAACCCTCGAGGGTCGCAATAAGATTCTTGGTTTCTGGTTATTCCTTGGTGCGGAAACGGTATTGTTCGGAACGCTCTTCTCGGCGTTCCTTGCTCTCCGCGACCAAGTGCTCGACGGTCCGAAGTCGCAAGAGCTGTTCGAGCTTCCGCTCGTTGCGCTTGCAACCGGCTTGCTTCTGACTTCCTCGCTTACAAGCGTATTCGCAACTCAAGCTCTACACCAGCAAAAGGTAAAAGCAATGGTCTGGTGGCTGGTCGTTACGGTTATTCTGGGTCTTGGCTTCCTTGGTCTGGAGATTTACGAGTTCTCGAATTACGTTCATGAGGGACATGGATTTACAACGAGCGCATTCAGCTCCTCGTTCTACACATTGGTTGGCTTCCACGGCGCTCACGTAGCGTTTGGTATCGTGTGGATCTCGCTTCTGATCGGACAATTGCTGAAGAAAGGCCTGACGGTTACAACTGCTCCAAAAGCATACGTTGCCGGCATCTACTGGCACTTTATCGACGTTGTCTGGGTATTTATCTTCACCGTCGTTTACCTGATGGGAAAGGTGGGCTAATCCATGGCAAGCAATCATACCACGGAGGAACAACGTCCGGTTCGTCATAAGGTTGAAGGACCTAAGAAACACATCGTTGCCTTTATCTTCTCGATCCTGTTGACACTGATCGCTTTCGCGGCTGTCGCCGGCGGTGAGATTAACACCGACTTTATCTACATCATTCTTATCGGCTGCGCAATCTTGCAAGTATTTGTACAGATGGCGTTCTGGATGCATATGAAGGATCGCGGTCATACGTTCGCGATAATCGGTATCCTGTTTGGCGTATTCGTTGTATTCACGTGTGTCATCATGGCAGAATATTGGGCTTGGTGGTAACGTTATCGCATAATTGAAAAGAGGAGGGTCCCCAACACAGTTACGGGCCCTCCTTTTTTGCAGATATTTGAAAGGAGCTGCCATCGATGCTTGGCTTAAAGTATTTCAGCTTTGAAGAGTTGTGGACCCCATGGTTTCTGTTCTTCATGATCGCCCTTGTGATTCTCTACTTCTATCTGATTGGACCATGGCGGGAGAAGCATGCACCGCACACGGATAAGGCAACAGTCTGGCAGAAAATCATGTTTGTGAGCGCAGCGGTCATGTTCTACCTCGTGCAGGGAGGCCCATTCAGCTTGCTGGGCCACATGATGTTTACGTTCCACATGATAGACATGTCCGTCTCTTATTTGATTGTGCCTCCAATGCTGCTGCTCTCGGTACCCGCTTTCATCTGGCAGAGAATGTTCGCAGCCCAAGGCTGGAAGAAGTTACGCTTTATGACGCATCCGATTGCTGCGATTTTAACGTTTAATATGTTGTTCTCGCTCTATCATGTACCGCTTCTAAACGATTATGTTATGACGCATTTTTGGCTGCACCGGCTTGTTTATGTCATCTTGCTTATTGCTGCCATGTTAATGTGGGCACAGATTGCGAATCCGGTTCCGGAATGGAATCGCCTTACCGATCTGAAGAAGATGGCCTATGTATTTGCCAACGGCGTACTTCTGACGCCGGCTTGTGCTTTTATTATTTTCGCGAGCACGCCGATGTATGCGGTATATAGCGATCCCGATACTTGGGTAAAAGCTATGGGCTATTGCGTAAGTGATCCCTCGCAGCTGCTTGCGCTGTTCGACGGGCCACAGTTCTTTAACCTACTGGCAAGTCCGGAGGAGGATCAGCAGCTTGGCGGTATCGTCATGAAGCTGCTGCAAGAGTTCATGTACGGCGTCATTCTGGCTTATATCTTCTACCACTGGTTTAAACGCGAGCATAAGGATGATGATGTAACAAATGCGACAAATGAAGCGCCAATAGAACTGCCCAACATGAACAAAGGCACGGTATAATAGAGCAGACTGCAGCATTAAGTTATTATTTTAAGCGTAAGCTTTCGTAGCAAGAATCATCATAAGTAGACTACACCTAGTCTATTTATGTGATAATTCTTTGTAGGTGGGATACCTTTGGACAAGTACACAATTTTTCCTACGATCAGTACGAGCTTTATCGTCATAAGCGCGATTCTGGTCGCGATCGGCTGGAATCTGGCTATTAAGCGGAGGCTCGATCAACATAAGAAAGTGATGATTGCCGCGGCAATTGCGGCGCTCATCTTCTTCATCATTTATTCGTCCCGGACCGTACTTGTCGGTAATACGGAATGGGGGGGACCGGATAGCTTAAAGCCTTATTACTTAACCTTCTTGTTGTTCCATATCGTTCTTGCAACGGTTGCAGCCGTATTTGGTATAACAACACTTGTGCTGGGCTTCAGGGAGAAATACGCAAAGCACAGGAAGTGGGGAAAAGTGACTTCGGTTATTTGGTTCTTTACGGCGATTACAGGCGTTGCCGTGTATATCCTTCTCTATATGATGTATCCTGGCGGTCATACCAAGCCGGTTATCGATGCGATTTTTGGCTGGTAAATCGTTTTTTAAGAAGAGAGAGTGAGTCTCAGATTATGAGGCACACTCTCTTTTTTATTTAAAAAATGGTAAAATCTGTTGACTCTGCAGCATCACTGTGTATATACTGTGTATAAGGATATACACAGTATAATGACTGTGCTTCGGAAGGAGAGGGGCTTTTGAATTTACGGCAAGGAGCCTGGCATATTGCTAAGCATGAGCTTACGCGGGATTGGATGGGAATTCTGTTTACCTTTTTATTTAGTCTGTATCTGGCCTTAATAACAATCGCGGTCTATAACGATACGGAAAGAATCATGTCGTGGGTGCTCGATATGATCTTTATCGTTACATTCCCAAGCTTGGCATTTGTTATGAACAAGACAACGATGCGCTTCTGGCGGGAGGATACCTTCACCGGCAAGCTGGCCGAATGGCGGACGCTGCCCATTCCGCTGTCTCATCTTGTAATCGGAAGAATGGTTCAGCTGGTTATTGTGCTGGCCTTGGTACTGACGTTATTTTTCACGACGCAATATATATTGGTTGACCGCCTGCATGATCATTTATCTATTGGAGCTTATCTGTTGTTCGCATTGTTCTGGTACTTTTACGCCTTATCGATGGCCGTCTTGTACGTTTACTTTGAAATCGGGCATACCGGAAAGGCTTACGCGATGTTCTGCTATATAAGCGTTGTCGTCTATGTGGCTATCTGCGCGGTGCTTGGTTTTTTCAATGCCGGTATCGTGCTTGGGCTTCTGGACGGACTGGAAAAGGGGCAATGGTGGTATACCGCAGCCGCATTCCTCGTGTGCGTGATTACCATGTACTTAGGCTATATGATTATTAAAAAGCGGCTTAAGAACCGTCACTATACTAAAAAGACTACGGTAAGCTCCTGATTTGGAAGAAGGTGAGACTGTGTGGCTGCCAATTCATATTAACGAACAAAGCGCGGAACCGCTCTATTATCAGATTGAAGTACAGCTAAGAGCGCTAATCGTAAGCGGGCAGCTGGAAGAAGGAATTTTATTGCCCTCCATCCGGGAGCTGGCGCAGCTGCTCAAATGCAGTGTGATTACGGTGCGCCGGGTCTATCAGGATTTGGAGAATGAAGGGCTTCTCCGGACGAAGCAAGGAACCGGAACCTATGTAGCCCGGATTGAGCAGAATGCGATGGACCGGTACCGTTTGGACGCGGTTACGGAAGCACTCGAGGCGGCTGTTGAAGCCGGAAAGCTTGTGCAATGCACGCGGGAAGAGCTAACGAAGCTGTTCCAGGAAGTGCTAGATCGAAAGTTTGGAGGGTAAAAGATGACCGAACATGCAATAAGTTTGAAGGAAGTAGAGCTGCGGCGGACGCATTTTCAACTGGGACCCATTCAGCTCGAAGTACCTAAGGGTTGTGTGACGGCAATTGTAGGGCCCAACGGCTCCGGTAAAAGCTCAACCTTCAAGCTCATTCTGGATTTGATAAAACCCCAGAAAGGAGATATTAAGCTTCTGGGCAAAAATATTTCCGAGGATGAAGACTGGCAGACGAAGAGCAGAGTCGGTTTTTTACCGGAGTTGTTTTCCCCGCATGATAATAGATTGAAGGCTTCTGCCAAGACGGCATTTGTGAAGAAGTGGTATCCCGAATGGGATGTAAACCGCTACCAGGAGTTGCTTCGGTTATTTGAAGTCGATGACGGCATCAAGCTTGGCAAGATGTCCAAGGGGATGCGGCGCAAGTACGAATTCGCGTTAATCCTGTCGCATCACCCGGAGCTGCTCCTATTGGATGAGCCTTCGTCAGGGCTTGACCCGCTCGCTTGGCGGACGATGATTGAGGTCCTTCACCGTTATATGGAGCCGGGTGACCGTACGATTCTGATGGCGTCCCATATTGTTGAAGAAGTGAAGCGTCTCGCAGATTATATCGTATTTATGATACACGGGCGCGTGCTAGGCGTATACGAGAAGGATGAGTTGTTCGGTAGCTGGCATGCCTTCTACGTGCATGGGGAGCAGGTTAACCGTAAGCGGGTTCAAGCGATGCCGGGACAATGCGGGATTGAGGACACTGGCGGCGGTATGCTCCGCGTCATTACGCGAATGGCTCCGGATGCCGAAGACTGGTGCGGGCAGGAACATATTACGATTACGCACCGGCAGGCTTTGCAGCTGGATGATATTTTGGCCATATTGGTTGAGCAGGAACGGACACGGCTCCGGTCATAGCTTGAGGAGTGCTTTCGAAGTAAGAATCATCACAAACTGCTAAACCTAGCAGTTTGGGTGATCATTCTTTAAGCGTATGCTTTCGAAGTAAGAATCATCACAAACTGCTAAACCTAGCAGTTTGGGTGATCATTCTTTAAGCGTATGCTTTCGAAGTAAGAATCATCATGAACTGCTAATTCTAGCAGTTTGGGTGATCATTCTTTTTAGGAGGAATAAAAGATGAAGCCATTAGTAGTAGATCGAGTGCATAAGCAATACGGGGAGAAGACGGCGGTTAACGGAATCAGCTTTGAGGTGGAACAAGGGGAAATTTACGGACTGCTGGGAGCTAACGGTGCAGGAAAAACCACCACGATGCGGATGGTTTTGGGATTGATCTATCCGGATGATGGCAGGATTTTGTACAACGGCCAGCCTTATACAAAGGAGCAGCTCAGCATGCTTGGTTACTTGCCGGAAGAACGCGGATTGTATCCTCGCGTTAAGGTAAGCGATCAGCTGATCTACCTGGCGCAGCTGCGCGGAATGAACAAGAAGGACGCGGATGCCAACCTTAAGCGTTGGCTGGACCGGTTCGAGGTTCCGGAATATTACGGCAAAAGAGTCGAGGAGCTGTCCAAAGGCAATCAGCAGAAAATCCAGTTTATCGCTTCGGTTATTCATCGTCCGCGTATCGTTATCCTGGACGAAGCTTTCAGCGGTCTTGACCCGGTTAACGTGGAGCTGTTGAAGTCTACGGTGAAGGAATTGCGGGATTCCGGAACTTCGATGCTGTTCTCGACGCACCGGATGGAGCATGTCGAGGAGCTGTGCCGCAACATTACGATTCTTCATCGTTCGAATCCTGTTCTGCAAGGCAGCTTAAGAGACATTAAGAAACGATATCCGCGGGAGAAGGTTGTTCTGCGCACGGAAGGCGAAGTTACCGGCCTTGAAGGGCTAAGCGGGGTAACCGGTGTGCAGAAGCATGAATACGGCTACGAGGTTGGGATTGCGGAGGAGAGCTCGGCGTCGAATATTTTGCGTCATGCCCTAGAGCAGACGACCATTCACAAGTTCGAGATTATGGAGCCGACATTAAACGAAATCTTTATTAAAGCGGTAGGCGGTGATTTGCATGAATAGTTTCTGGACGGTAGCAGGCTTTACGATGAAGAACAAGTTTAAAGGAAAATCCTTTTTAATTACTACGTTGATCTTTGTCGTCATCTTATGTATCGGTTCAAATCTGCCTTATATTATTTCTTTGTTTGATAAAAACAGCGATAAAGCATCTAACATTGGTTATGCCATTGATGCGCGAGCAGTTGAAGGCACCAAAATCGCGGAGCAGCTGCGCCAAACGTACGCGGGTCAAGATAAGCCGGCAATCAAGCTGATCGAGTATCCGGATACAGGCTCCACGGAGCAGAACGAGAAGACGTTAAAAGCCGCCGTTGCGGATAAGAAAATTAAGGGTTACCTGCTATTTGGTCCTGTCAGCGAGACGGGCTTGCCTACCGTAACTTATAAATCCGAGAAGCTGATGGACGAGAAAACGTCGCAGGCGCTGGAGCAGGGCATCCAAATTGTAAAAACCGACATTGTCCTGAAGGACAGCGGCTTGACGGATCAGCAAAAATCTATGCTGCTAAATCCTGTTGTTATTAATACGATGCAGATCGCGGCAAGCGACGGTGCAGGCGGAGCTGGCAATGGCAAGACCGAGTCGCAGCAAGGCGTGGATATGGGCTTTGTAACCCTTCTCTTGCTGCTCTTGTTCTTCGGTATTATGGTTTCGGGCCAAATGATTGCCTCGGAAATTACGGCGGAGAAAAGCTCGCGCGTAATGGAGATCATCGTCACTAGCGTATCGCCGCTAAAACAAATGTTTGGCAAAATTTTCGGAATGTTTGTGGTAAGCCTAACGCAAATTGTAGCTTACTTGGTGGTTGTCATTATCAACATCAACCTGCCGCATAACAACTCGGCGTTCATGCAATATAATATTGATCTTTCGAAAGTGGATCCGCTTCTGCTCGTATATGGCTTGCTGTTCTATGTGATGGGCTTTCTGTTATACGCGTCTTTGTTCGCAGCGGTTGGTTCCATCGTCAGCCGTACCGAGGATCTGGGCCAAGCGGTTATGCCCATTACCATGCTGTCGCTGGCAGGCTTCTACATTACCACGTTCAGCATTTCCAATCCGGATACGATGCTTGTAAAAGTCACTTCGTTTATCCCATTCTTCTCGCCTTTCGTCATGCTGCTTCGCGTTGGACTCGCCAACCCGCCAATCTGGCAGGTTATTGTATCCATCGCGATCCTCCTCGTAAGCATCTATGCAGCAGGCTGGTTGTCGGCAAAGATTTACCGTACCGGCGTTCTGCTCTACGGTAAGCGTCCGAGCTGGAAAGAATTAAGAAAGGCCATGAAGGCTTATAAAGTATAGCAACTATAATATAGGTAAAAAAATCGGACTGTGAATCCATGCAGTCTGATTTTTTTATTATCGCGCTCTCTTTAGTCCGTGTAACACTTCCGCTTTGCCTATAATATGATGAGTCTAGAAATCTAAAGAGGTGAGTCAATGGCAGTTGTAAAAGCCAGGAGTCAGGATATCGATATGTTGGCAAGGCTGCTCCGTGCTGAAGCGGAGACCGAAGGCGAGATGGGCATGCTGCTTGTTGGAAATGTCGGCATTAACCGAATAAGAGGAAATTGCTCCGACTTTAAAAATATCCGAACAATTCCCCAAATGATTGAGCAGCCTCATGCGTTCGAAGCATTGCAGCATAGTCTGTACTATCAAAGTTCAAGAGAGAGGGAACGCCGTCTGGCGCAACGGGCAGTAAATGGGGAGCGGAATTGGCCAGGCGAATTTTCTCTATGGTATTTCCGGCCAGGATCGTTCGAAAATCCCGGACCATGTCCGCCAACTTGGTATGATCAGCCCCTTGTAGGACGCTGGAAGAAGCACTGCTTCTATCAACCGACCGTTAAAGAATGTGAAAATATATATAATACGTAAATTAGGACCTCTAAAAATATCTCATTAATGCCGCGAAAAATCGCGGCTTTTTTGTTTTGTTGGATAAGGGCTCATGTCCACTGTGAATAGGTCTTATAGAAATTGATACAATAAGGGAAACCATTCCACAATGCAGGGGTGTTTGGCGTGAACCCTAATTCTTATTGGTACTTGGGACTGAGCTTCATTTGTATCGTGTTGCAGGTCATTGTGTTTTATAGAAAACGAAGAGTTCACACCTATATGCAATTCTTTATTGGAGTTGAACTTTTATATATCGTCGAAGCCGTCATATATATCTTTAACGGGAGCTACGAGTACTACCCGAAGCTGCTTAGCAATCGTTATTACGACAGCCATCTAGGTGCTTTAACATCTAACTTAATTTCGATACCGTCCCTCGCTCTGATCCTTTCGGTATTTCAATTAGGCTGGTTTTGGATTGTTGGGTTCATCGCTCTGCTAGCAGGGATCGAGTGGCTGTTTGTCGAGCTGCATATCTATACGTTGTATTGGTGGCGGATCGGATATACTTCATTGGGTCTCCTGATTTACTTCCCGTTGATAAAAAAGATCTATCCGTGGATGCTTAAGGCAAGAAATGGAGTCTCACGCGCAGTTTTGCTTTTTTTATGCTTGGGTCCTATTTCCGGAACCATCCAATTCCTACCCTTCATGTTATTCTTCAGCAGGGTTTACCGACCTGGATGGTTTAGTGACCCGGCACAAGACACAAGCGCTTTCGGCATCGTTTACTATGTATCCATTGTACTCGTCACCACCCTGCTGCTTATGATAACTTGGAAATACCGATGGATAAAATATGCTTGTCTGGAGACCATCCTTATCATTGTAACCGTACTCCTGAAGCAAAGTGGAATCTTGATAAGTCAGAGATGGTGGGACGTTTACCTGTATCTGTTGTTCCCTATGTTGCTCCTCATAATTGGAGAGATATTTGCCAAGCATTTGGCGAGAGGAGAATCCCCCGAATTCTGGCCTCGCCGCAGTTCTGAGCGTATATAACCAAAAAGCGGTAGCTAAGCTGTTTTTATAAGGGGCTTTACGCTTAAGGAGAACATAAGATTAATGCATGAACGAAGGCAGCTGATCGGTAAGGATCAGCTGCCTTCGTTCATCTTACGGGCAGGATAATGGAGTGGCTATAGCGAATCCCCTTATTTTGGAATACTGGACTTGAAGCCTCGTAATTAACTAAATGAATGTGGAAGGTGGATATTTTATTGATTGCCGAAGCAATAATTATACAAAATGACTCTGTGCTAATGGTTAAACAATACGTTGAACGGGGAGATATTGTCTGGAATTTTCCTGGAGGCGGCATTGAAGAAGGGGAGAGTCCTGAACAAGCATGCATACGGGAAGTTAAGGAAGAGACGGGATTCGAAATTCGATTGAAGGGATTATTATATGAGAGAAACGAGAAGTTTAGTTTCATTGGCGAAGTAGCTGGGGGAGAGCTGTTTCTAGATAATGACAACCAAGATAACCTAGATATAATAGAGGTTGCATGGATTCCGTTAATTGAACTTGAGAAATTTGATTCCGTAACTTTACCGATGCTTGAACGAGCAATAGAGCAATAAAAATCAACTAATTAGAGACGATAGTAGAATGAAGCATCTCCAAGGAAAGGGTGAATTAATTCTAACCTAATGATGCAACCCAAAAGGTTTCGCTTAAAAACTTACTTTATAATCGCTGGCATTATCGCCGCAAGCGTGATTATCACCTTGTTCGCCAGATGGTACTTTTTCGAGAATGCCCTAAGAGTGGATAATATCGCATATAAAAAAACCAGCGTTGAAGCAAATATCATTAAATATCATTCCTCCTATGGTCCAGGCATTAAAGTCGTCATTAAAGACCCTGTTCGGGAGGTATATATCGAAGAGGAATTATATAGAGTGATTAGATCGGAAGGACCTGCATCCACCGAATATAAGGTGGAATATGCGGATGGACACTATTATACAATCGTAGACCAAAATGGTTCTCTAATGACTTATGATGAACGCGGAGAACCTGCAATAATGATAACCGCCTATGAAGGTAATAAAAGGATTTTAGGGGAGAATGATGAACGTTATTTGCCCTCATGGATTTTATTGGCCGCCTATCCGGATTATCAGCCAAAACGGGGAAATCTCTTTGCTTTTATTGGAGCGCTCTTATTGATGGTATATGGCTGGTGCATCTTTAAGTATGAGTGGTTTCAGAACTTCTTGTTCTTGATTTCCCTTAAGTGGATATGGACGAACAGTCAAGAGCCCAGCGATTTTTATTACTTTTCGTCAAAAATAGGAGGAATTGTCCTAATAGTACTAGCTATGTCACTACTTATTAAATCATTGTCGTATTGAGGACCCCGAAACCACCCACTGAGGTGGTTTTTTTTTTTTTTTTCATAGATGCATCCATACTCCAACGCATATTCACCAATTTTCCTGAAAACGGAAACGTCAGCCGCTGCAGATGCGTATATGCCCAATAATGGCTATTAATACATGTTTTTAAAAGGTAAGACGAGTTTTCTAGGAAATACTCTCATATCCATAATTTTATACCTCCAGGATTTAACATTGTTGTACAATGATATTGAGACGAGAAACTTTTTTTGGCAGAGGGGTGTTCGATTGGGCGTGACCAGATACATAAAGCTGCTTGGTTTGACACTTGGTGTCGTAGCGTTGAATATTGTCGTGTTCTCCCGCGGATTTATCGGGATCGGGATTGGCGACAATGCGCTTTCTTCGGCAATCGGCGTGACTTTTCTCGTCGCCAGCGCCATTACGCTGACCTATGGGTGTTACTTCTTCCTTTTTAAAGCCCCGGCAGCTCTGCCGGTGAAGGACATCAAGACGCATGACGATTATGTTGAGGCATTATCTCGCTTCAGGCGGATTAAGGTTTTAGAAGAGGATATCGGATTGGCTTTGCGTCAGCTGGAACGAATGCGGAAGAAAAAGAACATGCTGCTCGAGGTCTTGAAACAGCGATTCGATCCCGCGGAATTGAGCTATAAGAAGTTTTCTTCCGTCATTTACGAGGTGGAGAAGCTCTTCTACCTGAACGTCAGGAGCATCCTCAATCGGCTGAATACGTTCGACGCGTCGGAATTCGAAAGCGTTTCGGGCCGGAAGCCGTCGCCTTTACCGCCGGAGTTATTGCAAGCCAGAAAAAACGTGTACGGTGAATACCTTTCCTTCACCAAGCAATCGCTAGGTACAAACGAGGAAATCTTGTTGAAGCTGGATCAGCTCATGCTGGAGATCTCCCGCTTGGATAGCTTGGAGCCAGGCGATATTGACAGCATGCCTTGCATGCAGGAAATCGACACGTTGATCAAGCAAACCCAATACTACAAGAATTAGAGGTGGTCTGGATGCAAAGAAAGAGTAAGTTTTTATTGATCTCCGTTGTTCTTCTGGCGGTCGTCTTCGGGCTTGTTTATGCCGGGGTAACCTTGACCTCCAATCTGGGCAAATCGAAAGCGGAGGTTACGGCCGAGAATGCCGGGGATCGTTTGAGCAAGCTGTTCAAAAAAATTTCCCCGACTACCGAAACGCCCGTAAAAGGCCAAATCGACCTGGACCCCGTCGATGTTGCCGCGTCCTTGCCCGACATCAACAAGTTTCCCATCACGGTAAACAATACGAATGACAATTTCGTCGAGATTTTCTCGTCCACGGAAAAGTCGGGAACGGGCGTCGACGGATGGCTTACGGACGTGGCGACGGAGTTTAACAAGGCGAATATAACGGTCAATGGAAAGCCCGTATCGGTCAAGATTCGCAATATCGCCTCGGGCACGGCCACGGACTATATCAAATCCGGCAAATACGTCCCCGATGCGTTCACCCCTTCGAATGAATTATGGGGCGAAATGGTTCAGGCAAGCGGGGTTAAGACGCAGCTCGTGACCAAACGTTTAGTCGGCAATGTTCCCGGAATCGTCATCGCCAAAGCGAAGTACGACGCCATGATCGATAAGTACGGCTCCGTCAATATCCAATCCGTCACGGAAGCCATCGCCAATAACGAGCTCTCCATGGGGTATACCGATCCCTTCGCGAGCTCCACGGGCTTGAATTTTCTAGTAACGGCACTTCATACCTTCGATAGTACCGATCTGCTAAGCGATAAAGCGGTTCAAGAGTTCGAAAAGTTCCAGTCCAACGTACCGTTTATCGCCTCCACGACCATTCAGATGCGTGATGCGGCCAAGTCCGGCGCGCTGGACGGATTCGTCCTTGAATACCAGACCTACGTTAACGCCACGGACCTGAAGAGCGGGTACGTATTTACGCCGTTTGGATTCAGACACGATAGCCCGCTCTACGCATTAGGCGATCTGCCGCAGGAGAAGCTGGATATTCTTAAGAAATTTGCCGAGTTCGTTACGCAAGACAAGTACATGAAGACCGCGCAGGAAAAAGGATTTAATGGTCTTGAAACCTACAAGTCGGAGCTTGCCCCTGTCGATGGCGACCTGCTTACATCCGCGCAGAAGGTATGGAAAGAGAAGAAGAATGGCAATAAGCCGATCACGGCGGTTTTCGTCACCGACGTGTCCGGCAGCATGGACGGCGAGCCGCTCAATCGTTTGAAAGAGTCGCTCTTGAAAGGGCAGAAATACTTAGGCAGAGACAACAGCATCGGCCTCGTCTCGTATTCGGACGGCGTTACCATCAAGCTGCCGATCGCGAAGTACGATACGAATCAGCAGTCCTTGTTCGTCGGAGCGGTGAATAGTCTGCAGTCCGGCGGCGGGACGGCCACCTTCGACGGGATTGTTGTTGCGCTGAAGCTGCTCGAAGATCAATTGGCCACTGACCCGAATACCAAGCCTGTCATCTTCGTCCTAAGCGACGGCGAGACGAACCAGGGCTATACGCTGCAGGACATCAAGGGATTAATCGAGACGTATAAGATTCCGATCTACACGATTGGCTACAACGCTAATATTCAAGCGCTGCAGAATATCTCCAGCATCAACGAAGCGGCTAGCATTAACGCGGATACGGACGATGTCGTGTACAAGATCGGCAATCTATTCAATGTGCAAATGTAACCAATTCGAGGAGGAATTTCAATGGCATTTTCGATGAACGTATCTAATCCAGAGGAGCTGAAGGCTGAAATCGAGCCAACAATACAGCCGTTACCGGAGGAAGAGGCAAAGCTGAAACAAGAAGCTGATTCGAACGTCGAGATGATTATGGCATTGGATGTCGAGTCTCTGGAACAGCGTAAAGAGATTCTTCAATCTATTGACGCCTACGGTCTGAATACCATGAAACGCTCTTCCGACAAAAATACCCTGCTGCAGGTATCGGTCGGCAATCTTGCGAAATCGGGCGAAGAGGGCGGCCCGGTTGCGAAGGGACTGGCCGAATTGCACACGCAGCTGAAGGATCTGGATCCGAGCATGATCGATTTTGCCAAGAAAGGATTTCTCGGCAAACTATTCAATCCGCTGCGGGCGTATTTCCTCAAGTTCGAGAAGGCCGATGATGTGATTGCCGATATTGTGGTGTCGCTGGATAAAGGCGGTGCCGTGCTTAGAAACGACAATACGACGCTGGAGCTCGAACAGCATGAAATCCGAAAGCTGACCAAAACGCTCAAGAAGGAAATTCAGCTCGGGATGCTCATGGACGAATCCATCGAAGCCCAGATTGATGCGGCCAAAAGCCGCGGCGAGGACCCCGAGAGAATTCGGTTCATAACCGAGGAAATCTTGTTCCCGATGCGCCAGCGCGTCATGGATTTGCAGCAAATGCTGGTCGTCAATCAGCAGGGGATCTTGGCATACGAGGTCGTCATCCGCAATAATAAAGAGCTCATTCGCGGCGTGGACCGAGCGAAGACCGTCACGATCTCTGCCTTGAAAATAGCCGTTACGGTGGCGAGCGCCTTGTATAATCAAGGTATCGTTCTCAAGAAAATCGAGCTTTTGAATCAGACCACCACGAACCTGATCGCCGGCACGTCCCGGATGCTTAAGGACCAAGGAGTCGCCATCCAACAGCAAGCTATAGAAGCCACGGTCTCGGTCGATACCTTGAAACAAGCGTTTGCGGACGTCCTGTCCGCGTTTGATTCGATCAGCTCGTATAAACAGCAAGCACTTCCTAAAATGAGGGACACCATCAACCAGTTCAGGACATTAGCCGACGATGGCGAGAAGCATATATTAAGGCTTGAGAAGGGCAATGCTTTGGGGCTGTAATGGGGCTGTAATGAAGAGAAAGCGACCGTAACGGGTCGCTTTTCTTGCGTCTCCTACCCGGAGTGATGACGCCGATTATCCCTAATCCCTTCAAGTTTGGTATGACGAGACCGAGTCTTGGTTATGCGGAAGATTTGTCGAATGGAAGGGTTTTGATGCTATCATCTCGAATATTTGTCAATAATGAAAGAAGCGTCTGAGGAGGTGTTTCTCATGTTGAAAAACTATCGGCTGACTAAAGCAGACAAACGTGGTCTGAGCCGCTTCGATCCGAACGATACGGGCGGCTTTGTAAGTAAAGAAGACATTCAAGATGAGTTTGAACAAATGGAACGGAAGCTTCGCAATCTGCAGGACAAGTTGTTTGCCTCGAAGACGAATGGTGTGCTCGTTTTGTTCCAAGGGATGGATTGCAGCGGGAAGGACGGCGTTATCAAGAAAGTACTGTCCAACCTGAATCCTCAGGGTTTTCGAGCGGAGAGTTTTAAGAAGCCGACTCTTGAAGAGTCTGCTCATGACTTCTTATGGAGAACGCATAAGGTTGTCCCTGCCAAAGGTTATATTACCGCATTTAACCGTTCTTATTATGAGGATGTGCTCATTACCCGGGTACACGGCTTGATACAGGACGAAGAAGCAGCAACGCGGATGAAGCATATACGGCATTTCGAGAAGCTTCTAACGAACAATGGCGTGTTGCTGATCAAAATTTTCTTGCATATTTCGCCTGAATTTCAGCTCGAGAAAATCCGCGAAAGGCTGAGCAATCCGGAGAAGCTATGGAAATTCGATGCAAGCGATCTGAGCGAGCGGCATTATTGGGATTCATATATTGACGCATACGAAGATGCCTTCCGGCATACGGCAACCAATCACGCTCCGTGGCATATTGTCCCGGCCAATGAACGATGGTTCCGCGACTACTTGGTGCTCCGGATTATTTTAAGTTCCTTGGAGAAGCTGGATCTTTCTTATCCGGAACCGGACATCGATACTCGAAAGCTTCTGGAACAACTTCAATCCAACGCCCCTCTATCCCAATAGAGAGAAATACTTGCCGTTGCAGACTGCAAGGAGAACCATAGACGATAGTTCGATAAAGCAGAGGCAGCCGAAGATGAACGGCTGCCTTTTGATTACGTTAACGGGCAGGGTCATTGAAGAAGTTCTAGAATAATAAGATAGTGTTATGTTCCCGATTTGGTCAAAGAGGGGTAGAGTCGTGAATAAACATGGAGATGTAAAAAACGTATCTTTAGGCACCCGCATAATCGCATTTTTGTGGGATTACGTTATCATCGCGGGCTACATTACCTTGCTGATCGGCCTATCTTTTCTTATACGCCCTTTAATGATTCCGCTATTTACGACAAATCCAATATTGGCGGAGTTCACTGGGTTTCTATTCATTACCTTGCCTGTATATCTTTATTTTTCCATATGTGAGGGTTCCAAATCGCATGCGACATGGGGAAAACGAAAAATGGGGATCGTGGTGACTGGTATTAACGGCCAATCAATCGGACTCGGTTCCTCGCTCTTTCGTTCCGCCCTGAAATTCGTCCCTTGGGAGCTTGCTCATTTCACCGTCTGGCACATGGCCATTCCTTCCAAGTACTCCGATTCATTCTTTTATTCTTTATTGGGAACAGTCTATGGTCTGGTACTCATCTACTTGATAAGTCCATTATGGAGCAAAAACAATCAAACTTTATATGACTTTATTACGGGGACCGTTGTAAGGTATAAGGATATGCAATAATGACTACAGCTTAATCGAGCGTGGCTTTTTCTTGTCGATGCCGTTCGGCAGCGCATTATCGACAGAAGACTTCGCTTGCCCGCCTGCAAGCGTAGCATTCACCTCTCCGCCCAGAATGATAATATTGGAGCTGATGTACAACCAGATCAGCAGGATGATAATGCCGCCTATGCTTCCGTACGTTTTGGAATAGTTGCCAAAGTTGTTAATATAGAATTGGAACAGCAACGAGGATGCAATCCAGCCAAAGGTCGCAAACAGAGCCCCCGGAAAGACTGTTTTGAAACGAATTTTGTGGTTGGGTACAATCCAGTAGAGCAGCGAGAACACAACAAGCATGAACGAAATGGGAAAGACGTATTTCAATATGCCCCAGATGAGTTCGAAGCTTACCGGAGAATCGAACCAATCAAATAGAAATTCACCAATCACCTCTCCGAAAATAAGCAAAACAATCGCTAACAAAATGGCTAGGGCTAACACAAGCGTTGCCGCAAGCGAGATGGCTCTCACCTTCCAGAACGGGCGGTTTTCTTCGACGTCATAGGCTTTATTAACCCCCTTAATGATCGCATTAACACCATTGGACGCTGACCAGAGCGTAGCGATCATACCAATCGATAGCAGCGTAACCCTGCTGTTATTCATTACATCCTGCAGAATACTTTGAATCGCTTCACCCGTTTGCTCCGGCAGCAGACGAATAAGCTCAGCCACGACGCTGTCTCCGGACAGCTGGACGAAACTCATCAAGCTCACCACGAAAATAAGAAACGGAAAAAATGATAAAATAAAATAGTACGTAAGCTGCGCCCCTAGAGCAGGAACATCATCATCACGAAAACGGCTGTACAAATTTTTGAAAAACGGAACAATCCTTGAATCTCGTTTCATTGCGCTCACTCCTCTTATTAGAAGGTAAACAGGAGAAGCCTAACTTTAAACAGGATTCGAAAAACGGATAATAGGAGATTTAGATAATCGATGAGATGAAGAGGGGGAAATCGAAATGAAGACGATCAAGCGTTTGATGGACCACCTGTACTGGGCGGACGGACGAATCTTGGACGCGCTCGAGGAGAGTCAGACGAAGAATAAGGACCTTCTGAAGCTGGTTAGGCACGTCGCGGTGGCGGAACAAGTCTGGCTGTCCCGATTGCAGGGCAAGGGCAGCGCGCAATATTCGTTATGGGAGGATGCGGAAGACCTGACGGCGATCCGGACGATGTTCGAAGAAAACGCCGAGCAATATCGCGTCTATATCGAAGGGCTTGAGGAATCCGAGCTGGACGAGATGATCGACTATGCGAACCAGAGCGGAGTTCCGTTCCGAACTTCCGTCCGTGACATCGTATTGCAGGTCCTCTTACACGGGCAATATCACCGGGGACAGATCAACCGGGCACTTCGGATGGAATCCGCAGAGCCTGTCCAAGTCGATTACATCACGTTTGCGAGGCTCTAACAGGAGACTATAGCTCAATAACACAGCGGCAGCCGATCAAAGAATCAGCTGTCGCTCTAATCTTTCCACCTCATCGTCATGTAAAGCTGCCCGACGCTTTAGAAGCTCATAGGTTTCACTCCACTCGTCAGGGTATCTTGTGCGTTGAATCCGCTTGTACAACTCTCCAAGGGCATGCTCTACTTCGTTTCTAAACTGTTTCCATACCATCCTGGCTTTGTAATAGTCACCGTTATGACGTGTAGCATTCACTACGTCATAACAGAGTTTATCTTTTCTGGAAATCTCCATACTGATTTCATCAACTGTAAAAAGAATTTCTTTTTTGAGCTTAGCGTCATTCTCCATAGTTGCGATCATTTCGGCCATAATAGAAATGATATTAGGTTTATTTTGAGCTGAGTGATTCATACGTTCAGCGAGTTGGATAGTCAAAGATTTTTCCCTCCTAACAACGGGATAGATTAATAAGATGCTTTTAACATTCTGGCTTTATATAATAGTTCGTCAGTAAAGGCTTTTTTTAGTCACTAACCAGTAGAAGACAACTGCTAGTGAAATTTTATTTTACCTGTTGACAGAATTATGAATTTAAGTTATCTTTAATTCAAGATATTTAACTTAAAGATAAGAAGGCGGTTATACAATAGCAAATCGAATCGAGAGTAACAAGCGGAGTACAATGGGAAGTGATCATCTTGTAATGGAGAGGGAATTTTTTATACCACATATCTTTAATTTAAGATAGTTTAATTAAAGATAAATATGATTAATTTTGAAAATGAGGTGCAGATTATGATTGCTATTCTGGGACGTATTAACGAATTGAGCAGAAAACAACATGCTGGGGGACTTACCGAGCAGGAGAAAAAAGAACAGGCGGAGCTTCGTACGGAGTATCTGCAGCAGATTCGGGGTCAAGTTCACGATATGCTATTAGGTGTCTCGGTAGTCGATGACAATGGGTATGACGTAACTCCGAAGAAGCTGGCAGCAGACAAAGCGATTTTGCTAAGGGATGAGCGCTAGACGGACTCACTTATTAATACTACAGGGCAGATTCGCTTATCAGCTTTATAATCATTATCATAAAAATTTGGGAGATGAATGAATATGATGGATATGGGACTTCTTATTATTCGGGTAGTGGTGGGATTGTTGTTTGTTGGTCATGGAGCACAGAAACTGTTTGGCCTGTTCGGGGGATATGGTCCAAAAGGGACAGGAGGCTGGATGGAATCGGTTGGCATTCGTCCTGGCGTTGTTATGGCGGTCTTTGCAGGAATATTGGAATTGCTGGGCGGTGCATTGTTCACCACGGGACTGTTCACGGTAGCAGCAGGAGTGATGATTCTAGTCACCATGGCAGGCGCTATAGTTAAAGTGCATCTGCCTAACGGCTTGTGGTCAACAGCCAACGGGTATGAATATCCGCTGGTACTCGTGGCTGTAGCTATCGGCGTTGCGCTGACCGGAGCGGGAGCTTATTCACTGGATGCACTGTTGTGGTAATCTAGAAATGGGGCACGTAATAATTCTAGTACGATTGACTGGATGAGATAACAAACGCTATAATTTTCTTATTATGCAAAAAAGTTTCTTAGGAAATGGAGGGAGCTCTTATCAAGCTAAAAGAAATTGCAAAAAAAGCAAACGTTTCGATTAGTACAGTATCCAGAATCATCAACAACCAGGGCAATTTCAGCGAGGAGACTCGCAAAAAAGTATTGGATATTGCCAATGAACATTTAAAACCGGGGATTGCTCCCTCCAACCAGATTGGAATATCCTATAATATCGTCGTTATCGTACCGGGGAACAATGACTTTTTCGATAACGACCCGTCTACCTCTGCCGACTTGAATCATTTAAAGGATGAGTTTGAAGCATACGGCCATCAGGTTCATATCGTGAAGCATTATTCGGACTCGCAGTCGTCCCCGGCCTATAAGCTTTTGGGCGAGGAGAAAGTGGACGCCGCCATCATATTCGACCCGGTTGCGGGCGATAAGATGTTCGAGGAATTAAATAGACTCGGGATCCCGTATGTGTTTACGAACGGAAGAACATACAATACGGGGCAAAACTATATTGATTACGATAATCGAAAAGGCGCTTACGAGGTAATCCGTTATTTGCACGGTTTAGGCCATCGGAAAATCGGGATGATTGCGGGGCCCCGCAACCATCTTGTCAATTTGAACCGGCTGGATGGATGCAAAGACGCATTCCGCGATTTGGAGATGACATGGACCGACGCCAATGTTGCAATGGGCGCGTTTGATCCCGCGCACGGTTATGAAGCCGTGAAGCGATTAATGAGGGAACAGCCGTCTATCACCGCGATTTTCGCATTTAACGACATCATTGCTTACGGGGCTATGAAGGCTTTGGCCGAGATGAACCTCCGTATTCCCAAAGATGTTTCCTTGGTCGGTTTTGATGATCTGAAGCTGTCGGAGTTTATGGTTCCGCCTTTAACGACCGTAAGAAGGTTTAGATACGATATCAGTTCCATCATCGTAAAAGTGCTGACCGAATTGATCACAAGCAAAAACATTTCCGAAGTTTACATTAGTCTTAAGACCGAGATCATTGAGCGGGAATCCTGCTCAAAAGCGTTGGGTAAGGCGTAACTAACGGATACGAATAGCCGTCTTCAGATCACCGGATCTGAGGACGGCTATTTTTGTTTTTTGATTGACGAAATAAACGCAGGTAGAATATACTAAGAACGCAAATAAATTGCGCAATTTATTTGCATAAATTTTATCACTATGGGAGGGATGATTGATGAGAAGCATGGGTTCGAGGTCAGTTTTGAAAGCGTTTACCATTTTATTGTCGTTTGTATTATTGACGGGAGGTTCGTTTGCATTGCCATTCCCGGATAAGGCTTCGGCAGCCGTTGGCGCAATCACGGTTAATTTGACGGAAACGCAAGAGGCGTTCAAAAATCCTTTAATGGGATTTCGGCCAACCCGCTTTTTGAATGACACTAGTTTTTCGAATCATGAATACGGCACTGTGTTCAAGCACTACATCAAATACACCGATTTGGAGAATGCAGCATCAGACTCTGTCCAAAAAATCAAGGATTGGAGTAACACAACCTGGGCGGGGATCGAAAGTCAGAACAAAAAGGTTATTCCTCGCGTAATCATCGTTTACCCGAACTCCGGAGAATATTGGCCGGAAGGTGTTCCTCATGGAGACGTGGCTACGCAATGGACATCGGACACCTTGAAAAACCGACTGACCGCCTTCATTCAGAAGCTTGGTCAAGCTTGGGATAACGATCCGAGAGTGGCTTACATCGAGCTGGGACTATGGGGGAATTGGGGAGAGCATCACATTTATCCGGATAAGCTTGCTGACGGGACCGACCGGATTCCGCTCGCCTTCCAGACCGCATTAGGCAATGCGGCTTCGCAGGCTTTTCAAAATAAAAAAGTGCAGGTGCGGTATCCCGATACCTTCCAGAATTTTAACTTCGGATTCCTGTGGGACTCCTTTGCCTTAATCGATGATCTGTCGGGAGGCGAAGGCATTGCAGCGAGAAATGTATGGAGAACGCAGGTTAACGGCGGGGAGGTTGCTTACGATTGGGGGCAAAAAAATATTCAGCCCGGCGATTCCCCGGATGATACGTTAAGCGATCCGAACCATCGGAACTACGTGATCGATTGGATCAAAAAAACGCACACAACCAGTCTCGGCTGGATCGATCTGTACGATGCGAACAATTCCGCCGTCTCGCAAGGGGCTGCGCTGATGCAGAAGGAATTCGGCTATCGATTCGTCATTAACCAGGCTACATACTCAGGCAGCGTGCAGCCTGGCGGGTCAATGAACGTGTCCTTCTCGGTTGTGAACAAAGGGTCGGCGCCGTTCTATTATAACTGGCCGGTGGAGGCCAGCTTGCTGCGAAGCGACCGTACCGTAGCTTGGAAGGGCATCTTTAACGGCACGGACATACGGAACTGGATGCCGGGCGACGATTGGAACAGCGCGACGCGTCAATACAATCAAGCTCCAGCCGTTCAACAGGTTTCAGGTGCCTTTGCCATTCCATCCAATATGCCGGCGGGAACTTACACCTTAGCGCTGTCCATTCTGGATCCGGCCGGTTATAAGCCAAGCGCAAGATTCGCGAATTCGAACTATTATACGGGCGGCAGAACACCGCTTGGCAAAGTGGGAATCGGCATGGATCCCGCCGATCAGAACATCGGGCCTTTCGACCAGCTGAAGCCGGATAATACGCTTTCGTACAGCTTGACCCAGACTCCTTATGATGGCGGCTACAGCAGCGGAGGGAGCACGGATACTCAGGCGCCAAGCGTTCCGGGGAATCTGACGGTAAGCGGTACGACCTCGAGCAGCGTCAGCTTGACTTGGTCGGCTTCAACCGACAACGTAGGCGTGACCGGTTATGAGGTTTATCGCGGAGGAGTATTGGCAGGGGCCGCGACAGGCACAACCTTTACCGATAACGGATTAAGTCCAAGCACGAATTACGTCTACACCGTTAAGGCCAAGGATGGAGCGGGGAACGTATCCGGCGCAAGCAGCTCTGTAACCGCGACCACCAGCGCTTCAGGAGGAGGCGGAACTTTAACGGCCTATGAAGCAGAGGCTGCAGCGAATACGCGGACCGGATCAGCGGTTATTTCCGCGTGCAGCACCTGTTCGGGAGGCTCGAAAGTGGGATATGTCGGCAATAATGACGGTACGCTGCAATTTAACGGGGTAAACGCGTCAACTGCTGGAACCTACACCATGACCGTTTCTTACCTTAGCGGCGAAGCCCGTTCGGCTCAAATACGGGTTAACGGAGGATCGCCTGTTACGCTGAACATGCCTAGCACGGGAAGCTGGACGGCCATTGGCACCGTTCAGACGCAAGTGCAGCTCAATGCAGGCAATAACACGATTCATTTCTCCAACCCGACAGGTTGGGCGGCTGACTTTGACCGTATTCAGATTAATGCCAGCGGTGGCGGCACCGGTGATACGCAGGCGCCAACTGCGCCAACCAACGTAAGCGTATCGGGCAAAACCTCGAGCAGCGTGAGCTTGGCATGGAGCGCTTCAACGGACAATGTCGGCGTATCGCAGTATGTCATCTACAGAAACGGGAATCAGGCAGGCACATCAACCGCAACCAGCTTTACGGACAGCGGATTAAATGCCAGCACGGCATACACGTATACCGTCAAAGCAAAGGATGCAGCGGGTAATTTATCGGCAGCCAGCGCAGCGGTTAATGTAACGACTAATGCCGGAAGCAGCGGGATATTGCTGGTGGATAACTTCGACAATTCTCCAAGCTGGCCGGGAAGCAATGATCTCGGCAAATGGGCGGGCGCGAACAGCTTCGCCAACAATGCGGGCGTTATTGATTCGGGGGCATTAAAGCTGGAGTATAACAACAACGGCTGGTTAGGCACGGATATTACCCAAGACGTAGGAAGCTACACCAAGCTGGTCATTCGCATCAAAGGCGCAAGCGGAGGCGAACAAAACCATATGCAGCTTACGATTGGCGGAGTGACTAAGACACTAGGTGATTTCAGCGGGGATACGATTGCGACCAGCTATAAGGATCTCGCTATTAATTTAGCGTCGAACGGAGTAGACCGCAGCAGCCCCGGACAATTGACGATGACCTTCTGGCACGGAGGCAATAGTACCGTCTGGATAGACGAGATTCGTTTCGAATAAAAAATAGGCTGGCCCGCCGTTACGCGGGCCAGCCTTTTCGTTTTTTATACCGCGGTATCGCTTGGCATAGCTACGGTTTCATTTGATGCAAAAGATTGACGGAAGAGCTTCATGTCGACAAGGGCGCCGCCATTCAGCCTTGAATTCTCGGCAGCAAAGGCCATTAAGTGGCTCTCCAGAGAGGCTTGCGCAGAGGTCAAGGTATCTATATACCTTTCATGCCGCAGATCGGACACGAATTGCCGCATGATTCCGTCGTCGCCTCCTTGATGACCGCTTTGGCTGTTAGGAATTTGAATAACCGACTGCGTGCCGGATGAGAAATCGAATAGTTCGATACGGCCGTTTAAGAGATCGCCTCGAATTTCCCCTTTGGTCCCCATGATTTGAACGATGCGGTTAATATCCCGCGTAAACCCGCTCATGCTGAACATAACGGTAACGCCATTCTCGAATTCCATGTTTACCGTTTGATGATCAACGACGTTATTATCCGTTCTGTAGACACATTTGCCATAAGGGCCTTCCAAAATCGCCTTCATTCTATTCGTTTCGGTAGGCGGATCCGCGATAAGCGCCGCAAAATGATTCGCTTTCGTGTCTTGCATGTAGAATTGCAATGCCGAATAAGGACAGGTGGATTCTACTTCGCAGCCATCCGTGCAGCGGTCCGTCGACCCTTCGGGCGCGTTTTCAATCCGGAAGTGGCTTAACGATCCGAAGGAACTGACCTTCGCGCAATCGGCATCAACAAGCCAGCGAATGAGATCCATGTCGTGGCAGGATTTGGCCAAAATCATTGGACTGGAAAGCGTATCGTTTCGCCAGTTGCCCCGCACAAAGCTATGAGCGTAATGGAGGTAACCGACGTTTTCGTTATGTTGAATGGACATGACGTTCCCGATGGAACCGTCTTGAATAAGCTGCTTCATTTTTTGCCAGAAAGGGGTATATCTCGAAACGTGACAGATAGAGAGCAAACGTCCTTCTTCGCGGGCGACAGCCTCCATCGCTACGCACTCGCTTGGGCTGTTCGACATCGGTTTCTCTAGTAAGACATGATACCCCTTGCGGAGAGCGGCAACCGTAGGCTCGTAATGCATCTGATCCTGTGTGCAGATAAGTAGCGCATCGCAAAGCTTAGGTTCGTCCAGCAATTCTTCCCATGTTGAATAGAGCTGATCCGAAGTTAAGTTTAACGCTTCCGCAAATCTCGTTCTTCTCTCTTGGTTAGGTTCCGCAACCGCGACCACCTCAACCTCGCTCGGAAATCTTTGAACATACGGCATATAGGACAGGAAACCTCGCGCACCTGCTCCTATAACGGCTAGTTTGATTTTTTTCATGTAAAGATCACCCTCCTCGAAGCAACGATTTAGATTTTTCGATACCACGGCAATCGGGACAGCGGCGCATGTACTTCTAGCTGGATAGGGCCTTCTACTACACTTTCGTCATCGCCGAGCCAACGACCTTCCGGGAATTGGATCATTCTAATAAGTTGTCCTTTCATTAAGACAGGGGCTACCAGAATGGAGTCGCCAACCATGAATTGATCCTGGATCGTGTGGTAGCCTTGATTCGGAAAAACAAATTCCAAGCTGCGCAGGATAGGCAGTCCATCTTCAGCAGCTTGATTCGCAAGCTCGGCGAGCCCAGGGCCAAGCTTCGTCCGTAGCTGTACCGCATCCATGCACCAGGACAATTCTTCACCGCTGAGAACCCGCCAAGGAGCCATGGAGAACTGCATAGCGGGGAATAATGCCGAGCATTGAACAAAACGGATAAAAAGTTCGGAATCGAATCGGAAATCAGGCGAGTTGATGTCGCCGTCCATTCCTCCGCCAATCATATCGGGACAATTATAGGCATATCCCATTAAACCTTGAGCGATGGCATTGGGGATGAGTCCCCCAAGCCCTGTCGCATCCCACGTGTGCGTCTTATCGCGCTGCCGCTGAATAAGCGCTTGGCCTCCTAGCTTCCAGCACATCCGCAGCTCGCTGAGCCCGTATCCGATTCCCAATCGCGCGTAAGCTTCGCAATCTTCCATGGGGAGAATAGGGCGCGACCATTCGACGTCCCGGGAAACGTCATTCAGCAGGCCTGGCAGTATAGGTTCTCCCGCGTCAAGCTTGAAGCCGTCAACCCCGTAATCTTGGATCAGCCTGTCCAGCTGCCGTTTGAACCATGCGGAGCCTTCCGCGCGGGTATAATCAACGACCCCGCTGTACCCATTCCACCATCTTCTTAAAACAGGCGTGCCGTCTGCATGCTTCATCAAGAGATCTTGGCTCAATAATTGCCGGAAAGTGATGCTGTCAGGACTCACATACGGGCATACCCACAGCATCACCTTAAATCCCAATTCATGCAGAGCTTGAATCATCCTGGCGGGATCGGGGAAACGGTGCTTCTCGAAATCCCAGGTTCCGTAATCCTGCATCCAATTATCGTCAATGATCAGGACGCCTGGAGGAAAGCCGTTTTCAATAATAGATTGCGCGTAATGAATAAGCTTCTCTTGCGTCGGCTCATAGAACATTTCCACCCAAGTGCAGTATTGCGGCGCCGTAAAGGCAATTTCGTCCGGCGTAACGCCGGAAGGCGGGAAATGGTTAACGCAGGCATGCCGGTAAGCGCCTTGAAGGGTGAAGTGACCTTCTTCAATCGTGATCTTCTGCGGGTGATCGATTGTCACGGTACTCTCATTAAAGGAGAAGGCAAACGGCTCTTCGGACCAAATATATCTTCCTCGATTAGACAGCAATAAGGGGGAAGCTTGGTTATCGTCGGTCAAACGCAGGTCGCGCGAATGCGGCCGATCGCCAAACGGCATAAGGTGGCCCTCATTGATAACGCCTCCCCACCAGAATTCCCCGGGCTCCCGTTGCAGTGCAGTAATTGTCATAGTAGACACTCCCAAATTTGTTTTATGAAATAATTTGCGCAATTATTTACTGATATTATGGAGGAATCTATATTTGAATGCAAACCTTTTTTCATCTTAATAATAAGGCATGCAATCTTAAAAATGAGGCATTTAAAGCGTTTGTAGAGATCGATTAGACTAAATGTGTAAAGAGGCAATGGTGATGCAAACGATAGAGTTTATGCAAAATTTTTGCCTAAACAATTCATTAGGGGGATATCAAATGGTGAAAAGAAACAAATTTTCATTCATGCTCGTGCTTGTCTTGATGGTTCTTTCCTTAATTACCGCTGCATGCAGCAACAGCTCGAACAACGCGCCAACTAACAAACCGGACGACAGCAAGAACGGCAATGCCGGTGAGGCAACGGATGCACCTAAAAAGAACGTAACGCTTACCTATGCTATCTGGGATAAAATTCAGCAGCCCGCAATGGAAGCGATCGCAAAAGAATTTACGGCGCAAAACCCAAACATCAAGGTTAAGGTCGAAGTTATTCCATGGGGCGACTATTGGACAAAAATGTCCGCTGCCGCACCTGCGGGGACGCTGCCGGACGTGTTCTGGATGCACGGAGGTCAATTCGCAACTTACGCATCCGGTAAATTCCTTGAGCCGATCACAAGCAAAGTAGCTGCCGGCGAAATCGATCTCAATAATTACGCGGCGAATCTTGCTTCTATTTATACGCTGAACGGCGAGAACTATGGTATTCCTAAAGATTTCGATACTATCGGTCTTGCTTACAACAAAGAGCTGTTCGACCAAGCGGGTATCCCTTATCCGGACGACACTTGGACTTATGCCAAGCTGGCCGAGGTAGCCAAGCAGCTGAGCCAGCCTGATAAAGGCATCTATGGTTTTGGAGCCAAAATGGATACGCAAACCGGCTATTGGAACGACATGCTGGCTAATGGCGGTAAAATCATTTCCGATGATATGAGCAAATCGGGGTACGATGATCCGGCTTCTATCGAAGCTTTGCAAGCCCGTTATCAAATGACGGTTGACGGCGCTTCTCCAACTCATCAGCAAATGACGGATATGGAAGCAACCGAGATGTTCAAGTCCGGCAAGTTAGCGATGATTTTCGACGGATCCTGGCGGATCAGCGATATCGACAGCAGCGACATTGTCAAGGGGAAATGGGATTGGGCGAAACTGCCAATGGGTAAAGTGAAAAGAGCCAATATCATTAACGGCCTCGGCAACGTGATGTCCGCAAGCGGCAAAAACAAAGATGAGGCTTGGTTGTTCCTCAAGTTCCTGGGATCGCAAAAAGCAGCGGAAATTACGGCGGAAATGGGCGCGGCTATTCCGGCATACAACGGCACGCAGGATGCATGGCTGACATCGAGACCGTATCTGAATCTGAAAGTATTCACGGAGCAAGTAGCCGACGCAACTCCGTATCCAAGCGGCTCGATGTCGTATCCGGTATGGTTCGCGAAAGAGCCTGAGATTATGTCGCAGGCATGGGGCGGAGCCATCTCGGTAGAAGAAGGCGCCAAGAAGGTTGCGGAGATGATGAATCAAGCAATCGCGGATACAAAGTAAGTGTCGTTAAAGCCAAATTAAAAAGGAATTCGGGAGACGTTCCTGCTGTCAGGAACGTCTCCGATGAATAGGGAGTGGTGAAATTGAATTCCAGAAGCAGGTATGTGTGGGCTTATTTCATGATCGCGCCGACTCTCATAGGCACATTGGTTTTCTGGGGTTGGCCGGTTATCCAATCGATCCTGTTAGGCTTCCAGCATTCGGAAAATTTCGGGACCGTCAATCATTGGGTTGGATTCGATAACTATGCGAAGTTATTCCGGGATAAAGAGTTTTGGCAGAATCTGCGCAACACCTTAGTTTATGTAGCTATGTTTGTACCCCTTACGCTTGTGCTCTCAACCTTGTTTGCCGTACTGCTGAATACGAAGATCAAAGGGGTTTCCCTTTATCGCGTCATATTTTTCTTGCCTCAAGTAACGATGCCTGCCGCGGCAGCGATGGTATGGGTGGTCTTGTTCGCCAAGGACTTCGGCCTCATCAACCATTTATTGGGAACGCATATCGCATGGCTGTCCAATGGCAATTATGCCATGCTTGTGCTTGTTATCGTAGGCGTATGGGGGGCAATCGGCATGAATATGCTGCTTGTTCTCGCAGGCTTGCAAGGAATTCCGAAATCGCTGTATGAAGCGGCGGATATCGACGGCGCCAAGCGATTCAACAAGTTTCGGTATATTACCATTCCGATGCTAACGCCAACTCTGTTTTTCACCAGTATCATTCTATTAATTGGAGCTACGCAAATCTTCGACTCGATCTATCTGATTATCGGAAAGACGAATGTCGCGCTTCCGTCGGTTCGCTCTCTTGTGTATGCCTATTACCAAAACAGCTTCATTTATAATGACCGCAATTACGGCGCTGCCATTATCAATATTCTGCTGGTGATTAACCTTGCGCTGACAGGCATTCAATTCGCATTCCAGAAAAAATGGGTCGTCTACGACTGAGGAAGGGGGAAGACGCAACTATGATCAGCTCATCGGCGAGGAAAGCTCACTTGGTTGTTCACATTATTCTTATTATCAGCGCCATCGCTATGCTCGTTCCGTTTGTATGGATGGTGTTGACTTCGCTGAAGACAACGACGGAAGCCACGCAGATTCCGATCCGTTATTTACCGGATGCCCCCAGCTTAAGAGGATATATTGAGGCGATTAAGCAATCGGAGTTCCCGCATTATTACCTTAACACGATTATATCTGCAGTAATGAAGACCGTGTTTCCCGTTATCTTTAGTTCGATGGCAGCTTATGCTTTTGCCCGGATCCGTTTTCCGGGGAGCTCGATTCTGTTTATCTTGCTTCTCTCGGTCATGATGGTGCCGAATCCCGTGTTCTATACGCCGCAATATATGATGATGAGTGAACTCGGACTCGTCAACACCGTTACCGCTTTGTGGATTGCTTCTTTGATCAGCCCTTTTGCTACTTTTCTTCTAAGGCAATTTTTCATGAGCATATCCAAGGAGCTGGAGGAAGCATCCGTTCTGGATGGCTGCAATCCGTTTCAAATTTATTGGCATATCATGCTTCCTTTAGTCAGGTCAGCTTTGGTAGCCATTGTCATTATTCAACTGCAATGGGCTTGGAATGAACTGCAATGGCCGCTTATTATCAACAGCTCTCCCGAGAAGATGACCCTGTCATCGGGCATAGCGACGCTAGTGTCCATGTTCGGGACGGACTATCCGGTGTTAATGGCAGGCGCCTTTATGGCGGTCGTTCCAATGATTATTCTTTTCTTTATCTTCCAAAAACAGTTTATTGAAGGGATCGCCTTCAGTGCTACAAAAGGATAATGGGTATCCGGACTTCTATGAGTCCGGATAAAACCTGTTTCAGATTCGATATTAGTCAAAAAGGAACAAGATTTAAGTTTATTATTGACAGCGCTTTCAAGTAGAAAATAGGAGGATTTCGATGAAACGGTTTTCCTTGCACGATATCGGAAAGACATCTCTTAAAGTGATGCTCATTGTCAGCTTGTTATTGAGCACGCTTTTTGGCAATGCCGCTAGCAGAGTTAGTGCTGACCCCGGCCCCGGCCTGACTCGCGTACCAACGAATCCGTATCCAAGCCCTGCGGTGGATAGTGCTCTAGCCAAGCATGATTTGACCTATGCGCCTAGCCCGCTGGACAATCCGCTAAAAGGATTTGCGCCGTTCTATCCGTGGGAAACGGAAACTTCCTTTCCCCATAGCTTGGAATGGTATTATGTCCCGCTAAAGGCGGTGATGAATGGCCCGGATTCCTTTACGTTCGATACGGGCATTGAGCCGGCGCTGAATGCCATTGCGGCAAGAGGGAATCAAGCAGCGCTTAGAGTTTATCTTGAATATCCGGGTAAAGACGATGCCATACCGGCGTTTATTCATGACAGCGGCGTTGCGATGCGCCATAACGATACCTTTAACCAAGACGAGCCGGATTACGACGACCCTTTAATGGTCACGTATTTGACTAACTTCATTAAAGCCTTCGGCGCAAAATATGACGGAGATCCGCGTATTGGCTATATTCATATGGGCCTCGTTGGTTTGTGGGGGGAGTGGCATACTTACCCTTACGATGAGGATACGGCTGACGGGCTGCCTAACTATATGCCTAGCGCCGATACAATCAAAGAGCTTTTTACCGCTTATGATACAGCCTTCAACTATACGAAGCTTGAGGTCCGATACCCGGGCTTGCCCGGCGCGTCGGAGTACAATATAGGCTATCATGACGACTCCTTCGGTTATAAAGAAGGTGATCCGCCGCAAAGCGTAACGCAGCCCGAGAGTATGGGCGGAGCCTATTATTCGTTCCTGACCAAGATGCTGGAAGCCGGCTCGGAAAATAAATGGATAACGGAATCGGTTGGCGGGGAAGTACGCCCGGAAATCCAGAGCCAGCTGTTCAGCGGCGGGACTAACGTTGATAATGCCATGGATGATATCGAACTGACTCATGCGACGTGGATGATTAACCAAGGCGGTATCAGCAATTATAAGGCAGGCGATGCTGCCGTTGCCGCGGGCGTGAGAAAGATGGGCTACGATTTGAATGTGAAGAGCTCATACTACAATGACATTGCTCAAGGCGACCCGCTTAAGGTTGGTGTAACCATTCAGAATAATGGCGTTGCTCCTTTCGCTTATCCTTGGAAGGTAGAGCTGGGAGTAAAGAATGCATCGGGAAAACTCGTGAAAGAGTGGGATACAACCTGGGATTTGACGAAGGTTATGCCTTCGGAGATCAGAACGTATCCGGAATGGAATGTAGCCGGCGATCCGAAATATGTTCCATTCGGCGAACCCTATTATTTCGATACAACAATTGCCGCTCCTGGCTTAACGGACGGTTACTACTATTTAGTGATGAAGGTTGTAAATCCGTTAGAGGCTATTAGCGCTAAGGCGAAAAAAGTAGGATTCGCGAATACGGATCAAGACAAGTATGGCTGGTTGAATTTGGGGTCAGTAAAGATAGGTGATTGCACTTCACCGTGTTCAGAACCTCCAACTTCACCGCCGGCACCGCCAAAGCGTCTGCTTGTGGATGATTACGACGGAACGCCGGCATGGTCCGAGAATACTCAAAATGATCTGAACCAATGGACCGGATCAAGCAACTTTGCCAATGGGAATGGCGCCGGTGTTGTAGAGGACGGCGCATTAGTGCTGCAATATCAGAATATGTCGCGCATGGAAACGAATATCGGCCGTAATCTATCCGATACGGGCAAGCTGGTCATACGGGCGAAAGGAGCTGCCGGAGGCGAAGAGAAGCAGGTCAATATCAGTATTGGCGGCGTAACGAAAACACTCGGACAATTCAGCGGCGATACGGTTACGACAACCTATAAGGACTTCGTTATCGATTTGCCTAGTCAAGGAGTAGATCTATCGCAAACGATTTGGAGCATTGCGATCTCGCAAGCTGCGTGGGGGACTACGGGAACGATCTATATCGATGAAATCTACTTTACGGATAAGGTGGAGTCAGATACGGATCCCGGTACTAACCCTGGCACGGATCCCGGCACCAACCCTGGCACGGATCCCGGCACCAACCCTGGTTCCGGTTCCGACAAACCGGGGCTTATCGAAGATTTCGAGTCCTATGCGGATGATGCTTCGCTTGGGCAAGCATGGACGGAAGCATGGTCCGACAAACCGGGCTCCGTTACAAGAGCGCTCGGACAGTCGAGCGGAAGCAAGGGCCTCCGGCTGTCGACCGCAATCGCGGATTCGGAGTGGTCGAATATTATCCATTCCATCCCTTCTGACAAGAGAGATTGGTCCAAGTATGACGGCTTAAGCTTTTGGGTGGACAATACAACAAACGACAATAAGGATTTCAGCTTAAATGTCGCGCTTCAGACGCCTGCAGCCAAAGGCGAGTTCGGATTAAAGGAAGGCGGGCATGCCTTAACGATTGCGGCGGATGGAAGCTTGCAGCCTGCGGCATTTAATGGAGCGTCGCTTAACGTTCCTGCAGGCTTCAAAGGTGTTGTGAAGCTCGGTTGGGATCAATTCGTTCAATCCGCATGGCAATGCGGCGGCGTTCAGGCAGACTGCGCAGCCCTGCTTGATCCAAGCGAAGTAACGGGGCTTCAGTTCGGATACCCGCCGGCAGGTTATCCGCATAACGTCATCACGATGGATGACATCATGCTCTATCGGGCGGATAAAAGTTTGGATGATTTCGAATCGTACTCGGACGATGCTGCCTTGCAGAACATCTGGCGGATAGACTGGGAATCCGGAGAACCGTCGACCCTTCGTACGATCGATCACGTGAATGTCTCGAATGGCACTCAAGCGATGAAGTTTTCCGTTTCTCCTCCTCCGGGCAAAACGGCATCCGATTGGGTAAACGTTAAACGCGTTGCCTTTAACGGGACGGATTCGGATTGGTCCGCCTTTGACGGGCTCACCTTCTGGGTCAACAATCTTTCGCCAAGCAGCAAAAATATGGATTTGAATATCTCGCTTGTTACGGATGCGCCAAAAGGCGAGTTCTCCTTGAAAGAAGGAGGAACCGTACAATTCTATCAAGGTGCCGAAGGCTGGAAAACAACTACTCTTGGCGGAGGCTCCCTATCCATTGCCGCAGGCTACAAGGGAATGGTGAGAATTCCTTGGAGCGCATTAGTCCAATCCGCATGGCAAGGCTGCGATGCGTGCGACGCGAAGTTTGATGCGGGCAAGGTTCTCCAAATTCAATTCGGCTTTGGCCCGAAAAATCAAGCTGACAATGTTCTCAGCATCGACCAAATTGCTCTCTATGCGTTAGCTGGCAGAACGAATGGATCAGGAGGAGGGAGCACGACCGAGCCTGTTGACCACCCGGCTCCGCCAGCTTGGGCAACAGCAGCCGGAACGGAGGCGCTTACGTATCGGAATGCGCCAGTGGACAATCCGCTTAAAGGCTTCCTTCCTTTCTACGATGCTTCGGAGGAGTCTTATTTCACCGAAGGCGATGATTGGAGAGACCGTCCAACGCAGCTTCCTTACAGCTTGGAGTTCTTCTACCTTCCGCTTAATAAGCTGATGAACAACCTGAATGATTTTAATTGGACGGAGCTGGACAAACGGCTTGAAGCCGTTGCCTCCAGAGGTAATCAGGCCGTATTCAGGGTCTATCTGGACTATCCGAACAAGCCGTCCGGAATCCCGCAATTCCTTCTGGACGAAGGGCTGGAGACTTACGCCTATTCGGAATACAACAACGGTAAGGATGCTACAAGTCTAGCGCCTGATTATAATGATGAGCATTTAATGGGAGCATTGGACAATTTCATTGGGGCGCTTGGAGCCCGATATGACGGCGATCCGCGTATCGGCTTCCTGACCATTGGATTGATCGGCTTCTGGGGCGAATGGCATACGTACCCTTACGACGGAAATATTAAGTCGCCAAATTTAATGCCGACAGACGCCAACCTGAAGCGGGTTCTTACCGATATGGATAATGCGTTTGACGAAACGCAGCTTGTACTGCGGTATCCGATGGATAACAGCACTTTAAAAACCAAAGAATTCGATGTCGGCTACCATGACGATTCCTTTGCTTTCCAGACCCTCCCGCCTAGTCTCGGAGGTCAAGGCTGGCATTTCTGGGGGAAAGTCAACGATGCCGGAGTGACGGATTTCTGGAAAACGAACAGCATGGGCGGAGAGATGAGACCGGAAATTCAACTGAAGATGTGGAACAATGATCCGCCTGTATACAATGAACCATCGGCGCCAATCGAGGGAGCGCAAGGCGAAGATTATTACACCAGCCTGAACTTGACCCATGCCTCCTGGCTGATTACGCAAGGGGTCTTCCAAACTCCGCTGGAATCCGAACCGCTGGCAAGAGCTGCCGAAGGGTCGCGCAGATTAGGCTATGAATATTATGTGCCTTCTGCCTATCTGGATGCAGCAGGCGGAAACCTGAAGGTCGGAGTAGAGCTTGAGAACAGAGGAGTAGCGCCATTCTACTATGATTGGAAGGTAGAGCTTGCGGCCAAATCCGAAAGCGGTATCGTGAAGGTATGGGAACCGGGCTGGGACTTGAAAGACCTGCTTCCCAATACAAACGGATTCGACAACAATAAGCTGTTCGAATCGGCGAGTAATCCGGCTTTAAGCAACGGAAGCTATCAAATCCTGATGCGCTACGTGAATCCGTTAGAGGAGATCAACGCGGACGCCAAGAAGTTCCGCTTCGCTAACGCGGAGCAGAATAACGACGGATGGCTGGAGCTTGGCAGCGTGGACGTATCGAATAGTGCGGCCGAGACTCCGATCAGAGTGACGGGCTTAACGGCGAATACGCCAAGCCAGCTTCAACTGTCTCTTGATTCCAGCGCACAGATCAATGTTGCAGTAGTGCCGGCGGAAGCGGGCAATAAAAGAGTAGTCTGGTCGTCGGCGAACAGTAAAGTTGCCTATGTCTCCGCTGCCGGGCTGGTCAAGGCTGTTGGTATCGGCAGCACCGTTATTACGGCTAAGTCTACTGACGGCAACTTGGAGAAGCAATTCGTTGTGGCGGTTGCGTCCAATGATTCGAGCTCGAACCCGTCCTCTGGCGGAACAACAACACAACCAGGGCCGGATTTAACGGATAAAGGAATCAAGCTGGGGCAGGACGCGGTAACCATTGTCCGTTCAACGGACGGCGTAACCGAAGCGGCCATTGACGCGAAGAAGCTCCAAGACGCCTTCCAAGCTCTTAGCGCCAAGCCATCCAGCGTAAAATTCAATTCCGTTATTATCGAGTTGAAAAACAACGGCGGAAGCGTGAAGGTGAATATTCCCTCGTCTGGATTAGCGGATGTTGGGAAGGACCTATCGGATGCGTCCATCCTTATCCTGACGGATTTCGGAAGCTACAAGGTTCCCGTCAAAGCTTTAGGCTTGGCCGATATAGCGCAAAAGCTTGGCACGAGCCTTGAGAATATGACCCTAAGCGTAGTTATCGATAAAGTTGCAGGCAGTACGGCGGATTTATTGGCTGAACAAGCAAGCAAAGAAGGGTTAACCTTGCTTGCTCCTGCTCTGGATTACAAAATCTATGCTCAAGCAAACGGAAAATCGGTTGAAATAACCGGCTTCGGCAGCACTTACATCGAGAGAACGGTTATTGTGCCGGGAGCCGTTAATCAAGCGAACGCGACTGCGCTTCTATTTAACCCGGATACAAGGACATTTACTTTTGTTCCATCTGTTCTTGAAGATAACGGGGGAAGTACGGAATTTGTAATTAAACGAAACGGGAACAGCATTTACGCGGTTGTTTCGGATTCGGGCAGCAGAACGTTCGCTGATCTTCAGGGGCACTGGGCCAAGTCGGAAATCGAATTGCTGGCCTCGAAACGAATCATAAACGGTACTGCGCCTGACCGCTTCTCGCCGGACCAACCGATTACCCGCGCAGAGTTTACGGCATTGCTTGTTCGTTCCCTTGGGCTTAGCTCTCCGGGTGCGGCTGCTGATTTTAGCGACATAGCAAAAAGAGACTGGTTCGCGGATGCTGTTGCAGCGGCCGTTCATGCGGGGATCATTAACGGTTATGCGGATGGTTCCTTTAAACCAAATGAAAGAATCACCCGCGAACAAATCGCGGTTATGACAGCTAGAGCTCTGAACTTTGTGAACAAACCGGTCCAAGCGAATGACAATGCCCTTGGAAACTATAAGGATCAGGCTTCCATAAGTCCTTGGGCTAAAGCTTCGATAGCCGAATTGCTCACTGCTCAAATCATAAAAGGGAAGTCCTTGACGACTATAGATCCGGCAGCGAATGCAACCCGAGCGGAAGCCGCCGTTATGATCAAACGGTTGTTGCAATTCGTCCAATTTATGAACTAAAAGGCAGATGAATACGGGAGCACATGGCGTTAGCGCTCATGTGCTCCTGTTCTATGACGGCGTATTCACGTTACTGGAATTAGTGTAGACTAGCATTGAGACTTGAGACTCTATGGTGAAGGGGAAGCATGACAAGATGAAGCGTGCAGTGATCGGTACCGTTGCGATACTTTCCTTATCTCTCGTATTCGCCTTATTCAGCCAGTATATTAACCTGGGTTCTTCCAAATCGCCAGGACCTCATAATCCCGGTACAACGGATAACGCTGGCAAAGACGCACCGGAATCATTTGTCACGCTGAAAGTGATTATGCCTGGAGACCAGTCGTCGCGCATGGGCGATTTTGTGGAAAATGAACTAAACGACCGGCTCAAGAAGGATTTGAACATGAACCTGGAATTGACCTATATTCCATGGTCCAATTACCAACAAAAATTGGAGCTGGCCTTATCCACCGGAGAAGATTACGACTTGTTCTGGTATGGCGCGCCATTCGTCTCCGTTTATTACAGCAAAGGCTATATTCAGCCGTTAGACGAGCTTCTTGGCCAATACGGACAGGATCTTATTAAGCATATACCCGAAGATAATTTCAAGCAGAACCGGATCGACGGGAAGCTTTGGGCGATACCTTCCCAGGCCTTTACATCCGCCGGGAAATTCTCCTCCGTTATGGTGCGCCAGGACTTGCTGGAGAAGGTTGGCATGACGGACATTAAGACGATAGCGGACTTGGAACAATTCTATCAACGAATGCATGCGATAGATTCAAGCTATTACGGCTATTTGGAAACCGACCGCGGGCATGAGTTGTTATGGCGCGAGTTGACGGACCAGAACTACACTTCCTTGGATGAAAGAATGTTATTTATGGTGGATGAGGATTCGGGAGAGCTGCTCAGCTACGTGGAGTCCGATCTATACAAGAAAGTAGCTCGATTACGCGAGTCCTGGGTGAACAAAGGGATTATCGACATGAACCTTGTGGGGAATCCGGCTGCGAAGATTGATCAGGAGAATGCGGGGAAGCTTCTATTCCGCGTAGGCGCGGTTTCCCGGGCGATGGAAAATCTGCAAACGGCGCGGAATGCCGATCCGGAAGCAAGGCTGCGCGAGTACTATCTCGCGAAAGAGAAGCCCAAGTATATTACGACGCCAAGCAATGAAGCCTTTATGATTACCTCCGCGTCGAAAAACCCGGAACGCGCAATGATGTTTATGAATTGGATTTTGCAAAGCAAAGAAAATTACAATTTTATTATTTACGGGGTTGAAGGAAAGGATTACGTGCTGGAAAACGGTAAAATCAAGCAATTAACCAATGATCAGCTGATGTACGAATGGATGTGGCGGAACAAGGACTATTTTATCGCGCCGGCTAACGTAGAGGATGACGTGATCGAGGATATGCTTGCGAACGACGAGAATTCCCGTATTTCCAAGCTGTCCGGGTTCCATTTCAACGAAGGTCCCGTTAAGAACGAAATCGCGCAAGTGATGGCGGTCTATAAAGAAAAATTCGAGCCTATCAACTTTGGGATAGCCAGTTACGATCAATATTATGACGATGCCCTCGCAGCTCTCAAGAAAGCGGGCTTTGATATTGTTTTTGCCGAATTGAAAAAGCAGTTCTCCGAATTCCAACGCCAGCATTAATGCGATGAGCCAGAAGCTGAGAGGACGATCAGTCATGAGCAGATTCAACATATTTACCAAATTGATCGCTACGTTATTGATTTTACTTATCCCGATCCTGCTCCTGTTCGCAGTATCGAATCGAACGAGCACGGATGTATTGACCGATGAGATTATCAAGGTGAAGAGATATCAGATCGAGACTTTCGCCAATCAGCTGGATCAATTGTTTTTCCGGCTGGATACGTATAAGAAAATGCTGTACGAAAGCACGGACGTGCGAAATTTAGCTTATCCCGATTTGCTTGACGATGTGCTGGGCAAATACAGGGTTAACCGAACCGTCTCGGAAGAAATTAACCGGCTTGCCGGTTACGGCGATTGGAAAGCCGTAATCGCGGTGCTCTATCCCAAGACCGGTATCGTTATCAAAAGCAACTCCAGCTTGAATGCGCTTCCAAAGGAGTTTCCTCTGCAAGATACCTTTTGGCAGTACTATTCCGATCCTAGCGAGGATTATTTTATGGGGATTTTGTCTTATCCCGAGAACTCGGCGGAGACGGGCGAGGCTCGTATGCGGGTTGTGCTTAAATTCGGCGTATCCGCGCTTCGGAGCGCCTTGTCGGAATTTAAAGCGAATGGCTCGGGCGATCCGTTCCTGTACCACCCAGGAGCGGAACCTATCTATAATTATTCGGTTAACGTGAAACAAATCGACGAATTTCTTCCCCGGCTTAAGGAGATAGATCCTTCGGCGGAAAGCGGATATATGCTTCTTCAATCCGACAAGACGAAGTACCAGGTTCATTATCAGAAGCTGGAATCTCTTGGTTGGTATCTCGTCGACTATGTGCCGATCAGCCATATTATGGCGCCGATCAGCCGGAACCAGACCATGTTTTACATCATAAGCGGCATGCTTCTGTTCATGGGGGCTTATCTAGCTTTCGTGATGTACCGCAATATTCAAATTCCGTTCCGGAAGATGATTCGGAATATGAATCTGATCGAGAAAGGGATTTATTCCGTTAGGATGACCGACAAGCCCAAAGGGGAATACCGGTTTCTGTACGACAGATTTAACTCCATGGCCTCCAAAATCGAGGAGCTGATCGTGGATGTGTACAAAGAACAGCTCAGGTCGAAGGACGCAACGCTGAAGCAGCTGCAGTCGCAGATCAACCCGCATTTTCTGTACAACACGCTTGCTTATATCAAAAGCATGATAGAGCTTAAGGAAAACAAAGCGGCTATCTCGATGACCATGAACTTAAGCAAGTATTACCGGTATACGACCAAGACGGGGAGCAAGATGGTGAAGCTGCAAGAGGAGCTGGACTTGATCCATTTCTATCTGGAAATCCATTGCATGCTGAGGGACGACTTCGAATTCCAGATCCAGATTGAGCCGCAGCTCGCGGAGCTCGAAGTTCCGCGGTTAATCGTACAGCCGCTTGTGGAGAATGTCATTCTGCATTCGTTCAATAATCATTCCGAATACGGAATGATACGCATTAGATGCTGGAGCGAAGAAGGAATGAACCATGCAGCCGTGGAGGACAATGGCACCGGGGGAGATTACGACATGATTGAATCTATGCGCAAGAAGATTCATTCGAGCAGCGAGGAAATAGAATCCGGGCTGAAAAACGTTCATCAGCGCCTGCGGTTAATGTACGGCAGCGATTCGGGCGTACATCTTAGCAAATCGGAGTTAGGCGGGCTCTGCGTGCAATTAAGCTGGAGCGGCAAGGAAGGTGTGTAAGCATGTACGAAATCTTGATCGTGGACGATCATACGCATTTGGTTGACAGTCTGGCTATCGGACTTCCGTGGGAGCAAATGGGAATCTCCAATGTTTATAAGGCTTATTCCGGCGAGGAAGCTCTGGAGCTGCTGAACTACCGTTCCGTTGATATCGTGGTAACGGATATTCATATGAACGGGATGAGCGGGCTTGAATTGATCGCCCGAATCAATGAGAAATGGAAAAATACGAAGGCGGTTATTATAACCGGCTATGATGAATTTCAATATGCGAGGGAAGCGATTCAGCAGCAGGTATGCGACTATCTGCTCAAGCCGGTATCGAACGAGGAATTGGAGCAAACGCTGCGCACCATTATCGATAGGATTAAGGAAGAAGGAAATGAGCTGCTTAATCAGCAGAAATTCGCTTACCGGTTTCGCGAAAGCCTGCCCAAATTAAGAGAAATGTTTTTGTTCGAATTGTTATCCGGCAAAAGCTACCCGTTATCGGCTTTGCAGGACAAGCTTCAATTGTACGGACTTCCTTTTTCCGCCGAACGGGAAGCCATTCTCTTGTGCATGAGAGTAGAGGAAGACTATTCGAATACGGATCTCTATAGTCTCTCGTTGATCGAATATGCCATGTTTAACATTGTGGAAGAGGTTTTCGCGAATAAATATCATGTGGCGTATTGCAAGGATTCGCATGATTATTTGATTTTTCTGGTTCAGCCCAATAGGGCGGAGCAATCAGGCAGAGACCACTCTGCGATAATAGAAGACTTAGCGAGGCTCTCCCAGCATCAAATCAAGCTTTATTTAAAGTCGAAGGTTTCCGTTGTACTAAGTAATTGGGGCGGGTTTCCAAAGGACACTCTGCCCATGTACCACTCTGCTTTATCGATTTATACCGATTATATCGGCTACCAGACCGAAAGCTTTTTTGACGCGAAGCAAAAGAAAGAGGTTTTCGAAATCCAGCCGCTTGCGGAGCTCTATCGTTCCCAAACGTTTATGGAACTAATCGATATGGAGCAATGGAACGGATTCGAGAGCAAGCTGAACCGGATATTCGATGAGCTTGAAAGCGCGGGCAGCGGAGCGCGCGAATACGGGCTGCAAATCTACGTTACCTTGCTGCAAGCCTATTCCTATTATTTGCACAAGAAGGGCAAACGGATCTTCGAAGTGTTCGGAAGAGAAATCGATAAGATGCTGAAGATTGATGCCGGTTGGAGCGTAGAGCCGTTAAAGGAGTGGGCTTTCGGCAGCTATGTTCAAATCAAAGCGTATAGCGACAGCCGCTCCGATAACATCCGCTCTGACTTGATGGAACGAATCCGCCGGTTCATACAAGAAAATATAAAGGATATCACCCTGCAAACGGTGGCCGATCATGTCAATCTGCATCCCGTCTATGTATCCAACCTGTTTAAACAGGAAACAAAGGAAAATTTCTCGAATTACGTGCTTCGGCTGCGTATGGAGAGGGCGGTGCAATTGTTAAAGAACAAGGATCTGAGGATAAGCCAAATCGCGCTTGAGGTCGGCTACCAGAAGCCGCAGTATTTCATAAAATTGTTTAAGACCCAATACGGGATGACGCCGCAAGAGTTTAAGAACGGGCAATGAAAGGACAGAAGTTTATGCATGTAAGCGAGTTTTGTAAAGGAATTCAATTAGGCGGGGAAGCCAGCCGAATCATTATAGATTACCGCATGGAAGAAGAGGAATATGCGAAGTTGAAAGAACATTTTCATACGGACCGTCATTCGTTTTTCCGTCAGGTTACGGGAACGGCGGGGTACAGGCAAATGCTGCTGTATCTGTTTGCGAGATTTGCCGTGGATGCGTACGAAGAATACCGGATTCGGGGAATCGAAGACAACATTTATTTCGATACGTTCACGGATATCCGGATTTGGAGCGAAGCCTGCTACCGGGATTACGGCGAGTATGGCATAGAAGAGTACAACTGGCTTCAGGAGCATGTCAGGCTTCAGTTATTTCGTCTGGGAAGACTGCAGTTTCAGCCAATGGCCTTTAACGGGGAGAGCTTGAAGGCAGGACAACGCTTGGTGGAAAAGAATCAGCTGGTGCTGAATGTTCACATTCCGGAAGGGGAACCGTTAACCCCGGATGCGGTATCGCATTCTTTCCTTATAGCCCGGAAGTTTTTCCGAGGAATCCCTTCGGTTTACATTTGCAGTTCATGGCTGCTCTATCCCGGTCTTGACCAGGTGCTGAAGGCTGAATCGAACATTCTGAAGTTTCAATGGCTTTTCTGCGTTTATGAAGTGAACGAAGCATCAAGGGAAGCGGAGCAAAGAATCTTTCATCGGTTAGAGACAAATCCCAATGATTACGGGGAAGTAACGAGCCTGCAGCGAGCAGCGAAAGCCTTATTGCTTAATGGCAGGAAACTTGGCAGCGGAAGCGGTATCTATATACCGGATTAAGGCGATTAATAGATAGGATCGTTTCCAAGCGTTAATCATGCTATTATTTAATAGATATTTCCATTAAGGAGTCAGCCACACTTGAAGGGAGATTCGATAATGAAATTTGGAATTAGCACTTATAGCTACTATCAAGCGCTTCAATCAGGGGAAATGGACGTTATTGATGTCATTGCCGCGATTGCCGAAATTGGCGGCGAGCATGTTGAGATTGTGCCGCTTGGCTTCAATTTGACGGAGAATCCGGAGTTAATTGAAGCGATCCGCCGTAAAGCGGATGAGGTGGGCATTGATATCTCCAATTATTTGATCGGAGCCAATTTTGCCGGTAAAAGCGAAGCGGAATTCGAGCAAGAGATTGAACGCGTTATGCGGGAAGTGGACATTGCGGCTAAGCTTGGCGTTCAATTGATGCGCCATGATGTGGCATCTTCACCGGATACGTCGATCCGTAATTTCTACAACGAGCTTCCTAAGCTGGCAGAGGCTTGCCGCCGGATCGCCGATTACGCGGCTACGAAGGGAATTACAACAACGGTTGAAAATCACGGTTATTTCCTTCAAGCCAGCGATCGTGTCCAGGCTCTCCTTCATGCAACGGACCGGGACAATTTCAGAACAACCCTGGACGTCGGCAACTTTGTCTGCGTGGACGAGAATCCGGTTGTTGGCGTCTCCAATAATATCGAGTACGCCGCTATGGTACATATTAAAGATTTCTATGTGCGTCATCCCGAAAGCGAACTTGGCGACGGCTGGTTCCGTTCCACCCGCGGCAATTATTTGCGTGGGGCTATTGTAGGCCAAGGCGATATCGACATGCGCCGTGTGCTTGGCATTGTGAAGGAATCCGGGTACGACGGTTATATTTCCATTGAATTCGAAGGCTTGGAGCCATGCCGTTTTGGCGTGCAGCAAGGCCTCAATCAATTGAAGAAGATCTGGCAATCGTTGTAATGACAGGTGGACTAATCATCATTATTTTAAACAAGGGGCGCGGCATTGCTGCGGTCCTTTTTTTGTGTGTTGCGTGAGGTGGACAATTTGTGAATTCTTAAGTAATTTTGTTTCCCGCTATTCGGATTTAACATAAGGAGTGTATAATCACTACTAGAAAAAGACAGGAATGTAGGTGGATACCATGCTGTCACTAAGAGATCACTTTAAACACGAGCTGTTCGTGAATCAAAATAGTGAACTGACACAATTTTTGTTAAACCGGATTTTGAATATGAGATCGGAATTCGTCTGCATCACGACTTTCCATGACGGCGAATTTATTTACGCCAACGATTCCGTTGTTCAAAGATTGGGCTATAGTGACGACGAGCTGTTCAAGCTGAATGTTTTCGATCTAGGGATATGGACGAATGCAGAGGAGCGGGATAACGTCATGTCGGCTCTGATGAATAGCGGACTGATCCAGGATTTAGAGATAGAAGTCAGAGACAAGCAGAATGATATCGTAACCTGCGTGCTGAATCTGGAGCTGATCAACATCTTGGCGAAGCCGTGTATTCTGATTGCGGGCAGAGACATCTCGATTGTGAAAGCCCTCGAGAAAAATAAATACGATGAAATGAAAGAGGAGCTTCTGCAGACGGTTCGTTCGGTGAACGGCTTTGTGATTCAAATGAAGAAGAGAGAAGACGGCGAGCTTTATTACGTCCTGGCCGAAGGGAAAATCGCGGAGGAGCTTGGTTATACAACGGCTAACAGCTATGGCAAAACCGTCAGAGAAATATTCCCTTTCCTCTACAAGACGGAGGGGCAATACTATGATCGGATTCTCCAGGGGGAAACGATCAGCTTTGAAACCGAGCTGCATGGAAGAAGCTTATACAAGACCTTAATCCCGTACTATAAAAAGGGCCGCGTTACAGGAATTATCGCAACGGCCGTAGATATTTCCGAGCGAAAAAACATTGAAAAGATGCTGCGCTTGTCGGAAATGAATGCGGCGCTTGGCGAATTGGCTGTTGGCGTGGCGCATGAGATTAGAAATCCGCTGACGGGCATAAGGGGATTTGTACAACTTTTAGGCGAAACACTGAAGAGGTATGGCATTGAGAAAGAGCAGCGTTATGTCGACCTCATCCAGACGGAGCTCTCCCGGATTAACGACCTGGTAAGCGAAATGCTATGGCTCCGCAAGCCTAAAGAGAGCAGTATGGAAACCATCGATATGTTGAAGCTGGTAAACGATATTCTTCCCCTCATCCAAGTGGACACGAATATGAACAATATCCAGATGGACACTTACGGGGTTGTTGCCGGCAGGTCGATTAAAGCCAATGTCGCTCTCTTGAAGCAGGTCATTCTGAATTTATGCAAGAACAGCATAGAAGCAATGGAATCGGGAGGCAGGCTGGTCCTTGGGCTGCGGGAAGCGGATCATACCGTTACTTTGTTTGTTCAGGATTCTGGGCCGGGAATTCCGCCTGACGTAATGGACAAGCTGTTTACGCCGTTTTTCACGACCAAACAGTCCGGAAATGGCTTAGGGCTGTTTATCTCCAAGCAGATTATTGTTGAAATGGGCGGGGAGCTGACGATACAGACGGGCCTACCAGGAACGGTCGTGTCCGTTACTTTTCCGGTGGAGATGGAATAATACTGAATAAGATAAAGAAAGAGTATTTGATCATGCAGGATCAAGTGCTCTTTTTTTAATGATAAGAGTTTATCACCTGGATTCCAATTATTGGGGGGAATTGATTAATAGTTGAAGTTTACGTATAATATAGGAACAAACGTTCCTGTGTAATGAGAGGGGATTGCCATGGCTGTCGAAATCAGAGATATCGTATCCAAGAGTATTCTAAGCGAAGCAAAGGGTTACTTGGATATCGGCTTTACCCATTCCCTAAATCCATATAGCGGGTGTTCGTTTGCCTGCAAATATTGCTATGTGAGAGAAATGCCGATCCAGAAGTTCAAGCAGATTCCATGGGGAGAATGGGTGGACATTAAGACAAATGCCGCGGACATTTACCGGAATGAAGTGAATAAGCTGCGCCGGAAAAATAAGCCGATAAATATTTTTATGTCCTCGGCAACGGATCCTTATCAGCCGATCGAGCGGGAAGCGGGGATTACCAGGCGGATTTTGCGGGAAATGCTGGAGGCTCCTCCCGATCTGATTCAGATTCAGACGCGCAGTCCGCTTATAAGGAAGGACCTCGACCTTATCGTGTTGCTCAAGGACAAATGCGAGGTTCTTGTATCGATGACGGTAGAGACGGACCGCGAGGATATGAAGCGGCTGTTTGCCCCCTACGCACCGGGAATTAAGCTGCGGCTGAAGGCTCTGAAAGAGTTGCATGATGCCGGAATTACGACACAGGCTGCGATTTCTCCGGTGCTGCCGTTTACGCCGGATTTTCCAAAGGTACTGAAAGGTATAGCAGACCGGATCTGGATCGATACGCTTTCTATCGGGGATGGCTCCATGGGGAGAAGGTCCAAGCGTTTAGGCATGCCTCAGCTGTTTGAGGACCATGATCTGACGGACTGGTACCGGAGCGATATTCATTCCAGGGTCGAGACGTACTTTCGGTCTTTCTATCCGGGCGAGATGATCCATGTCTCGAAGAGCGAAGCTTTCCCGCTGAATTAAGCAACAAATTAATAGCCCTTTCCGTATTTTTGTTACCACAATAGAATGTATAATGAAAACAGAAATTCGAAGAGGGGGCCATTATTAATGTTGTTGGGGAAAAATTCGAAGCTGGTCATGATCGGAGACTCGATTACGGATTGCGAACGGGCTAGACCTAGGGGAGAAGGGCTGTTTGGAGCAATCGGGAAAGGGTATGTTTCGCTGGTCGATTCGTTGCTGACCGCAGCCTATCCGGAGTTAGGCATTCGCGTGGTAAACATGGGGACAAGCGGCAATAACGTCCGGGATTTGACGGATCGCTGGGAGACGGATGTTCTGGATCTTCAGCCGGATTGGCTGTCTATTATGATTGGCACGAACGATGTATGGAGGCAATATGATTTGCCCGCTCAGACCGAGCAGCATGTCTACATAGACGAATACGAAGAGAAGCTGGAGACTTTGGTGGAGCGTACCAGGCCAACGGTGCAGGGACTTGTGCTGATGACTCCGTTCTATCTGGAGCCGAATGAAGCGGATCCGATGCGCAGAACGATGGATCAATACGGTCAGGTTGTCCAAAAGCTAGCATCCAAGTATGATGCTCGATTCGTGGATACGCAGGCGGCGTTTAACAAGGTTCTAGGGTCTATTTATCCGGCAACTCTAGCCTGGGACCGGGTTCATCCCAATATGTCGGGTCATGCCGTGCTTGCCCGGGCTTTTCTGCAAGCGATTGAATACGATTACAACCGCGGGTTATAGTCTTATACAACTCAAGCGTCTATACGATGATTACGGTGAAATAAAAAGGACCACTGCTGGCAGTGGTCCTTTCTTTGTCGTTCTTTTAATGCGCCCGGCTTGGTTTAGCCTTTTTTAATTCTTTATGGCCATTCGGATTCGACGATTTGTTAAGCTCCGCAATCAGCTTGTCGCCTTCAACGTCCAGGTTTGGAAGAATGCGGTCCAGCCACTTCGGCATGCCCCATGCTTTGTCGCCAAACACCGCCATAATAGCCGGAACAAGCGCCATGCGGACGAAGAATGCGTCAATAAGAATACCGATGGTGAGAGCAAAGCCGATTTGCTTCAGCATAATATCTTCGGTCAGAATGAACCCGGCGAAGACGGATACCATGATAACGGCTGCCGCCACAACGACGCGGCTTGCCTGCTGATAGCCTTCAACCACGCTGGAGCTTCCTTTGTGGCCGTGGACGTAAGCTTCGCGCATGGAGCTGACAAGGAAGACTTGATAGTCCATCGCAAGGCCGTACAGGATACCGGACACCATAATCGGCATAAAGCTGAGAAGCGGGCCGCCGGTATCGAAGCCGAACAGATCATGCAGCCAGCCCCATTGGAATACTGCCGTTGTAATCCCGAAGGTAGCGAGGATACTAAGCAGGAAGCCGATAGTTGCTTTCACCGGAACGATAATGGACCGGAATACGAGCAGCAGAATGATCAGCGACAAGATCAGAATGATGCCGATATAGAGCGGGAATACCTCAGCCAGCTTTGCCGACATATCGATGTTAATCGCGGTGAAGCCGGTAACGCCTAGCGTCACTTTGTTGGATTGAGAGATGCTTGAGTTGTGATCGCGCAAATCCTGGACGAGATCGTTTGTTGCTTTGTCTGTCGGACCCGATTTCGGAATAACGCTGATAATGCCAATGTCTCCGGTTTGATTGATGCCCATTGGATTAACGAGTGCGACATCTTCATGCTGCTGGATGTCTTGCACAAGCTTGCCTAATACTTCAGGGGTAATCTTTTCGCCTGAGCTTGCAGGCTCCGCGACCAGAAGCAGCGGTGAATTATAGCCTTCGCCGAAGCCGGCAGAGATCGCATCGTAGCTCTGTCTAGTTGGCGTATCCAGGTTAGCCGTATCCCCGGAAGGCATGCCCAATTTCATTTGGGCTGCAGGGATAGCGGCTGCACCCAGGATAACGATTACGCCAACAATCACGAGCCAGCGGCGTCGTACAACTCCGTTCGCCCAGCGGTGTGCCGTGCCTTGACGGGAAACACCAGCTTGTTCGTTGTTTTTCTTCCGTGCTTTCTCGGAGACGATACGTTCGCCAACCAGACCAAGCAATGCTGGAAGCAAGGTCAGGGCTACAAGGACGTTAATGAAAACACTTGCCGCAGCGACAAGCGCCATAGCGGTCAGGAAGTCGATATTCATAACAACCATGCCGCATAACGCGATAATAACGGTTAACCCGGCGAAAAATACCGCGCTGCCCGCAGTACCAACCGCTCTGCTTGCCGCTTCGCGCGCGCTTAAGCCCTGATCCAGGATCATGCGGCGCTGGCGGTTAACGATAAACAAGGAGTAGTCGATTCCGACTGCGAGGCCAACCATCATGGCAAGCGCAGGCGTGATATCGGTCATCGGAATAAATTTGGAGAGGGAATAAGCGCCCCCAACGCTGATACCTACACCAAGCAATGCGGTTACGAGCGGAAGACCGGCCGCAACAACAGAACCAAGCGTTATAAACAGAACAACGGCGGCAACAACAATACCGATGCCTTCGGTAGCGCCGATGGCCGGCTTGCCTACAAGCGTGTCGCTTGGCAAGGCTTTGATTCCCAGGTTCGCTTGCTCAACGTCGGTAACCGAAGCAACGACGTTGTCGATAACCTCTTGTGGCAGCGACATTTGCTGAACGGTGAATTGGAATTGGAACAAAGCGACATTGCCGTCGGCGGAAATCATAACGCCGGGTACCGGATTGCCGTCAACGATCAGCGGTCCGTACGATGGCTGATCAGTGGATGCAGCCGTCTGGTTCGACTCCGCCGCGCCTTGTTCAGCATTGCCGGCAGTTGCGGCGTCTCCAGCTTGCGCAGTGCTATCTTCGGCTGTCGCGCTGGATGCCTGAGCCATTTTAGCTGGATTAATGACATATTCAATGCTGTATACATCGTTAATAGCTTTCGTAACCGCTGCTATACGATCGGGCGTATCCAGCCGTTCGCCTTTCGGCGCGGTAAATACAACGCTTGCTTGCCCGCCGGAAGCTTCAGGCAGTTCTTTTGCCAGCTGATCCAGCACCTTTTGCGCTTCCGTGCCTTTGATCTTCATCTCGGAGCTGGTGTGAATGCCGTTAATGCCGATCAGGGCGCCAACAACGCCAAGAATGGCAATCCAAGCAATGATAAAATGCCAAGGCTTGTTATAAGCGGTTTTGCCTATTTTGTACAGGAAAGTCGACATAACAGTGTGGTTCTCCTTTTATATAGGGAATATGATCTAAAAACCGTTTTTCAAATAACCAAACATGTTGTCTAAATATTGATCGAGCGGGATAGAGTCCGGCGACTCTTCGCTTGATTGACCGGGGAACCGGATGTTGCTGTTGCCATATAGCATCGGAAGCGCGGCGCCGTAAGAAGCGCCAACGAGCAGCTGTATATAGCCCTTTGCATAGTTGTCTTCGAACAGATCAAGCAGCAATTGCTCGGCAAGACCTTGATGGCTATGAAGAGCGCTGAGAATGTAAGGCTCCAGGGTAGGGTGCTGTTTGGACAGCTTCACGAGCTCGCGCGTTTTTTTGAACAGGCCTGCGGTAAGCTCCATCCGGACCAAATGCTCCATAACCTCAAGCGGAGTGGAGTTCTCCGTCAAGTTCTCAATGAGCTGTTGAACCTCATCCACGTTGTTGAAGGCGGAAGCCCCCATAACAACCGCTTCTTCCTTGCAGGAAAAATGATTCGCAAACGTTCTTCTCGAATACCCCGCGCGCTGCACAACATCTTCCACTACAAAACTGTCCATCCCGCGTTCCATCGCGAGATCAAATGCCGCCTCCGCAAGCGCATTAGCCGTTGCTTCTCTTTTGACATCACGCAAGCTTTGCTTGTTCATCGTAGATCGGCCGCGTGCCTTCACCTCTCCTCGTTCGTTGCCCAATGAGCAACAATTGTATAACTATATTATTGCCCAATGGGCAATAATGCACAACGGGCAGAGTTTGACGTTTTTGTGGCAGAAGCTGCTGCAAGAGGCAAAAGGCTTGCTAATGAAAAGCCTGCTAATTTGCTGCTCGGTGCCCCGCACATCCGCGGGTATGAGCTACAGCAGGCAAAAAGCCTGCTATTGAGCAATCTGTTGCCCCGCTCATCCGCGGACATGAGCTGTAGCAGGCAAAAAGTCTGCTGCAGCGCCGCCAGCCACTCCACGCATCTGAAGAATTTAGCAGTAATACGGAAATTTCCTCTTAATTGGTCATCCACCAGCAAGCGTGCCTACCAACATGGGCTGTAACACGGAAATTTCCTCTTAATTGGTCATCCACCAGCGAGCGTGCCTACCAACATGAGCTGTAACACGGAAATTTCCTCTTAATTGGTCATCCACCAAAGAGCGTGCCTACCAACTTGAGCTGTAGCGCGGAAATTTCCTCTTAATTGGTCATCCACCAGCAAGCGTACCTACCAACTTGAGCTGTAGCGCGGAAATTTCCTCTTAATTGGTCACCCACCAGCGAGCGTGCCTACCAACTTGAGCTGTAGCGCGGAAATTTCATCTTAATTAGTCATCCACCAGCAAGCGTGCCTACTAACATGGGCTGTAACACGGAAATTTCCTCTTAATTGGTCATCCACCAGCAAGCGTACCTACCAACTTGAGCTGTAGCGCGGAAATTTCCTCTTAATTAGTCATCCACCAGCAAGCGTACCTACCAACTTGAGCTGTAACACGGAAATTTCCTCTTAATTGGTCATCCACCAGCAAGCGTACCTACCAACTTGAGCTGTAGTGCGAAAATTTCCTCTTAATTGGTCATCCACCAGCAAGCGTGCCTACTAACATGGGCTGTAACACGGAAATTTCCTCTTAATTAGTCATCCACCAGCAAGCGTGCCTACCAACATGGGCTGTAACACGGAAATTTCCTCTTAATTGGTCATCCACCAGCAAGCGTACCTACCAACTTGAGCTGTAGCGCGGAAATTTCCTCTTAATTGGTCATCCACCAGCAAGCGTGCCTACCAACATGGGCTGTAACACGGAAATTTCCTCTTAATTAGTCATCCACCAGCAAGCGTGCCTACCAACATGGGCTGTAACACGGAAATTTCCTCTTAATTGGTCATCCACCAGCGAGCGTGCCTACCAACTTGAGCTGTAGCGCGAAAATTTCCTCTTATTCCAGCTCTGTTCCTGTATTGAAAGAAAAAGAACGACCTGGGAATTCCCTGGCCGTTCTTTTCAAATCGATGTTACTCCAAACCAAGCCCGATCGAGTCCAGCCATTCGATACATAAGCCGAACCAGTGGGCGCAATGCGGATTCGGCGTATTTACTTCTTCGTTGCACAGGGACAGGCCGTGCTCACCTTTATTGAAGATATGCAACTCGAACGGTACCTGATGCTTGCGCAAAGCGCTTATAAAGAGCAGCGCATTCTCTACGGTTACCGCCGGATCATCCTCCGTATGCCAGAGGAAGGTTGGGGGAGTCTCGCTCGTTACGCGTTTCTCCAGCGAGTAGAAGCCCGAGATCTCGTCGTCTTCCCGAGAGCCGCTGATGTTATAGAATGATTCGCGATGCGCGAATTCACCGGACGTAATAACCGGGTAGCCCAGAATCAGCGCATTAGGTTTCAGAATATCTCCCGCGTAGTTCAAGCGATCCATAAGCGCAGACTCATTCCACATCGTACCGGTGGAAGCCGCCAGATGTCCGCCTGCCGAGAAGCCGCAGACCGCGATTTTATCCTCGGCAATATGCCATTTATCCGCATGCTCTCTTAGAATCCGAATCGACTCCAAAGCTTCCGCCATTGGCTGCATATTACGCGCATCCTCCATGCAGGAGTAGCGCAATACCGCCGCATGGTAGCCGGCGTTGTAGAAGGCAATCGCTACCGGCTCGGCCTCCCGTTCGGAGCAGAACCGGTACGCTCCTCCGGGCGTGACCAGAACAATAGGCCGTGCCTTTTCTCTCAGTTCCACAATGTCGTGCAGATATAGCGTCAATGTTGCCCTGCTGCTGATCTCAAGTTTAATCGTCTCCAGCTTCATAGCTCATTCTGTCCTCCTCGAACGGATCTTGAATCGATAACAACTCTTCCCAAGTTTAGCGTAAAATCAGCCGGGCTTCTCGCTCGATTTTGTGTTGTTTGGTAGAGCTGCGCAGATTTTGTCCTGCGGGGAATGAGCTGTTTTCCGTCTATGAACCGGTTTCCGAGCTCTTCACTCCAAGATGCCGCAAACCCAGTCCCGGCAAGGGATTCGGAATTCGGATAATAGCCGGAAAAGAGTCTATTGTGCCTTAACTCACCGTCCTCGTATAGTGTGGTTAGCCGGCCTGGACCGTAACGCTAGCTAATCAGGTAACAGGCCACTCAACACTCGGCACAACATTACAACACAACATAGAGAGAAGGGATGCACATGGATCGGAGCTTGGCACCAACGCAATCGCCCGGCACGCCAAAGCCAGCGATCAAACGCCGGCAGGCAACAGGAGTATGGAAGGACTACCAGCTGTATCTGCTGCTTATACTTCCAATCGCTTATTTCATTCTTTTCAAGTATGTCCCGATGTACGGCGCCGCGATCGCGTTTCAGGACTACAGCATTTTTAAAGGCGTGACGGGCAGCCCTTGGATTGGCTTCGAAAACTTCCAGGAGCTGTTCAAGATGAGCCAGTTCTACGATGTCGTTCGCAATACGCTGCTGCTGAACTTTCTGGATCTCGTATTCTCGTTTCCGGCACCGATCCTGCTCGCCCTTCTCCTTAACGAGCTGCGGGCAGTCTGGTTTAAGAAGACTGCGCAAACGCTTCTGTATCTTCCTCATTTTATTTCTTGGATTATTATAGGCGGTCTGGTGTATCAAATGTTCTCCAACAAAGGCGGCCTAGTTAACAACGTAGTCACTTCGCTTGGTTTTGACGCGATTCCGTTCCTGACGGAGAAAAACCACTGGCTGATGGTGTACCTCGGTACCGGCATCTGGCAAAGCGCTGGCTGGGGAACGATCATTTATTTGGCGGCTCTGACGGGCATTAACCGGGATTTGTATGAAGCAGCAGACGTTGACGGCGCGGGTCGGCTCAAAAAAATGTGGCATATTACGCTGCCGGGCATCCGTCCTACGATTGTCGTTATGCTGATCATGCAGCTTGGCCATATCATGACGATTGGTTTTGAACGTCCGTTCGTCATGGGTAACACACTTGTTATGGATTATGCAGAGGTCATCAGTACGTTCGTGTACAAAGCGGGTCTGCAGTCCGCGCAATTCTCGCTTGCGACCGCAATGGGCTTATTCCAGGCGCTAGTTGGGCTTATCTTCGTTATCGTATCGAATACAATCGCCAAGAAATTCGGAGAGCAAGGAATATGGTAGGAGGCACCAGCATGATAAACGAAGCGAAGTTAAAAAGAATCCGAGTATCGGATATCGTCATTATGATCATCGTTGGAGCGGCAATGCTTATTTGTCTCATACCGTTCCTTCATATTATCGCGGTATCGCTTAGCGCAAAGCAGGAGATTATCTCCGACCGGGTAACGATCTTTCCGAGGGGATGGGATTGGGAGTCTTACCGGATCGTGTTCCAGGATGCCCGAATGCTAAAATCCATGGGATTAACGATTATTTTGACCACGGTTTTTACGGCCGTCAGCATGATCATGAGTATATGCGCGGCATACCCTCTCACCAAGACGCAATTAAAAGGGCGATCCGTCTTTATGATGATCATCGTCTTTACGATGTTTTTCAGCGGGGGCTTGATTCCGGAATACCTGCTTGTTAAGCAGCTTGGCCTATTGGACAATATGTTTTCGCTTATCCTGCCGGGTATGATCAGCGCGTTTAACCTGATTATTCTACGATCTTTCTTCACCAGCATCCCTGCAAGCCTGGAAGAATCGGCTTATTTGGACGGCAGCTCGCATATTGGCACCTTGCTCCGGATTGTGCTTCCGCTGTCGCTTCCGGTGCTAGCCACGCTTAGCTTGTTTTATGCCGTATCCCGCTGGAACGGCTTTATGGATGCTCTTTTTTATATCAGCAACTCCGAGATGTACCCAATCCAGCTGAAGCTGTATCAAGTCGTCATGAACAGTATGGTCACGGACCTTACCGCACAGGAGGGCGCAGCTGCATCCGAGGTTGTACCGGAAGGGCTTAAAGCGGCAAGCATTATGTTCGCGACGCTTCCTATTCTTGTGGTCTATCCTTGGCTGCAGCGGTACTTCGTATCCGGCGTTATGATCGGGGCTGTAAAAGGATAATTTTTGGTTAATCTCTCTGCCAGGCAGAGGTGATAACATAGAGCAAGGCACCTTATTCGAAAAGGGGATTCGTACATGCAAGCAAAACAAAAAAAATGGTTTGTAACATCGGCAGCGGTTGTGCTGCTGGCAAGCGCACTGTCGGCATGCGGAAATTCGAATGACAATTCATCCAATTCTTCGGGATCAACGTCGCCGGAGAGCACAGCGAACACAAAGAAAGATAAAGTGACGCTGAAGATTGAAGTGTTCGACCGCGGCAATGCGCCGGCTGGCGCCGGCCCCGTTACGGATAACTTTTGGACGCAATGGATTCAGAAGAACTTCGGCGATCCGAACAATATCAAGCTGGAATTTGTTCCGGTTCCCCGGAACCAGGAAGTCGACAAGCTCAACGTGCTAATGGCGACGGGCGATGCGCCGGACCTTGTGTTTACTTACGATATGAATACGATTTACAATTACGTGAAGGACGGCGGCTTGACCGACCTTACCTCTCTAATCGGAAACGCGCCAAACCTGAAGAAGTTTCTCGGCGATGATGTATTGAATTACGGGGTGTTTAACGGCAAGCAATATACGATACCGGCAAAAAGACCGCTGCAGTTCACCCAATCTACTTACATCCGCAAGGATTGGCTGGACAAACTAGGCCTGCCCGCTCCATCGACAACGGAACAATTCTACGAAACGATGAAAGCGTTTAAGGAGAAGGATCCAGGCCAAACGGGCGGAAAAGTCATTCCATACGATTTCAGCGCGATCGACAGCACGGCGATCACGACGCCGTTTGTACTCGTTAACTCTTTCGTGAAAAAGATGGCGGAAGAAGAATTCTATTCCCTGACCACATCCAGCTACATTCCGGAAATAACGAAGCCGGGCTACAAGGAAGGCATGCAATATTTGAATAAATTTTATCAGGAAGGTCTCATCAATCCGGATTTCGCCCTGGATAAAGACGGCAAGCAATTCGAGAGCGACGTAGCAAACGGTTATGTTGGCGCGTTTACGGCACTTGCTGCGCATACGAATCTGATGGCACCGGGCAAAGTGTTCGATACGCTGAAGCAGAACGTGCCGGGCGCCGAATATATCGCGATTGATCCGTTTACGGATGCGGAAGGCAAAACGCCTAAATCAATCTATGATCCGATCGGCATGCACATCATGGTTCCGAAGACGAGCAAGCATGCGGCGGAAGCGATCAAATATTTGGACTGGATGGCGCAGTCGGACGTTTTGTTCACGCTGCAAAACGGTATCGAAGGCCAGCACTATTCGCTGGAGAACGGATTCCCGAAAGCCATTGCAACAGACGATGCGAAGAAAACCTTCTATAACAACAGCGATATCGCCATTATCGCTAACGGTAAAGATTTCGGCTCCGTCGACAAGGATATCGAAGCGACTGCCTACCAGTTCCCGGGCTATGAAGAAATCGCGAAGCAATCGATTCAAAACGCGCTTAAAGACGGTTATACCATGCCTCGTTTCGACCGTCCGATTGAAGCCGAAATTAAATACGGCACAACCCTGAAAGCGAAAGCTTATGAGATTGTGGTGAAAAGCATTCTGGCGAAGCCGGATCAATTCAACAAAATCTTCGATGACGGTGTTGCCGAATACATGAAGCTTGGCGGTCAGGCGATTCAAGACGAGCGCCGCGCGGCTTACCGGGAAATGAAGAAGTAAAGGAAGGAAGGCGAAGGTATGAAAATAAACAACAACTACATTATGCGGATGCTTTTTTCATACCTTCCCATTCTTTTTATTACGATCAGCGTGCTGATCTTTATTTTCTTTTCGATTATTAATCAGTTCAACGTCAGGAACGCCATTCAAGCGAATAAATTGACGGCCGAATACGTTACGAACATGGTCGACAGCTCGCTAAAAAATATATCGATTGATGCACAGAAAATGATTGAGACTGGCGGAAGCCTGGACCGGTTTCTTGAGGAGCCTGCGGACCGGGCGCTTAATTACGAGGTATCGAATGAACTCAGCAGCCTTATGGTGCGTTACGGCCTCATCGATTCCGTTTACCTGTACAGGGTCAAGGACGGCAAGGTACTCGACCAGAGCACGATTCGGCCGCTTGATCAATTCCCGGACCGCGGCTTTGTGCAAAGCTCGCTTGATCTGGCTTATACGGGGGTTTGGTCTTCTCCGCGGATTCGGGAAAGCGTTGCCCAAGGCTCGCCATCTCAATTGCGCGTGACTTCCTTGGGCTTTAAGATCCCCCGCGATTCGGGCAGTCTCGGGTATTTGATGGTTAACGTTAAGATCGCGTCGCTGAACAGCTATATCGGGCAGATGATTGACCATACGATTACGGATGCGCAGCTGTACGATGCCAAGGGGAATTCATTCTTTAACGCGGGACATACGGCGCCGTCCAAAAGCAGGCTTAGTGCCGACGTGGTATCGGACTATACCGGCTGGACGTACCGGATCAGCATCAGAGGCGGGCAGCTGCTCGATTTCCTGTTCCACGGCAGCACGTTGTGGGTTTTGCTCGGATTAAGCGCAATCGTACTGGCGATCGGCTCGATGTTCTATGTCACAAGGCGCAATTATAAGCCGATCGAATCCATTTTGCACCGCATCGAACGATTCTCGTCCATCATAAAAACCTCTGAGCCGAAAGAGAAGGAGAATGAATTTTCCTTTATCGATCAGGCAATCGAACGGCTTATTACGAACAACATGGCCTTCCAGGAGCAGCAGCAGGAGCATTTGGTTATCCGCAGGCAGCAATTTCTGCAAGTGCTGCTGAAGGGGGATTACAAGGAGGACCAAACCGCATGGGAGCAGGAATGGCAGCATTTTGGGCTGTCTGCCGGCCATTTCATGGTCGCGGTTCTGGAGCTTGACCAATACGTGCAATTTGGCTTGAAGTATAGTCCCGGCGATCAGTCGCTCTTCAAGTTTATCGTAAGCAGCGTAGCGGTTGAAACGGCCGAGCAGGGCGGACTGAAAGTAGTCGTCGAATGGATTGCGAAAAACCAGCTCGTTATCCTTCTGATCTCGGAGGAGAGCGGAGCATTGGAGCATCAGCTGCTGCAGCTCTCGGAGCAAATCCGCGCGTGGGTGGAGGGCCATCTCGATTTTACGGTTACCATCGGGATGGGTACTCCGGCTGATGACGAGGCATCGATCGCCCGCTCCTTCGAGGATGCCGAAACGGCGGTCAGCCGCAAGGTTTCGGTTGGCGTAAACCAAATCATTGACGCCGTGGAAGTGAAGGGCAGGCCGGGCGGCGAATGGTTTGATTATCTGGAGATGATCCGGACGGTCGTCCGCCAGCTCCGCATGTCGGAGCCCGAATGGCGGAAAGAGTTCGGGAGATGGTTTAACGAAATGACCGTCCATCATCTTCGCAAGGATGACGTGGACCGGCTCGTGCACTATTTTATTTTCCATTTGGAATACGAGCTCGACGGTGCATTGCCGGAGGTTAAGAAGCCGTGGCTGCAGGAAAGCAAGCCGCGGCTTGCGGCGGCAGCGGAACAGTCGGATACGCTAATGCAGCTTGAGCATGATTTTGCCGCCGCGCTGGTCCAGCTATCGGAGTATATCGAAGAACTCTCCCAGAGCCGGCGCCATAATGCGCTGATGAGAGAGATTCGGGATTATGTGGCCGAGCATTTCATGGATCCGAATCTATCCCTCACGCTTCTTAGCGACCGGTTTCAGATCAGTCCGAAATATTTGAGCCAGCTGTTCAAGGAAAGCATTGGCCTGAACTTCAGCGATTTTCTGATTGGACTTCGGATTGAGCACGCGAAAAGACTGCTGCGCGAATCGGACGTCACCGTGCAGCATATTTCGGAAATGATGGGTTACGCCAACCCGACGTCTTTCATACGGGTATTCAAGAAAACCGTTGGTTTATCCCCCGGCCAATACCGGGAATCGGCAGCGAAAGACCGTTGCGTTGGGGAATAAAAAGAAGAGGGTGCCTCCACTCGGGAGGCGCCCTCTTTCCTCCCCGAAGGAGCAGCCCGGTCTTCCGCCAGGAGGTGTTCGCGCGGAAATCGGATAACCGCCCGGAAAAAAGTCTATTGTCTCCTCCGCGCACGCAGACGTATAGTCGGTTTAAGAAGGTACCACTAAATTCGATCCGGAAGGAGCGTTTAACGCGATGAGCCTAAAAGAACTTCAGGCAAGAGGACTTGCCATTGATCCGCGTACGCGTGCTTATGTGGAACCGGTGCGTCTTGTCTGGAATACCGGTAAGGGGAATACTTCCGATGTGATTAACCCGGAGGGCTTGCTTGCGGGAAACGGCGGCCAAGTGACCAAGGAAGCGCCAAACGCCTGTCTGCTTCGCCATAAGGGAGAGGCGCCTGCTATCTTGCTCGACTTCGGAACCGAGCTGCATGGCGGGATCCGGATTGCCGTGGTTGAAGGGCGTTTCCCGGAGCCGAAGCGAAGCGTGAAGATACGCGTGCGCCTTGGAGAATCGGCCATGGAAGCGATGAGCGAGCTTGGCGGAGCAACCAACGCGACGAATGACCATGTATCCCGCGACAGTATTGTCGACGTTGGTCTGCTTGGCGGCGCCGAGTTCGGGACAACGGGCTTCCGCTTTGCGCGCCTTGATCTGCTGGATGAAGGGGAGATCGAGCTGCAAAGCGTTCAGGCTGTATTTTTGTACCGGGATATCGAATACAAAGGAAGCTTTCGATGCAGCGATCCGCTGCTGGACCGAATTTGGGAGACCGGCGCTTATACCGTTCATCTGAACATGCAGGACTATCTGTGGGATGGCATCAAGCGGGACCGGATGGTGTGGACCGGGGATATGCATCCCGAAGTAGCCACGATTTGCGCCGTATTCGGCGAGCACGAGATTGTCCCGCAAAGCATGGATTTCAAGCGCGACCGGTCTCCGCTGCCGATGTTTATGGACATGCCCACTTATTCGATCTGGTGGCTGCTCGTTCAGCATGACTGGTATATGCAGCATGGGAATGAAGCTTATCTGCTCGAGCAGCGCGATTACATAACAGGCTTGCTTCGTGAGCTGATCGGCAAGGTGGAGCCGGACGGCACGATTAACGTTTACCGCCCATTCCTGGATTGGCCGGCTTCCTCTAATCCGGCTGGCGTAACGGCAGGGGTTCATGCTTTGTTTGTGCTTGGCATGCAGGCGGGAGTCCGGCTTTGCCGGTTATTTGGCGAGGAGGGGACAGCCGGGCTTTGCGAAGAGCTTGAAGGGCGTTTGCGCGAGCGTATTCCGCATCATGCGGACAGCAAGCAGGCAGCGGCCCTGCAGGCGCTTGCCGGACTGATGGATCCGACTGTCGCCAACCGCGAGGTTATAGCGCCTGACGCGCCAAGCGGATACTCCACCTTTTACGGCTATTACATGCTGCGTGCCCGCGCGGAAGCGGGAGATATTGCGGGTAGTCTGGACAGCATCCGGTCCTTCTGGGGCGGCATGCTGGAGCTTGGGGCAACCACGTTCTGGGAGGATTTCGACATCGCTTGGATGGAGGGAGCGGCAAGAATCGACGAGCTGACGCCTCCGGGAAAAATCGATGTGCACGGCAGCTACGGCGGTTACTGCTACAAGGGGTACCGGCACAGTCTCTGTCATGGCTGGGCATCCGGGCCAACGGCCTGGCTGTCCGAATACGTACTGGGCATCCAGGTTGTGGAGCCGGGCTTCCGCAAAGTCCGGATTCGTCCAAACCTGGCTGATCTGGACTGGGCGGAAGGGACCTACCCGACGCCTCGCGGTCTCATTCATGTCCGCCATGAGCGCGGGGCAGACGGACGTATCCGAACGGATATCACCGTTCCGCCAGGCGTAACGTTTGTTGAATAATCGAATGGAAGAAGAGGCCGTCTCAAAAGGGGTTCGCTCGCTAGAGTAACGGCTCGCCTTAGTAAAATAACGAAATAATTTTCATAAAAATAGCGCTGCAGAGAGTTATCCCTGCAGCGCTATTTTTCGTTTTTGCTCCTTTATAGCTTTCTTCAGCAAATTGTGGGCAAGCGAAAGCCACCCGACCTCTAGGCTAACTTTCGGTAAGCCTCGAAGCAGGAACCGGCGGAATCCCCGGTTATTCTTGATTTGGCCAAACACACTTTCTGGTTCGTGCATGCGTCGAACCGACAAGGCATGTCCATCTTCACTCTTTAACTGCTCCCTGGCATGTTGTTTGAGGCGGTGATATTCCATGCTGATGTCCTTAAAGCATTTCATTGACAGGTTAATGGCAAACGGAGCATTTTAATGATTCTGGAGAAGCGTTAGCGGTCGCTTTTGTGAAGGGATTCCAACCTTACCTCGTTGATTCACGGAATCCCTGAGCAATGGCGATTGGAAGAACATTAAAATGCGCAGGCTGCTGTTTAACCCAAACCAAAATAACAAAGGGGGGTGTCCCATTCGTCATATTAATGACGAATGGGACATCCCCTTTTTTATTTGAACGTTCCATGTCCGTCCGGCCAACTGTGATATGCGTCACAGCCGGCTATGACCGGCAGATGGTAGGCTGGGGTATGAACATTTTTAAGGAAGCGGTACGGGAGGGATTGGAATGAGACTGGATCCGTTTAATACAGCGAGGCCAAGCTCCTTTGCAAGGCTGGCGATGAGATTGGAATCGGACCATGAACAAATAAAAGCGATGTGCAGCGCTCTATGCCAGCAAAGCATTCATCATGCTGCGGGGATGAGCAGTTACGTAACGATAGAGGGCTTAATCGGACTTCGGGAAGAAGCGGAGTTGCTTCTGCGCGAGCTGAAGCGGCATTCCGTTTGGGAAGAGGAGGAGCTGTTCCCTATTCTGATGCATTATTCGCACAAGAAGATTGAGCCAACCATTATGCCTTCGTTATGGGTGCTGGAAAAAGACCATGAGCTTGCCGTCCAGTATATTGAATCGTTTGTTCAGGCAAGCAGCAACCTGCTCCATGCTTTGCGGCTGGAGCCGATAAGCGGCGCCGATCTGCAGCGGGAAATGAAGGGAGGCTGCGACTGCCTCACGCAGGGCTGCTTTATACTGACCGCTCATTTCCAGATGGAAGAGGAGCTGCTGTTTCCGCTGGCCGAGGATATTTTGACCGATATGGACTATTTGTTCTCCTGATTGGATAAGGAGGGATTGTTGTGCTGTCCGGTGTGATCTTAGCAGGGGATCTTTATGAAGGAAGAAAAGCAGATAAACGCGCATTCCGCATCGTTGGCGGACAGACGGTTATTGAGCGCCAGATCAAGGAAATGCGGAGCAACTGCGATGACATTACGATCGTGACCAATGAGCCGCGGCTGTTCCTCCGCCATGTAGACCGGGATATCCGCATTATCAGCGATTATTATTCGAACCAGGGCGTATTAAGCGGCATGCATGCCGGCCTTGCTCTCGCCAGGCACCGGGATGTCTGGATTATCGGCTGCCATATGCCTTATCCTTCGGCTGAAGCCGCCGATCTTCTAACTGACGGCAAGCGCGAAGGATACGATGCGGCTATCCCGTGGATTGGCGGCCGAATCTATCCTTTGCATGGCGTATACGACCGGGCCTGCGAGGAGCTGATCCGAGTGCAGCTGGAGCTTGGGCAAGCCGATCTTGCCGGCTTCCTGCGGCAAATCAATTGGTTAAGGCTGAAGGAATCCGAGCTGCGGAGCAACAGGATCGACAACCGCTTTATTCGGACGATTCCGGCTGGAGAGGCGACATAACGATGAACAGGTTTTTGATTCGGATTGTGAGCTAAGTCACAGCCGGAACAACCGGAAAACCGTAACATGGAGACATAGAAAACGGAGGTGCTTGAAGATGGCGATGAAGGAAAACGAAGTCAGAAGAGGGGCGGCCGGCAAAGATGCATGGCGGGGGTTCGCTGACGGAAAATGGAAGAAACAAATTGATGTCAATTCGTTTATCGAGAAAAACCTTACACCGTATGAAGGCGACGAACAGTTCCTCGCATCCGCAACCGAAGACACGAATGCACTTTGGAGGCAGGTCAGCGGCCTGCTCAAGGAAGAACGGGAGCGCGGCGGCGTCCATGATATCGATGTTCATACCGTATCCGCAATCACCTCGCATGCGCCGGGTTATATCGATAAAAGCAAGGAGAAGATCGTTGGCCTGCAGACCGACGCGCCGCTGAAGCGGGCCGTGCAGCCGTTTGGCGGCATTCGAATGGCTGCCGATGCTTGCGAGGCTTACGGCTATGAACTTGATCCCGAGATGCTCCGGGTGTTTACGGATATCCGCAAGACGCATAATCAAGGAGTTTTTGATGCTTATACGACCGATATGCGGGCTGCGAGAAAAGCAGGCATTATCACGGGCTTGCCCGATGCTTACGGCCGCGGCCGCATTATCGGGGATTACCGGCGCGTTGCTCTGTATGGCGTCGACCGGCTGATTCAAGGGAAAAAAGAAGAGCTGCTGCAGCTGGAAGTAGACGCCGTGACGGAGGAGGTTATCCGGCTTCGCGAGGAATTATCCGAGCAGCTTCGGAGTCTTGGCGAGCTGAAGGCAATGGCTGCCGCGTACGGCTCTGACCTCTCCGCTCCTGCGGCAAACGCGCGGGAAGCGGTGCAATGGCTCTATTTTGCCTATCTAGCCGCTATCAAAGAGCAGAACGGAGCGGCAATGAGCCTGGGACGCGTATCCAGCTTTCTCGATATTTATTTCGAGCGGGATTTGAGGGAAGGTACCTTAACGGAACGGGAAGCACAGGAGCTGGTTGACCATTTTGTGATGAAGCTCAGGATCGTGAAGTTCCTGCGTACACCCGACTACAATGAGCTGTTCAGCGGCGACCCGACCTGGGTGACGGAATCGGTTGGCGGCATGGGCTTAGACGGGGCGACGCGGGTTACGCGCAATTCCTTCCGTTTCCTGCATACCCTTTATACGCTTGGACCGGCGCCGGAGCCCAACCTGACCGTCCTGTGGTCGTCAAAGCTGCCCGAGCCCTTCAAGAAATATTGCGCCAAGGTATCGGCGGAGACCAGCTCGATTCAATACGAGAATGATGACCTGATGCGGCCCTTTTTCGGAGACGACTACGGCATTGCCTGCTGCGTATCCGCCATGCGGATCGGCAAGCAAATGCAGTTTTTCGGGGCAAGGGCGAATCTGGCGAAGGCGCTGCTGTACGCGATTAACGGCGGCGTAGACGAGAAGCTTGGCGTACGGATTGGTCCGGCTATCGCGCCTATAACCTCCGAAGTGCTGGATTACGAGGTAGTCAAGCAGAAATTCGGCGTCATTCAGGATTGGCTTGCCAAGCTGTATATGAACACGCTGAACGTCATTCATTACATGCATGATAAATACTGTTACGAACGGCTTGAGATGGCGCTGCATGACCGGGACATTATCCGGACGATGGCCTGCGGCATTGCCGGGCTGTCCGTGGTGGCCGACAGCTTGAGCGCGATCCGGTACGCGAAGGTCCGTCCGGTCAGGAACGAGAAGGGGATAGCGGTCGACTTCGAAATCGAAGGCGAATATCCGCAATACGGCAATAACGACGACCGTGCCGACCAGCTTGCCGTAGAGCTTGCCGAAGGCTTTATGAACCGGCTGCGCCAGCATAAGGCCTACCGAGGCGCGATTCCTACCATGTCCGTCCTGACCATTACTTCCAACGTCGTGTACGGCAAAAAAACCGGCAGCACGCCGGACGGCCGCAAAGCCGGCCAGCCATTCGCTCCTGGCGCGAATCCGATGCACGGCCGTGACCGCAAGGGGGCGCTTGCTTCGCTCGCTTCGGTAGCAAAGATTCCTTATGAGCATAGCCTGGACGGCGTATCGAACACTTTCTCGATTATTCCGAAGGCGCTCGGGAAAGAAGAAACGGCCCGGTTCAGCAACCTGGCTGCCTTGCTTGACGGCTATACGGCAAGCGGCGGGCATCATCTGAACGTAAACGTCTTTAACCGCGAGCAGCTGCTCGACGCGATGGAGCATCCCGAGAATTATCCGCAGCTGACGATCCGGGTATCGGGTTATGCAGTCAACTTTATCAAGCTGACAAGAGAGCAGCAGCTCGATGTGATCAACCGCACCTTCCACGGAGAGATTTAGTCCAGCCAATAAATAATAGGATCAAGAAAGGAGCGCGGCGGGCATGAAAGGACGAATCCATTCGATAGACACCTTTGGCACCGTTGACGGCCCCGGCATCCGGTTTGTCCTGTTCATGCAGGGCTGCGCCCTGCAGTGCCAGTTCTGCCATAACCCGGATACCTGGGATACGGCCGCAGGACGGCAGGTGACGGTGGACGATATTTTGGAGGAGATTGAGCCTTATTTGCCTTACTATCGCGGTTCAGGCGGAGGAATTACGGTGACGGGAGGAGAGCCTACGCTGCAGGCTCCATTTGTCGCTGCTCTGTTCAAGGCCTGCAAAGAGAAATATGGCCTGCACACCGCGCTGGACAGCTCAGGCTTCTGCGACCCCTCCCATGCGTCCGAGCTGATGAACGACACGGATCTTGTCCTGCTTGATTTGAAGCAGATCGATCGAGACAAGCATGAACGGCTGACGTCGCAGCCCAATGACCGGATTTTGCATTTTGCCAAGTGGCTGTCTTCCATATCCAAGCCGGTATGGATCCGCCATGTGCTGATCCCCGGCATAACCGATCACGCGGAGGATTTGCGGTTGCTCGGCCGATTTATCGGCGGGCTGGTCAACGTGGAGAGGCTTGAGCTTCTTCCTTATCACCGGATGGGCGTATACAAATGGCAGACGCTGGGCCGTCCGTATCCGCTGGAGGGTGTTCCCGCTCCAACCGAGCAGGAGGTAACGAGAGCTATGGCCATCATCCAGGCGGAATGCCATCAGGGCATCCAACGGTAAAAATAAGGAAATATCCCCTTCAAGATCAGGTGATTCCCCGATGTTGCGGCTTTTCGAATGGCGTTATGCTGATTATAACGATCACTCGGAAGGGGCAATAAGGGATGGGAGTAAACAACGCGTCGATGGAAGGGCAGGAGCCCGTATTATCGAAGGAAAGCTTCGAGAAGCTGGACAGCATTATGTACAAACGCGCCTATGAAAAAGGAAGCTGCTTGTTCTGGGAGGGCGATGCGGCGGATAAGCTGTATTTTATTATGAAAGGCCGGGTCCGTGCGGTGAAGTCGACGGACAGCGGCCGTACCTTAACGCTGTATCTGTACCAGAAGGGGGATCTGATCGGTCAGATGGATCCTTTCCCGGACTCGGTTCACAGCTTCAGGGCGGAAGTAACGGAGGATGCGAAGATTGGCGTCATCCAGAGGAAGGATCTCGAGGTGCTCTTGTGGCAGCATGGCGATCTTGCCGTTGAGTTTATGAGATGGATGGGGCTGATGCACCGCCTGACGCAGACGAAATTCCGGGATCTCATGATGTTTGGCAAGACGGGTGCCCTTTGCTCGCTGCTTATTCGCCTTAGCAATTCCTACGGCAAACCTACAGCGGAGCATATCTTTATTACGCTCAAAATCAGCAATTCGGAGATGGCCGATATGATCGGAGCGACGCGCGAAAGCGTGAACCGAATGCTGAGCGATCTCAAGAAGGATGACGTTATCGCTTATGAAGACGGTCATTTGATCATTAAAAATTTGCGGTACCTGCGGGAAACTTGCTGCTGCGAGAATTGCCCGAAGGAGATTTGCCGCATGTAACCCCGGCTGCGGTCAGCCGGGGCTTCTTTTCTGTTATTAGGGAATTCCCTGACTCTTGAATAGGGGAACCCCCTTACATACAAGAAATTTCCCATCCCTTACAATAGGACAATAGGCAGGCGGTATCGAATACGAAAAACGAAGGGGATAGCAGCTTGAAAGAGTTATCGGAGTCTGTCGGCGAAGAGCGTATACGGCATGGCCTTCAGGAAATCCTTCACGGAAGCGAGAGCGACTTTATCGCATTTGCCGGTCCTGCCGGGCATCACGGGAGCATGAAATGGATTGCGGTGATCGGCAGCTTGAACGGCAAAGTCGAACATATGAGAATTCAGCCGGGAATAGGAATAGGCGGAACGGTGCTGCGTCATGGAACGGTTTGTCTGGTGAACGGGTGGAAAAATACGTCCTTGCTCCGGGAATGCCCGGTCATTCTGGCGGAAAAGCTGGTATCCGCTTTAGGTCTGCCCGTTCCCGGCAGCCATCCCTATTACCGTGGCGGCATTGTGCTGCTAGGCAGAAGGAAGCATCAGCCGTTTACCGAAGAGGAAGCGCAAAGAATATCTTCTTTGCTGCTTAAGAGAGGAGGCCGCTAATGATAAGAATGATAATTGTAGATGATCATGCGATGGTTCGCTCCGGATTGCGCATGCTTTTGAGCGGAACGGAGGATATGGAGGTCATTGCGGAAGCTTCCGACGGAGATGAAGGGATACGGACGGCATTAGAGCTGAAGCCCGATGTTGTATTAATGGATTTAAGCATGCCGCAAGGGAAGGACGGTCTTACGGCAGCCGCCGAGCTGAAGGGGCTGCTTCCGGATACGGCAATTCTCATTCTGACGATGCATGACGACGATGAATATCTGTTCCGCGCCATCCATGCAGGGGCGGCGGGGTATGTGCTGAAGAACGCTCCCCACGAGGAGCTGCTTACGGCCATCCGCTCGATTGCCCAAGGAGACGCTTATTTGTATCCGACGGCAACCAAACGGTTAATGAAAGAATACGTGGACCGGATGCAGCGGGGAGACAGCGGAGATCTCTTTCATGCCTTGTCAGAGCGCGAGAAAGAGGTTCTATCGCTAACGGCCAAAGGTTATGCTAATAAGGAAATGGCCGAAATGCTGGTGATCAGCGTCAAAACCGTCGAGACGCATAAGAGCAACGTGATGGAGAAGCTAGGGCTTAAATCTAGACCGGAGCTGATCAAATACGCCATGAAAAAGGGGCTGCTTAACTTTGATTAATCATCGAGCGGGGAATAAGGTGCTCGCCGAGCATGTCGACTCCTTGCTGCTCCAGCTGGAGGAACGGATCGAGGATTCGCAGTTCCGAAGCGAGCTGCAGAGCTCGCTCAAGCAGCTCGCGGATGTGAAGCTGGCGCTTGATGCATCCTCGATTGTGGCGATGACCGACCACGCGGGCAAGATTCTTTATGTCAACGATAAGTTCTGCGAGATATCCCAATATGACCGCTCCGAGCTCCTAGGGCAGGACCACCGGATTATCAATTCGGGCACTCATCCGAAAGCTTTTATGAAGGAGCTATGGACAACCATATCTTCCGGCCAAGTCTGGTATGGGGATATCAAGAACAAGGCGAAGGACGGCACATCCTATTGGGTGAATACGACAATCGTTCCTTTTGTGGGCGAGAACGGCAAGCCGTATCAGTATCTGGCGATCCGTAACGAAGTCACCCGGCTGAAGAAGGTGGAGGAGGAGCTTCAGGAAACCTTATCCAAAGTGATGACCATACAGGAAGAAGAACGGCGCAAGTTTTCCCGGGAGCTGCATGACGGTATCGGGCAAAGCTTGTTTTCCCTGCTCATTCAGCTGGATCGCGTCATTTCGGCTCCTGCTTATGGCGAGGAGCAGTTGCCCTTCATCCGCAATCAGGTGGCCGGCATTATCGAAGAGGTACGGAGCGTGGCCTGGCAGCTGCGGCCGTCTGTGCTGGATGATCTCGGCATTGTGCCAGCGCTCCGGACGCATCTGGAAAACTACACCTCCCATTACGGCATTAAGGTATCGTTCAAGAGCAATCTGCGCAAGCGGCTGGACGTGCAGGTAGAGACGGTTATTTACCGGATCATCCAGGAGGCGTTGACCAATATTGCCAAGTACGCGGACGTATCCGAAGCCGAGGTGGAAATCCTGGAGGACGAGAAGCAAGTAGTGGCCCGGATTCTTGACCGGGGGATTGGCTTTGACATGGCAGTGCAGACGCAAGGGGTCGGAAGATACAGCATGGTCGAGAGGGCGAAGCTGGCCGGAGGGAATTTGTCGATGGAATCGGCAATCGGCGAAGGGACAACCGTTACCCTGATTATTCCAAAATAATTTCAAAGGTGTGATTTTTATCACTTCTTCGGCTTACGTAAAGCAGTAAGATGAAATCAAGAAGGAGATGATAAACATGAACGAAAGAGCCTTTGTCATGATAAAGCCGGACGGCGTAAGGCGGGGATTGATCGGCGAGATCGTAAGCCGCTTCGAGAAGAAAGGGCTGAAGCCGGTTTACGCGGAGTTGAAGGAGCTATCCGAGGAAACGGCGCGCACGCATTACCGTCATTTGAAGGAGCAGCTGTTTTTCGAGGATTTGATTCAATATGTTACGTCCGGTCCCGTATTCGCCATGATTGTGGAAGGGCAGTCGGCTGTCGGGAACGCAAGATCTTTAATTGGTCCGACGAATCCCGTAAAGGCGCCTCCCGGTACGATCCGGGGCGATTACGGATCCGATATCGACGAGAATGTCATTCACTGCTCCGATTCCTTGGATCATGCAAGCCTGGAAATCCAGCTCTTCTTCGGAAAAACGGGCCTGCTGCAAAAGCTGTAATCTCGATATATAGCGTGAGAACACCGGAATCAATACGAACCGCTCGATCATCCGGTTTCTATGCTTTCTGTTAACTTTGTGATTTTATTCACAATATATTCATTAAGGGAGAGATTATTATGTTGAAGTTTATGCGCGAGAACGTTTATGCCGCGGGACTTGTTCTTCTGCTCCGTTTATATGTAGGCTGGCAATGGCTGGACGCCGGTTTTCACAAGCTGAAAGACGGCTTTAATGCAGGAGGCTTCCTGAAAGGGGCGATTGCCAATCCCGTCATTGACCATGAGACAAATGCCAATGTCTATCCGAATTTTGTCCGGTTCATCGAGCATGCGGCGCTGCCTAATGTGAAGGCCATCAATATTCTTATTCCGCTTGGCGAGACGCTTGTTGGTCTTGGACTTATTCTAGGCGCTTTAACGGCAACGGCGGCATTTTTCGGAATGCTGATGAACTTCATGTTCCTGTTCGCGGGGACCGTAAGCACGAATCCTTGGCTGATTCTTCTTGGAGGCATTGTGATGATCGCAGGGGTTAACGGCGGTAAATTCGGAGCCGACTATTACCTGCTGCCGCTGCTGCGCAAATGGATCGGCAACCTGAAGAAGGGCGGACAAGGAACGACCCCTCCGCTGAAGCAAATCATCAAGTAGGAAGCAAGGAGATGAGAACCGTGATAGATGACAACAATAGAGAAAGCGAAATTACGAAAAACATGATCAAATACTGCTATACCTGCGAGGACGCCCATAAATGCGACACGGAGGAGAAATGTATCGCCTGCTGGGAAGCGAAAGGCATTATGAAAAAGAAACAGCGGAATGAGCAGACGACGGAAGAGCTGTTGAGGGAATATGCGCAGTAACAGGAGAGCGGCCGTGGGGGTAGACCCGCATGGCCGCTTCTTTGCGTTATCGTTAACTGCCGAGCACCTTAACCTCCCATAAGGTTGGCGTATACCAGTTGCCCGGGTTGTTCCAGAGAACCGCGTTGACGAGTTGGATCCTTATATACCTGGCCGTAATATTAACGCTGTCGGTCGTGAAGCCGTACGTTTTGTTACTCGTTCGGTCGATTGTCGTATAGCTGGTACCGTTAGTGCTGTACTCGATTTTGTATTGGTGATAACCCTCGGAGCCCTTCACCATGTACCAGGAAATATCGATTTCCTTGACGTTCTTGGAGGAGCCTAGATCAACCTGCCACCAGGACGGCCAGGTAACGGCGGATGCCTTCCAGCTGGTCTGGTAATTTCCGTCATTGGCGCTGCCAGGCGCATAGCCGGAAGCCGACGAGCTGGCGGTTGCCGTCTTGCCCTGCGACAGATTCGTCAGCGTAGAGGGGGAGGTAACGGAGCCGGTTGAGGCATCCAGATTCCAGCTGCTGTACCATTCCAGAGAAGCCGTACCGCTTGAGCCGTTTAGCGTTAAAGGAAGCCAGATATACCGGGAGTCCCCTAGCGTACTGGAATTCCAACGGTCCGCCATGTACAGATAGGAGGTCGTGGAGGTTCCTTGAATCGGCAGGACAAAAGTAGATTGCGATGCAAAGGTTGAAGGATTGCCAAGCGGCTGAACAGCCGTCCAAGGACCGGCCATTGAAGTAGCCGTGGAATAACCGCCCTGATTCGGATACCAGCCGGAAGCCTGAGAGGTAATGAGAAAATATTTTCCTCCCTGTTTCACAACTGCCGGAGCTTCCCGGTAACCGTTGTCCGAATACCAGGTCTTAAAGGAAGCAACGCTCAGGTAGTCGGAGCTGAGCTGGAAGATGGCCATGGTATCGTTGGCGCCGCCGTTCTTGTTGGAGGCAGAGACGAGGTAGGCCGTTCCGTCATCATCCTTGAAGACGGTGAGATCGCGCGATTCGTAGTTCAACGGACGGAAGCTGCCGTGGTATGTATAGTCTCCGCAGACGGAAGAGCTTGAAGCAACGGCTACTCTTCCAAGACTGTAATCCGTGCCGTTTTCGTAATGCATCCACATGACGTATTTGCCGGTCGAAGAGTTGTAGATGACCTTTGGACGCTCGATTTTGCTTGAGGCAAGCTCGGAGGCGGAAGTGGTCTTGAGCGGATAGCTGACCCAAGCCCAATTCTTCAGGTCGGTAGAGGAGTAGCAGACGACATGCGAGAAGTTGGCCGAATTGTTCAGCTTATCTTCGCCAATCCAGTAATAGGTGGAGCCGACTTTGATAATGCTTCCCCCGTGGGCTTGTATCGTTCCGCCCGTTGTGTCGTACCATACCGGTCCGTTCGTAATCGCAACGCTGGCCGCATTCGTTACCTTCGGCATCGCGGTAACCGTTAAGGCCAACAGCAGCGCAATACATACCATAAGCTTGGATAATACGCGAATTTGACTCATTCTCCAACAGCCTCCGCTCATCTTGGTTTTCTTTCTTTCGGTTGCACAAGAAACATGAAACCCGTTTCATCCCTCCCTTCAGCCGGTCAAGACGGATGACAGTCTCCAGCCGACTCTAATATATTTATAAGCGCTTACAGGGAATATGACTGGTTCATGCGGAGTGATTTTTGGGTCGAACATTTGCGAAAAAGGTCAAAATTTTACACACTCGAGGCAAAAGTTGTCACTCCTAAGGCTCCGGCATTCGATTACGATAGTGAAAAATCGCAAGGCAAGGGGCGAATAGACATGTGGAAGACGGCAATTGAAGGGGCAATCGCCACGATTGCGAGAAATATTGATAGATTCGGAGATTCTTACCCACATGTAGGGGAAGGCAGCCGTTATACGCTAATAGAGAACAATGACTGGACCAACGGATTTTGGAGCGGACTGTTATGGCTCGGGTATGAATATTCGGGTGACGAAAGATTAAGAGAGGCGGCAAGAAAAATAACGGCAAGCTTCCGCCGGAGACTGAAGGACAACGTGGTGCTGGACCATCATGATATCGGCTTTCTGTATTCTCTATCCGCAAAGGCGGAATGGATCGTTGACGGCAGTGAATCGGCGAAGGAGCTGGCTCTTGCGGCGGCGGACGTCATGATGAAGCGCTGGCGCAAGGAGGGAGGTTATTTTCAGGCTTGGGGAGCGGAAGGGGATCCGGTGGAAGGCGGAAGAATTATTATCGATTGCCTGCTTAACTTGCCTCTTCTGTATTGGGCCTCTGAACAGACGGGCAACCCGGTCTATAAGGAAGCGGCCAAAGCCCAGGCGGAGAAAAGCAGACGGTATCTGGTAAGAGGCGACGACAGCTCTTATCATACGTTTTTCTTCGACCGGCAGACCGGTGAACCGGTTGGCGGCGCGACGCATCAAGGCTTCGGCAACGGCTCGGCCTGGACGCGCGGACAGGCATGGGGCATCTATGGCTTTGCATTGTCCTATCGCTATACGCGCGATCCGCTGTTTCTCGAAACCTCGAAGCGGATGGCAGTCTATTTCTTAAAGCATCTGCCGGCGGACGGCGTTGCATATTGGGATTTCCACCTGCCGGAGGAGCAGCGGAAGTACCGGGACAGCTCGGCCTCCGCGATTGCGGCAGCCGGACTGCTGGAGCTATTATCGCATTTGGATCCGAAGGATGTTGCGTTTGAAGATTTGCGTGACGGTCTGCAGTATACAATGGAGGCGCTGGTTTCTAAATATTCGACTAATGGCGGCGGGGATGAGGAAGGTCTGCTGAAGCATGGCTCTTATCATGTGCGGGGCGGGCTGGCGCCGGATGATTATATGATCTGGGGAGACTATTTTTATCTGGAAGCATTGCTCCGGCTTGATAGAGGAATCGGCGGCTATTGGTATGAAAGGAACCGGGATCGGGACTAACCAATCCTTGGGGATGTTCCCGTTATACCGATACTGCTACAATGAGGATATATCGTATGGGGAAAGAGGCGCGCGCAGCCATGACGAGATTAACCTACTACCGAAGAATCCAGTTGTCCTTTCTCTTGTTTATTATTTTTCCGATCCTCGCCGTTTCGGTTATTTCATATACGCTATTAAAGCAGAACATGATAGAGAAGTTTCAGATCAGCAACAACAGCATGCTGAACGTTATAGTCGGGGAGATCGACCGGACGATAGACGACGTGACTTTTGCCTCGCATTATATCGTAAACGATTCCGAGCTGCGGGCATCCCTTAATCTGTTCGCGGATACAAGCAGGCTGAATACGTATACCGACTACACCCGTTTTATCCGGATAAAAGACAGCTTCTCGCTGATTACATCCAAACCGCTGAACAATAGCATTCATATGTATCTGGTCAACCGGGCGAACTTTATCCTGTCGCCGGATTCGGAGAATTTGGCCGCGATCAACGGCAAGCTGGCACCGCTCCTTAAGAACGTTAATGCCTCGAAGCCGGTTGTTCTGCAGTATCTTGGACTCCTTCATGACAGTCCGGGTGAAGACGGCACATATTATCTTGCGAGAGTTATAGGCGACGGGGGCGGCAAGCCTTATACGGCTGTTTTGCTTGTCGGAATTGAAGGCTCCTACTTCGAAAAGCTGCTGGAGCGGGTTGAATTCGGTCAGATTGCGTTGTTCGACGGGACAGGCAACCGGATTGCGGGCAGTCCGAATGTCCAGCTGCAGTCAAGCGATTCTTCGGATTCGGTATACCGGACCCAGCTGACGCTGGACAAAACCGACTGGAAGCTCGCTTACGAGACGTCGGAGGATTCGCTTTTTGGCCAGATCTCGCGTGCCTTTTACATCGGAATCGGATTGGTGCTGGTGTTTACGGTGGTATTTTCGGTCATCTCGCTATTGTTCGCGAGGAAACTGCATAATCCGATTCAGAAGCTGCAGCGGGTTGCCCGCCAATTCGCTTTGGGGAACCGCGATATGCGGCTTGAAGTAAAGGGCAGGGACGATATTGCGGAGCTTGGGCATTCTTTTAATCAGATGCTTGACGAGATTGAAGTGCTGATTACGAACATTGAACAGGAGCAGGAGCAAAAAAGGGTCATGGAGCTGGAAGCCCTGTTTATGCAGATTCGGCCGCATTTTTTGATCAATACGCTTAATTCGATTAAATGCAGTCTCATTCTTAGCAAGGACCAGGTGCATAGCGGCATTGTCGATTCGTTAATGAATCTGCTGCGCGCCTATTTGAAGGTAAATACGCCATCCTCGCTTGAGGAAGAGTGCAGGCTGCTTGGTTATTACGTGGATATTATGAAGGTCCGCAGCGAAATGCCGTTATCCCTTGAAGCGCGCATCGAGCCGGAGTTGAAGGGCTTTGTCGTGCCGAAGCTGGTGCTTCAGCCTATCGTCGAGAATGCGATCGTACACGGATTGGACGAGAAAGACGAGCTTCATATCGTTGTTCATGCTTACCGGGAGCAGGGCCGTATTTATATGGCCATCGAAGACGATGGCTGCGGCATGGAGGAAGAGCAGCTTGTCTGGCTGAACAGGCGAATAAACGTTTCTTCGGACATGGATCCGGATGCGGAAGAGTATGCGCCGTATGAGCGGGTAGGGCTGCTTAATGTCATCCAGCGACTGAAGCTGACGTACGGCTCGGCAGAGATGAAGCTGCGCTCCAATGCTGCAGGCGGTATTACCGTTATTTTGGCTATTCCTATTCCAAGTCCAATTCCGTCCGTCCAGGAGGTATCCCATGTATAAAGTCATGCTTATTGATGATGATGTCCCGATGCTTAAAGTGCTGCAGCAGATGATGGAATGGGAGCAGCATGATTTGCATGTAGCCGCAAGCACGTTCTCCAGCGTGAAAGCTCTGCATCTGTTCAAGGAGACGATGCCGGATATCGTCATTACGGATATCGGATTGCCGAAGAAGAACGGAATCGAGCTGGCCGCGGAATTTACGGCAATAAAGCCGGGCGTCCGGATTATTTTTCTGACCTGCCACGAGGAATTTCATTATGCCCAGCAGGCGGTGAAGCTGGATGCCGACGATTATTTAATCAAGGATCAATTGACGGCCGACCAGCTGGAGGAGAGTCTTCGCAAATCGGTTGCCCGTCTGAAGGGACGGAAGGCGGAAGGCGGAACGGACTCCGACGCGTATAGCATCGAGCTGCAAAAACGCGCGTTATTCCAGTTGATTTTGGATGGGGCGGATCTGGAGAAGACGCGTGCATATGCGTCGCGCGTAGGCATCGAGTGGCCTTATGCGTGCTTTATGATGGGGATGATTCATCTTCGTTATTCGGATTACGAGCTGCTCTACAACAGGAGCAATATTTCGCTTATCCGTTACGCGATCTATAATATTGCCATGGAAATTGCCCAATCCTACAAAGGGATCACGCCGTTTATCGATCAGGATCATTTTATGGTGCTGTACAATTACCGTCAGAACCTGGCGGGGAATGATCAGGCTTATCTGCAGTCGTATCTGGATGAGCTGCTTCGTCAGGTGACGGCATACCTTAGAATTACGCTGCAGATCGTTCTTGTCACCGACAAGCTGGTTCTGCAGGCCGCCGGTTCCGTCTACCAGCAGATCAGAAGCGGCAAGCCGGAGTTTTACCGGATGGGCCAGCTGGCCGCGGCTGCGTCCTCGCAGCTGCTTGGCCAGCTCTTTTACCCGCTGCCGCAGGACTTTAATGCGGCATTCCGCGGCGGGCTTGAACGCACCATTTTGGAGAAGAACACGGGGGAGATGCGCGGAGTTCTTGTCCGTTTCGGTCAAGAGGCGGAAAGCCGCAGAATCGAGCCGGAGGAATGGACCGAGGCGCTTGTTCAGCTGCTTCGCGAAGCCGAAATCCTGTTCCCGCGTAGAAAAGCGGAAGAGGACGTCTATGCTTATATCGGCGCGGCAAGAACGATGGAGGACGCGCTGGAGCTGGCAGTTGGCCGGCTGGAGCGTCTAGCCCAAGAGCAGCTTGGCCATGCCGGAGGCGCCGCCAAATCGCGGGAGCCGCGGCTTCAGGTCATCCAAGCTTTTATCGACAATCATCTGTCGGACAATATTACGTCCATTGATATCGCGCAATACCTGTATTTGAACCCAAGCTACTTCTCCCGTTATTTCAAACGGCTGACGGGGCTTAGTTTCACGGACTATGTGCACCAGTACAAAATGAAGATAGCCGCCAACATGCTGAAGAGCTCCGGCCAGACGCTCGAGACGTTAGCCGTTGGGCTTGGTTATTCCGACCGCGCTTATTTCTCGAAGGTGTTCAAGAAGTACATCGGCTTCACCCCAAGCCAGTTCAAGCAAAAGCATCAGTTGGTTCGCAAATCATAATGGCGCTAACAAAAGTGTAACTAACAATAGTATCAACTGATTGGTAAGCCTAGATTGGCAAGCCTAGATTTCTCTCTCAAATGCCGCTCCTAGCAGCGGCATTTTGCATGCTCGGGTCATGCCCGTTTTTTACGTTGCACGTAATACAGCGTAATGCCGCTTATTGACCTAGTAATACGAATTATGTTGTGTTTTTTGCAGTATATTTCTCTAGAAACTGCCCTAAGAACCCCATTTCAGTCCAATATGCTGCATTTCGTACATCGTACGCATCCGAAGTACACGATTTGAGCGTATTATGTTGTAATTTGTGCAATATAGGTTGAGTGGGGGCTGTCCCCCGGAAAAGGCCGTGCCTCGAGCGCGGCTTTTTCACGTAGCCGGCACTTTGCCGGCCGTCGAAAAAGGTCAAAATCTTCCCTGTATCGGGTCAGAATACTTCGCTTACAAACCGGCTCAATCCCTTATTATGATCTCAACATAAGAGTCGAGGTGATTGTATGGAAGTCGTCAAACAAACGGCAGGCACCAGTCCTGCGGCTGCGGCCAGGAAGAAATTTTGGACGCCGTCACGCAGAGAGGCGCTGGTCGGCTGGCTATTTCTTATTCCCGAGATTGTCGGGATGCTGCTGTTAAACGTATTTGCCTTAGGGTTCTCCTTATATTTGAGCTTCTCCAAATGGGACATGTTATCCGGCCTTCCCGGCATCGAGTGGATCGGGCTTGGCAACTACAAGAAGCTGTTCCATGATCCGGCCATTCTGGAGGCGCTGAAAAACAACCTGCTGTACACTGTCATGACGGTGCCGATTCCGATTGCGATTGCGCTGGTGCTGGCCGTTGTCATCAACAACAGCGTTTTTCTGAAAAGCTACTTCAAGGTTGTTTTCTTTATCCCTTATATTTCGTCGATCATTGCGATTGCCGCGGTATGGAGCGCCTTGCTGCATCCGTCCCTCGGTCCGATTAATCAGCTTCTGATGCAGCTTGGCATTGACGCTCCGCCGAAGTGGCTGGTTGATCCGAAGACCTCGCTGCTCTCCATCGCGTTCATCGGCACATGGGCGAGCCTCGGCTACACGATTATTATTTATACCGCGGGTCTGACCAACATCTCGAATGAAATTTACGAAGCATCCGAGATTGACGGGGCGTCTCCGCTGAAGAAGTTCTTCCGCATTACGGTGCCTCTGCTGCGTCCAACAACCTTTTTCCTTGCGATTACGATGCTGATCGGCTCGTTCAAGGTGTTTGATATCATCTCGTATCTGACGGAAGGCGGTCCTAACAATTCGTCTACCGTGCTGGTTTACCGGATCTACGAAGAAGGCTTCCGCAACTATGATATGGGCTATGCCTCGGCGATCTCCTGGCTGCTCTTCGCCATTATCGGCATCATCACGGCGGCGACGTGGAAGCTTGGGAAGGACTAAGAAAAGGGGGATTACCTGTGACAACCAAACTGTCAAAAAGCATAATTACCGTCTTACTTGGAGCATTCTCTCTGATGTTCCTGACCCCGCTCGTCTGGATGGTCTCGTCGGCCTTCAAGTTCGAGAAGGATGTCATGCGCTTCCCGATCCAGTGGATTCCGGAGAAAATCAACTTTATTTACAACTTCAAATCGGTCTGGATGGGACGTGTTCCGTTTTATCATTTCTACTGGAACTCCCTGAAGGTTGCCATCATCACTACGCTTATCACGCTGCTGGTCTCGTCGATGTCCGCCTACGCGCTGACGAAGCTGCGTTTCCGGGGCCGTCATATGATCTTCCTGGCGATGTTGTCCTTTATGATCATTCCGGATCAGGCGACGCTCATTCCGCGGTTTCTCATCATTCGCTGGCTGGGGCTCTACGATACGCATGCCGCGATTATTCTGATGAGCATGTTCTCGATTTACTTCACGTTCCTGCTGCGACAGTTCATGTCCGATATCAGCGATGAATATTTGGAGGCGGCGCGCATCGACGGCGCGGGACATCTGCGGACGTTCTTCTCGATTATGATTCCGCTCTGCCGGCCGGTTCTGGCGACCGTGGCGATCATCAAATTCATCTGGACGTGGAATGATTACCAGAACCCGCTTATTTTCCTCCTGAGCAAAAAGCTGTACACCATTCCGCTGGGCATTACGCTGTTCCGGGATGATTACACGAATAACTACGCGATTATGATGATGGCAGCCTTGTCGGCGATTATTCCGCTTCTGGCTATATTCATTATCATGCAGAAGCAGGTGATTAACGGGATTGCGCTAGGCGGCGTGAAAGGGTAAGGTAGTCAAAAAAGTACTCGTTTCACCTCAAAATTATACACTTGGCAAAATGGGACGATCGTTATACTGGGTGTGTAGTCATTATAAAGTTCTAGGGGGAAGCAGAAATGAAACAAGCAAAACGCAAGTTTACGGCGGTAGCGGGCTTGCTGCTGGCCGGCACGGTTGCGCTCAGCGCATGCGGAGGCAATTCGGCGAATTCGGGAAGCGAAGGCGCATCCGGATCGGGCAAATCGGAATCCGTAACGATCAAGTATTACAACTGGGATAATGAAGCCCAAGCGGTTGCAACCGACGCGATGCTGGATGAATTCATGACCAAGAATCCGGATATCAAGGTTGAGCATGTCGTGCTGGTGCCGGGCGATTCCGTAGAGATGCTGAAAAAGCTGGACTTCCTGATCTCCTCGGGCGAGGCGGTTGACGTTGTAGCGATGCCGAGCCTTGGAGCTGTTTACGAACGTGCGACAAGAGGTGCATTGGCATCGTTAAATGATTTCTATAAGCAGGAAAACCTGGTAGCGGAAGACGAATATTACGTGAATCCGAAAATTAACGATAACTACTACGGCATGCAGCTGACTTCGGGCTTCAACTATGTGCTGCTGAACAAGGATGCGCTGGATGAAGCGGGCCTGCCGGTTCCAACCTATGGCTGGACCTGGGATGACTACCGCGACTATGCCAAGAAGCTGACCAAAGGCGAAGGCGTGGACAAGCGCTACGGTACGTACTTCCATACCTGGGAGCTGTACATGAACGCGCCGGCGCAGACGGTTATGAAGGATCCGTTCCGTTATGACGACGGTTCGACGATTTTGTCCGATCCTTCCTACAAATACTTCTTCCAGCTCCGCAAGGATATGGAGAGCGTCGACAAATCGGCCAAGCCCTATGCCGACGTGCTTGCGGCCAAGCTGAACTACCGGACGGAATTCTTCAACGAGCAGGCCGCAATGATTTTGACTGGAAGCTTTACGATTCCGGACGTAGGCAACCAGGAGCAATACCCGCATACGTTCAAGACGGCGTTCGCACCGGTACCGCTGCCTCCGAAAGGCGCCGAGCCGAAGGATTATGAAGGCGGCAAATATTTCACAAGCGGCAGCTCGGTTGTGATGGGCGAAAGCTCCAAGCATAAAGACGCGTCGTTTAAGCTGATGCGCTTTATGACAACCGCGGATTCCGACAAGCGTACCGAATTCTCCGGTTGGAAAAAAGCGGATAACAAAGCGCTGCTGGATCGCATCATTGGCGAGAATAAAGACCTGTACGATGTCGATTCCCTGAAAAGCACGCTGTTTGGCGACAACATTAAATACCTGGATGCTTCGAGCGTAATTACGGTGTCCACCGCGGCACTTACCAAGGTCATCGATGATGGCTTCAGCAAGTTTATGCTGAGCAATGAGTCGATTGACGATGTGCAGAAATGGATGGTTAGTGAAGCAACAAAAATCATTAACGAGAAAGAAAAGAAATAATCGCTCATAAGCTGACGGAAGAGAGCTTCGGAGACAACCTGCCGGTTGCTCCGGGGCTTTCTTTCTATGCGGGGCATGAGCTAATTGGAGGTATAAGGTGAGCCGGTTAACATGGAAGGATCAGAAATATAGGCTGGATGGCGAGGAGTTCCGGATTTTGTCGGGGGCGATTCATTATTTTCGGGTTGTGCCGGAATATTGGGAGGACAGGCTGCTGAAGCTGAAGGCCTGCGGTTTCAATACGGTAGAGACGTATATTCCGTGGAACCTGCATGAACCCCGCGAGGGAAGCTTCCGCTTCGACGGGTTTGCGGATGTCGCCCGGTTCATAGAGACGGCGGGCCGGCTTGGCCTGCACGTGATTGTCCGTCCCAGCCCTTATATATGCGCGGAGTGGGAGTTTGGCGGCTTGCCGGCCTGGCTGCTGAAATCGTCCATGGGCTTGCGCTGCATGGATAATGAATACCTGGAAAAAGTCGACCGCTACTATGACGAGCTTATTCCGCGCCTGCTGCCGCTGCTGGATTCGCGGGGCGGTCCGATCATTGCGGTGCAGGTCGAGAATGAATACGGCAGCTACGGCAATGACACCGCGTATTTGGCTTACTTGAGGGATGGCCTGATCCGACGCGGAGTTGACTGTCTGCTGTTCACCTCGGACGGCCCAACGGACGAGATGCTGCTGGGCGGCACGGTAGAGGGGCTGCATGCAACAGTTAACTTCGGTTCGCGCGTAGCGGAGTCCCTCGCGAAATACCGGGAGTATAGACAGGACGAACCGCTGATGGTGATGGAGTACTGGCTTGGCTGGTTCGACCATTGGCGGAAGCCGCATCATGTCCGGGAGGCGGGGGATGTCGCTAACGTATTGGATGAGATGCTGGAGCAAGGGGCATCCGTGAATCTCTACATGTTCCACGGCGGGACAAACTTCGGCTTTTACAGCGGAGCCAACTACGGTGAGCATTATGAACCAACGATAACAAGCTATGATTATGATGCGCCTCTTACGGAGTGGGGGGATATAACCGAGAAATACAAAGCTATCCGAAGCGTGCTCGAAAAGCACGGCATACCGGAAGGAGCGCCGTTCCCGGCTCCGATTCCGAAGAAAGCTTACGGCAAGGTTATTTTAACGGAACGGGGCGATTTGCTGGATCAGCTCGAGCAGGTATCCGCCGAACAGGTGCAATCCGTCAGCATCCGGCCGATGGAGCATTACGATCAGGCTTACGGCTTTATTTTGTACTCGACCCAGGTTAAGGGGCCAAGAACGAGACAAAAGCTTCATCTTCGCGAGGTGCGCGATCGCGCTCAGGTATTCCTGGACGGCAAGCTGATCGGCGTTGTTGAGCGGTGGAATCCGCAGCCGATTGAGATCGCGGTTCCCAGAGAAGGGGCAAGATTGGATGTCCTGGTCGAAAATATGGGCCGCGTTAATTACGGCCCTTATCTGCGCGATCATAAAGGAATAACGGAAGGTATCCTGATCGATAACCAGTTCCAGTCGAACTGGACGGTTACCCTGCTGCCGCTTGAGTCCGAGCAGCTCGCTCGGGTCCGCTATGAGTCTGTGGAAGTAACAGGGGGACAGCAGCATGACGGGCGTCCTGCCTTCTATCGTGGATTTGTGGAGGTGGATGAACCTGCCGATACGTTCCTCCGGTTTGACGGCTGGCAGAAGGGGATTGCCTGGATCAACGGCTTCCAGCTTGGCCGCTATTGGGAAGCGGGACCGCAGCGCGCGTTATACGTGCCGGGTCCGCTGCTGCGCAAAGGGGAAAACGAAATTGTTTTATTCGAGCTGCATGGCGTAACCGGACATCCCGAAGTGGATTTAACCGATGCTCCCGACCTTGGCGAGACGGCTGCGGTTGACGACCAGGTGCTAAACTTCGTACAGGAAGAATAGGCAGGTCTCTTAACGTAAACGGCTTATCCGAAGCCCAACAGCGGGAGCAGATGGAGAGGTATAAGGGCACCAGCTGTAATCTATTCGATGTGGAGAGGACAGAACAGGATCATGCATTCTTCTTTAAATAGACCCCTTCCAACAGAGCATCAGCTACTGTGGCAGGACTTTGAGCTTGGATTTTTTTGTCATTTCGGGATGAATACGTTCTGCGATCAAGAATGGGGTGACGGGAATGATTCGCCTCGTTTATTTCACCCAGCAGAGCTGGATGCCCGCCAGTGGGTACGTACAGCCAAGCGGGCGGGCTTCCGATATTTCGTGTTGACAGCAAAGCATCACGACGGCTTTTGCTTGTGGCCAACGCTGACAACGGATTATTCGGTTGCTTCTAGTCCCTGGAAGGAAGGCCATGGCGATGTCGTGAAGGAATGCGCTGAAGCATGCCGTGAGGAAGGAATCGGATTCGGACTATACTTATCGCCATGGGATCGTCATGAGCCTTGTTATTCGGATAAGGCAGCCTATGATGACTTCTATCTGCGGCAATTGGAAGAGCTTATAACCGGTTATGGGCCGCTAGTAGAAATATGGTTCGACGGAGCCGGCTCTGAGGGCAGAGAGTATGACTGGAGCCGGATTATGAGCCTGGTGAAGCAGCATCAGCCCGGTGCCATGATTTTTAACATGGGAGCACCTACGATTCGGTGGGTTGGCAACGAGGACGGAGTGGCACCGTATCCATCATGGAATACGGCGGAATCGGCAAGAGTCAGCATGTTCAGCGATGCCTCCTTAAACTGGCTGCCTGAGACCCCAAGCTGGGTTCCGGCGGAATGCGACGTACCGATTCGTAAAGATCGCTGGTTCTGGCATCCCGATGAGGAAGGACTTCTGCTGTCCCTGGATAGTCTGATGGATATTTATTATCGTTCCGTCGGCCATGGCGCGACTCTTCTACTGAATGTGGCCCCGGACAATCGCGGGCTTCTGCCGGATGCTGACGTTGAGCGGGTAATTGCGTTCGGTGATGAGATTAGCCGCAGGTTGGGCAAGGCCCTTGCACAAACCGTAGATCAAGAAGGCCAATTTATTATCCTTGGACTTGAGCCCAATACAGTTGTGGAGCATGTAGTTATCATGGAGGACATTCGATACGGAGAATGTGTGCGAGCCTATGCGATAGAGGCATGGTGCAGTGGGGAATGGCAAGAGATTGTTCGAGGCAGCGCGATCGGACATAAGAAGATTGATCGTATCGCACCTGCTTCAATAGATGGTTTGCGTTTACGAATATTAGAATCTGACGATAAACCCAGAATAAGATCGTTTACAGCGTATGGAAGCAACGAATGAACGGTTAAAACGTATTGGTCTTCGGTACGAATATAGGAAGAGGAATAAGAATTTAAGGCGGATCGAAGACTATTCGATTCGCCTTTTGACGTCATTTTGAAGTTTTTTACAATCTCGCTATTCCCTAAATCCGATTAATCCTATAAGATAAAACTAATTTAATTTTATCGCCCATATAGAAAAGGTCTATCGATAAGGTCGCGGAGGGATTATTCATGAATATTGAGAACATCGAAGCTTTTGTGTATGTCAATCATTACGGCAGCTTTAATAAAGCGGCGGAGGTGCTCTTCCTCTCCCAGCCATCCGTTACCGCCCGCATACAGACACTGGAGAGGGAACTCGACTGCCGCCTGTTCGACCGGCTTGGCAAGCAAATTATGCTGACCGAGAAAGGCAAGCAGTTCCTTCCTTACGCCCAGCAAATTCTTCAGACGATTCAGAAAGGCCGTCTCCATCTGCAAGAGAAGGGAGCCCGTCCGCAGGAGCTTCGGATTGGAAGCACCGTGTCCGTCTCGAACTATCTGATTCCGGATTTACTGCCGAGGCTGACCCGTTTATTCCCGCGTTTAACTTTCAAATTAACAACGGCTCCTTCGGATGACCTGGTCAAAAAGCTGCTCGATAAGGAGATCGATATCGCTTTTGTCCGGAAGCTTGTTCATCCGTCCCTGCAGTCGTTCTCCTATTATGAAGATCCTATCCGGCTGTATGTCTATGAAGGCCATCCGTTTGCGGAAGAAGGAAGGGTATCCATCGACGAGATCCGTGATCAGCCGCTTGTTTTCTTCGAATGCGGCTCGCTGGACTGGCTGCGTCTTCACCGCGTATTCGAGCATCTGGAGCAGCCTCCGCGCATCGTTTTCCATGCGGATAATTCCGAGACGGCGAAGAAGCTTGTGCTGCAAAAGGCCGGCATCTGCTTCCTTCCCGGCTTATGCGCAAGGGAAGAAGTAAGCAAGGGCAGACTCATCCCGATTGAGATTGAAGAGACCAAGGGGATTTCCCTGCATACGAACCTGATTGCGCTGACGGGAGAGAACGAAGAGTATATCCAGGCGCTGCTGCCTAAGGATAATTTGAGCTTTTACAGCATTTAGCACGGACAAATAGAATCAATCGATCGATAGAGAAAGTCTATTAGCGCGGTTAGGCGGATAGATGATACATTTATACCAACTTAATTCTTAGTAAGTTTATAGGAATTATCTAATTAGACATTTAAGGGGTGGAACTATGAGTGAATTGTTTAGGCAAGCGGGAACCCAAGATGCGGAGCGTCTGCGTGAAGTGACGTATGAAGCCTATTCGCTCATTCGGGAGCTGAAGCTGAATTGGCCAGCGGCGAATGCCGGTCTGGATCAGATACGGGACAACATTATACAGAATGAGTGTTACGTGCTGGAAGTAGGCGGCGTTATCGTTGCAACCATAACCTTGTCGAGAAACGATGAAGTGAAGGCCATTACGGACCTGCCGTTTATCAAATGGTTCGCGGTCCATCCCGGCGAGCAAGGCAAAGGGTACGGCGACAAGCTGCTGACCTGGGTCGAGAATACGATTATTAAGGGCAAGGAAGGGGCGCATGCCGTAACGCTTGGAACGGCCGAGAAGCATCCATGGCTTCTGCCAATGTACCAGCGCAGAGGTTACGAAAGCATCCGCTCCTTCGACTCCGGCAACGGGGACGGAACGATGCATCTGCTCCGCAAGATTGTGAATCCGGAGCTGTTCGAGAAAGCAAGCGAAGAACAAGCTGCGGCAAATTAATGAAAAAGACGGGGGTACTTAAAATGAAGAAAAAAGCACTAGTCGTTACAGCTGCATTGTCGTTGATTCTGGTGGCGGCAGGCTGCGGCTCAAACAATAAATCGGATAATACGCAAGCGCAAAACGGCAATAAAGCAGCTGCTAACGTATCCGCGTCAGGCAATGCCGGCGGTGAAGTGAAGAAGGTAGTCATCGGTACGGGCACCGGATTCCCGCAGGTATGCTTTATCGACGAGAACGGGAAGCTGACGGGCTTTGACGTTGAGCTCATCAAAGAGATCGACAAACGACTGCCGCAATACGAATTCGATATTCAAACGATGGAATTCTCGAACTTGCTACTGAGCCTGGAGACGAACAAGATTGATCTTGTAGCCCATGAAATGGAGAAAAATCCGGAGCGCGAAGCGAAATATCTTTTTAATACGGAGCCTTACGCTCACTGGAGAAATAAAATCGTTGTCCCGCAGGACAACAACACGATCCATTCCCTTGATGATCTGGCAGGCAAGAAGGTGCTGGTTGGCGCAACTAGCGCGCAAGCGCAAATTCTGGAGAACTACAACAAGGATCATGACAAGAAAATCAACATCGTATACCAAAACGGCGCAGCTAACGATACGGTCAGCCAAATTACGACCGGCCGCGTAGACGCTACGCTGGCAGCCGACTTTACATTGTCCTTGATCGATCCGCAAGCGAAGCTGAAGACAACGGGCGATAACCTGTCCGAAGCCGACATCCTGTTCGTGCTCCGCAAGAACGATCCGGCGGAACAAGAGCTGTCCGATGCGATTGACGTGGCACTGAAGGAGCTTAAAGCAGACGGAACGCTGGGCAAATTGAGCACGGAATGGCTGGGCGGCGACTTTACGGCGGACAGCGCGAAATAGCAAGCGAAAGCGAATGAGTAATGAGAGGTGAGACCGCAAGATGGAGTATGGCTTCGATATTAATTACGTGTTCGATTTTATTCCCAAACTGCTGAGTACGCTGAATATTACCCTGCTAATCGTGGCAGGCGCTATCGGACTGGGGCTGCTTGTCGGTTTTCTCGTAGCTTTGCCCCGCCTATACAACGTACCGGTGCTTCGGAATGTATCGATGGTGTACGTTTCCTTCTTCCGGGGCACGCCGGTTCTCATTCAGCTGTTCCTGTTTTATTACGGCCTTCCGGAAATTCTGAAGCTGGTGTCGATCGACATCTCAAAGCTTCCCGTCCTTTATTTCGTAATTCTTACCTTTGGCCTTAACGTAGGTGCTTATGTATCGGAGACGATCCGGGCAGCCGTGCTTGCGGTTAACCGGGGGCAGGTGGAAGCGGCTTATGCCGTAGGCATGACCGGGTATCAGGCTTTTACCCGGATCGTGCTGCCGCAGGCGGTAGGGATTGCCGTTCCGGTATTCACCAATCTTGTCATTGCGATGCTTAAGGATACTTCGCTTGCTTTTACGCTGGGCGTTATGGAGATGACGGGCAAAGCCCAGACGCTGGGCTCGCTGTCCCAGCATTTTATCGAAACTTATATTGCGTTAGCCCTTATTTATCTCGTTATGAGTATCGTATTGGAACGTCTTATGCTGCTCGCAGAGCGCCGTTTGTCCCGCCATCTGCGCCGGGATAGCAATGAAAAGAACCGGTTCTTTAGCAGAAAACGCAAGCGCCTGTCTTTGGGCGGCTTAACCCGCGAGTTAAAGGAGGTGCCGCGTTATGAAGCTTGATCCGTCCTTTATATGGACCGCATTCCTGCAGCTATGGTCGGCTGTTCCAACTACGCTGCTTATTACTCTCGTATCCGTGTCCGTCGGATTTGTGATTGGCGTAATAACGGCGCTTGCCCGGATTTACCGGATTCCGGTACTATCCCAGCTGTCGAGCGGTTACGTGACCTTTATCCGCGGTACGCCGATGCTGACGCACCTGCTCCTCATTTATTTCGGATTGCCGATGCTTGTTGACGGATTGTCGGCGCAGTTCGATCTCGGATGGAATTCCGCCAAGATCCCGATGATCGGCTTTGCTTACATTTCGTTCTCGATTACGGCAGGCGCTTATTTATCGGAGGTGGTCCGCTCAGGACTATTGGCGGTGGACCGCGGGCAGATGGAAGCCGCCCGGTCGATTGGGATGACAACGCCGCAGGCGCTTCGCCGCATCGTATTTCCTCAAGCGCTGGCAGCAAGCCTGCCGAACCTGTCCAACTCGGTTATCGGGATGCTGCACGGCTCGACGCTTGCTTTTACCGTATCGGTTGTCGATTTGAACGCCAAAGCGCAGATTGTGGCTTCTACGAACTGGAAGTTCTTCGAATCGTACGTAGCCGCAGCTTTAATATTCTGGGGATTAACGATCCTGATTGAACGTTGTACCGGCCTTATCGAAAGAAGAATCCGCGTGTACAGCAAGGGAGGGGTAGCATGATTAAGCTTAGCGGTATCCACAAATCGTTTGGACGCCAAGAGGTCCTGAAAGGGATTGATCTCACCGTTAATAAGGGCGAGGTTGTTGCCATTCTGGGACCAAGCGGCTCCGGCAAAACTACGCTGCTGCGCTGCATCAATTATTTGGAGAAGCCAAACGAAGGAGAGATCCGGATCGGCGATTTCGCCCTTAACGCGAAGCATGCGGGGAAAAAGGACATTTATTCGCTGCGCCAGCGCTCGGCGATGGTGTTCCAGCAGTACAATCTGTTCAGCCATAAGACGGCGCTCGAGAATGTTATCGAGGGACTGATCGTGGTGAAGAAGATCGGCAAGGAAGAAGCGCGCAAACGCGGCATCGAGCTGCTCGAGAAGGTAGGTCTTGGCGCCAAGCTGGATGCTTATCCAAGCCAGTTGTCGGGCGGTCAGCAGCAGCGCGTCGGCATCGCAAGAGCGCTTGCGCTTGAGCCCGAGGTGATCTTGTTCGATGAGCCAACCTCGGCGCTGGACCCCGAGCTTGTAGGCGAGGTGCTGGGCGTTATCCGCCGGATTGCGAAGGAAGGAATCACGATGATTATCGTGACGCACGAGATGGGCTTTGCCCAGGATGTAGCGAATCATGTGGTGTTTATGGACGGCGGCGTTGTCGTCGAGGAAGGCCCTCCGGCCGAGCTGTTCGGGAATCCGCAGGAAGAGCGGACCAAACAGTTCCTGAAGCGGTTTTCAACGGAGCCGAGCTATTCGATCTAGTAGTCTGAAAGGGGATTAAACGGCATGTCCATTACAATAAGCATTTTGGATCAAAGCCCGGTCTACCCGGGCGAAACTTCAGCCGAAGCATTCGCTCATACGGTTGCGTTGGCGCAAAAAGCGGAGGAGCTTGGCTTCCGCCGCTTCTGGGTGTCGGAGCATCATGATTCCGAGCATGTAGCGGGCTCTTCCCCGGAGGTCCTTATCTCCTATCTGCTCGCCCGCACCAATAAAATCCGGGTTGGCTCCGGCGGTATTATGCTGCAGCACTACAGCCCTTATAAAGTAGCGGAGAACTTCCATGTTCTAGCATCCCTCGAACCCGGTCGTGTTGATCTTGGCGTTGGCCGCGCTCCCGGCGGGCTTCCGCGCAGCACGCAGGCGCTGCAGCGCAATATCGTGAACCCGTTGTCGCTCACGGACAAAATCGCCGAGCTCCGCGGATACGTAGAAGGACGGACGGAGGAAGAAGGACCGTTGGCAGGCATTAAGGCGACGCCGATTCCCGCTGTTGCGCCGGAGCTTCACGTACTTGGTGCTTCCGCGGACAGCGCGGAGCTGGCTGCAAGTCTTGGTCTGCCTTACGTATTCTCCCTCTTCATCGGAGGAGACGAGCAAGCTGCCGTTGATTCGGTTCTTAAATATAAGCAAGCCTTTAATTATGAGCTGGGTGCCGCGCCGCAAGCGATTCTGGCATTGGCTGCCATCGTAGCGGATACGGACGAGGAAGCGGTAAGCCTGATTCCGCCGCAAAAGCTGGTGAAGGTGCATTTGGCCAGCGGCCGCAAGGTTACGCTTGGCACGGTAGAGCAAGCCGAGGCTTACGGTCAACAATCCGGCGAGGAATACACGATTGAAGAGAAAGAGCCGCTTATTGCGGCAGGCTCCAAAGAAACGGTACGCGGCAAGCTGCTTGCCCTGCAGGAAGCAACCGGCGTAGACGAGTTTATTATCACAACGAATATTTCACCGTTCGAGAAACGGATCCGCTCGTATGAGCTGCTTAGCGAGGCATTTGCCGAAGTAACGGCTTAAGCTTTGAAAGGTGAGGTGGACGAATGAGTAACGATACAACAACCCGCAGCGCTGCTGCGTTAGCAGGCCGGTTGACGGATATCCGCAGGGAGCTGCACCGGAATCCGGAGCTGTCCCACGAGGAATTCGAAACGACAATCCGAATCAAGAGCTTGCTTGAAGCGGGCGGCATCCGTATCGCGGATTATCCGCTGAAGACCGGCGTTGTCGCCGAGATCGGGTCGGGTACACCGGTTATTGCGCTTCGCGCCGATATCGATGCCCTTCCGATTCAGGAAGAGACGGGACTTCCGTTTGCTTCGGCTGTTCCGGGCAAGATGCATGCCTGCGGCCATGATTTCCATACGGCAGCCCTTATCGGAGCTGCTTATTTATTGAAGGATCGCGAGCGGGAGCTGAAAGGCACGGTCCGCCTGATCTTCCAGCCGGCCGAAGAGAAGGCGAAAGGCGCGCGGCAGGTCATTGACAGCGGTGCGCTGGAAGGCGTGCAGGCGATATTCGGCTTGCATAACAAGCCGGATTTGCCGGTTGGCACGATCGGCATTAAAGGCGGTCCGCTTATGGCTGCCGCCGACGGCTTTGTTGTTGAGGTTGCGGGACGCGGCTCGCATGCCGCCGTACCGGAAGCCGGCAACGATCCGGTACTAACGGCTGCGCATATCGTTACCGCGCTCCAGTCGATTGTCAGCCGTAATGTAGGAGCGCTCGACAGCGCGGTGATCAGCGTGACGAAGCTGAACAGCGGTACGGCGTGGAATGTGATTCCGGAGAAGGCTGTGCTGGACGGTACGATCCGTACCTTTGATCCGGATATCCGCCGCCGCGTCCGCGAGCGGTTCGACCAGGTGGTAGCGGGCGTTGCCGCTGCCTTCGATACAACCGCCGTAGTCCGCTGGATGGAAGGTCCGCCGCCGGTTCATAACGATGAAGGACTGGCGGAGCTGGCATGGCAGGAAGCCGTGCAGTTGGAGCTGCTTCCGGTTAGTCCGGTACCTTCCCTTGCCGGGGAAGATTTTGCGGCTTACCAGCAGCTGGTGCCGGGACTGTTCGTCTTTGTAGGGACGGACGGGCCCAAAGAATGGCATCATCCGGCGTTTGATCTCGATGAGCGAGCACTTCCGGTTGCGGCTGATTTCTTGGCCGGTACGGCTATTCGCGCATTATCACATTTTGCGGCTGAACCGCACGAATTAAAGGAGGACTTCCAATGAGTGCCATCGATATTCAAGCTTATTTGGACACGCATCTTCAATTGACTCAGGCGATCGCAGGGGTAGAAGAAGCACAGCTGAAATGGAAAGAAAACGAAGCGAAATGGAGCATTACCGAGGTGCTGTCCCATTTGGCCGATCATAATATCGTGGTATCCTTCCGCATCCGCGACATTCTTGCGGATACGAAGGCGCAGCTTCCCGCTTTCAACCAGGACCTGTGGGTGTCGGGCCAGCATTCCAATGACGGCAACGCGTCCGACATTTTGAATGTATTCTGGGCGCTGCTGCAGTACAACGGTCTGCTGTTTGGCCGGCTGAGCGAGCAGGATCTGGATAAGACGGGCATCAACTTCAAAGGGGAAACGGTCCGCGTCCGCGACATTATTCAAGGATTCACGAAGCATGTGCAGCATCATCTGGGTCAGATTGACCGGATCAAAGCCGCTTACATCGCTCTTTCCGTTACGATATCCACAGCAAAAGGGGGAAATGCGTAATGACGGCACGCAAACAATTAAAGCTGGGCGCGATGCTTCATGGCGTCGGCAGCAGCACTTCGCTGTGGAGACATCCGGAGGTTCCGTCCGATGCTAGCGTCAATTTCGAGCTGTACAAATCATGGGTCGAGAAAGCGGAAGCCGGCAGGTTTGATCTGGCGTTTATCGCTGACGGTCTTTATATTAACGAAAAATCGATTCCGCATTTCCTGAACCGCTTCGAGCCGATTACGATCTTAAGCGCTCTGGCGGCAGTCAGCAAGCATATCGGTCTTGTTGGCACGTTGTCCACTTCGTACAGCGAGCCGTTTACGGTTGCGCGCCAGTTCGGTTCGCTTGACGTAATCAGCGGCGGCCGCGCAGGCTGGAATATCGTTACTTCCCCGCTTGAAGGCTCCGCGCTGAACTACGGCAAGAAGGAGCATCCGGACCATGACAAGCGTTACCGGATCGCGACGGAATACCTGGATGTTACGCGCGGCCTGTGGGATTCATGGGAAGACGATGCGTTTGTCCGCGACAAAGAGTCCGGCGTTTTCTTCGACCCTGCCAAGCTGCATACGCTTAATCACGAAGGCGAGTTCTTCTCCGTTAAAGGTCCTCTGAACATTGCCCGCTCGAAGCAGGGCCAGCCGGTTATTTTCCAGGCGGGAGCGTCTGATGTGGGCAAAGACTATGCCGCTAAACATGCGGATGCGATCTTCACCGGCCATGATTCGGTTGAGGATGCGGTTTGGTTCTATCAGGACGTGAAGCGCCGCGCGGCCGCATTCGGTCGCAACCCGGATAACGTTCTCGTATTCCCGGGCATCGGTCCGATTATCGGCAGCACGGAGGAAGAAGCGGAGCGCAAATATCAGGAGGTTGTGGATCTTGTATCGGCGGAAAATGCGCTCGTCTACATGGGACGCTTCTTCGAGCATCATGACTTCTCCCAATACGATCTGGACGCGCCGTTCCCTGAACTGGGAGATCTCGGCCGCAACAGCTTCCAAAGCGGTACGGACAAAATCAAAGCCAATGCGAAGGAGAAGGGCCTGACGCTCCGTCAAGTGGCTCTGCAGGTTGCGACTCCTCGTCCTATCTTCATCGGAACGCCGGAGCAGGTTGCGGACCGGGTACAGGAGTGGTTCGAAGCCGGCGCTGCCGACGGCTTTATGGTTGGTTCTTCGGTGCCGCATGGCCTTGAGGATTTCATTGAGCATGTGGTTCCGATTCTGCAGGCGCGCGGCTTGTTCCGCACCGAGTACGAAGGGGATACGCTGCGCGGCAATCTGGGTCTGCCGATTCCGGCTAACCGTTATACGAAAGCAGCTGAACACGTTTGAGTCTGAACATAAATAAAGCAGCCATCGAGGATATGCAGGCGTATGCGGGTTCGCTGCATGACGAGCTTATCGCGATTCGCCGCGACCTGCACCGTCATCCGGAGCTGCTGTACGATACGGATCGTACGGCGGCATTGGTTGCGGGGCTGCTCGAGGAATGGGGGATCGACGTCCAAACGGGCGTCGGCCCCCATTTTGGCAAAGGCGTGGTAGGCGTGCTGCGCGGCGGGCTTGAGGGCGGCCGGACCCTTCTGCTGCGTGCCGATATGGATGCCCTTCCGATTACGGAATTAAATGATGTCGATTATAAATCGGAGACTGATGGAGTGATGCATGCCTGCGGTCATGACGCGCATACGGCTATGCTGCTCGGCGCGGCAAAGACGCTTGCGGCTTACCGGGAGAGCTTTGCCGGGGAGATCCGCTTTGTCTTCCAGCCTGCCGAAGAAGGAGCGCTGCCAAGTCCGCTGGACGGCCGGCTGCTCTCCGGCGGAAGAGATATGATCGAGGCGGGCATACTCGAAGGCGTTGACCGCTGTTATGCCCTGCATGTATGGCCGGAGCTTGATGCGGGCACGATTGGCATCCATTCGTTATATGCGATGGCGGCCTCTTCCCATTTCCACGTGACGTTTCAAGGGACAAACGGCCATCACAGCTCGCCTCATCTGGCGGCGGATGCGATCCAGATGACGGGGGCTTATATTGCCGGAGTAAACGGGATGATGGCAAACAGCATTGATCCGCGGGAGCAGGCCGTGCTTGCTTTCGGAACCGTGCGCGCCGGTACGGTCATTAACGCGATTGCCGAGCAAAGCGTCATAACGGGAACTTTCCGCGCGTTCAGCAAGCAGACCGTTGCGGCCATTACGGCCGGACTGGAACGGCATGCGCAAGCGGCATCGCTTGCCTATGGCGGCTTCTACCATATTGCCCTTCGCGAAGGGATTGCGGTTGTGAATGACAGCGAAGCGGTTCTTGAGGTTATCCGCGCAGACACGGCTGTGCTTGGCGGTGAGAATGTGCGGCAGCAGCTTGAGCCAAGCTTGGCCGGAGAAGATTTCGGCTGGTATTTGGACCAAGTGCCTGGTGCATTTATTTTGCTGGGCTGCCGGAATGATTCGCGTGGCATTCGGGAAGGGCTGCATCGGCCGAAGTTTGATCTGGATGAGTCCGTGCTTGTTCACGGCACCAGACTGCTCGTTCAGCTCGCTGCGGGATCATCGTCATAGAAGGAAGGAAACACCGATTGCTGAGGCAATTGGTGTTTTTTTTTATAGGTTTTCTCACTGCCATAAATCTTGACCCATAGATGATACCTAACAGTCGATAGAAGAGATTTATATGCTATTGTGCCGCCGAAAGCCCGGTGTTAGAGTATTGCCAAGATAAATTCCTATTAAACAGATGGGAAATGTTGCTGAAGCGGAATTTTATTGAGTCAGACAAAAATGGAGATAAGGGTGGAGTGTATATGTCGAAGAAGAAAGCATTAAAATTGGGAGCTATTATTCATGGCGTGGGCGGAAGCAGCTCAGGCTGGAGACATCCCGATATTCCGGCGGATGCAAGCGTCAATATCGGTTTCTATAAGCAGCAGGCGCTTAAAGCGGAAGAAGGCAAATTCGATTTCCTCTTTATCGCCGACGGTCTGTACATTACCGAAAAATCGATTCCCCACTTCTTAAACCGCTTCGAGCCTATTACGATCCTGTCCGCGCTTGGAGCGGTTACCTCCAACATCGGGCTTGTAGGGACGCTGTCGACCTCCTATAGCGAGCCGTTTACGGTTGCCCGCCAGTTCTCGTCGATCGATCATATCAGCGGCGGCCGCGCAGGCTGGAACGTCGTCACTTCTCCGCTTGAAGGCAGCGCGCTTAACTTTGGCGGCAAGCAGCATCCGGAGCATAGCGAACGTTACAAGATCGCCGAGGAGTACCTGGAGGTTGCGAAAGGCTTGTGGGACTCCTGGGAAGACGACGCATTTGTCCGCGATAAAGAGACCGGCGTATTCTTTGATTCGGAGAAGCTGCACCGCCTGAATCATCAAGGCGAGTTCTTCTCCGTTCAAGGACCGCTGAACATCGCACGCTCGAAGCAGGGTCAGCCCGTTGTGTTCCAAGCAGGATCGTCGGACAGCGGACGCAATCTTGCGGCGAAGACGGCAGATGCCGTATTTACGGGGCCGGAGTCGCTTGAGGATGCGAAGGAATTCTACCGCGATGTAAAACGTCGTATCGCGGAGAACGGCCGTAATCCGGAGCATACGCTTATTTTCCCGGGCATCGGGCCTATTATCGGACGCACGCAGGAGGAAGCGGAAGAGAAGTACCGGCAGATTGCGGATCTGGTTACGATCGAGAAAGCGCTCGACCATTTGGGAAGATTTTTCGAGCATCATGACTTCTCGCAATACGAGCTGGATGCACCGTTCCCGGATCTTGGCGATTTCGGCTCCAACAGCTTCCGCAGCACAACCGACCGGATCAAGCGCCGCGCCAAGGAGCAGGGGCTTACGCTTCGCGAGGTCGCTCTGCAGGCGGCAACTCCCCGCAATGCTTTTATCGGAACGCCGGAATTTGTAGCCGATCGGGTACAGGAATGGTTTGAAGAGGAAGCGGCAGACGGGTTCATAATTGCATCGGCTACGCCGCGCGGCCTGGATGATTTCGTCGAGCTGGTTGTACCGATTCTGCAGGAGCGCGGATTGTACCGTACCGAGTATGAAGCCGATACGCTTCGCGGCAATCTGGGGATTCCGGTTCCGGAGAACCGTTATGCAGCAGCACGCAAACAGGCTGGAGTGACCGTTAACTAATCGAATAGGAGAGAGAAATCCGATGAATACATTCAAATGGAAACGCAAATCACTCCGAAGCTCGGCTGCCTTATTGTTAGTTCTGGCGCTCGTTCTGCCTGGGTGCGCGTCAAATAAAGGGAGCGGCAATAACGGCCAGCAGGCGCAGCAGCAGACGGATACTCCCGCAGCTTCCGCGGAAGCGAAGCAAGGGGGAGAACTGACTTACGCTCTCGCTACTTCGCCGGATACGCTTGATCCGCACCGCAGCGGCCTGGCCGTTGCCGTACGCGTCATCCGCACGATATATGACTCGCTTGTCGTACAGCTTCCGGACAATTCCATCAAGCCTTGGCTTGCCACTTCGTGGGAGATTTCGGAAGACGGTCTGAGCTATACCTTCAAGCTGCGTCAAGACGTGAAGTTCCAGGACGGCACGCCGTTTAATGCCGAAGCAGTCAAATATAACTTCGACCGTATTCTCGATCCGGCTACGAAAGCTGCGAATGCGGCGGCCCTGCTTGCTCCGTATCAATCCTCGGAAGTCATTGACGAGTATACGGTGAAGCTGAACCTTGCTACCCCTTCACGCGCGTTCCTCGGCAACCTGAGCCAGGCGCTGCTTGGGATCGTATCGCCTACGGCCGCTAAGAAATACGGTGACCAATTTGGTCTGAATCCGGTTGGCACAGGGCCGTTCAAGTTTGTGAAATGGGAGCAGAACGCCCAAATCGAAGTGGCGAAGAACCCCGACTATAAGTGGGCGCCCGAGCTTGTAACGAATGCGGGCGCACCGTATCTGGACGGCATTACCTTCAAGATCGTTCCGGAGGAAGCAACCCGGATCGGCAGCGTGCAGAGCGGTCAGGTGCTGGCGGCAGAGACGGTTCCTCCGCAAAATATCGTAGCCTTAAAGGGCGATTCGAAGGTTCAACTTCTAGGAGCCAATACGGTTGGCCTGCCTTATACGCTGTTCTTCAATCAGGAGCATGAGCCTTGGAACGATGCCAAAGCAAGACAGGCGGTCCAACTGGCCGTTGACGTCGACAGCATTGTGAAGACATTGTATCTGGGTACTTATGACCGTGCTTGGTCGCCGCTTACGCCGGGTACCTTCGGTTATGATCCTTCGCTTGAGAACGGGGTAAAGCCGGATCTGGAGAAGGCGGGCGCACTGCTGGATGAGCTGGGGTGGGTAAAAGGCTCTGACGGTATCCGCGAGAAGGCCGGCAAGAAGCTAACCCTGCATTACGTGGATGGAACGCCAAACCGCGAGAAGCGCAACGATATCGCGGTTATTATTCAGCAGCAGCTGAAGGCGCTTGGCATTGCCGTTGAAGTGGAGATTACGAAGGACGTACGGACGGTTGTTTATACCAACGGCGATTATGATCTCTACGGCAACAGCCAGGTGAACTCGGATCCGAACGCTCTGTATCCGTTCTATCACACGACTGATCCAAAGGCTCAAAAGTCGCTTACCCGATTGTCCAATCCGGAGATCGACAAGCTGCTTGAGCAAGGCCGCGTAGAAACGGATGATACGAAACGCGCGGAAATTTATAAGCAAATCCAGCATTACATTATCGACCAGGCGGTTATTCTGCCGATTTACGTATTCCCGTATACAGTCGCCGCGGACAAATCCGTGCAAGGACTTGTATTTGATTCGCTGGGCTATCCGCTGTTCAACGGGGTCTCGCTTAGTTCTTAATTAATAGGGAGGCGGCTCGCCATGTACATTGCCCAACGCATTCTCTCTGCATTGCTGGTGATCGCGGGCACTTTGGTGCTGGTGTTCGCGATCTTGTATGTCTTGCCCGGCGACCCGACGGATTCGATGATTGATCCGTCGGTTGCCACGGCCGAGCAGATTGCGAATCTGAAGCATCAGCTGGGAGTGGATCAGCCCTTCTATATCCAATTCATCCGCTACATAAGCGATATGGTGCAGGGAGACTTCGGATATTCCTTATTAAATTCCGAGCCGGTGCTGGATAAAATTCTGGAGCATTTCCCCGCAACCCTGGCGCTGACGGCGGCAAGCGCGCTAGTCTCGGTTACGATTGGCCTTGTGCTTGGCGTATTGTCCGCCGTTCACCGCAACGGTCCCATTGATTACCTTGCCCGTCTCGTCGGATTGTTCGGCATTTCGATGCCGACCTTCTGGTCGGGCATTCTGCTTATCGTGCTGTTTAGCCTGCAGCTTGGCTGGTTCCCGGCCATGGGCTCGGACGGATGGCGCACGCTTGTGCTCCCGGCTCTTACGCTAGGCATTGTTGGAGCCGGCTTTATCGTAAGAATGGTCCGAAGCAGCATGCTGGACATTATCGACGAGCATTTTATGCTTACGCTGCGATCCAAAGGATTGTCCGAGCGTGCCGTTATGTATAAGCATGCGCTGCGGAATGCGCTTATTCCCGCGGTCACGATGATTGGCATGCTGATCGGGGAGATGCTGGCGGGAACCGTCGTGATTGAAACGGTGTTTTCCCGGCAAGGCATCGGACGGATTATCGGGGACGCTTTGATGGCGAAGGATCTGCCGGTCGTGCAGGGCGTTATCTTTTTTACCGCGCTGATCTACGTCCTGGTGAACCTGCTTGTCGATTTGTCCTATTCGCTAATTGATCCGAGAGTAAGGCGCTCGGCGTAAGGTTATGAAGAAAGGAGCCAAGTACGTATGCGTGAAGCGGCTACGGCCCGTACACTCCCGTACAAAAGAAGCGGAAGAAGCCTGACGGCTATCCGTTTCAGACGTTTGACGTCAAGCAATCTGTTCCTGTTTGCGGCAGCCCTCGTTATCTTGTTTATTGCGGCATGCGCGGTTGTGCCATCCTGGATTGCCCCTTATTCGCCCACCGAGATGTTAACAGACAGCATTATGCAGGCGCCCAGCGCGGCACATCTGTTCGGGACGGATTATTTCGGCAGGGATATATTCAGCGTGGTTGTATACGGCAGCCGGGATTCGCTGTTTATCGGCTTCGCTTCCGTTCTTGTCGGCGGATTGGCAGGCGGGGCGATTGGCGCCTTGTCCGGTTATGCGGGGGGCTGGATCGATGCGGTGCTGATGCGCTTCAACGATATTCTAATGACCATCCCGGGCATTCTGCTAGCGCTTGCGATTGCGGGCGCGCTTGGCAAAAGCCTGTTTAATATCGTGCTGGCGGTAGCCATAGCCTCCATACCGGGTTATGCGCGCATTATGCGGTCGCAGATTATGAGTATTAAAGGCCGGACGTTTATTCAGGCTTCGCAGGCTGCCGGCGCATCGCCCTTCCATATTTTCTGGAAGCATGTATTGCCCAATTCGCTGTCCCCGCTGCTCGTTATGGCGACGATTGGAATCGGGACATCGATTCTGACCGGGTCGGGGCTTAGCTTTCTTGGCCTTGGCGTGCTGAAGGAAGTGCCGGACTGGGGAACGCTGCTGTCGCAGGGGCGCGGGTATTTGACGGTTGCCTGGTGGATCTGTACGTTCCCGGGACTTGCGATCACGATGTTTGTGCTGGCTGTCAATATGATCGGCGACCGGCTGAGAGATCAGCTTGATCCGAAGAAAAGCGCGAGGTAGGAAGGGGGAGCTCTATTGGAGGCATTGCTTAATATTCGGGAGCTGTCCGTAGGTTTTCGGACCCAAAACGGCTTGCTTGAAGCGATTACGAATATATCCTTCTCGATACAGCCCGGGGAAACCGTCTGTCTGGTCGGAGAATCCGGCAGCGGCAAGACGGTCACTTCCAAAGCGATTATGCGGCTGATTGATTACGAGAAAGGATCCATTACGCGGGGAAGCATCCTGCTGCAAGGACGGGATATTGCGGCGTTGCCCGAAGCGGAGCTCCGGCAATTGCGCGGCAAGCGGGTAGCGATGGTCTTCCAGGAGCCAATGGCTGCGTTTGATCCGGTCTTTACCATTGGGCAGCAGATTGCCGAGACGATCATCCAGCACGAGCGGGTGAGCCGGCGGGTCGCCTGGGACCGGGGCATTCAGCTGTTAAGCCGTGTTGGTATCCCCGAGGCGGAGATTCGAATGAAGCAGTATCCCGGCGAGTTGTCCGGCGGCATGCTCCAGCGGGCAATGATTGCGATGGCCCTCTCCTGCAGCCCGGATCTGCTGATTGCCGATGAACCAACCACGGCTCTGGATGTTACGATTCAGGCCCAAATTTTGCAGCTGCTGCAGGAGTTGCAGCAGGAACTGGGAATGTCGATTCTGCTCATTACCCATGATCTTGGCATTGCCGCGGAGATGGCGGTCCGGATTGTCGTCATGTACGCCGGACGGATCGTTGAACAGGGGACGGCGGAGGAGCTGTTCGCAAGACCCCGTCATCCGTATACGAGAGGGCTTCTTCAATCGATTCCCCCGCTGGACAGCGTACGCGGCGAACGGCTCTATGCCATTCAGGGATCTATTCCGTCACTTAACGCGCTGCCTGAAGGTTGTTTGTTCCATCCCCGCTGCGAATACGCAACGGAGCGATGCCGGGCGGAAGCTCCGCCGCTTACAGATCAGAGCGGAAGCGAGGTAGCATGCTGGCAAGCGGAACAGGTTGCCGCGGAGCCTGCGGTTAGAGGCAAATCCGCCGCCTTCCGGGTGGAAGAATCTGCTTCGCTTGAAGAAAAGTCAGAGGATGCCCTTTCCGGCAGAGACAGCGGAATTTTGTTCGCCGCCGAGCATTTGCGCAAGTATTATCCGGTGAAGCGAAAAGGCTTTACCGCGCCACGTACCTTCATCCGGGCGGTTGACGATGTCTCGTTCTCCATTCGGAAGAAGGAGACGTTTGGTCTGGTTGGCGAATCGGGAAGCGGCAAATCTACGCTAGGCCGGGTTCTTTTGCAGATGGAGCAGGCGACCTCAGGCAAGGTACTGTTTCAGGGCAAGGAGCTGACGGGATTAAATGGCGCACAGCTCCGTCCGTTACGGAAGGATATGCAGGTTATTTTTCAGGATCCTTACGGTTCCTTGAACCCTAGATGGACGATTGGCGACAGCATTGCCGAACCGCTTAAGGTACACGGCGCATGGACGGCTGGCGAGCGTAAAAATCGCGTGGAAGAGCTGCTCCTGTTAGTTGGGCTTGACCCTTCGAGTGTCGGTAAGTACCCGCATGAGTTCTCCGGCGGTCAACGGCAGCGCATTGGCATTGCCCGGGCAATTGCCTTGAACCCAAGCTTTATTCTTGCCGATGAGGCCGTGTCCGCTCTCGACGTGTCGGTTCAGGCGCAAATCGTTAATTTGCTGCAGGAGCTCCAACGGAAGCTGGGTCTGACTTATTTGTTTATCGCCCACGGCTTGCAGATTGTAAGACATATTTCGGACAGGATTGGCGTTATGTATCTGGGCAAGCTTGTGGAGATCGCGCCAAGCGATGAGCTGTTCCGCCAGCCTGCCCACCCGTATACGAAGCTGCTCATCAAATCGATTCCGCAGCCCGTCCCGGGTCAGCACGGCAGCGTGGCACCGATTCAAGGCGAAATCCCTTCGCCGGCAAATCCGCCAAGCGGCTGCCGGTTCCACCCCCGTTGTCCGTTCGCGACGGAAAGATGCAGGAAGGAGCAGCCGGAGCTTCGCCCGTTAGGCGAGGATCGTTATGCGGCTTGTCACTATACCTTACTATGAAGCAGGCGGAGCAGAAGGAGCCGGCAGCATCCTACCCGTCATTCTGGCCGGTGCTGGCGGCTATTTTTATCGGATCCTTTGTCGGGATGTATCATGTCGTCTCGCTTAACGTGTCGCTGCCCGGCTTTATTCGGATATTCGGTACGGAGCTGCAGACGGTTCAATGGATGATGACGGGCTTTACCTTGGCGAGCGGCATTGTTGTTCCTATTACCGGCTATGCGATGGAGCGGTTTGGCTGCAAGCGGCTGTTTCTGTTTGCAATCGGGGGAATCACGGTCAGCTCGTTTCTATGTGCGTTATCCTGGAATGTAGGGGCGCTTATCGCGTTTCGTATTGTACAAGGATTGTTTTGCGGGCTTATTCAGCCGGTGTCGCTTGCCTTGATTTACCGGACGATTAGAGCGGAAAAGCAATCCTTTTCCCTTAGCGTGTGGTCCTTCTCCACGGTATTAGGCACGGCAATTGGCCCATCGCTCAGCGGCTGGCTGCAAAGCTTCGATTGGCATCTTATATTCCTGGTGACCGTACCGGTCGGATTCGTCGCCTGGATTGTAGGGGCGTTAGTTATTCCGAAGGACTCGGCAAACGGGCTCGCCCGATTGGATTGGCCGGGGCTGCTGCTTGCAACGGGCGGAAGTCTCGCGCTGCTGCTGTTATTCGGCAACATGACCGTATGGGGCTGGAACAGCTTGCTTACTTGGATGATGCTGCTTGTTGGCGTCGGCAGCTTTGCGCTATTCATATGGCAGGCTCGCCGCAGCGAGCATCCCCTGTTGCAGCTTCGTCTGCTGCTCAACCCCAGATTTTCGCTGAGTCTGATGGCCTCCCTTATTCTATCGTTTGGACTTTATTCGGTTGTCTATTTCATGCCTTTATTATTGGTTGAGATGAAAGGATTATCGCCGTTCAGGGTTGGTCTTCTGTTCCTTCCCGCCGCGGCATGCTTAACGGCTGCCACGTTTGCCGCCGGCAAATGGTATCACAGATTAGGACCGGCCAAGCTGATTATGATCGGCTGCGCGATTCTGGTTGTGAGTACCTATTATTTCAGCCAGATGCCTCCTGAGACCAGTCTTATCGCGATTATCGTATGGCTCGCCATCCGCAATACCGGAACCGGTCTTGCTTCCACGCCAACAACAAACGCAAGCATGTCGTCCGTTCCCGAGGAATGGATCGGGCATGCGTCGGCTTTGCTCAATTGGCTGCGGCAAGTATTTAGCGCTATGGCGTTAGGCCTCTGCACGTCTTTATTTTATTCCCGACTGTCGGTCCATCTGGCTGAATCGGGCGGAGGGGTAGAAGGGACGAGGGCATACAGTCTTGCTTACATGCATAGCATCCACGATGTGTTTTTCGTATCCAGCATCATTGTCGCCTGCGCGATTCCGATTGCTTTGCTGCTGGGCAGACGGATGCCGGCACCACCGCTTACGACGCCAAAGGAGAGTGAAAGCCTATGAAATTTATATGGTTCAGCCTGGTTATGAATTTGAAGAACCCGGTGACGGGGGAGCATTTTACGACCAGCGAAAAAATCGAAAATATAATCAAGCAGACGGTGCTTGCCGAGAAGCTTGGTTTTGAAGGATACGGCATTGGAGAACGGCATGGAGCTCCGTTTCTCTCTTCTTCTCCTCCGCTCTTGCTGACGGCTATTGCGGCAAGAACTTCCCGCATTCGTCTGCTGACGGCTGTAACGGTGTTAAGCGTGCTGGATCCGGTGCGAGTCGCCGAGGATTACGCGACGCTTGATCATCTGTCCGGCGGAAGACTGGAGATGATTATCGGCAAAGGCAATGATCCGCGGCATTACCCGCTCTTCGGAATCACGGAAGAGGAGCAATGGGATTCGATGGAGGAGCGTTACGAGCTGCTTCGGCGTCTATGGCGGGAGGAGGATGTGACCTGGCAAGGCCAATACCGTCCGCCCATTCATCAAGTAACAACGCAGCCAAGACCGCTGCAGAAGCCGATTCCAATCTGGCACGGGAGCGCCTCCAGCACCCGTTCCACCGAGCTTGCCGCCCGTTACGGCGAGCCGATCTTCTCCTCGAACAGCTTCCATCCGCAGGCGAAATACAAGGATCTCATCGATCATTACCGAGAGAGACTGGCGTATTACGGGCATGATCCGCGGAAAGCGGTTGTTGGTTCAGGCGCGGGCAGCTTGTATATCGCGAATACGACGGAGGAGGCTGTTAAGCGGTATCGTCCTTACTATGAGGCGTTCCAGGCAACGGCCGCCGCTCAGCATAACCAATCTCCGTTTACCTCGCTTGAGGACAATATCGCCAGAGGTCCAAGTCTGATCGGAAGCCCGGAGCAGATTATCGAGAAAATACTAAACTATCAAGCGGCCTTCGGGCACCAGGTACTGTCACTAAGCGTAGACGGTCTATCCGAAGTCGAGCAGCGGGAGCAGATGGAGCGTTTCGCTTCGGATATCGCCCCCGTACTGCGTCGGGAAGTGCCAAGCTGGGTGTGGGAAGAGCAGGGAAAGGGACTCCCGGTTGGCTGATAGGCGAATGGTGGGAAAGCGTCGAAATAAGACCATCGTAGGGTCTTATTCGTTAGAGAAGTAGCTAGTTGGTTAGTGATAAGACCCTGGCAGGGTCTTATCGGGTATAAGAAGGTGCGCGGACGAGCTGAAATAGTGGAATGGCGTTGAATCGCGACGTTAAGGTTCCTGAGGGACCTTAACGCAGAGTTTAAGAAGTGATTTTCAGTGATTAAGGTCCCTCTGGGACCTTAACTTAACGAATTTTGGAGTTAGCAGCCATTAAATGGCGTGTTGTGTGCACTTAAGGCCCCTAAGGGACCTTAACGTGCTTAATAGGATACTGCAGCCTCCGGTTAGGGTCCCTAAGGGACCTTAACCGAAAGTTTGTCACGAAAAAAAGCAATCCCCAAGCCGCCGGCGTTGGGGATTGCTTTTTCCGGTTATTCCGCTGCGAGCACCGTGCAGCTTACTAGCTGCGCCGTACCATCAAGCGCATAAAGCGTGATCCTACGGCAAGTCTGGTCCGGGAAGATCAGGCTTGTCATAGCTGCCGAACCGTCCGCGAGGAAGAGCTCGATGGAGGCCGCGTCGGCCAGAATCCGAAGACTGAGACGGTCCGAGGCGGATCCATGCAGCTTCATGTGCTGAGGCTGCGCAAACATGTCGGAGAAGTCATTTGGCCCGGCATGCTTCCGCAACAGGGTAATCGCATGCTCCGCTGAGGAGTATTGAATCGTCGTGTACTGCTCTTCATTATGATGAATGATGATGCCTAGCTCTCGAGCCTCAATCTGTACCGCTTCCAAGCGGAGGTCAAATGCCTCCAGCGAACAATCGATGACTTCCTTACGGCCATCAGTTAGCAGCAAGCCCTTCGCTTCAGCCGCCACCCGGGAGAAATACGTTCCGAGCTCCTTAACGGGATGCTGTACGATAACAATCTCGCCGTTCTCTTCCAACCGCTTCAGGCCTAGCGTGCGGGCCGCCGTCATCGAACCTCTCCAACCGTTCGAAGGAACATGATTCGCATAACGCCAGTTGCTCATCCAGGCCGTATAGATCCTCCGGCCGTCTGCCTCCGGAATATCCGAGAAGCTGACGCCCGCATAGTTATCGCGGCCAAAGTCCAGCCACCGAATCTCATCATCATCGGGCGTAAAGACGGAGCCGTCGAACTGTCCCACAAAATACTGCGTGCGAGAGCCTTCCTGATAATCCGGATTGTCGCCGACGCTGACGAGGAGCACCCACTTGCTGTCTTCCGTTCCTTCAATCGTCAGCTGGAAGAGATCCGGACATTCCCATACGCCGCCGTGAAAGCCGATACCGTCGCCAAACTCGCTTTCAAGCTCCCAGGCTTTCAGGTCCGGCGAGGAGTAGAAGGAGATGGTCTGTTCGGTAGCCAGTGCCATCAACCATTTGCCGCTATCCTTATGCCAGAATACTTTCGGGTCGCGGAAGTCGGGCTTATTCGTTGCGCACAGCACCGGATTTCCATCGTATTTCGTCCAGGTCCTGCCGTTATCATAGCTGTAAGCAAGGCTTTGCGTCTGCACGACCGGTTCGCCTTTTACCTCATGATGACTCGTAAAGATAGCGACCAGACCTGGCTCCTCAGGGAAAAATCCCGTTGTGTTGTGCCAATCCACCACCGCGCTTCCCGAGAAGATTGTCCCGTTCTCATCGGGATACAATGCGATGGCAAGCTCTTCCCAATGAATGAGATCCTTGCTGACGGTATGTCCCCAATGCATGGGTCCCCACGTCGAGCCATGAGGATGATATTGATAGAAGAGATGATATTCTTCATTGAAATAGACAAGTCCGTTCGGATCGTTAATCCAGTTCTGCTGCGGTGCAAAATGCCATAGAGGCCGATATGCGGTCTTCTTGATTGCTTCCAAGTAAACGTCCACCTTTTTATGATTTGATATAGTTGTCATAACCGTTTTGCTTGATTTCCAGCCATTTCTCTAGGCCAAGGCGATTCAGCTCTTTCAAGTAATCCGCCCATTCCTCGTTGACCTTGCCCGTCTTGATCCACTCGGCACGTTTCCGGTTCACGTAAGCGAACAAGTCGGTTTCAATCGTGGACAGCTGCTTCTGGTCTTCGAGCGAGAAGAAAATTCTCGGATAGTTGTTCTCCGCCTTCATGTAAGGAACAAGTCTTTCCTTCATAATGTTCAGGCGCCAAGCCGCATCGTCCGGCTTCGTCGTGTATTTGCCGTAATACTCGTCGAGAATCGCAAGCGGTCCGCCGATATTAGTCTTCTGGCGAAGCTCTGCAGGCGCTGCCCCTTCAAGCGGAAGATGCTCAAGCATGCCTTTTGCCTCGTCGAATTTGAAAATGTTCTGTTGTGTTTCATCTCCGTAAGTACCCCAGTTATCCTGCACCGATTGAAGCGGCTCGTACAGCTGGTCAATCCATTTCGCCGTTAACTCTATGTTTTTGTTCGCGCTTGTAATAACCATGCGGCCGCGGTCAAAGCCATAGTTGTTCGTGCGGGTGACGTTTACTTCGCCGGAAGGGCCGGCCAGCGGCTGCATCAGATCATACTTGTCGTTATTGCCCGTAATGTTCGCTTTGTCCCATGTGAAGTACAAGCCGTAACGATTATCCTGACCTTTCGCCAGGAAAGTATTGTAATCCTGCTCGAACGATTCCTCGTCGATCAAATCAAGCGCGTACAGATCATGCAAATAGTTCACGGCATCTTTGTAGCCATCTTGATCAGCCGTAAAGACTACTTTGCCGTCATCGGTTACGACGGTATGATCGCCGTTATCGCCAAGGCCAAAGGAGCCAAACAGGAAGTTCAAATCCTCGTTGCCGTTATTCATCACGACGCTGAGCGGTATCTCGTCAGCTTGGCCGTTGCCGTTCGGGTCGCCTTTCTTGAAGGCCAGCAGCACGTTTTTCAATTCTTCGGTTGTAGTAGGCATCTTCAGACCAAGCTTGTTCAGCCACTCGACGTTAATCCAAGGGATATCGTTGACGGAGTGAATGCTTTCTTTGCCCGCGCCAAGCTCCTCGATCCAAGGGAAGCTGTAAATATGGCCGTCCGGCGCAGTCATCATTGCTTTGTATTCCGGCGCATCAGCAAGCACCTTCTGCAGATTAGGCATGTATTTCGCAATAACATCTTCAAGCGGAATAATCGTTTTGTCCGAGCCAAGCTTCAGTAGATCGTAGTCGGAGTAAGCCGCATCCAGAATCGCATCCGGCAGATCGCCGCTCGCTACAGCAAGATTTCTTTTCTCAACGAAGGAGTCCGAGGTGAAGTTCTTCCAATTAATATGAACGCCGGTTTTCTCTTCAAGCCGTTTGTAGACCAGCTTCTGGTTCGGGTCGGTAGGGGCAAGCGGCGAGCTTTGAGTCATGAAGTTGAGCGTCACTTTCTCTTGAAGCGGGAAGGACACCTCCTTTAGGTCATAGCTCTTGGAAGAGGCCGAGCCTTTGTCGCCGCTGCTGCAGCCTGCAAGCATGGAGATGGATAAAGCAAGGGCTGTTGCGGAATACATCGTCTTTTTCATAGAATAATTCCCCCGTATCTATTATTTGATGGAGCCAACCATAACGCCTTTCTCGAAGTACTTCTGGAAGAACGGATACATAATGATGAGCGGTAAACTGGAAACCACGATAGACGAATATTTAATCATCTCCGACAGCTTCTTCAGCTCGGCTTGGGCAAGAATATCCGAGATCATGCCGGGATCCACCTGGTTCTGAATCAGAATCGACCGCAGAACAAGCTGCAGCGGGAACAGTTGATTGTTGTCGAGATAAATCATCGCGTCGAAATACGAATTCCACTGCCCAACAAAGGCATATAGGGCAAGGACAAAGATAATAGGCTTGGATAGAGGCAGGATGATTTGGAAAAAGAGCCTTTGATCCGTGGCACCGTCAATCTGTGCAGCCTGATTCAGTTCCTTCGGAATACCCGCAAAATAAGTTCTTGCCAGAATAATGTTGTATACGCTCACCGCGCCGGGCAGAATAATCGCCCAGATCGTATTCAGCAGGTTGAGGTCCTTAACAACCAGATACGTCGGAATCAATCCGCCGCTCAGGAACATCGTGATCAGGAAAAATACCATAAACAGCCGTTTGCCTACAAAACCTTCAAGGCTAAGCGGATAGGCGGCAAAAACCGATACGACCACGGTCGCCAGCGCGAAACCGGTGGAATACAGGATGGCGTTCAGAAAGCCTCTTAACATGGCGGCATTGCCCAATATTTTCTCGTACCCGGTTATGCTCCAGTCCGAGGCGTTAAGCGACAGTCCCTTCGTCAGCAGCACATTAGGGTTCAAGAAGGAGGCAAGGAGCACGTAAAGAAGCGGAAAGAGAACGATCAGCACGAGCAGGGCAAGCAAGACATAGGTGATAACGAGCAGAACGCGGTCCTTTCGGGAAATGTGAATGTCCATACGATCCTCCTAAAAAGAATTGTCACACAAATAGCCGGATGGCTGTTCGTGATGATTCTTGCATCGAAAGCATTAGCTTTAATACAAACCTTCTCCTTCGTTCAGCCGCTTCACGACGGCGTTCACGAGGACGAGCAGAATGATGTTGATAATGGAGTTAAACAGGCCGATGGCGGTGGAGTAAGCATAGTCGCCGGACTGAAGGCCAACCTTGTAGACGTAAGTCGCGATAATCTCCGACGTTGGCGTATTCATCGCGGTCTGCATCAGAAAAGCCTTCTCGTAACCAATCGACATGATGCCGCCGGCCGCCAGGATGAATAGAACCGCCATTACCGGCTTGAGCGTAGGCAGATCGATATGCCAGATGCGACGCAGGAGCGAAGCGCCGTCAACGGTTGCCGCATCATGCAGCTGCGGATCCACATTGGAGAGGGCGGCGACATAAATGATCGATGCCCAGCCTGCGCCTTGCCATATGCCCGATAAAATGTAGACCGTGCGGAAGTAGGCAGGATCGGACATAAACGAGATTGGCTTATCCGTAAACATGGTGACAAGCGAGTTGATTACCCCTGTCGGCGACAGGAAAACAAACAGCATGCCGGTAAGGACAACAACCGAGATAAAGTTGGGCGCGTACAGGATCAGCTGTATATTTTTCTTGATCCTAGCCCCTCTGATCTGGTTCAGCATAAGCGCCAGCACGATTGGAACCGGGAAGCCCAGCAGCAAGCCGTAGACGCTTAGCTTCAGCGTGTTCATGAAGATATCGTAGAAGTTGGGCGATGATAGGAACCGGTTGAAGTTCTCGAGGCCAACCCATTCGCTTCCCATGATGCCTTTCAGCGGGCTGAAGTTTTTGAAGGCGATAATGGAGCCGTACATCGGAACATACTTGAATACGATAGTCAGCACGACGGCTGGCAGCAGGAAGAGATATAGCGTGTAGTTTCTGAATACGTAATAAATCCAGCTTGGCTTTTGCCTTCTGCTAATGGTAGCCAATGTTATTCCCCCTTAAGAGTGCGCTTTCATGCGAAAGCCGGAAAAAGCGGATTGAATACGTTTTCCCGATTTCAGGGTAAGTATATGTCAACCGGATGACATATGTCAACCGGTTTCATAAATGCGAATTTTGTGGTTTAATCAAAGAGGCATTAAGCTTATAATAGGTTCCATATAGCGGTAAAACAGGAATGAGGTGAGGCAAGTGAACCCGAAAATAAGCGATGTGGCGGAGAAAGCCGGCGTATCCAAAACGACGGTGTCGCGGGTTCTCAACAATCGCGGCTATATCAGCCAGGAGACCAAAGACGCCGTATACGGCGCGATGAAGGAACTGAACTATTTTCCCAATGATGTCGCACGGTCGTTATTTAATAAAAAAACGAATCTGATCGGGCTTATTCTCCCGACGGTGAACAATCCGTTCTTCAGCGAGCTGGCCTTCTACATCGAGAGCATCTGCGCGGAGAAAGGGTATAAAGTCTTGCTCTGCAACAGCAGCCACAGCAGGGAGAACGAGGAGCGGTACCTCGATATGCTGCTGCGCAATCAGGTGGACGGCATTATCGTATGTTCGTACAACCGGGGCTTTCCCCATTACAATCACGGAAAAATGGCGGTTGTCGCAATCGACCATTACTTGGCTCCTTCTATTCCGGTGGTTGGTTCGGATAACTATAACGGCGGCAAGCTGGCAACAGGGCTGCTGCTCGAAAAGGGCTGCCAAAATATTATCCATATTAACGGTCCGATTGAGCTGGCGACTCCGGCGAATTTGCGGCGGAAAGCTTATGAAGACGTGATCAGAGAGAGCGGCCGCGAGCCCATCGTTTACGAGAACCGCCTATCGTTTGAACAGAACAGGTATTCGAGTCTGTTTGATCAGATATTCGCGGAGCATCCCGAAGTGGATGGAGTATTCGCCAGCGACGATCTGATTGCGGCAGCGTTTATCCAATACGTGAAGAAAAAAGGATTGCGGATTCCGGAGGATATCAAGGTCATCGGCTATGACGGCTCGGAGATGGTACAAGCCTTCCTGCCGGAGCTGTCGTCCATTCAGCAGCCTATTAAAGGCATTGCTCAAGAATGCGTCCGGATCTTGTCGGAGCAGATTGACGGCGAAGCCGATCATGAGTCGGAAGAGGTTTATTTGCCGGTTCGGCTGATGGAAAGGGAAACCACTTAGAATGTGGTTTCTTTTTTGAGTTCTATGTCAACCGGTTATCACATTAAGGGAGAGGATTACGATGGCGGGGAATGTCGTTTGTATTGGAGAGCTGTTGATTGATTTTTTCTGCATCGATATTGATGTGGACCTGGAGCAAGGCGAGCAGTTTGCGAAAAAAGCAGGAGGAGCACCTGCTAATGTCAGCGCGGCAATAGCCCGGCTGGGCGGGAGCTCTGCTTTTGTTGGCAAGGTCGGAAAGGATCCGTTCGGACATTACTTAAAGCGGACATTGGAAGAGGAAAAGGTCGATACATCCATGCTGATGCTGGATGCCGAAGTGCCAACAACGCTAGCCTTCGTCTCGCTGGAAGCAAGCGGAGAGCGGGATTTTGTGTTTAATCGCGGTGCCGATCGATACGTCGAGCTGGATGAGATTGACCGGGACCGTCTTTATGCCGCGTCCGTCCTGCATTTTGGTTCGGCTACGGCTTTGCTGGACAATCCGTTCCGCGCGACTTATACAACGCTATTGCAGGGAGCCGCGGAGAATGGACGGCCGTTTATCTCCTTTGATCCGAACTACCGCAAGGATCTGTGGGGGGGCTGGCTGAACGAGTTCACCGAGCAGGCTCGGTATGGCGCGTCGCAGGCCGATCTCGTCAAAGTAAGCGAAGAGGAGCTGCAGCTAATGACCGGAGAGACGGATCCTGAAAAAGCCGTTCGGTTGCTTCATGGGCTAGGGGCTAATCGGGTCTGCGTGACGCTGGGCAGGAACGGCACGTTGGTGTCCGACGGCAAGACTTTGGTGCAGGTGCCGAGTATAACGGTGAAGTCCATTGATTCTACCGGAGCGGGGGATGCCTTTGTTGGTGCTTTGCTATGGCAGATCAGCAGGCTGGAGGAGCCAAAGGGGATGTCGTTTGAACAGCTTTTGCTCTTCGTGGAATTTGCCAATAAAGTCGGAGCGATCGTATGCACGAAGGTAGGGGCCATTGCCGCGCTGCCAACGCTTGAAGAAGTTAATAGGTATCCAGCGTAAAAAAAAGGGAGGCAGCGGTTCTGGTAACCGTGAGCCTCCCTTTACTTTATTCTATTAGTGATAAGCCGGCGTCTCGATGCCGCATGGTCCGCCGTCCGGATTCGCTTCCAGCGACAGCTCGGAGCCGTCCGCCTTGTAAAGCGGATTGTACCAATGCGAGATGGACATCGCGCTGCTGTTCGCGTAGTGGGAAATAAACGCGCGGCGGAAGCGGTCCTTTGTTTTGTTCCGGTAAGAGCCGTGAATCAGATTGCCGTTAAAGAACAGGATATCGCCGGGCTCCATGATAGCTGCAACGGGCTTTTCCTCTTTTGGCGGCTTTACGTAATGGTTGGTGAACGATTCTTTCGAATCGGATTCCTCCGGGCAAACAATCTCGTACGTATTCGTTTTCGGAACAAGCAGCATACAGCCGTTTTCCTCGTCGCAGCGGTCGATAGCCGCCCATGCCGCAATACAGTTGCCCGGCTCTACCTTCAGATAGAAGTTATCCTGATGCAGCGCCTGACCTCGAGAGCCCGGCGGCTTGTAATAGAACATGCTTTGCGCAGCCAAAGCCTCTTCTCCGTACAGATCGTGCATAATGTCGAGAACAACCGGATGCAGCATGTAATTCTTGCTCAGATCGTTGTAACGGTGAGGATGCATCACGCGCGGATAGCGGCGAAGCGGATCTTCCTGCTCTCCGTCCAGAACCGGCTCGAAGTAGCCGGGAATGGGAGTAAGGCTGATTTTATCGAACTCGGCTTGGATTTCCTCGATTTCTTCCTTGCTCCAAACGCCCTTTACGATTACATATCCTTCCCTCTCGAACTGCTGCATCTGCTCCTCGGTAAGCACTTTAAGCGACTGGTTCATTTGTATTGCCCCTCTCCTTGTTGTGTGCGGCTTCTTGTCTCTAATTGTAGGGCGTTGAGGGAAAAGGTAGAAGTCGCGATTATGCTCAATACTGCATGGATTCTGCTATTATGCTGGACGAATGGAGGCTGTCGCGGTACCCTTAGGGTAATGAATCGGAGCGGGGTGGAAGCAGTGGAGAAGGAATCAAAGAACGGCGTCGTGACAGGGCATTTTTTGGAAAACGAATCCTATTGCATGGTGCGTCCTGCCGGAAGAGAGGATTGGCTGCTTGTTTATACGCTGGAGGGTGAGGGGTTTTTCCGGACGCCTGCGGGAGAGAAAATATGCAAGGCGGGGGAGCTGGTACTGCTTCGGAAAAGGGTTCCTCATACGTATGGCACCGTAAAAGGGGATACGTGGAACTTTCTGTGGGTGCACTTCAACCGGCTGCCGGAGCTGTCCTTGCTACCGGATGAAGAAGTGCTGCTCTGCCCGCTGCCCTCTAGCGAGCTGCAGCGGAGGGTGATCCGCATCTTCCGGTCGCTGCTGCATGATTCTAGGGCCCAAGGCGGGTTCTGGGAGGAGCTATGCGATAATCAGCTAAGTGCCTTAATTCTGCTAATGGCCGGGCAGCTTGCGGACAAGCTGGATTACCGCGTCAGCCAGGTAATGAGGATTTTATCCGCACAGATGCAGGAGCCGTTATCCATTAACGAGCTGGCTGCAAGGGTAGGCTTATCCGCCTCGCGGCTGTCCCATCTGTTCAAATCGGAGACCGGCCGCTCCATTGTGGACACGTTAAACAATATGCGTCTCGAGCAGGCCGTTCTGCTTATGCTGCAGGCTGGCCGGACGGCAGGGGAAGCATCCTTTGACGTCGGCTTCCAGAGCTATAACCATTTTGCCGCCTTGTTCCGCAGGCGGTACGGCTGCGGTCCGGCAGAGTACAAAAGGAAGACGGAGTCTACGTCTACACCCGAGACTTGAATTGGCTTGGCGTCAGGCCGACAAATTTCTTGAACTGCCTCATGAAATGCGTCTCATGCTCGTATCCGCAGCTCGCCGCGATAGCCGATACGGAGAGGGTGCTGTTCTTGAGCAGATATTTGGCGAGCTCCAGTCTGCCGTTAATCATATCGGTTACGACGGAGCAGCCGAAAATATCCTTATAGAGATGCTGGAAGTAGGACTTGCTCAGGTGCACGCGGTCAGCCAGCATCTCTACCGTTACATGGCTTTGCGGCGAGTTATACAGCTCGTCCCGCAGTTCCGAGAACTGCCGGATATAACGGCCCGGCCGCTCGGGATGCTGGGAAAGCTCATGAAGATTGCTCAGCTTCATCAGAAGCGCCCGGATATCCGTATCCAGAATTTGATCCCTCAAATGCCCGCCTTGCTTCTGAACCCGGTGGAGCTCCATAATGCTTCTCGAGATCAACATCGGGTCCACGGCCGGGACAGGAGTATCCAGCGGAAAGTTCAGTTCGGCAAGCAACCCGCTCAGCTCTTCTCCCCGGCAATGAAACCAGTCGTTTACGAAAGGCAGCTCGAACTGCATATACGAATGCGGCGTATCCGGCTGGAACAGGATAAACGAATCGCTATCCACAAGAATACGCACGCCCCGTATGATCACTTCGGATTTTTTCTTAAACAGAACAAAAGCGTAATCCCCCGAACCGTTAGGACGGATAATCGAAATCCCGTGAGGATGGACAAACCGGTAGCCGCAGCTGTCTAATCGGATGATCGTCAGCAGCTCCTTTCTTCAAAAAAGCACGATAGGTCAGTTTTTTCTCATTATAGTGAATTGTAGGCGCTTTCTCAATCCCATACAATCTTTCATATAGAACTATTTATTATCGTCCTGTGCGCGGGTGGGAGCTGAAGCAAGCATGACAATCACAGAATCTGTCAGTAAAAGGGAACGGGATGGCTGCAAGGGCTGCTCGGCCGATGTCAGAGTGACGGACGATCAGATTCAGCGCCTGATCTCCAAGATCAAACCCGATGCCTGCGTTACGGACAAGTTGTACGCAAAGCGGCTCGCCGCATGCGAAGGCTGCGCAAGCATGGCTTACGACACGACCTGCATGCATTGCGGCTGTCTCGTGCAGGTGAGAGCCAAGCTGAAGGATAAAGGATGTCCGCATCCGCAGCAGTCGGTTCGGACGTTATGGGAAGTTAATTAGGCAAGAATCATCATAAACAGCCATCCGGCTGTTTGTGTGACAATTCTTTAAGCTAATGCTTACGAGGCAAGAATCATCACGAACAGCCATCCGGCTGTTTGTGTGACAATTCTTTAAAGCTAATGCTTACGAGGCAAGAATCATCACGAACAGCCATCCGGCTGTTTGTGTGACAATTCTTTTTAGGAGGCTATTTACAAATGAACAAAGCGGTAGTACATGCAGACTGGTCGATCGGCACGATTAACAAGAACATCTACGGCCATTTCGCCGAGCATCTCGGCAGATGTATTTATGAAGGCATGTGGGTAGGGGAAGATTCCGAAATTCCGAACACGGACGGCATCCGTAACGACGTGATCGAAGCGCTGCGCAATCTTAAGGTACCTGTTCTGCGCTGGCCGGGCGGCTGTTTTGCCGATGAATATCACTGGAAAGACGGCATTGGTCCCCGCGAGACTCGTAAAAGAATGGTTAATACTCACTGGGGCGGCGTTGTGGAAAATAACCATTTCGGCACGCACGAGTTCTTCCGTCTATGCGAGCTGATTGACGCCGAGCCTTATATCTGCGGCAACGTGGGCAGCGGTTCGATACAGGAGATGTCCGAATGGATGGAATACATGACGTTTGACGGCGATTCCCCGATGGCGAATCTGCGCCGGCAGAACGGCCGGGAAGAGCCTTGGAAGCTGAAATATTTTGGCGTGGGCAATGAGAACTGGGGATGCGGCGGCGAGATGCTTCCGGAGCATTACGCGGATCTGTACCGCAACTTCCAGACGTATGTCCGCCAATACGGCGATAACAAGCTGTACAAAATCGCAGGCGGCGCAAGCTCCGACGATTACCGCTGGACCGACGTGCTAATGAGCAAAGCGGAGCGCTTCATGAGCGGTCTGAGCCTGCATCACTACACGGTTCCGGGCGTGTGGGCCGATAAAGGCTCCGCTACGGAATTTGACGAGAACGACTGGTTCGTAACGATGAAGAAAGCCGAATATATGGATGAGCTTCTTACCCGCCACAGTACGGTAATGGACCGTTACGACCCGAGCAAACGCGTCGGCTTGATCGTTGACGAGTGGGGCACTTGGTTTAACGTGGAGCCAGGCACCAACCCGGGCTTCCTGTATCAACAGAATACGATGCGCGATGCGCTTGTTGCGGCGATTAACCTGCATATTTTCCATAAGCATTGCGATCGCGTACAAATGACCAACATTGCCCAAATGGTTAACGTTCTGCAGGCGGTGGTTCTGACGGAAGGGGACAAAATCCTGCTGACGCCTACGTACCATGTGCTTGAAATGTACAATGTCCATCAGGATGCCGAGGCGTTGGCGATTCATGGTCAATTCGGGAAAGTAAATGCCGACGGCAAAGAGCTGGATCAAGTTGGCGTTACCGCGTCCAAGAAGGACGGCGTTATCCATGTCAGCCTGTACAACCTGCATCCGTCCGAGCAATCGGAGATCAGTCTTGAGCTTCGCGGCGCCGAAGGCAGCTTCAACTGCACGGGCAGGCTGCTCGCAGCGGATGCGATTCAAGCACATAACACCTTCGAGGATCCTTCCAAGGTGAGCGTGAAGGCATTCTACGAAGCGAAGATCGAGAACGGCAAATTGAGCCTCAATCTGCCTGCGGCATCGGTAGTTACGCTTCGTTTGGAGCAATAAACGATTAGAGCCGATAAGTCCGCTTTTGCGGGGCTTATCGGCTTTGTTTTTTGTGGGGATACAAGAGGGCTGAGGCTTAACGCAATTACGTTGGATTTACTACAGTAGAATGAGGTTTTTTATTTGCACCATGGCATCTACGCTGGATTTCATCCCGTGTAATCTCCCATTTTAGGGGTTACTTAGTTGAAGGGAGCTCATTATGATGCATTAAATCCAATGCAGACGAGAAAGTGAGGCCAAATGCGGTAAATATGTTGGAGGAAATCCCACGTAGTAAGGATGTCCCATAGCTGTGGCGGTGAAAAGTGCTCAAATTGTGGGCTCGCAGAAGCTTAAGGTCCCTAAGGGACCTTAAGGCAATAAAATTAGCCTGCGCAGGACGGATTAAGGTCCCTAAGGGACCTTAATCGCCCGGAAAAAGTAACAGACATCGATCAAACGGAGCGTTCGCGGAAGCTTAAGGTCCCTAAGGGACCTTAAGGCAGTAAAATTAGTTGGCAAAGGTCGTGTTAAGGCCCCTGATGGACCTTAACCACCCAGAACAAGCAGCAAATATTGTTCAAACAGAGCGATCACGGAACCTTAAGGTCCATGAAGGACCTTAAGACAGTAAAATTAGTTGGCTTAGGTCAGCTTAGGGTCCCTGAGGGACCCTAATCACCAGGAACAAGTAGCAGACAGCCTGCAAAATTCCCCAGCAAATGAAATAAGACCCTAACAGGGTCTTATTCCTCCACGCCATCTGCTAACCTCTCAAATTGCTGCCCGTCGTAATCGCGCGGTCCTGGAAATTCTCGACGGAGGCGCCTTTTTCGTAGAAATGAGGGACGTTGTCCTGGATGCCTTGACGCGTATAGAACGGATCATCGGCTGTTAGTGGGAAAGTAACTTTTTCCCCGGTGCTGGCGGATTTGTAGATGCCAAGAATCAGCTCCAGCGTCGCGCGGCCGCTATGTCCATCGATCAGTAACGATTCCCCGCCCTCAATCGCGGACAACACATTATCGATCTGTCCGAGATGCCCTTCGTAGGCAACCTCAGGCAGGTTGTCGTAATAGGCCTGAATTTCCGCGGAGAGAGCCGTATTCGGAGTCGGGAAGCCGTTATCCATGGAGCTGGAAGTAACAAGCTTCCATGGCGCGGAGATCCGTGCCTGTTTGCCTTGGAAAATAAGCTGCTGCTCCTCGCCGTGATGAACCACGGAGCTCGTAATTTGGCCAAGGCCGCCTCCGACGAACTTCAGCATCGCAATCGACAGGTCCTCGACTTCCGCATTATCATGCGACGTATTGCTCATGAACGCCTGCAGCTCGGTTGGCCGGCCCATCATCCAGAGCAGCGCGTCGATATGATGGACGGCATGATTCAGCGTACAGCCGCCGCCCTCCTTCTCCCACGTGCCGCGCCACCACAGGTCATAGTAGCTGTGGCCGCGCCACCAGAAGGAATCGATCTGCGAGTGGACAACCGGGCCAATCAGCCCGCTGTCCAGCACGGACTTCAGCTTCATCATTGGCGTACGGAACCGGTTCTGGGCTACAACCGACAGCAGCTTGCCGCTTTCCTCAGCCGCCCGGTTCATCGCGTCACATTCTTCGAGCGAGGACGCCATCGGCTTTTCAATCAGAACATGCTTGCCTGCCTTCAGGAATTCAACACCGATCTCGGCATGCGTGTATGGCGGAGTGCAGACGGAGACCAGATCGATATCCTGCCCCAGCAGTTCCTTGTAATCGCTGTACGCCCTCGCCTCCGTAAGCCCGCACTGGTTAATACGGCTCTCGGCTTTGTCTATGTAAATATCCGTAACCGCAACAATCCGGCATCTTTCCGAAAATTTCTGATAGGCGTCGATATGGGCTCTACTGATAGCCCCGGATCCAATAATGGCGATTTTCAGCATCTTCATCTCTCCTATTCCATGCGAACCGCAAGATTTTGGGCTAATACGCTAAGCTCGGCAACCTTGAAAGCATGCTCTTGAGTCATGGCATTTTCCGTACGGTGGATGCAATCGAGAATAAGCTGGCCGAAGAACGGATAGCCGACTTGGCCTCTTACCGAAAAATGAAACTCGCCTTCGCCGTTAGCCATATATACCTGATCGCCTTCGGGACTCTTGGCAAGATCCACATATTTGCGGACTTCGATATAACCGTCCGTGCCAAGAATAAGCGTCCGGCCGTCGCCCCAAGTGCTTAGCCCGTCAGGCGTCAGCCAGTCCACCCGGAAATACGCCGCTGCACCGTTATCGCCCGTCAGCATCACGTCGCCGTAATCTTCAAGCTCCGGATAGTCCTTATGATGGTAGTTGGCGATTCGGGACTGTACGACCTGCGCGTCCTTGGCTCCCGTATACGACAGGAACTGTTCGATTTGATGGCTGCCGATATCGCAAATAATGCCGCCGTATTTCTCCCGTTCGAAGAACCATTCCGGTCTGGATTTCGCATTCGTCCGATGCGGTCCCCAGCCCATAACCTGCACAACCCGTCCGATCGCTCCTTGCTCGATTAGTTGGCCAGCGAATAAGGCCCCTTCGTTATGAAGTCTTTCGCCGTAATAAACCATGTACTTGCGTCCGGTCTCGGCGGAAACCCGCTTGGCCTCTTCTAACTGCTCTAGCGTTGTGAGCGGGGCTTTGTCCGTAAAGTAGTCCTTGCCCGCCTGCATCACCCGAAGGCCAAGCGCGCAGCGTTCCGACGTAATAGCCGCGGAAGCAACCAGCTGAATACGGGAATCGGCGAAAATCTCTTCCTCCGAAGCAGCAACCTTAACTTGAGGGTAGGCCTTAACGAACCGGGCAGCCTTTTCCGGATCCGGATCGTACACGTACACAAGCTCGCCGCCTGCTTCGATCAATCCGTTGCACATGCCGTAGACATGCCCGTGGTCCAGCGCGATCGCCGCAAATTGGAACTCCCCTGGCATTACGACCGGATTGGGTTTGCCTTGCGGCGCATAATTCATGCCATCTGATTTATTCAAGCCAGAAACATCTCCTTTAGTGGAATTGCTTCTAGAATATATGGAAAAAGACATCCTTTGTCGCTCGATTTTGCGGTAAAATGTTTATATCTTGCGGTTATCTTGAAAGGGCGGAAAAACGGATGGTTCAGGCAAAAAAATGGTTCGAATACGAGTACCGCAGAACGTCGAGGGACTATTTCCGCGAGGTGTTTCATGCCCATTCCCAAATGGAGCTTACGTACGTGCATGAGGGCCGGGGACTGCTCATTATCGACGGGAAATCGTATTCGATTGAGCCCAATACGCTGTTGGTGTTTCCGCCATTCCAGATGCACCGGATTCAGATTCAAGTAACGGAGGCGGAGCCTTTTATCCGTAGCGTGCTGCTGTTCGAACCGGCTGTGCTGCATGGGTATTTGAATGATTTTCCGAGTCTGAAAAGCTTCTTCCAGCGCTTAATGCTGCAGCAGGCGAATGTGCATCCGGTGAACGCAATGCCGGAGAACGAACCGTTTGTTGCTTTGCTCAGGCAGTTCAGCATAACGATGGGCGGCAAGAGGGAGGCGGATTTCGAGGAAAATATGGGCGTTTTCCTGCTCAGCCTTGTGCATCAGCTAAAGCAAAGCCCGGACGGCGAATCGGCGTATCTGAAAAAGCATAATCTTCATGTAGAAGAGATTATCGGGTGGATTGAGAAGCATTATATGGATCCGTTCCGGCTGGAGGACCTGGCTGGCGAGCTTCACTTGTCGCCTTACCATGTGGCGCATCTGTTCAAGGAATCCACCGGCACGACGATTGTGGCTTATACCCAAGCGACGCGGATCCGGCATGCCTGTTCGCTGCTTCGCAAGACGACCTTGCCGCTATCGGAAATCGGCTACCGGGTGGGGATTGCGAATCCCTCGTATTTCAGTAAAATTTTTCGCCAGATCATGGGCGTGGCTCCGCTGACGTATAGGCAGCATCTAATCAAATAACGAGGTGAAACGATGATTCTTTACCAAGGGAAAGAGAGCGGTCTCCGCATGCTTGAACCGGAGGATGCGGGGCTGTTGATCCGGTGGCTGAGCGATCCGGCTGTGCTGGAGTATTACGAGGGCCGGGATAGGCCGTATGACGCGGCAATGGTTCAGAAGCATTTTTACGAGGACAGGGAAGAGATCGTACCTTGTATTATTCAATATAACGGCGTCGACATCGGGTATCTTCAATTCTATGAAATTGAAGAAGAGGAAAGGGAGTTTTACGGACTCTGGGATGAAGCGGGCAGCATCTATGGGATGGATCAGTTTATTGGCGAGCCTGATTATTGGAACAGGGGAATTGGGTCTGAACTGATCAGGGAAACGGTACAATATGTGGTCAAGGAGCGGGGAGCGCGGAAGATCGTCATGGACCCGCAGACCTGGAATGCAAGAGCGCTAAGAGTGTATGAGAAGTGCTGCTTTAAGAAGGTGAAACTGCTGGAGAAGCGTGAGTGGCATGAGGGGCAATACCGGGATTGCTGGCTGATCGCATATGACGCGGTGAAGGCGTAGAATGTCGGGCAGCCGACACTGCCCGTACCGCCTATATCCCATCTTTTCAATAGCCCCAAATGCGCAAACGGTTGCTCAGAATTTTACCGATTCTGTCGAATAGTAAATTTCTTCTAACCTATCGTTGACTGTAAAGCGTTTTCATAATAGGATGAGGGTAATGAACTTAAGCTGATAAATGCCTAATTTAAGGGCAATGCCTTCCGGTTTTTACTGAAAAAGCCGGAACAACCCCGCTATCTCTTCTAACCAAGGGATAGCTTTTTTTATCAGCGGAAAGGAGCTTTTTACGTCTTGTTGTGCAATCGTTTGCCCAATTTGAATGTACTAGGGAGGATTACGCGCATATGATGAAGCATGTAAGGAACAGAAATCAGACAAGAGTATGGTCGCTGCTGCTGGCGATCATGATGGTTATTCAGGTGGTGGGGCTGATGCCCAAGCAGGTTCAAGCAAGCGCTGTCAGCGGAACCTATGCGGAGGCTGGCACGATTCATTTTGTTCTGCCGAAATCGTCGGTCAGCATTACGGCCAAAGGCGATTTCAACAGTTGGGGCGATCCGGCCGTAACGCTGGCCGATGAGGACGGGGACGGTACTTACACGGCAGAGGTAACGGGTGATGCGCCTAACAAGGCTTACGGCTACAAGTTTCTGGTGAACGGCAACTGGCTGGATGATCCGAATCTGAGCGTGACTTCGGATGAGAACAGCAAGATTCATCTGAGCTATACGCCGCATTTCAAGGTGGCGGGAAGCTTTGATACGAATGCTTTTGCCGATCAGCACGAGATGGCGCTTCATGAGGGAAATTACACGTTTGCGGCTGAATCGCTGGCGGACGGGACTTATACGTATAAATTTATTTCTGCGGCTGACGGGCTGCCAAGCATTTGGTTCCAGGATCCTACGAATTCGGAAACGTCGAACGGGAACAGCAAAATCCTTGTTGGGCAGCCGCCGGCAAATGCTCCGACAGCGGATGTGTTCGCAAACCAGCCGGGAGGCAGTGCCAAATGGGTGGTTGCGGGATCCTTCCAAGGGTGGAATAACGCTTCGGCGGATACGCTCATGAGTCATTTGGTCGGCGAGTTCTACGCTTATTCGACTGTACTGGACCCGGGCCATTACGAGTTCAAGCTGGTCCGTCAAGGAACATGGGACGGTTATTCGGATAACGGGAATAACTTTGCTTTTGACCTGGCGGCTCAATCGAAGGTGAATATCTATGTCAATGACGAGCTTGCGAAGGTACGGATCAGCGTGCCGGGAGCAAGCGGCATTCCGCAATACGCGCCGGTTCTTGGCGCGGCGGAATGGCCGAGGCTTGTTGGCGATATTCAAGCTGTCTATGGCGAGTCGACCTGGGCGCCTGATCAAGCGAAGCAGCTTTTTGTCGATTACAATTTCGACGGCTCGGTGTATAAGCTGCAGCGTACGGTGCCTGCAGGCCGTTATGAGATGAAGGTTGTTCAGGGCGACAACTGGTCGGCTAATAATTACGGATCGGGCAACGACAATTTTATTTTGACGACACTGGATCCGGCCGATATCACGTTTAGCACCGTGCCTGCAGAACGGACGCTCGTGACGAATTACAAGCCGGCGGACAGCCAGTTTGACGGGATGATCAAGCGCGACAAGCTGCTGTTTGATTCCCGGTCGGTTACTTACAAGAAGCCGTTTGGCGCGATAAAAGAAGGCACCGAGGATGTAACGCTCCGCATTGCGACGGAAGCGGGCGACGCGCAGGTCGTACGCGTGGAGCTGAGCAATCCGGAAGGTCTCGCTTCCGCGTTTGATATGCACAAAGCGACTTCCTTTGACGACAAGGATTATTGGGAAGTGACGATCCCGGGCTCGACGTTCCAGGGCATCGGGGTATGGGGTTACAAGTTTATTCTGATCGACGGAACGGCAAAGGTGGAATACGGCGACGACGGTTCGCGCGGCGGTACCGGTACAACGGCGGACGAAGGCGTGCTGCCTTACGATCTGACCGTTTACGATAAAGATTTTACGACGCCGGATTGGATGAAAAATGCCGTTGTCTATCAGATCTTCCCCGACCGCTTCTATGACGGCAACAAGGACAATAACCGGGCGAAGACGGAAGACGGCTACCGCGGGCCTGCAGATGGGGATGGTACAACGGCCGGCGTGACTTCGAAGGGCGGCTATGAACTGCAATATTTTGACGGCGGAGTGGCCAATGATCCAACGCCGGATCAGGTGGACGGAACATGGTCGACCATGCCGGAAAACCCGGACCGGATCTCGCCGGAGCAGAAACCTTACTTCCCGGATGCCAAATCGGACGGCGTATGGACCAACGAGTTCTACGGCGGCGATATCCAAGGAGCTTCGCAGAAGCTGGAGTACCTGAAATCCATTGGCGTAAACGTCATCTACTTCAACCCGGTTGCCTGGGCAGGCTCAAACCATAAGTACGATGCAACCGACTACGAGCATCTGGATCCGATGTTTGGCGAGCCGGTTTACAATACGCCCGGCGATCCAAGCTCCGGGCTGGATTACGAAGCGACGAGGGTGGCTTCCGACCGCGTTTTCACCGAATTTGCGAAAAAAGCTCATCAGATGGGGATTATGCTCATTGTTGACGGCGTGTTTAACCATGTCGGCGACGACTCGATTTATTTTGACCGCTATGAGAAATATCCGGAGATCGGAGCTTACGAGTTCTGGGCAAAAGTGTACGACAAGGTGAATGACAATGGCTTAGCGCTTGATGCAGCGAAGCAGCAGGTTATTGATTCCTTTACCGCACAGATCAACCCGGCTACGGGCAAGCATTACGCGTATCCGGAAGATTTCGATTTTACAACCTGGTTTACGGTATCCAATGAAAAGGTAGACGGCCATTACAAATACGAAGGCTGGTGGGGCTACGATTCCTTGCCTGTCATTGATGCTCCGACGCCTGCCGCGGGCGATACGGAAGGCCTTGCGGGCAACCATGAATGGAACGTTCAAGGCTACCGCGACCTTGTTATCGGCCATAATCTGACGGGCAAGACGGATGAAGAAGCCTCCGCGATGATGCAGGAGGCGAACTCGCAGCGCTGGGGCTGGATGGGGGCAAACGGCTGGCGTCTCGACGTTGCGCCGGATGTATCCGCGGGCACCTGGCAGAAGTTCCGCGAAGCGGTGAAGTCGACGGAAGGCCGCAAGGACAGCAACGGCGAGACCATTCCAGAGCCGATTATTCTTGGCGAAGAGTGGGGAGTAGCTACGCGATTCCTGCTTGGGGACCAGTTCGATTCGGTGATGAACTACCGTTTCCGCGGCGCGCTGCAAAGCTTTATTCTTGGCGGCAACGCCCAGCAGTTTAACGATGCGCTGGAATCGATCCGCGAGGATTATCCGGCCGAGGCTTGGGAAGTGATGCTCAATCTGGTCGATTCCCATGATACGATCCGTTCGATTACGAAATACGATAAGCCGGAATGGGAAGAGGAGCATTTGGCGATTGCGCCGGAAGCTTCGGACAAAGCGCTGAAGATGCAGGCGCTGACCGCGATTTTCCAAATGGGTTATCCGGGTGCTCCAACGATTTATTACGGGGATGAGGTTGGTCTTGCCGGTACAAAAGATCCCGACTCCCGCCGCACCTTCCCTTGGGAGCGCGTATCGGAATCCGGTGGAGAATATACCGGGGTTGGGAAATACGCGTCTTTGTTCGATACGTATCAGAAGGCAGGCACCGTGCGCGATAACAATGAAGTGTTCCGTACAGGTGAGCTGAAGACGGCTTATAATACCGGCGATGTCATTGCCTATGCACGGAAAACGGGCAGCCAAGGCGGACTTGTCGTAGTGAACCGAGGCTCTTCGGATGTATCCATCCAAGCGGATGTGGCAGGCTTCCTGCCGGAGGGACTGACGCTGAAAGACCAGCTTGGCAGCAATGCGGAAGCATCTGTTGCAGGTGGCAAAGTAACGCTGACGGTAAAAGCGATGAGCGGTCTTATGATGACGTCGACCTCGGAGTTGGTTCAAGTTCCTCAGGTGATGAATGTGCATGCGGCTAGCGGCAACGGGCAAGTGGCTCTGACCTGGGATGCGGTAGCTGGAGCTTCCGGTTATAACGTATACCGCGCGGCGATTGAAGGCGGTCAGCTGCAGTTGGTTGGACAGCCGGCGGATGCAAGCTGGACCGATACGAATGTTGTGAACGGCAAGAAATATTACTACACGGTGACGGCCGTGACGAAGGATGGAGAAAGCCCGCTCAGCGTATACGGCTCGGCAACGCCATCGTTCCCGGTCAGCAGCGTGGAGGTTACCAAACAGTCGGAGGAAGTAACGCTTGGCGTTGGCCATAAGACCTCCGACATTGAAATAACGATCGATATTCCCGGTCTGACGGACAACGCGGCTTACGCCGGCAAAGAAGCGCCAAACGTCATTGGACGCCTTGCGTTCTACAAAGATGGCGCAGGCAAAGCAACGGCTGAAGATACGAAGCTTCGCTATAAGTCCGATACGGAAGACGGCAGGAAAGTATATTGGGCTGCTTTTGAACCAACGGAAGCGGGAACGTATCGCTATTTTGCCAAAATATTTACGGATAACGGCGAGTCGTATACCGAATCGGCTGAGGCAGCGGTGCTGGTTCAGGCGGACAGCTCGGATACGGAAGCACCGAAGGCTCCCGTGCTTGCGGAGATTGCGGTGGAATCCAACCGCGTAATGCTGAACTGGACGGAGGATTCCGAGGAAACAACAGTGGATCATTACGAGATTTTCCGCAAGACGGCAAATTCGGGGTTTGTGAAGATTGCTGCGGCGGTCAAAACAGCGGTGTCCTATGTAGACTTTACGGTCAGCAACGATAAAGCTTATACGTACAAGGTAGCTGCCGTGGACAGCGCGTATAATCGGGCTTACTCGGGCGAGCAATCGGTGACGCCAAAGCTTGTTATGGTGGACGTGAAGCTCCGCGTTCATTTGCCAAGCTATACGCCGGTTAAGGACGATATTTATTTGGCGGGCGATCTGAACGGCTGGAATTCGGCAGGCAACAAGCTGACCGTTCCAAGCGGCGCCACCACTCGCGATGTGGTCGAATACAGCTTCAAAATGATGGCGGGCAAGTCGATTCAATACAAATATACCCGCGGTACCTGGGCAACGGAGGCATTTACCTCGCATGCCCGCCTGGCGAATGATAATGTGGATGCCGGGAATTATGCGTACTCCTCGACGGATACGAATATGAGGCTGACGATTAAGAACCAGGGCGGCAATACGATGGTTGTCGACGATTACGTCCTGCGCTGGGTGGATATGCCGATGATCTTGACGATGCCGCGTATCTCGTATGGCGAGGATATCTCGTACGATACCAAGGAAGAGTCGTTTACGCTGCGTGCCAATGTGCCTTATGGCGTAGACTTTACGATCAACGATCAGCCTCTGGCTGACGGAGCAATGGATGCTTACGGCAACGTGTATGCGGAAAATATTCCGCTTCAACGGGGCGAGAACCGTTTTAAGCTTCACATTGAACCAAGCGCCGAGACGCTGGCACAGGATTGGTACACGGATAAAGGCCGCGCTTCGCAAGCGACCAAAACGATGGACCTTGTTATTACGAGAGACGGCGGCGATAGCGAAAACGGCAACGGTAATGGAAACGGCAGCAGCGGCGGCGGAGTGACGCCGGGCAGCTCTTCGGTGACGGTGACCGAACAGCAGTTGAAGGATGCGGTTAAGCAAGCCGGAGACAGCAAAGTGACAATTGCGGTTGATGGGAAAGCGGAAGTGCTCCTGCCGGTCGGGGCTGCTGATCTGTTGGGCGGCAAGCCGCTGGAACTGAAGCAAGGAGATCTGACACTGCTCATCCCAAGCGCAATGCTGCAAGAGCTGATGAAGAAAGCGGGAGGCTCTGTGTCTAGTGCTGCTTCTCATATTGTCCTGCAGCTTAAGCCGCTGGATGCTGCGGCGGAGCGGGATTTGCTGAAAAAGGCTGCGGCGGTTGACGGTTCGGAGTTAAGCCCGGCTTCTGCCGTTATTGAGTTCCGCCTAGCGTTAGTGGATGGCAATGGCAAGGAAGCAGCGGTATTAAGCAAGTTCGAAGAACCGCTGAAGCTGACATTCAAGCTGGACAGCAAGGCAGATAAGAAGCTGACCGGTATTTATTATGTGGCAGACGACGGTAAGCTGGAATATGTCGGAGGAACGTTAAATGCAGACGGTACAATAACGGCAGATATTCAGCATTTCTCCAAGTATGCGGCATTGGAATACTCGAAGATATTTGGAGATGTTCCATTGACTCATTGGGCTTGGGAAATGATCAGGGAGCTGGCATCCAAGCATGTTGTAACAGGAGTAACGGCAGACCGGTTTGAACCGGAACGCAGCGTGACCCGTGCCGAATTTGCCGCCTTGCTTGTTCGGGCAATGAACCTGCAGGCGACCAAGCCGACGGGCTTCACGGATGTAGCAGCCAGCAGCTGGTATGCCGATAGCGTTGCGGCAGCGGCAGAAGCAGGCATCATCAAAGGGCGTACCGCTACAAGCTTTGCTCCAAACGCAGTTATTATGCGCGAAGAGATGACCGTCATGCTCATGCGCGCATACGAAGTGAAAAGCGGCAAGAAACTGGAGAGCAGTGCGGATGGCAGCACGGATGGCAGCACCTTCACCGATTCCGCCGCTATCCATGACTGGGCGAAAGCGTCCATTGATGCAGCCGTTAAGCTAGGCTTCCTCAATGGCAAAGGCCAAGGTAAATTCGATCCGCAAGGCAATACCACACGCGCCGAAAGCGCGAAGGTGATTTACAAGCTGCTAGGCTTATAGATGAGGAAAAAGCAATAAAGCGAAAAAGCTGTCCCATTGGGGCAGCTTTTTCGCATCTTTGTGGTGGCGCTGGGGAAAGTAGGTCACTCTCAATGTGAGCCGTGGTCGAGTAGCAGGCAAAAAGCCTGCTGCATGCGGAAAGATGAGAGGCAGCTAGCTGCTAGTGGTCGAGTAGCAGGCAAAAAGCCTGCTGCATGCGGAAGGAGGAGAGGCAGCTGGCTGCTAGTGGTCGAGTAGCAGGTAAAAAGCCTGCTGCATGCGGAAGGAGGAGAGACAGCTGGCTGCTGGTGGTCGAGTAGCAGGCAAAAAGCCTGCTGCATGCGGAAGGAGGAGAGGCAGCTGGCTGCTAGTGTTCGAGTAGCAGGCAAAAAGCCTGCTGCATGCGGAAAGATGAGAGGCAGCTGGCTGCTAGTGGTCGAGTAGCAGGCAAAAAGTCTGCTGCATGCGGAAAGATGAGAGGCAGCTAGCTGCTAGTGGTCGAGTAGCAGGTAAAAAGCCTGCTGCATGGGAAAGATGAGAGGCAGCTGGCTGCTAGTGTTCGAGTAGCAGGTAAAAAGCCTGCTGCATGGGAAAGATGAGAGGCAGCTGGCTGCTAGTGTTCGAGTAGCAGGTAAAAAGCCCGTTACAATGAGCGAAATAAGAGGAAAAAACCGACTTACGATCGAGAAAGAGCTGGACAGTAGGTTGCGATGAGCGAAATAAGAGGAAAAACCCGACTTGCAGAGTGGAGGAGCTGGGATAGTAGGTTGCGGGGAGTTAAGTAAGAGGAAAAAACCGACTTGTAGTGGAGATGGGCTGGGATAGTAGGATGCGATGAGCGAAATAAGAGGAAAAACCCGACTTGCAGAGTGGAGGAGCTGGGATAGTAGGTTGCGATGAGCGAAATAAGAGGAAAAACCCGACTTGTAGTGAAGATGAGCTGGGATAGTAGGGCACGTCAAATTTAGGTTAAAAGCTACTCCTAATTAAGTGAATCCGTATGCGAGGTCTACCTCACATACGGATTTTGCCGGATCATCTGCACCAGGTTCTTCGCCGAGGCGGGGAGCGGCTCATTTTTGCGGGTACAGATGGCGATTGTGTTCTTGAGGTCGATTCCTTCGACATAGACTCGGGCGAGCTCGCCGCGTTCCACGTATTCGCGGACCACGAGGGAGGAGACGAAGTTTGCCCCGTAGCCTGCGATTACGGCTGTGATCGCTTCGTGCAGTCCGTTAAATTGCAGGGAGATGGTCGGAATGGCTGAATTGTAGGTACGGCATAAAGATAACAGACGTTCCCGGGTCGAGCTGCCTTCCTCGCGCATAACAAACGGCTCCTTCATCATCTCAGGCAGCGTGACCTGCTGATTGGCATACCGGTGGCCTGGCGCAACAACAAACCATAGTTCGTCATGGAACAGTTCTTCAATATGAATCGTGTCCGGATAATTCTCGGCCATTCCGCCAAATATGGCGATATCGACTTCGACGTCCAGCAGCTGTTGTAAGGCTCCGCTGGAATTAGTTGTCGTGATATTCATCTCGACCTGCTCGAACTGCTGCTTGAACTTGGCGATCCAAGCCGGGATAAGGAAGTGGGCGGGCAAATAGGTTGCGGCAAGCCGGATGCTTCCGATGGTGCCGCTGTTGTAATTCATGGCAAATTGCTCGATTTGATGCTCCACGGCAAATAGTCGTTTAGCCAGCACGGCCAATTCCTCACCTGCATCGGTTAAAGCGATTCCTCTTCCTTGAGGCTTGAAGAGAGTGAGCATCAGCTCTTTCTCAAACTTCTTGATCTGAGCCGTAATAGCAGGTTGGCTAATGTTCAGCAGCTCCGAAGCACGGGTTACGCTCCCCGCAGCGGCAATGGTATGAAACAAACGCAAGGCATGCAAATTCACAACTAGCCACTCCAATCCATTTATACATAAAATATATAAGTCCAAGAAAAACATATACTATTCTTATCATTATAACTCGCTTACTATGGAAGTAGAAGGTCATCCCAAAGCGAGGAGAAGTGATTATGATGAGTACATTGCACACTTGGGAAAAAGTTGATGCCTACCTGACGGAGCAACTCATTCAGCAGGATACAATTCTGGAGCAGGTACTGGCGAACAACAAGCAGGCCGATCTGCCTGCCATCGATGTGGCCCCTAATCAAGGGAAGCTGCTTAGCCTTTATGCTCAAATGATTGGCGCGGAACGGATATTGGAGATTGGCACGTTAGGCGGCTACAGCACGATCTGGATGGCAAGAGCACTGCCGGAGCACGGAAAGCTAATCACACTAGAGCTTGATCCCCATCATGCGACTGTCGCCGGACAAAATATCGGATTAGCAGGACTTAGCCAAAAGGTAGAGGTAAGAATAGGAGAAGCGCTGGAGCAATTAGCAAAGCTGGACGAGGAGGGGGCCGCGCCTTTTGACCTCATTTTTATTGATGCCGACAAACCTAATAATCCCCATTATCTGCAATGGGCGCTGCGCTTTTCCCATCCCGGCACGGTTATCATTGGCGACAATGTCGTTCGGGATGGAGAAGTAACAAACAGGCATAGCACGGATCCCCGCGTTCAAGGCGTACGTAAATTTATGGAGCTGCTTGCGGAGGATCCGCGGATTACGGCAACGGCTATCCAGACGGTTGGAGCCAAAGGTTACGACGGCTTTGCGCTGGGGATTGTAAAAAGCTAACTACTCAATTTGGATGTGCCTCTCTCTTTCCGCTACAATAGAAGAAAAGAAACCGAAGGAGTGGATGCAGAGTGGATCACTTCCGTGCTTTAGTAGCGGATAACAATGGGGAAGAAGCACCAAAGCTAGCGATTAAAAATTTGACTATCGCCGACCTGCCTGAAGGAGAAGTAACCGTTCGAGTTACCTACTCCAGCGTGAACTATAAAGACGGAATGGTTGGGATTTGGGGACGAATGATAAAGAGCTATCCGCATATCCCGGGTATTGACTTATCCGGTACCGTAGCCGAATCTACCGATCCGCGTTATAAGCCGGGGGATGAGGTCATTGTAACGAGCTATGGTCTTGGCGTAACGCATCATGGAGGATACAGCGAGCTGGCGCGGGTTCCCGCAAGCTGGGTGGTTCCGCTGCCAAGCGGACTTACGCAACGCGAGGCCATGATCCTGGGAACGGCGGGCTTTACGGCGGCATTATCCGTTCAGCGGCTTGAGGATAACGGTCTAACACCGGAGAAAGGTCCGGTCGTTGTCGCGGGTGCAAGCGGCGGGGTAGGAAGTGTCGCCGTCAACATACTTGCCAAACGCGGTTACGAGGTAACGGCAAGCACAGGAAGACTCAGCGAAGAGGCTTACTTGAAGGAGCTTGGCGCCAAGCATGTCATTCACCGGGATGAGCTGACGGAATCGGAACGCAAACCGATCCGGCGACCGCTCTGGGCGGCAGCGGTTGATCCCGTTGGGGGAAAAACACTTTCCTACCTGCTGAGCACGCTCCAATACGGCGGATCCGTTGCCACAAGCGGATTAACCGGCGGCGTTGAAGTCGAAACCTCCGTTTATCCTTTTATTCTTAGAGGGGTGAACTGGCTTGGCATTGATTCGGTGGAATGTCCGATGGAGCTCCGCAGACGGGTATGGGAACGGCTCGCAACAGACTTGAAACCAACGATGCTAAGCAACACGATCGTAAAAGAAATCCAGTTGGAGCAGCTTCCGGAGGAGCTTGCTCTCATTCTGCAAGGACAAGTGCGCGGCCGGACTATCGTAAGGCTTTGATAAAAAAAGAAAACCCGCTTGGTTTACCGTATTAGCAATAACGGCAGGCCAAGCGGGTTTGTTTTTGCGATAGACGGAATTATTTCCAGTTCTGCTCAATAAACTCGTCGCGTCCGGACTGGGCGCGGTCTTCCTTGTAATGCTTCGGATTCTTCTTGTGGTAATCCTGATGATAATCCTCTGCCGGATAGAAGGTTTCCGCCTCCCGGATCTCCGTCGCAATCGGCTTGTCGAAGCGCTCGGACAACGCCAGTTCCTGTTTGGAAGCAAGGGCGAGTTCCTTCTGCTCCTCATTATAATAGAAGATAGCGGTGCGGTACTGGCTCCCGCGATCTTGGAACTGTCCTTCATCATCGGTTGGATCAATCTGGGGCCAGAACAGCTCAAGCAAGCGTTCATAAGGGAATACCGCCGGGTCGAACGTAATCTGGACGACCTCGAGATGACCGGTTGTCCCTTTTTTTACCTCTTCATAAGTCGGATTGGCCAAATGGCCGCCCATATAACCGGATACAATTCCGTGAATGCCTGGAAGCTCCTCAAACGGCGTAACCATACACCAGAAGCATCCTCCGGCAAAAGTTGCATGCGTAAGTGACATTATACATAACCCTCTCTTGCTTAGACTTGCTATTTTTCCTTCCCTAAAAGTAACTTGTCCAGCGCAAGAAGTCAATTTCGCCGCTCCCATACGCCAATAAGCCCCATAACCCTCCGCATACAGCCGGAAAGCAATGAGGCTTAAGGTTTAAGCGATAGCTCCGTCTCTAATATATAAGATTCGGTCTGCACACGAAGCTACCGCCTGATCATGGGTGATTAGGATAATCGTGCGGCCTTCGGCATGCAGCTTGGCTAAGAGCGCCATGATTTCTTTTCCCGTATGTGAATCGAGCGCGCCTGTAGGTTCATCCGCGAGCAGTATCGAAGGATTTGTTGCAAGCGCTCTCGCTATTGCGACCCTTTGTTGCTGCCCCCCTGACAATTCCGCCGGACGGTGATGCAGATGTCCGCTCAGCCCAACCGATTCGAGCGTATCCAGCACCGCTTTTTTTCTCTGATGGCCGGGAACTCCCCGGTAAATTAACGGCAGCTCTACATTGTCGTAGGCCGACAAAGTTGGTATCAGATTATAGCTTTGAAAAATAAACCCGATCCGCCTGTTGCGCACATCCGCCAGTTGATTATCGCCCATTGTCGATACCCGTCTGCCCTCCAGCACGTAAGTGCCGCTGTCGGCAGTATCCAGGCAGCCCATGATATTCATGAGCGTAGATTTACCGGAGCCGGACGGCCCTTGAATGGCAACAAACTCGCCTTCCTGCACTTCCAGCGAAATATGCTGCAAAGCCGTGTAACGCTGCCCGCCCATTCGGTAATGCTTCGTAATCTGCTCCATTTGAACCAAGGACATCCTTTTGACCCCTCCTAAAAGAATTGGCGCACGCTCTTGGCGTCAATTCTTACTTCGTAAGCATTGACCTACTATAGAGGTTATTCAAAAAGCTTGTTCAATTTTCCGGTTTTTCCGGCTTGTTCACAACTTAAGTTCTGCGGGCATTCAGCTTGCGCAAATGGAGAATGCGATTATACATCGTCCGCGTCGGAAGCTTCTTGAAGGGGATGGCCTCAGGGGTTGTATTCACTTCGAGAATCCAAGGATGCAGCTGCTGGTCCAGCGCAATGTCGAAGCCCAGCTCGTTTAAGAAAGGATACTTGGCCTTGAGCATATGCGCGCTTTCGATACACAAGCTGTTTAGCTGAGAAGTCACCCTGCGAACAAGCTCGGCTCCGCCATGGGATGCTATAACGGAACTGAAGGTGTAGATTTCGGCGCCTTGCGCCCCATTGGTTACCGCCATGCCTTGCTGGGCAACCCGGGCAAGCATGCCGGTGATCTGCCAGCGCCCGTACTCGTTCAGCTGTAACTCGACCCGCAGGTCGTAGATCCGGTTTTTGAACCTGGACAAATGGATGCCGCGTTGAATAATGTATTTGGCGCCCTGGATTTTGTACGTTAAGGAAGCAACAAGCTGGGCCCAGGTCAGATTTCTTCTTCTTTTTGCTCCGAGCTGATAGGAATAGGTGCCGTTCCTGTACTCCACTCGCATAACTCCAACGCCGTGGGACCCTCTGTTTGGTTTTACATAGACCATTTGATAGAGCCGCAGCATGCTTTTCAAAGAGCTTTCGCTAAACAGGAGAGTATGCGGAACATGACTACGGATTGAAGCCTTTTGGTTAAGAACAATGGTTTTGGCCCATTTGTTATATAAGCCTCTTCTTTTTCTCATAGGGACACAATCTTCCTCCGTCTTCCTGACATGATAGTCTTACAAAGTTAAGATATGCTTGCCTTTTCTGCTTCGAGTGGGCTTTATGCGGGGCGATTCTCTTTTGGGGCGCATAGGATGGTAGAATGATCGACTGAAATGGAGGATGCTTCATGCCTATTTCTATGAATTTACCTTCTCTACGCGCCAAATGGGAGGAAGTGAGACAGCTGTATCCTTGGTATAAAGAGATGACCGGGGATAATAAGGACTTCAATTGGGAGGATGTTCCGCTTCTCACGCAGGACAGATTGCTTCCCTATTACGAGAGTGACGAAAGGACCGTTCCGCAAGACTGGAATGTCTATCGGACTTCGGGTACAAGCGGCAATAAACGCAAAGCTATCTATTATGATGCAAGCGACGAGGAAGCTTATATTCAGTATAAAAAAGAGATGTTTGCGGAGCTCCTCAAAAACTATGAGGTTTCCCGGGCATTAAGCGATATGGGGACAGGTCATGCGGAAGCTACGGCGGTACAAATATTCGAAGAACTAGGCCTTGCATGCGAGTCGGTTCCTTTTGGCCTGCCTGCAGCCGCTCATTTGATCCGTATTGCGGAGTATCGGCCGGATGTATTGTATACGATGCCTTCGCTGCTTGACGGGATGCTTCGCGTTGCTCCTCCGGATTTTAACTGGGGCGTGCAATGCGTCATTCTGGTTGGGGAGCCGGCACCGCCCGCGTGGCGGCAGCGGGTTGCGGAACGTCTTGGCATTACCGAGCAGGATATCATGGATACGCTGGGCAGCATCGAGATCGGAACGATTGCTTATTATGACCGGTCGATCGAACGGTATGTTTGCATGGATGACATTATAGCCGAGGGCGTGGAACCGGCTGCGGCAGGCCTGCCCGATGTCGGGCTTCCTGCGGGGGAGCAGCTGCTGGTGTTAACCTCGCTTGTGCGGCGGCGTTTCCCGGCGCTTCGTTTCGTCACTTACGATGTCGTCCGGAATTTAAGGGTGGAGGAGCGGGAAGGCAAGCAGGTTACTACCTTTGACGCTATTGTGAAGCGGGTTGGCCCGGAGCTGAAGCATGGGGAAAAAATCAGCGTTTACGACATCGAAAATGCTATCTTCAAGCATGTCCGGCAAGCCGTGGTGAAGGTGCTTGTGAACGGCAATAAGCTGCAGATCAACATTACGACAACTGATGGCTTAAATGAAGAAGCGCGGACTGCGGTTCGCGATGAGCTGCATAGCACCATTCCTGCGATCGGCGCGATGATACGGGGCGGCCTGCTGGAACAAATGGATGTATTGTTTATTGGCGAAGATACGGACTCCGCTTCGCCGGAGGGAACGGGAAAGAAGCCGATTAAGCAGAAAAAGCTGTTTGTGCAGCAGAGCAGCGAAGGAAGGGATCGTGGATGAGCGTTTACGATAATATTGCGTCCATGATTGGCAATACTCCCATGGTGAAGCTGGGGAGATTGTTTGAGCATGCCGATTTTGAGGTGTACGCGAAGCTGGAGATGCATAATCCCGGCGGTAGCGTAAAGGACCGTCCAGCAAAGGCTATGCTGGAGGCCGCGTTATTGGATGGCCGGATCAAACCCGGCTCCGTTATTGTAGAGTCCAGCTCGGGCAATCTGGCGGTAGGGCTTGCGCAGCTATGCAACACGATGGGCTTCAAGTTTATTTGCGTGGTAGATCCCAAAACAACGGAAGCGAATCTCCGCGTTCTCCAGGCTTATGGCGCGAGAGTTGATCTGGTCGAGAAGCCTGATCCGGAGACGGGAGAATTTGTGCCGGCACGGCTTGCCCGCGTTCGCCGCTGGCTGAAGCGGCTGCCGGATGCTTTTTGGCCGAACCAGTATGGCAACAAAAATAATGCCTTGTCCCATCAGCAGACAACGATGGCGGAGATGGCTGCCGATCTTCCGAAGCTGGACTATTTGTTCTGCGGCGTTAGTACCTGCGGAACGATTCGGGGCTGCGTGGATTACATCCGGGAAAACGGACTGCAGACGAAAGTCATTGCGGTAGATGCGGAAGGCAGTATTATTTTTGGCGGGGAGAAGGGAAAGGTCACGCGTTTGCTGCCCGGACTTGGGGCAGGCATTAAGCCGGGGCTTTGTCCGGACGAAGGTATTCATGAGGTTGTTCGCGTGAACGACCGCGATTGTATCGCTGGCTGCCGGAAGCTGGTTCGCATGGAATCCATTCTGGCTGGAGGCTCCTCCGGAGGAGTGATATCGGCCGTTGAAAAATATAGTCCATTCATCGAGCCCGGCTCAACCTGTGCAGTGCTGCTGCCGGACCGGGGAGAACGCTATTTGAATACCGTTTACGACGATACGTGGGTATTGCGGATATTCGGCGCTGATTTTACGTCCGGTCTGCATAAGCAAGGAGGAATCATTTAATGATTTATTTGAATGAACGGGATCTTGCGAAGATCGGCATTGACTGGCCGGCATTAGCCGAACTTATTGGAGATGCGGTGGCTGCTTACGCCGCCGGCGAGTGCGCGCAGCCGATAAAGCCTTATCTGAAATACGGAGATGAACGTAACCGGATTATTGCAATGCCTGCTTTTGTCAGCCGGCCAGTGAGGGCTGCCGGGCTGAAGTGGATTGCCAGCTTTCCTGGCAATATAGAGAACGGATTGCCGAGAGCAAACAGCGTTACGATACTGAATGACCCGGACACCGGCGTTCCCGTTGCGATGGTGCAGGGCAGCCTCATTAGCGCTATCCGGACAGCAGCGGTGAGCGGCGCGATGCTGCGCAAGCTGGTTGCGGAAAGAGAGGGGCCGCTGCAGGTGGCGTTGATTGGCATGGGGCCAATCGGGCGGATGCATGTTCATATGTTAAACGGCCTACTGGGTGACCGGATCAGCCGAATTTCCGTCTTTGACCATAGGAACGTTGAGGTAGAAGAGTGGCTGAAGGGCGTTCCGGCTGTGATTCCGGTCGAGAAAGCAGCGTCCTGGCAGGAAGCTTACCGGGGAGCGGACGTGGTGTTTACTTGCACGGCTGCGCCGGAGCGTTATATTGATGAGCCTGCCAAGCCGGATGCGATTCTGATGCATGTATCGCTGCGCGATTATCAATTGGAGGCATTGTCTAACGTGGGCACGATCATCGTCGACAGCTGGGAGGAGATATGCCGGGCGGATACGGATACGGAGCGTCTGCATTTGCATGCCGGCTTGCGGGCAGAAGATACGTTAACACTGGCCGATGCGCTGGCAATTCCTCTGGACCGAATCATTCGACCTGCGGGACCAACGCTATTTACGCCAATGGGCCTTGCGATCTTTGATGTCGCCGTAGCGGCGTATTACGCAGAGGCTGCGAAGCGGCTTGGCGTGGGTCTGAAATTGGAATAGGAAGAAAAGGGCTGTTCCTAACGGGACAGCCCTTTTCTTCGGAGCAGCTGGAACAGTCTTGTCTGACCAACGAAACGCAGCATCGTTATTTTGGCTAGTTCTCACGTTTCGTTAGAATCGGGGTTAAACACCAGAGAGATTATGCCGATGAAAATATTGGAAATGTTGTGTAGTTAATTACTCTCGTGGAGGCGGTCAGGTGGTACAGTCGGTATCGGTGGGGAACTTTGAAAAGCTTCAAAATCATGTAGAAAAATATATAGGTCCAATTCATGGCGTATTCAGGGAGATCGTGTCTGGCGAATTGCAGCTTGATGTTATTGTCGCAGCGCCAACGAAAAAACGGAACTGCTTTACGCTTGTTACTTACGGAATGAGCAGCTTGCCTATGAATGTGCCCTCTGGTGCGGAAGAGTACCGTTATGCGGAATTAATGATTTCTTTGCCTCCAAGCTGGAAGCTTTCGAATGAAGACTTTAAGGATGAGCGTCATTATTGGCCGGTCCGTGCGCTGAAGACGTTGGCCAGATTTCCACATGAGCATAAAACCTGGCTGTTTATGGGGCATAGTCTTGCGAATGGGCATCCGGCCCAACCCTATAGCGAGGATGCGAAATTTCGGGGAATGCTATTAACCCTGCCCGAAGTAGAGGATAAAAGGGAATTCTTCAACCTGGAGCTTGAAGATAAAGTCGTCCACTTCTTTTCGTTGATTCCGATTTATCAGGAAGAGATGGACTATAAGCTGAAGCATGGCGAAGAAGCTTTGATCGGCAAACTAAACAAAATCGGGACAGACGATATCGTTTCGGTTAACCGTAAAAACGCGTGCAAAAAGCTTTTTGGCCTATTTTAAAGCGCGGATTAATAAAGTAGCAGCCCCGGAAGTGCTCCGGGGCTGCTATATTTTTTATTTCACCGATCGCAAGTAGAAACGGCTCGAGTTCTCCCAAATGCCGCCCGGCTCCAGACTGACGAGACCAATCTCATCGGCCGGCAGGTCAACGTTTGGCGCATTAACCAGGTTAAGCTGCGGCTCAGGGCAGAAGAAGCCTTTCGTCGCGTTATTGTTCCATACCATCCATTGCTTGAAGGCCGTACCCGCGTCATAGACGAGAGCAACCTGCTCGCGCGAATCCGTCAGCACCATTTGATTGCGGCCGTTGCGCGGTTCTGCCGTATAGTGGTTGTCCATAGCTTCCCAATAAGTAGGGACGCCTGTTGTTTGAATAGCCTGCTCGCCTTCGGAGAGCGGAAGGAACTGGCCGGTAGGCAGCATACGCTCGCTCATTTCCCAACGCTTGCCGATCGTCATCGTGAAGGAGCAGTCTTCCGGCGTGCTGTTTGGCGCGAATGGCGCGTTAACCGCAGTATGGAAGGCAACCATGCAAGGCATGGCGTCTTGACCTTCATTATGTACGGAAATATGCTGAAGAAGTCCGGTATCGTTCAAGGCGTAACGCAGACGAAGGGTAAACGCATGCGGCAGGTATTCGAAGATCGGATGCTTCTCGTCCACTGACAGCTTCAGGGATACGTAGCTTTCCGTTTTGTTGACGCCGTAGTCTTCAACCGTCCAGACCGCCGTATGGGCAAAGCCGTGAAGATGGTTGCCTGTCTTAGGTTCGTTGATAGGGAATGTATACGTTTTGCCGTTAAAGTCGAAGGTGCCGTCTTCATAACGGTTCGGCGGGAACAATACCGGAATCCCGTGAATGCCGGGGTTCGCTTTAAACGCTTCCATTTCTTGCTCGGCTGGCTCGCGGAGAATATGATAGCCTTTGCTTGTGTCGCGGAATGCGATCAGATTCGCGCCAACGCGAGGAAGTACGGCAGCTTCGTAGGAGCCCCATTGCAGCCATACCGCAGGCTCGCCTTTATATTGTTCCTCAAATGCTTTTCCTTGCGTGCTCATTGATAATGCCTCCTTATAATCAACCTTCCATTAGAATAACAGGATGAACTTGAACAGACAACCGCCGCATTCCAGGGCTGGAATGCGGCGGTTGTCCGTACAGGCAGAGCTTATGGTGTTATGCGCAGTTCGTTGTTAATCGTGCGTTGAGTGAATAGCTGCTGCAGCACGTATTGTTTGCGCCTAGGTACCGGTACTTGCTTCGTCTCGTGATATTCCGAGCCAAAGTATACGACGCCGCCGGCAATGGACTTGATCTTGCCGATATTAATGTAGCAATTCGTATTCACCGGATAGAAACTGCTATTTGCGGTGAGCTGCTGGATCTGTTCGGCAGTCATTCTCTTCTTTATGTTGTAGTTTCTGCCGTGGAAGCTGACTAGACCAAGAGTACCAAGCTTGAAGTAAAGCACATCCGATTCCAGTTCGAAATCCTCGTAGACATTTCGGCCGCTCAGCGTAGTATTCATCATTCCGATTCCCCCTTAGAAATGTGAACTACTGATTTGATAGCGCTTACATTATATCACGCCTATTCATGGTTGAAAAGACATTTTTTTATAGGCAATAGAATGTTTGTTTAAAAGCATTGTGAAGACCGGTGGCATGTGCTATGTTCACTTTACTGTACTCTACCTAAAGAAAGGTTGTTGGGCAAATGAGCAAGAACCAGACTTTTGCGGGCATTTTATACGTTGGCTCTTATGGAGCCGCAGCAGAACCGACAATTCGCGTATGCGCTTTTGACGGCGCCGCGGGCAAGATTTCGGTCAAACAAGAAGTGACTAAGATTCAAAATGCATCCTATCTGGCCGTTGATCCAACTGGCCGTCACCTGTATGCGGTAAGCGAAACGGGGCAGACCGGAGTTGAAGCGGGAGGCTCGGTTGCATCCTTTGCGATTGAAGAAGGAAGCGGGGCGCTCACGGAGCTGAACCGCCAGCTGACCCATGGCGCAGATCCTTGCTACATAACGATTGATTCCGCGAATAACGCTGTTCTGGTTGCGAACTATACCGGAGGCAACGCGGCGCTTCTTCCTATTAATGGAGACGGCACGCTTGCACCGGCATCCTCCATTGTCCGGGAAGAGGCGCCGCTTGGTTCGAACACCGCTCGTCAGGAAGCTCCTCATGCGCATGCCATCGTTGTAAACGGCAATTATGTTTATCTGAATGATCTAGGTACGGACCTGATCCATACCTTCCGAATTGAAGAAGGCAACAAACTTGTGAAGCAAAGCTCCTGCAAGCTTCATTCGGGAGCTGGACCGCGCCATATTGTTTTCCATCAGAGCTTGTCCACGGCTTATGTTATGAACGAATTGGATTCCACCGTTACCTTGCTGAATGTAGCGGCAAGCGGGGAGCTAACGCCTGTTCAGACCGTATCCGCTTTACCGGAAGGCTTCTCCGGCTATAACGATGCGGCAGATATTCATCTGTCGCCATGCGGCCGTTATCTGTACAGCTCGAATCGCGGTCATAACAGTATCGCTGTATTTACAGTTGATCAAGCAGATGGAAGCTTGACGCTGCTGCAGAATGCTTCTTGTGAAGGCGATGCTCCGCGTAACTTCCTCGTGCTGCCGGGTGGCAGCCAACTGCTTGTCGCCAATCAGAAAACAGGCAATATCGTGTTGTTCTCCGTTAACGAAGAGACTGGTCATATCCGCTCGGAAGGTACGATACTCGAAGTACCAAGTCCGGTATGCATTCGTTTGGGTGCTGCCCAGTAAGCTTGGAATATAGAAAGAAGGAATCGGCATGTCCGGCAATTCGGCGAAAATTTCTCCGGCAGTCAAGCTGGGGACGGTATACTCTATTCTTTTTGCTATCAGCTCTGTCCATTTGCTTAATGATGCCATGCAATCGGTCGTATCGGCTCTATTTCCGATTTTCGAGGATTCGCTTGGTTTAAAATTCGGCCAGATCGGTTGGATCGCTTTTACCCTTAATATGACGTCATCGGTCCTGCAGCCTGCGGTAGGTTTATTGTCGGACAAAAAGCCTGCGCCATGGATGCTTCCGGTGGGGATGGCCTGCAGTCTGGTCGGGATGGTAGGCCTGGCTTATGCGCCAAGCTTCTGGATGCTGCTGCTTGCCGTCGTATTTGTAGGTTTTGGTTCGGCGGTCTTCCATCCGGAAGGCTCGCGCGTTGTATTCTTTGCCGCGGGCGAACGCCGCGGCCTTGCGCAATCGATTTATCAGGTCGGAGGCAACTTCGGCCAGGCGCTTGCTCCGTTGATGACGATTTATATTTTTGTTCCGCTTGGTCAACGCGGTGCCGTTCTTGGGACTTTCCTTGCGATAGCCGCCATTTTGGTGCTGCTCCGGGTTGTGCCATGGTATGGAGCGCAGCTCGCCGAGAAGGGTACGCCGGTTAAGAAAAAGGCAGCAGGTGCCGTGCCGGCGGTATCCCCATACAACAAAAAAGTTATCGCATTTGCATTAACTTTGCTGCTTATTCTTGTTTTTGCGCGCTCGTGGTATGCGGCGGGAATTGGAAGCTTTTTCAACTTCTACATGCAGGATAAATACGGGTTGTCTATCAAAGCCGCTCAGGTGCCTCTCTTTATCTTTATGGCGGCAGGCGTGCTGGGGACTTTCTTCGGCGGTATCCTATCGGACCGGTTTGGCCGAAAGCGCATGATGCTGTTCTCGATTGCCGGCTCTGCGCCATTCGCCCTGCTGCTGCCGCATGTATCGCTTGGCTGGATTTATCCGGTTATTTTCGTACTAGGATTTATCCTGCAGTCCGGCTTCTCGGTTAGCGTTGTTTATGCGCAGGAGCTGCTGCCCGGTAAGGTAGGCATGGCATCCGGCTTGATTACGGGTCTTGCCTTTGGCATGGGTGGACTTGGCTCCATTGCGCTTGGTACGGCAGCTGACCATTATGGCATTTTGGATACGATGGTAGCCTGCAGCTTCCTGCCTTTAATCGGATTGTTATCTATTTTGCTTCCGAAGGACCGTAGAGAATAAGGATGACAATAAATTGGCTTCAACTCAAAAATCCGAGTATTGCTTAAGGTGCTTACCCGTTGATAAAGTTGCCTTAACGGCGCTTGCAACCGCTCTAAACCGGCGTGTGCAGGCGCTATTTTTGTTCATACGCTCGCTTGTCTTCGGGAGACATAACAAATCTTATTGGGGGAATGGAGATGGCTGGTCGGTTGGGAGACGTAAACGGATTTGTTAAACGGGCAGGTCAGAAAATCGTAAATGGTGCAGGCGAAGAGATATTGCTGCGCGGTGTCGGATTCGGGAGCTGGCTGCTTCCTGAAGGTTATATGTGGAAGTTCCCGGAAGCGGGTGACCGGCCAAGAAGGATAGAGAAAATGGTACGCGAGCTGATCGGCGAGGAGAAGGCAGCGTTCTTTTGGGAAATCTACTATAATACGTACATTGCCGAAGCGGATATCCGGCGTATTGCGGAGGAAGGCTTCAACTCGGTGCGTTTTCCGATTAACTGGCGTTTCCTGATGGTGGAAGGCACGGAGCAATATAATGAGAAGCATCTCGCGCTGCTGGACCGGGCGATTGGCTGGTGCCGGGAGCATAAGCTATACGTCATTCTTGATTTGCATGGCGCTCCAGGCGGCCAGACCGGTGCCAACATAGACGACTCCGAGAATGATCAGCCCGAGCTGTTCTTAAACGACGATTACAGGAGATTGGCCATCGACATGTGGCGCATGCTGGCGGAACGTTATAAGGATGAATGGATCGTAGCGGGATACGATCTCTTAAACGAGCCTCTGCCGGACTGGAATGCGCAATACAACGACAGGCTGATGCCGCTCTATAAGGAAATGGTACAAGCTATCCGCGAGGTCGATGAGCGGCATATGATTATAATAGAAGGCGCGCATTGGGCGACGGACTGGTCGGTAATTGATGAAGTAATCGACGATAACTTGATGCTGCAATTCCATAAGTATTGGAACAGCCCGGATACGGCAAGCATTCAGAAATTCCTGGACAAGCGCGAAGAGCTGAACCTGCCGATTTATATGGGTGAGGGCGGAGAGAACAATATTGAATGGTACACGGGAGCATTCCGTCTGTATGAGGATCATAATATATCCTGGAACTTCTGGACTTGGAAAAAGCTCAGCACCACCAATTCGCCATGCTCGGTTATTATGCCTGAAGGCTGGGATAAGCTTGTTGCTTACTTGAACGGCGGAGATAAGCCAAGCGCTGAAGAGGCGGAGCAGATCCTGTGGGCGTATTTGGACAATCTCGCGCTTGACCGCTGCATTTACCATCCGCAGGTTGTATGTTCGCTATTGTTCCGGACGACAATTCGGATTCCTGCTATTTTTTACGGTTACTACGGAGAAGGCATCAGCTATGGGGTAGGCGAGCGGACCGTACGGGAGCTGGGCTTCCGTGACGAGGACGGCACAGATATCCGCTTCACGGACAGCGAGCGGGAGACGGCACATTTCCAGCATGGCGGAGGGCAGTCGTGGGAGCCGCAGGATTGGCTGCATGTGCGGTTGGCACCAGGAGATTGGCTGGTATATGAGCTGTTTTTGCCGGAGGCTGCGGAATTAGAGCATATCGTGACGGTACGCGCGAAGGCTATTAAAGGTGAGGGCGTGGCTGTTATTCGAGTGAATAACCATCTGGTAGGCATCTGTGCTTTTACCGGTACGGATTGGCAGGAGACTGCCGCAATCGAACGCGTCATGCTGGCATCTGGCCGCTGCCGCGTAACCATCAAGGCCGAGGGCGGACCTCTTGCTGTCGAATGGGTAAGGCTGGAACGGTAATTAACGGAAACATTTGACAAAAAATGATAGATTACGATATTATAGAAATAATTTTTGAGCGAAGCACGCCAAAAGCCTTACGGGTTTTTTGCGTGCTTTTTCTCTATCCAAAATTGCGAATATGGGGGAAGCAGGCAAGAAACAGAGGCGTAATAGGCGCTTAAAAATCATAGGGGAGATGATAGATTGTGAGAAAAACATGGGTTTCTGTTGTATTAGCCGGTGTCGTCACGGCAGGGAGTTTGATTGGGTTAGGAATAACCGGTAACGAGCGGAGTGTCGAGGCAGCGGCAAAACCTACGTTTAAGGATATCGACGGACATTGGGCGGAATCGTCTATTGAAACGGCTGTGCAAGCCGGGGTACTCAACGGTTACCCGGATGGATCTTTTAAGCCAAATAACACAATTACTCGGGCAGAACTGCTCAAAGTTATGACCATGACTTTCAAAATCGAAGTGGGCACTGGCGGCTCCAATTGGTATGCGCCTTATCAGACTGCACTGTCCAAGGCGGGCATTTATTTGGATGGCGATTATCCGGGCAATCTGAACAATCCTGCTACGCGCAATGAAATGGCGAAGTTAGCGGTACGGGGCGAGTACGCGGAATATCGCGGGAAAAAGTTAAGCGCGGCGGAATTGATGTTCCGCGCGGTGAACAAGGGGATTTTGTCCCGTTCCGGGACGAAAGCGGAGACGATTAACACCGAAGGCACAACAACCCGCGCAGAGGCAGCGGTGCTCGTGACAAGGCTGTTGAAGCTGGCAAACGGCGGTAAATTGACGGTTGACCAAGGGGCATCCAGTGCTGCTGAGATTGCTTGGCATCGTCATAATATGATTACGATGTTTGATCAGAATGATTTGGTGAAGCTTCCTTATTCCGTGGATATTAGCAAGAAGTATAACGTGACGATTGATAAGTTGATTGTTTTGGATCCTGCGGATACAAAAGGATACTATGCGGAGTATTTGAAGGGGGCTACGTATTATCCCGTTAATAAATCTGAAAAGCCAAGTGATGGCTATGTATTTGCTTATAAAATTATCGGGAAAAGTTTAGTAGCAGACGGATCGGGCATTTCGATGAGTAGTAGTTTTGTTACATATATAGAGGGAAGTACAGGAGGGACGATAGATCTTGCTCCACAATATATGTATGAGGATGGAGAATTAATCGAAAGAGAGGGTCTATTCTATAACAATAAGTACTTTGGTTTTAATAAGGTTAATAGTTTAGCCCATAATTATAAATTTGATTTAGTTCCAAAACAGTATCTAAGAGATCAAATTGAAAAATATGGTGGATTTCCAATCCATCTCGTTAAATACAATGTTGCATTTGGAAGTGGAGAACAAATCTATTTGACGGATGTGAAGGATAAATGGGCTCAATAAAAAGATTATTACCTCAGATCCTTGTCCTGGCATTATTTTTGAGTCTATTTAATTTTCATACTGTTATAAGTGGAGCCTCTGCAACAAACATAACTAAAACACAATCTATTTCATTCAAGGCTAGTGAAAAATATAATGCCAATTCTTCACTTTCAAATATTCCAATAGATCTAATAATACCGTCAGGGTACAAAGCTAAAACATATCAATTATGGATGATGGTTGCCGATAGTAATGGCAAAACAAAGCTAACTCAGCAATTAGCCGAATCAATTGCTGAAAACAAGCTTACTTTAAATAAGGTTAACGGTACAAAAATTAAAGTTACTGCAGACGGTATTCCATCAGATATGTATGTAGTAATAAACCGAAGATCTAATGGTAAACAGTGGGTTATCGAAGGGAACGGAGTTGGGCCATATAATGTAACACCTAGATCGGGAGACCCTTGTTGGAATGGAAATCTTTCTACATGTCCAGGACTCTTGCCAGCAAAAGATGATAATGGATTAACGATTAACGAAAAACTTAAAACAAGTGACGGTTGGATTAGAGCCATAAGTGATGGAGTGGATGGACCTGTTTATTTTACTTCTCAAATTGACGGATCAAGTGTTTATAAAACGGGATTAATCCAAACTTCTATCACTGTAACGAAGGCCTTACCAATAGGTAGAGCGCAACATAGAGTAGAAGATAAAGGTAAGGGGACAACAGGGAAAGGTATGTTAACTGTTGCGATCCCCTCTGTAAAAGGTTCATTTATTGAAGATACCAACTGTTCAGGATGTTCAGGGAATGCAATTTCAAGACAATATCCAATGCAAACAGCTCTAGAGTGGGCCGCAGAAACCTACTACTACGAAGGCGAAGTCCGAGTCACTTACGAACCTATCCCACCGGTTAATACACCAACGGTCTCCTGCGATTGTTCAGCAGAACCGGACACCATCACCTTAGCTGATAATGATATCCCAGTCACAGCTACGCTGACTGCCTCTCTTTCAGGAAAAGGCACTAAAACCGTCAAGAACTGGACGGTCTATGGCCGCGCCGATGATGGCAGCCAATACACGACTTCAACCGTCGGGTATGGCTTGGATAAGATTGAGCAGAATTTCAGCTTTACCATATCGAAGACCAAGTTAGATGGCATTGATAGTTATACAGAAACGTGGGTCATGCGTGCCCGAGTAAACTTCACAGACGGTACGACAGCTGAACAGCCGATAGAGTGTACAACTACGGTTGCGAGGCCGGGTGCCGCCACGCCGGATCCGGGAGGTACACCAACACCGCCGCCGGCTCCGCCAGTTACTGCTGATATTGAGTTTATACCGAATACCATTATTACAGGTGATCAATCAACGCTGGATAACAATTCCGATGGATATACGTCCATGAGTTGGACGTTCTCTAACAACTTGCAAGAAGTTATAAGGGATGATAGTCAGTATCGCTATCCTAACTTAAAGTTCGATAAACCAGGATTTTATCAAGCAAAAATAATGGTTACCAACGGCACCGAGACGAGATGGGATACAGCTTCCCTGCAAGTATTGGATCCAAAACCGGTTGCAGTAGTCACAGGTCCAACAAAGGTTATTCAAGGAAGAGATTTCGCAAATATTTTCCACTTGTATAATTCGTACACACCGCTTTCCGAGCGTGGGGTTACCGTTGATTTTACGAAGAATCAGACGCGCTACAAAAAGGTTGAAAATTCTGAATATACGAATGGCTGGCCATCCAAGGGCCCAACAACTCTTGGTAATTACTCCGTAGAAGGCAAGGTTTTTGATTCACAGGGACGAGAGAGTGACTGGGGCTCTCATATCTTTGAAGTTGTTCCCGATCAGCCGCCGATTGTAAGCATTATGGCTCCGGAACAGACTTATCGGTTTAATGAATCCATGATTTACATTGATGCCGAAAGTGTGGATGGCGACACGCTGACAAGCATGAAAATCGAAGAGCGCTACGATCATGATAATGATGGGAACTACGAAGAAGAGTCTTGGACAACCTTATATACCGGCTCATTCAAGGATACTTATCCTGTCACTTATTTGAGTGTTGGGAAGCGACAATATCGGGCGAGCGTTACCGAGGATTACGGACTATCGGCTACTTCAGAAATTGCAGCGACAAATGTCCTTAACTATGCTCCTTTTGTAGATTTTGATGTATCTGGCCTGACGCAGCAACCGAATCAAGGGGATGACAGCGCACCTGAAGATTTATATTATACAGGTGAATCCATCATGCGCTCGTGGAAGCTAATCCAGCCTTACTCAACAAACGCCAACAAATCGATTGGCTGGAAAACAAATAGCGGTGCACTGCAAACCAAGAAAGCCAAGATGGCTGACTTTTTTATTAAGTATCCCAATATGGGGTTAGGTGCAAATAGCCGCTCTATGTATGAAGTAGCCGCCGATCTAACCAAGTTGCCTGTATGGGGATTGCCCAAAAATGCTGTTGCTGTCCCCTACATTTATGCGGGTCATCGCCTCTACTCACGCGAAGGAGAGGAAATGGTAGAACGCAGTGCGAAAAATGGTGCGGAGATTAGCCGGTTTTCTATGTCTGCAGCAAGCGGTTTAACCTATTTAGGTGCAGATAAAAATGAGAATTTTTATTTCGGGGCATGGGTAGGTGACTCATCGAAAGCAACAACCTATGAGGTCAAAAAAATTAACAATCTTGGCCAACTTTCTGCCAGCTATACAATACCGATATCAACAGGTATTTCTTACGTGATGTATTTCGAGGTTTCGGATGACGGCCAAAATCTCTATATGGCCTACCGTGCAAGGGCGGGGTCCGCTCAGGAATACTGGAATGTACATGCTGTAAAATACTCCGTTTTGGATAAGTCTGTGAAGTGGGATGTTAAAACAAATGATATTCGATATAGCCCTACCTTTCTGCAGAATTATAAAGGGGTAATTGACTCGGACGGTGATCTCTATTTAACATGGGCCACCCAAACCACTTACGATGGTTATGAGATCTATGCCATGGCGGTTAATGGGAATACAGGGGTTATGGGCTATGGATCAAGAGGGGCTAGTAATTCCGATATCTCCTATATGACAGCGACGACTGAATATGATCGTGGCGGCACGGATAAATGGAAGACTCTTTATTTCAATGTATCGGGGTATATTCAGTACTCTAGTGGCGGAAGCAATATGAATACGACTATGTATGGATATCAATGGAACAAAACAACAGGGGCTCTTTCTCAAATCTTCTATCAAACCAGCCCAGATCCTACGCAGTATGGCCTTGAATATTGGGAAACCTGTAAAACGTGGTGTGACACGATGAGTTGGGAAGATAGCTGGGGCGTAGGCACTCCGATTATTTATCCAAATGGTAATGTATATGCAACAGCTCGTTACCAAGCCGCAGAATATTACTTCGACCAGTATTTACAACAGATCAAACCAAAGGCAAGCGGAAATCTGATTGCAAATACAAAGGCCTTTTTAATGCCAAGTGGGAATATTGCCTATCCAACGAATGGGGCCTTTGCAGATTATACAAATGGGATCTACAAGCCTTATGCTTCTATTGTTGTAAATGGAAGGGCTCCTATTGATCCCTATAATAACACCAAAGGTAGCATGAATTATTACAATGAAGTTACGGATACGAGTTATACGTGGACGAGTTCTTTCTTAAAAGATCCAACATTAAATACGAGCATATTACCAGATGGATCTTTTTATGGATTTTCTGCGCCAGGAACAGCTTCTGGAGTTCAATATGTCTTTCCGTTTGTACCTGCAAGCGGCAGCGGCGATTATCCGAAAGTAGTCGACGATAATACCGTTGAAGTCGTTGACGCAACGTGGGCGGGATTATGGTACGATCCGGCAACTAAACTGAAGAACGATCGACTCTCCTTCAACGCAGCCGTAAATGATTCAGGTAACGATAAGCCAATTGGCGCAGCGATCCATATCCAGGACGGAAAGAATATGTACGCAGCCGAGTGGACCAAGGAAAAGCTTACTTTATTTAAAGTCGCAGCGGGTACGAAAACAGTTCTGCAATCGGTAGATTATCCACGATCACCGTTTGTAACGTATCCCTTCGAGCTTGAAGCCAGTAACGGCACATTGCGCGTCTACATTAACCATGCCAAATTAATTGAAATTTCAGACATTACGTATAAGCAAGGTTCGGTAGGCATCCTGTCTCTTGGTCAGCAGCAAGCTAAGTTTAGTGATGTAAAGGTCAAGAATTATGGTGATTATTATGTGGAAGAAACCCATCAATCCGTTCTGGTGGGAGAAGAGATCAAGTACGATACGATTTTTGATGATATCGAAAAAGATCCGGAATTAGCCGAAGAGTGGAGCTACCAGCATGATCCGAATTATTTTGCCAACCCGCTTGGGGTGAGTGCATTTGACGGGAAAACCTTCGAGGTTAAGCTTCCAACATTGGATAAGCCAGGCCTCTACAAGATCACGTATAAGGCAAAAGATAGTCCCGGCATGGAAGAATATGAGGCATGGTCGGAACCGGTAACCAAGGAGTTGTACGTGCACCGCCGTCCAATTGCGCGGCCTGATGTCCGATTCACGGGTATTGTTTACCCCGAAGGGGAGACGCTTGATTACGCTACATTTGATACTTCCTATGATCCGGATATCCCGGATTACTTGGCGGACAGAAAGTTTCGGACCAGATGGGCCGATGAAACGGCATGGATCACCGGAAAGAGGGAGCTCTATACCCGCCCTGGCGTGGAGCTCATTATTCAAGAGCAAGTGCAGGATGGCTTTGGCGTATGGTCTTACTGGGTGGAGACTCGCGTATTCAAGGAAGCGCTCCCGGCTGCAAATCAACATAGGCCGCAGATGATTATCGCCTATCCGGGAGGCACTTTGACTAGCCCGACTCTGCTTGGAGGAGAGCCAGTCTTGCGATGGACGTACAGCGATGCCGATCGTGATCCGCAAGAGAAGTTCTATCTGAAGGTCTCCTATGTTGATAATGGAGCAGCCATTATGGAAGGGACATTCCCAGGCGACGATACCTCGTTTATTCTTGATGAGGGAATCAAGCAGGGACGAAAAGTAAAAGTGCAAGGCCGCGTCTATTCCAAAGGGTATTGGTCGGATGACAGCAATATCGTATATTTCATTCTGAACACGCCGCCAGTGACGCATCTGTTGTCTTTTAACGGGGCAAAGGCTTCTGAACCTATCTATACGAATAATAATCGACCGCTGCTAAAAGTATCCGTTACCGATGTTGATGGCCAACCGGTGTCAAAGGTTGATTACGAGATCTTTTACAATGCAAGTTCAGAGCTTGTTATAGACACAAATAGCGCAGTTAGCGCAACCTCCTACACAACTACAGCATTACAGGAAGGACTTCATAACTGGAGGGCGAGAGCAAGCGACAGCTTTGCTTGGGGCGGTTATTCGGAGAATGGCTATTTCTTTGTAGATACCGTTCCGCCTGACGATACGAACGAGCAGCTAGAGATTAAGCCTACATCGGTAAAAGTTGCGTTTAATCCGTTTAGCGATGCGGCACCGTCATCCGGTCATGCATCGAGAGCACTTTATATGCAAAAAGTGAATGATGACGGTTCAACGACGAACATTGATTTAAACAATAACGGAACCGCGGAATACAGCATTCCGCTCTCAAATGGAACAACCAGTTACACGGTAGGAGGGCTGCTAGCTGGTGCGAAGTATCGGCTGATGGTGGTAGATTGGGACATAGCGGGGAATATGGGCCAATACGAGTATATTTATTTCACAACTAACCGCCCGCCAACCGCGGATTTCGACTGGTCGCCAAAGCCGGTATTCGAAGGAGATACGGTGGTGTTTACGACTGCCGCATCTGATCCGGATAACAATGATCTGGCTATAACCTATAAGCTGACCAGTCCAACAGGCTTAACCAGCACCTTCAGCTACAGCTTCAAAACACCTTATCCGTCTTCAGGACCAACCTTACGCATGACGGAAACAGGAGATTGGTCGATGCTTCTCACGGTCAGCGACGGTATAGAAACCGTGCAGTCCGAGAAAAAAGTAAAGGTACTAGCGCTTGGATTAACGGGTTACTTGAAGCATACCGAGCAGTGGGATGAGAAACGCAAGGAATTCAACAAGAAGCAGAGCGGCAGAGAGGATTCGCCGCGGGGGTATAACGTATTCTGGGCGGGTGAGAAGTTCCTGTTGTCAGCTTCAACAACAAACACCGGAACGGCAACAAAAGCAGAACGAGTCGAAGTTGCGATGAAAAGTTATTCCGCATCGTTAACGTCTTCGAACAGCTCCCGTTCCAGCTGGCAAGGCGATCTGTGGGAGGCTTCTTTCTCAGATTTCAAGAAAGGGCCGCTAATCTTCGAGTTCACGGCATATTACAATAATGGCATGGTGAAGCGGGATACCGTGACGGTGCAGATTGAAGGCAATGTCTACGATATCGTAGGCGTTCATAGGGTGAAATAATACAAAAAGGCTGCCCATTCGAGGGCAGCCTTTCTTCGTTATCCGGTTTTGATTTTCGTGAAAAACTTGCTGATCGCATAATACGCGGCGCCTCGTACGGCCGACTGATCCTGCAGCTCTGCGAAAAGAATCCGAAGCCGCTCGCGATGGTAAGGCAATGTCCGGCGGGTAACGGAGGATTGCACCGCTTCCTCAAGCCATGTTTTTGCCCGGCTCATGCGATTGCCGATGATCACAACGTCGGGGTTGAACACATTGACGATGTTCGAAATACCCGCCCCCATGTACTCGCCAATCTTATAGAATAACGCTCGAACCTCTTCGTTGCCAGCTTCAGCTGCGTCAAGCAGATCCTCTAAACTATCGAAGCCAAGCGGAGCAGCTTGTTCAAGCAGCGCATTTTCGGAAGCATAAAGCTCCCAGCAGCCTTCATTGCCGCATCGGCAAGGCTTGCCGTTATATTCAATGGACAGATGCCCAAGCTCGCCGGAGAATCCGGTAGCTCCTTTATATAATTCTTTATTAAGAATGATGCCCGTACCGATACCAATCCCGACGCTGACATAGATCTGATGGGCGATGCCGCGGCCAATTCCGTATTTCTGCTCGCCTTGCGCGCCAGCGTTTGCTTCATTATCTATTGTAACCGGCAGCTGGAATTGTTCCTCCAGCATTTGCTGAAGCTCGACATGCCGCCATTCCAGGTTCGGGGCAAACAGGATAGAGCCCTGATCATCCACGATTCCCGGCACGCCAATGCCGATTCCCACGATTCCATACGGACTAGCAGGCGCTTTGCCAATTAGTTCTTCTATACATTGAACCAGTTCCTTCAGGGTAAACTCAAGCTGATGCTTCTTGAGGCTTCGCTTACGCTCGGCAATTACATTGCCTTCAAGGTCGGCAAGCACCCCGCGAATATAGTTAACGCCAAGATCGATTCCAACGGCATATCCGGCCTTCCCATTAAATAAGAGCATAACCGGCTTACGTCCGCCGCTTGATTCCCCGGGACCAATCTCTACCACAAGATCACTGTCGATCAAATCTTGAACCAAATTGGAGACAGTTGCTTTGTTCAGCCCCGTAAGCTCGGAAATTTGCGCCCGCGAGAGGGGGGCTTGTTTCAGCACGGCTTCCAGCACGATGGATGTATTTATTTTTTTAATAAGGGTCAAATCGCCTGTCGTAGTTACTTTCAACTGCAATTGCCTCCGTCCATGTCGTCCATTCAGCCTATTGTATCAGAATTTCCCCGTGTATGGCTGTAGTAAACATATTAACACAAAAACTTAGTTTGTTTAATAGACAAACTAAGGATGGGAGAAATGAAGGCGTAGATGCGGATTTGCGATTCGTCCATCGTTGGACAAACAGTAATGAGGTTATTAAACGATGCAGGGGAGAAAAAGGGGAAAGCCTGTTTGAGGTAAATTTGAGTTCAAACCTACCTCTTATTTATGTTGACGCTTCGACAGGATAAAGCGTTTAAAAGCATTGATTTCATTTAATTCTTCCTCGGTCCAATCCTCGCCGTTTGTTTCTTCTTGTTTAGGAAGAAACTTAAGATCCATTCCATTTTCTTCAATGAGATTACTTTTCTTGAGTCCAAATCTGTTCGCGATCTTCTCGATTGCGCCCATGCGAGGCTCTTTCAGGCCTGTTTCCCAAGCGGAAACAGCTTTATTCGTAACACCTGCAATATCAGCGAGATCCTGCTGCGTTAGGTCGTATTTATCACGTAGCTTTTTTAAATTTGCGCTGATACTCAACGTAATCACTCCATACTTGTTATAAGGTAATTGTACAAAAAAAGATCCATTAAAATCAACTTAAAGATAGACAAAAATGCATTTATAACGTTGACAATCTACTTTAAGAAGAATATTATGGAAACAACTTAGGCATACGAGAGGATGATGCAATTTGTAAAAGGAATATCGCTGAAAGGAAGATATTTTTTTGATTAACAATCTACTTTAAGTAGATAAATCAACTAATGGTAGATGATTGGTGGCTTAACCGTTAAAGCAGGGACTGCCTCGGGGTAGGAGCCAAGACAGTCTTAAGGCAAATCTAATTATTGATAGTATAGCAAATATTGCGAGATATGAAAGGTTCTAATCAAATATATATTAGGCCCGGCAAAGGAGAAATTGGAGATGAATGAAAAAACGGCGGAAGAAAAACAAGTTATTCATCAATTAAATAGATATAAGCAAATTCAGGCTAGAATCCAGGTTCTTGATCATTATCCGATCGGAGCGGGTTTGACGATGAGACGGCTTCATCAGGACGATAAGCTGCAGGCTTTGCATCAGAGTTTGAGGGGAATGCCAAGTTATAAGTACTTATCGAAACACGAACAGAAATTGGAAAGAGCGGCAAACGCCTATTTGTCCAAACAACGGACTGGTCTCAAAAGCCAGCTTGCCGAGATTCCAAAGGAAGCGGAAAACGAAGAGGACGAGATGCTTCTGGCTGAGCTGCGCGGGAAAATCAAGAAAGTTATCGCCGCACGGGGATACGATGTTACGAGAAATGATTTTGACGCGGTTCTTGATCGCATAACCGAGCTGCAGTATTTGCAGGAGGAGCTTGGTCAGATTGACACCATCCTGATGGCGCTCGAGTGCTATAAACCGAATTTATCCAAACTTCTTCGCTTGAGGTATGTGGAGGGAGAGTCGGTTGAAGAAACGATCTGCCTTCTGGGTATTGTGGAACGGACGTATAAACGATGGAGAAAGCAGGCCATTGAGCAGTATATTATTCTTTCCGCTTAAACTTGTCCCTAAAGTTGTCCCCTTGCATGTACTGTTTTGGCAAGTCAACCCATGCTAATATGATAGTATCAAACGAAATGTTAACCAGTAGCCAGCCGCCCCCCCAGGGCGGCTTTTTACTTGGATGCCAGGCTGCGGACAATAGTTCCGCAGCCTTTTATCGTAGGCTAACATTATCGGATGATGGAGGGGGAGGGTGATGCCATATGCGCTAACCAGCGGTTTGAGTGAAAATTGAATTGGCTTGATTGGGCAAAGTTTTGCGAAGGCGCAAGGCTTTTTTTGTTGTCTATTCTTAAAGGAATTGAGGTGATGCCGTGCAGATATCGATTAACGATGTAAGACATGCCGTGATTCAAACCTTGATCAACGAATTTCCGCTAATACCGGTCTCGGGCGATGACATTAAGCAGGTGCTTGAGCCGCCGTGCTTTTACGTAAAATTGTTGGAGTCAACCCATCGGCTTGAACCCGGCAATCGTTATCATCGGGATTTTCCGTTTCTCATTCAGTATTCCGGTACGGACGGAAACGAGGATTTGTACGATGTGGCGGAGCAGTTAACGTCGAGTTTGCAGGTATTTGCGGTAGATGGCGGTTCATTCAATGGTGCGAACATGAGGCACCAAATTGTAGAAGGGGAACTTCATTTTAATGTCGATTACAGTTGTACGGTTAGTAAGGAAGCAACAAATATTCCACGGATGATGACATTGCAGCAAACAGGAGGCATAAAGGCATGAGCAAATCAGTGAAGCAAACAACCTATTCCAAGGCGCAGATCTTGAAGGCAAGTTGTTTTACGCCGGTGCAAAGGGATTTTCTTAAAGCCTTATTAGAAGAAGGAAAATTTTACACGGTCGACGATGCAGCAAAACAAATCGAGCAGTATCTAAAACAGGAGGCGAAGTAAAAGATGGCAGGTGGAACATTTACGATGCAAAATAAGGTCCGGCCAGGTGTTTATGTGAACGTTGGGGGCAAAGGACAAGCGCTTGGAACTTTGGGGATCCGAGGAATTGCGGCGATGGCGCTTCCGCTCTCGTGGGGAGCACCGCAAAAGATGATCACTTTGGAGGCAGGGGACGATTCGCTGATTCGGCTCGGCTATGATTTGAACGCTGGCTTCATTTTGCCTGTTCGGGAGGCATTAAAACGCGCAAAGACGCTGCTCATTTATCGGTTGAATACGGGTGAAAAAGCAACCATTACAATCGGTCAGCTGACAGCAACGGCGAAATACGGCGGTATCCGGGGTAATGACCTCACGGTTGTTATCCAGAATAATATCGATGACTCCGCGAAATATGATGTAAAAACGTTTGTTGACCAAGTCCAAGCCGACCAGCAAACGGTAACGACGATTTCCGAATTGAAGGCAAATGATTGGATCGACTGGACGGGAACCGGTGGTTTGACGTCAAGCGCTGGCGCGCCGCTTGCGGGCGGGACGGACGCAGCAACTACTAACGCAGATCATTCGGGTTTCTTAGCGGCTCTGGAGTTGTTCGATTTCAACACGGTTGCTTATGTTGGAACGGACAATACGCTTAAAAATGTGTATGCCTCCTTTGTTAAGAGACTTCGCGATGACGAGGGCAAGAAGGTACAGGCGGTTGTCGAGAATGATCCGGCAGCTGATTACGAAGGCGTGATTAGCGTCAAGAACGGAGTAGTACTCGGCGATGGCACGATTCTCACGGCGGCGCAGGCGACCGCATGGGTAGCCGGGGCAACAGCGGCAGCTGACGTGAACAAATCGCTAACGTATAGCGTTTATGACGATGCGGTAGATGTCTCGCCGCGTTATACCAATAGCCAGATCAATGCGGCGCTGCGAAACGGCGAGTTTGTGTTTACGGCGAGCAATGGCAGAGCGGTAGTCGAGCAGGACATTAACAGCTTAACAAGCTATACGGCGGAAAAAACGAAAGCCTTCGGCAAAAACCGCGTAATCCGGGTTTTGGATGGGATTAATAATGATTTTGTCCGTATTTTCTCTGACTACTATCTTGGTAAAGTTTCGAACAACGCCGCAGGGCGCAACTTGCTCAAGTCGGAATGCATCAGCAACATCAGCACGCTTCAAGGAATCGGGGCGGTACAAAGTTTTGATGCTCAAAATGATATCTCTGTATACGCCGGGCAAGAGACCGATGCGGTCAACATTGATTTGAATGTTCAACCCGTGGACAGTGTCGAAAAAATTTACATTACGGTAACCGTAAACTAAGGAGATGACTTAAATGCCTTTTATGTTGGAATCTGATGCCATTAGCGGCAAACAAGCGACGGCGACTGCAACAATTAACGGCCGTGTGGAAGAGTTATTTTATGCAAAATCTATTGAAGCAACGATTGAAAAAAATAAAGTGGATGTGCCGGTGCTGGGCCGAACCAATACGCCGCAACGTTCCGCAGGCTGGAAAGGCAGCGGTACTCTGACGGTTTATTATGTCACTTCCGTATTCAGACAGCTGATGTGGTCGTACATTCAGACTGGCCAGGATTTCTGGTTTGATCTTCATATTACCAATGAGCAGCCGGGATCCGCTTCCGGCAAACAATCGGTTGTGCTTAAAGGCTGTAACCTGGACAGCATCATAGCGACGAAGTTTGATGCAACTAGCGACGATATGCTTGACGAGGAAATGCCGTTCACCTTTAACGGCTATGATTTGCTTGATCAATTCAATACCATTACGGGCGCCTAACAGGCGCCTTATTTCATATTCGGAGGTAGATCTTAATGAATCTGCAAGAATTTCTTAATAACCACCCTGTTGACAATCTGACGGAGGAAATTATCGTTTCTCCGCGCTTCAAGGATGCCGATGGACTGCCGCTTAAATTTACGATTAAGGCGATGACGAGCCAAGAGTTCGAGGAAATCCGCAAAAGCGCGACCGAGATCCGCAAAGGCCGCAAGGTAGAGTTCGACGCGCAGAAATTCAATTTGCGTGCGGTTATTAACCATACGATTGTGCCGGATTTCAAGGATGCTGCTAGCATTCAAAAGCTTGGCTGCCGCACGGCGGACGAATACGTGCAAAAAGTGCTGCTGGCCGGTGAAATGTCTACTATCGTGAGCAAAATTCAGGAGCTTAGCGGCTTTGACGTCGGAATGAACGAATTGATTGACGAAGCAAAAAACTAATCATGGAGGGGGACGGCGAAGCCAATTACGCCCACTACGCCCTCCACCAGCTGTATATACTCCCGGGACAATTTGTTCAATTACCCCGGGAGGAGAAGGCCTTCATCATGGCATCCATCGATATTCGAATTAAGAAAGAGAAGGAAGCCGCGAGGAAAAGGTAATCGATACGTTATTTTGGATTTGGAAAGGAGGTGAAAGTTCTGGCTACATTTGGTATTGCAATCAACCTGATAAATACAATGTCCAAACCTCTTGCCGGCTTGATTAAACAAGTGCAAAAGATGGAAGAAGCCGTTGATCGGCTAGATCGAACGATGGCAGGATTTGGCGGGATGCAAAGTCTGATTCAAAATAATTTGAAGGTCGTACAGGTAACTCAAACCATTAATAACAACTACCAACAAATCAATAATACGCTTACTCAAACCGCCAGCAGCTATCAGCAAATCAACAATTCGCTTACTCAAACCAACAATACGCTGGGTCAAACCGCAGCCCAGCAAGAAAATGTAAATGCCGCGGTTGAGCAAGGACAAGGCGTCGTAGGTTTGTTGGATAAAGGGCTTAAGGGTTTAATCAGCAAGTATGCATCTATTCAGAGCTTGCAGAACGGTATGAAGCTGAGTGACGATTATATGAATTCGCTGACTCGAATCGAAGCGATTAATGACAAGCTGCAGTCGCCTGAACAATTACAGTCGAAAATCTTTGCCGCTTCCGACCGCTCAAGAGGGAGCTATACCGACATGCTTGGCATGGTGGGCAAGCTTGGAGCAACAGGATCTTTTAAGAGCAATGATGAGGAGATAGCATTCGCGGAAACTATGCAAAAATCGTTCCGGTTAGGCGGAACCAGCATGGCGGATCAGAAGTCGGGGATGGATCAAGTTGCCGGTGCAATGTCTGAAGGAAAGCTAAGCGGTGACGGATTCAAATCTATTTTGGAAAAAGCCCCGATGATTGCAGCGGCTATTTCTCAATTCACGGGTAAATCAGAAAGACAGCTGGAAGAAATGGCGGAGAATGGAGGCCTGACCGCAAATATTCTTAAAAACTCCTTGTTTGCGGCTTCGGGCGATATTAGCAGCAAGTTCGGTGAGTTGCCGATGTCCTTCGCTGATTATATGGCGCAAATGCGTAGTACGGCATTGCAGTCCTTTGGTCCGGTCATCCAGCAAATCAGCCAGTTAATTAACAGTCCTGCCGGGGGACAATTCCTTCAAGGCTTTGGTGCAGCCATTTCTGTTGTAGCTCAGCTTGCCGGTCAGTTGTTTACGGCAGTATCCGCCGTCGTTGGATTTATGAGCGACAATATGCCGATTATTGAACCCATTATTTGGGGGCTGGTTACAGCAATGACGGGCCTATGGTTAATAACCAAATGGCAAGCCATCGCGCAGGTATTCCAGGCGGTAGCTTCGGGACTCTCCACTGCTGCACTGTTCATCCAGATGGTAGCCGTTTTTGGTCTTCGGGAAGCGTGGTCAACCTTAAATGCTACGATGAAGACCAATATTTTTATCGCTATTATTTCAGTTGTTGTCGGGCTTATCGTATGGCTGATTCATCTTTGGCAGACGAATGACCAGTTCGCAGCAGCATTAATGGGTGTCTGGAATGCCATACTCAATTTCTTTGACCAAATTCCAGGATTCTTCTGGGGTATGGTTGAAGCTATGCTAGCACCCTACGTCTGGCTCGCAGAAAAAATTGGCTTTATTTATGATAGCGTAATAAATGGAATCATTGATGGTATTAATCATGTTTTGCAAATTGTAAATAAAGTCACGGGCTCGTCCTTTGAAATTCAAGGTCACTTCAGTATGGAGAATCTCACCAAAGACATTCAATCATTTGCTGCGGATCAGAAAAAGAATGCTTTCGCAAATGCTGCGGATCAAGCTGTTAAGCGACAAAATCGGACGGATGACATCATAAAAGCTCGTGAAGAAGATCGTTTAAAGAAAGAAAAGGAAAAGAATGCCAATCCTCTGGGTACAGGAGATTATCGCAATTTAGTAAGCGGTACTTACTCTAACCCACCAGGAACCGTATTGGGGTCCGTACCAGGAACAGGTACCGGTTCCGGTGCTGGAACTATTCCCAAGGTCGGAGAAGTAGGTGAAGTCGGCAAAATCAATAATACGGTCGACATCTCCAGCGAGGATATTGAAATGATGCGGAACATTGCCGAGATGAATGCGATTCAGAACTTTGTGACGCTGACGCCGACGGTACAGGTGACGACCGGGCCGATATCGAAGGACGTTGACGTGGACGAGGTTATCCGAAGGATCGGCAGCACGATGGAGCAGGAGATTCAGTCTTCCGCGCAGGGTGCTTACGGTTAATAGGTTACGCGAAGGCGCTCTCTATAAAGAGCGCCTTTGTACGTTAAAAAAGGTGGTGTAAAAATGGCGGAGACAAGTCCGTTCACAATGATGATCGGCTGGAACAACGGCCAGGAGGGATGGGAGTTTCCGGTTCTGCCTGACGAGATCAACATTAAACGGGATGGATCAGGCAAGGATTACAATATTGTCGGCACCGGTCCAATCAGCACGATTGAGAAGCCGGGGCTTGCGGAAATAAGCTTCAAGAGCTTTTTTCCCGGGCATAACTATCCGTTTAATCAAAATATTTCTCATTGGAAAAAGTATGATCCCGTTCTGGATCGAACCGAATCCTTGAATACGATTCTTAAAGTGATGCGCGGCGTCGCTTGGAACACGAAAGTACCGGATCCAAACGCCTATGTGAATGATATGAACAGATGGATGCACAGCGGTTACCCTGTCCGGTTTATTTACGTGGGCAGCAATTCCCAGGATGATTCGGCGAAAATCAGTCTGCCGATGTCGATCGAATCCTTCGAGCGTTGGGAAGAGGCGGGTTCCCCGGGCGATATTTTCTATTCGCTTAAGTTGAAGGAGTATGTCTTCCATTACCCGCAAAAAGTCAAAGCCGTAACAACGGCCGACGGTAAAACGAAACTCCTCAAGGGGTCTTCTACACGATCGGATGATCGGGTGCCCCCAAAAACGTATACCTTAAAACCGGGCGATACCCTTATAAAGGTAGCCGGCATGCAACTAGGCGACAGCGCGCGGTGGAGGGACATTCAAAAGCTCAACGGAATTACGGACGCGGAGCTCAAGCGTCTGCCGGTAGGTAAAGTACTTAAATTGCCGGAGAGGCGCTGATGCCCATGTTTGAGCTTATCGTCGATAACCGCAATGGAACGCTCTGGAACCTTTCCAAGCTTGTACCGGAATTAAGCTGGAGTACAAAACGAACCGGCAAAGCCGGCACGCTGCAATTTACGATTATTCGCAACCCGTCCTACCAGGAGACGCATTATGAGATTAATTGCGGCGACGTCGTCAGGCTGCGCATGAACGATACGGTCCTTTTTTGCGGGTATGTGTTTGTACTGGAGGACTCCGAGGACCGGGAATTAAAAGTAACGGCGTACGATCAGCTCCGGTATTTGCTCGAAACCGACACGTACGTGAAGACCAATGTTACCGCTACCCAAGTCCTGAAGGATAACGCGCTTGATGTTGGACTTGCGATCGGGGATATCGCGGATACGATTCATCCCATCAAGACATTTTCGCAGGATGGGCAAAAAAGGCTGGATATGATTTACAAGGCGCTTGACGAGACGTTGATCGCTAAAGGGCGCATTTACGTTTTGTACGATGATGCGGGATTTTTAACGCTTAAAGATATCGATAATATGACTATCGATCTGATTCTCGGCGATGGAAGTCTCGTATACGGCTATTCGCTGAAACGCGACATTGATTCCGATACGTTCAACCGGGTGAAGTTGGTGAAGGATAATCAAGAAACGGGTAAACGCGAGGCCTATATTCTCGAGGATCGCACCAAGATCGGCAAGTGGGGGCGGCTGCAATACTACCAGAAGGTCGATGACGGGCTTAATAAAGCCCAGATCAATGCGATGATGGAACGCGTGATGGAGCTGAAAGGCCGCGAGCAGAAATCGTTCAAGCTGGATGCCCTTGGCTATATCGGCATGCGTGCGGGCGTGAAGCTGCAAATCACGATTAAGGAACAGGGGATTAATCAATATTTCCTCGTTGAAGAATGCACCCATCAAATGAAAGGGGACGAGCATACGATGAGCCTGGATCTAAAGGTGTATGGCGCATGAGCATAAACGACCAAGTAAAAAAAATCGTAAAGGAGTATTTAAGCTCGATACAACCGGTAGCCGTCATGTACGGGACGGTTACGAATATAGATCCGCTGGAAGTGAACGTTGATCAACGGCTCACCTTTTCGGCGGATTTTTTAATTGTACCGGAGCATATCGGAACCAGTCTGGAACCTGGCGCGAAGCTGATTCTACTGCGTGCGGCCGGCGGTGAAAAATATATAGTAATAGGGAGGTTGCCGGATTGATCTTGCCTGAAGGAGCGGTTCTGAATAACGCGTCAGAAGAAGTAGAACAGCCGAGTCGAACCTACCGATTGGATATTGAGCGAGGGAAGATAACAGGCCTTGTTGATGGGCAGGATGCCGTAAAGCAGGCGATTTACAAAATATTGAATACGGAGCGATTCGGCCATTTCATTTATTCCGGAAGTTACGGAAGCGAGAAAAGCGAAATATTCCGCACCGATTACGAGCGCTGCATTCGTGACGCTCTGCTGCAGGATGAACGCATTAGCGCCATTCAAGATTTCGAAATATCGGGAAGCGGGGACGAGGCTGCCCTTCGTTTTACGGCTCTGACGATTAACGGCTCCGTATCCATTGAGAAAGGAGGGTTCTAATTGTACGAAACGCAAACCTTCGAAACGATCTTGCAGCGTATGCTCGACCGGGTACCCGGCGCCATTGACAAGCGCGAGGGGAGTATTATTTACGATGCTCTCGCCCCTGCGGCAGCTGAACTGACTCAAATTTATGCCGATCTGGATATCAACTTGAACCTGGTATTCGGAGATACCTCATCAGGGGAGTATTTGGCGCGAAGAACGGCGGATTTCGGGATCGAACGCCAGCTGGCCTCTAAGGCCCAGCGGCTTGGTTTATTTTACAACGGTGCAAACGTACTGATGGATGTTCCGATTGGCAGCCGTTATTCATTGGATGGCTTGTCCTTCAAAGTGACTGAGAAGATCTCAACCGGCAACTATAAGTTGCAATCCGAGACAGCGGGAAGCGCGGGAAATGCCAATTACGGACAGATGCTTCCCATTGATTACATCAACGGTCTGGCGAAGGCGGTGTTGTCAGAGGTTTTAATCCCCGGAGAAAACGAAGAGGATGATCATTCTTTAAGGCAGCGATTTCTAGCAAAGGTGCAAAAACCGGGAACCAGCGGGAATGTATCCGACTATAAAAGCTGGGCATTAACAGTTTCCGGTGTCGGAGCGGCTTACGTGAAGCCTCTATGGAACGGGCCGGGTACGGTAAAAGTGACGATTCTGGACAGCGAGATGCGACCCGCATCCGCGGCTTTGACCGGGGAAGTGCAGCACTTCATTAGTCCGCTGCCGGGCATGGGACAAGAGGTGGCACCAATCGGGGCTATTGTAACCGTAGCTCCTGCCGAAGGAGTAGCCGTAAATCTTACGGCTAAGCTGCTTCTGAACGGTTCGGCTTCCTTGGCGGATGTCCAGAAGAACGTTGAATCGGCGGTTGCGGCCTATCTGAAGGGGCTCGCGTTTGCCGAGGATTCTTCGCCGAAATACGTTCGAATCGGGGCATTGCTTTTGGATATAGATGGGGTTAACGATTACTCCTTCCTGCGGATTAACGGGGGCATATCCAATATCCCGATTTCCCCGGATCAAGTAGCCATACTTGGAACGGTGGATTTGGAGGTGTAAGCATGTCCTATCATTTTGTGCCCAAGTTAAATGCCAAGCTGGATGGAAGCCATTATGTAGTTGAAGAAGTCGTGAAGATGACGGGCGGTTCGTATGTCGGATTTCTGGCGCACGATAACATCCTGGAGAGTACGATTCGTGTCTATACGGGGTCCAAATATACGGGCTCGTTGGTCAAGAATGTTGTCATATCCATTCCAGCAGATACGCCCTGGAGGCGTCAGGTGAAAATCTTTTCGAATGCGGATGAGGTTTACGTGACTTACGAGACCCCTGGCGATGTCGTTGAGGCGGATGATATTAACGGGCTGCAAGAAAGCCTTACCGCTACGCAGAAAGAAATCGAGGATTACAAAACCAACGGTATTGTTGACGGGGGATCTTTTATAAGGGAGTGATGGAATGGCTCAAACGATACAGCTAAAAAGAGGCACAAAAGCCCAACTGGATGCTCATGGGCCTCTCGTATCCGGCGAAATGGGATTTTGCACGGACACGAAGGAAATTTTTATCGGAGACGGCAGCGCCAATACGCTTATCGGACGGGCGATGTCCGGGACGGAGGCTGCAAGGCCAACGGCATCCGTTGTGGGACGTCTCTATTATGTGGCAAGCGGAACAAATGCCGGTTACCTGTACTTTGACAGCGGCACGGCCTGGCAAGCGGTCAACGCGCGGAAATTAACCGAGTTATCGGGCTCCTTGGACGATATCGTTGATGGATCAAGCTACGGCAAAGTGTTAAAAACCGATCTTTCAAGCGGTCACGTTAATAAGGTTTCGGATGGATCGAACACTTTGACGGCGGCTGAGTTAAGAGGGCATGTCAATGACGCCAGTCTGCATAGGCAGATCAACGATTCCGGTTTAGCGGTAACGGATTTGTGGTCGGCGCAAAAGATCAGAAATGAAATTGAACTGGCAAAACGAAATATCGAGCCGCAAGCTTCCGTTAAAAACCGGACAACGACGGCTCCCCCGTCAACCCCGGCTGATGGCGACCGTTATGTCATTCCTGGCAGCGCAACGGGCGTCTGGTCGGGCAAGACCAATCAGATTGCGGAATGGCAATCGTCAACCTGGACGTATTATCCGCCTGCGGTTGGCTGGACCTGCTATGTCGACGATGAGCAAAAGATTTACTCATGGAACGGATCGGCGTGGGTTCGGACTGGCGGCGCGCTCCAAACGATTGGGGCCGGCAATGGCCTAACGGGCGGAGGACAAGCAGACAGCGTGACTTTAAATATTGGAGCGGGTAACGGCATTGCGGTTGCGGCAGATGCGATTTCCGTCACGGCAGGCAATGGCATTACGGTTAGCGCAAGCGGTGTGGCCGTTAATATCGATGCCTCTGCCATTATCTACGATGCTGCCAACGGCAATAGGCTCACCTTAGGAACCGTAGACGGCGGAACGTTCTGATGGCTAGGAAAGCATTAATTCAGATCCGCCGGGGACTGGAGATCAATATCGGTTTGCTAGCTGAAGGAGAGCTTGGTTATTGCACGGATAGCCAGAAGCTCTACATCGGAACAAGCGGAGGAAATGTCGTGCTTGTTGCTGCCCAGACCGCCGGCGATATGCTGAAGTCCATCTACGATACGGATAATGACGGCAAAGTAGACACTGCCGTTGCTGCAGATAACGTGCCTTGGTCCGGCATTAGCAATAAACCGGCAGCTTCCGTTAATGCCGCCGGCATCGTGCAGCTTAACAGCACGGTAACGAGCACCAGCATGGTACAGGCAGCTACCGCAAGCGCGGTGAAATCGGCTTACGATTTGGCCAGTGGAAAACTAAGCCCTAGAGTAACTTGGAATCAACTTAAGGGGGTGTGAACGTTTGGCATACGGAAATGAAGTCTATGGGGCACTGGCATACGGAGCGGAGGAGGGGGAGGACGGCAATAGCAATCCTAGCGGTATTGATTTATTAGCCTATCTACCTTCCTATTACCGAGAGATAACCGAAATGAAAGAGCTTCAAGAAGCAGCGGGTTATGAGATTTCGGAGCTTGCTGAGGAAAGTAATGATCTGCTGGACCAGAGCTTTATTGATACGGCAACCTGGGGATTGACGCGCTGGGAGAGCGAGCTGGGCATTGCGGCGAATCGCGCGCAGTCTTACGAACGGCGAAGGGAGCAATTGAAAGCCAAGCTATACGGTTCCGGAACAACAACGAAACAGATGATTATCGACACGGCAGCGGCTTTTTCGGGCGGTGAGGTCGCGGTGAATGTGTATCCGGAGCAATATCTGTTTGAGATTGTGTTTGTCGGATCCAAGGGGATACCCCCAAACATGCCGGGCTTTATCCAGATGCTTGAGGATATCAAGCCAGCTCACTTGGCTTATAGCTTCAAGTACATTTATACCGTTTGGGACAACCTGGCTGCATTGTCATGGGGAGATGCCCATGCAAAAACATGGTCGGAATTAAAAGTATACGAAGGAGGAGCGCAATGAAAACGACAAGTAATCTCGGGCTGATGAAGCCTGAAGGAACAGATGTTGTAGATATTGAGAATTTTAATACAAACTCGGACACGCTGGATACAACGATCGGCGCAATGTCGACCGTGCCAACTACGGCTAAAAATATTGCCGGGGCAATTAAAGAGATCCATACGGCAATGTCAAACCTGGACACCACGATTTCGGATGGAGAAATTGCAACGGCCAAGCTGGCCGATTCGGCGGTTACAACCATTAAACTTGCCGCCAATGCCGTAACCGGCACCAAGATGGCGAACAGCACTGTAACGGCAACTCAGCTTGCCGACGGGGCCGTAACATCGGCAAAACTTGCCGATAGCGGAGTAAGCGCGGGGACCTACAAAAGCGTGACAGTGGATGGAAAAGGCCGGGTGACAGCTGGATCGAATCCAACAACGCTTAGCGGATATGGGATTACGGATGCCGCGCCTTTGGCTAGTCCGGCTTTGACGGGGACGCCTACGGTCCCTAATGCCTTGGCAGGAACGTCCACTACACAGGCAGCAAGTACGAAGTTCGTAATGGACGCTGTAAGGCCTTTTAATTCAGCCGGTTATTATACAATAGGGGACGCTGCACCTGCATGGGGAAACTATACAGCTAATAACTTATTCAGCTACTACTACCCAAGCTCTACAGCTGAATATAATGGCGAATTATATGTTCCTGATACTTCCAATAGTGGTACCGTACCACTTTATAAGTACAACATGAATACAAAAAAGTGGACGCAGCTGGCCACGTTATCCATTCCGAGCATCTTTGGTTTTAATTTTAAAGTGCTCGTTATAGGTGGTGTTATGCACCTGATCGGCGTAGGGGGTTCTGCTACGTATTACTATAAATATACAATTTCTAGTAATACATGGTCATCTCTTATTGGGTCTACATCAACGATCACACAGACAGGACTAACTGGAATTGAAACAGTTGCCATGGTTACGGATGGTACTAATCTATACTTCGGATTCAAGCCAAATGCGACAACTATTTATGTATGGCGGGTCAATATCGCAACTGGCGTATTTACATCACAAGCGTACAGTTCTTCTTCTTCCTACTCAATTAACGGCCTTGCTGTTATCGGTAATGAACTGGTCGTAGATCACAGCGCAGGTAGCGTTTACCGTATTTCGTTATCTAACTTTGGTGGCAACTACACTACGGAGAATAAAAACGCTGGCATAGGTGGGACATGGCAGGCAACATCGGGGACTTATTACATGTGGAAAACCCTTGAACCGGGAGCATTAAACTATAGTAAAAAGGCTCTTGTGAAGCTTAAAGTTTCTGGTAATGTTCTTATTCCTGAAGTCGTGTATCTGTATCCTGTTAGTTCAGGGCTTTTTATGGAATCTAATAAGTCTGTAATAGGCACTGTTTCAGGTGCTAACAATATGTACATGGTGGAATATCCGAATCCTGCCCCATAAGGTAGTCGATAAATGAGAGAATCAATGTCTCATCAAGGATATCGAAGTTCCTGTTTAAAACCACTGCAGAAATATGCTTATTGTTATTCAATGATCATATATAAATAAATATAAGTGAGGTGAGAGGATCGTGCCTGCAGATGAAACGAACGAAATTCTTCAACGATTAGTTCGGTTGGAGACGAAATTAGATCTGATGGGTGCTGCCAAGGATGTAGTTAATGAAGCTTTAGTTAGCGCGAAATCGGCTAATCATCGACTATCTGCTATAGAAGACAACCAGAAATGGTTATGGCGTACGGTTGTTGGTGCATTAATTGCAGGAGCAATTGCAGTGCTTTGGAAAGGAGTTGGAATCTAATGAATCAAGATATTCTCACCCTAGCCGCCCTTGTGGCGGCTTTTGTTGGTGTGGTAAAAGGTTACGGTGTCCCGGCTAAACATAGCTCAGCCATTGCTATTGGTGTGGCAGCTATTTTCGTCCTCGTGCCTTCAACGGTACGAGACACTATTATTAACATTGCCGTAATCGGGCTAACCGCATCGGGCGCATACAGCTACGTTAAAACGAAGGACAGTGGGAAGGATGCAAGCTAAATCAGCCAGTAATATTAAGATCATTGACGTCTCTCACCATCAAGGTTTAATAAACTGGGCAGCGGTAAAATCGGACGGTGTACAGGGGGCGTTCATTAAAGCGACGGAAGGCAGGACGATCCTCGACGATAAATTGGAAGTGAATTCCAAGGGAGCTGCGGAGGCCGGACTTGCAATAGGCTTTTATCATTATGCTCATCCGGAGAATAACGATCCATTGGTGGAGGCAGCCTGGTTCGCAAATGCGTTAAAAGGCTTTGCAGCCCAATTCCCGCATGTCTTGGACGTGGAAGGGAAGGCGTCTACAGTTGGCGGAGAACAATTATCGAAATGGTGTCTAGCTTGGCTTCAGGAGGTAGAACGTCTAACCGGACACCCAACGATGATCTATTCAGGGGCAAGTTTCGCTAAGACATACTTGAACAAACAGGTCGCATCCTTTCCGTTATGGATTGCTCATTATGGCGTAGAGACTCCGATGCCGAACAGTACATGGGATAAATGGTGCGTATTCCAGTATACTTCTAGCGGGAATGTAAAAGGGATAGCTGGCAAGGTAGATATAAATGCCATGGAGTTTGATTTCTTCGATAAGCATGTTCATCTTCCTGAGTCTATGAGGGAGAAGGAATACATGCTCAAACCCGCTGATGCGAACAAAATCATTCCATTTTTATCGGCTGCTTATAAGGCAACGCAGGATCCGGAAGCACGGGAAGAACTGCATCGGCTGGCCAACGAACTGCGTAAAGCGTCAGGGCAAAAAGAACAGTAGGCATTAAAAAGCGCTCAAACACAGAGAAAGAGTGTTTGAGCACTTTTTTGCTTGTTTTTAGGTGACTTTTATTACTCCGAACCCTATTTTCAAATTATTTTCAACTTGCAATAGGAACATATGTTTGGTATATAATAGGAACACACGTTCCTATTATATAGTCTTCCTATATAGCAGCGAAGCGTAAGGATTTCGGAATTGGCATCTTCAAATATGAGGATCAGCTATTATCAGGAGGGTAGTGTGATTCGAGTGGTCTTTACATTTAAAGAAATTCGCCTTGCGAACCAACTGGAGGTTAGTGACGTTGCTGCACGAATAGGCGTTTCAAATGACTTGTTATTGGAGTACGAGAAGGACAGCCGCTTGATTCCATGCAGCATAGCCATGGGATTATGCGCTCTTTATCGCGTACCTACAATCGACCTGATTTATATCGGTAAGCTGCCGGACTAGAAATGGCAGTTTTTTATTTCCCTTTTACTTCAGTGTAATGAAGCAAACGAAGGGGAATATTACTCCTGAAAAAATGTTAAAAAATATTTAGATGAATCTTAGTTTGTTTAATAGACAAACTAAGTTACCCATGCTATATTATTGGTGAGCGTTTTCAAAACACATTTAGCTAACGAGAAGATTGAAATTATACTCGTACATTTTAAAGGAGGATATTCATCTCATGACGTATTTCGCTAACATCGGCAAGATCCAATTCGAAGGCAAAGGCTCCGACAATCCGCTTGCATTCAAACACTACGATCCAAAACAAGTGGTTCTGGGCAAAACAATGGAAGAGCATCTTCGCTTTGCGGTTGCTTACTGGCACACTTTTAACGCTAACGGTACTGACCCGTTTGGTAATGCAACGATGTTCCGCGGCTGGGACAAATTCGATGGTCTTGACCGTTCGAAAGCACGCGTAGAAGCTAACTTCGAATTCTTGGACAAAATCGGCGCGCCGTTCTATGCATTCCATGATGTGGATATCGCTCCTGAAGGTGCTACGCTGCAAGAATCGAATAAAAACCTCGACGTTATCGTCGCTATGCTTAAAGATCAACAACAACAATCCGGCAAGAAATTGCTGTGGAATACGGTAAACATGTTCTCGAACCCGCGTTACGTACATGGCGCTGGCACAACTTGCAACGCTGACGTATACGCATACGCTGGCGCGCAATTGAAGAAAGGCCTTGAAGTTGGTAAAGAGCTGGGCGCTGAAAACTATGTATTCTGGGGCGGCCGCGAAGGTTACGAGAACCTTCTGAACACGGACATGGGCTTCGAGCTCGACAACCTTGCTCGTCTGTACCACATGGCAATCGCTTATGCAAAAGAAATCGGCTTCGACGCGCAATTCCTGATCGAGCCTAAGCCAAAAGAGCCTACAAAACACCAATACGACTTCGACTCTGCAACAACAATCGCGTTCCTGCAAAAATACGGCTTGAAAGACTACTTCAAGCTGAACCTTGAAGCTAACCATGCAACTCTTGCCGGTCATACTTTCGAGCACGAAATCCGTACAGCTGCAATCAACGGCATGCTGGGCTCCCTTGACGCTAACCAAGGCGACCTGCTGCTCGGCTGGGATACTGACGAATTCCCAACTGACCTGTACTCGACTACATTGACTATGTTCGAAGTTCTGAAAGCTGGCGGTTTGACTCGCGGCGGCGTTAACTTCGACGCGAAAGTGCGCCGCGGCTCGTTCGAAGCCGAAGATCTCTTCCTGGCTCACATCGCTGGTATGGATTCCTTCGCTTGGGGTCTGAAAGCAGCTGCGAAGCTGATCGAAGAAAAAATCTTCGACAACATCGTAGAAGACCGTTATAGCAGCTTCAAATCCGGCATCGGCGCTGAAGTTGTTGCTGGTAAAGCATCCCTGGCTTCCCTTGAAGCTTACGCTATGCAAAACAACCCGATCGTTAACAAATCCGGCAAGCAAGAGCGCATGAGACTGATGCTCAGCGAAGTTATTTTCAGCGTTTAATTGCTGAAGAAAACTTAGTTAACGGGAGGATTATGTCAATGAGTTATGTAGTTGGTATAGATTTAGGCACAAGTGCCGTAAAGGCATTGCTCGTTGACAAGAACGGAACGGTAGCTGCGGAAGCATCCCGCAGCTATCCGCTGTTCCACGAGCATTCCGGCTGGAGCGAGCAAAAGCCGGAAGATTGGGTTCAAGCAACAATCGAAGCTTTAAATGAAGTTGCTTCATCCAATGGCATCGCTGCCGAGCAGATTGAAGGGATCAGCTTCTCCGGTCAGATGCATGGCCTTGTGCTGCTTAATGCAGACAATAAGCCTGTACGAAACGCAATCCTCTGGAATGATACGCGTACAACGGAGCAATGCCGCGAGATCGAGCGTACGCTTGGCGACAAGCTGCTTGGTATTACGCGCAACCCGGCGCTTGAAGGCTTCACGCTGCCGAAGATTCTGTGGGTTCGCCAATATGAGCCGCAAGCCTTCGAGCAAGCGAAGCTGTTTGTACTGCCGAAAGACTATGTTCGTTATGCCCTGACAGGCGAGCTGCATATGGACTATTCCGATGCTGCAGGCACTTTGCTTCTGGATGTTGCGGCAAAAGAATGGAGCAGCGACGTGCTTGCTGCATTTGGCCTTCCGGCTAGCTTCTGCCCGCCGCTGGTAGAATCGCATGGCCTCGTAGGAACGCTGCTTCCTGAAATTGCGGAACGTACCGGCCTTCAGTCCTCGACAAAAGTATTTGCCGGCGGCGCCGACAATGCTTGCGGAGCGATTGGCGCAGGCATTCTGTCCGAAGGTCTCACGTTGTCGAGTATCGGTACTTCGGGCGTTATTCTCGCTTACGAGAATGACAAGAACAAAGACTTTGGGGGCAAGGTCCATTTCTTCAACCACGGCAAAGAGAATTCCTTCTATGCCATGGGTGTAACGCTTGCTGCGGGCTACAGCCTGAGCTGGTTCAAGAAAACATTTGCTCCTGACGAATCGTTTGACGAAATGCTGCAGGGCGTAGGCGAAGTAAAACCGGGTGCAGGCGGATTGATCTTTACGCCTTACCTCGTTGGCGAACGTACGCCTCATGCTGATCCGGCTATCCGCGCAAGCTTTATTGGCGTAGACGGCTCGCATGAGCGCATTCATTTTGCCCGTGCGGTAATGGAAGGAATCACGTTCTCGCTAAACGAGTCCGTTGATTTGTTCCGCAGTGTTGGTAAAACAGTCGACAAGGTTGTTTCCATCGGCGGCGGCGCGCAAAATCCGGTATGGCTGCAAATGCAGGCGGATATCTTTAACGCAACGGTTGTTGCGCTTGAGAATGAACAAGGCCCTGGCCTTGGCGCGGCAATGCTTGCAGCTTACGGCTGCGGCTGGTTCGACAGCCTCGAAGCTTGCGCGGAGCAATTCGTGAAGCATGCGGCTTCGTACGAACCTCAGCCTGAAGCCGTTGAGACGTATAAAGGTTTGTTCCGTATTTACCAGCAGGTTTACGCGCAAACGCGCGGCATGAACGAAGAGCTTGTTGCTTACCGCGGATAATTCCGCACTATATAACGCGAGTTGATACCGTTTCTTCCGGCTAGCCGGGAGGAACGGTTTTTTTTGTTGTTAATAGGCCGGTCGAAGCATGTGCGAATAGCAGGCAAAAAGCCTGCTGCAACTGGGCAGGAGGTAGTTGACGGTCGAAGCATGTGCAAATAGCAGGCAAAAAGCCTGCTGCATGCCCGGTACGAGAGTAGCGTAGATGTAATAAACAACGAGGCCGTACCCGGCAGGAAGGGTACGGCCTCGTTAAGTGCTAGGACTTGCTTTCGGATACGACTTCTTCCTTCGTATCGGAGACAAGCTCCTTCGCCGACGACTTGAACTCATGCAGCGTACGGCCTACGGCCCGGCCCAGCTCGGGCAGCTTGGAAGGGCCAAAAATGATCAACACAACAACAAGAATCATCATAAGACCCGGGAAACCAACGTTTTGAAGCATACGATCATCTCCATTCTATTGTTATTTTGCAATTTGCACTCTAATAAAATCAGTCCTGGTTATGATTGCTTGGGTAAGCGGCAACGGCCTCGATTTCGATCAGCCAATCCGAGTTGACAAGGCTTGCGACACCAACGGTGGAACGAGCCGTTTTCACTGGATTTTCTTTCGTATTGAAGTATTTGGCATAGGCTTTGTTCCATCCGTCAAAATCGAACTTGCCATCCTTTGCGGCATCGGGCGCTATGTATACGCGCAGATACGTGACGTCCTTCATGGAGAGGCCTTGCTCTTTCAGCAGGGTCTCGATATTTTTGAGGACGCTCAGGCCTTGTTTTTCGGTATCGCCGTAACGCTCGTAGATCGTTTTTCCTTCCTTGTTTACGACGGAAGGGACCGTACCGCTCGTTTCGAAGGTTGCCGTGCCCGCCGGCATCGCCACCGCGCTTGAGATTGCGGAAGATGGGTTGCCGTAGAATTCAGGTTCATGAATCGGGGCGAGCGGGTATTTATTAGGCGTAACCGCCGCGTATACGCTGGCCGTTGCGGCGAGGCAGGAGATAACAATCGCACCGGCGAGTACTTTCATTTTTCCAGTCATCTTCATTATAGACCCCTCCTTTGGCTATTCCTTCATGACTCGCTCATGGATGTCGGTGACAACCGAACGCGCGGATTCAATGCCGCCTGCCATCCAGGCCGTAATATAGCTGATATGCTCGCCGGCCAGATAGACGCGGCGGTCTGGCTTGCATAGCACCGGATAGTTAGTCTTGCGGTCGTCCTCCGAATAAGAGACCCAGCTGCCTTCGTTATATTTAATCGTCTTCCAGTTCACGGAGAACGAAGATTCGAACTCATTGTAGTATTGCGGGTGAATCTTGCCGCCTTGTTCAAGGGCATGCGCTTCGCGTTCTTTAAAGGATAATGCGCCGATCTTGTCTGCGTTGGAGCCTTGGGCGTAATAACCGAGCAGCAGACCCTTCTTGGCAAAATAATTCGTTGGCGGATAATAGATCGACGAGATATCCATATTCGTCAGCGTATTGCCGCCGTAGATTTGATCGTCTTCCTCCCAGAAGCGCCGTTTGAATTGCAAGCCGATTTTGCCCGCATTCGCGTATTTCGTGTTATTGATGGCTTTCGTCATCTCCGGAGACAGATCATGCTTAATGTTCTTCAGAACGGAGAGGGGAATCGTACAGATCAGGAAGTCGCCTTCGATTTGCTTGGCTTCGCCGTTCAAGAGATCGGTATAGGTGACTTGCACCTTATCTCCGACATGCTTGAACTCGGTTACTTCAGAGTGGAACTTGATCCGGTTGCCAAGCCTTTTCTCAAAAGCCTTCGGAATCGCGTCAATGCCGCCGACAGGGTGGAACATCATCATTTGCTGATCATAGCTGTATTCGCTTGCGAAGAAGTTGCCGAAGCCGGAATTAATGATCGCCTTCATTTCGAACGGATCGCGGATGACGCCGGCATCAAGCCTCGAGCCCGGTTCATCCTTATAGCCGCCGCGGGACGAGCCCTTATAGAAAAGGTCTGCGTCTAGGTTGCCTTCGGAGCGGAGATAAGCGACGATTTTGTCCTTTTCCTCCGCGGAAACCGGAAGATCCAGTCCTGGCTGATTGATGGACTTTGCGAGCAGCTCGTTCACGTAACCTCTCACATCGGCTTTTGCGGCCCGCTTTCGGACGCGGGTGCCGGATAAAGCGCCAACGTTCTCATTGTAATAGTAGGCACTTTCGTTGACGTTGTTAAAAGGCTCCATCGCGATGCCGAACTCGCGGCAATAATCCATCGTGACGTGAAACTGAGGAATACGCATCGGACCGGCATTCAGGTACATGCCGTCATCAAACCGCGCAACCTGCTTTTGCCCGCCAAGCTCGGTTACCGTCGTACCGCGGCGTACCGACCAGTTCCTGCCTCCGGAACGGGCGCGGGCTTCAAGGATCGTGCAGTTATAGCCGGCTTTGCCGAGCTCATAAGCTGCTGTCAGGCCGGCGACGCCAGCGCCGAGGATAACGACTTTTTTGCCTGAACGGTTTGTACCCTTCAGATCCCAGCTGGATGGAGGCTCATATTCCGCTGCTTTTAGCGTTTCCGGCGAAAACAACCCCATCGTTCCCATTACGCTAAACACCGCGGCTGCTCCGCCGATCTTGCCGACCGTCGTCAGAAATTGTCTGCGCGACAGCTCGTTTGGCGTCTCTTTCGTTTCCATGCCCGTCAACTCCTTCGCTTGATCGATTTGCTCGTCTCGGAAAGAAATGTAGCATGGTTTTTCAAGCCTTCGCCAATATTTTGTTAGATAATCTAACATAAATAAAATTTATTGATAATATAAGAATAATCGATCGCGAGTAGGCTGTTAGGTAATTATAACCATTTATAGGTGCGGGTTGAGACTCCGTATCTCATAAAAACCCAAGCCATTCAAGCATTTGAACACATAAGATGTTCGTTTTGTTCGTTTGAAATCTTCAGATCCGGACAAGCTGACCAGGGCTAACGGTCCCATTGACGAAGAAACGGACCGCTGATATATTTCGAATCAAAGAGTTTGTGTTAGAAAACATTACATAACCGTTAGGGAGGCGTTTGACGATGAAGGACAAAGTGATGAGTATTGGAATCGTTAGCGACTTAACAGGTTTGACGGAAAGGCAAATTCGATATTACGAGGAGAAGCAGCTGGTTTTTCCGGTGAGGACCAAAGGAGGCGCGCGCAAGTATTCTTTTGAGGATGTTGACCGCCTGAAGGAGATTAACGATAAGCTGAGAGATGGCTTCCATACCTTTGAACTGAGAAAGCCCGGAAGGTTGTGCAGCGAATGAGGCGAATCGAAGAGACTATGACGCTGCTTGGACATTTGACGGAGCTGCGGAGCCGGATCTGGAAGATTCTTATTGTGGTGCTGCTCTCGCTTGGCGGGGGGTTATATCTATCGCCGAAGGTGCTTCGTTATCTGAAAAGCGTACCTCCTGGCTCGGAAATGACGTGGAATGTATTCTCGCCATGGGACGGCATCCGCATGTATATGTCGGTTGCGCTGGTAATCGCCTTGGCGGTATCGCTTCCGTTTATTTTGTACCAGCTGTGGGGCTTTGTGAAGCAGGGGCTCCATCCCGGGGAGCGGAACGCCGCATTGAGGTATGTGCCGTACAGCGTGATTTGCTTTTTTACCGGGCTTGCCTTCGGTTACTTTGTGGTTTTTCCGATGAGCTTCTCTTTCACTTCCAAAATAACAAAAAGCATGGAGCTTGTAGAGACGTATGGGGTTGCTCAGTATTTCGGGTTTATGTTCAATATTGTGCTGCCGCTGGCGATTGCTTTCGAACTGCCGGTTATCGTCATGTTTCTGACCAAGATTGGCGTCCTGACGCCTAAAGCTCTTCATAAAATGAGAAGATACGCTTATCTGGTGCTAGTCATCGTAGCCAGCTTGATATCTCCGCCTGAGCTGATTTCTCATTTGCTTGTATTTGTTCCGCTTGTGGTCCTGTACGAGATTAGCGTTCTCCTGTCACGGATCGTATACGGAAAAAGAAAGGCCGCGGCCCTTGCGGAGGTTTCGGGAGTATAAAGCATAGCATACCGTTAGCAGCCTTGGCTTATAACCAAGGCTGCTTTTGTTTTTGCAAAGCGGGGACAAACAAAACCGCCTCGGCTGAAGAATTGCCGAGGCGGTTTGCAATGAAATTTTAATAACGTTTAAAGCCGCTCCATATCGATTCCGGCTTCACGCCCAGCTCTCCGGCTATCAATTCGGCCGTAAGACGCTGGGGCTTTTTAATTTTGCCGTTGCGAATTTTGGAGATGGTCGTAAGCGAAATTAAGGTCGATTGCGCCAAGGAAGTAGCCGTGATGTTTTTGCTTAACATCAGCATGCGGAGCTTGTAGGCGGCATCTTCTTCCCGTGCCGACTGAAGAATGCCGGTCAGCAGGACGACATAACCCTTGAACTCTTTATTGCCGTAGAAGAAGGGTTTGATGATAAGGGTTGTCATGCGGATCTGCTCGCCGAGATACAGCCTCACATCGGTCTGCTCGGTTGTGCCGTGAGTACGCGCGTATTCCATGATGCGGCGAAGCGGTTTGCGGCTTTCATCCGAGATATGATCGAATAGGGACTGGTTTAACAGCTTGATTGGTTTGAAGGGCGAATAATACCGGGTTGCGTTTGTAATACGGAACTGCTCGGATATTCCGACGCTCATTAGAACCTGATTATCCATCGCATATTCTTCTATATACTTCTCCTCCGACAAGTCCTTGCAGATAATAATGAAGCAAGTCTGTTCGCTGGATGGCAGCCTGCGGCTGGTAAAGCGTACGGGAGTGGAGGTGGTCGATTTGGAGATCAACTCCTGTTCAAGCGATTGTTCGTGATCTTCGCTGAGCTGTGTCATAAGTCCGCCGAAGGTAAAGCCTCTCCTTAACAGTCCGTCAGGGTCTGCATCCATCAGCTCCGCTTTTTTGTATCCGGTTAGCTTCGTAAAGGCATAATTAATATCACGTATATACCATCGGTTATGCTCGAGTTCGACGATAAACATCGGATCAGTCAGCAAATAAAACACATTCTCCATCGTTTTGTCACCTTCCTGGAAGTTATTATGTGATTATCGTTATAATGTGACGTTTAGTGTAAATAAACCTAACGTATAAGAGTATAACTTAAATTATATAAAGTTTTGTTGAAATGACAACACCTTTCATTCATAAAAGTGGGGAATGTTAGGGAATCTTAATATATTGGAAGCCTATCGAAGGAGATGAGATGATGAGTTCGGCTATTTTATTTGATTTCGCTGACTCCTTTAGCGCTGCGCTTGCGCGGGATACCCTGCAGGAGCTTGGATATGAGCCGTTAATGCATGAGGGAAACCGCCTGCATATTCATGTGGACGGAAGCGATCTGACCTCGGCACTGGAGATTGCCATGTCTCATGGCGGCCAGTTGGTGGACCAGTCGGCGATTCAGAACGAGGCTGTCACGGACACGGCTTATTCCATGAATGCCATTACGATTCCGGCACATATCGTTAACGAGGATTGGATTGGGGCAGAAGAAGCGACAGACCTGCACAATTGGGATGATGACGCGGATACGAGCAATGAGTTTTTGCCGGATCCCGGAGAATACAGCCATTTTTCGGGGGATGTACACACGTAATATAGGCAAAAAAGGAAAAGCGCGGCGTCAGCTGCTTAAAGCAGCCGATGCCGCGCTTGTTCCTGCGCTGTGGCCCGTCGTAAATGCGGCCGTAATATTGTAGCCTCCCGTGTAACCGTGAATATCGAGCACTTCCCCGCAGAAGTAAAGTCCTTGGGCGAGCTTCGACTGCATCGTCTTTGGATCGATCTCCTTCAGATGTACCCCGCCGCCAGTCACAAAAGCTTCTTCGATCGACAAAGTTCCGTTAACCGCAACAGGGAATTGCTTCATCCGTTTGGCCAGCTCGCGCCATGGTTCCTTCGGAATGTTGTCGTACGTAATATCGCCGTTAATCTCGCATTGGCGCAGCAAGAGCTCCAGCAGTCTTTCCTGCACATAGCCTTTCAGCACGTTTTTGACAGCCTTCTTGGGATCAAGCTTGGCAAGCTTCAGCGTCTCGTCGAAGATTTCGGCCTCCGAGCGGTCAGGAAGCAGATCAATGGTAACGAGTACCGTTTGTATGCCGCCTTCGCTTCCGGAAGCTTTTTTCAGTTCCTTAACGACAAATTGGCTGCAGCGCAGCGCCGCAGGTCCGGATAAGCCAAAATGCGTAAAGATCATATCGCCCTGATGGGAGACAAGCTTTTTGTTCTTGGCATTCCATACGGTCAGCGTAACGTCGCGGAGCGACAGACCTTGCAGCTCCTTGCTGCGAATCCACGGTTCTGCCGAGGTGAGAGGCACTTCCGTCGGATATAGATCGGTAATCGTATGCCCGGCTTTTTTCGCCCATGGATAGCCGTCGCCCGTAGAGCCCGTATGCGGAACGGATTTCCCGCCGGTAGCGACAATGACGGACTTGGTATGGATAATTTCGTTGGAAGCGAGTCTGATGCCTGTAACAGTACCGTTCTCGTACAGTACTTCCTTCACCGGCATATTCGTTCGGATCTCGACGCCTTGCTCCTTCACCTTCCGGATTAGAGCGTCTACAACCGTCTTCGCCTTGTCCGATACGGGGAACATCCGTCCCCGGTCCTCTTCCTTCAGGGCAATGCCCATTCCTTCAAAGAAGGCGATGATCTCCCGATTGCCGAATTGATTTAAAGCGCTGAACAGAAAGCGCCCGTTTCCGGGAATATTACGGATCAGTTCATCCATTTCATTCGCGTTGGTAACGTTGCAGCGGCCTCCGCCGGAAATGCCCAGCTTGCGTCCAAGCTTGTCCCCTTTATCGATAAGCAGGGTAGACGCGCCCGCGCCGCTGGCGGCAACGGCAGCCATCAGTCCGGACGGTCCGCCGCCGATAATAATTACATCAAACATCATTACATTGCTCCTGACTCATACGTTTTCTTCTTTTACGTATTGTAACATTCTTTTTCTTGTTTATTGAAATATAATGATGACAACTTTAAACCCATAAAGGAGCGAACAAAGCATGGAGCGGACGGATTGGCGGTTCAGCGGGGCAAACGGGATCGAAATTTACGCAAGGGAGTGGCTGCCGGGTAACCGGGAGCCAAAAGCCGCGGTTTGCATTGTACACGGGATGGGAGAACATGGGGAACGGTATTCGGCAGTTGCGGAGCGGCTGACAAGCGATGGTTACGCCGTGCTTGCCCATGACCAGGAGGGCCATGGGCTTTCCGCGGGGAAGCGCGGACATCTTTCTTCTATAGAAGCAGCGGTTCATAACACGGGGTTGCTGCTTGAACAGGCGAAAGTCCGGCACCCGCAGCTTCCTTGCTTTCTTTACGGCCACAGTATGGGCGGCAACGTAGCCCTCAATTCCGCGCTGCGGCTTAAACCTTCTATTGACGGTCTCATTCTGAGCAGTCCGTGGCTGCGTCTGGCGAAAGGCCCGAATGCCGTTATGAAGGCTATGGCCAGGCTGTTTGTACGCTTTATACCCAAGCTGTCGTTGTCAACGGGGATCAGTCCCGATGATCTGTATCGTCCCGGATACGATCAAGCCGTAACGTTCCTCGGAGACCCTCTATGCCATAGCGCCATTACAATTAGGACCTTTCACATCATGACGGATGCCGGCGAATGGGCTATTATGCATAGTAACGAGCTGCATGTTCCGGTGCTGCTGGTGCACGGTACAGGAGATAAAGTGACTTCGTTTGAGGCAAGCAAGGAGGTTGCGGAGCGCCTTGGGGACAGCTGCAAATTTGTAAAATATGAGGGCGGATACCACGAATTGCATAACGATATTTTCGCCGTTCATTTATTAAATATTATTTCCAATTGGCTGGGAAGGCGATTGTAAAATACTGAGAGTTGTGATTTAATCGGACTATCAGGTGAATAGGTGAAGACAGGGTATTTTTATAACATGACGTGTTTTCGTTGGGAGACTGATCGTTCGTGTTGAAAGAATTGCTGTTACAATTCTTTATTACGCTAGTACCTGCCTTTGCCTTTCAGTTATGGCATAATTCGAGCCGCCATTGGCGGAGAATTCCCGTTATTATAGGGTTGTCCAGCTGTATTTCGATGGCATTGTGCATGTTATTTACGAAGGACTATTACGGCTGCGAACTTAATTTTCGGCTTATGCCTTTGTTAATCGGTTCTTTATACGGCGGACCATACTTTTTATTGCTGCTAAGCGGTGTATATACGGCACTTCGGATCGAATCGCTCGACAGTATGGGAGAGACGGTTGTGTTTGTTTCCTTCATGCTTGTCTACGTTGTCTTTATGCCGTCCATTATAAAAGCGTTCCAGCGGTCGGACCGGCGGCGCAAGATCAGAATCGTCATGCAGCTCATCGTTGGGATGTGCGTATTTGTCATTCTGTCCTTCACGGTTGCTGTCGTTACGACTGGGATGCCGATCAATCTCGAATTTGTGCTTCTAGCATTCCTTACTCTCGTGATGACGGTCATTTCCTCGTGGATATCGGTCTATACGATAGAGACGTTCAAAGAAAATGCCCAGCTGCATTACGATGTGAAGCGGGTATCGCTCAGCTACCGGCAGGAAGTGGAGAAGCTTGAGCAGTTTATTAATCAGACGAAGATTGCGGTAGTGCTGGTCAATGAGTACGGCAAGATTACGCATCTGAACGAGATGGGGGTTCAGATGCTCACCGGCGGGCAAAATATTGTCGGCCAATATTTCTACGAGTTTTTTGAAAACGGGCTGGAGGACTCCAATGCGAAGCTGCTGCGCGAGGCGCTTAACGGACAAAGCCTTGTGCTGGAGAATCCGCAGGTGGAGAACGGCAGAACGCTGCTCAAGACCGCCTTTTGCATCCGCAACCTGCAAACGGATTCCATAACGGGGGCGGTTCTGACCGCGCATGACATAACGGAGCTGGCACTGCTGCGCAGCGAGGTTGGCAGAATGGAACGCCTTAGCCTGATTGGCCAGATGGCGGCAAGCATTACGCATGAGATCCGCAATCCGATGGCGGTTATCCGCGGCTTCGTGCAGCTGATGCGGGAACGGAGCCCGGAAAATCAGCAGGCTTATTACGGCATTGTGATGGACGAGCTGGACCGGGCGAATACCATCATAAGCGACTTCCTGTCCCTGGCCCAGAACCGGGCGCTTACGATGGAGGCGGGTTCGCTGCATGACATTATCCGGGAAATGGTTCCGTTATTGAATGCGGATGCCAATCTTCGCGGCCAGACGATCGAGGTTGAGCTATGCGATTTTGTCCCTGCCATTCAATTAAACGAGAAGGAAATCAAGCAGCTGCTCCTGAATCTGGCGCGCAACGGGATGGAGGCGATGAGCGAGAAAGGCCGCTTATCCATCCACACGTCATACATAGTAGAAAAAGAAGAGATCGTCCTTCGCATCCAAGACCAAGGCGTCGGCATATCCGACGAGCAGAAGCAGCGCATCTTTGATCCGTTCTTCTCAACCAAGACGCAAGGGACGGGCCTTGGGCTTCCGCTCTGCGTCAGCATTGCCGAACGCCATAACGGCCGCATCAACGTCGAATCCGAGCAGGGTGTAGGAACGACGTTTATCGTCTCGTTTTTCAAGCAGTCAGCCTAAGGGGAGAACATAAAGCTTATGCCTGACGCGCATACTATCGTAGTTCGTACAATCAGTTATACACGGGAGGACGACTACGATGGCGAAAAATAAAAAAGGCAACTCGATTGAGCAAACCGAGCAGGCAAGCAAAAATAAAGCCGGAGGTGCCGCTCCTGGCGAAGCCGGCTACGATAAGAAGCTGGACGGGCCAAACCGCCCTTCGATCTAAAGGAAGAAGCGATGGGCAATGGCAAAGAGGACGATCCGTCGCTTGATCCGTTCGAAATCTCCTTCCTCCCGGAATTCCGCGAGGGAAGAGGCCCGAGCGAGCCGTTCGTCAACGAGCATGGCGTAGTGATTGGGGATCATGATTATGATTCGCCGAATTCGCCGCTTAATGAATGGAGCACCGAGATGGATCCGGCCGTTATGGCGGGCGATCAGTGGGTCCATCCTTTTAAGGATATCGGTTTCCAAACCGCCGAGAACCGGGATTATTTCGAACGGGGAATCGCGCCCCAGGCGGGGATTTTTATGCATCAGGACAAAAACAGCGCTTACCGGGCCGGGAATCCTGTTCCGGACTCGGAGGAAGCGCCGCAAAAGCAACCGGAGTGACATTTGCTCCGGTTGCTTTATTTTCATAGCGGGCGGTATAATAGTAACTAAATTTAGGTTATTACAAAGGAGAGTGTTTTCAAATGTCTATGTCATTTGAGAGATATATGCTGGATATGGTTCAACCAATGCGCGATGATCTGACCCGGATCGGGATCCAAGAGCTTCGCACGCCTGAGGAAGTTGCGGATGCAATTCCGGATGCTAAAGGAACTACTCTTGTTGTTGTTAACTCGGTATGCGGCTGTGCGGCTGGTCAATGCCGTCCGGGCGTAGCCGAAGCGCTGCAGCACGATATTACGCCGGATCACTTGTATACCGTGTTTGCCGGTCAAGATAAAGAAGCAACGGCGAAAGCACGCGAGTATTTTGCTCCGTATCCGCCATCTTCTCCTTCGATCGCTCTGATGAAAGACGGCGAGCTGGTTCATTTCATCGAACGCCATCAAATCGAGAACCGTTCCGCTGCGGAAATCGCGGCTGATCTGACTGAAGCATTTGACCGTTTCTGCCGTTAATCGGCAGGTGGAGTAGGGGGAGCCTGGGCTATGAGTTTACAACAGGAAATAATCGAGCGCTTCGGCGTACGGCCGGAGATTGATCCTGCTGCGGAGATCCGCAAACGCGTCGACTTCTTGAAGGAGTACGTGAAGAAGTCGGGCACAACGGGCCTCTTGATTGCGATAAGCGGCGGGATCGACAGCGCGGTTACGACTGGCCTCTGCAAGATGGCAACGGATGAATTGTCTGCCGAGACCGGCCGGGAGTATATGACGCTTGGCGTGTTTCAGCCTTACGGGGAGCAGGTCGATATTGAGGACAGTTATGCAACGGCGGAAGCGTTCCAGCTGAAGCATAAGGTGGAGACGAATATCGGCGAAGCCGTTGATGAGATTGCGCTGGAAACCGAGCATGCGCTTAAAGCAATCGGGATTCACCGCCATCTGAGCCGCGGCGGCAAAGGGAACGTGAAAGCCAGAACGCGAATGGTTGTCCAATACGCGCTTGCTTTTGATCTCAACCTGCTTGTTGTTGGCACGGACCATGCGTCTGAAGCCATCACCGGCTTCTTTACGAAATGGGGCGACGGAGCGGTTGATATTACGCCGCTCAGCTCGCTGAACAAACGCCAGGTCCGCCAGCTTGCAAGCGTGCTTGGCGTACCTCGGAGCATTCTGGACAAAGCGCCAACTGCCGGACTTTGGGAAGGGCAGACCGACGAATCGGAGCTTGGCATCCTGTATGACGAGAACAGTGCTTATCTCGAAGGCAAAGAGATCGGAACGGAAGCGAAAGCGAAGCTCGAGAAGCAATATTTGCGTACCGAGCATAAACGCTCCCCGATTCCCGGGATCTGATACAAGCGATGATAGCGGGGATCGGGCATGATGTAACGGATATGGACCGGGTGGAGGCACTGCTTGCAAGCAAAGCCGGAGCCCGGTTTCTAGGCCGGATATTGACGAGTCGGGAGCGGGATCTGGCAGGCAGCTACGAGGGCAAGCGTCTGGCGCAATTTACGGCGGGAAGATTTGCGGCGAAGGAAGCCGTAGTGAAGGCTTTGGGCTGCGGGATCGGAGCTAAAGTCGGATTCACCGATATCGATATTTTGCGGGGACCCGAAGGGAAGCCGGAATGCACGTTATCGGGCAGCGCTTGGGAGAGGCTTGAGCTGGTGCCGGAGAGGTATCGCATTCATATTACGATTACTCATGATCGCTCTATTGCATCTGCGGTGGCGATTATGGAACAGACGCAATAGAGGAAGGAATTGAAAAGGCTGATCGATAAGCGGCTGTTAAAGCCGGATATCGGATCAGCCTTTTCCTGCATGATTACTCTTATTTCTTGCCTGCCAGCCAGTCCGCCAGTCCGGCAATCTGCTCGTCCGTCAGACGCTCCTCGAAAGGCGGCATCGAAGATCCGCCATGCTTGATCTGCTCGACAATCTCGGGCTGGGTCATTCGTGCGCCTACCTGTTGAAGATTCGTTTGCGCTCCCATCCGCCCCTGGAGATCGGAGCCGTGACAGCTGACGCAGTTCGCTTTATATACAGCTCCGGTCTTCCCGGGAGCGTCCATATGGCTGGTTGAGATGGCGGAGCCGGAACCGCCGCTGCCGCAGGCGGCGAGAAATGCGGCAAGAATGGAGGATGCAATTAATCCTTTTCCTAGCATGTTTTTCCTTCTTTCCTGTGTCTAGATTATAATAAATCTAAAAAGATTACCAATATGATTTTAGCTTTAATGCTTATATAATAGAGTAAATAATTAGCGAAAGCCAGATAACAGGGGTAGTCATGGATACGAGAATACAGATATTACAGAGACAATTCGATCATTTAAAGATCGACGTTATTATGGCTGCTTATTCGGAGAGGGAAGCCGGCTGGTTAAACAACAATGATGAAATCGATTATTACAGGGTTTTCTACCTAATGGAAGGACATGCCGTTCTCGAGACAAAGGGAGTAGGCTATGATCTGCTGCCGGGCAGAATATATGTGCTTCGCCCAAAACAGAAAGTCAGTTATAATATTGTTATCAAGCAAACGATAAAGGCCTATTGGTGCCATTTCCGTATTCGGAATCCGGACGATATGAAGTTTATGAAGCTTCCTAAGCTTCCTTTTTCCTCATCCGTTGAGGTTCAGGACGAGTATCATGTGGTTGAAATTATGCAAAAAATGATTCATGCCCAAGAGTTCCAGACCGTTTCGAGCAATCTCAGGCTGCATTCCGGCATACTGGAGCTCATTGCTTATCTATTGGATCATAGCTCTTGGGATGATTTGAATGATGCTTATTTTATCGGCAATGAGGTTGGAAAAGAAAAATGGGATGATGTCATCTTATATATTGAACAAAATTTGCATCATAACATTCAAATCGAGGACTTGGCCAAGGTCGCTTATCTTCATCCCAATTATTTAATTACATCATTCAAATCGATAATGGGCTGCTCGCCGATTCAATATGTAACCGAGCGGCGTCTTGAGCTGGCCAAAAAGCTGCTTAAGGAGACGGATTTGCCGATTTCCGAAATTGCCGGCAAGGTAGGAATGCTGAATCATTATTTGCCAAGGCTGCTTAAACGGCATACCGGAATAACGCCAAAGCAATACCGCCGGTTTATGAAGCTGGAGCTTCCAAAGGCTCTGGAGACTGCCGAACACAAAGAGGTGAACAACTAGACAAATGGAAGCGATTAATAAGGAAGAGGCAAAAGCTTACTTCAGCCGCGAGCTGCTCACCTGGTACCGGAGAATCAAGCGGGATCTGCCATGGCGGATGAATCAGGATCCATACCGCGTATGGGTATCGGAAATTATGCTGCAGCAGACCCGGGTGGACACGGTTATTCCTTACTACGAGCGGTTTATGAATAAATTTCCTACGGTACGCGCGCTTGCCGAAGCGCCGGAGCCGGAAGTGCTGAAGTGCTGGGAAGGACTCGGTTATTATTCGCGCGCCCGCAATTTGCAGGCTGGAGCACGCGAAGTCGTCGAACGGTACGGCGGTATTGTGCCTGATGATAAAGTGGCGGTGGCGGGACTTAAAGGCGTTGGCCCTTATACAACCGGCGCGATTATGAGCATTGCCTTTAACCGTCCGGAGCCTGCGGTAGACGGCAACGTCATGCGGGTTCTATCAAGGTACTTCTGCCTTGAGGACGATATTGCGAAGCCTGCGACACGCGTCGGTATTGAAAAGCTTGCGGTATCCCTCATTCCGGAAGGGGCGGCCGGGGATTTCAACCAGGCGCTGATGGAGCTTGGAGCACTTGTCTGTACGCCAAAATCGCCAAGCTGCCTGCCCTGTCCGGTGATGGAGCATTGCGAGGCTCGTCTTGCCGGCCGCGAAACGGAGCTGCCGATCAAGACGAAGGCGAAGCCGCCTCGTCCGGAAAAACGGGTTGCCGCGATTATCGCCGGTACCGGCGTGTATGAAGGCAAGATTCTAGTGCGCCAGCGTCCGGAGACCGGATTACTCGCGCAGATGTGGGAGCTTCCTCATTTGCTCGTGCCGAAGGAGCAGGAGCAAATCGTTGATGCCGCTCCCGAGACAGACGGCAGTACGGCGGCCGCGGGCGAGTGGCTGACGCGGTCGATGGAAGAAGAGACAGGCCTCTTGGTCCGTCCGGAGCGCTGGTTTATGGATGCGGATCATGTATTTAGCCATATTCATTGGAAAATGAGAATTTACCTGGCTGACCTTGGTGCACTTGCGGGGGCCGGAGAAGCGGCTGCCGGCGCAAGCCTGGCTGCGGAGACTGCGGCCGCTTATGAAGCAGGCGGCAAGCAGGGCGAATACCGGTGGATTGGTCCTGAGGATATGGAAACATTGGCTTTTCCGAATTTATTCATTCGCATATTGCGGGAATATTGGACGTAAAGGGGACGGTTGAGATGAGTAAAATGCTGGATTTGCTGCTTGAGCACAAGATTGTGGCGATTTTGAGAGGCATAGAGGACCATCAAGCGGACGCTGCCGGACAAGCCATGATTGACGGCGGCATTCGTCTAATGGAAATTACGATGAACACGCCTGGCGCGGCCGTGATGATCGAACGCTGGCGCAGCCGCTTTGACGGACAGGCCGCAGTAGGGGCGGGTACCGTGCTGGATGCGGAGATGGCGAAGACTGCCGTCGCCGCAGGCGCGCAATTCCTGATCTCGCCGAATCTCGATGAAGAAGTCATTGCTTACGGAAACGAAAGAGGAGTTTCGGTATGGCCGGGCGTCATGACTCCGACGGAAATCGTAAAAGCCTGGAAGGCCGGTGCCGAAGCGGTAAAGCTGTTCCCGATGGGGACGCTTGGCACCAAATACTTATCGGAAATTCGCGGACCGCTTGATTCCATACCGATTATGGCGACCGGCGGCGTAGACCTGCATAATATCGCCGATTATTTTGCCGCGGGTGCCAATGCGGTCGGAATGGGCGGCAAGCTGCTGAATCTGGACTGGGTGCGCGAGGGAAGATTCGATCTAATAACGGGCCGCGCACGCCAGTTTGTTGAAGCCGTAAGCAAGCTTTAGTCCGCTGCTGAATATTAATTTGCCCGAAGATGGCTGTCCAGCCATAGCTTGGCCTGCTCCAGCATCTTGAGCGTGATCTGATGGTTGACACCGCTGTACTCAACCATACGGAGACGCTCGGGAGCGGCGCAGGCCTTTTTATCCATAAAATAACGCTGGCTGTGAATCGGTACCGTTGTATCCTCTTTTCCGTGCAGCAGCAATAATCCTCTCTCATCCTCAAAGTTCAATAAAGAAATCGGATCATGCTTCTCGAGAGCGGCACGTTCTTCTTCGCTTAAGGCCGGCTTTCCGGCGTATTTCAGATATGCTTCATAAAATTCCGTCCATGCGCAGGAGCCGTTAATAACGACAGCCGCCGCAATATCCGTATTTTTTGCGAACGCTCCCGCAGCTACGAAACCTCCCGCGGAATGACCGATAATGCCGATTTTGCCGCCGCTTGGCCCGCCAAGCCGTTCAGCCATTTCCACGGCTTCCTTGGAGCCTTGAAGAACGATTTCGAGGAAGGTCTGTTCAAGTACGGCGGGATCCGCATAATTCAAAGTGCCTCGATAGCCGTGATGGAGGAGCTCCGGAACAATGACCGTATAACCCCACCCCGAAACGATGGAAGCAAAAAATAAATAGCTTTCCTGCGCGGAGCCCCATCCATGATATAAAATGACGGTCCCGACCGATTGCCCGATGGGATCAACCTGCAGACAGGTGACGCCGGCAAGACTGACTATTTTATGATTAGTGCCGCTCATTCTTTTACTGCCCCCGTTCTTATGTAAGCTCACCTCATTAGACTACCATGCTATCCCTATAAAAACAAAGTGCCTGCGGCACGGGGCCGCAGGCTGCAAGAGAGAAATATAATAAAGGGGGGTCATGTCTATTAGTATAGATTGTGTAAATGAAAGGAGTCTGAGTGCAGTGTTACAAGAACATTACAATGCGGTGACTCTATGAGCATTTACTCAGACAGGGACAAGAAAAAATAGATTTCTTTAATATGGAAACATAGTTCTTTAATCTTTAAGCGGCTAAGGATGGCTGGTCTGATTTCCTTAAACGAAGGTTGCTGCTGACAATCCCGCTTAAAATAATGACAACGCCAATCCATTGCGGCGCGCTTATTGGTTCCGCAAGCACGAATGAGGAAAGAATAACGACAATCGGCAGTTCAGATGCGGTCAGAATCGTTCCTAACCCCGAGCCGACATGCGGCATGCCAATCGAGAACAGAAGGGGAGGAAGCACGACCCCAAATACGCCTAGCGCTAATCCGTAAGGGAGCAGCCCCGTTACGACATGCCAATCCAATAAAAAGGTCGGCGGGAACACGATAAATATCGTTATAAGGCCACCCGTGGAAAGAAGAGCGCTTTTTAATAGGGGAGGAGTTGATCTCTCGACCGTGCTGCTGAGAAAGACAAAAGTAGAAAAGGTCAAAGCGGCAAGCAATCCCCACACGCATCCCGTCCATGACAGCGACATGTTTCCCTGAAACAGAATATTGGCGGCTAGAACGGAACCGATCAGCGTGAGCGTAATGGACATCAGCTTATTTCTTGTCGGTTTTTTCTTAAGCAGCAGCCACTCCAGCAACGTTCCGATCCAAACGAATTGAAATAAAATGACAATAGCCAGCGAGGCATTAAGCGTCTGCAAGGCTTGATAATAAAAAATGCCCGTTAATCCAAACGGAATTCCGGATAACATTAGCTTTACGGTTTGTTTGCGGGTTGGCGCTTTCCTGTTAACGAGAAGTACAATCAGCCAGCTTAGCACCGCCCCAAAAAGATACTGCCCGCCGGTTACCGCGGAGACGGAAAAACCCGCCGCGTACGCCAGTTTCACAAAGGTGGACAAAACCCCGTAACAGCAGCCTCCCAAACATACGATTAACGCGTAGTGCCATAATTTCATGATGATCCTCCTTTTTTTTGAACGCAAAAAACCACACAAATGACGCGTACCGGCAGTACGGGCCTTTGTGTGGCGAAAATAGAGATTGCTCTCCAGAAAAGTCCACAGCTTCCCTAATGAGTTTTAGTATTGACGTTTCGGTTACCAGTATAAAAACATATCCCGAACGTTGTCAATGTTTAATTATTCCGAAGACCCGCAGCAGCAGGAATAGAGGCAGCCGCAGCTTTTTCCGTTTTATGTGCGTGTACTTCCAAGCATGCTTATCGATTTGTTTGAGCTCCCAGCTTTTATGTCTCATCTGCTCTTCAAAGAAAAAAGGATGGTTTAACAACTCATTCACTTCCCTTTACGATTAAGTTGATCGAACGAATGTTTCCATTATAAAAAAAGAAGTATGACAGCATCCTGTCACACTTCTTCATAACGGGTTAACATTTTTCCAATTTTTTCTTTGATTCGTTGCTTAAGCACAGGCGGTTCCAGTACAAGAGCGTCCTCGCCAAAGCCAAGCAGCTTCTCGATCAGCCAGTCCGTGTCGATCGCCTGAGTAATCGTCAGCGTAAGCGTGCCGTCATCGTTAAACCGTTTCTCGTCCAAATAAAATTCATCAAGCACCCTTGCAAGCGACCCGGCCGTAAAATGGATGACGGCATGCCTGGTCTGCTCCTGCTCCTGATTGCCGCCTCCGGAGAGAATATCCTCGGTATGGATGTTATGCTTCCGCTCGTAGCATTCCGTCAAGGCCAGCAGCTCCGACATCCTAGTCAGCTTAAACACCCGGTAGTCGTCCCTGGAGCGGCAGTAGCCATATAAATACCAGGCATTGTATTTGAGCAGCAGACTGACTGGCTCGACTAGGCGGTCCTGGCGTTCGTCCTTCGCATTCATGTAGTGGAAGCGGACAAGCCGGCGGCCGTTAATGGCGGAGTGGAGAGTGCGAAGGTGGGCCGTGTACGATCTCCAGCTGCCGAGATCCATCGTCAGGCTTGGGGCTTTGCCGTTATCGGCTTGAACGGTCTTCAGTCGATGAATCGTCTCCTGAACCCGCTCGTCCTCGAATAAAGTAGTCGTGCTCTTGAGAAGAGTAATTATCGAGGCGATGTCATCCGAACTGAGCAGGCTTTTGTCCATCTTGTATTCCTTCATAATGCCGTATCCGCCATTCACGCCCTGATAGGAGACAACGGGAATGCCCGCCGCGCAGATCGCCTCGATGTCCCTGTAGATGGTTCTTTGCGAAACGCCGTATTTGCAAGACAATTCCGATGCGGACACCACTTCATTATTGAGCAGCAGATAGATGATCGAGATTAATCTTTCCAGCTTCAAAAACAATCACCGCCCTATAGTATTGCGCTGTTAAGATCGTAGTGCACGGGGATTCGTTTTGTCTATAAAATAAATAGCCTTGACCAGTTATGGCCAAGGCTATTTAGGTCAAGCATTAAAACGGAAGCTCGATAGCAACCTCGCGTTTAGCGGCCGAGGAGCGGAGCACTCCGTCGATAATGGCTTGTTGAATGACGATCTGCGAGCCCGGAATAGGGGCAGGGCGTCCTTCGCGTACGGCTTCGGAGAAATCCCGTACCTTCTCGTTGAAGAGGTTAAGGTCGGTATTCGTAACCGGGACCGGCGTTTCAGTCTGTTTGCCCATAAAGTCATGGAACAGCTTCATATCGCCAACGCGGCCATCCCAGACGCCGGACCAATTGCCCGTGCCGTATGGATTCACTTTAAGTCCGCCTTCCGTTCCAAGGAACATGGTGGAGCCAAGCGTATCCATATGCATAGCCCATGAGATCTTGAATTGAAGCACCAGATCATTCTCGAAGCGTACAAGCGCTACTCCAAAATCCTCAACCTCGAATTTGCTCGCTTCCGGATGATGAATGGGATTAGTGCCGAAATAGTTGGAAGTATAAGCCGAAACCGTAAGCGGCTTGGGATAACCAAGCGCATTAAGCGCCATATCGAGCGAGTAGCAGCCGATATCCGCCATAGCGCCGGCTCCGGCGAGCTGCTTGCTGATAAACGTGCCGCCGGGCATGCCGCGTCTGCGGCCGCCGCCGGTCTCCACGTAATAGACCTTGCCGAGCTTGCCGGATTGGACGATTTCGTTAACGACCTTCATGTTTGGATCATAACGGGGCTGAAAACCGATTGTCAGCATATTACCCGTTTCGTTGGCGACTTGAACCATATCGATGGCCTCGTCCAAGGTAACGGACATTGGCTTTTCGAGCAGGACATTTTTGCCCGCGCGCAGCGCGTCAACGGTTGTTACGTGATGGGAGGCATTTGGCGTACAGATGCTGACCCCGTCCAGATCAAGCTCAAGGAGCCTGCGATGATCATCGAAGCCGATGGCTCCCGGCAATTGCTCGCGCGTAACGAATTGATCCGCTTTACCCGGAATGACATCGGCTACGGCGACAATCTCAACGTCGTGAAGCTGTTTGTAAGCTCTTACGTGAGCAGAAGCGATGCCGCCGCTGCCGATAATTCCAATACGTTGCATTTTTGACATGAATCCAATCCCTGCCTTCTCATGAACTGTGGTTATTGGAAGCCGAGCTTTACTGCAGATTGATTTTTCTGATCTTCTCCATAGCAATCTTAGGCTCCCGGTTAATCGTAAGCAAGCCGTTAACCTCCTGCTGCACGTCCGTAATTTGCGTGTAGCAGAATCCGCTTACATATTCGAGATTCTTGATTGCTTGGGTAATTCCTTCATAACGCACTAAAAAATCTTCTTCATTTTTTACTTGGTTGCCATAGCCCCAACCGGATTCGCTCGTAAATGCGATACCGCCGTATTCGCTAATGATAACCGGCTGGCCTTTGTAGCTGTATCCGTTAGCGAACGGATAGCGGTGTTTGTCATGCGCGAAGTCGTTGCTGAGCAGCGCATCCTTGTCTTTGTATCGGGCTTCGAGCACGGAGCCCAGCTCCTCGTAATCATGAAGCGTGATAATATCCGAGATCGTGTGCTCCCATCCGTCGTTCACGACTACAGGTCTCATCTGATCGTAGGATTTGGTCAGATGATAGATCGATTCGGTAAATTGCTGCTGCTTCCGGTCAGTGAAGATTTGCCCGATTCCCCATGATTCGTTAAACGGTACCCATGTCACAATGGAAGGGTGGTTATAATGCTGGCGGACAACCTCCATCCATTCCTTCGTGAACCGCTCTACGGCGTCATCTCCGAATTCGTAAGTGGCGGGAATCTCCGACCAGACGAGAAGGCCCTTGCGGTCCGCCCAGTACAGGTATCTCGGGTCCTCGAGCTTCTGATGCTTGCGCACGCCGTTGAAGCCAAGCGCCAGCGTTTTATCGATATCCTCAATGATGGCTTCTTCGGAAGGCGGAGTCAGATGCGTATCTTCCCAGTAGCCTTGATCGAGCAGAAGGCGTTGGTATAGCGGCTGCTTGTTCAGCAGGATGCGGTCGCCTTTAATCTGGATGCGGCGCATGCCGAAGTAGGAGTATACGGTGTCTACCGGCTGGCCGTCCTTCTTCAGAATAATCTCCACATCGTACAAATTCGGATGATTCGGATGCCAGGAATGGATTTTCCATTCGTTGACGTCGTTCATGACGCTAAGCTCTACCTTTAAGAACTTGCGGTCAACATTGGTTTCCGAGGAACGGATCAGGTTCCCGTCGTAACGAATAACGGTCTGGAGCGTCAAGCCGTCGAAGGAACGAATCGTGCTGCCAAGCTCGTATTCGAGCGTAACCGCCGCTTCTTCCAGCTTTGGCGTAATTTTAGCTCTGTCCACATAGTTGCCGTCGACGTATTCCAGCCACACGGACTGCCAGATCCCGGTTGTCTGCACGTACCAGCAGCCGTAGTTCTTCTCGATCCAGCGCTGCTTGCCGCGCGGCTGCATCGTGCTGTTGCTGTCTTCGACGCGGAGCGTGATGCGGTTATCCCCGCCAACCTGCACGGCATCCGTAATATCGAAGGAGAATGCCGCATACCCGCCTTCATGCGAACCGATATACATGCCGTTTACCCACAGCTTTGCCAAATAATCAACGGCCTGGAAATGGAGGATGACGCGTTTGTCTCCCGTTTCTTCCGGAATTGCAACATTCCGCTCATACCATACGCATGGATGGAATGTCTCCTCGCCAATGCCGCTCGCTTTGGTCTCATATGTAAACGGGACTTGAATCGTCCGGTCCGCATCCAGCTTGCTGTACCATTTGCTGCGTTCGCCTTCAAACGAATCATCGAAGCGGAAGCCCCATTCGCCGTTTAACAATTGCCATTCGTCGCGCACCCACTGCGGACGCGGATAATCCTTCACATACTTGTGCGTACTAGCCATAATCTTCTTTTCTCTCCTTTTAGTTAACCGTTAGGTTAATTTAATAATGAAATTAAGATGATTCTAGTTCATATTATGTGGAAGAATAGTCCTTATGTCAATATTAAGGTTAATTTATTAATTTTATAGTTAACTAATAGAGGGAGAAAGGTAAAATAGATGAACAATAGAATACCGATATTTAATTGACACTGAAAATCATTATCAAATAGAATCGTTAGTATACATAGACGGGGAGTGTTGATTGATGGAGCGTAGTTCAAATTCGGGGAACGGACAAGCCGCCGCAAAAGTGAGGAACGATTCGCTTGGCCGTGTATGGTTCCGGCTGCTGGACAGCCGCAGCAATTCTGATCTGCCCGCGTTTCAGATCCTATATGAGGCGGCAACCATGCTTGCGTTTATCGCCATGGACGGAAATCCCGGACAGCTTATTCTGGATGGCGTACCATATCCCCTGGACAAAGAGTCGGCTTATCTGGTTGTACCTGGACAAAGAGTGGAACTGCGATTCGATAGAGCTGAAGAGAGACGGCTGTATGAGCTTCAGTTTGATCTGACGGGTTCGGCCGAAGACTGCGATATCGTGTTAAACCAGCTGCAGGAGCGAAAAAAGCTGAGCCTGGCTGCAGACTGTACGGCGTCTTCCATTAGCGAGAAGATTAATCGCCATTGGCAGTCGTCCGATAAGGCAGACCGGTTTGCCAGTCAGGCGGCTTTTCAAGAGCTTTTGCACGCTGTATTTAAAAGGCATGGCCAGAATGTGGACGCGCTGGAGAAGGTGCGGGCTCATATGCAGCTTCATTATAGAAAAGACTTGTCGATCGACAGCTTGGCGGATTTGGCGGATATGAGCCGTTATTACTTCATGAGGTCGTTTAAGGAGAAATTCGGACAAAGCGCCAAGGATTATTTGTCGGAGCTTCGCACAAACGAGGCAAAAAGGCTGCTGGAGGAGGGGGGCGCGCCGGGGGGCGTGGCCGAAGCGGTGGGCTACAAGGATCCGTTATACTTCAGCAGCCAGTTCAAGAAGCTGGTAGGCCTATCGCCTAAAGCCTACTCCTTGAACCGCCAATGCAAAGTAGCCGCTTACAGCTGGCCGAATATAGGGCATCTACTTGCGCTTCAGATTATTCCGTTCGCCTCGCCAATCGATCAGAGCTGGACGGATGATTACCGGCGCAAATACCGTTTCGATGTCAAGGTGCCGCTTAGTCACGATTACGACTTTAACCGGCTTGCGCTGGAGAGGGCAAAGCCGGACCGGATTATCGGGCTTGACGAAATGGTTCCCGAGGACGAGAAAGAAAAGCTCCGCCGTATCGCTCCTTGCTTGTTCCTCCGTTGGCATCCGGATGATTGGAGGACGCATCTAAGAAATACGGCCGAATTTCTGGAAAGGAAGAAGGAGGCGGAACGCTGGCTTTCCCGTTACGAAGAGCAGGCAGCGTCAGTGCGTAAGCATGTTCCCGCCACATTCCGCCAAGGAAAGCTGCTTATTATGACCATTACGCCGGATCAAATACGGGTCTGGGGCAGAAAGGCAGGCACGGTGCTGTATGACGACCTGCGGATTGATTGCGCTCCCGGCATTGAAAGCATTCCGTTTATGCTCGATTTCAAGGCTAGCGACGATGTGAAATGGTTTGATGCCAACACGATCTTAATCAGCGTCTCGAAGGACCGGCAGTCTCAGGAGGAGTGGGAGCGGCTGCAGCGTACGGATGCCTGGAGGGAACTCGCCGCGGTCAAGAACGGAAACGTTCATCAAGCGCCAAGCCAGGCATGGCTGAAGGAGCCGTATCTTGAATATTCGGCCTATCGGCATGAGCAGCTGCTCCAAGAGCTCGACATGTTATTTCGTGCTCTGTAACCCGCAAAACTCGGCACGATATCCTATTCAATCTTGGAAGAATCGTTATTATAATAGCTTTTATGAGAATGATTCTCAAAATCAAGCGTTGGAGGAAAAATCATGATTCAAACAAACAGAACGGGACATGTCACAAGATGGCGGGGTTCGGTATTGCTGCTGCTTGTCCTGCTTCTTGCAATAGCCGCGAGCGCATGCGGGAATAACGGGAATTCGGCGAACAACACGGAGGCATCCCCTGGCGCATCCGCCAACTCGCAGGCATCGCCGGAAGAGAAGCAAACGCAAGTCATTAAGCATGGCTACGGCGAGACGGAAATTCCTCTTCATCCGAAGCGCATTGCCGTTATCGGATTGGAAGATGTCATGCTCTCCCTTGGCGCACCGCTCGTTTATGCTTACGGGTTCGACGGCTATTATCTTTACGATCAATTAAAGGAGCAGAACATTCAGCTGTCGAACAGCTCGGATCTGACTCCAAACCTGGAAGCGATTCTGGAAACGCAGCCGGACCTGATTGTTCTTCAGCAGTATTTTACGGATGAGAAAGGTTACCAGGAGTTGAGCAAGATCGCTCCGACTATCGCCTTTAAGCCGGACGACTGGAAAACGTCGATTACGGAGATTGGCAAAGCTCTGGGACTGGAAGATAAAGCCCAGGAAGTGATCAAGGCGAGCGAAGACAAGATTGCTTCTGCCAAAGGCGAGATTGTATCCGCGGTAGGCGAGGACAAGTCGGTTCTCTACATTCGTCCGTCGGACAAAGACCTGCAGGTATTCTTCCCGAGCTTTATGCCGCTGCTGTACGAGAAGCTGGGCCTCAAGCCGGACGTAAGCGTAGCGGATTTCCAGAAGGAAGCGGAGGATGATTGGGGAGTTAACACCTCCCTGGAGAAGCTTCCTTCGATTAAGGCGGATTATGTCTTCGCCATCTATGGCGGCTCGATCAGCTCGCAGGAGGATTACGAGAAGGAAGTTGCGGCGCAATCGGAGGTTGAGAAGCTGCAGGTATGGAAGGCTATGCCGGCCGTGCAACAGAACCATGTCTTCAAAGTATCTGCAAGAACATGGATGTCCTCCGGCCCGATTGCCGAAGGCCATATCATCGATGATACGGTAGCTGCGGTTACCGGCAAGAAGTAAGGAGCGGAGGGGTCGAAACGGAAGGCTTTCCCGAAAGCCGGTACTCGTTTCGGCTCCTTTCTCTTAACGGAAGGAACAGGTGGCTTCTATGAGTCGTAGCATAACGGGATCATCTGGCATCAAATCCCGGCCTTGGACGGCGACTTTTATCCTGACCGGGGGAGTTATCGCGCTTCTGCTCGGGATGGCGTTGTCCGTCACGTTTGGCGCGGAGGACATTCGGTTCACTGCCGTGTGGTCGGCTGTCTTTCACTTTAATCCGGCCAACATAAATCATCAGATCATCCAGGAGCTTCGGCTTCCAAGAGTAATCGGGGATGCCTTGATCGGCAGCAGCTTTGCCGTTGCGGGAGCCATCATGCAAGGGATGACCCGGAATCCGCTTGCCGATTCCGGACTGCTTGGCCTTAACGCCGGAGCCGGCTTTGCGCTTGCGCTATGCTTCGCTTTTGTGCCCGGCGCACCTTACTTGTATCTGATTCTTTATTCCTTTGTTGGGGCGGGGGTTGGCGCGGGACTCGTATACGGAATCGGGGCGCTGGCAAGAGGCGGTCTTACTCCGGTTCGTCTTGTGCTGGCCGGAGCGGCTTTATCTGCTTTGTTATCATCTCTTAGCGAAGGGTTATCCCTCTACTTCCATATCGGACAGGATCTCGCGTTCTGGTTCGCGGGAGGGGTGGCCGGAATCAAGTGGCTGCAAGTGAAGATCTTGCTGCCGTGGGTTATAGCCGCTTTGCTTGGCGCGGTGGCGTTATCACGCTCCATCACGATGCTCAGCTTGGGAGAAGATGTGGCTAGAAGCCTAGGGCTTCGAAGCGGCTGGGTTAAGATGGCGGGAACCGTCATTGTCCTTATTCTCGCCGGTGCTGCTGTATCCGTAGCCGGAGCGGTTGGCTTCGTGGGACTGATTGTCCCGCATTTGACACGACGCCTCGTCGGCATTGATTATCGCTGGATCATCCCTTGCTCCGCGGTCCTTGGGGGCCTTCTCGTTGTCTTTGCCGATTTGGGTGCAAGAATGGTGAATCCGCCTTACGAGACGCCAATAGGCGCGATCCTCGCCCTTATTGGAGTTCCCTTCTTCTTCTATTTGGCCCGCAAGCAGAGGAGGGAGCTATGAGCATGATAACCGGAGCTATTACGTCTTCGGAAATCCGCAGGCGGAGACGAAATACCATTATGCTGGCGGTACTCGCCATTGTGATCGTGTTGGCGTTTATTCTCAGCATGAACACGGGACATTCGCGGCTGTCGCCGCTTGATCTTCTGCACACGCTGCTTGGGGATGGGACGCCGCAGATGGACCTGATTCTCTTCGAGTTCCGGCTGCCGCGCATCGTAATCGCGATCCTGATTGGAGCGGGGCTTGCCGTGTCCGGCTGCATTATGCAGGGAATATCTCGGAATGCGCTGGCTGATCCCGGTATCTTTGGCATCAACGCCGGAGCAGGTTTGTTTGTCCTGATTTTTGTCGCCTTCTTCCCTTCAACAACGGACGCGCCCGTATTTCTGCTGCCGGTGCTCGCCTGGATTGGAGCCGGGCTGACCGCCGCTTTAGTCTTTCTGTTGTCCTATAACCGGCATAAGGGGTTCTCGCCAACGCAGCTTCTGCTCTCGGGAGTAGGCGTGGCGGCGGGAATCAGCGCGGCGACAATTGTTCTGACTTTGCGCATAAGCCCGGAGAAGTTCCAATTTGTCGCGACTTGGATGGCGGGCAGCATATGGGGGACGAATTGGTCATACGTATTGGCGCTGCTGCCGTTTATCGCGGTTCTACTGCCGCTCGCTTTTCTGAAAGCACGGACCATGGATGCGCTCCACCTGGGAGAAAGCACGGCGAGAGGGCTTGGGGTGAAGGTAAGCAAGGAGCAGCTTGTGCTGCTCGCCGCGGCGGTTGGCTTAGCCGGATCATGCGTTGCGGTCAGCGGCGGGATTGGCTTTGTTGGATTAATCGGGCCGCATCTCGCGCGTAGTCTGGTTGGCCCACGGCATCAGGCGCTGCTGCCGGCCTCCGCGCTAATCGGTTCGCTGCTGGTCGTTGTGGCCGACATGCTTGGCCGCTGGCTGCTTCAGCCCTCGGAGATTCCGGCCGGCATTATTGTCGGGATCATTGGGGCTCCATATTTTCTCTACTTGCTGGCGCGCTCCAAGGCGTAATCCCCGCAGTGGCTGTCCGTCTGGCAAGAAAGCGCTTTTGGGAAAGGAGAGAGTAAATTGCTTCGCAAGTTTTTTGCTTATTACAAGCCCTACAAAGGGCTGTTTCTAGTCGATTTCTGCTGCGCCGTGTTTGCGGGCTTATTGGAACTTGGCTTTCCGCTTGTGGTAAACAAATTCGTGGATGAGCTGCTTCCGAGCGGGGAGTGGAAAATCATATTCCTGGCCTGCTTGGGGCTGCTGGCGGTCTATGCCGTTAACAGCCTGCTGCAATACGTTGTCACCTATTGGGGGCATCAGCTCGGCATTCATATTGAAACGGACATGCGGCGCAAGCTGTTCAACCATATTCAGAAGCTGTCGTTCCGGTTCTTCGACAATAATAAGACGGGACATCTGCTTACGCGCATGACGAACAATTTGATGGAGATCGGGGAGATGGCCCATCACGGTCCGGAGGATGTCTTTATTGCGGTTATGACGCTGGTTGGGGCGTTCTCTCTTATGCTCGCAATCAACTGGAAGCTCGCGCTTCTGTCGTTTGTCATTATTCCGGGGCTTATCTATCTCTCCCTGTATTTCAACCGCAAGATGATCCGGTCTTTCCAAAGGATGTTCAAGGATATCGGAGAAATCAACGCCCAGGTTGAGGACAGTATCGGCGGCATTCGCGTCGTGCAGGCATTTACGAACGAAGAGCACGAGGAGAACAAATTTGCGTACAACAACGAAAAATATAAACGGACCAAATTTGATTCGTACCGGATTCAGGCTCAGAATTTGTCCATCAGTTATTTTCTCATGCGGCTGGTTATTTTGTTTGTGCTTGTCTGCGGTACCTGGTTTGTCGTTCAAGGCGAGATGACGTACGGGCAATTCGTTGGCTTCCTGCTGCTGTCGAACGTTTTCCTTGGGCCAATAAACAAGATTAACTCGGTTATCGAGAGCTATCCGAAAGGAATGGCCGGCTTTAAGAGTTATATGGAACTTCTGGAGACCGAGCCGGATATTGCCGATGCGCCAGATGCCATTGAAGTTAACCGGCTGAAAGGGGAGATCCACTTCAGCAAGGTGACCTTTGGCTACGAGAACAAGGAAAAGGTGCTGGCAGGTGTCGACTTGAAGATTCGTGCAGGCGAGACGATTGCCTTTGTTGGTCCGTCCGGAGCGGGAAAAACGACGCTATGCAGCTTATTGCCGCGTTTTTACGAAGCGGATGATGGAATAATCGAGATTGACGGCATTGACATTAAACGGATGAAGCTTGCTTCGCTGCGCCAACAGATCGGTATCGTTCAGCAGGATGTCTTCCTGTTTTCGGGAACGGTCCGCGAGAATATCGCTTACGGCGACTTGAAGGCAAACGAAGGAGAGATCTGGGAAGCGGCGCGCCGCGCGAAGCTTGACGAATTCATCAGGTCGCAGCCGGAGGGGCTGGATACGATTGTCGGAGAGCGGGGAGTAAAGCTGTCGGGAGGCCAGAAGCAGCGGATGGCGATTGCCCGTATTTTCCTGAAGAATCCACCGATTCTAATTCTGGACGAGGCTACCTCCGCGCTTGATACCGAGACGGAGAAGGCCATCCAGCAGTCGCTTGTCGAGCTGTCGAGGGGGCGCACAACGCTGGTTATTGCGCACCGTCTGGCGACTATCAAGAATGCCGACCGGATTGTCGTCGTGTCCGAGCAAGGTATAGCCGAGCAAGGGAAGCACGAGGAATTAATCGCGGCGCAAGGCGCGTACAGCCGTTTGCACCTGGCTCAATTCGGCGGCTGATATGGATAGTCTTAGCAGGGGGATGCTTCCGCAGGGAAGTATCCCCCTATTTTTTTATGGCGTTTTACAGGCAGATGGCAGCTATTTTACAAAATATGCTAGTATGAAAAGGTACTATCTCAAAGCGGGAGGAGACCCGAGTGATGATGAAACAACTTATTGTTGGGGATGCCGAACATGAACTGACGATTACAAGGTGTATTCTGGAGCGCTTGCCTGACGAGCATATGGCTTGGAAGCCGCATGAAAAATCGATGACGTTGGGCGGGCTTGCCACGCATTTGATCAACCTGTTGAACTGGCAGGCTGCTATTTTACTTTCCCCGGAACTTGATATGTCTGCTGTATCGGGACGGCGGGAGGCTTTGCAAAAGCGCGAAGACGTACTGGCGGAATATGATGCAAACACAGCCAAGGTTATCGGCTTGATAGCCGAATGCGACGAGAATAAGCTTAGCGAAGAATGGACGCTGCGAAACGGTGATTATATTATTCTGCGGCAGCCGCGTGCTATGGCGCTTCGCTCCTTTGGATTAAGTCACATGATTCATCACCGTGCCCAGCTTGGGGTATATTTGCGGCTCTTGAATATTCCGGTGCCCGGCCTCTATGGCCCTTCAGCGGATGAATGAACCTACGGTTATCCTAATAAACGGATTCCCGGGCGCCGGTAAAACAACGCTCGCCAAACGGCTGTCAGAGGATTTGAGACTTCCCTTGCTGTCCCGGGACGGGATCTACGAGACTCTGTTTGATGCTTTGGACTGCAATACGCATGGCTCTCCGCCGCTCTTGGCGCCGGCCGCTTTTACTTTACTTTATTCCTTTGCGGGTACGCTGCTGGCAGCCGGGCAATCGCTTGTTATCGAAGGCTTTTTTGGCCGTCCGGACTTAAGAAGCGCGGAGTTTCTTAAATTGAAGCGGGAGTATGGCTTCGAGCCCTTCCAAATCATGTGCAGAGCCGACGGACAGGTGCTCCTGGAACGCTATTATGCGCGTATGGGATCAGCGGATCGGCATAAGGGCCATAACGACAAGGAATGGATTGAGCAGCCAGGCAACAAGGAACGGGTGTTAAACGAGAAGCTTGCGCCATTGTCTATTGGCGGAACGGTCGTTGAGGTCGATACGGCAGCAGGGTTCGATTATGTTGATTTGATGGAGCGAATTCGCTCCGTATAAGGAAATAGAGGGTCAAAAAGCCGCTTGCATCGCATCGCGGCTTTTTTTTTTTGCGTTCGCAACGGACACTTATGCAATAATCGGTGTTACGGTTAAAAAAACGTTTTCTTATTTAAAGACTTCGCGTTAAAAATTCAATAAGATAGGTTTAACGAGTACTCGGAAACAGTTAAAACCCCTTTTCAAACGGAGGCTATTATGGAACGTAACATCGCCGGAATGGAGCGGCTGTCGCCCTTTGTCCGCTCTGTAAAAATAACGAGATCGGACTACCTTGTGGGCGAATGGGTGGATTACGATCACGTGTATACCTATATCGAACAAGGGGAAGCGGAAATCCTGCTGGACGGCGTCCAGTATCGGTTAAAGGCAGGGGAGGCTATCCTGTTTCCGCCGATGAAGCTTCATTTTATCCGGTCCGTGTCCAGTGAGCCTTTGGTTCAGTACATCTTTCATTTCGATTTATTCCATTGGGAGGACCAGAGCAAATGGCAGGAGACCGGCGTTTCCAAAGGGCAGCAAGTCCAGATTAAACCGGAAGAAGAGCTGTTATCGTCGCTGTATCCTATTTCGTTCATTCATCCGGCCCATAGACTAGAGGTGCACAAAAGATTTCATATCCTTCACCAGGAATTCCTGAGCAAACGCCCTTTCCATCAGCTGTTTATGAAATCGCTGGCGCTGGAGCTGCTCATTTACTTTTTAAGAAATCAGCATGAGTCCTACGAAGGGAAAGACAAGAAGACAAAAGGCTGGGCATCGATCGAAAAAGCCGTTCTTTATATTCAACAGGAGTTTGCCAATCCCCGGTTAGACCTGGAACAAATCAGCCGGCAGGCTGGGGTATCGACCAATCACTTATCGTATCTCTTTAAGGAGCAATTGGGAGTAACCATTCATAAATATGTGACTTATGTTCGGATCGAGGAAGCAAAAAGAAAGCTGCTTGAGAGTAACCTCTCAATTACTCAAATCTCGGAAACGGCAGGCTTTGCTTCCATCCATGCATTCAGCAGGACATTCAAAGCCATCGCCGGTCTGACAGCCAGCCAGTTCATTGAGATGTATTCGACAAGCGGCAGAGCAATGTCCAAGGAGGAGATTACAAATGAATAACAAGAAAATCGTCTTTACCGCTCCATGGCAGGTCGAGGTTCATGAGGATGCCTTCCATATCGAAAAGCTGGGAGAACACGAGCTATTGGTAAAGAAGAGGTTTACCTTAATTAGTCCGGGAACGGAGCTGGCTTGCCTATCGGGGAATGAGGGCTGGTTTGCAATGCCCGGGATTCCCGGCTATTCTTCCGTAAGCGAAGTCATCGAGATTGGTGGAGAGGTGCAGGGCTTTAAGCCTGGCGACCATGTGTTTCACTATGGAGATCATAGCTTGTACTCGGTTATTCCTTCAGGTGGAATACTTTTGAAAGCGCCGTCAGACCTGCCGCTCCACTGGGTGCCGTTCACCCGGATGGCTTCCGTAGCGATAACGTCCCTTCGGGTATCCGAGATTGAGCTTGGAGATTATGTGGCCGTAACCGGCTTAGGTCTTATCGGGAACATGGCCGCTCAATTAGCCTCTCTGCAAGGCGCTTCCGTGATCGGAATCGATTTATCGGGGCCACGGCTGGAGGCGGCGACAGCAGCCGGAATCGCGTATACCCTGCCATCTGACCCTAAGGTCCATGGGCGTATTAACGAAATAACCGGCGGAAGAGGAGTGTCGACGTTAATAGATGCTACCGGAATCCCGAAGGTCGTAACGGAAGGACTGCCATGGGTCGCGAAATACGGCGAGGTTGTGCTGCTCGGAAGCCCGCGGGGCGAATATCAAGGGAATATAACGGAGCTGCTGAACTATGTCCATTTGGACGGACAAGGCTGCATGACGTTAAAAGGCGCTCATGAGTGGAGATTCCCCGTGGAGCAGGACGCGTTTGTGAAGCATTCCTTAACCCGGAATTCCGAAATCATATTTGAGCTTATGAAACGCAAGAAGCTGGCAATCGAGCCTTTAATCAGTCATATACTAAAGCCGGAACAAGCCGTTCAAGCCTACGAAGGGCTTAGGAACGACAAGGATCATTATCACGGAGTATTATTCGATTGGTCCTAAAGATGATAGGAGGTTTAATAACGATGCCTAATCTTCCGGTCGCCGTACAGCCTTACACCGTCCGTGATCAACTGAACAAGGATTACAGGGGAACGTTAAAAAAAATAGCGGACATCGGCTATAAAGCTATTGAGCTTGGGCCGCCGCCTGAGGAAATTACTATTGCCGAACAAAAAAGGCTTTTGGACCAGCTTGGGTTAAAAGTGATCGGTTGCCATACTTCATTGGAGCAGCTTGAATCGGATCCGGACAGTGTGGTTGATTATTTGAAGAAGGTAGACGCGGAGAAGTATGTTGCCCTATCCCTTGGCTTCGAATCAAAGGAAGATTTACTTAGCAAGGCTGGTAAGCTGAATGAAATCGGTGCCCGATTAAGTCAAAGAGGCGTACAGCTGTTATACCATAATCATGATTGGGAATTCAGGAAATTTGACGGCGAATATATACTGGATATTTTACTGCGAGAAACTGATCCTTCCCATGTAAAAATGGAGCTCGATACGTATTGGGTTCATCGCGGGGGCTTAAATCCGGCAGAATATCTGCTTAAGCTTCGTGACCGTTGTCCGTTGCTGCATATCAAGGATGCGGAGGCTGGTGAAGAAGCATTCTTTGCGGAGATCGGCGAAGGGGTGTTGGATTTTCATGCCATCTTCCAAGCGGCAGAGGAGATCGGGACAAAGTGGCTTGTGGTTGAGCAGGATTCGTGCCGCAAAGATCCGCTTGAAAGTCTGGCGATCAGTTACGGCAACCTGTACAAATAGTATATCAAGTAGCAGGATTAAACGAGTTGATAGCAGGATCGTTACTGCCTCTCCTTACGGCGATTCCCTATACTAGACTATATGTTTATTTAGGAGGAGAGTTTGTGAAGGAATCGTTGGATCCGAAGCTTGACGTGCAGATGTCATGGTGGGGAATGTCGGGCCTTGCAGCTGCGAAGGGGCGAAGCGTTGAGGAACAGGTGGAGATGATCGCGGAAGCGGGCTTTGACGGTATAAACGGATTTATTCCGGCTCCGCAAGACGAGGAGAAATGGAGACGTCTTCTGGAAAGTTACGATTTATCCTTTAGCGTAAATGCGTACCCGAAGACGGCTCAGGACATGGATCAGTTTCTAACCAGGGCAAAAGAATACGGCGGCATTCAGCATATTAACGCGCAAGTTTTGACGCCTTTCCTCATCAACGAGCCAGCCGTTCAACTGCTCAGTTCCATGGATGCCCTATCGCGTCATGCCGGAATTCCGTTATTTATCGAGACGCACCGCGGTACGATTACCCAAGATTTGCTGCGAACAGTGGATTATATCAAGGCGCTTCAGTCTCTTCGTTTGACGATTGATCTGTCGCATTATGTGGTGGCCGGCGAGCTTCATACGATATCCGACGAAGCGGAGCAGCTGATTCAGACGGTTCTGACCCGCAGCGCGGCTTTCCATGCGAGGGTATCTAACGGCGAGCAGGTGCAGATTGACGTGGGAAACAACGGTGAGCATCCGATGCTGCGGCATTTCGAGCGTTGGTGGAGCTCGGGCATGAAAAATTGGCAGTCGAAAGCGGGAGCGGGGGATGTGCTGCCTTTTGTCGTGGAGCTTGGTCCGCCTTCCTATGCGATAACAACGGATGAATACGACGGACGTAATCATGAGATAAGCGACAGGTGGGAGCAATCGAAGTTCTTTATGAGAACGGCGAGAAGGCTTTGGTCGGAAATAGGGAAATAGAACAAAAGGGATCATCACGATGAAGTGATGATCCCTTTTGTTTGGTTATTTGGCTGCCGGAAGCGGAAGCAAGGCTACCCGATAATGCGGGACGACTTCGATCCGGTGGAAGACCGCAATCTCGACGCCTTCGAATCTCTCAACCTGCGCCTGATTAATAAACGTATGGACCGTTCCTTTGCGCAGCGGGGTTATAGTCAGATGCAGCGCAGATTGCTCCAGCTGGTTGTAGAAATCTTTTAGGCCAATGCTCCAGGTTTTACCGAAATGAATATGGTCGGTCAGCAGCTTGCCGTTTAGGAACGCTTGGGCGACATCGCCGTCATAATCGATTTCGAGCCATACATCCTCCACATGGGAAGGCCAATCATTGCCGGCGAATTGAAGTAGTGCCGTATGGTCGGACGGCATCGTGACCTCTATTTCCGGCGTATAGGCAGGAACCTCAATCGAATACGTATGGAATAAGCCCTCCGTCTCAAGGTGTACGGCCATCCCGTTATTTGCGATAAGCTCGGGCTGTGGCGCCGGGAACAGGGATACCTTGCATGCCGTACTGCCTGGTGAAGTAAATACGAGCTGATTACGATGGGCAACAACAAGGCAGCTGCTGATTGCGACCGTAGATTGTTCCCATAGCTCGAAACGGTAGGTCTGCAGCGCATCCTGGCGGGAGAGCGTCATAAAGCGGACCGGTTTGCCGTCTGTCGTCCGGAACGAAATCCCGTTGTTTCTGCCAACTGCCGGACGGATCACATAGCTGTCGCCGGCTTCGCTAACTTGACCGTCATGAACGTCAATGCCGGACAAGGAGGCTTTAGCAACTACGTACTCGGGTGCCAGGCCGTCATGGGCGTAGAAGAATATGATCCGCTCGCCATCAGAGGCTTGTACTTCCGTCAGCAGTTGGGCGGTTGAACTGAGCAAGGAAATGCCGTAAAGGTCAAGGTTGAACGGTAACACGACACCGGTGTTGCCCGGCAGCAGAGCTTCTCCTTCCTGCGGGAAAGAGACAAGGCCGCGGGTTGTTTCCAGTTCAATGCGGAACGGACGCTGCGGCAGATCGACTTGGTCCTGGAAGTTGTTAATAAACACAAAGCCGGAGCCGTCCTTTTGTCTTACGCACCACCGGAGCGTGGAAGCATCGGTTACCTCCAGGTCGGATTGGCCCTCCGGCAGAACCGTTGTCATTGGAGCCAGAACGGATCCAAACGATTCCAGAAACAGGGATAAGGAGCGAATGCGGTCATACGATTCTCCTACACGGCCGAATTCTCCTAGAGGCGACTGGTAGTCGTATGTGATCCTAGGCAGGAACTGCTCATTCATATAGCCTTTCTTGCCGACCGGGTTAGAGCCGCCGTGGTACATGTAATAGCCAACCAAGTTGCTGCCGCTTGCAAGCTTCACAAGCGTCATCGCCTCAATGCTGGCAGCAGGTACGGAAGGGCGGGCATTATAGCTTACCTGCATGCCGCCTGCCATCTCGCAATAAGCGACCGGATATTCGTGGGTATCAAAGTTAACGGGTTCAGCGGGTACAACGCGCAGGTCCCGGAACATAAACTCCCGGCTTGGCGGTTGATTCGGAATCCAGGACGTATAGGCGTAGCCGGCCAGCATCGGGAGGAAGCCTTCCTCCGGAACGGCAGCTCCGCCCCAAGCCGTCGCGGTAAAGAACATAGGCTTAATCCCCGCAGCCTCGGCAATATGGCGTAGCTCTGCCAGATGCTTGTTGCCCCCGGTTCCCGAAGACAGGAATTTGCCGGCCTTATACCCCCATGCTTCGTTTGGAGCGCCGCAATGCATAAATTCATTCTCCAGCTGCACGGCGATGACAGGCCCGCCTTCCTGATAGAGGCTGCCTTTCATTTGCACCGCAATTTCCCGGTACAGCTTTCTGGCAAGGTTTAAGTATCCGGGGTCGTTTGAGCGGATCTCGATCGGTTTGGCAAGCACCCAGTCCGGGATACCGCCGTTGCGGACCTCGCCATGGCAGAACGGGCCAATCCGCAGAATAAGCGGATACTCGAGCTTTGCGCATAGATCGATAAAGTGTCGCAAGTTACGGCTGCCGCTCCAATCGAATACGCCCTCTTCCTCCTCATGGAAATTCCAGAAGACGTAGGTGGCCACGATATGCACGCCGCCGGCTTTCATTTTGAGCAGCTCTTCCTCCCATTGGAGAGAGGAGAATCGGGAAAAGTGAAACTCGCCAACGACGGGAATAAAAGGCTTGCCGTTCCTCGTCATATAGTAATTGGTGAAACCAAAGGATTCTCCTGTTGGATTGCTGCCGCCTTTGCCGCCCATTTTGCCCGGCCGAATCTCTACTTGGGCGCTGTCCGTAAGATTAAATCTAGTCATTTCGGTCATTGCAGGTATAGCCTCCTTATGATATGTTCGTAGCGATGAATTCTACTGTTCCGATAATTTTATAAATGCTGTAATTTTCTTTATATTGTAGGGCAATCGCTAGATTGTGAGGTAGAGCTGATATGGCTAAAAAACAAACCGATTATGCTATTTATAATGAACGTCCATACGGAATTTTAATTGCGGGTTATTATAACGAGACTGCTGATTATGCCATCCAGCGTCCCTCGGGCAGCAGAGATTGGCTGTTGATGTATACCGTCTCCGGAGAAGGGCAGGTTCAAAAGAACAACCAGAGCACCGTTACGTGCGGGGCTGGAGATATTGCCGTGCTTATGCCGGGTATTCCTCATCACTACGGAACAAAAGGGACGTCATGGGAATTTATTTGGGTTCATTTTATCCCGGATCCGGAATGGAGTACGTGGCTAAGGCTGCCCGGTTCGGATGAGCGGTTGTTCTTCCGGCATGTGGGGAAGGGGGATTCTCGCGACAGCATTCACGAAGCGTTAGCGCGGATGGTTCGGCATGAGACTTCCGCGGGAAGCTCGAGGCTGCACCGCCGTCTGGCGGAAATGGCGCTGGAGGAGACGCTGATTTATATTCAGCAGACTTGCCCGGCGGAGAGTGCCGTTACGATGGACCCAAGAATTGCCCAGATTCTGAGGGAGCTTCAATTGTCCCCAGCCCAAAGGATCAGCCTGCCGGAGCTTGCGAAGAAAAGCTGCTTGTCCACTTCGCGGCTGTCTCATCTGTTCAAAGAGCAGGTAGGGGACACGGTTCTGAATGTTCTATGTAAAATCCGGCTGGAGAAAGCGGCCCAGCTTCTGACGGGTACAAACCGGCAGATAACGGAAATCGCTTCTGATGTCGGATTCGACTGCACGATTTATTTTACCCGCAAGTTTAAGGAGACATTTGGCGAGACCCCTTCGACGTACAGAAGACGCGAGCAGCCAGCCGCTATAAGAGAATAGAACGAAAAAACGGCCGCGCGGGATTGCACGGCCGTTTTTTCGTTCATTTTGGCAATGGGGAAGCAACAATCACTTCTATATTGTGGTCTTGCAGCAGCTTATCGAAAGGAGCAGGCGGATTAACGTCCGTAATAAGCAGATCGATAGCGTCAAACGGGCATACGCGGTGAAACAGGCTTTTATCGAATTTGGCCGAATCGGCCAGCATGATGACCTGATTCGCCCGTTTGATCATTTCCCTCTTAAGATACGCTTCTTCCTCCGTAGGGGTGAACAAACCCTCGGTTGTAATGCCGCATGTGCCGAGAAAAAGCTTGTCTACCCGGATGTCGTTCAGCATCTCGACCGTGCGCGGTCCAAAGGCGTACCGGTGCCAGGAGTTCAGCATGCCTCCAAGCAAATGGGTAGCAATCTGCGGCTTGTCGCAAAGCACGCCGGCAACGTCGATCGAGTTCGTGACAACCACATTTTCCGTTGTGGACATAAATTCGGCGACATATTGCGTTGTGGTTCCGGTATCCAGCATGACATACTCTCCGTCCCGGATAAGAGAGGCGGCCGTCATTGCGATGGAACGCTTGCTTCCTGCCTCGGTTAATCTGTCTTTGTAGCTGCTCACCGATCTGGTCATGGACGAGAGAATCGCTCCGCCGCGCACGCGGACAATCAGGCCATCCGATTCCATCTTGACCAGATCGCGCCTTGCCGTGTCGTAGGATACTTCGTACAGGGTACAGATATCTTCCATGCTAATATTCCGGTTCAGCTTCATATAATCAACGATTGATTTAATCCGTTCCTCTTGCGTCATCTTTTGCCCACCTTAATCGTCCATTTTTCTTCCATTATAAGCAACGGTACTTTTGAATGACAAGCTAAATAGGGAGGATATGCATTTTTAACTTGATGAATTGCTAGTTTTATATTTAATTTAATTATAATTATAAGTTAAATAATTAAATTTGCATTGAAATGCCGCATACCATCTTTTATACTGATAGAGATAGGACAGAGAACGGAGAGGGAGTGCGGAGCATGAGTAAGGTTAAAGTTGGATTGGTTGGCTTCGGATTGTCGGGGCAAGTTTTCCACGCTCCAATTATTCAGTCGGTTGAAGGAATGGAGATCGCGAAGGTCGTGTCCAGCAATTTCGAAAAGGTAGGACAATACTTGCTGCATGCGGAAGTTATCGCCTCGCTTGCGGAGCTGCTGGCCGATGAAAGCATCGACCTTGTTGTCATTACATCGCCTAACCAGACGCATTATGCCTTTGCGAAGCAAGCTTTGCTTGCGGGCAAGCATGTTGTTGTCGAGAAGCCGTTTGTTATTTCGTCGGAAGAAGCAGATGATCTGATCGAGACGGCGAGGCGGCAAAACAAGCTGCTAAGCGTTTATCAGAACCGGAGATGGGATAACGATTTTCTCACCGTCAAAGGCCTTATCGAGGCTGGAGAGCTGGGAGAGATTGCATCCTACGAAGCGCATTATGACCGTTACCGTCCGGAAGTATCCAATAGATGGAGAGAAACGGCAGGTCCGGGTTCGGGCATGCTGTACGACCTGGGCTCGCATTTGATCGACCAGGCGCTGCATTTGTTCGGAAAGCCGGATACCGTATATGCCGATCTTATGGCGCAAAGAGTAGGCTCCGAGGTGACCGATTATTTCCACCTGATCTTAAGCTACGGCGCGAAAAGAGTTATCTTGCACAGCGGTTCGCTTGTGTTGCGGCATGGTCCGAAGTTCCAGGTGCATGGCAGCAAGGGCAGCTTTATCAAATACGGCCTGGATTCGCAGGAGGACATGCTGCGCAAAGGCGGCTTGCCGGGCCAGCCGGAGTGGGGCATGGATCAGGAAGCGTGGTACGGTGAGCTTACGGTACCGGTTGACGGCAAGATGGAGACCAGCAAGGTGAAGACGCAGCAGGGCAGCTATGAACGCTTCTACGAGGGAATAGTTCAGGCAATTACGTCGAATAAGCCCGTACCCGTTGCGGCTGAAGATGCCAGAAACACGATTAAAATCATTGAGCTGGCCATTCAAAGCAGCGCGGAGAAGAAGGCTTTGCCTTTCCAATAAAAGAAGAATTGCCTGGCATAAGGTTGATCAAATTCGCTCCGCCAAGGATGGCGATAGCCGTTCACCTTGTGCCGGGCATTTTTTTTAAGCGAATATGTTGAAACCACTTTTTTACAACATCGTATTGTAGTAAAGTAATTTTACCTATACTAGGAAGATGAGCAAACGATGGAGGGAACTTTGTAAAGTGGAATCGGACAGGAATAAGGACAGTTTTTGGAGTTTATTGAAAAAAGGGAATACGTCTTCGGCAACGGCGGCAGTCGGGAATACGGCAGTGGCTATCGTAAAAGGCGTAGCTGCGGTGATGACGGGAAGCGGCGCGATGTTTGCGTCCACCATGCACTCCATTGCGGATGCGGTGAATCAGGGCTTCGTATTTGCGGGCAGCGTGCTTGCCGAGAAAAAGCCGACGCAAAGATTTCCGACCGGATTCGGCCGGGTGATTAACCTGTTTTGCATGATTGCGGTTATTGTCGTTACGGTTATGGCTTACGAAACGATCAGAGAGGGCTTTCACTTGTTGGCCCACCCGTCCGAGTCGCATGGCTTCTGGATAAATTTTATTATCCTGCTTATCTCCATCGGCGTTGACGGCTTTGTTTTACATAAAGCGATGAAAGAAATTGTTCACGAATCGCGTTCAGAGGCGAAAGGTCTTGCCATTGTCGCGGCGGCGTTCAAAAATGTCGGACGGGCTGCGCCTCCGACGCGCCTCGTATTTTATGAAGATTTGGTTGCTACGACCGGTGCGTTTCTTGCGCTGATTGCCGTCGTTGTCACCTCGCTTACCAGCTTTACCTTGCTGGATGGCGTGTCGACCATTATGATCGGGCTTCTTATGGTGGCGGTGGCGTTCCGCGTAGGCTACGACAACATGGTTGGCCTGATTGGCGTGGCCGCGCCGCGGGAAGTCGAGGAGAAGGTTGCGCAGTTGATTTTCTCCCATGGGGAAGTAACCGATATTTATTCGATGCGAATTTTACAGGAAGGCCGTTACTACCACGTTGAAGGTCTGATTGAATTGAAGCCGGGGATGACGCTTGCGGAAGCCGATGATATCAAGTTCAAGGTGAGGGATACGCTTTTGCTTGATCCGGCGATCGCAGACGTTACGATAGGCATTATCGAAGATAACGGAGTCCGCAACTGGCAGCCGCAAGAGGCAGGCGTATAAGCAATGGAAGGTGCTGTCCCGGGGACAGCGCCTTTTTCTATGCTCCTCTCTGGAGATCGGTAAGTTCGATCTGTTACAATAGCGTCAAAGAGGTGAAGGCATGCTGGATTCCATCGATAATCATATTTTGCAGAGGCTGTCGCAGAACAGCCGGATTTCATATACCGATCTGGCCAAAGAGGTAGGCTTGTCGGGAGTTGCGGTGAAGGAGCGGATCGACAGGCTTGTGAATCAAGGCATTATCGAGCAGTTCTCCATTGTCATCAACGCGGAAAGATTGGGCAAAAAGATATCCGCCTACCTGGAGCTGGAGGCTCAGCCTGAGCATCTGGACGAGATTCTGGAATCGCTGAAGGCCAACGAGCGCGTTGTTGTTCTCTACGAGATGACAGGTCCTTGCCTGCTTCACGTTCATTATCTGGTGGAGGATATGGACGAGGTGGACCGGTTCATGCACGAGTCGATCTATTCGCTAAAAGGGATACTGCGCGCCCAGAATCAGATTCTGCTCAAACGCCATAAGAATCAGGACGGCCTTAATATTTAAGCTGCCGTGACAGGAAGAAACGCCGGGTGGCAGCCCGGCGTTTCTTTTTTGCTGAGTAGAATGGGATGATGGCTTAATTGGTTTTGGACAGCTTGGATTGATAGAAGCTTGCGGAATAATCGCTGATGACCGCTTTTCCGCCTGACACCTGTACGGGGGCGGTCAGCTTAATCTTTTCACCGTTATAGGTTGCGGTTGTTTGGCCGATCGTCATGGCCAGAGTATTGCCGTTATAGCTGATCGTTACGGTTTGCGTTGGCGTATTCCAGCCGACCTTGGCTCCAAAGCTTTCAAAGGCGCTTCGCAGCCCTAAAGTCTTCTGTTCCGCTTCGCCGAACTGGCCTTTTGTAATGACGGCGTGAACGCCCCAGTTGCCGTCAACGACCTGCGTAATCCCAAAGTCGGTGGACACGGACATCAGGGAGTAGGCTTCATCCTCCGTCAGATCCATTCCTTTCATCAGAAAATCCTTTGTTTTAAACGCGGCGTCTTTCATGGCCTTGTCGATCGAGGAATTGTTGTAGATGTCCTTCTGGGCATTTTCTCCGAGCTCTGCCAGGTAGTTCGCGTAGCTGAAGCCGTGTACAACCCATTCATTCTCGTTCTCAAGGAGCGGGTAGCTGAGATTGTTCAGCTTTTTGTTCAAATCCGCTTTCTTGTGCAAAATCACTTGAATGTCGCCGGTCACGGATGTCTCGATGGCCGTCCCGTTAATTTCCGCATCTCCTTGGCCTGCATGCGGATCTCCGACCTGCAGCAGTGCGCCGGGGACGGATACAGGGTAATACATCGTAGCGCCTTCCGTTACGCGCCAGTCGTCAACATTGCCGCCGAAGTAGGATGGAGGAACGGAGTCAACAACGTCTGCTTCTTTCGGTGCAACGCCCATCGTGCCGAAATGGAGTCTGACCGGAACCTTAACGCCTTCCAGTACGTTGAAATTCTCTTCGACGGTATCGTGGTCAACGATAACGCCAGGATAATCGATGGTTGGATGCACTTTGCCGTCAGGATCGGTCTGAGGCGTCCACTTGAAGCTGTATAATGCCGTAGCATAGTCGGTAACGCCGTCCGAACTCATCTCATAGATCGTGACCACTTCCCGTTTCTTTGGTTCTTCCACCATATCTCCATACAAGTAACCCCAGTTGGCGGCAGCGTTGACGCCGAAGGTTTTGCCTGCGTACTTCTCATTCCCGTTCGGACGGAGCTTCATATCCAATATTTTCACTTCCAACACGTCGCCCGGTTCGGCTCCTTCAACCGCGATTGGTCCGGTCATAATATGTACGCCGGGTCCGCGCAATGCTTCATTCTTCTCGACTTGATCCCAGTGGAAAATATCCTCTACGCCCGCATCGCCTTCAATCATTCTCTCGTAATCATCGCCGGAATGATGGGTAATAGCCTCGACCGTTACGATATCCCCGGAGTTCACGGTAAGGACCGGATCCCCTTTCCCGATATTGCCCCAACGTACATTTTCTGAATTTGCGGCAAGATAATGCGTCTTTGGCAATGATTTCGCGTCAGCATTTGCGACATATACTGGCGAGCTAAACACCATCAAAGCAGATAAAGCTGTATAAACCTTCCATGACAAACGGTTTCTCATCAACACATCTCCCTTTTTGTTTTATTTGTGTGAGTTTTTCTAACATGTTAGTGAGACTGAGTATAGCAGAAGAATATGGGATTAACAATATAAAGTTTTATCTATTTTAAGTTTGATAATTTAAGTGCTTTGTGATTTATTGTTTAAAAAGTTAATAAACTGTTTGCAGCGGAGAAAACTTCTTGATCTTTATGGAGGTCCGAAATAAAGCACAATAGGTCAGTTCATAGCATAATAAGGGCTTATCAAGCCGCCTCTTGTACCGGATAATTGGAGCAAGAGCTTTATGCGAAGCAATTCATTGAGGAGGACTAGCTCATGTCAGTAGAACAAGGAAAGAATCAGCCCTTTGAGGCTTATCTGTTTGTGCATTTTACCGGCGAGCATGAGAATGGCGAGCAGGTTTATTTTTCGGTGAGCCGGGACGGGCTGCATTGGAATGATCTGAATGACAGCAAGCCGGTATTGCAATCCGGCATCGGCGAGAAAGGTGTGCGGGATCCGTTTATTATCCGCTCTCCGCTTGATAACAAGTTTTATATCATTGCGACGGATCTCCGCATTGCGAATGACAAAGGCTGGGATACGGCACAGCATCGCGGCAGCCGGTCGATTATCATTTGGGAGTCGGCGGATCTGGTGAATTGGTCAAAGGAGAGAAGCGTTGAGATGGATCTGCCGGATGCGGGCTGCGTCTGGGCACCGGAGACGATCTTTGACGAGGAAGCGGGAGAGCATCTGATTTTTTGGGCCTCGATGACCAAAGAAGACGATTTGGAGCCTAAGCAGATTATTTACAGCTCCCGGACGAAAGACTTTATTTCCTTTACGAAGCCGGAGAAATATATCGAACGCGGCAATCACGTGATCGATACGACGATTATTCGGGAAGGAAGCACGTATTACCGATATTCGAAGGACGAGACAACCAAATGCATAACGGTCGAGAGCAGCAATTCCTTAGCTGCTTCCTCGTTCCGGGAGCTGCATTCGCCGGTATTGGACGGGCTGTTCGGAGTGGAGGGGCCGGAAGTATTCAAGTTCAACGACCGAAACGAATGGTGCCTGATGGTCGATCAGTATGCCACCGGCAAGGGGTATCTGCCGCTTATTACGGAAGACTTGTCGAGCGGGCAGTTCCGTATTCTGAATCCGGAAGAGTATAACCTGGGGGCTGCGAAGAAGAGGCATGGTTCGTTCCTGAATCTGACCGGAGCTCAATATGAGGCGTTAGTAGAAGTTTGGGGCACTCCTGGCCAATAATACAGAAGACAAAAGCTTAGCATGGGGTCCTGGTCCTTGCTAAGCTTTTTTTGTTGGAGTTGCCTTTATATTCTTTATCCATTACAATACTGAATAAACGTTCAGTATCGAAATCGGAAGTTCAAGCGAGGTGAGTCAGGTGTGAATAAGAAGCAGCAGCAAACCGAGCAGACAAAGAGAAAGATAGCAGATGCGGCGCGGACATTGTTTGTGCAAAAGGGCTACAAAGCGACCTCTATCGAAGATATCGTCAAAGCGACAGGCTGCAGCGCAGGCAATATCTATTATCATTTCAAAAGCAAGGAAGGGCTGTTCCTGCATCTGATTGAGGATTGGAACACGGAATGGGAAGAGACTTGGCTCGCGAAGGAGCCGCAGTACAAGACCACCATCGATAAGCTGTATGGCATGGCCGAGCATCTGGCGCATGATCAGCTGAATCATCCGCTTACCAAAGCCGTTGACGAGTTCTTCAACAATGCGGAGAAAAATCCGGAAGTCGAAGAACGCATTAATGAGATGGTAAAAGGTTATATTGACTTTAACCGGGATTTGCTGCAACGGGGAATCGACAGCGGTGAATTTCAATCCTCGAATGTGACCGGACTTGCGATTATTTTGGACAGCTTGATGTACGGCCTGAATCAGCACACGCGATCAATGGAACGGGAGGAAGCTCTGGCGGCTTACCGGTTGGCTATGGACGTGTTTTTGCACGGCATTGCCACACCGGCCCGCTAGGCCTTTTTTTCTGCAATAATCTAGAATGAATATTCAGTATTCGAACAGCTTGGAAATCGGGGGAATTATAAAATGACCTTATTGCTTAAAAATCGGGGAGCTCTGCTTATCCTGATGTTTAATTTATTGCTAGTGTTCACGGGGATCGGGCTTGTTATCCCGATAATGCCGAAGTTTATGGAGACGCTTGGCATTACGGGAGGAATTGTGGGCCTGCTTGTGGCGGCGTTCTCGCTGACGCAGCTCTTGTTCTCGCCGCTTGCCGGACGGTTGTCCGACAAATTCGGCAGAAAAAGGATGATCGTTATCGGCATGCTTGTGTTTGCCGTCTCCGAGGCTATGTTCGGGTTCGCGGAATCCTCGGTCCTATTATTCGTATCCAGGCTGCTTGGCGGGGTTAGCGCCGCTATGATTATGCCGGCCGTGATGGCTTACGCGGCGGATATTACGACGAAGGAAGAGCGTGCGTCGGGCATGGGCTTTATAAACGCGGCCATTACGACCGGCTTTATTATTGGTCCCGGCATTGGCGGTTACATTGCCGAGTTTGGCATTCGGGCACCGTTTTACGCTGCCGGCGCAGCGGGTGTCCTTGCAGCCGTGATCAACCTGATTATTCTTCCGGAGTCGAAGCCCGTACAGGAAGAGGCAACGGAAACCTCCGCAGCCGGGAAGGAACAGCGCGGCTTTATCACGCAGCTGCGTTATTCGTATCGAGAGCCGTATTTCCTGGCCTTGATTATCGTTTTTGTCATGTCCTTTGGACTAGCGAACTTCGAGACGGTATTCGGATTGTTCGTCGACCACAAATTCGGCTATGAGCCGAAGGATATCGCCTTTATTATTACGTTTGGCTCCATTGCCGGCGCGGTCGTTCAGGTCACGATATTCAGCTGGATTCTAAGGACGTTTGGCGAGCGGCGGGTCATCTCCATATGTCTTTTGTTTGCCGGATTGTTTATCGTGCTGACGCTCTTTGTTCATAAGTTCTGGATGGTGTTTGCGGTAACGTTTATTATCTTCCTGGCGATAGATATTTTACGCCCGGCGATCAGTACGCAAATGTCGATGGTGGCGAAGGACCAGCAGGGCTATGTGGCGGGCTTGAACTCGGCCTTTACGAGCCTTGGCAATATAGCCGGACCAATCATCGCCGGATTCTTGTTCGATATGGATATTAATTACCCTTACACGCTTGCTTGCGTCGTTCTGCTTCTGTGCTTCGCATTGACGCTAAGCGATAGAAAACGCGCTCTGCAAGAGGCCCGGACGTAGTCGGGAAGAGCTCAATCAGCTGATGTCGGTTTTTTTAAACCGATGTCAGCTTTTTTAATTTAACCCCGTTATCAAAAAAAATAGGAACTTATCCCAAAAAAAAAGGCGCTTACCCGTATTTAAGTAAGCGTTTACACTTTAGGTGTCGACAAGTTCAGCCGAGAGGGGGAGGGCTTACCGTTTCAAGCTTCGCAAGCATCCATCGTCAGTCACAATCAATTAATTGGGATGAATAGGATGGTGTCAGCATGGACAGTTCGAAGGGGATAAAAAGAAGAAAGACAGCTTCATTGTTGTTAGCCGGTACATTGATGTTCAGCGGTGCGGTGCAGATCATGCCAAGCAAGGCGTCGGCGGATGCGTTAACCTTTCATACGCAGGTAGGAGGCGTATTCGACGGAATGCCTTTGTTCGACGGGGTGCCTTCTCACCTGGATGCTTTCGTGGATACTTATTTTAATTACGTTGGCCTTGAAGGTGCTTCTTTATATGCAACGGGCATCCGCGATAACTACACGTTTGTTATGGACGATAACCCGGTCAAAGGCAAGACGGTACCGGGCGGTATCGCGGCCGCGGATAACGTATACGGCGTATCGACCGACTTTCCCGCTCTCGTTGGCCTTGGCCAATCCTGGAACAAGGAGCTGCTGACGCAGGTCGGGCAGGTTATGGGCAGCGAGAAAATCAGCCAGAACAACGTCAAGCAAGGCACGGCCAATATTCATAACGGTTCGAATGCTTCCAAGCCGATCGCTTTTACCGCATTGTCGGATTTGCGCATCAACCCGCTGAACGGACGTTTCCCGGAAGGGTACGGGGAAGACCCGTATCTGTCGGCAACGATGATTGACAATATGGCGGCAGGACTGTCCGGCACGGATCAGAACGAGAGCGATAACGGCTTCTGGATCCGGGCTATCGTAGGGACGAAGCACTTCTCCATGTACAATGCGGAATGGTTCCGGCAATCCTCCAGCACCGCGGCGGGAGCAAGGGCGATCTACGAATACCAGACCCCTTCCGCGTTCAAAGGGCTGGAATCCGGCTCCGTTTCGGGTATTATGACTTCCTTCGGCCGCACAAACGGCATTCCGAATATCATTTCTCCTTATATGATTCTGGGCGATAATGTTGCGCGGTACGGCATGTACTCGTCGCCGGACTTTAACGGGGAGCAGCATCTGTACAACACAAGCTTCGGCAATGGCTACGACACGCAGTATACGCTCGACCGCAAGCACGCGCTGGCGCTTATGGTGCTTGGTCATTCGGAATCCGTCCGCGCCTCCGGTACGGATAAGACGGATGTCGTGACGCTTGCCAACGCGGTTAAAGACGGACTGTACGGCATCACGCTGCAGGATGTGCGGGATGCGGGCAGACCGCTTGTGAATCAGCTGGTCCGTGCGGGGATTTTTAACGAAACGGACGCGAACGGCATTCCGAAATATTATCCGTTTGCCAGCCAGGCGAAGGATGTATCGTCGAGCCTTACGAGCTTCAGCACCCAAGCCCATCAGGAAGTAGCTCAGCAGGCTGCTAGGGAAACGGTTGTTCTGCTGAAAAATACGGACGGCGCGCTGCCGCTTGATAAAACGAAAAAAGCAGCGGTTGTTGGGGCTTACGCGGATATGCGCATGAAAGCCCAATATTCGGCGAGCACTCCGAGTCTTCCGGCTGCAGGCAAAACGCCATTGTTCACGATTCTGAACACGATTGGCGCTTCCAAGGTGCAATTCAATACCGGCGGCGAGGTTATCGCGCTGAAGTCGAAGGCAAACGGTAAATACCTGACTGCCGGAACGGCGGCGGGAGCGCAATTAACAGCGGATTATTCAACATCGGACAATACGTTCGGCAACGCTCAGCTGTTCGAGGTCTACGATTGGGGCCAGCAGGCGGCAAGCCTGCTCTCCAAGGAAAACAGCCGCTGGGTAACGGCGCCTACAGCAAACAATGCGGCGGTTGGCAATACGGCAACGGCAAGCCTGCTGCTGACGGGTTCGGACTGGTCCAACCTGACGTCGGTCAGCAATAACAGCACGGTTCCGGCTAAGCTGCGCATCGAAGGCAATTCGGACAATTCCGTCTCGATCATTTCCGGCGGATTGGCATTCCAGACCGGCGTATACAGCGGCCGGTATGTCACGGCGGCAGCGGACGGCAAGATTGCTACGGGCGCTGCGGCAATCGGTAATCTCGCGAACTATAATTCGCGCGGCACGGATGCGAAGTTTGAGAAAACAACGGTCAAGGAAGCCGGTGCGGATGCGGCAGCTTTGGCAGACACGCAGGATTATGCTCTCGTATTTATTGGCGCGCATCCAAGCAACAGCGCTGCGGAAGGCAATGACCGCGCGGACCTTTACCTAGGTGCCAATGATTACAAGCTGGTGAAAAACGTAGCCGCGGCTTTCGCAGCCAAGAACAAGAAAACGATCGTTGTTCTGCTCGCCAGCTCGCCGGTCATCATGGAAGAAATTCAGAACGACCCTAACGTATCGGCGGTTGTGGAACAGCCTTATTCCGGCGAATTCGACGCGCAAGGGCTTACCGATGTTCTGTATGGCGACTATGCGCCAACCGGCCGATTGACTTCTACCTGGTATGCGGATATGACGGCTTTGCCTGCAATCGATAAATACTCGATTCCGGAAGGCAGCGCGACAACGCTTAGCCAGATTGATCCTCGTTACACTGTAGATATGTCCAATGCCGATCCGGTTGAAACAAAGCTGACGTATATGTATACCTCGGCGCCTGTTACCTATCCGTTTGGCTACGGGTTAGGCTATGCGGACTTTACGTACAAGGATTTCTCGGCTCCATCAAGCGCAAGCAGCACTTCTCCGTTTAACGTATCCGTAGAGATTACAAACGAAGGCAGCATCGCAACTTCCGAGGTCGTACAGCTGTATGCCCGGAAAAACGGCTCTGCTTACGGAGCCGAAGCTCCTCAGAAGAAGCTTGTCGGTTATGAGAAAGTATCCCTTACGGCAGGCGAACACAAGGTCGTTACCTTAACCGTCGATCCTAAGGATCTTGCGATCTGGGATGTGAACAAAGGCGATTACATCGTTGAGGACGGCTCGTATTCCCTGATGGCGGGCCATTCTTCGGATGATATCCGCTTTACGGGCAATATCACGATCGGAGGCGACCAACTTGCATCGCTTTCGGCCGTAACTAAATTTAACGTCTTTGATCATGCGTTCGCGTCCAGCAATGTGGCGTATTCCGAAGCTTCCAAAGCACGGACGGTGGCCAGCCTCAGCGAAGACAAGATCGCTGGCGAATACTACACCGTTAATTCGAAGAAGCAGGGAGCTTGGGTAGCTCTGCCTAAGACCGATTTTACGGGCGCGCAAAAGCTGGCTGCCAGCGTTGCGAGCAACGGCAGCGGCGGTCATATTACGCTACGCGCGGATTCGCCGGCTAATGAGCCTTTTGCTACCATTGAAGTTCCCGTTACCTCCGTATCCACGTATACAATGCCAACCGCGGCGGATCAGACGGTACGCGAGCTTGGTTTTGCGGAAGTGGAAGCCACGGTTGACAACGCGCCGGCCGGTCTTCATACGGTTTACGTGGTATTTGATTCGCCGGATATCCGGATCGACACTCTGCAGGTTACAGAGAACGAGTTGACCATCAGCTCCCCGGCAGCGAATGCGGTACTTCCTGGAGCGGAGGTAGGAACCGCTTATGACCAGCTGCTGAATCTTGGCGCAATTGGCGGAACCAAGCCTTATGCATGGAGCGTAACCGGGCTTCCTGACGGACTTTCCTTTGACCCTGCTACAGGTAAAATTACGGGTACGCCGGCGGAAGGCAGCAATAATGCCAGTCCTTATACCGTTACGATTACGGTAACCGATGCGAATAATACGGCAATTGCAGTGACTAACACTCTGGCCGTTCATAATGCCGGTGTCCTCACGGCATCCATTACGGGTGCGAGTCAGATCTATTCCAATGCGCCGTTCAGTCTGACGGTTGGATTAAACCATGTATCCGTTCCGCTGCTGGCACAGGATATCCGGATCAGCTATGATTCCAGCGCCGTAGAATTCCTAAGCGCGGATTCGCTGGTAGAGGGAGTCAGCATTGTTGGCACGAATACGGATGAACCAGGCATCGTGCGCGTACTGGTCGTCAGCGAAGGGCCGGATCACGCAGTTACGGCTGCGGGCGACGTGATTAAGCTGAATATGAAAGCCAAGCAGGTATCGGGCAATAGGGCGGCGGTGTTTGCTATAGCCAGTGCGGAATTCTCCGATGCCGCAACCGAGATTGCGGCTGAAGCCGGCGATGCCTTAAGCGTTCAAATTCTGTACGTGAATACGCAGGCCTTGCTTGATATCATCACAGAAGCGCAAGCCTTCCATGATGCGGCGGTTGAAGGTACGGCTGTTGGCCAATATCCGGCCGGATCCAAAGCTACCCTGCAAGCAGCCATTGACGCAGCGGCAAACGTTGCCGCCGGTGCGCCAACCGAGCAGCAGGTACAAGACGCGGCAGCGGCGCTTCATACGGCGCTTCAAGCGTTCAAGCAGCTTGCTGTAACGCAGGTTGTCGGCGACGTCAACGGCGACAACAGAATCAGCGTGCTTGACCTTGCTCAAGTATCCGTCAATTACGGCAAAACTTCGCAATCCGCGGACTGGAGCTCCATTAAGCGGATGGACCTCAATAATGACGGCGTTATCGATATTTCCGATCTTGTTATCATCGCGCAAAAAATTCTGCAAGCTTAATTAAAAATCATAGGCAAGCAGGAGGAGGGATAGTCCCTTCTCCTGCTTTTATGGGGGAGTAGAAGGATGCTGCGGAAATGGTTCCTCTCGACGTTGGCAGTAGGGTTGTTGCTTGCCGGTTTGCCGGTATCTTTAGTGTTTGCCGCTGCTGCTTCTTATGAAATTAGCGCCGACCAGACAAGCGTTGGCGTGAATAAGGCGTTAACCGTAACGGTAAAAGCGAGCGAGCTGAAAAACGTATACGGTTACGAGATTGTTCTTTCTTACGATACAACCAAGCTTTCCTTACAATCCGCCAATAACCTGCTGCCCAAAAACAATGCAGCAGAACAAAACGGCTTTGCCATTTCTCCGATTAAATCCGGCAGCAAAGTGACGTTTGCTTATACGAAAGTTGGCTCCGCTACAGGCTCGGAAGGGTCAAAAGCGCTGGCCGCTTTTACCTTTGGCGGCCTTGCGGCGGGCAAAGCATCCGTCAAGATTGAATCGGTTAAGCTTGTCCACACGGATCTGACCTCGGAGAAGCAAACGCCCGATAAATCGGTTCAGGTTTACGTTTTGAATGCGAGCAGAGAGTTTACGGATGTTGCAGCAGGCTTCTGGGCGAAGGATGCTATTACGCGGGCTGCCCAAATGGGCTTTGTGAACGGTTATCCGGACGGAACGTTCAAACCGCTCAAGCAGGTTACCCGGGCGGAGTTCGTAACGATGCTGGCGCGGGCTCTGGAACTGCCGGTAGCGGAGCAGCAAGGCACCGATTTTAAAGATAACGAAAGAATAGGCAATTGGGCGAAGCCTTCTATCGCAAGCGGAGTTGCCGCGGGCTGGATCAAGGGCTTCGAGGACGGCACCTTCCGTCCGGATCTTCCGATTACGCGGGCGGAAATGACGGTTATCGTCGTGCGCGCTCTTAAGCTGGATACGGCGCAGGACGGACAGCTTGCATTCGCGGATGCGGCAAGCATTCCTTCATGGGCGAAGGATGCCGTAGCCGCGGCCGTAAAAGCAGGCCTCGTAAACGGCCGGGGCAGCAACAAATTTGTTCCTTCGGATTCCGCTAACCGGGCCGAAGCGGTGACGTTAATTTTAAGAATGGTGGATGAGCAGAAATAACGGCGCATTGATTTTCCGTTCCCCTTTGTCCCATAATAATAGCGGAAAGGGGAACGGAAGATGCGTTACCACTACGAGTTTGTCGAGACCCAGGATGATTTGCCGGTCCGGCTGTTTGTGAACAGCGTAAAGGACATCCGTTTTCATTGGCATAAAGAGATCGAGCTGATCTATGTCCTGCAGGGCGCCGTTACCGTCTATGTCGACCAGCGGCAATACCGCTTGGCCGAGGATGATATTATCGCGATCAACAGCATGTCCGTACATAAGCTTGAATGCACGAACCTGGACAATGTCCTGCTGACGCTGCAATTCGGCCCGGAGCTGCTGGATGACGAGGGGACCTTGTTTGACTGCAATTCCATGAGCCAGACGGAATACAACCGGTACCGCTATGACCGGCTCCGCCGTTGTCTTGCCCGGATGGTCTGGGAGTCGAACAAGAAAGGCCCCGGACACCGCAATTATTCCATGGGTAGCTTGCAGACGCTCATTGGCCACCTGACCCGTTATTTCACGGCAGGAACTAACGGCGGACCGCGGGAAAAAGGAAAAGACTATGACTATATGCGGCTTAACCGCATTATCCAATATGTAGACAAGCATTATAACGAGAAAATCACGCTTCAGACGATTGCCGATCAGGAGCATCTCAGCCTTCATTATTTTTCGCATTTTTTCAGCGATAAAATCGGCATTCCGTTTCAAAAGTATTTGACGCTTATTCGTCTCGAGAAGGCGGCGGCGCAGCTCTCCGATACGGATAAAAGCATGACGCAAATTGCGCTGGACTGCGGCTTTGCGAACGTGAAGCTGTTCAACCAGTATTTCAAAGGGAAATACGGAAGCACGCCTGGTTCTTACCGGGATGCTCTCGCAAACGCCAAGACGGTGGACCCGGATAGAAAGCCGCTGACGACGGAAGAGTCGTCAAGCGGCGACTACTACGAGACGGATACGATCTCGGCGATGGAGTCCTTGTACCGGTATTTGAACGACAGGGAAGGCAGTCCGCCCGTAGAGCATGATTTGCCTTCCGATATGCGGGATATGGTCGATGTTCAGGCAGATGCTTGCGTCCGGGAGGAAGTTTTCATCAAGCATTGGAATCGGGTTACAACCGCCGGCCGCGCGGTGGAAGGGCTGCGGGAGGACTGGCGCCGACAGTTTGCCGGCATGCAAGGGGATTTTCCGTTCACCCACATCCGGTTTCACGGCATCTTTAACGACGAGATGATGGTGTATTCGGAGGATGAGGCCGGAAAGCCGGTCTATAACTGGGCTTATGTAGACAAGCTGTACGATTTCCTGCTGCAGTCGGGCATTCACATTTTTGTCGAGCTTAGCTTTATGCCTGTCCTGCTGCGCCGTTCGAACGAGACGATCTTCTGGTGGAAGGGGGGCATCTCTCCGCCGGCGGAACAGGAGAAATGGAACGGACTTGTCCGCGAATTCGTCAGGCATTGCGTGAACCGGTATGGCCTTGCGGAAGTGAAGAAGTGGTATTTCGAGGTGTGGAATGAACCGGATTTAACCGATGTCTGCTGGTCGGGGACGAAGGAAGAATATTTCGCGTTCTATGAAGCGACGGCAAATGCGGTCAAGTCGGTCTCGCGGGAGCTTACGGTCGGAGGGCCGGCGTTAGGCTACGGCTCGTTATGGAACGACAACTGGGCGGAGCAGTTTATTGCGTATTGCCGCGACCGGGAAGTGCCGCTCGACTTTTTCTCGTTCCATGTGTATTCGGAATACCCGTTCCGGAAGAAAGAGATCGGCAAGCTGACGACCATTATGCCGCCTTCTTATTATTTGGACAGCATCAACCTGCTGAAGGAGAAGATCGGTTACGGCAATCCGCATACGCCTGAGCTTCATATTACGGAATGGAACTTTTCGCTGTATGACCGCAACTTGCTGCATGATACGATGTTTATGGCGCCGTTTATTATTCATCATGCGCTGGCGACATTGGGAGCGGTGGATTCCCTTGCTTATTGGTCATTTACGGACGTATTCGAGGAAAGCCAGGTGCCGCCTTCGATGTTTTATGGCGGGTTTGGGCTCATCAACCGGGAAGGGCTGCGCAAGCCCGGCTATTACGGGTTCCTTCTGTTATCTAGACTAGGCAGTCGGATTATCGCGCAAGGAGACGGCTATATCGTTACGAGGAACGGGAACGAAGACGTGCAAATCTTGCTGTACCATTATGTCCATGTCGATTCGTTGTACGCGAGCGGGGACAGGACCGGCTTAACCGAGCTGAATCGGTATTCTGTCTTTGAGGAAAAAGGGCATAAGCGGTTCCGGATTGCCCTGGAAGGCTTGTCGGGCAGCTACAAACGTACCCGGCATGTGCTGGATCGGGAGCATGGCTCGGTATTCGACGAATGGCTCCGTCTAGGTTCGCCGGCTTTTCCGACGGAGGAAGAGCTGAATTACCTGCACGGCAGAAGCGGGCCGGATATGCGGACGGACAGGCTGGAGCTCAGTGAAGGTTATGCGGAAGAGGTCGTTGTACCTCCGCATGGGGTTCAGCTGATTATGCTGGAGAAGCAGTATTGATAAGAAGTATTGATAAGGAGCTAACTACGCCCCCGGGGATAACCCGGGGGTGTTTTTTGCCGTATACGGAAGGCTTCAGGAGAACAAGCTGGGAGTAACGATGGGGATACGGCAAGAAACGGACCTGATCCCGGCAAATAAGAACGCGAAAGCGATTGGGATTGATTTTATACTAATAAAGCGGTTTCATAGACCGACTACAACGCAAGGGGGAGACAGAGATGGACCGGTTCATGAATTGGATGACCAAGAGGTTCGCTCCAAAGGTAGAGGCCTTCACCAAAAATATATGGGTAGACTCGATCCAGTCCGCGATTATGGTAATCCTGCCAATGATCTTTATCGGCTCGCTCGTGACGCTCATTTCGATTCTGAATAATTACATCCCGGGCATGCCGGATTTGACGCCGTTTACGACTTTCAGCTTTGGACTGATCGGTATATTTATTGCCTTTCTTACGCCCTACTTCGTCATGCAGAAGAAAGAACGCCACAATATTAAGCTGATTGCCGGCGCAACGGGCGTATCGCTGTTCCTGATGCTGCTTAAGCCAACCATCGGCGATGACGGGACGATTAAGTTCATTCTGGAACGGTTTGGCCCGTCCGGCATGATTACCGCGCTGCTCGTCGGAGTTGGCGTAGCGGCGGTTATGAATTTGTTCCACCGCTTCTCGTTATTCAAGAAGGATACGAAGCTGCCTGATTTTATCGTCGAGTGGTTTGATTTCCTGGTTCCGATTGCTTTATTGCTCGCGATTGGATGGGTACTGATCTATCAGCTGCACTTCGATATTTTCGAAATGATCGTCTCGGTCTTTGATCCGCTTAACGCGATCAGCCAAAGCCTGCTTGGCTTCGTACTGTTCAACTTTATCGGGGTTGTCCTCTTTTCGTTTGGCGTCAGCCCGTGGGTCATGTCACCGCTTTGGTATGCCATCTGGTTCCCGGCCATCGAGGAGAACGCCGCTCTGGTTGCCAAAGGACTTGATCCGATCAACATCAATACGTTCGAAACCTTTTTCTCCGGCTGGGTAGGCGTGGGTGGTCTTGGCGCAACGCTGCCGCTTGTCGTGCTGTTCCTGTTCGCCAAATCGCAAAAGCTGAAATCCATCGGCAAAGCAACCATCGTGCCTTCACTCTTCAACATTAACGAGCCGGTTGTATACGGTGCGCCTGTTGCCTTCAACCCGATTCTGATGGTCCCGATGTGGATCAACGGCATCGTTATTCCGGTCATTGTCTACTTGGCGCTTGATTGGGGACTGGCCGATATTCCGGCGCAAGTCTTCCAGCTTTGGTATACGCCGCTTGGTTTGTCCACTTACCTGATCTCCGGATTTCACGGGTTAATTCTGCTCGCCTTTGTATTGATTATTATGTTTGTTATCTGGTTCCCGTTCTATAAGGTCTACGATCTGCAGGAGCTGAAAAAAGAGCAGCATGCGGAAGAGACTCCAATCGTTTAAACAAATTGCACAGCAAGAAAAGGAGGTTTTCTACTTATGAAAACATCAGCGGAATTATTATCTTTAATGACCTTGGAAGAAAAGGCTTCCCTTGCAGCGGGCTCAAATATGTGGATGACGAAAGGTATCGAACGCCTCGGCATCCCCGCGATTCATATGTATGACGGCACAAACGGCATCCGTAAAACAAACAGCGACGAAGAGATGGGGGTTACCGGCCAAAACATTCCGGCCACCTGTTATCCGACCGGTTCCGCTATCGGCTCATCCTGGAACACGGAGCTGCTGCATGAGGTTGGCGTTGCGTTAGGCAAGGAAGGCCGATCGATGGGCGTTGAGCTTCTGCTGGGCCCGGGTATCAATATGAAGCGCACGCCGCTTGGCGGACGCAACTTCGAATATTACTCTGAGGACCCTTGCTTATCCGGGGAGCTTGGGGCCTCCTTCATCAACGGCCTGCAAAGCGAAGGCGTCGGCGCGTCGGTGAAGCATTTCGCCTGCAACAATCAGGAGTTCGAGAAGATGGTTACGAGCTCCGAGGTAGACGAGCGGACGCTGCGGGAGATTTACCTTAGCGCGTTCGAGCGGATCGTCAAGAAGGCGAAGCCTTGGACGTTAATGTGCTCCTACAATCTGCTTAACGGTTCGTATGCAAGCGAGAACGAGCATTTGCTTTATGATATTTTGCGGAGGGAATGGGGTTACGACGGGGTAGTTATCTCCGACTGGACAGCCGTTAACGACCGGCTTCGCGGCCTGAAGGCGGGTCTTGATCTCGAGATGCCGGGTCCTGCCGATTATAATGCGAAAGCAATTGTTGAAGCGGTCAAAAAAGGCGCTCTGGAGGAAGCGGTTCTGGATAACAGCGTCCGCCGCATTCTTGATCTGGTTGCCAAAACAACGGCGGGCTCGGAGCAGGCAGCCGAGGCAGCGGACTATCATGAGCTTGCGCGCAAGGCCGCTGCGGAGAGCATCGTGCTGCTGAAGAACGATAACGGCATTCTTCCGCTGGACCGGGAAACGCTTGGCAGCATCGCGGTAATCGGCCGGTTTGCGAAGCAGCCGAGAATTCAAGGCGCCGGCAGCGCGAACGTTACGCCAACGCGCGTAGATATTCCGTTTGATGAGCTTGAGTCGCTTGCCGGATCTTCGGTCAAGCTTTCTTATGCCGACGGTTATCCGCAGGAAGATGTTATAGACGACCGTCTTATCGCGGAGAGCGTAGCGATTGCGGCGGCTTCCGAAGCAGCCATTCTGTTCGTGGGCCAGCCTGAATTCGCGGAATCGGAAATGCATGATTTGAAAGGCATTGAGCTGCCTGTTCATCAGGTGAAGCTGATTCAGGCGGTAGCCGCGGTTCAGCCCCGCTGTATCGTGGTAACCAGCAGCGGCAGCGCTTTGGCGATGCGGGCATGGGTGCAGCAGGTTCCCGGCGTTATCCATTCCTGGCTTGGCGGTCAAGGCAGCGGCAAAGCGGTCGCCGATATTTTGTTTGGCACTGCGAATCCTTCCGGCAAGCTGTCGGAGACGTTCCCCGTGAAGCTGTCGGACAACCCGTCCCATATGCGGATCCGCGGCGAGAACGGCAAGCTGCATTACCGGGAAGGGCTGTTTGTCGGATACCGGTATTACGATAAAAAAGAATTGGCACCCGAGTTCCCGTTTGGTCACGGCCTGTCGTACACTTCATTTGCTTACTCCGGCTTGAAGACCGTTCAGCAGCCGGACGGCCAAGTAGCGGTAACGTTTACGGTTGCCAATACCGGTTCGGTGTCCGGCAAGGAAGTGGTGCAGCTGTACGTCCATGACGAGGAATGCAAGTGGACGCGGCCGGAGAAGGAATTAAAGGCTTTTGCCAAGATTGAGCTGGCACCGGGCGAGACGAAGGAAGTATCTTTTGTTCTGGAGGAACGCGACTTTGCTTATTACAACACGAAGTTCGGCAAATGGGTCGCCGAGACCGGGTACTTCCTGATATCCGTTGGCAGCTCGTCGCGGGATATCCGTCTGCGCGGACGTCTGCATTGCGATTTTGGCGAAGAGAAAGCAACCTTCCATCGGTTCAGTCTGTTTATCGACTGGCTGAATGATCCTGTGGCAAAGACGGTACTCGAGCGTTTCCTTGACGAGATGAACGCGAATATCGTGGACAAAATTCAGCTGAACGACGAGTTTGTCGGCTTCTGGGACGACTTCCCCGTCGTGAAGCTGATTCAGATGTTTGGCCAAAGCTGGCTTGGCGAACGCTCGCCAAATGAAATCATCGAAGAGCTGATCGGACAGATTGAAGAGGAGCGCCTGGCGCTCGGAAGCAAGTAAAGGAAGAGCCGCATTGCCGTTTATGGCGATGCGGTTATTCTTTTTTATTGCGGGCAAGTCATTCAAATATAACCAAGCCATCATTGAAAATGTATGGGCGCCTTGGCACAATGACGATAGTTACGTAGGGAAGAAGGCGTCTTTTATGAAGAGAATGGTCAGGATATTGAAGAATAAAGCATTTATGGTCATTGCGCTTGTTATCGTGCTCGTTTTTCTAAACAATACAACGTATTTCGCCACACCGTTTGGCGGCGAACCATTGCTGCTTGCTCATCGCGGAATGGCGCAGACCTTTACGATGGAAGACATTCAGAATGATACTTGCACCGCGGAGCGGATCTACGAACCGGTATACCCGTACCTGGAAAATACGATTGCCTCGATGGAAGCCGCTTTCGAAGCCGGAGCGGATATCGTCGAGTTCGACGTGCATATCACGAAGGATGACCAATTTGCCGTGTTTCATGATTGGACTCTGGATTGCCGTACTAACGCCACGGGCGTTACCCGGGACTATACGATGGAACAGTTAAAGCAGCTCGATATCGGCTACGGTTATACGGCCGACGGCGGAAAAACGTATCCTTTCCGAGGGAAAGGGGTTGGCCAAATGCCTTCGTTAACGGAAGTGCTGGAGCATTTTCCGACTCAATCCCTTCTAATTGACGTTAAAAGCAATGATCCCGAAGAAGGCAGGCTGCTGGCGCAATATTTGGCAAAGCTCCCCGAGGACCACAGAAGCAATCTGGCTGTTTACGGCGGGGATGAACCGATTGCAGCATTAAAGAAAGAGCTTCCGGATATGAGGGTTATGTCGAAGGCCACCATGAAGAAATGCTTGATTCCTTATCTCGCCGTTGGATGGACCGGGTATGTGCCTTCGGCATGCAGCCATACGGAAGTGCATATACCCGAGAAGATAGCCCCCTTCTTGTGGGGATGGCCGGACAAGTTTTTGGATCGCATGGCAAAAGCGGATAATCGCGTCGTGATAGTTGGCGGCGACGGCAGCGAATTTTCGAGCGGCTTTGACACGGTGGAAGATTTGAAACGCCTGCCCGAGGGATATACGGGTGTCATCTGGACGAACCGGATTGACCGGATTGCTCCCCGATATAAACGGTAACGGGGGATGATAAGCAGCTTTGCTCTTTCGTTGAGCAAGGCTGTTTCTTTTTTTGCATAAATCCGATTAATAAGGTTGGAAAAAGGAGAACAAGTTGAGCCCGGCTACATATGCTGATAGCAAGCAACACATTGTGGCAGCACGAGAGGGGCATGCGTACAGATGGGCAGAGAGTTTACAGCGCTGTTTGACGAATGGTCGGAATCTTATGATCGGACGGTTGCCGGGGAAGATGTGGAGTATCGGGAAGTATTCGCGGGATATGACCGCATCCTTGAAGCGGTAGCCGAGAGGGTTAGCGGCACGATTGTAGAGTTTGGGGTAGGCACGGGCAATTTGACGGAGAAATTGCTCAAACGGAGCGATAAGGTGTACGGCATTGAGCCCTCGGAAGGCATGCGCCGGGAGGTGTCGAAGCGCGAACTGCCGATCCGGCTTCTGGATGGCGATTTCCTGGACTTTCCCGAGCTGCCGGAGCGGATGGACGCGATTGTCAGCACCTATGCTTTTCACCATTTGACGGATACGGAGAAGGACCAAGCGATTGCCCTGTATAGCCAATTGCTTGCACCGGGCGGGCGAGTGGTATTTGCGGACACCTCCTTTGCCAATGCGGAGGAGCGTTACGAGATTGAACAATCTGCCCTTGAAGCGGGCTTTCTAAATTTATATCAAGATTTGCGCACGGAGTATTATACGTCTCTCGATGTTTTGAATAAGCTGTTTACGAATCACGGTTTTACGGTCAGCTTCACCCGTCTCAACCGTTATGTCTGGCTGCTGGAAGCGGTCAAGCTGGCCTGAAATCACATGCACCTCTAGACGGGAACAGCAGAGGAGAGATGCTTGCATGGCTATTTATCGCAATGTCCGTGAGCTGATCGGAAATACACCCATTGTTGAACTGACGCGGTTTCCGTTACCCGCAGGGGTCCGGCTATTTGCCAAGCTGGAGCTGATGAACCCCGGGGGGAGCGTCAAGGACCGTCTAGGTCTGGCGCTGCTGCGCGATGCGGCAGAGCGCGGCGAGCTGAAGCCTGGAGGGACCATTATAGAACCAACGGCAGGCAATACGGGGATTGGTCTAGCCCTAGCCGCGGTTGGTACCGACTATAAAGTTATCTTTGTAGTACCCGAGAAATTCAGCATCGAGAAGCAGACACTGATGCGCGCGCTTGGAGCGGAGGTCGTCAATACCCGGTCCGAGGACGGGATACTTGGGGCGATTCGCAAAGCGGAGGAGCTGGCGTCTTCTATACCTGGAGCGTATTCACCGGCGCAGTTCTCGAATCCGGCGAACCCTTCGGCTTATTACGATACGCTTGGTCCGGAGCTGTGGCAGGAGCTGGACGGGAAAGTGGATGTCTTTGTGGCGGGAGCGGGAACGGGCGGAACGTTTATGGGAACGGCAAGGTATTTGAAGGAGCAAAATCCGGCAGTAAAAACGGCTGTCGTCGAGCCGGAGGGCTCGATACTGGCTGGCGGCAAGTCCGGTCCGCACCGGACCGAAGGCATCGGCGTGGAAAAGCTGGCTCCGTTTATGGATCCCTCCTACTTCGATGCGATTCACACCATTACGGACGACATTGCGTTTGCCCGGGTGAAGGAGCTGGCAAGGCTGGAAGGCCTGCTTGTTGGCAGCTCCTCCGGCGCGGCGCTTGAAGCTGCTCTCAGAGAAGCGGAGCATGCGCCATCGGGAAGCCATATCGTGACGATATTCCCGGACGGAAGCGAGCGCTACCTGAGCAAGCAGATTTACGGGGGATAGGGGAGGCGGCTTGACGTTGAAGCGATTAACGAAGCTGATTCACGGCGGAACGCCGGTTGACCCGCACACCGGCGCCGTTAACGTACCGATCTACCAGACGAGTACGTATAAGCAGGAGGATGTTGGCGTACACCGCGGTTACGAGTATTCGCGTACGGGCAATCCGACAAGGCATGCGCTGGAGGAGCTCATCAAGGATCTCGAGGGAGGGGAGCGTGGACTTGCGTTCAGCTCCGGCATGGCGGCGATTCATACGGTGCTGTCACGCCTCGGCAGCGGGGATCATCTGCTTGTGACCGACGATGTCTATGGCGGCACGTTCCGAATTGTCACCCGGGTGCTTGCTCGCCTTGGCATTGAGGCCACCTTTGTGGATACGGCAGATCTGGATGCATTAGGTGAGGCTGTTCGGCCGAATACGAAAGCCTTGCTCGTCGAGACGCCAACAAATCCGCTGCTGAAGCTGACGGATATCAAGGCGGTCTCCGCTTGGACGAAGTCGCATGGGTTATTGTTTATTGTAGACAACACGTTTGGTACGCCGTATTGGCAGACGCCGCTTGCGTTAGGCGCGGATGTCGTTGTGCATTCGGCGACCAAATATTTAGGCGGACATAGCGACGTTGTTGCCGGACTGGTCGTTACGGCTGACGAGAAGCTAGGCGAAGAGCTGCATTATATTCAAAACGCCGTTGGCGGCGTGCTTGGACCGCATGATTCCTGGCTGTTGATCCGCGGCATGAAGACGCTTGGTCTTCGCATGGAAGCCCATGAAGGCAATGCGCGAGAGATCGCAAGGTTTCTTGCAGAGCATCCGGCCGTCCGTAAGGTCTACTATCCCGGCTTGCCTGACCATCCGCAGCATGAGCTGGCGAAGCGTCAGGCGCTTGGCTTCGGCGGGATGATCTCGTTTGACGTGGGAAGCACCGAGAGGGTAGCGGAGGTGCTGCGAAAAGTCCGGTACTTTACGCTAGCCGAAAGCCTCGGCGCCGTGGAAAGTCTTATCTCCGTTCCGGCCCGGATGACGCATGCTTCCATTCCGAAGGAACGGAGAGAGCTGCTTGGCATCACCGACGGGTTGATCCGCATCTCGGTCGGCATCGAGGACAGGGAGGATCTAATCTCCGATTTGGCTCAGAGCTTGGAAGACTAGTGAAGGCGGCTCCGCTCTGATCGTACCTATCGTCTTGCTTGAAGCCGCTCCCAGCACGAAATTCCCTCTACATCGACGCAGTTTTTCTCTAAATCTGACCCCTAACTAACTAGAGTCCGTCTCATCAACGGTCTTAACGATGCGCCGCATCGTTAAGCCTAGCGCAGCTGCTCAACCCGGACACCTTAACGATGCCGCACATCGTTAAGCGCATTAAAAACAGCGAAAAACCAGCTGCGACGGCTGTTTTTCGGGATCTTAACGATGCGGCGCATCGTTAAGGCCAGCGCAACTGACCAGCCCGGGCACCTTAACGATGCCGCACATCGTTAAGCGCATCAAAAACAGCGAAGAACCAGCCGCGACGGCTGTTTTTCGGGATCTTAACGATGCGGCGCATCGTTAAGGCCAGTAAAATGGGCCAGTCCAAGCACCTTAACGATGTCGCACATCGTTAAGGTCCCTTGAATAGGCAAACAACCAATACTAGCAAAAGAGGTTGTGCAGATTGCCTGTGCACAGCCTCTTTTGCTATGCGGCCCCGCCCGCAAGGATTTTCTTGGTTATTGTTCTTTATCTGACAGGTTAATGGCAAACGGAGCATTTGTATGTTCTGGAGAAGCGAAGTTTATGCTTACGAAGCAGCTTTCTTTCAGAAAGCTTTTAAGCGTTCGCTTTTGTGAAGGGATTCCTACCGCTAATAATTTAATTCAGAGGAATCCCTGAGCAACGGCGATCGGAAGAACATACAAATGCGCAGTGTGCATCTTAACCCCCACAATAAATACAATCCAAAAAATCCTGACACTCCACCTAAAAAAATGCGCCGTGATAAACGTCCCAAATTTCGTTTACAATGAAGGAAACATCTTATCGGGCCGGATCGGCGGCCAAGGAGCCAAAGCGGATGCGATCCTTTTCCTTATCCTCGCTTCTAAGGCAGTACCGTCCCCGCAGACTTCGTACCCGAATTCTGCTGGCCGTAGTGTTATTGTCGGTGCCGCCGCTAATCATTCTTGGATATATTTCCTTTAATATTTCGAAAAATACGATCGTGCATAACCATCTGGACAACAACAAGCATAATCTGCAGGCGGCAAGCGAAGTGGCGGATCTTCTGTTCCGGAACGTCATTAACATGCACCGGCTTATTCTAGCCAACGATCAGCTTCGCGACGAGCTGAAGGCAAGCGCGGCGGACGAAAGCCACGTGCTGGATATCCGGACCGCCAACCGCCTGCAAAATCTCGTTGTACGCAACTTGATCGATACCCGTCACATCGACTCTATTTGCTTGTTCGACCGGGGCTTCCACTCCGTCTGTTACGGCAGCGTTGAAGCAAACGCGGGAATCTATGACGATGAGACAAGCCGGTCGGTGATTGGCCAGACGGATTGGTACAAGCGAGCGGAAGCGGCGAACGGCAGAGAGGTATTTTTCAGCTACAACGTGCTTCAGTCCATTAATTCGGGGAATGCCGGGACCTCGTTCTCCAGCGTGAAGCTGCTTCGCGATCCGGCGAACTTCCGCGTCATCGGACTGCTTATTATTAATTTGAAGAAGACGATATTCGAGCAGGCGATGGGGGATGACGGGGATTTTATCGTGCTGGATACGACCGGCAAGTTTTCCCGCAGCGTCTATGCCCAGAATGCTTCCATTGAACATCTGATCGACCGCGAGGTTGGCGAGGACAGCGTCCTGCGCGAGCTGCATCAGCATGGTTATTTGACGGTTGGCTACCGTAACGCAACGACCAATTGGACCTTCCTTCATATCGTCAAAACAAACGTGCTGCTGCAGGATTCCAACCGCATCGGTACGGTAACGATGCTTATTGCGGGCTTTATCGCGCTTATTGCGATTATTCTGTCCATGTTTGTATCGGGCAGTATTACCCGGCCGCTCTTGCAACTGAAAAAAATGATGGTGGACTGGTCCAAGGGCTCAGGAGCCTCGGTGCAGGTTATTTCCTTCGAGGAAGACGAGGTCGGGGCGATTGGCGAGACGTTCCGCAAAATCTCCTCCGAGAACAAACAGCTGAACGAAAGGCTTATCCATTCGCAGCTAAAGGAGAGGGAAGCGGAGCTTCGGACGCTGCAGGCGCAGATTAAGCCGCATTTTCTCTATAACACGCTGGATTCGATCTATTGGATGGCTATTCTGCAAAACAACGCGGATATCGCGAAGATGACGGTTGCTTTGTCGGAGAGCTTCAAAATCAGCCTGAACAAAGGGAAGGAAACGATTCCGGTGTTCAAGGAGCTCCAGCATATCGAGCATTATATGACAATACAGAATCTCCGCTATAAGTCGCGGTTCCATTATATCGTTAATGTGGAGCAGGGGCTGATGAGCATCGAGATTCTGAAGTTGATTTTACAGCCGCTTGTCGAGAACGCCATCTACCATGGCCTGGAGCCAAAGGTTGGAGAAGGATCAATCCGGCTGACGGGCAGAATGGAGGACGGTACGGCTGTCTTTACCGTGGAAGACGATGGCGTCGGGATGGAGGATATCCAAGCAACGGAGACCGGGTACGGGCTTGTAAACGTGAGGGAACGAATCATGCTCTACTATGGTCACAGAAGCTCGTTAACGGTTCGGAGCGAACCGGGGAAAGGAACAATCGTCGAGATCCGGTTCCGGCCAAATGAAATCAGAGAGGGTTGAGAGTCATGTTAAAAGCCGTTATTTTCGACGATGAATATATCGTTACTGAGGGGCTTCAAATGATGGTGGACTGGTCCCGTTACGGCATTGAACTGGCCGGTACGGCCGCCGACGGTCTCTCCGCTCTGCAGATGGTCCGGGAGCTTCAGCCCGATATCGTGATGACGGATATCCGCATGCCCGGTTTAACCGGATTGCAGCTGATTGAAGAGATAGCGAAGGAAATGCCGGATACCGCGTGTATCGTGTTCAGCGGCTTTAACGAGTTCGAATATATCCGCAAGGCGCTAAAGCTTGGCGTGATTGATTATTTGGATAAGCCCATTACGCTTGAAAAAATCGACGAAGCGATCGGGCGGACCATCGCCCGTATCGGCCATCAGCAGGAGCATACGCAGCTAAAAACCCAGGTGGCCGCCAATAAAGAAGCTTTGCTGGAGAAGGCAACGCTTGATTTACTGCTGCTTGGGGAGCACGCCGTTGCTGATTGGAAGAAGGCCTTCGGGGAAGCTGGAGCCGAAGGGGTGAAAGGCGTCACCGTGCTTGCAGCCACGGGCAATACGGAGCGGCTCGAGGAGCATCCGTCGTACCGCTTAGTTTCTTTCTCATACGGCAAAGAGTGGGTGACAGTCGCTTTTCATTACGATTTGCCGGCAGATCAGCTGTGGGAACAGCTGACGCTCCGTTCACCGCAAATGGAGGAGTCGGTTGGCTCCGGGCAGACCTACCCCGATGCGGCAGATGCAGCCAAAAGCTACAATGAAGCGGTACGCGCTCTCAGGTACGCCGTTTTTCTGGAGGAGAAAGGCTGGACCCGGTTCGAGCATGCGGAGGACAGCTTTCCGCACGGCTTAACCGAGTGCGAGGAAGAAATCGTCTTCAACATGCGAACAGGCAATAAGGAGGGCTTGCTGCGCCTATTGGATGAATACAAGCATTGCATGGAGGCCGAGCGGCTCAGTCCCGAGTCAGTCGAGCAGGAGGTTCTCAAACTGGCTTATATCGGGTATCAGGTAGCGAAGGAATCCGGCGGGGATATGAAGCAGCAGGCAATTGTACCCTACCGGGAGCTTGGCGAGATGTCGTCAAGAGACCGGATGTTCGAATGGCTGCGGGAGCAGATGGAACTACTTCACAACTTTATGAGGGAAGACAAGCATGCAGCGAAGCATAATGCGGTGGAGAAGGCGCTGGCTTTTATCGAGAAGCATTATCTGGAGTCGTTCACCCTGCAGGAGGTGGCCGATCATGTCGGCATGAATGCCACCTATCTCAGCCTGCTGTTCAAAGAAAAAGTCGGAACCTCGTATATCAAATACGTCACCAAGCTGCGGATGGAGCAGGCGAAGATGCTGCTGCACAAAGGCATGCTTGTCAATGATGTGAGCAAGAAGGTAGGCTATTACAACTACAGGCATTTTACGGAGCTGTTCAAGAAATACGCGGGCGTAACGCCGGGGCAATTCCGTGAAGGACATGTCGGCGGCAAAACGCATGAGCAAGCGCAGGAGGTGGAGGAGCATGAGTAGGCCGGCTGCGGCAATGGGCCTAATAACCGCGTTATGCGTATTTCTCGTATCCTGCTCAAGCGGCGGCTCGTACGGAACCAATGAAGACGAGCAAATTACGGATCCGACCCGGGTTATTCATTACGTATCGTCGGATCTCGAAGAGCAGCAGCCCCGGATTATAAGCGAGCAGGCCCGCGAGTATGAGAAGCAGCATCCCAACATTAAATATGAATTCGAGAGTGTCAACACCTCGGACCTCGTTCAGAAAATCCAACTGCTTGCGGCAAGCAACGACCTGCCGGAGGTCTTCTCCTACGAATCGGGCAGACCGCTTGAACAGCTGGCGGACAACGGATTTATTTTGGATATCGAGAAGGTGTTTCGCGAGCTTGGCCTGCAAAACGAATTAAACCCGGCAGCCGTGAAGCTGCTTAAATCAATGGTACGGGACAAAGGGCTGTACGCTTTGCCGCTAGAGATTAACATCGAGGGCTTCTGGTACAACAAAAATCTGTTTGCCAAATATGGTCTGGCTGTTCCGGAGACCTGGGATGACCTTCTGCACGCGGCGGAGGTATTGCAGTCGCATGGCGTTCAGCCCTTCTCGCTGGCGGGCGGCAATAAATGGCCGATTACCCGGCTCATTAACAGCTACGTCATCCGGGTATACGGCTATGACGCGATGCAGCGGGTAGCCCGCAAGGAGCTTAAGGTAACGGATCCGGGGTTTGTTAGAGCGGCCGATACGATTCAGCGGATGGCCCAGCTTGGTTATTTCGGCAGGCATGTGAACACAACCGAGACCGACGAGGCGACAACGATGTTCCTCGAAGGGAAAACCGCCATGTATTACACGGGAAGCTGGAGCCTCAGGGATTTTAACAGCACGATCAGAAACAAGATCGGAACGGATGCCATCGGATTGTTTAATATTCCTTTGGTGAAAAACGGAGCGGGAACGAAGGATGACTGGCTGATGAACGCGGGGTTAACCACTTCATTATCGGCGGCAACGTATGACGATACGATGAAGGACTGGCTGAAGGCGGTGTTTACCGGCTACGGGGACAAGGCCATGCAGGAATACGGCGTAATCTCCGGCTTTAATGTAAAGAACATGCCGGAGGATGTGCCTAAGCTGACGCAGATGGCGCAGGAGACGATCGACAGCGTCAAGAACGGTGCTTTATGGTTTGAGGCTTTATTTGATGCCGATACCCAGACGGTTGCCTGGAATAATGCCCAGCTGCTGATTGCAAGCAAGGATTATACCGGGAAGATGTACATGCAAGACTTGCAGGCGGCATTAGACAAGCAGCAATAAGCTGGAATAACAAAATCCCGCAGACCTGATCCGGTTTGCGGGATTCGTTGCGTTTGTCAGCCTTTAACCGCACCGGCCGTCATGCCGGCAACGATTCTTTTGTTGAAGAAGATAAACAGAATAAGCGGCGGAAGAGAGATCAGAATAATATCGGCGAACAGCAGATTCCAAGACGTATTGTACATGCTGGTGAAGTTGTACAGGGTCAGCTGGATCGTAGCGTTTTTGGCACCCGGGAAGAAGTAGAGCGGATTCACGAAGTCGTTGTAAATGCCGACCGACGACAGCACGATAACCGTTGAGGTTACCGGCATAAGGAGCGGCAGGATCATCTGGAAAAACATCCGCATGCTGCCGCAGCCGTCCACGACAGCCGCTTCGTCAATTTCCCTTGGGATCGTCGCCATAAAGCTGCGGTACAGCATAACGGCGAACGAAATGCCAAGCGCAACCTCGACCAGGACAATTCCGGACATCGTCTTGAACAGATGGATCGAGTCCAGTACCCAGATCGTTGGTACAACGGCGGGAGGAATCATAAGGCCGGCCAACACAAGAAACTGAATGATGCCGGACCAGCGGTCATTGCGGCGCTGCAGCACATAACCGGTCATCGCGCTGACCACCACGAGAATAGCGATCGATAGCAGCGTGATAAGCGTACTGTTCACGAAGGACCGGATAACCATATGGTCTTGCGCGATAAGAACTTCCTTGTAGTTCGACCATTGAAGGGAGGTTGGCCAGCTTAGATCAAGCTGTGCGGCGTCCGTCTTATTTTTCAGCGAGTTGATAATGACAAAACAGAACGGGACCCAGAAAATAACGATGGACAAGACAATCGCAATAACCTCGAAAATAATTCTTTTCGTGCCTTTCAGCTTCATTACAGATCAACCTCCCTTTTGGACAGAAGCTTAAGCAGAGGGAAGGCCAGCAGGGATACGCCGATAAAGAGAATCACGTTGCCCGCCGTCGAGAGGCCATAGAAGCCGCCTTGATATTGTTTATAAATGATAGAAGCGATCAAGTCCGTGCTGAAGCCCGGCCCGCCTTTGGTCATTGCCCATACGAGGTCGAAGGAACGGAGGCCCCCGATAAAGGCCAGGATAATAACCGAGTTCATCGCGGGTGCCACAAGCGGGTTCGTAATATGCTTGAACCGGTCCCAGGCGTTGCCGCCGTCGATCTGAAGCGCTTCGTAATATTCTTCGGGAATGGACATAATGCCCGCGATAAAAATAACAGTAGCCATGCCAACGCCCTTCCATACATCAACGAAAGCGACGGACAAGAGGGCGATACTCGTGTCGCCAAGCCAGTCGGGACCAACAATGCCCGCAAGCGCCAGGCTTTTATTAATCAGACCTTGCGTCGGATGCATCATGCTGCTGAACGCGATACCTACCGCAATGGTAGAGAGCAGCGTCGGGAAGAAAACGACGGAACGCAGATAGCCTTTGATTCGGAGACCGGATGTCAGCGCGACCCCCAGCAAGAGTCCAAATACGACCTTGAGACCGCAGGTCACAACCGCATAGATTAAGGTGTTGCGGAAGCCGATATTAAGCGACGATTCCGAGAAAAACGTCTTATAGTTGTCCAGGCCGATGAAATCCCAGTCCACCAGATCCCATCTCGTCATACTGAAGAAGAAGGACATGATGGTGGGCAAGAGGAACAGCACGAAATAAATAATGCCCGCGGGCAGCAAAAACTTGTACGTATAAAACCTTTTGGAAGCCTTTGTTAGGGAAGCCTTCTGCATGGTGAATCTCTCCCATCTTACTATCTTTACAAAAAGCCCTGTCCTGCCTGAGAAGCAGGGCAGGGCTTTTGCTTTTACTTATGAAACATCACCAGCCTGCGATGCCAAGCTGCTTCGCTTGCTTCTCGACGTCTTTGTCGTACGCCTTGGCATTGTCTTCCGGCGACTTCATGCCTGCGCCGACTTCAACCGTCAGCTGCGGCAGGCTTGGTCCTTTGAGTGGGGACAGGAACTCAAGAGCCGGTGCGTTATTGCCGTTGTCGAAGTAAGGCATCATTTCTTTTACGCCGGCGTAAGCATCATCCGGCAGCGTTGCGCCCTTGATCACGTAAGGACCTTCAGGTTTTGCTTTTGTCGCCAGGAGAGCCATTCCCTCAGGCGAAGCGAAGAAGTTGATCCATTTTTTCGCGGCTTCTACGTTTTTACCGTCCTTATAGATCGCGATTCCGGCTGGCATCCATACGGTCAGAGCGGTTTTGTCCGCGCTGTCGGCAGGCTGGGCGAATACGCCGATATCGTCGATTTTGTCCGGATACGTTGCAAAGATGTTCGAGAGAGCGAAGGTCAGCATCGGGTACTGAACGCCTGTGCCGTCAACGAGCATTTTGAGCGCTTGGTCATACGTGGTGGCGAGGTAATCCTTGTTCATGTAATCCTTCATATCGGCAAGCTTTTGGAAGCTGCGCAGAGCTGCGGGCGTATCGGCGAACTTCGCTTTGTTATTGGTGAAATCATCGGCAAACGTTGGAGCATCACCCTGAACGTTGGCGTAGTCGGCCAGCACGATCAGCTGGGAGGTCCAGCTGTCCTTGTAGGAGCCGATAACCGCCGTTTTGCCTGCTGCTTTAATTTTCTCGTTGTTGGCTTTCAGCTCATCCCAAGTTTTCGGAACGGACAAGCCAAGCTCCGCATAAACCTTTTTATTGTAAAGCCAAGCTCCTGCTTGCGATGCGCCGCTTGGCGCCGCATACGTTTTGCCGTCAACGCTGACGGTTGGCAGGAAGGAATCCAGCACATTTTGCATAAACGGTTCGCTTGTCAGGTCAATGAAATATTTTTCAGGCTGCAGCGCTTTGAATAGGGAGCCGGAGTTGTAGAAGCTCAGGTCATCCATTTCACCGGTTGCCAGTCTTGTTTTTACGAGGTTGTCGCCTTCGTCGCCGCCAGGACGGAGGTCGAATTCGGTTTTGATGTTGTAGCGCTTCTCGATCTCGTCGGCTACAGCTTTAATGCCTTCCGTAGAAGTCTGGTTGTCGATCATCAGCTTCAGCGTGACCGGCTTTTCGTAGCGTTCGGATGAGGCGTCGCTTGTTGCCGCCGGCGATTCGGCTGCGGCGGTCTGGCTTGCTTCCGGGGACTTGCTTGCATTAGCGTTTGCCGCGTTGCCGTTATTATTGTTGCTGCCGCATGCCGTTAAAGCGGATGTAAGAAGTACGGCTCCTGTCAGGGCCAGAATTGTTTTCTTTTTAGAGTGTGCCATTCAGATATACCCTCCTTGTTATGTTCGAGCGTAATCAATCTGTTTCGTTTTTCGGTAGTGGTTCGGGTTTCCGGAGCCCTGTGGACCTAAGTGTAAAGGCTTTCATAACAACTTGATAAGCGCTGTTTTTTTTGGCTCTTGTCGGATTTTTTTTGGCGATGCAAGAGCGGCGCGGGGTTTCGCGGGGCGATCCAAATTAATCGTACGCTGCATCCAAAAATCGCTGACATCTATGGGAGGAGAATCTAAAAAAACCGGATGCGTATCCAAAAAGGCCGGCCTTGTTGGAAATGATGCAAGCGCATACGATTGTAGGTATATGAAGATAAGGCAGCAGGATACGGGAGGGATTTTAGATGTTAATCAATCAAACGATAGTCGATAAAGCAGAAGCATTGATACCTAAATTAATGGAAAGCGTGGTTGAGCCGAGGTCCGTTGTGGAAATAGTGGCCGATGCTGAGTCATTTCAAGGCTGGCGGGTTGAGCAGGCAGAGGATCAGGCGTGGAAGGAGCGGGTGCTCGGAAAAGGAGACAGCTTTATTCTAGACTTTGGCGATCACCTTGTTGGTTACGTAAGCTTGAAGGTGAAGCCCGTTGGCAGCCCTCCTGACGCGCCGTTAAAACTGAAGCTGACGATAGGGGAAATGCCTTGCGAGATTGCGGAGCCTTTTGAGTCGTACGACGGCTGGCTGAGCAGCTCCTGGCTGCAGGAGGAGACGATCTTTGTTGATGTCTTGCCTGCGGAGATCAAGCTCCCGAGACGGTATACGTTCCGCTATATCAAGGTGGATGTTCTGGATACTTCGAAAAAATATAACGTATCATTCGAGCAGGTGGAGTGCACGGCGGTTACATCCGGCGATGTTGCCCGCGTTGCGCCGCTGCCGGAAAGCTTGTCCGGCGAATGGTCGGAGATGGACCGGATAGCGGTTAAAACGCTGCAGGACTGCATGCAGACCGTATTTGAGGACGGGCCGAAGCGGGATCGCAGGCTGTGGATCGGAGACTTGAGGCTGCAGGCGCAGGCGAACTATTTGACGTTTAACAACCATGATTTGGTGAAGCGCTGCTTGTATTTGTTTGCCGGCATGCGGCTTCCGGACGGTGCGGTTGGAGCTTGCGTCTTTGAGAAGCCGTTTGCCCATGCGGATGATACAAGGCTCTACGATTACGCGCTGTTTTTTGTGGCTTGCTTGTACGACTATTATGAGGCATCCGGGGATAGGGAGACGCTTGAAGAGCTATGGCCGATTGCCATGGAACAGCTGGAGATTGGCGTGGAGAGACTGGATGAGCGGGGAATCGTGCGCGATGACGAGACCTGGTGGAGCTTTATCGACTGGCATCCGGAGCTGAACAAGCAGGCGCCGTCGCAAGGCGTATTGATCTATTGCCTGAAGCGCGGACTGGAGCTGGCCCGCATTCTTGGTTTGGCAGACAAGCAGCTATATATAGAAAAACAAATTGCAAGGACGGCTGAGGCAGCTGTTACTGGATTATGGGATGAGGAAGCGGGCTTCTTCGTCAGCGGCCCTGCCCGCCAGATTTCTTGGGCATCGCAGATCTGGCTTGTCCTTGCGGACGTGTTGCCAGTGGAGGATAACGCAGCCTTGCTCGAGCGCCTGTTCGAGGAGCAGCCGGCGATCGGAATGACAACGCCATATATGTACCATCATCTGATCGAGGCATTGTTCTCGGTCGGCAGCAGGGAGAAAGCCACCCGGCAGATGCAGGCTTATTGGGGCGAGATGATCAAGGACGGCGCGGACACGTTCTGGGAGCTGTACAATCCGGAGGATAAAAAGCTATCTCCGTACGGCAGCAATCTGATCAACAGCTACTGCCACGCATGGAGCTGCACGCCAACCTATTTTATTCGGAAGTATCTGATTTAGTTGGGCTGCGGTGCGGCCAGATCATGAATAAGAGCTGTCTCAAGGTTCCGGTTACGGCCGGCCCGGAGACAGCTCTTTTATTAGCGGCGGCGAAGGGCCGTTGTGTTAATGACGCCGTACCGGAACAGCAGCTTGCTGCCGAGCCAGCCAACAATGCGGTCGGTCAGGAAGCCCATCAGACCAAGGCTGATTAACCCAACAAAGATCCAGTCCGTACGGAAGTAAAGCCTGGAGTTCCAGATGAGGAAGCCTACGCCTTCGTTAGCCGCGATCATCTCCGCGCCTATGATCGCCATGTACGAGGTGCCCATAGCGAGCCGGATGCCGGTGAATATATAAGGCGTGGTAGCCGGAATGACCACATGGAGCAAAATCTGCCATTCGGAAGCCCCCATGCTGCGGGCCGAGCGGATCCGGTCCTCTTCAATGGCGAGCACGCCGGTTAACGTATTAATAATGACGATAAATAGAGTCGCGTACATAATGAGGGCAATCTTCGACTGCTCGCCAATGCCGAACCATACGAGGAACAGCGTAATAAACGCGATAGGAGGGATAAACCGGACGAAGTTCAGGAACGGCTCCGCAAAGACGCGAATCGCGGTTACTTTGCCGATGGTAAGTCCAATCGGAATGGCAAGAAGGCTGCCAAGCGCCCAGCCGGCAAATACCCGGTAGAAGCTGATGCCGATATATTTCATTAACGAACCGTCACTCAGCAGCTCCTGCGCTCCTTGCCAGGTAGCGGCAGGACCCGGAATAATTTCCGGACCATAGATCCATGCGCCAATCTGCCACACGATGAAGGTGATAACCCATAGCAGCGGAATCGTTACCCATTTCCTGTTTAATAGCTTCATGGGTACATGCCTCCTTCCTGCTCGGCATCAAAGTGGGACTGGATATGGCGCTGAAGCTCGTTCAGCTCCGGGGAGGCCGGATCGCGCGGATAGCCGAGCGGAACCTGATAGATGCTGGAGATCTTGGCATTAGGTCCGGTAGACATAACGGCGATTCGTTGTCCGAGCAGCAGCGCTTCCTGAATATCATGGGTGACGAAAATAACCGTCTTGCCGGTTTCCCGCCAAATCTGGCTTAATTCCTTTTGCATAATCCGTCTTGTCATCGCGTCCAGCGCGCCAAACGGTTCATCCATCAGCAGAATCGCCGGATCATTGGCCAATACGCGGGCAAGCTGGACGCGCTGTTTCATGCCGCCGGACAATTCGCGCGGGAATTTGTTCTCATGGCCGTACAATCCGACAAGCCGGATATAACGGTCCGATATTTCCTTGCGCTCATCCTTTGGCATCTTTTTCATTTTCAGGCCAAACTCAACGTTTTGCCGGACCGTCAGCCAAGGGAAGAGGGAGGAGTCCGCCTGCTGGAAGACAACCGCTCTTTCCTTGCCGGGCTTGTCGACTTCATCGTTCCCGACGCGCAGGCTGCCTCCGGTCTTGGAGACAAAGCCCGCGATCATATTGAGCAGCGTTGATTTGCCGCAGCCGCTTGGGCCTAGAAGAACAAAGAACTCTCCGCCTTTCACGACAAGATCGATATCTTTAATAATGTAGTGAACGGAGCCGGCAGTGCCGGGTCTCACGTCGGAATAGCTTTTATTAAGCCGCTCGATGGTAATCGTATTTGGAGATGGACTCGTATTCAACATTTGTCATCTCTCCTTATTTCTTATAGGTGAATTGATCGGGTACGGCCAGCTGTACGCCGTCCAGGCTCAGCTTATCGGCCAGGTTGAAGTCGTTTTGAATAATACCGGCTCCTACCATATAGTTTTTCTGATTCGTCAGGCTGTCGAAGGATTGCTGGGTGAAGCCAACCGTCCAGTTGTTCGTCGCCAAATCCCGGATCGTTGCTTCCTTCGGCTGCTTGGTTTCCGCAAAAAGGATGTCGGCCGTTTCGTCCGGATTAGCCGCAATGTACTTGGAGGTCTCATCCAATGCCTTTAGGAAGTTGGCAATCGCCTGCGGATGATCCTTTATCAAGGAATTAGGGGCGATAATCGTGCCGCCGATCCGAATCGATGTTTTGGACATATCGGTGAGCTCGTGCACGCCTTCAATCGCTTTGAACTTATCGATCAACGTAGCGCCTACGACCCAGCTGGCATCGATTTCGCCTTTTTTGAGCGCAACGTAAGCCTCGTCGAAGCCGCCTTGCCCAATCTCTTTCGTATCGCCAGCCGCTACGCCGTTATCCTTCAAGTAAACATCCCACAAATAAGGGAGGAATGTGCCGCGAAGGGTGCTTAGCTTCTTACCCTTTAAATCGGCAGGGGACTGGATTTCATCCCGGACAAAAAGCTTCCATTGGGCAGCGGCTGCCTCGGTATCCGTGCCTGTCGCGGCAATAATCGAAAATTCGCCTTTGCTTACCGCGTTCAGCGACGGGAAGTCCGCGCCCCAGCCGATATCCGCCTGCTTGATGAACAAGGAGTTAATACCCTCCGCAGGAGTAGCGAAGGTAATGATGTCGGCATCAATGCCGTATTTCTCGAGGAAGCCTTTGCTCTTCGCTACGCGGAATACCGGGTTGGTCGACGTGTCGGCGATTTTAATCTTAATCGGATCATTAGCAGCTTCCGCCTGCTGGCTGTTTGCCGAATTCGCTTCAGCCGCTGCCGGCTTATTATCCTTGCCGCCGCATGCGGCAAGGGTGAAGGCAACGGCCAGGACCGTTGCGAGAATACCGAACTTTTTCATCGAACATCCCCTCAGCTTTCTTCTCCGGATTCGGCCGTGCTTGGGTTTTCTTCGACGGTCGCGACGCAGAATGCGCCTTCGCCGTACTCTCCGGTACCTACGACTTCCACAACCGAACCGGTTCCTCTTGCCGCGGCGCCCGGCACCCGGTAGTCGGCAACGTCGAGCGGAACAATCGCTTCTTCAACGGGCTTCTCGAGCTGAGGTATCCACTCGTAAGGGACGCGGTAAGCTCGGTAGACCATGTTGGCGTTGATTTTGTTCTTGTAAGGGGAGATGTACTCCCACACCAATTCATGTTCGCTCGTCACCTCGAAAATCCGGCCGTCGGCGCCTTCCGTAATAAGCGTATTGCCGTTTGGCAGGCGCTGCGCGGAGCTGATGTACGGGCTGTAGAAACGATAGGAATCGAGCGGAGCCATAAAGCCGGCTTCCGTTGGCGTATACTGCCATTCAATCTCGAGTGTGACCGGATTGATCTCGAGAATACGGGAATGATCGCGGACTGCATTTTTGATGCCGTAAGGAGATGCAGGGTTCGGAAGACCGTAACCGCCCCAGCCGCCGTTATCGAATACAAGCAGATTGCCTTCGCCAGGCAAGCCTTGCGGAATGATATGGGCATGATGCTGGCCGATAATCCAGCCCAGATGCTTGACTTCCGGCTTCGAATAGTCAGGGCCAAGCTGCCAGACGATTTTGCCGGTTTGGCGGTCCGTAATGGCGATAATATTGGATTCTCTCGCATCCCAGATAATGTTGTCCGGGTGGAAGCGCTTGTCGCCGGCATCGTAAAATTTGTTCGGTCCTACCCATGACGCGGAGTTGATATGCATCCAGTCGCCGCCCGTATTGCCGCCGAAGTGACGGCCGTTAGGATCGCGGAACAGCACGTTTTTCGCAGCTTCGTCAAAGCCCAGCTCTTCGAAATGATCGCTTACCGCCCATTGCCACAGAATATTGCCTTCCCAGTCCACTTCGAGAATAACGTCGTCGAGCAGCAATTTATCGGAGATCTCCGGCTTGGTCACGTTGCGGTGAGCAAGAATGAGGGTGCGTCCGCCGTTTGTCTGCGGTTCCTGTCCCGGAGCATAGTAGCCAACCGGATTGCCTTCGCGCTGGTAATCATGATGCGCGCGCGCCATCCACTCCGGCTCGTAACCCGGATCCTCTATGTATTCGAGGCGGTTGAATTTCCATACGATATTGCCGTTCCAGTCCACCTGTACCAGATCGGCTTCGTCTTGGAAGCCGTATTTCGGATCGCGTTCCTTGGTGCTGCCTACCACGTAACCGCCAGGCAAAATTTTGTTCGGGAAGCCGCGCAGACCTTTCCACAAATGAACTTCTTTGCCACTCATATCAATCAACAGGGCGCCAACGTTGGCCGCTTGGAAAATCGTATAACCGCTCCATGCCTTCTCAGGCAAATAAACCGTTGCTCCGGTTGGATAAATAGTGGGATGTCCCATTCTCAACACTCCTAAAATGAATTGTGAAGCCATTCATGCTTCGTAAGCATTAGCTTAATGAATTTGCGAAATAGATTAATAATTCAGAAAATAATTTTGATTCGGTTTGGCGACAGGCGGCTTTTTTGGTTTTTCATCCGTTTTCTCTTCCGCCTTTTGCTCTTCGTATTCCTTGACCATTGCCATATAGCGCTCCGAGAAGCCTTCCAGATTGGCATAAATACGTTCGAAAATTTCCTTCTGGCAGGCGAGCTCTTCCTCGCTAAAGCTGCCGAACAGGAGACTGACTCCACGCTTGCCAAGCTCCGGATACCGTTCTAACAGCTGCCGGCCTTCCTCCGTAATGTCCAGCCATACGTTCCTGCGGTCGCCTTGCAGACGCTGCCGCTCGGCGAAGCCTTTTGCTTCCAGCTTGTCGCATAGCGCCGTGATTGCGCCGGAGGTCAGATCAAGCTGCTCCGCCAGCTCTCCAAGCTTTTGCGCGCCGCCCAGCTGAATGCTCCGGAGAATAAGGAAGCCGGGCAGGGCGATGTCCTCGATGGATATTTTGTCGCGTTCCTTAACGAATCTGCGGACCATCCTCCTGAACAGCCAATCGTTTTCTTCCATTTGGGATATGAAATCTGCCATGTTGTTCTCTCGTTACCTCCTATAGAGCGACTCGTGATGAATCTTACTTCGAAAGCATCCGAAGAAGAAAAAAAAGGCCGCAACAGACGTCCCGTGATCAGGTACGTGAGTTGGGCCTTTGGTTATCCAATCGGCTTTATCCAATTAGTTCAACGTTAAAAGAATGAACGTTGAAGGATTATGGATTGATATTAACCCCATAATTCCGACAAGTCAAGTGGTATTTAAAAATATTTTTACGCTTGATGCCTTTCCCTGAATTGAAGCGGCGTCATGCCTTCCTGGTCCCGAAAGCATTTGCTGAAATAGCTGGTCTGCGAAAAGCCGGTTTCGAGCGCAATAAGCTTGACCGATAAGCGCGTTGAGGCAAGGAGCTGCTTCGCCCGCAAAATGCGCGCTTCGGTCAGGAAGTCGGAGAAGGATTTGCCAAAGGTTTGATTAAATTTTCGGCTGAAATAATGGGAGCTGTACCCGGCAATCGCTGCCGCCTGCTCAAGGGTAAAGGGCTGATTGCAGTTGGCGCGTACGTAATTGGCAGCCGCCCGGATTTTGTCCGCGGTTTGATGAACGGACACGTTAAGCTGACTCGCGGTAGTCTGAATTCTGGTGAGCAGCTCGTACAGCGTGGAAGCAGCCGCGTACTCGTCATCTACTTCATAGCTTCTGCCAAGCTCAAGGAGGCGTTCCATCAAGGCCTCAACAGGAGCAAGATCGGGCAAATGAAAGAGCCAAGGTTCATCGAGACCCTTTCCGTCCAAAAATTCCTCCGGCCTTGCGCCATAAAAATGCACCCACCGGATACTCCAAGGATCCCGGGCATCCGAATGATACGTTTGTCTAAGCCCGGGTCCGTACAGAAAACCTTGCCCTTGCGTCAGCTCGTAGGTCATGTTGTCCGTGTGCAGATAACCTTTGCCGCCTAGCACAATATGCAAATTGTAATAACGGTCCAGATTGTTTTCGGTAGTGGCAAATTCCCGGTTGACGGCATGCTCCGGAAATTCGCTGTAGCCGCCGATGAAGTCGGGGAAGCAGATATGACGAGGGAAAATCGGCTTGGGAAGGAAGATATGTTCTTTCATTGGAAACTCCTCTTAACAACGCAATATTTTTATACGATATCTTCATGTAGAAGATAATACAGCAACTAATGGGTTGATTGATGACAATATTTTAATACAGTTCGCATCTTTTTGTCATATCCTTCTGCCCGGGTGTCCACTAGAATGGAGGTAGAAGCAAGATGCGCTAAGGAGGATGTCGCAATGGCAAAGTCGATTCAAATGGACGAGTTAACATTAGGAGTATGTTATTATCCGGAGCATTGGCCGGAGGGGCTGTGGGAAGACGATTTCCGCCGCATGCGGGAGATGAATATCTCGGTGATTCGGATGGCGGAATTTTCTTGGGCGATGCTCGAGCCGCAGGAAGGCGTATTTGATTTTACCTTTTTCACGCGGGTGATGGACCTGGCGCATCGTTACGGTCTGAGAGTTATTCTGGGTACGCCTACCGCAACGCCGCCGGCTTGGCTGACGCATAAATATCCAGAGGTGCTGAATGCAACGAAGGAAGGCCTGCTGATTAAGCATGGCATGCGCCGCCATTACAATTATTCCAGCGCGAAATACAGGGAGCTTTCCCAGCGAATCGTGCGCAATATGGTGAACGCTTACAAGGACCATCCTTCGGTTATAGGGTGGCAGATCGATAACGAATTTAACTGCGAGAAAAACGTGTTTTATGCCGAAGCCGACCATGCCGCATTCCGGGTATGGCTCAAAGAAAAGTACGAGACGTTGGAGAAACTCAATAAAGCTTGGGGTACGGTATTCTGGAGCCAGACTTATACGGATTGGGAGCAGCTGCACCTGTCGCAGACGGATTCGCCGAACCCGCATCTGGCATTGGACGAGAAACGGTTTATTTCGGATAACGTCATTTCGTTCGCCAAGCTGCAGGCGGATATTATCCGCGAGCTGGCGCCGCAGCATTGGGTAACGACGAACGGCTTGTTCGGCCATCTGGACAATCATAAGATGACGGATGAGCTGCTCGATTTCTTCTCGTATGATTCGTATCCGCAGTTCAGCAGCGTTTTCTATAACGACAATGAAACCGATCCTCTGCTTGACCGCCAATGGAGCATTAATTTGACCAATGTAAGGTCCATTTCGCCGAACTTCTGCGTCATGGAGCAGCAGTCCGGCCCCGGCGGCTGGGTCGACCGGATTGAGATGGGAACGCCAAGACCGGGTCAAATCCGTTTATGGTCGTATCAATCGGTGCTGCATGGAACCGATTTGCTAGTCTATTTCCGCTGGCGCACGGCAACCTTCGGCACCGAAATTTATTGGCACGGCATTAACGACTACCACAATCAGCCGAACCGGAGAGTTCGGGAAGTAGCGCAGGTAGGAGGTGAGTTCGCCAAGATCGGTTCTCTGATCGCAGGGACGGCTTATCAAGCGGAAGTTGCTTATATGCAGGATTACAGCAATAACTGGGATGCGGAGATGGATGTATGGCATGGCCCTCTTCAGTGGCAGAGCATGCGCTCCTGGTTCAAGCAGCTGCAATACCGTCATGTTCCGGCAGACTCCATTTTCTTGCGTTCGAATACGACTCTCGAGGAGTTAGCCAAGTACAAAGTAGTTGTCTACCCGCATTCGGCGATTATGACCGATGAGACGGCCGAGCTTCTGACCCGCTATGTGGAGCAGGGCGGCAAGTTGTTCCTGGGTGCCCGCACGGGGTACAAGGATATGAACGGACAATGCTACATGCGTCCATTCCCGGGTCCGGTAGCCGGACTATGCGGCATTACGGTTGAGGACTTTACTCTAATCAAAGGAAAAGTGAATGCGGCGGAGCTGCAATGGGAAGGCCGATTGTCCGAAGGTACAAAGGCGGCAGGCTTCAACGAGGTGCTTAGCGTTCAGAATCCGGAAGCGGAAGTTGTCGCCCGGTACTCCTCCGAATATTATCAAGGGGAGCCGGCTTTAATCCGCAGGAACGTTGGAGAAGGCCAAGTCTGGTACTTAGGAGCTGCCTACAGCGAACCGGTAGTTGACGGGATTTTGGATGAGATTGGTTTAAGCTCGCCTCTCGCGGACCGGATCACCGCCCCGGCCGAAGTCGAGATCGGTATTCGCGCTTCTAAGGATGCTTCTTACGCTTTCCTGTTGAACTATTCGGATAAGCCGGTAACGGTTCAAGTGAAGCAGCGCGCAACAGACCTCCTGACCGGAGCAGCACTGGAAAACGAGGTAGTGATGCCGGCATACGGCGTTATGGTTTTGGAGCTTTAATGTATTGAGCCCCCGCGGGAATATTCCTGCGGGGGCTTTTGCTGTGCAAACAAAAAGCCTGCGGCAATCAGCCGCAGGCAACAATAGAGAATATATAAATAAAGGGGGGTCTTGTCTCTTATTATAGTAGCCGATAATGAAAGGAACCTGAGCGGAATATTACAGGAAGGTTACAAGTGAATGGTTGAAGCGGGTTGGCTCATTCATCATTCAAGATGCTTTACCTTTAAGCGAGCTACAATCCAAGTGATAATAAACAGCAACGGAATATAAGCAAAATGGAAATAAATCGCGCATTTATTAATGAATGTACCAAATGCGTCAATTTGTGTCCGTTCCTTCAAGGTTAACGCAGCGATCAAAAGCGCTGCCAACACAAAAGGTAAAGATAGCCCGGGCTTTACTGAACAAACTCTTTTCATAATTCTTGTACAGCACCAAATGGGAATACAAACCGTTGGAATAATAATCAACTGCCACATAAATATAAAGACGTATTCGAATCTTGCGATGAAGGAAAACTCAATGATTTGCGTCATAGCCATAGTTGGCCATAAGGTATGTCTTAGAAGACCTTGACTGAAAAACATCAGGGTTACAATCATGATTGCGGCATATTTGAATGTTGAAAACATTAGAGCGAAATGGGCCCACTTTGCATTCTTTTGGGCAGATTTCAAGAAAGGCAAATAGATAAGCAGAGGTTCAAGCCCAAAGAAAATAATGCAGGATGACTTTGAGCTTTTTATTACATCTAGAAAAGAATGATTGAGAACAGGCAGCAATAGTCCGAGATCCCCTTGACGGGCCGGAAAAAACAACCAGAAAAGCATGGGAATCAGCGCTAAATAAAAAAAGCTGAACCCGGCAACAACCCTAAACCCGCCGGAAACAACATAGTAGATTATGCAGATAAATAAACCTGCAATAACCCATGTGCGAAGCGAAGGAAATACCCATACTTGAATAACTTCCATGTAAGAACGGAGAAAGAATAGAGCCATTAAGAAATAGTAACCAACAACGATGAAAGAAAGAGCATTTCCCATGTATTTACCGAAAATCGATTGATGGACGTCAATAACATCTTTGGCCGGATTGCCGAGCAATTTATAGATCATCCAGATGATCAGATGAAGGCTCACGCCTATCAAAATAATCGATATCCAAGCATCCTGGCCGGCATTCACGAGCACAAGGTTCTGAAAATTAAATATAGTCGCGGCAGCTTGGGTAACAGCAATTAAGAAAAATACAAAGTATCCGGAAATCGCGTAATTTTCCTTTATCCGTTGTTGCATTATTGCCCAACCCCCGCGTGTAATATATTAACGCTCGTCTTGACTTCAAAAGATAGATGAGGGTAGATTTTTGCGTAATACTCATCCTCTTTGAATATTGGATGCTGCCTCCTGTATTTCTCTCCAAAGCCGATCGGATCGACCTTGTTTTGCTGTAGACGGATCAACATCGACTTAATTTCCGAGGATAACTTCTCTTCAATTTGCTTCTTGATTTCATCTAAATCGTCCTGGTTCTGTATGTTCATTTGTTCCGGGATTTCTCTAAGTTGGATAGATAATTTAAGGGATACCGTTGTTTTGCCGTCTTCGTTAACGTCAATTTTGGACTTGCCGTTCAAAATAACAAAGGAGTACATGGAACTTGTGCCGGCAATAAAATCGTATTCGCCTGTCCGTTTTTTATCTTTAAGCAGTTTTAGATACAAACCTTCGTTGACATTTAACCTAAGTTTTAAATCGTCTCCTTTAAAGACGGCTACGCCATCCATTTGAAACACGCCTTTATACATATTGATAACCGGGAAGTAAATGTCTTGGCCCTCTCCATAATATTGATTAATGAAAGTATGATAATTCGTATTTGGCGTATTTCCGTGATCCATGTTTTGATCGATCAGCTCGGACAAGAAGAAGGGAGGTTTTTGGGAGGCTTCGGTAATAATCGTTTTTGTGCTTTGGTCCGTTAACACAATAGAAGCTTTGGTGCTTTTCGTGAATTGTCGATTGATAATATCGGCAAGTTCGGATATGTATTTCTTAGCAAACTTTTCGTTAAGGACTAATGTACGCATTTGTCCCATTTCAACGGGTTGAGAAGATTTGCCTGTCAGGGCCGTGAAAACCCCATAGACCACATTAGACTCCGTAGTTACAAGGGATTGCCCCCCTGAAGCTTTGATATATTCCGGATACGAAACGTTTAGTTTAAACTTCTCTTCTTCCACGTCTACGCCCATGTACTGGAGAATATTGATTTGGTCTACGACCCGTTCTTGGGCGCAGCCCGACAACAAGATGCAACAGCAGATTAGGACTACCGCATGCCTTCTCATGATTTCAATTTCTCCCATCCGTTCTGATCATTCGTTATTGTAGTCGTCGCCAATATCCTTATTTTTTTTCACGTTATATCTTCTCGTTGATAGCGGACGAGTCGTAAAAAATCGATTATTCAAATGGGTAAAAGAAGAGCGGATAAAGCTATCGCTGAAGCTATTGTTTCGAAAAGGGAAAATCGGCACGATATAAGGTGCGCCTAGCGATTTTAAACGTAATAAATGGCCTAATATAAACATCAACCCGATCATGATGCCGAATCCGCCCCATAATGATGCTAAAAGGATGAGCGGAAAACGCAAAAACCGAATCGTGTTCGAGATTTTGAAGATGGGCGTGGTAAAGGAAGCCAATGCCGAAAGCGATACGATGATAAGCAAAATATTACTGGTTAAACCGGCCGCCACCGCAGCTTGTCCAAGTATAATGCCTCCAACTATACCCAAGGTTTGGCTGACCTTTGAAGGAAGTCTTGACCCGGCTTCACGAAGCAACTCAATGGTCATTTCTAAGAAAAGCACTTCCAACACGGGCGGGAAAGGCACGTTTGATCTCGATTCGATAATTGGTCCTAAAAGCTCCCGGGGAATGACGATGTAGTGAAACGTAAGAATAGCTACGTAAAAGGAGGAAGCAAGAATCGAAAACGCAACTCCAAAATAACGAATAAGACGAAAGCACGATCCCAGAATCCAAGGTAAATAGTAGTCTTCGGGAGAAACGAAAAAGCTAAAAAGGCTTGTGGGTCCCGTGAGTACAAATGGGGAGCCATCGCAAAGAATGGCTACTTCCCCGTTCAACAGAGAGTACATGATTCTATCCAGGCGCTCACTGGACAAAAATAACGGAAACGGAGAATTGGAGTTGTCAGTGATGAGTTGTTCCAAAAGAGAACTTTCGAACACGACGTCGAATTCCAGATCCGAGATCCTTTGCCTGGCAGTGTTTATATACTCCGGATTCGTAATGCCGTCTAAATAAGCAATGACGATTGTCGTTTGTGACATCGTTCCGATGGATAGTTCCTCAAAGGTTAGCTTCTCGGTAACGAGTCCCCTTCGAAGTAATGTCAAGTTGATTTCCAAGCTTTCGACAAATCCGACCTTTGGACCAATGACGCTAAACTCATTCTCAGTATCATTGTGATCGCGATGCCCCGATTTTTGATCCGAAATATCAATGATTAGACCTTCGTGTAAATGGGGATCCAATTGAAGAAAGATTGAACCGCGTACCACGTTTTTCAAAACCTCGTTCAAATCTCCCGTAATTTTCATCCCTTCAAGAGGAATCATCGCTTGAAGATCTTGCAGACGGCCCAAATCGCTTTTTGAAGAAAATTGAATGAAGGAAAGTACATCATGGTGAAATTTTTCTTGATTGATAAGCGTGCTGAAATAAGTAAAATGGATGCGGTTATTATTAATGATGATGCTCGATTGCAGCAGATCTGACGACTTCGTGCTTTCTTTCAAATCATGAAGTAAATTGGGAAGCATACATTTCACCGCCTGTCTGAACAAGAAATATGCTCCTAGTATGATTGATGACGGCTGAGTTTATACCCTGTATTTCCCATGCATAACAAACGATAATCATAGGGAAAATTCGAATCATGCCTAAAATTTCATGTCACAGATAACGAACGCTAATTGTCTAATTATCGTAAGAGCAATTCAGATACAAGCTATACACAACAGGAGGATTAATATGAAGATTGTAGTGATTGGCGGCAGTGGATTGATCGGGAAAAAAGTTGTAAGCAACCTTCGTGATCAAGGTCATGAGGTCGTTGCGGCGTCACCATCCTTAGGTGTCAATACGATCACGGGCGAAGGACTCGAGGAAGCGCTTAGCGGTGCGCAAGTTGTTGTTGACGTATCAAATGCGCCGTCGTGGGAGGATCAGGCGGTTATGGATTTCTTTGATAAGTCGACTCGGAATCTCCTTGCCGCCGAAGCAAATGCCGGCGTAAGCCATCATGTTGCTTTGTCGGTCGTTGGAACCGAACGCCTTCTTCAGAGCGGATATTTCCGTGCTAAAAAGAATCAAGAAGAGCTGATCGAGAATGCCAACATTCCTTATACGATAGTCCGCGCAACGCAGTTCTTCGAGTTTGTCGGCGGCATTGCCGATGTGGCTACTGAAGGGGAGAGCGTTCGTTTGCCTTCCGCCCTTATGCAGCCTATTTTCTCTAAAGACGTTGCGAACGCGGTAGCTGATTTTACTCTTAAGCCACCGGCTAACGGCATTGTTGACGTTGCTGGTCCGGACCAGATTCCGATGGACGAATTCATTCGACGATACTTTAGCGTAACACAGGATAAACGCCAGGTGATCACGGACGCTAAGGCGCTTTATTACGGTTCGGTCGAGGTGAATGATCAATCTCTCGTTCCGAATGGCGATAGACCCGTAACCATTACGAAGGCGCATTTCCAAGATTATCTCAGCAGTTTGAAAAATTAGGATTACAAGAAAACCGAAGTGCCTAACTTTGCTGAATGGCAAGGTGGGGCACTTTTTTTGATCTTTTTATTTTCCATCCCCAATAATTGCCGATTCGTAAAGGGTGTAACCTTTAAATTCATCGTTGCGTCTAGAAAGTACATCTGAGCAGAAAGGAAGAATATAAATATGCGTAAAAAAAATCTCATGCTGTCCAGTCTTCTTGCCGCAACCGTGCTTTCGGCAGGCAGCGCCCCACTAGCACACGGAGCAGAAAGCCAACCAACCGCGTCCGCGGCTTCTTCCGTTACTTTTATAATTAACGATGTTCATTATAGCGATAATACGGGTAAGCATAGCCTGCTCTCCGCCCCTTATGTTAGCAACGGGAACACGATGGTTCCCGTTAGAGCCGCTGCCGAATCTCTCGGTTCATCGATAAGCTGGAATAACAAAGATCGATTGATTACCTTGTCGGGGAAAGCCTTCGGAACGATTACATTCACCTTGAACTCTTCTTATGCGGTAAATGCGAAAGGAGAGAAAACCAAGCTGCCCGAGCAGGTTCGCCAGGCAAAGGGAACGGTATTTGTTCCGGCGCGGTCGTTGGCAGCTCTTATGGGAGCCAGTCTGCAATGGGAGCCTGCAGCCCATACGGTTACTCTCACCAATCAGGCGAATACGCCGGCTAGTCTAGACTTCAATTATCAGTTTACGAAGGATACGGAAGGATGGAAGGGCGGCTTCGCCGATATGCCGACCGACTATAATAAAGAGATCTACGAGCTTGACTATGCACGTAACCTGATTCCGGTACAAAACAATACTTCTAACTACGGCTTGAAGCTGTCCGGGCATAATCGCAGCGATGATTTGTTTATGTTTCTTTCCAAAGGTATTGAAGGCTTCAAGCCAAATACTTCTTACAACGTTAATTTGAAATTTGCGATGTACACCGAAGCGGGAGGAGGATCGATTGGTATTGGCGGTTCGCCTGCCGAATCTAATTTCTTGAAGGCAGGCATCCTGCCGAGCGAACCGTTGTCTGTGCCAACCTCGTCTTCGGGTGAAGAATATTACAGAATGAACGTGGACATCGGCAGCCAAGGAACCGGCGGCAAGGATGTCAAGGTCATTGGCAATGCGGCTAAACCGGATGTGGACAAGGAAGGGTATCAGCGTGTTGATTTTGACTACAACGCCAAGGTAACGGCAAACGCCAAAGGCCAGATCTTTATTCTTATTGGCTCGGATTCGGGATTTGAAGGGTTGACTGCCCTTTACTTTGACGATATCAAGGTAAGCGCTAAGGTCGCAGACTAAGGGAAATAAGACACGAGAAGAAACAAAAAGCCTGCGGCAATCAGCCGCAGGCAACAATAGAGAATATATAAAGGGGGGTCATGTCCTTTATTATAGGAGCCGATGATGAAAGGAACCTGAGCGAAATATTACAGGAAGATTACAAATGTTCCTGACGCAAAATTTTCTTGACAATCTGCTCAATCGTGGTCCGGGAAAGGGACTGCTCCATTTGCTGCTGGGCATCGCGCAGCGGATCGCTTAATGCTTGTTGAATCCCTTTGCCAACTACGCAATGCTCGTTTGTATTTTGATGGAGCGTAAACAGCTCCTTTTTTTCGGGCAATTCGACGGCCTTATAAACATCAAGCAAAGAGATGTCGGCAATCGGATGCTGGAGCTTAATGCCAATGACTCCGGGCTGGGAAGAAATAAGACCTGCTTTGCTTAACATACTCATAATTCTACGGATAACAGCGGGATTCGTGTTGACGCTTGAAGCTATATATTCGGAAGTAACATTTCCGTTATTGATATGAACAAGCGCTAGGATATGAACCGCTACGGTAAAACGGCTGCTGATCATGGAGATACAGTCCTTTCGGAAAGAAGCTACCTTCATTAAAACATAATAACCAATCTATGACTACGGCAGTGGTGTCAGGAATAGTTGTTGACACATCATAATGTAACTGATATAGTTACACCTAGTTGTTGTAACTTGAATTGTTACAACTTAAGCGTGCATAATGTAACCAATCTGGTAACATTATATTGTAGTTAAGATAACGAGATGACGGAGGTTATGTTAATGAATCATCTAATCGTGTATGCCCATCCTCATGAGGAAAGCTTTAACCACGCTATTTTAGATACGGCAGTGAATGCATTAAAAGAAGGAGGCCATGAAGTTACTGTCCGCGACTTGAACAAGCTTGGTTTTAATCCGGTGCTTTCGCCCGTTGATACGGCTGCGCTCCGGGAAGGCAACCCGCCTGCGGATATTAAGACGGAGCAAGCCTTTTTGGAAGCGGCCGATTTCATCACCTTTATTTATCCGATTTGGTGGACGGGTCTTCCGGCTATTATCAAAGGCTATGTAGACCGCACCTTCTCTTACGGATTCGCTTATCAGTACAATAGCGAAGGCGGAATCGATAAGCTGTTTACGGGTAAAAAAGGCATCCTTATCAACACTTATGGTACCCCAGGCGAGATTTACGAATCCATTGGCATGAACAATTCCTTGAAGCAAACCTCCGGAAGCGGGATTTTCGAATTCACGGGCATTGAGGTTGTCGAGCAGTTCCTGTTTGGCGGCGTTTCGTCGGTTACCGACGAGGCTCGCAAAGAAATGCTGGCTCAAGTCGATAAAAAATTCAGCTCGCTGTAATAGCGATCAGCAAAAAAAGCCGCAAATTTGCGGCTTTTTTTAATTACCATTAAAACTTCTATGACTTCAATTCCTTGTATTCCTTAGGGGAGCAATCTGCAAATCTCTTAAACATTTGCGAGAAGTATTTATAGTCGCTGTAACCGACCTTCTCAGCCACGGCATACGTCTTGGCACCCGGTTCGGATAGGAGGAGCTTGGCCTTCTCGATTCGATAACGGTTAAGCCATTCCACGAAGTTAACGCCGATTTCCTCTTTGAAGATCCGACTTAAATAATTTGGCGTTACATAAACAATGGCAGCAACGTCGGCCAGACTTACCGCGCGATTGTAGTTCTCTTCCATATAACGCAACGCGGTCTTGATTACGCCTTTGAACTTCTGATTTTTGTTCTCCTGCACAAGCTCCGATAGGCGATGCAGGACGTCGTTCATCCATTTTCGCAGATCTCCTAATGTGTCGAAACGCTCCATCTCACGGTAAGGATTGAAGTTCGTTCCAATGATGCTCCCTACGTCAACACTCATTTCTTCCACGCCGCTCACCGCCATGAGCAGCAGTCTGCCGCATATGCTTCGAATAACCGGCGCATCCGTCTGTCCTGCGGCAAAACGGTCGAAGATCTGATCTATTGCAGAGTGGAGCTCAGATGAGTTAAGCGTCTTCAAACAACCGATAATGACCTTTTCTTCTTCGGAAGGATAGAGGACATTTTGCATCTCCGTTGACATCATGGACTCCTGATAGCGGATGAGACTGCCTTTGCCTTTATGGATTTTGGCCTTTAAGGCGCTGAAGGCTTCCGCATAAGACGTGCTCAGCACGGCTATATCTGTGCAATTCCGGCTGATTCCAATCGAGATAGACAGCTTCAAATAGGTCTTGACGGCCTGTTGAATCTCTTCGCACACATGATCAACGAAATCGGCGCGCAACCCGCCGCCGCTCATCATCCCAATAAGATGATCAAATTGGCTATAGCAGACCAGCCCTTGAGTTCGTGACAGCAGCACCTCTTCAGCGATATTCATGACCGAGAAGCGGATAAGTTCGCGTTTGTTCTCCGGAAGGTCTTCCGTCATAAGGGCAAAGTCATCGATATCGATCGCAAGGATGGAATACTCCGGGCCAGACAGCCTTATTTTGAGTAGCTCCGCCTTGTCGAAGATGGCGGAAGAGTCCGTAACGCCTCCTTGCAGAATTCGATTGATAAAGTCCGACTTGATCGTCTGATAGTTTTCGTTAATCATCATGTTAAGGGACTGCCTGTTTCGTTTATCCGCTTCGGCCAGCTTGATCTCCTCGCTCAGCTTGAGCATTAGGTCGACTAATTCTTCTGCTCCAACCGGCTTAAGCAAATAATCCTGAACGCCGATGGCTAAGGCCTCTTTGGCAAAGCTGAAATCTTCATATCCGCTAAGAATAACAATACGAGTGTCGGGAAGCTGGTTCTTCAGATGCCGGGACAATTCCAAACCGTCCATAAGCGGCATGCGGATATCGGTGACTGTAATATGGGGCTTTAATTTAAGTGCTTTCTCCAGGCCTTCAACCCCGTCGGCCGCTTCGCCAACAACCTCAATTCCGTAATCCTCCCAATCAATCGAAGTCCGGATGCCTTTGCGGATATTAGGCTCATCGTCAACAATCAGCAGCGTAATCATTTCCTCATCCTCCTAAGTTGTAAACGGTTGTCTGACGATAACGGTCATTCCGTTGCCGGGCGAAGTATGGAAGGCAAGACCAAATTCCTGACCGCAAATAAGCTGAATTCGGTCATTGACGTTCTTGATCCCGAATCCCCGGTTGTCGTCCTTCACCTGCTGAAGCAGCGAAGTGATATCGGCTTCCTCTACGCCAACGCCGTCATCGGTAATCCGGTACACAAGCTCCTTGTCCTCGCGTTTAATCGTGATTCGTACAGTGCCGCTCTTTCCTTTTTTCTCTATTCCATGATGGATCGCATTCTCGACAAGCGGCTGAAGAACCAGCTTGACGGTCCTACAGGCCAAAGTCTCGAGTTCGACGTCAATGTCGAAGAGGATACAGTCCTCGAACCGCTTCTCCTGAATCAGAATATAGGATCTGAGATGCTCGACTTCGCTAGCGACCGTTGTCTGCTCATTGCCGCTATTCAGGGCGAGACGGAACAGCTTGGATAAGGCCTGCACCAGCTTCGAGCTTTCATAAGCCTTCTCCATGCGGGCCATCCAGTAGATCGTATCCAGCGTGTTATAGAGAAAATGCGGATTAATCTGAGCCTGCAGTGCCTTAAGCTCCGCTTCTTTCTGCTTGATTTGTCCGGCATACACCTCGTTGATCAGCTCATCGAGACGCCTCGACATCCGGTTGAAGCTTCGGCTGATGAGCGCGATTTCGTCGTTGCCTTTTACGGGAATGTTCACGTTGAAGTTCTCATCCTCAATGGCTCTCATGGATCTGCGGATCCGGTTGAGAGGACTGAGCACCTTGAGCGAAAACAGAATGATCATAAGCGAACAGAGGATGAAGCTCCCTAAGACAGCATAAATCGTGACGTTCCGGATCAGCTTCGTATCGCTTGACAGCTCATTCATAGGTACCAGATTGACCAGCTTCCAGCCTGGACGCGACAGATTGTAATAGGTTTCGATATACGGATTGCCGTTCAAGGATGCTTTGAAATAACTGCTGTTTTGCTGATAAAGCCTATGATCATCGTATTTGCTGTCCATCGTTGTGCCGATCTTGGATTGGTCCAGTGACGAAATAATTCTCTTGTTCTCATCGATAATAAAAAATTCACTGCTGCCGCTGAGCAGCTTATCCTTGTAAATATTGGAGATCTCCTGCTCATCGATATTGATTTTGATCAGAGCAAGATCGGTAGAGATTTTATCAATATTTTTAAGGATTTTGATATAAGAGATAACCTTTAGCGGCGTATGGTTGTATTGCGTAATCTCATCGGCGATCCATTGTCCCTCGCCCCGGAGGTCGAACATCTGCTTCTGCAGTTCCGGCGTGATCACGTTGGTGCTGCTGGCCGAATCGAACTCGAGTCCGTTCATTCCTTTTACATAAATCGAGTAAATATTGGTGTGAAATACGGCAAAACGGTTCAGCGTGTTCTGGGCAGACAGCAGGTAGTTCCGGGAGCCCGCCACCTGGCTGTAAGAAAGCATGAAGTAATTCATAAACTCTCTGTTCTGCCATAGATTCAGAGCCGAATTGTTCATGTCATTGAAGAAGAAGTTAATGCTTTCCCCAATCTGCTGAACGGTTTTTAAGTTGGAGAGGCTGACTTTGTCTTCTATGATTCTGGTTGATTGGAGATAAGAGAATCCGCTTACAAAACCAAGGGGGATAAGGACAATCAAGAGCGAGAAGATCATGAATTTATGCTGCAGGCTGAAGAACCGTCGTTTAATCATAAGACCTCCGAAAGTTGTGATTGCTACATCTAATAAATAGAGTCGATATGCTTTGAGTCTTAATATAAACGCCTGTTTTTCGTTTGGCAAAGGGATTTTGGGCGTATTTCCGCCATTGGCGCGTTTCCGCGTAAATCGCAGACATTTTAATAAAATCGTCACCTGTCGAAAACTAAATGGCCTATGTACAATTAGAAACGTGCACAAGATAACCGGTTACAAATTCGAGAGAATAGCAGGAGGGCGTCATGAAATCTAAACGTTGGAACAAAGCGGGGATGTCAGTAGCGGCACTAACTTTGGGAATGTCCTTAATCGCTGGCTGCGGGGGAAACAACACAGACAATAGCTCCTCGGCTTCGCCGGCAGTAAACGGAAACAATCAAGAAGCCTCGGGTTCAACAACCCCGGCCAAGGAGCCGGTCAAAGTCAAATTCATGAACATGTGGGCAAAGGACAGCACCGAGAACGTAGCCGTTACGGTACGTGAGCAGTTGGCCAAGTTTCAGGCGGATAACCCGGATATTATCGTCGAAGAAGAATCGATTGGAGACCAGAACGCCTACTATACGAAACTGAAAACATTGGCGGCTTCCAACGACCTCCCGGATATCTTTATCAGCAAAGGCTCGGAGCTTGCGATGTTCGCGCAAAACGAAACGGCCGCTCCGCTGGATGAGGTGCTGAGTGCCGATACGGCGTGGAAGGATGGCTTCCTGCCAACTGCTTTTAATGATTTGACAAGCGGCGGTCATACTTACGGCGTACCGTTCTCGATGCTGGCGACTTCCGTTATCTATTACAACAAACAAATTTTCGCCGATGCGGGCATTGTTTCGTTCCCTAAGACTTGGGCCGAATTGCAGGACGCGGTTGATAAACTTAAAGCGAAGGGCATAACCCCGATTGCGCTTGGCAACAAGGAGCAGTGGGTTGCGGAATCCTGTATTCTCAGTGCGCTGGGCGACCGGTTCACGGGTACGGACTGGTTCAACGGCATTATTAATAAATCCGGTTCCAAATTTACGGATCCTGATTTTGTGAAAGGACTTACAGCTCTTCAAGATCTGGCGAAGCAGGGCGCGTTTAACGCCGATTTGAACAGCATCAACAACGATCAGCAGAAAACGCTGTATTTCAATGGTAAAGCAGCCATGTTCATGGAGGGCAGCTGGGCTATTGGCGCGGTCGCTTCCGCACCAAAAGAAGTGGCGGACAATACGGATGTAGCGGTACTTCCGTCCGTGGAAGGCGGCAAAGGAAACGCGCTGGCAACATCTGGCGGAGCAGGCTCGGGTTATGCGGTTGGCATCAAAGGCTTTGCCGACAAGAAAGACGCTATCGCCAAGGTGATCAAGGCCATCAGCGGCGAAGAATTCGCGAAGGGTCTTGCCGAGAAAGGCGAGCCGGTTGCGTTCAAGGTAGCGGATTACGATAAGAGCAAAGTAAGCCCGTTAGCCGTGAAATATGCCGAATTGTCTTCGCAGCTGCAATTTACGCCTATCTATGATTCTTATTTGAGCCCTGCGCTGGTCAGCGTGCTGAATGCCGATCTGCAGGCACTCCTCATTAACGCGGTTACGCCTGAGGAGCTTGCCAAGAAGGTTCAAGCGGAGTACGAGAAAGCCAGCTAACTCAACTAATAGAATGGCGCCTTCCGGTGAGCCCGCTCTTTCGGAAGGCGCTGTAAGTAAGGAGTCTCGTCATGAGCAGAAGCCCTTCTATGAAATTATCCAGATTCGGACTGTTTGGCCTTCTGGCTCCGAGCGTCGCGATCTACACCTTTATTATGATCATCCCGCTTGCTCTATCCTTCTATTACAGCCTGACGGACTGGACCGGCGGACCAACAAAGAACTTCATTGGCCTGGATAATTACAAACTGCTGTTGAAGGATAGTCTTTTCTGGCATTCGTTCAAGAACAACCTGATTATTCTGGCTCTTACTCTCGTTATCCAGATGGGGCTGGCATTTTTGCTGACGACCTTCTTTATGTCGAAGGCGCTGCGGCTGAAGGAGTTCCACCGGACCGTTATTTTCTTTCCGGTTGTATTGTCCGCGGTTGTTGTCGGTTTCGTCTGGCAGATGATTTACAGCCATGATTACGGCATTCTAAACGCCGTATTGCGGTCGGTAGGTCTGGAATCGTCCATCCGCGCTTGGCTGGATGACCCGAAGATCGTCCTGTATTCCGTTACGCTTCCGCTTATCTGGCAATATCTCGGGATTCCGCTTATGATTTTTGTTTCGGCGGTTCACGGCATATCCAAGGACATATACGAGACAAGCGAGCTGGACGGCTGCACGGGCTTTAAGAAAGCGATCTATATTACCTTTCCGCTAATCTACGATACGATTAAAGTCGTGATGATGCTGAGCATTTCTTCCAACATGCTCGTATTCAGCCATATTTACGTCATGACGGGCGGAGGACCCGGGACCAGCTCGATGGTGCTTGCGCAATACGCCTACAAAACCTCGTTTGGCAGCATGCAGCTCGGCTACGGAAGCGCGGTTACGATCGGCATGTTTATCGTGAGCTTCGGCATTATTCTGCTGTTCAAGCGGCTGGCGGAGGTGAAAAACTAATGTCGTTCCCCTTGCTGCTCCGAAGAGCGGGAAATCTCTTATTTAACGCCGTGATGATTGTATTCTCGCTTGCCTGCGTCTTCCCGATCTTCTGGATTATCTATTCGTCGCTTAAGACCAAGGACGAATTCATGCTGAATTCGGTATCGCTGCCGCATCAGCTGCAGTTCCATAACTATTACAAGGCATTTGTAGAAGGCAAAATGTATCAGTATTTCATCAGCAGCTCCTTGAACAGCGCGGTGACGGTTATCGTCGTTGTCGTTCTGTCTTTCTGTACCGCTTATGCCTTGTCCAGATTCCGCTTCAAGGGCAGGAATCTGATCTATACGTATTTTATTGTCGGGATGCTGATTCCGGTATACGGCCTTATCGTACCGTTGTTCCTCCAGTTCAAGCAGCTTGGCATGTATGACAAGTTTTATACCTTGCTTCTGCCTTATATCGCGATCCGGCTGCCGCTGCCGATCTTTCTGCTCGAAAGCTTTATCCGCACGGTACCCGTCGAGCTGGACGAAGCGGCGCATATGGACGGCGCATCAACCTTCTATACGATGACCCGCATTTTGCTGCCGATCTGCAGGCCCGCGATAGCGACCATTATCATCTTGTCTTTCCTCGATACGTGGAATGAGTTTCCGTTCTCGCTGGTGCTGGTCAGCCATGATTCCTTCAAGACGCTGCCGGTTGGATTGACGAATTTCTATGGTCAGTACACGTCGGATTATACGACCTTAATGGCGGCAATGGTCTTGTCCATTCTGCCGGTCATGGCTGTCTATCTGGCATTCTACAAAAATATTATTCAAGGCATGACCGCCGGAGCGGTTAAAGGATGAGCCGGCTGTCCGCCCTTATCCTCTTAGACCTGACAGGGAGAGAAAGCAATGAAACTGACAAGACACGAGAATAATCCGATTGTTGTGCCGGGAGGCGCGGATTGGAGGAAAGCCGCCGTATTTAATCCGGGAGTCGTGCAGGCCGACGGAAAATACTACATGTACGAGAGAGCCGCGGGCTCGCTTCGGCCGTTCCAGACCTGTATCGGACTGCTCGAAAGCGAAGACGGCGTTAACTTCAGACCCGTGCTTGACGAGCCGGTGTTCACCGCCGAGATGCTGGGCTACCCCGGCGGAAGCGTGGAGGATGCACGGGTTGTCCGTATCGATGGCCTGTATTACATGTGTTACGCCCTTCAGCCCTATGGCTTTGATTGCTGGCCAACGGGCACCGGCCTTCCGGCTTATTATCCGGAGCATTATCCGGAGTGGGCGGATAACGGGGTAGAGCCGATGATTACGCGCTCTGGCATTGCGGTGTCCGTGGACGGCATCCATTTCAAGCCGCTAAGCTATACGACGCCTGCCGAGATCGATGACAGAGATAACGCCTTGTTCCCGGAAAAGATCGGAGGACGGTTCGCCATTCTCCGCCGGCCGTTGCAATACGTAGGAGAGAAATACGGAACGAATTCGCCGGGAATGTGGATCAGCTATTCGGATAATCTGTTCGACTGGACAGAGCCTGAGCTGGTAGCGGTGGCCGAGAATCCGGAGTGGGAAGGGACCAAGATTGGGGCGGCTGCTACTCCGATCCGGACGGATCGGGGATGGCTCGTGCTGTATCATGGGGTGGATGCCCGGTCGGTCTACCGCGTTGGCGCCTTGCTGCTCGATTTGGAGGATCCGAAGAAGGTTATCGCGCGAACGCGGGAACCGATTATGGAGCCGGAAACGTATTACGAAAAATTTGGCCTTGTTCTGCCAAACGTCGTATTTCCGACAGCGAATTTAGTAATCGATGGGCTTCTCTATATCTACTACGGCTGCTGCGATACTAGCATCGCTTTAGCCACGGTTCCGCTTAATGAGCTTCTTGATGCGATGACGGACGAAGCAAACTAAAGAACCTTGGAGCAGGATCCGAGTGTTGGATGCGACCCCAAGTGTAACCGCTTGGGGTTCTGCAGGGCCTTAATAATGATCATTCGAAAGGGGGTAAGCAGGTATGATTCTCAAGTGTAAGCAAGCTTCTAGTCTAGTCAGAATTCTGTTATGCGCCGTGTTATGCTCGAGTGCGTTTGGTTCTCTGATTAAACCGCCGGCCGTGTCGGCCGATCCTTCTTCAAGCACGGGGCAAACCCTTCATGTGGCGAAAAATGGAAGCGATTCCAATCCAGGTACGGAGGCGGAGCCGTTCCTGACCATTAATCATGCGGCGGAGTTGGCGCAGCCGGGCGACACCGTACTGGTGCACGCCGGCCTGTATCGCGAGACGGTAAAACCGGCGCGCGGCGGTACGGACGAAGCGCACCGCATCACTTACACGAACGCCGGTGACGGCGAAGTCGTGATTAAAGGCTCCGAGGAGATCGATTCCTGGACGCCTTACAGCGGAGACGTATGGCGCGTTACGCTGCCAAACAGCTATTTCGGCAGCTACAATCCGTACTCGACACGCCATCCGCAAGGGGGGGAAGGGAATTTCTTTCCGGGTTATACGGCTGGCGACGTTTATTTGAATGAGCAGGCTTATTACGAGAAGCCTTCCTTAAACAACGTATTATCGGCGGCCGATACCTGGTATACCGAGGTTTCGGCCGATACCACAACGATTTATGCCAATTTCGACGGCGCCGATCCCAACGGGAAGCTTGCCGAAATCAATGTGCGCAAGCAAATTTTTGCTCCGGATGCATGGGGCCTGGGCTATATTACGGTGGATGGCTTTACGGTCAAGCATGCGGCCAATACGTATTCCGATTTTCCGGGCGTGCCTTCAAGAGGACAAGCCGGGGCGATCAGCGTAAACGGCGGTCTCAAATGGATCATTCAGAATAATATCGTTATCAATGCCCGTACGATCGGGATCGATATCGGCCTCGGCAACGATGAGTGGGCAGGCAACAGACCGGGCAATACGCGGACGGATTTCCACGATACCGACAAGTACGGCTCGCATATCGTCCGCAACAACTATATCGCCAAATGCGGCCAGTCGGGAATCGCCGGCGTATTCTCCTGGAATTCCGACATCCTGTACAACAGGATCGAGGATACGAACTACCGCGGGGAGTTCAGCGGAGCCGAGACGGCGCCAATCAAAGTGCATTACATGAACGAAGGCCTCATCAAAGGCAACTATATCAAAAACTCCAAAGGCGGCAACTCGGCAGGCATTTGGACGGACTGGGGCAACCAGAATGTCCGCATTACCGGAAATATCGTCATGAACGCGCCATGGGGATATTACGCCGAAGCGGTTCACGGGCCGATTCTCGTGGACAACAACGTCTTTATCGGCAACAGCGATATCCGGATGCTGGATGCGACCGGCGTTGTATTCGCGAACAATCTGTTTATCGATAACGGCAATATCAACGTTGACGGCGGAGGCAGGGATAACTATTATTTCGAGCCGGGCACGATGAACGAGACTAGCTCCGTCAATGCCGTCCAAAAGTTCTTCTGGTATAACAATCTGGTGCAGGGCTCCGTTCTGCCGTCGGACGCAGCAAACAAAACGCATGTCAAAGAAGGCAACTTCACCAATGTCGTATCCGATGCTGCCTATACGGCCACCAATACGGACCTCAGCCTGAGCTTTAATCTGAATGCTTCCGGCATCAACGGATTGACCCCGGTGACGCAGTCCAGAGTGGGCCTTATTCCGGAGGCGAACGAAAGCATCGCGGCCGACGTTACGACCGACTTTTTCGGCAATGACGTAAACGCCGGCAATATGATGGCCGGGCCATTCGCCGATGCGCATAACGGCGCGAATACTTATGTCCTGTGGCCGCCTCAAGGGCAGACGGTTCCTACGCCTCCGGCGCCGCCAGTCGACGTGCCGGTTAATCTGTCCCTTAAGCCGGGCGTAACGGTAACCGCTTCTTATGAAGACGGTTCGTATACTGCAGCGAAGGCCATCGACGGAAACGGATCGACCCGCTGGTCTACGGATCACAGCAACGATAATAACGCATGGATCTCGGTCGATCTCGGCGATGTATACAACGTATCGAAGGTAGTGCTGTCGTGGGAAGCGGCCTATGCGAAGGAATATAAAATCCAGATCTCGGATGACGGAGAGCACTGGACGGATGCGTATCATACCGCTTCCGGCGGAGGCGGGAACGAGACGGTCACAATCAGGAAGGATACGCGGCATATCCGCATGCAAGGAATTCAGCCGCAGACCGCGTACGGTTACTCGCTGTACGAGCTCGAGGTTTACGGCACGCCGGCAGAACCGGAGGTTGCCGTTAACGTGGCACTAAACAAGGCACCTTCCGCTTATACGGCTTCTTCCCAGTCCAATGACGGAAGCGGGGAGACCAACAGCCAGCCCGATAAGGACAGATCGGCGTTCCGCGCGTTTGACGGCAACCCGGCGACCCGTTGGGGCTCCAATGGCGGAGACGACAACTGGCTTCAGGTGGACCTGGGCAAGACGCATGTGATCGACAAGGTTGTCCTCATGTGGGAAGCGGCTTATGCTTCCGAATATAAAATTCAGGTATCGGAAGACGGCAGCGCCTGGACGGATGTTTATTCCCGGAACGATGCTTCGGTAACCGGAGATCATACCGACGAGATCCAGCTGGATCAGCCCGCGGAAGGCCGGTATGTCCGGATGCAGGGCGTGAAGGCCGCGACGCAATGGGGTCTCTCGCTGTACGAATTCGAAGTCTACGGCAAAGTAAAGCCTGCCGATACCGCGCCGGAGTGGCCTTCCGCCGCTTTGCTCGCCGCAACGTCCGTAACGGATTCCTCCGCAGCGGTTCAATGGCCGTCCGCCGTCGACAACCAGGCGGTAACCGGCTATAAGGTTTATTTGGGCACAACGCTTGTCGGGAGCTTGTCTTCCGGTGAGCATGCTTATACTTTGAACGGGCTGACCGCAGGGAAAACCTATACGGTGAAGGTGACGGCCGTAGATGCGGCGGGCAATGAGAGCAAGGGACTGACCGGCTCGTTTACAACCTCCGGCAATCCTGCGACGAAGGCTTTGTCCACCACTTATCCTCAGAATTACGGCGACTGGGAGGACGGCTTGCTTGCCGGCAACGGTAAACAGGGCATAATCGTGTTCGGCAATCCACGGAATGACACGGTTATTTTTGACGACAAGGATTTCTTTATGGCCAGAACGGAAGCCCGTCCGAACAGAACCTTCAATACGGTAAGCGAGGCAAATATTCAAAAAATCCGGGATTGGCTTATTCAAGGCAAATACCAGGAAGCGAATCAGCTGGCCGCCGATGTTCAGGGTTATCAGAACGGCGGGGAAGGCAGCAAGCATCCTGGCTACAAGATGACCATTACGATGCCGGACACCGGTGAAATTACGAACTATGTCCGTTCCACGGACTATTCCGCCGGAGTCGTATCGGTCAATTGGTCGGATGACCGGGGCGATTGGGAACGCGACTCCTTCGTATCCAGACCGGACGGCGTTACGGTTCAGTATATGCCCGCACCGGCAGGCAAGACGCTGGACGTGAAGCTTGCGCTTAGCATCGATCCGGGCATGAACCTGCTGAATAAAGGAGTTACGTTCCAGAACAACTCCAATGCGGAATTCCTTAATCTGCGGGCGAAATACGCAAACGGCAGCTATAATGCCGGCTACGAGGGAGTTACGCGCGTCATTACCGACGGCACCAAAGTGATGGAAGGCGATGCGGTGTCGGTATCCGGCGCAACCTATGTGCTGCTGCTGTCCCTCACCCAGCGTTACGACGGCACTTACCAAGGCGGTCTTCCCGCCGAACAGGAATGGAATAAGGAGCTGCTGCAAAGCAAGCTGTCCGGAATAACGGACGATTATGAAACGCTGCTGGATCGTCAAGTGAGCGAGCATAGCCAGATTTTTGACCGCGTGTCCTTTGATCTCGGCGCAAGCCCGGAAGACCGCTCGAAGTCCAATGAACAGCTGCTCGCCATGCAGAAGCAATCCGCGACTCCGATTCCGGCCTTGTACGAGAGAATGTTCTACTCCGGCCGCTACCACCTGCTTGGATCTAGCAACGAGACGGCCGCGCCTGACCTGCTCGGCAACTGGACGGGGGACAGCAACGTCGGCTGGGATGGTTACTATCATTTGGACGCCAACTTGAACCTGCAAATTTCCGGCGGCAATATCGGCAATATGCCGGAGGCGATGGCCGGGTACTTCTACCTGAACAAACAGTGGCAGAATGATTTCCGAACGAATGCCGAGAAGCTGCTTGGCACAAGAGGGATGCTCACCGGCGGCAATACGCCTAACGGCGAAGGGCTGATCTCGAACATCAACTTCGACTATCCGTATCAATACGTAACGGGCGGAGAGTCTTGGCTGTTGTATCCGTTCTGGGAATATTACGAGATTAGCGGCGACAAGGATTTTCTGGAAAATCAATATTATCCGCTTATCCGCGACATGGGGGATTTCTATGAAGATTTCCTTGTGGAAAAAGACGGTAATGGCAAATATATCTTTGCCGGATCCATCTCTCCTGAGAACCGGCCTGCTGGCGGAGTGCCGTTGTCCGTCAACTCCGTTTACGATATCTCCGGCGCGCGCTTCGCACTGGAGACCCTGATCGAGACAAGCAAGCTGCTTGGCAAGGATCAGGACAAAATACCGGTCTGGCAGGAGAAGCTCGACAATCTGCCTCCGTATCTGGTTAACAACGACGGAGCGCTGGCTGAATGGGCATGGCCGGATCTGATGAACAAAAACAACTATCAGCATCGTCACTCCAGCGGCCTGATGCCGGTCTGGCCTTACAAAGAGGTAACGCCGGAAAAAAACAAAGCCTTGTATGACGCGGCTAAAGTTTTCCTGAACAAGAAAGACGGCGGCAATTACGAGAACGCCGGTCACGGCTTATTGCACGGCGCGCTTATCGCGGCCAATCTGAATGATGCGGATTCCGTGAATGCGAAGCTTCTTCGTTTCGCGAAGGATGATTATTATTACACAAGCTTGGCTACATCGCACTATAACAATCACGGAACTTTTGCGACGGATGTCGTGAACTCCGTGCCAACGATCATGATGGAGATGCTGGCAACCTCCGAGCCGGGAACGCTGGAGCTTTTGCCGGCCTTGCCGAAAGATTTGAAGAAAGGCTCGATTTCCGGCATCCTCGGCAAAAGCCAATTTACGATCAACAACTTAAGCTGGGATATGAATCAGCGTAAGGTTACCGTACAGCTGACTTCCGCGATTGACCAGGATCTGACGCTGATTCAGCGCGCGGGCATCGAGCAGATCAGCAGTGATGACGCGCAAATCCGCACGTCGCCGATCGGTAATATTGCGCGCGTCCTTCCGCTGAAGGCCAATGAGCCGGTTACGGTACAAATGACGATTAAAGACGCGGCCAAAATCAATCTGGCGCAAGGCAAAACCGCCAGTGCTTCCTCCGAATCGAACGGCCAGCAAACGGCCGACAAAGCGTTTGACGGAGACTCGTCAACCCGCTGGGGAGCTGGCGAAGCCGCGGACAACTTTATTCAAGTGGATCTTGGAGGCATCTATTCCCTGAACGAAATCGTCCTGCAATGGGAAGCTTCCTATGCCAAAGGCTACAAGCTTCAGACCTCGATGGACGGCGTGAATTGGAGCGATATTTACGAGCAGGCCAACTCGCAGGGAGGCAGGGAGCAGATTCCGGTGGATGCCGTTGGACGTTACGTCCGCATGCAAGGGATGGAAAAGTCCGGCCAGTGGGGCTTCTCCTTGTATGAGATGGAAGTATACGGCCAGGAAGCTCCTAATATTGCGCTTGGCAAACCATCGCAGGCTTCCTCGGCATCAAACGCCCAGCAGGCAGCTGCCGCAGCCTTTGACGGCGATAAGAGCACGCGCTGGAGCGCGAGCGAATCGGCTGCAAACTGGATTCAGGTAGACTTGCAGAACACCTATAACGTATACCGGGTTGCGATCGATTGGGAGGACTCTTATGCCAAAGGGTATAAGCTGCAATCCTCTCCGGACGGTCAGGCCTGGACGGATGTATATACCGAAACGAACAGCAATGGCGGTACGGATATCATTGACCTGAATACCGCTGCCCGGTATATCCGGATGCAAGGGGTGGAAAAATCCGGTCAATGGGGCTATTCCATCTACGAAATGAAGGTGTACGGAACGCAGCAGCCCGCTCAGCTTACCGCGCAGGAAGTGGCGGATGGCATTACGGCCATAGCTTCCCCCGCACAAGACGCGACAGCTTTGACCATGCCGTCCGTACCGGCGGGGTTCCAGGCAGCTATTAAGAGCAGCAGCCATCCGGATGTCGTTGGATTAAACGGCGTTATTACTCCGCCTGCCGCAGAGACGACGGTCAGCTTGGTTCTGACCGTAACGCGTACATCGGATAACTCGGCTGCGGATACGATTAGTCTTACGGTTACCGTGCCTGCCAAGTCCGGTGACGGAAACACGGGCGGCAATAACGGCGGGAATGGCGGTACAGGAGGTACAGGAGGTACAGGAGGTACTGGCGGCACCGGCGGTAATGGAGGTACGGGAACATCTCCGACCCAGACCTATGAGGTAAAGGCAGGAGAATTAGCTAATCTGCCGGCAAACGGTAAGGCCGTGGTACAGATTCCTGCTGATATCAGGCATGTGGTGCTTCCTTCTCAAGCCGCGTCGCTTCCGGCGGGAAGCCGGATTATTCTCCGGGCTGCGCAGGTTGAGCTGGAGCTGCCGGCAGAGCTTCTGAAGCAATGGCAGCAGAGTACAACGCAAGGCAATCAAATGGTAGTGGACTTGGATTGGCTGCCGCAAGAGAGCGCATCTAAGCAGCTGGGAAGCCTTCCGGATCAGACGCAGGCAACATTAGCCGGAACGTTTGTTTTGGGCCTGTCCAAGCTTACGGCGTTCGCTCATCCTGTCATTGTTCATTTGAAAGGCGATGCTGCCATTAATCCGAAGCTGGCCGGTATATACAAGCTGAACGCAAACAGTGAACCGGTATATATCGGAGGCAGCTACGAGAATGGTCAGTGGACATTTGAAGCAAATGATCCTGGCAGCTACGCTCTCATAGAGACCGTATGGAATTATAATGACGTGCCATCCGGTTACTGGGCGAAAGACGTCATTCAACAATTGGCGGCGAAGCATATCATAAACGGAACAGGCGGTGGCTCGTTCGCGCCGGGCCGTGCGGTTACCCGTGCAGAATTCGCGGCATTGCTCGTGCGTGCCCTTAAGCTTGAAGGGGATGGAGGTACGGTGTTCGCGGATGTAAGTTCGGATGCATGGTACGCGGAAGCCGTCGCAATTGCGTCAAATGCGGGCATCGTGACAGGCAAGGGCGGCGGAAAATTTGATCCGAATGCGCAAATCACACGCGAGGAAATGGTCACCATGTTGATGCGCGCCTTTTTGGACAAAGGCACTGCGGAAGGAAATAAGGATGCCACATTCCATGACCAACAGGATATTTCCTCTTGGGCGTCGGAATACGTAGAGCAGGCATCCGAACTTGGATTAATTAAAGGACGTTCGGCAGGTATATTTGATCCGCGGGGGATTGCTACCCGAGCCGAATCCGCACAAATCATATTTAATTTGCTTGGTGCTAAAAATATAATCAATTAACGGCAGCAGGGAAGAACGATTTCGTTCTTCCCTGCTTTTCGTTTTTCTCATCTCCGGATAATCGAAATAATTTCCTGCAGCTCGGGCAGATGCTTGTGCTTGCTTTTATAGCCGATTAACAGATCATTAGTAACAGTCAAATTGTCGAAGCAGGTATGAATGCCGGCCTTCGAATGCTCAAGCAGATAGGTAGGGATCACGCTGATTCCGGCGCCCATCTCGACGGCTCTAATAACCGCGTGCAGGTTGGGAATCACATGCTTGGGCTTGATTAGAGGACGTCTCTTGAAATGCTCTCTCCATAGGCGTCTAATTATGGGGAGTTCCAGCCCGTAGGAAATCCATCGCTGCTCGGACAGCCATTCCTCGATCTCTTTGGGATGGCGAAGATCGGGGATCTCGAGCGAAGCCGGCGTTATGATCGTAAAGGTCTCTTCCATTAACAGCTCATACTCAATGCCGGGCACGATAAATTTCTTGGGAGTAATAATAAGCTCCACTTGATCTTCCTTTAACAGCTCAAGCAATTGATCAGCAGTTCCGAAGTAAGAGACGCTGCACATGCCGGAATTCGTAACCTTGGGAAGAAACAGCTCCTGAAAATACTCCAGAGATAAGCCGATGCGGAACACCTTATTGTTCGGCAGGGACGTGGATTTCAGCCCGGCCGTTGTTTCCTCCAGCGATTCAACTAGCGGCGCAACCCGGGAGTACAGCTCTTTGCCCCGTTCGGTTACGGCAAGTCTCCTCGATACACGCGTGAATAACGCTTCTCCAACTTCAGCCTCCAGTGCGGCTAAATGCTGACTCATGGCGGGCTGCGTCATCATTCTGGTCTTGGCGGCTTCGGAGACGGAGTGATGCTTGTATATAGCAATAAAGCTTCGATACCATTCAAAATCGACCATCGTATTCCTCATCCTCTATCGTTATCAGTAAACCGAATTATAAATATTTTTATGGTTAAATGCAATTTATATAATTAGTTTTATTGTAGGAGCAAAGGTATAATGGGCTCTGTAGCATTCTTTTACAAATGCCTGATCATGAGTTGTCCAAAACTGGGTACATTATTATGTAGCCGAATTGGAGCCGTGGAACTATAGAATAGAGGAGAGATCGTATTTTGAAGCACTTATTTACTCCGTACGAGATTAAAAGCTTGTCCTTGAAAAACCGCGTCGTTATGCCGCCGATGTGCCAATACTCGGTAACGGCCAAAGGCGGCATCGCAAACGATTGGCATTACGCGCATTACGTCAGCCGCGCGGTTGGCGGCGCGGGATTGATTATTATCGAAATGACCGACGTCGAGCCGGATGGCCGGATTACGGACTATGATTTGGGATTGTGGTCGGATGATCATATTCCGGCGCTGGCACGCATCGTGGAGGCCGTCCATCAGCACGGGGCAAAAATAGGCATTCAGATTGCCCATGCCGGCCGTAAAGCCGAGGACGCGGAACTGCCGGTAGCACCGTCGGCTATTCCGTTTGACGAAAATTCAAAAACGCCTCGTGCTCTGACCACTGAAGAAGCGGAGCAAATGGTGGAGAAATTCAGACTGGCTGTACGCCGTGCCGTTCAGGCTGGCGTGGATACCATTGAAATTCATGGTGCTCACGGCTATCTGATACATCAGTTCGTGTCCCCGCTTACGAACAAAAGAGCGGATAAATACGGCCAAGACCGGACGTTATTCGGAAAAGAAGTGATTAAAGCCGCAAAAAGCGAAATGCCTGCCCACATGCCGTTATTTATGCGGATCTCCGCCCGGGAATATGCAGAAGGCGGCTATGGCATTAACGAAAGCATCGCGTTTGCGAAGGAATTCAAAGAAGCTGGCGTTGACGTCTTCCATATCAGCGCTGGCGGGGAAGGGCAAATCGCGGCCGCGGGCAGACCGGGCACGCATGCGGGTTACCAGGTGCCTCTCGCGAGAGCGATCAGAGAAGCACTGGATATCCCGGTTATCGCAGTCGGCAGATTAGACGATCCTGCGCTTGCCAATTCCGTGATCGGCAACGAAGACGCGGATCTTGTGGCCGTAGGCCGGGGCATGCTTCGCAATCCTTACTGGGCCCTCGAAGCAGCAAGCGTTCTCCACAAAGAAATCGAAGTTCCGAGACAATACGATCGCGGCTTCGCGCGCGGTTAACATAACTTAATTACCAAAAGCGGTGCAGGATTAAATCCTGCACCGCTTTTTTGATGTCACAAGAATAGTTCCGCTAATCCAATAGCGGAACCAAGAGGACCTCTTCCCCAAGTCGTAAGAATGTAAGGGAAGGTTAATTTCAAACGGAGCATTCGATGATTCTGGAGAAGCGCAGCGTTCGCTTTAGTAAGGGGATTACAACACTAGAATATTGTTCAGAAGGAATCCCCGAGCAAGGCGATCGGAAGAACATCGAATGCGCAGTTTGCAATTTAACCTATGGTCTTTTTCATTCTTTTATAGAAAATAACCAGAAATCAAAGGATTACATTCTACGAACCTCCCACCCTCATCTTTTACAATACAGATATAACATTTCAGAAAAGCAGGTGAGGAAAGTTGAATAACAACAGCCGCTGGAAGCTGGCGCGCAGCAATTGGGATATGTACCTGCTGCTTGTTCCGGGATTAATCTTTTTGCTCCTATTCAAATATACGCCGATGTACGGGGTTGTCATCGCGTTTCAGGATTTCAATATTTTCAGCGGCATCGGAGGCAGCGAGTGGGTGGGGCTGGATCAGTTCCAGAAGCTTGTCCATTCGGACGACTTCACTAGGGTGCTGACGAATACGCTGCTCATCAGCCTGTACAAGATTGTCCTCTTGTTCCCGATTCCGATCGTCGTTGCCTTGTTATTAAACGAAGTCCGCAAGATGATGTTCAAGCGCACGATTCAAACGATTATTTATTTGCCGCATTTCCTGTCCTGGGTTATTATTTCCGGCTTGTTCGTCACCTTGCTCTCTCCGACGGACGGTCTCGTTAACCAGATTATCACGCTCTTTGGAGGCAAGCCAATCTCCTTCCTGCAGGACAATTCCTTCTTCCGCAGCGTTGTCGTCTTTACGGCGGGCTGGAAGGAAATCGGCTGGAACGCCATCATCTTTATTGCAGCCATAGCAGGTATCGATCAGGAGCAATACGAGGCAGCGTCCATCGACGGAGCCGGACGTATCCGCAAAATGATTTCGATAACGCTTCCGGGCATCATGCCTACGATTATCCTGATGCTGATTCTGCGGATCGGCAGCCTGCTCGAAGCCGGTACCGAACAAATTCTGACGATGTACAATCCGCTTGTCTACGATAGCGGGGACGTAATCGGAACCTATGTGTACCGGATGGGGCTTGGCCAGCAGGATTACAGCTTTAGCACCGCGGTTGGCCTGTTTAATTCCCTGGTAGGTTTTATTCTGATCATCAGCGGCAACATGCTCAGCAAGAAGTTCTTGAAGAGAAGCATCTGGTAAGGGGGCAGTACCATGCACAGCAGAAAAATCGGTGATTACGTACTCGATATCTTCATTTATGTCGTATTGATTGCGATGGGAGTATCCACGCTGGTTCCGTTTATCACGGTATTATCGAAGTCGGTCAGCGAAGAATGGGCGATCACTTCCGGGAAGGTTAACCTGCTTCCCATCGGCTTCCAGCTTGATACGCTGAAATACGTCGTAACGAACAATCAATTTCTCCATGCTCTTCTAATCTCGGTGTTGGTAGCGCTCATAGGCACATTGGCATCGCTTATCGTTACGGCCATGACGGCTTATCCGCTGTCGAAGCGGGAGCTGCCCGGCGTGGGGGTCATCATTGTCTTGTTTGTCTTTACGATGATGTTTAACGGCGGCATTATTCCAAGCTATCTGCTCATCCGGCAGCTGGATCTGATTGATAACCTGGCTTCTCTTATTCTTCCGGGATTGATCAGCGTGTTTAATATGCTCGTCATCAAAAGCTATTTCGAAAGTCTCCCGCCAAGCCTGGAGGAGTCCGCCAAGCTTGACGGCGCGCGCAACTATACGATTTTGTTCCGGATTATTCTGCCGCTCAGCGGACCCGTCCTGGCTACAATCGGGCTGTTCTACGCGGTTTATTATTGGAATGATTACTTTAATCCGATGCTTTACATCAACAGCACGTCGCTAAAACCTTTGCAGCTGTACTTGCAGGACATCGTCATGAACGCGGATTCTTCCAGCTTCAAGATGAGCGCGGAGGATCGGATGAATGTTCCCGCGGAGGGAGTGAGGGCGGCAACCGTTATCGCCTCTACCATTCCGATTCTTCTCGTCTACCCGTTCCTGCAAAAGTATTTTATCAAGGGTGTACTAATCGGCTCCGTAAAAGGCTGAGCCACTTTGCGCAATCAACTCTTGCCGCTATGCTTTACGCATCCTGTAGCATAGCGGCAAGATTGATGATAAATAATAGCTAAAATGGAGGGTCATGCAATGAAACAAATGACAAAAAAGCTTTCACTTGCAGCAACAACGGTTGTTCTGGCGGGCTCATTAGCGGCATGCTCGTCGAATAACAATGGCAATGATGCGGCGGCATCCAATGCGCCGTCAGCATCCGCTAACACGGCTTCAACGGAGCCCGGCGGCAATCTTCCGACTCTGAAACGTCTGGATGTTTTCCAAGGCGAGGATTACGCCAATTATCCGGTAGCGAAGCTGCTCGAAGAGAAAACAGGCTACAAGGTGCAATACGATATGCTTCCGCAGGATAATCCCGCGCAAAAGCTGAATCTGCTCATGGCTTCCGGCGAGCCCTACGATATCGTAACCTCTTACATCGACATGGCTCTGTATTCGGATTATGCGAAGAAAGGCGCGCTTATTGATTTAACGCCGCTGATCGATCAATTCGGTCCCAACATCAAAAACGCGATTTCGCAGCAGTCGATGGATGCCTTGAAGGTTGACGGCAAGCTGTACGGGATTCCGAATATTATTACTTATCCGGTAGGCTTCGGCATTCTGATCCGTACGGATTGGCTGGATAAGGTTGGCCTGCAGATGCCAACGACAACGGGCGAATTCCAGGCCGCGCTGCAAGCCTTCAAGGACAAGGATCCGGGCGGCAACGGCAGCCAGAACGTGCCTTTTACGGTTAAAGGCGATTTGCCGATGATTGACGATCTTGTAGGCGCTTTCGGCATGCCGAATCCATGGAATGTGGTGGACGGACAGCTTGTGCCGCGCGTGCTTGATCCGGCCTTCCCGGATTACGTGAAGTACGTTTCCGGACTCTATTCGGGCGGATTGCTCGATAAAGAGTTTGTCGTCAATAAAGACGCAACAGCCAAAGAGAAATTCTCCAGCGGCAAAGCAGGCGCGATTGTCGTTCACTGGGCTGACATCCCGGGCATCTCCGATGCGCTTGCCAAAGCTGCGCCCGATGCGAAATTTGCTTACGTACCGGCTCTTAAAGGTCCTAACGGCAAATCCGGCTTTGGAGCGAATCAAGGCTTTGACCGTCTGAGCTTTGTTCCGAAATCCTCCAAGCATCCGGAGGACGCAGTTAAATGGATTAACGCAAGCCTTGAATCGGCAACCTTCAAAGAAGTAGCGATTGGCGTGGAAGGTACTCATTATACCGTTGATAACGGCTCTTACAATCCGATTCTCCCGATCTTCAACGACGAGCGCAACTTGGCGAACAACTACATGGTCGGAACGGACGAAGCCAACTATCCGCAATACTGGCAGGCCCGCGTTCGCAAAAATCCGGTTATGTTCGAAGCCTTCGATACGCTGAACAACAAAACGGCCGATTCGGATAAAATTCTTAACGTGCTTAGCGTAGCTCCGTATTTGGAGAACTACTCGAAAAATAATTTGAAGCTCGAAACGATGTCCGGCGATTACACCGTTAAATTGATTGCAGGCAGCGAGAAGCTGGACGGCCTTGGCGACTTCCAGAAGAAGTACAATGCCGAAGGCGCGGAAGCGAGCGCTAAAGAAATTAACGATTGGTACAAAACAACCAAATAACAACAAATCCGGCAGGGAGGGCTCCTTTACAAAGGCCCTCCGCTGCGTTCCTATGGAGAGGAGAAATGGATGATGACTACTTATTCTTTTTCGCGCGAGGTTGAGACTTACAAGCATGCGGATGTTGTGATTATCGGCGGGGGACCGGCAGGCACGGCTGCCGCCATCAGCGCAGCCCGCTGCGGCAAGAAGGTTCTTCTGCTGGAGAAAACGGCGCAGCTCGGCGGCATGGGGACGATCGCCAACGTTAGCGTATTTATGCCGATCGGCAACGTAACCGGCATTTATCGCGAGCTTATATCCGAGATGCTGGCTGAATCTTTGCCGGCTGGCCATGATGAATCCATCGCGCCGCAATATTCCCCTTTTATGCTGCGTCATTATTTGAATGAAAAGATGAGGAAAGAGAACGTTGAGGTCTACTTCCATTGCGAATTTGTAGGGACGATCCAAGAGGGCGGTACAATTAAGGCGGTTATCGTGTCCACCCGCGAGGGATTGAGAGCATTTGAAGGCGATTGCTTTATCGATTGTACGGGGGACGCGCGTGTCGCCATCGACGCTGGCGTGCCTTACACAACCGGGCGGGAAACCGATGGACTGACGCAGCCGATGACGCTGATGTTTACGATGCAGGACACGGGCAAGCCGGTAACGCCTATTTTGCCGGATGGCTGCTACGAATACAAAGAAGTGTCCGATCTGCCTCAGGGCAGAAGATTGTATTGGGAGCAGAACAAGGACGGCTCGCTGCTGGTCAACATGTCGCGGGTGAAAGCGAACGGTGCGAAGATTGAAGATATCAACTATGCCGAGACGGAAGCGCTCCGGCAGGTGTTTTCCATTGCTTATTATCTTCAGAAGACCGGCTTTGAGAACTACGCGCTTACGCATATCGCCCCGCAAACAGGAACGCGCGAGACGAATCAGATCGTTGGCCTGTATACGCTGAACGAGCAGGATCTGACCAGCGGAGCGAGATTCCAAGATGTTGTGGCGCAAACGAATTACGAGATTGATATTCATAGCCCGGACGCGCAGAAAACAACCGATGAACGCAAAATCGACGGCTACGATATCCCGTACCGCTGCATGGTGCCAGCAGCATTCGATAACCTGCTTATAGCGGGCCGTTCGATTTCGGCGACGCATGTGGCCATGTCTTCGATGCGCGTGCAGGCGACCTGTTATGCGCTGGGGCAGGCTGCGGGGATTGCGGCATCGCTGTCGATCGACGACGCGGCAACGATGCAAAATATAGCCATGGACAAACTGCACAATATATTGGAAGATCAAGGTGTGAAGTTTAAGAAATAACGCGAACCGCTTAAGAAGGAGGACAACCCCATGTACAAGCTGCTTATCGTTGATGACGAGACTACGGTCAGAATGGGCTTGCAATCTTACTTCAACTGGTCCTCTTTCGGAATCGAGATTATGGGGGAAGCCGACGACGGGGATGTCGCCTTCGAAATGATCGGGCGGGAAGCGCCCGATCTTGTCCTGACGGATGTGCGTATGCCCAATATGGACGGGATTACGTTGGCGCGCCTGATTAATGAACATTACCCGCATGTGAAAATCATTTTCGTCAGCGGACATGACGATGCCGATTATTTGAAATCCGCGATGAAGCTCAGTGCGGTTGATTATATCTTCAAGCCGGTTAACCTGGAAGAGCTCAGCTCGGTGCTGAGGCATGTCGTAAGCGACTTGGATGAGCAACGCGCCGAGCAGCAGCGGAAGGAAGAGCTGCAGGTACGGCTGAAGGAAGGAATGCCTGTCCTGCGGGAAAAATTTCTGTTGTCGCTGATGGGCAGCGGCGTTCAGAGGCAGGATATCCGGGAGAGGGTGCAGTTCCTCGAGCTAAGCCTGCCCGAGGAGGCATCGTATTGGGTGATCGTCATATCGGTGGATGATCTCCCCGAAGTGATGAGCACCCGCAGCGAACGGGACCGGCAGCTGCTCTGGTATTCGATCAATAACATCTGCCAGGAGCTGATCGACAGCCATATGGGCGGATACGTGTTTGAGTATCAGACGGGTGAATTCGCGGGTATTTTGCGCAGGGGGGCCGAAAGCGAAGTGTCCGGCGATGCCGCTGAAGGACTGCTTGAGCTGACCAGCAGGATTCGCGACAATCTCGAACGGTGGCTGAAGATCAGCGTAACGATTGGGATCAGCGACCGCGTGACGGGACTTGGCAATCTGGGCAACTGCTACAAGCAGGCGCGCGAAGCGGTCAATCATAAATGGTATTTGGGAAAAAACCGCATCATCACGATGGACAGCCTGGAAAGTTCGGAGCAAGCCAGCTTAAGCGCCGGCCGGTATGAATTCGTCTATGACGAGGAGCTTACCTCCGCGCTGAAAGCGGCGAACCCGGAGAAGCTGCGCGAGGTGCTGGACGCGATCTTTGCCGATTTGAACCGTAACCGCCCCGACGGCCTGAAGTATGGTCGCAACGTCTGCATGCAGATATTTCTGGCCGCTGGCCAGCTGCTGCTGGAGTTGAATATGCAGTCCGAGGAGCTGGAATCGGCGGAAGCCGCCGTATGGGAATCCTTGCTGGACCGGGAAACGCTTGGCGAAATGCGGCTTATTCTCGAGGCTTATCTGCTTGCGGCCTGCGAGCGGATCGGCGAGAAGCGGACGGGCAAGGTAGCCAATCTGGTTGAGCGTGTCCGCGCTATTATCGACCGGGATTATTCGAACGGCAGCTTAACCGTTACGGATATCGGCAGGGAGGTATTTCTGACTCCAACCTATGTCAGTCTGTTATACAAGCAAGAGACCGGTCAGACCGTTGGCGAATATATGACGCAGGTCCGAATGGAGAAGGCGAAAGAGATGCTGCGCGACCCGCAATACAAGTTTTACGATATTTGTTACGCGATCGGGTATACGGATCCGAGCTATTTCACCAAGCTGTTCAAGAAAATGACCGGCGTAACGCCAAGCGGCTACCGGGAGAAATATGTTTAGGGAAGCAAGGGAGACGCGCCAAGCATTGCGTCAATCCAGAGGAGAAGGCGGCGGATGGTTCCGCCGCCTTCTTCGCCGTCTTGCGATCCCGCGCCAATGGCTGATCGCTTATTGTATCCTGATCGTTTTCCCGGCAGCGGTCATCCTGTACGGGTATTACGAACGCTCGGCCGCCATTCTGAAAAACGAAGTGATGCGGACGATGCAGCTGACGCTGGAGCAGGCGGGCAGCAATTTGTCCTATAGGCTGGAGCATATCGAGGAGATCAGCGATGCCGCGTTTATGAATAACAAGCTGCATGAATACTTATCCGTAAGCGATACGGACAAGCTTATCAGCACGCAGCTTGAGGTCGTCAAGGATTTGCGGAATCTGGTCGAATCGGTTCAATCGAATTCGGATGTGTTCCGCGTCAGGCTGTTCGTAGACAAATCAAAGCTGTACGCGGGGGAGAAGGTAAACTTTTTCTCGCTGGACAGCTTGATGGGCGAGCCCTGGTATAAGGAGATTCTCGCGGCTAACGGAAGTATTGTCTGGAGCGGCATTTACCGGCAATCTTATTTGGAAGCGGGTAATGTCGACGTGCTGTCGTCAGCCCGCATGCTTCGCGATCCCGAGCATTACGATCGAATCTCCGGAGTGATGATGATCGACGTGAAGGAGAAGATGGTCTCGGATCTGCTCTCCGCCCTCGAATTCTCGTCCGGCACGCAGGTCTACCTGGTAGACTCGAACGGAACCGTCATCGACCATCCTGACAGAGCCCGAATCGGAACGCAGATTGCTCCCGAAATGAGGGACCGGCTTAATGCAAGCAAGGACAGCGGAGGGCATGCTTTCCGGTTAAGCAAGGATTCGGACGAGGTTATGTTCACAACGGTATCACCGACCAACTGGAAGCTTGTTGCGCAAAATAGCGGCGGTCAGCTGTCTCCGCAGGCGGTGAAGCTGACCCAAAGGTCAAGCCTGACCTCTTTGCTGGAATATTTCGCGCTCTTCACGCTGCTGCCTTTTGTGCTGCTGGCTATTATCGTGCGGGGGATGAACCAGAGGGTGAGGAAGGTTATTACCGTTATCCGCAGGGAAGGCACCGAAAGTCTGGAGGAGCTGCCCGTTGTAGCGAATAGCGATTTTCTTGCTTTGGAGCGAAGCGTGGATCATCTGATCCTGCGCGTGCGTACGCTTGTCGAGGAGAAATATTTGGCCGAGATTCATGAACGGGAGGCGCAGCTTCAGGCGCTTCAGGCGCAGATTAATCCTCACTTCCTGTACAATACGCTTGATATGATCAATTGGATTGCCATCGGCAAAGGGGCGTCGGATATCAGCCAGATGATCGACTCGCTGGCGAAATATTTCCGGCTAAGCCTTAACAAGGGCAAGAGCATCGTTAGCGTGGAGGACGAGGTCCGGCTTGCGGAGGTTTACCTGGGCATCCAGCAAAGCCGGTTCCCGAATACGTTCGATGTCCGGGTCGAGGTGAATCCTCAGATTGCAGGCTGCCGGATTCCGAAGCTGATTTTGCAGCCGATTGTGGAAAACGCGCTTTTGCACGGCATACGTAAAATGAAGCAAAGACGCGGTCTTATCTCCATTATCGTAACAGAGGAAAATGAGGATTTGCTTATTACCATTTCGGATAACGGCATCGGAATGGAGGAGGAGCGTGTCCGTCAATTGCTGAAGGCGGCACTGCCCCCGGAGGAGAAATCGGACGCCACGGGAAGCTCTTACGGATTGTTTAATGTAAACGAGCGGATCAAGCTGTACTCCGGGGATCATTACGGATTGGAGATAACCTCGGCCCTTGGGGTCGGCACAACGGTAACGATTCGGATGCGGGCGGATAGGGCGCACGAGGGCAATTCGTAAAAATGCGGTAAGTAAAGAGGTTATCTCAATCTTAGGTTGAGATAACCTCTTTTTATTGTAGAGCCTGCATTTCATTGCCAGTTGCGGATTTTGCCAGGTGCAATCCCGTAGGCGTCTTTAAAGAGATGATAGAAATGGCTTAAATTATCGAACCCGGCCTCGTAAGCGATATCGACGATGGGAAGCTGCGTGGTGAGAAGCAGGTTTTTGGCATGGCCAAGCCGCAGATGGTTCAAATAAGCCGTTGGCGTCATCCGAAGATACTGCTTGAATACGCGGTTGAGATGGCCGTCGCTTCGGTCCGTCAATTCCCTCAGGCGGGGCAGCCCGGCGCTGAAATTTTCTTTTCGCTGCAGCTGAGCGAGCAGATGATCGAACCATTGCGGCATCGCTTGCGTGCCGTCATTCCGGAACTCGAGGAAAAAATGGGTTAAGGCATCGCTTAAGAAGCTGCGGGCCATCGTTCTTGCCTTTTGCTTATCGGTCGAGTTAAACAGCTGGATCTGCTCGCTTTTCCTCATGAGAGCCTCCATGTCCGTTCCGGGGAGCATGATGAAGGGCGGGAGCTGCGGACTCCGGAGCGCCTGGGCAAACGCCGCGTGGCCAATGTAATCGAAAGCCCCCTCCACGACCTCTTTATAGAAGTTGACGTTCAAGAACCGGCAGTCCCCGCCTTCCAGCAAATCATAGCTATGCGTGTCGTCGGGACGAATGAACACCATAGCTCCCTCTCTCAATAATTGGGTATCTCCGTTGACCAGATGCGTGCATTGGCCGGAAATGACGATAAAGATTTCGTAGAAGTCATGTCCGTGCAGCGGATACGCATGTCTCACCGAATGCACGATGTGGAAATTGGATTGCACCAGCGGATCAATCAAAGCTGCCGCATACAGCATGGGAACGTTCATGGCTGCTGCCTCCTAGTCGCTGTTCGTTTATTGATGTTAATATAGCACAAAAAAAGCAACTGCATAACAAGACGGAATTTTGCTTGGGATGCTACGATAGGGCCGAATCATGCATTCTTCCTTACCTGGTATTAAAGGAATCGCATCATTCCAGCACAATTCATATTTTTGAAAGCAGGTTGATAAGCATGCGCTCAGTAACGCTAAACGGCAATTGGACGATGAAAAGAACGGATGAAGCGGAATGGAACAACGCCGTTGTTCCGGGCTCCGTATTCCATGATCTAATGTCTGCGGGTAAGATGGAGGATCCTTATTACCGCGATAACGAATACGATATTTTAGAGCTGACGAAGTTTGACTATGAATACCGCCGCAGCTTCCTCGTTGACGGGGATCTGCTGCGGATGGACCGCGTGCTGCTCCGCTGCGAAGGGCTCGATACGCTTTGCGAGGTTTACGTAAACGGGCAAGCCGTATTAAATACGGACAATATGCACCGGACATACGAAGCGGATGTGAAGGGGCTGCTCACTGAAGGCAGTAACGACATTCACGTCATTATCCGCTCGGCCACGAACTTTGTGCTTGCGAAGGATAAGGAGCTTTTTCTGACGAGCTGCGCCGACGCCGTGCCGGGCATCTCGCATCTGCGCAAGGCGCATAGCATGTTTGGCTGGGATTGGGGTCCGCAGCTGCCGGATATGGGCATTTGGCGGGACATGTCCCTCTGCGGATTTAATATCGGCCGGATCGATGATGTCTACATCACGCAGCAGCATGGCGACAATAACGTTAAGGTGAATATCGCCGCGGAATTGCAGCGCTGGTCCTCTGACGAGTCTCTTGCTCTTTATGCTACGATCGAGACACCGGATGGAAGGACGCTGGAGGCGTCGGTAAGCGAAGCTGGCGAAATCTCCAACCTTGTGATCGACGTTCAGGATCCCGAGCTATGGTGGCCGAACAATCTCGGAAGCCAGCCTTTATACGGGTTGCGGGTTGAATTGCGGAGCGGAGACCGGCTTCTGGATGAACGCTCGCTGAGCATCGGACTCCGGACGCTGCATGTCGTGCGCCAGCCGGATAAGTGGGGCGAGTCGTTTGCGTTTGAAATCAACGGTCATCAGATCTTCGCGATGGGCGCCAATTTTATTCCGGAGGACAACATCTTCGGTCGGCGCAGCAACGAACGGACGGAGCAGCTGATCCAAAGCTGCGTCGAGGCTAACTACAACTGCATCCGCGTCTGGGGCGGCGGGTACTACGCAGACGATTACTTCTACGATCTGTGCGACCGGCACGGCCTGATCGTGTGGCAGGATCACTTATACGCATGCGGAGCTTACGATTTTAACGACGAGTTCAAGGAAAATATCCGGCTCGAGACGATCGACAATATGAAGCGGATCCGTCACCATGCCTCGCTGGGCCTCTGGAGCGGGAACAACGAGCTGGAATACGCCTGGGCGTATTGGGGCTGGACGGAGCGCTACGGCGAGAAGCAGCGCGACGATTACCTGAAGCAGTTCGAAGAGTTCCTGCCGGTGCTGTCGCAGTCGCTTGATCCAAACACCTCTTATTTGGTGTCATCGCCATCCTCCAAGGGCGGTATCGACGATCCGAATAACGAAGACATCGGCGACATGCATTATTGGGATGTCTGGCACGGGCGGAAGCCGATAACGGAATACCGGACGCTTCATCCCCGTTTTATGTCCGAGTTCGGTTTGCAGTCGTTCCCGTCCATTAAGACGGTCGAGACGTTTACGCTGCCAGAAGACCGCAATATTTTCTCGAGGGTCATGGAAGCACATCAGAAGAACGGCACCGGCAACGAAAAGATCATGTATTACATCAGCGAATATTTCAAGTATCCGAGAAACTTCGAGAAGCTGCTGTACGTCTCCCAGCTTATTCAGGCCGAAGGCATGCGGGTTGGCGTGGAGCATTGGAGACGCAACCGCGGCAGATGCATGGGGGCGGTCTACTGGCAGCTTAACGACATTTGGCCGGGCGCATCCTGGTCAAGCCTGGATTACTTCGGCAGATGGAAGGCGACGCATCATGCCGCCAAGCGGTTCTTTGCGCCGGTGCTTGCATCCGCTCTGGAAGAAGGGACAACGGTATCGCTTCACGTGACCAACGAAACGCTGCAGACTGTAAGCGGGCAGCTCCGCTGGAGACTGCTGGACCGCAAGTCGGAGACGATTCAATTCGGCGAAGCCGAAGTAACGCTTGACGCTCTCGCTTCGGAAGAGATCGTCTCGCTGGACTTCTCGGAGACGCTGACGACCAAGCAGCTGCTCAGCCAAAGCTATCTCGCTTTCGAATTTGTTATGGGCGAAGAGACGATCAGCGAGGGTACGGCACTGTTCGTGAAGCCGAAGCATTTCGAGCTTCTCAATCCGGAGATCCGCGCTGCTGTCGCGGAGGAAGACGACCGTTTTGTCGTTACGCTGGACAGCCGGGCGTTTGCACCTTTTGTTCTGTTGGAATTAAGCCATGCCGACGCCCGCTGGAGCAACAACGTATTTGCTCTTTCCGCCGACCGTCAGGCCGTTGTGACGGTACCGAAGGACGGCTTGTCCGAGCCGCTTAGCCTGGCTGCGTTCCGCGAGCAGCTCGTCGTTACAAGCCTATACGATACTTTCGAATAAAGCTCTTCATGGAAGGGAGGACACACGTCCGGCAATAGCCGTATACGTGTGTCCTTTCTCTTCGGGGCTGCCAATCAAAATTGACAAACATTGCGATAGAAAACCAATCGTTGTTGCGTAGTTCGAAAGGCCGGCGCTGCCGTACAATGAAGCTAGAAAGAGGTGATACGATGTCTGCCATACTTAAATACAAATGGCAATATCTCATGATCATGCCGGCCGTCGTGCTGCTTCTGTTGTTCAGCTACGTGCCGATGGCCGGTATACAGGTCGCGTTCAAGGACTTCCATATCGGCTATACGATTTGGAACAGCCCATGGACCGGCTTCGACAATTTCGCATTCCTCCAGGACAGCCAATTCTGGCTGGTGGTGAAGAACACCGTGTACATCGCGTTGCTCAAATTCGTATTCGGTTTTCCCGCTCCAATCATTCTGGCTTTGATGATCAACGAGGTAAGCCACGGGGGCTTCAAGCGATTCGTTCAATCGGTCAGTTATCTGCCCCACTTTTTCTCCTGGATTGTAGTCGCTTACATTCTGCAGTCGCTGCTCACGCTGGACAACGGTCTCGTGAATCAGCTGATCGTGTCTCTCGGCGGAGATCCGGTATTCTTCCTGGGCTCGACCGAGTGGTTCCGTCCGATGATCGTAGCCAGCGGGTTGTGGAAGGAGGTTGGCTGGAACACGATTCTGTATCTGGCCGCGATCACGTCCATCGATCCGCAGCTCTACGAAGCTGCCAAGGTGGAAGGAGCGGGCCGTCTGGCGCAAATCCGGCACATTACGTTCCCGGGCATCCTGCCGACGATTTCCATCGTCCTGATCCTCAGCATGCCAAGCCTCATAGCGGTCGGAATGGATCAGATCTATCCGCTGATGAACCCTGCCAACCAGCCGGTTGCGGATGTTCTGGATACTTATATTCTCCGAAGCGGCTTGCAGCAAGGCTATTTCGGCAGCGCGACGGCAGTAGGCTTGTTGTCTTCGGTTATCAGTCTGCTGCTGGTTCTCAGCACGAACCAGATATCCAGAAGAATCAACGGAGAGGGGCTCTGGTAACCGATGAAACGTTCAACCGGCGAAAAGTTCGGACAGGCGGTTATTACCCTGCTCCTGCTGCTGCTCTGCCTGACGGTCCTCTATCCCTTCGTCTACATGCTGGCGATCTCCCTGAACACGGGCAGCGACGCCGCCAAGGGAGGCGTATATTTGTGGCCGAGGCAATTCACGTGGTCCAACTTCCATATCGTGCTTGGCAACAAGGTCATTCAGCACTCTTACCTGATTACGATTCTGCGAACGATCATTGGCACAGTAAGCGGTCTTCTGGTGACTCTGCTTGCCGCGTTCGCCTTGTCCTACAGGCAGATGCCGGCGAGAAGGGCGCTGCTGACGATCGTGCTGATCACAATGCTGTTCAGCGGCGGACTCATTCCGTTCTATATCCAGCTGTTTAATCTATCGCTGATCAACACGTTCTGGGTATATATTCTGCCAAGCGCCTTCTCGGCCTGGAACATGTTCGTTATGCTGAAGTTTATCCAAGGCATTCCGGAAGCCTTGATCGAATCGGCGGAGATGGATGGCGCCAAGCCGCCAAGAGTCCTGTTCTCGATTATCATTCCGCTTTCCAAGCCGATGCTCGCGGCTCTTGGTCTGTTCACGGGCGTCATGCACTGGAACGATTGGTTCGCCGGCGCCTTCTTCGTCTCGGACCAGAATCTGATTCCGGTCCAAACGTTTCTGCAGCAGCTGCTCTCCGCACAGGATATCTCGGTGGTGATGGGCTCCAACAATAGCGTGGAGGCGCTCGCGCGGGGCAGCCAAAACTTGGCCCAGGTGACGCTGATGTCCGTCAAGATGGCAACCGTTATGGTAAGCGCGATTCCGATTCTGTGCGTGTATCCGTTCCTTCAGAGATTTTTCGTCAAAGGCGTACTCATTGGTTCGGTCAAAGGTTAAGGCATTCCGATCTTGTTGCATGTTATCGCAGGGTATTAGGATTAACCACATATACCAAAATAGCTAGACAGAGAGGGGAAAAAACATGAAAAGTCGCGCATTTTACGCGAAGTCGACCACGGCCGGCGCGCTTGCCGCGCTTATGCTGGCGTTAACCGCTTGCTCGGGCGGAGGTGGCAGCTCGACTAACTCGCCGTCGCAGGATCCGGAACAGACCGGACAGACGGCCGAGGGAGGCAAGCAAGGAGGAAAGTTTGATCTGTGGCTCGGATGGACGACCACCGTCAACAACGACAGCATGGTGCAGAAATATTGGAGAGAGAACGAACCGTTTGTCGACGTGCAGATCGAATCCACGCAAGGCGACGCTTCCACCGCGCTTAACCTGAAGCTGAATACGGGCGGCTTCGACGATGCGGCCATCTTCGGGCGGAGCGACGTTATCAATACATCCATGGTTCGTTCCGGCACGATCCAGCCGCTTGAGCAATACTTCGACATGCCGGACAAATATCCGGGACTCGCTTCGATTCCGAAGCAATATCTGGATGCGATGAAGGACAAGGACGGACATATCTGGTCCATTCCGACTTGGTATGACCAGAATCCGCAAGATCCATGGCCGGGCTGGGCATCTCTTGGCTGGTTCGTACGCGAGGACGTCTTGGAGAAAGCAGGCATGAAGAAAGAAGATTTGGCTACGATTGATGGCGTCGAGCAATATTTGAAGGCGGCAAGCCAGCAGACGGACGCCTCCGGCAACAAGCTTATTCCTCTCGGCTTCCTGTCGGATGCCAATGACGAGAACGTCATCCTGAATACGTTCGGCGTATCGACCAGCGGCGGCGGCGTCGTACCGGTGGAGAAGAAGGGCGACGACTACGAGTTCATCTATGACAATCCGCAATACAAAGAGGCTTACAAGTGGATGAACAAAATGTATAACGAAGGACTAATCGACAAAGAAGCGATTACGGACAAAAAAGAGCGCTACAAGGAAAAAAACCAGTCCGGACGCATTGCGTTGAACGTTGGCGGATTCTTCAACATGGATGCTCATCTGTGGGAAGTGCTGAACGGACCAACCGCACCGGCCTGGTACTATCAGACTGTTCCGTATCCTAAGGTGGCCGGCGTAGACAAAGTCGGCATCAACACCATCATCAATCCGAATCCGGGCGATGACGTGTATATCAGCAAAAACACGAAAAATCTCGACGCCATCCTCAAATTCTTCGATTATACGCTTACGCCTAAACCGGAAATGCAGCAAGTCGTAAATGAAGGACCTGCGGGCACGTTCTGGGATTGGGTCGATAAGCCGCTGGGCAAATGGCATTATATCGACGAGAACTACACTGCGCTTCATGATTCCGGCGATGCGGCGAAGAAAGCAAGCACGACGCCTGAGCTTTACGCGACGTCCTCGTACAGCAACGAGTGGTATCCATGGTGGAATTACGAGGCTACCGACACTGTAGCGGGACGTCAGAAGACAATCGACTTCACCAACGCGATCAGCAAAATGGGTGCCATTCGGGTAGCCGAGCCGTATGACTTGGTCAAATCCGAACCGGGCAGCCTGTGGGAGAAATATTCGCCTGAACTGGAAAACGTAAGGAAAGAATACAAGGCCAAACTGATGATGGCCAAGGACGACAAGGCCTTCGAAGCGGCATGGACCGAGTTCCAGTCGGCGCTTGAGAAGCGCGCGCATTGGAGCGAGCTGAAGGATGAATGGCATCAGCTGTTGTCCAAGCAATTCCCGGGAGCGTAAAATATAATACGGCGCAGCTCAAGCCGTGAGAGAAGGGAAGCCGGGAAGCCGGCTTCCCTTCCGTCGGCTCCGGCTGGGCATTTTCAGGAAAGGAGCGGGGTCTCTTGCGCATTCCTCTCTCTCGATGGATCATCCGATTTACCCGCGGCATGAGTCTCCGCGGTAAGATTTTGTCCCTATACGTGCTCATCCTGCTGCTGCCTACGCTGCTATTGGGAAGCGGTTCCGCGTATCTGGTCGCCCGGGGCTTCCACAACAGCTACCTGTCCGCCGTGGATGAGACGGTCCTGCAGACGGCGCAGATTACGGATTTCAGCAAACGCAACTACGACCTATTGGCAGTCCGAACGGCGACCGACGGGGAATTGATAGCCCGGTTATCCAGACATTACGACGATATGACCGAAGTGGTGGATACCGTCAATTACGTGGACCGCACCTTCCTGCTCACGGGCAAATATTTGCCCGGCATCCTGGATTTTCGCATTTATCACACGAACGATACGCTCGTGCAGGACGGTCAGCTGTTATGGCGCCCGGAATCGAGAAGCATTGCGGGCCAGAAGGAAAGCACGTGGTATCGGAATACCATGGCAGCCGCGGAGCCTCTCAAATGGAGCAGCGTGCCGGGCAGCCCGGATCGTGTCGTCATCACGCACAAAATTGTAGACAGGACGGGGACTCCTCTTGGTCTCGTTTATATATTGCTGGACTATGACGCTGTATTCGGAGAACGGGTCGACCGTCCTTTTAACGATAAGGGAAGTCTGTTCGTCGTGGATAACGACCGGAGCATCCTGGCATCGACCGATCGGGAGCAGATCGGGAAGAAGCTTGCGCTAAGCGAGTGGCAGGAAGACTTCGCGGAGGACGATATCACGAATACCGCCCATTGGCTGGATCTTACGCATAGCAAAGAGCTGCTGATCGTTAAGCCGCTATCTTCCGGTTGGAGCGTTGTATCGTCCACCGCGATGAAGCAGTTAAGCGCGCAGGACCGCATGATTCTGCTTCTAATTGCCGGAATTACGATCTTCTTCCTGCTGCTGTCCATATCGCTGATGATGACCGTCGTGCAGAACATCGTTCGGCGAATCCGCAAGCTTGGCAACCGGATGGGTGATTTGTCGCGTGGCGAGTTCGAAGCGGCAATCCGCTACAGCGAGCAGGACGAACTAGGCGACCTGGAAAACAGGTTTAACCTGATGTCCGAACGTCTAGGCAAGCTCGTCGAAGACATTACGCAAGCCGGCTTGCAAGAGAAGGAGCAGGCTTTCAGGGCTTTGCAGGCCCAAATCAATCCGCATTTTATTTATAATTCGCTAGGGCTGCTCCGCTGGCGCGCCATGGATGCAAGGGATCAGGAACAAATTCAGATTATCGACGCGCTGACGACCTTCTACCGGCTGACGCTCAACAATCAGATTAGCGTTATCCGAATCAGGGATGAGGTAGAGCATGTGAAGGCTTACCTGGAAATCTGTCAATTCCGTTATCCGGGCAAAGTTCGGCTTGAGTGGGAAATCGACGAATCGGCGCTTGATTTGTATACGATCAAGACGGTGCTGCAGCCCATTGTGGAGAATTGCTATCAGCATGGGGCTATTGTCCGCAAGCCGGATGCTTTTATCCGTACCTCCATTGAGAGAAGGGGTGACCGGGTCGTGATGTCGGTGTTCGACAACGGACAGGGCATTTCCGGGGATACGATCAGGCAGCTGGCCGATGGCGTTTACGAAGGGAACGGGAATGGCTTTGGATCTACCAATATTAAGGAGCGGCTGGCGCTGTATTTTGGGGACGATGCCCGTTATACGATAGAAAGCGCTTTGGGAGCATGGACGCTGGTTACGATTGATTTTCCGGCCTGCCGGGTCCAGCCAGTCATTAAGAAGGGGCGATAAAGATGCTGAACGTACTTATTGTGGATGACGAAATATCGCATGTGCAGGGACTCGTCCGGTTTATCGAATGGGAGAAGCTTGGCTATGCAGCCCCGTCGACGGCGGAATCGGGAGAGGAAGCGGCAGAGATGCTTCAAGGCTCGGAATTTGACGTGCTGATCTCGGATGTTTCCATGCCGGGCATGACGGGAATCGAGCTTGCGGCGGAGGCGAAGCGGCTTCATCCCCATATTCAGATTCTGATGATTAGCGGCTACAACGAATTCGAATTCGTCCAGGATGCCATCCATGTCGGCGCTCAGGCCTATGTGCTGAAGCCGCTCAAGATTGAAGAAGTGGCTTCGCGTCTGCAAAGCTTCCGAAGCGCCATTGAGATGCGGAAAGAAGTCGTTGAGCAGACCAGGGAGCTAGAGAAAAAAGTGTCGGGCAGCGTAAAGCTCGTCAAAGAAAGGTTCGTAGACGACCTGATTGCCGAAGCCCTTCCCGTCGATGAGCTTCTTGCTTCGTGGGACGGACTGCTGACGCTGCCTGAACTGGATTCCGGCTATCAGATTATCGTGCTTGGCCTGGATCGTAATCCTTCCTCCGGGCAGGAGGCGAAGCAGCGGATGCTGCTCGGAAGCAGCTTTAAGAAAACGGTGGAAGTCGCCTTCTCCCAAGACGATTCCATCTGGCTTGCACAGACTTCGTTTGACGAATTTGTCGCGCTCCACGTCAATCCGTCGCCGCCAGCGCGCGCCAAAGCGGAGAAGCAATATCAGTTTATTCAATCCATCATGAGCGAGCAGTACGGGGCAAGCGTGACGATCGGCTGCAGCCGCGAAGGCTCCGCATGGGAAGAAGCTTCGCTTCTGTACAGGGAAATACGGTTCAGCATGACCAAGGCGAGGTTGATAGCCGACGGGCAGATCGTACGTTACAACGAAGTAGAGCCAAGCGACTTCGCGGCCTACAGGATGCATGACGAATTTATTCCGGGCTTGCTTAAGCGGCTGGACTCCGGCGATGCCGGGCAGGTTGCCGAATACATGAACCGGATCAAGGATGCGCTGCTTGCGACGGGAAATGCTTCTTTCTCTTATGCGCAAGCATTCGCCATGAGCTTCCTTGGAGAGCTGATCCGCCATTTGAAGTGGAAGAACGAGCCGGATAGCGAGGCGAACATTCTCTTGTGGCGGCAAATGCTCGATTGCGGAAGCGCCCTGCAGCTGGCGGAGCTGCTGGCCGGTTACGTGCAGCGGTACATGGATACCGAGCAGAAGGCGCAATTGAACCAGCAGCATAACCTGATCCGGAGAGTATCCCTATTCATCGAGGAGCGGCTTCACGAGCATTGGACGGTGAAGCAATTGGCGGAGCATTTCAACTTGAACGCCAGTTATCTCAGCGTACTGTTCAAGCGGGAAATGGGCCGGACGATCTCCGAGTTCGTTCAGGATACCCGTATTGAGCGGGCCAGGAAGCTGCTCCAGGATCCCAATATTAAAGTTTACGAGGTTGCCGAACAGGTGGGCATTCAGACAACCGCGTATTTTACTTACCTGTTCAAGAAGCTGGTAGGCGTCACTCCGCAGGAGTACCGGGATTACGGCTATTCGCCGGGAGACGCCTGAAGCTCCCTTGAACGGCCTTCGTCAGCTCAAGCCAAGGCGTTCATATTGCTCGGACGGCGCATCGCTTGCTTTCATAAGCGACACGAGCAGCTCCTTCATCCTATTCTCGGCGTCATTGTCATCCAGGGGCCGCAATTGATCCGGATCGTTTACCGTATCGTAAAGCAGCGTCCCCATTCGATGGGCGGGAACAAAACAATCCGCTTTAATCCGGAGCGTGCTAACGCCTTTCGTAAACGGGAAGGGCTCGGCTAGCTCCATGCCGCGCAGCTCGTCGACGGAGAACAACGAGGCCATATGCGTCGGCATTAAGGTGTAATTGTATAATGGCGAGTTGTCCGGATGCACGGGTGCGCGCATATAAACGTATTGCCCGTCGGTGCAGTTGACGTGAGCGCCATGTATGCCGAATAGTGCGGCCTCGCGGCTGCGCCGTCCTTCGGCTTCCGCCTTAAGCGCCTCCGTCAGCGGGATGCCGGTCATATCCGGCGTCGCCGGAACGCCGAACAGCTCGAGCAGAGTTGGGGCAAGATCAATCATTTGCGTTAATTGGCCGCATCTCGTGCCGCGGTCGCCGGAGCGCGGATCCCATAGGAACAGCGGCGTGCGGGCAATTTCGTTATAGAAAGGCATCATGCTTTTGCCCCACCAGTCATGCTCGCCAAGGAGCAGACCATGATCCGTCGTGACGATCAGCATGGTATCCTTCCACAGATCATATTCGTCCATCGCGTCCAGCACCTTGCCAAGCGAAGCGTCGCACATGCTGAGCAGCGACGAATATTCGAAGCGGCAATGCTCGATTTCCTGTCTGGTTTCCTGTACCTTGGCATAGTTAGGCCAGTCGAAGGGCTTGCCGTTATATTCGTGGGGATAGAGATCCCGGTAAGCTTGCGGCGCAAAAAACGGCTCATGCGGATCAAAGGCTTCAATCTGGAGCAGCCACCGGTCTTCGCTCCGGTTAGTGCGTATAAATTCCAGCCCCTTCTCGAAGGTCTGCGACTGCGAATGGTCGGTCTCCGTGCTCATATATTGCCGGTTAATCCAATCCTGCCGGAACAGCCATCCGCGGTACCCTTCATATTGATGAACATGCTCCGGAATATCGGGATTGGCGACAACGCCTTTCCAAGGATCGCCTTCCTGCCCCCGCACGTTATCCCAGGTCGTATATTGATTATGGTAGGTTGCGCCGCCTGCCTCCCAGTAATGATAGTGGTCGCTGACCAAATGCGAATAGACCCCTTGCTGCCTTAGCAATGCGGGCAGGGAATCGTCAAAAGGCTCCAGCGGTCCCCAGCTTCGATGCAGGAAGTTATGACGGCCGGTGAGCAAATCCCGTCTTGCGGGCATGCAGGGCATGCTGCCTACCCAGTTGTTATCGAAGGTTACGCTTCTTTCCGCAAGCCTGCTGAAGTTGGGCGCGTGAACATCCTTCCCCCCGTAGGGAGGCAGCATATGGCGGTTTAGTGAATCGAACATGACGATTATGGCTTTCATTCGGGTTCTCCTTTTGAAGGAATTAATTCGAAATTAGAGAAATCAGATCATCGTGCATCTTCTGCGACTTTATTATACCGCCTTACGGGGGAGAGGCCATTGGCATAGCGGTTGGATTTTTATCGTTTTGATTGCCTCCTTGACTGAATCATCATATCGTCCATCATTATCCGTATATCGTTAATGGATTCGGGCTTCGTTTTTCCGTACGATTAGCGCATCAAATACATGAGGTGATTCTCTTGAACATACAATTTAACTCTGATTTGCGGTTATTTTCGATCTCGACGGTAAACAGCTCTTACGTGTTTGGATTAAACGATAAGGGGATCCTGCAGCATTTGTACTGGGGTGCTCCCGTTGAAGCAGCCGATTGCGCGCTCCTTATGGGTTCCCGTTCGCATAGCTCGTTTGACGCCGCGCTTGACCGCGAAGCGGAAGAATTCGCTTTCTGGGGCGGGTTGTCGTATATGGAGCCCGCGCTGAAGGTTCGCTTGCATGATGGCGTGCGCGATCTGCGTCTTGTTTATGACGGATATCAAACGGAAGCAGCGGGCGGCAAAGAGACACTGACCATTACGCTGAAGGATGAGACGTATCCGATTGAAGCCCGTCTGATCTATACGGTTATGCCAGGGCTTGATTTGATTGAGCGATCCGCGGTTATCGTGAATACCGGCAGCGAGGATATCGTGCTGGAAAATGCCCAATCGGCAGCGTGGACGATGCCAACGCTCGATAATTACCGGCTGACGCATGTAACGGGCAAATGGGCCGGCGAGTTTCAATTGAGGGAGACGGTGCTTTCGGAAGGGAAGAAGGTACTGGAGTCCCGTCGCGGCTTTACCGACGCCCACGCGAATCCTTGGTTTGCGATCGACAACGGCAGAGCAACGGAGGAAGCGGGAGAGGTATGGTTCGGCGCGCTCGCCTGGAGCGGCAACTGGAAGATCGTCGCGGAGAAAACGGCGTTTGACCTTCTGCGGGTAACGGGCGGCATTAATGACTTCGACAGCGAATGGACGCTTGCTCCGGGAGAAAACTTCGAGACGCCCGTATTTGTCGGAGGATATGCTTCCGGCGGCTTTGGTTCAATGAGCCGCATGCTGCATCAGTATCAGTATGAAGTCGTGGCTCCGGGACGAAGTCTACGCAAAGTATTGTATAATTCGTGGGAAGCGACGTATTTTGACGTCAACGTTCAGGACCAGACGGCCCTTGCCGAGCGTGCGGCGAAGCTTGGCGTAGAGCTGTTCGTTATTGACGACGGCTGGTTCGGACAGCGCAACCATGACCGCGCGGGCCTTGGGGATTGGACCGTTAATCCGGAGAAATTCCCGAACGGGCTCGGCGAGTTGATTGACAAGGTTCGCGGACTAGGCATGGAGTTCGGCATCTGGGTCGAGCCGGAAGCCGTTAACCCGGACAGCGACCTGTACCGGCAGCATCCGGACTGGGTATACCATTTCCCGACCCGCTCGCGGACGGAGCTGCGCAACCAGCTTGTTCTTAACATTTCCATGCCGGAAGTAAAACGCTACATTATCGGCTTTATGTCCGATCTGCTTGAGCGTCATCATATTTCCTTCGTTAAATGGGACATGAACCGGACGATTACCGAGCCGGGCATGATGAACCATCCGCTTAACCGGCAGAAGGAGCTGTGGGTCCGCCATGTGCGAAGCTTGTACGAGATCTGGTCGGAGCTGCGGGAGAAATTCCCTCATGTCGCGTTCGAGACTTGCGCGGGCGGCGGTTCCCGCATAGACTTCGGCATGCTGCGGTATGCAGAGCAAGCTTGGCCAAGCGACAACACGGATGCTTTCGACCGGCTGAGCATTCAAGAAGGCTTCTCGTATGCGTACGCGCCTAAGCTGATGACCTGCTGGGTGACGGAAGAAGTAAGCGGAATGAACAAACGCGTTACTTCCATCCCTTACCGCTTCCACAGTGCCATGACGGGCACGCTTGGCATCGGAGCTAATCTGAATCATTGGAGCGAGGAGCAGCTTGCGGAAGCGGGCGCCTTGGTCGCGCAGTATAAAACGGTACGTCCGCTCGTTCAGGAAGGCCGGCAGTATCGATTAAGCGCGCTGAAGCATAAAGGCGTAGAAGCGGTTCAATACGTCGGCATCGGCGAAAGCGGGGAAGAAGAAAGCGTGCTGTTCGCTTTCCTGCATTCGCAGAAGCTGGGAGACCACTTCCCGCGCTTGCTCCTGCAAGGCCTTAACCCGGACAAGCAATACGCTATTAAAGGTATCGAAGGCGTGTTCAGCGGACGTTCGCTTATGCGCATTGGCGTAGAGCTGCCGCTGAGAGGCGACTTCGACAGCTTGATGTACCATATCCGGGAACAACAATAATCGTTTCCTGACGGGGAAGTTATCCTTTATGCGTGCTTCGGTACGCGGAAGGCGACTTCCCCATTATTTTTTTGAACAGCCGGGAGAAGTAGTAGGGATCCTGGAAGCCGACGCGAATGCCAACGGCCTTGACGCTTTGATCCGTCAGATCGAGGTATTGGCTGGCCAGCTGAATCTTCAGGCGCAAGTAATAATCGATCGGCGAATAGCCGGTCTTTTTTTTGAACAATTGGGTAAAATGGGGCACGGACAACGCCGCTTCCGCCGCCAGCTCCGCCAGCGACACATTATCCTCCAGATGCTCCGTCATATATTGGATCGCCTTCTCGATGTCGAGCTGCCTGCGCGGACTTGGGGCCGCCTGTCGATGCGCTTGGACTAACCGGATTATGCCTGCCAGATGGCAGGCGAGCTGCGAGACGTAGATGACATGATCCAGCGTATAGCCTTTCAGCAGCATTTCGTAACATTCGTCGAACAGCCCGATGATAGCCGAGGAACGCTCCACCGGGATGGGCACGGGTGCTGCTTTTCCTTGCTCGCCGAAGAAGGAGAACGCAAGCTCGCCTTTCAGATGGATCCAATAGATGGTCCATGGTTCCTCTTCCGACGATCCGTATTCATGAGGCGTGCCGGCGGGGATTAAGGTAAGCTCGCCCTTGCGTACCTCAAGGCGCTTCTCGTCGTCCAGCTTGACCCATCCGCAGCCGTCCGTGCAATACATGACAATATAGGCTTCGCTTCCTTCCGGGCGGTGCCGGTAGTGATGCCGCGCGTAAGGGAAACAGCCGATATCCGTAATATGAAGGGGGCGGATAAGAGGATGGGCGGCATATTCGGCCAATATGTGGTCGGGAAGCACGATCAGCTTCTGTGAAGGGAAGCCTTCTTCCTTTAATAGTCTATCCATGCCTTGAGAGATCCTCCAATCATGCCTGTATATAAGGATTCGAAGGTTCTGATAATCATCATATTGTCCATTATAATCATTTGATTGTCAATGGCGGTCCTTGCCGCAATTGCGTACGATTAACCCATAACAATCGTACCTCGGGGAGGATGAATCGAGAATGGCTACTGAAGTAAAAGTATGGGAGCAGACGGTGGAGCTTCCCACCTATGAAGTAGGGAAACCGGACCCCAATCCGATGTTTCTGGAGAAACGCGTGTATCAAGGCAGCTCGGGACGCGTCTACCCGCATCCCGTTATCGACAAGATTTACGACGAGAAGGTGATGAAGCCTTACCGGATCGTCTTTTTGGAAAATGAATTCGTGCAAATTCAATTGATGCCCGAGCTTGGAGGCCGGATCTACCGTGCGGTGGACAAAACGAACGATTATGATTTCGTCTACCATAATCAGGTTATCAAGCCGGCTCTGGTTGGACTTGCCGGTCCTTGGATCTCCGGCGGCATTGAGTTCAACTGGCCGCAGCATCACCGTCCGAACACCTATGGACCGGTGGAATGCGATATTCGGGAAAATGCGGACGGCAGCAAGACCGTATGGGTCGGCGAGATCGACCGGATGTACGGCACCAAAGTAACAACGGGCTTCACCCTGTTTCCCGGAAAGGCTTATCTGGAAATAAGCGCGCAGCTGTTCAACCGGACCTCCGAGCCGCAAACGTTCCTGTGGTGGGCGAATCCGGCGGTTGCGGTCAACGACCATACGCAGTCCGTATTTCCGCCAGACGTTCACGCCGTGTTTGACCACGGCAAGCGGGATGTATCCAAATTCCCGATCGCAACCGGGACGTATTACAAAATGGATTATTCCGAAGGCGTCGACATCTCCCGTTACCGCAACATACCGGTGCCAACCTCGTACATGGCATACCGGTCGGATTACGACTTTGTCGGCGGCTATGACCACAACGTAAAAGCGGGCATTCTTCATATTGCCAACAAGCATGTGTCTCCCGGCAAAAAACAATGGACCTGGGGGCATGGCGAATTCGGCCAGGCTTGGGACCGGAACCTGACGGACGAGGACGGGCCTTACATCGAACTGATGACGGGCGTTTATACGGATAACCAGCCGGACTTCACCTGGCTGCAGCCATACGAGGAGAAGAGCTTCAAGCAATACTTTATGCCTTACAAGGAAGTCGGCATGGTGAAAAACGCTACGATTAATGCCGCGGTCAATTTGGAGGTCGAAGGCCAGCAGGCTAGAGTAAATGCTTACGCGACTTCGGTCTTCGAAAAAGCCCGTATCGTGTTAAAGGGAGCAGCCCGCACCTATATCGATCAAATGGCGGCTTTATCTCCATCCCAGGTATTCACGGAAGCGGTGGTTCTTGAAGAAGGGGAGCTGGAGGAGAACCTGAAGCTTGCTGTATTCGCGGACAACGGCAAAGAGCTTGTCAGCTATCGTCCGCAGCGGAAGCAGCTGGAGAAGACGCCGGATCCGGCAAAAGCGATTGGCGAGCCGGAAGAGCTTCGCAGTACAGAGGCTCTGTTCTTGGCGGCCCAGCATTTGGAACAGTACAGGCATGCTACTTATGAGCCGGATCCTTACTACTTGGAAGGACTTAAGCGCGATCCGGGGGATATCCGCCTGAACAATGCTTACGGCTTGCTGCTGCTGCGCCGCGGCCAGTTCGCGGAGAGCGAGACGTATTTCCGCCGCGCGATCGAGACGCTGACGCGGCATAATGCACGGCCATACGACGCGGAGCCGTTCTTCCATCTGGGCAAGGTGCTCAAATGGCAGGGACGCCACGAGGAAGCGTTCGCCGCATTCTATAAGTCGGTCTGGTCCGGAGCTTGGCAAGCTGCGGGATACTTTGCTCTTGCTCAGCTGGCTGCAGGCAGCGGCAAATACGAAGAAGCGCTGGAGCTAATTGATCGTTCCATCGATGCGCAGTATCGCAACCGCAAGGCCCGGCTGTTAAAAATGGCGCTGCTGCGCAGACTGGGACGTCTGGAAGAAGCAGGGCGGCTGGCGACGGAAACATCCGATTACGATCCTATCGACTTTGGCTCGCGTAACGAATGGATTCGCATTCACCAGCTTGAGGGCAGAGAAGAGCAAGCCTCGTCAGCTTTGGAAGCTCTTGCCGGCCTTATGCGGGACGATGCCCACAATTACATCTCGCTGGCGCAGGATTACGCGGATGCGGGATTGTACGCCGAAGCGCTTGACGTGCTGGGACGAATCGAGGAGCGGACGGCGGGCAACGTCTATCCGATGGTCCATTATTACCAGGGATACTACCATCATATGGCCGGAGACCAAACCGCCGGCAACTATTACTACTCGTTTGGTCAAGTAGCGAATCCAGCTTACTGCTTCCCGAATACGATTGCGGATTACGTCGCCCTGACCCATGCGTCCCGGATGCGCGCGGATGACGCAAGAGCGTTCTATTATCTCGGCAACCTGCTGTATGACAAGAAGCGCCATGCCGAAGCCGCGGCAAGCTGGGAGGCTTCGACCGGCATCGACGGCAATTACGCGACCGTTCACCGTAATCTCGCGCTTGCTTATTACAATAAACAGAACAAGCCGGAAGCCGCCTTGGCTTCGCTTGAGAAAGCCCATGCCTTGGCGCCGGATGACGCCCGCATCTTCTACGAGCTGGATCAGCTGTACAAGAAGCTGGCCTATACGGCGGAGCAACGCTTGACCATCTTGGAGCGGAATAAGGAGCTGGTCCTGCTTCGCGATGATTTGTATCTTGAATACGTAACGCTTCACAACTCGCTTGGCCGTCATGAAGAAGCGCTGAAGCTCATCTTCGCCCGTTATTTCCATCCTTGGGAGGGTGGAGAAGGAAAGGTGCCGGCTCAATACGTACTGGCTCGCGTAGAGCTCGCTAAGCAGCTTCTGGAGCAAGGGCAAGCCGCCGAAGCCATCAACCAGCTGGAAGCGGCCAAACAATATCCGTTGTCCATCAACGAGGGCAAGCTTGATGGCGCGCAGGAGAACAATATCAACTACTATCTCGGCATTGCGTACCGGATCCTTGGCCACGCGGAGCAGGCTGAGACCTTCTGGTCGCTGGCTTCGGAAGGGCTGGACGAACCAACCAGCGCCATGTTCTACAACGATCAGCCGCCTCACATGATTTATTACCAAGGCGTGGCTTTGCGCGAGCTGGGACGCGAGCGGGAAGCGCGCAGCCGCTTCAACAAGCTGGTCGACTACGGCGAGCAGCATTTGTTCCAGCCGCAGAAAATCGATTACTTTGCGGTATCGCTTCCGGATTTCCTGGTCTTCGACGAGGATCTGGACAAAAAGAACCGCATTCATTGCCACTACATGATAGCGCTTGGTCAATTAGGCTTAGGGCAGGCAGCAACAGCCGAAGAGCATTTCCGCGAAGTGCTGGAGCTTGAGCCGACCCATCAGGGTGCCGCTATTCATCGCAGCTTGCCGGCCTTGGCCTACATGTCATAATTTAACGGGAGCGAGGTACAGTCCGCTGAGGACTGCATAACGCTCCCTTATTTGCGGAAGCTGCTTCAATAAGAACGGGAGGTGCTTGAAGACAATGACAAGCATGTATTGGGAGAAAGTGATGTTCGAGGGTTACGAGGCATGGAGAGGCTGTTCTTCCATGCTGGAGCTGACGCTTATTCCGTCGCTGGGCAGCAAGGTCGTATCGCTGAAGGACGCTGCCACCAGCCGAGAGTGGCTGTCCCGCACTACGCTTCCGCTTGGCAACTTGGGGTATGCCAGTTCATTCGCGGTAGCTGACGGCAGCGGCTGGGACGAGATGTTCCCGACGGTTGACGCTTGCCGCCTGCAGCAATCGCCCTGGGCGGGCATCGATCTGCCCGATCACGGCGAGGTATGGTCGCTGGCTTGGCAATGCGGCCTGCGGGATAATCGTTTGTTTTGCGAAGTGGAAGGCCGCAGACTGCCTTACCGGTTGGAGAAGACCTACTCTTTTACGGAAGAAGGCCGCTTGAGGATTGATTATATCGCTCATAATCTAGGAGCAGAACCTCTCCCGTTTCTATGGGCGGCTCATCCTTTGTTTCAAGTCGAAGCGGGAATGGAAATTATCGTACCCGCAAAGCTGGAACGAATTGCGGTATCCTACTCCCATAATCGCAGACTTGGCGATAAGGGGACGCTTCTGCCGTGGCCAAGGCCTCTGCCGGACGTTAGCTTAAATATCGCGGAAGCGGCAAGCGCGGAAACCGCGGAGAAGTTTTATTTTGACGGTACGCTGCCGGAAGGCCGGGCTTCCTTATATGATCCGGCAAGCGGGGAGATGCTGACGATGACATTCCCGAAAGAGCAGGTTCCTTATTTGGCGGTATGGGCGAATTACGGCGGTTATTTGAATCAGTATCATGTCGCGCTGGAGCCCGCAACCGGCTTCCTCGACGATGCCTCCGCGGCTTGGGACGAAGGAGAAACCTCGGTTATTCCCGGTTACGGACGGTACGAATGGCATCTTGAGCTCGAACTTGAAAATAAACTGAAACGATAATGCTTCTTCCGGCTTTTTGTTGCCTTCGCCGTTTTATTATCGAGTCCCGATTAATACAATTGGCTTAAAGAAGGCAGTCAAAGAGGGAGGAGGATTCGTAGGCATGGAGACGTTTGGCAGAGGTTGCCTCTGGCTCATTATTGGCGCTTTAGGCGTACTGGTGCTCGCCGTGATTACCCAAAGCACGATTCATATTCCTTGGTTTATCTTTATTCCCGTCGTTATTCTCGTTTTCTGGATGGCTTCAAAGAAAAACAAAAAATGAATCATTTTGCATGCCGGCAGCCAGTCTTTGATTGGCTGTTTTTCTTTGCGTCATTTTGGGCTAACGAACCTGCATAGCGCTATCGGCTCGAAATGACGGCATTTGGATTTGTAACGAATCCTCATATCGCTATAGTCCATAAAAACGTATTATGATGTCTTCAAGGAACCAAATAGCGTTACGAGGTTTCGTTAGAATCGTAAAACTGTTGTTTTTTGATAAATAAGCATATGAGGTTTCGTTAGCAGGACCACTATAACTGATACGGGAGGTAAATCTAAAATGGCCAGATTAAAAGGAAAAATCGCCATCGTTACGGGAGTGACCCGCCCCGGTGGAATTGGAGCCGCCATTTGCCGGACATTTGCCGCCGAAGGGGCCGATCTGTTCTTTACGCATCTGTATGACTACGATAAAAATATATATCCGAATGACGCCAATGAAAGCTGGCCTGATCTTTTCGCCGGGGAGCTTCGTCAATCAGGTCGAAAAGTAGGAAATATGGAGTTGGATCTTGCTTTGCCGGGTTCGGGCTTGTTGCTATTGGAAGAAGTGCGGAAGACCGTTGGTATTCCGACCATTCTCGTGAATAACGCGACTTACAGCGTGGATGCCGATTTCCGGCAGTTGACCGAAGCTCTGATTGACGCGCATTGCGCGGTAAATATCAGGGGTACATTTATGTTAACTGCGGAATTCGCTCGCATGCTTGAGGCAGAGCAATCCACCCTTTGCAAATTAGGCGGACGAATCATCAACCTTACCTCCGGCCAGGGGAAAGGCCCTATGCCCGGGAATCTTGCATATGCAGCAACAAAAGGCACTATTTCCGTCTTTACCGAATCGCTGGCCGCAGAGCTGGCTCCGCTTCGCATAACGGTAAACGCCGTTGATCCCGGTCCTACCGATACGGGCTGGATGTCCGAAGAGTTGAAAGAGGGTCTGTTGCCGCAGTTCCCGATGGGCCGGATTGGACTTCCGGAAGATGCAGCGCGTCTGATCACGTTTCTAGCAAGCGATGATTCAGAATGGATAACCGGTCAAATTATTCATTCCAGAGGCGGGTTTTAAGAGTGTGCGAGCAAAAGTTCTTCCATATAGTAAACAGCAGCAGTCATCACGACTGCTGCTGTTTCTATATCCACCTGCTATTTCAACACGACCGACAATCCCGTGAAAATAACCCCAAGCGCGTAAGCGCCCGCATCGGGATAACCGATGCTGCGTTCGCCGACGGTGCCGGCGCGGCCCATGCGGGCAACGATAGTCTCGGTTTGTTTGGCGCCTTCGACCGCTGCATCCGCAGCCGCAATGCCGGCAGACTTCAGCTCGGTTCCCGCTTCCGCCGCGGATTTCCAGCTTTGCGCATAAGGGATCAACGCGTCGATGAGCGTCTTGTCGCCTACAACGGCGCCGCGGCCAAACGATCTTTCGCCGGTTGCCTGAATGCCTTTCACTACCGCATCAAGCAGTTCTGCTACCTCGGCAACAGTCAGCTCCGTTTTGCCTTCGGCATATTTGCCGCCCGCGCGGAAGGCCGAGCCCCAGATCGGGCCGGAAGCGCCGCCGCAATGCTCCATAATGATCAGGGAGCAGGCATGCAGGAAGCTGCCGATATCCTTGGACTCGCCCGCGATATCCTTCCATTCCGCTTTCAGCTGCTTGAAGCCTTTTGCCACGCTCATGCCAAAGTCTCCGTCGCCGGCATGGGAATCCAGCTCGCAGAATGGCACTTCGTTCTCGATAATGATCTCGCTCATCTTGTCAATGAGGTAAGTCATGTTGCGAAGGGACAGCTTTCCGTTCTCCACTACGGCATACTCTTCGCCGGTTTCTACGCGGTAAGACACGTTCTCTGCGATTGCCGCCTGTTCCTCCAATGCCACGTAAGACACGTTCTCCGAGGCACCGCCGCGCACGATGAAAGCAGGCGTATCGCATTCTTCGTTCAGCAGCTGCTTCAGCTGCTCGTCCAGCTTCATGATTGACAGGGATGCACCTGCCATATCGATGCTGGTCATGTAGTTGCCGACAAACACCTTGTTAACGGCAATGCCTTTTTCGTGCAGCTCACGCATGACGGCGTTGTTCAGCAGGTACAGTTCCTGTAGCGGTGTGCCGCCAAAGCCGTTGACCAGAACAGCAACTTCCTCTGTGGAACCGGCATTCATGCCCAAGCTGGCAAGCAGCTCCGAAACCATGCGCTGCGACAGCTCGTCGGCGGAAATCCGCTTCTCTCTGCGGATTCCAGGCTCGCCGTGGATACCAACGCCATATTCCATTTCGTCTTCGCCAATCGCAAACGTAGGCGTGCCTTTCGCCGGAACCGTGCAGGAGGTAAAAGCAAACCCGATGCTGCGGACATGGGCAATCGCGTTCTCGGCCGCAGCTTTTACTTCGGCGAGACTCCGTCCCGCTTCCGCCGCCGCACCGGCAATCTTGTGGACAAGCACCGTACCGGCAACGCCTCGGCGTCCCACCGTATACAGGCTGTCTTCAACGGCAATGTCGTCGTCTACTTTGACATAACCGACTTGAATGCCGTCTTCCGCCGCAAGACTAGCGGCGTTCTTGAAGTTCATCATGTCGCCGCTGTAGTTCTTGATAATAAGCAGCGTGCCTTGCTCGCTTGCCGTAGACCTAATCGCCTGATAGACCTGAATTTGGGAAGGGGAGGCGAATACGTCGCCGCAGACTGCCGCATCCAGCATCCCTTTGCCGATAAAGCCGGCATGAGCCGGCTCGTGGCCGCTCCCGCCGCCGCTGATCAGCGTCACTTTGGCGGCATTGATGTCTTTTTTCTTCATGACTTTATATTTGGAGTTGAATTCAAGGCCTGGATGAGCCATTGCAAGTCCGTTACACATCTCGCGGACAAGCGTCTCCGGCTGATTGATGATCTTTTTCATCTTACGACTTCCTTCCTTGTTTGAAAGCCTGGCCGAGCTGATCGGCAACGATGATCGCAGCGGCTACAGCTTCCTCCGTAATCGGGAATGGCATAGCATGAATCGATTCTTCCGGGATGCAGGCAAGCGCCGCAACCTGGGCAAGCTCCTCATCCGTAATGCTGTCTACGCCGATGTCGGAAAGACATACAGGCAGTCCAACCGCCGCGCAGAATGCAAGAACTTCGTTTACTTCTTCCTTCGGCGCATTCTCCAGAACGAGCTGCGCAATCGTGCTGAAGGCAACCTTCTCGCCGTGGAAATAGTGATGCGTGCCTTCTAGCACGGTCAGACCGTTATGGATCGCATGGGCTGCCGCAAGGCCGCCGCTTTCGAAGCCAAGACCGGAGAGCAGGATGTTGGTCTCGATGATGTTCTCAAGCGCCGTCGTTACTTTGTTGCTGTCGGATGCCAATTTCGCTTGCACGCCGTCCTCGAGGAGTGTCTCATAGCAGAGCTTCGCGAGCGCAAGCGCCGCTTTGGTTCCGCGGGCAATTGGCGCCGCACCGGCATGTACGCCGTTAGGCAGGCCGGCATTTACTTTGGAGAAGGAGCGGGAAGTTGCTCTTGCTTCAAAGTAAGTCGACAGCGCGTCACCCATGCCGGATACGAGGAAGCGGGTAGGGGCATTGGCAATAACGGTCGTGTCGATCATAACAACGCTAGGGCTGGATTTGAAGTAAGCATAATCCTCGAAAGCTCCGTCATTGGTGTAAATAACCGCGGAATGGCTTGTTGGAGCATCGGTCGCGGCTATCGTCGGAACGATAATAAGCGCTTCGCCTTCGGCCACGCATTTAGCGGTATCGATTGCTTTGCCGCCGCCGAGACCAATCGTGCAGGAGCAGTTTTTCTCGCGGGCAAGCTCTTTCAGCCGGGCGATTTCCTCACGGGAGCATTCACCGCGGAATCCGCTTTCAACCAGCGTAATATTGAATTTATTAGAAGTAAAGTCCAGCTTGTCCTTTACGCGCTTTACATCTTCGGGATGAGCAATAAGAAGGGCGGAATCGCCGTACGATTGAACAAAAAAGCCGAGGTTAAGCAGTTCGTTTTCACCTTGAACGTATTTGCTTGGGCTGATAAATGCTTTTCTCATTTTGAATAACCTCCTGAAATGAATTGTCATACAAGGTTTATTATGTGGTAATTCATACTTCGTAAGCATGAGCCATGGCAAGCCGCAGCTTACCGACTACTCTCATTATAAAATTAGGAGGCGGGAGGAAGCATTGTACGATAAGCGCAAAATAAAGCAGATTAAGATGGTGTTTTTATGCTCAATCCTTCCTGGAATTGTACTATTTTGTCCTAGCAACGAGTTCTAGTATAATATAGTTATCTCTTCAGGTTTGGAGCGATCACAATGAACGCAAGATATGATCTGAAACAAATTATGGATATCGACAAATGGCACAAGCTTCAGGATTCCATGTCTCTTGTAACGAAGATGGCGATCATTACGGTTGATTACAAGGGTAACCCCGTTTCCAAGCATAGCGAATGCCAGGCTTTCTGCCGCGAGGTGCGGAAGGACTCCACGTTATCGTCCTATTGCCAGAAATGCGACGCGCGAGGGGGACTCGAGGCGGTCCGTTCGAACAAGCCTTATATTTATCAATGCCATTTTCAAATTCTCGATATAGCGATTCCGATTGTGGTGGATAATCAATATATTGGCGCGGTTATGGCGGGACAGGTGAAGCTGAGCGATCCCGAAGTGCCGATTGAGCAGATCGTGACAAGGCCTCCCAACGTGGAGACGGATAAAAAGTTTAACGCTCTGCAGGAGCATTACCGGTCGCTGCCGGTGTTGTCTTTCGAGGAAGTCGAAAAAATCGCAGATATGCTGTTTCATCTGTGCAACTATATCGTGGAGGAAGCGATCCGCAAGAGCGATATGCTTCAGATGTACCGGGACTCCTTGTCCAGGGAAAATCCGGCCGCTGCTCTCGTGCATACGATTGATTCCTCTTATGAGCATATTCAAGCGCTGCAAAGCGAGCTGTCCAATACGCTGATTGAGAAAAAGCTGAAGAATTCCGCCAGCGTCTACCAGGCAGGCAACTCTATTTTGCAGCCGGCTTTTGATTATATTTACCGCCATAAGCACGTGAATGCGGACCTCAAGGAGATGGCTGCCTTATGCCATGTCAGTCCGAGTTATTTCAGCCGGATTTTCACCAAGGAGACGGGCGAGAATTTCTCGGTGTTTGTCCCGCATCTGAAGATCGGCTGGGCGAAAGAGCTGCTCGAGACAACCGATCTGTCCGTCAACCAGATCAGCGACGAGCTGGGCTTCGCCGACGCGGGTTATTTTATCAAGACGTTCAAAAAGTTCGAGAGCCTTACGCCGGCCGCATACCGGAAAATCTACCGGGACAAAGCCTAATTATCCGGAATGAAACGTGCTCCTCCGCCTAAGGACGGAGAAGCCGTTTCACCTTGAATTCTAAGAGTTTATAAGTTGTATCTTATAAAATGGCTTAGAATTCTCCGGAATGAAACGCGCTCCTCCGCCTATGGACGGAGAAACCGTTTCACCTTGTCCCTTTATAATAAGCAGGGGAAAGCCCGACGTATTTTTTGAACACTTTGCTGAAATAATAAATATCGCTGAAGCCAACCAGCTCGGCGACCTCGCCGATGGTCATATGCGTTTTCTCCAGCAGCTCCCGGGCCCGGTTCACCCTTACTTTATTGACGTAATGCGTAATGGAGCAGCCGGTAATCTTGTTAAAGATCCGGTTCAAATAATCGAAATTGCAATCAAAGCGGGCTTCGATATCGGAGCCCGTTATTTTGTCCGGGTAATGCTGATGGATGTAATCAAGCAGCTCGTAAGCGGTAGCCTCCCCTTTGGTGGTCCGTTTCCTTGCGCTTTGCAGATGCTCCGCAAGATAAGCGCGGGACAACTGGACGAACAGCTCCGCCAGCTTGAGGGCCGTCATGCTGCGGTTATAATTTTTCCGCAGGTATAGCTGCCCCATCTCATTCAGGTGATTGTACGCTTGACTTCTCACGTTTACGTTGGCCAAGTTAAAATGCTTCGGGAAGCCATGGCTGCAGCCGGCCTCCGGTTCCTGATCCTCCAGAAAGAAGCTCCTCGCGTAACTCTCCATATCCTCGATATGCACCGTTTGAATATCCGGATGCTTAAAGTGAATGTAATAATAGTCGCATACATGCTTCTCGAACCCTTCATGATCCAGATTCGGCTCCAGCATAAATACGTCCCCTCTGCGCAATACGTAACGCTCGCCATTCTCTTCGATATGCAGCTCTCCGCTTTTGATAATGTACAGAATATATTCGTCTACGTTTCGTTTGAAGTGAATCCACGGGCTGGTGTAAGCCACGAATCCAAGAAACGTAACGGTAGGAATAAGCTCCATGTTTACGGACAGCATAACATTCCCCTTTTTCTCAAAAGTCGCTATTGTACAAAAAGTGTCTCGATCCGCCATTTTCAATCATTCTATCACAGGCTAATCTGATGGTGTGGTTTTTAATCCGGGAATCGTTGGGATGGTGCGTATGAGTAAATTAAAAATCGGTATTATCGGACTTGGCGGCATTGCCGACTTTCATAGCGAAGGCATACTCGCAAGCGGGGAGGCCGAGATTTGGGCGATCTGCGACGAGGATGAGAACCGCCTTGCCGCAAGGCGCGTGCAGTGGAATATTCCCGAGGATCGTGCTTACCTCAGCTACTCCGAGCTGCTTCGCAATTCGGAGGTCGATGCCGTCACCATCGGCACGCCAACCGTCAGCCACTTCGCCATTGCTATGGCAGCCATAGAGCACGGCAAGCCGTTTGCATTGGAGAAGCCGGTCGGGATGAACGCGGAGGAAGCGTCCGCTTTGAAGACTGCCTTGCGGAATAAACCGCTGCCTCATATGATCTGCTTCTCCTACCGTTATAAAGCTGCCGCCCGATACGCCAAGCAGCTGATTGAAGAAGGAAGGCTGGGCACGATCCGCCATGTCTATAGCCAATACTTGCAGGATTGGGGCATCCATGAACATATTCCGCTTGTTTGGCGGTTCGTGCAGTCGGTTACCGGCTCGGGAGCCTTTGGCGACCTGGGCTGCCATATCCTTGATCTCACCCGCTTCCTGGTAGGCAATACGCAGCGAGTGATTGCCGATGCGGACACGATTATCAAGCAGCGTGACCTGCTGGACGGCTCCGGCCAAGGCGAGGTTGACGTGGACGACTTCTGCCATGTTCTCTCCCGGATGGAGGGCGGCATATCGGCTTCCATGCTGATCTCCCGTTTCGCTTACGGGCGGGGCAATTATCAGCAGATTGAGATTTACGGCTCCAAAGGCGCTCTTGTCTATAACCTGGATGAGGCAGACTCCCTTCAGGTGAAGTTCAAGGAGGAAGGCGATGAACAATTCCGGCAGGCAGACATTCCGGATCACTGCCGCACGGGTCAAATGCAGGCGTTCTTTCGCCTCTTGAACGGCCATGGCGACGGCTTGGACGCAACGATAGAGGACGGTTATATCAACCAGCTGGCCGTAGACGCGATTATTCAATCTTTTACCGAGGAACGCTGGATCACCATTCAATAATAGGAGGCACCAACAAACATGAAGCAAATAAAAGTAACCGTATGGAACGAGTATCGCCACGAGAAGCATAACGAGCATGTAAAAGGCATCTATCCGGAAGGCATTCATAATGCCATTGGCGGATATCTGAAAACGATTGAAGGCCTTGAGGTTGGAACCGCTACGCTTGACGAGCCGGAGCATGGTCTTACGGACGAAGTACTGAACAACACCGACGTGCTGATCTGGTGGGGGCATCTGGCCCATCATGAAGTGCGGGACGATATTGCCGAGAAGGTAAGGGACCGGGTACTGCAGGGCATGGGACTGATTGTCCTTCATTCGGGCCATGCCTCCAAAGTGTTCGAGAAGCTGCTTGGCACGAAGACCGGCGCGCTCAAATGGCGGGATGACGGCGAGAAGGAACGGCTGTGGGTTATTGAGCACGGCCACCCGATTGCCGACGGCCTTGGCGAATTCATCGAAATTCCGAAGGAAGAGATGTACGGCGAACGCTTTGAGATTCCGGCACCGGATGAGCTGGTGTTCATCTCCTGGTTCGAAGGCGGCGAAGTATTCCGCAGCGGCTGCTGCTACCGCAGAGGCAAAGGGAAGCTGTTCTACTTCCGTCCGGGGCATGAAACGTTCCCGATTTATCATCAGCCGGAGATTCTTCACGTAATCAAAAATGCCGTACATTGGGCGGCTCCGACGCAAGGCGCGGCAGCAGCTTACGGACGCGTAGAGCCATTAGAAAATATAAGTAAATAATTTACTATTTCAAGGCGATTGACAGAGAGTTTTTCAGGGCCATATACTTTGAGGTAACCGGTTACGTAAAATGGACGGGGCAATACTTCATGGAATGAGATGGATGGTCTATGATACCGACAATCAGAGATGTTGCTAGAGAAGCCAATGTATCAATCGCCACTGTTTCCAGGGTTCTAAACGGACTATCAGGCTACTCCGATAAAACCAAGCAAAAGGTGATTAAGACAATAGAGGATATGGGCTATCATCCAAACGCCATAGCGCGTTACCTGAACAACAGGCGCACCCAGACGATTGGGGTGATGTTCCCCGCTGTTGCGAGCGAGTTCGCATCGGCGGTTCTGCAGGGGATCGAAGAGTATGCGCTGGAGCGGGGCTACAGCGTGCTTGTATGCAATACGGCGGTAGACGGGAACCGGACGATGAAGTATCTGCAGGTGCTTCGGGAACGGCAAATCGACGGCATTATTTTTGCAAGCGAAGTGCTTAAGCATGAATACAAGCAGATGCTGGATACGATGCAGGTGCCGATTGTGCTCGTCTCCTCCGAGAATGAGGATACGAAGGTTCCGTTTGTGAAGGTCGATGACCGGCAAGCCTCGTACGATGCGGTAAGTTATCTGATCGACAAGGGACATAAGGATATCGCGATGATCGCCGGTACGGCGGAGGATCCGATAGCGGGTATACCAAGACTGCAGGGCTATAAGGATGCCTTGCATGACAAAGGAATTCCGTTCCGCGGCTCGCGGGTTGCTTACGGTGATTTCCATTATGACAGCGGCAAAGCGGCGATGGAGACGCTGCTGGAGCACGAGCGCGGGATAACGGCCGTATTTGCCGCAAGCGACGAAATGGCCGTTGGAGCCATGAATGCCGCTATGGAGAAAGGCATCCGGGTGCCTGAAGATTTATCCGTGATCGGCTACGATAATATCCGGCTGTCGAGGATGGTTTACCCGGCGCTGACGACAGTTGGGCAGCCGTTGCTTCAGTTAGGCCGAGATGCGGCCGACAAGGTTATTACGATGATTGAAACGGGAAAGATCGTCCCGAGCCTTATTGTTCCGCATGAGATTGTGGAAAGGCAGACGGTCAAGGATTTGCGTGCATAAAACAGAAAATGCGTGGCGGGCCAATGCAAGAGGTCTGCCACGCATTTTCTGCTCTTAGATTGGGTACGGGAGGTTCCACCATGTTTGGGAAATCCATGAAAAAAACGAAAAAGCTAAGCTCGCGGTTTATCATGCTGTTCTCGGCCGTCACTCTGCCGCTCCTGCTTATTCTGTTTGCGGCCGGTCACTACGCGCAGGATGTCGTGCTCATGCAGGTAGCGAATTCCTATCAGAATCTGGTGAATTCCAATCTGAATATGATCGACCGGAGCTTGGACGACATTACGACGAATATGGTCTACAACGTGGACCATGACGAGAACTTTCAGAAGTTCGGACAGACTGGGCTGTCGGACTCCGAATACTATTTTGCCCAGATGGAGCTGATTCAGAGGAACTCGGCCTACCGCTCCTATTACCATACGGTAGACATGTTCTATGTGTATTCGAAGCCCAACAACGTCCTGGCGACAACCAATGTCATCTCGGGCACCGACCATGACCAGGTCAGCAGCTGGATTACTCAGACGCTTAATAACACCGAAGTGCTGCATCCGCTTCTGTATCAATGGAAGGCCGTCAAGATTGGCCAGGATTATTATTTGCACAGGGTTGTCAGCGATGATACGACCAATAACGCTTATATCGGCGCCTTGATAAGCATGAATACGTTAAAGCTGCCTCTTCAGGATGTGCGTACGAGCGGTGACGTGCTGTTTGCCGGGGAAGACGGCATGATTCTGTCCGAGCCGTCAGGCAGCTTAAGCAAGGATTTCCGGCTTCCGGCCGATAAGCTGGCAAGGAATACGTCCTTCTCTTATTCGGACGGGGGCAGGAAGTTGTTTATCATTACAAGCAAATCGCCGCTCAGCGGGATCAGCATGGCCGTTGTTCTGCCGTATTCGGATCTCTTGAAAGGGCTGAAACAATTCCAGACGATTATTAATTTGCTTCCGCTGTTTGTCCTGATTATTTTGCTTGTCTATCTCTTTGTATTCCGGCGCATTATCCTGAATCCGATTCTTCAGCTGCTTGGCACCATCCGGCGCGTGAAGGACGGGGATATGGAGATGAAGCTGCCGGATTCGCCGATTACCGAATTCGCGATTATTAACCATACCTTTAACAACATGATGGACGAGATCAAGGACCTGAAGATCGACGTGTACGAGGAGCGGCTGAACGCGCAGAAGGCGGAGCTGAAGCATCTGCAGACGCAGATCAATCCGCATTTTTTCCTCAATACGATGAACATTATTTTTCAGCTGGCGGATTTGAAGAGATACGAGCTGGTGAAGAAGACGGTTCGCCATATGGTCGGCTATTTCCGGTTTATGCTTGGAACAAGCCGGGATACGATCACGCTGTCGCAGGAGCTTGAGCATATCCGCAACTATTTGGAAATTCAGAAGATGCGGTATCAGGATACCTTCGACTTCGAGATCCGGTGTGCGGAGGAGCTTCTGGAAGCCCGTATACCTTCGCTGCTCGTACAGCCGTTTGCGGAAAATGCGATGATTCACGGCATGAGCGTAAAAGGGGAGCCGTTCCTGCTTCAAATTACGGCCTTACGGGACGCTGAGAATTCCGGATTGATGCATATCGAAGTAAAGGATAACGGCAAAGGCTTAAGCGATGAGCGGATGAACGAGCTGGCATCGGACCAATACAAGCCCTCCTCGGACGATAATCATATCGGTATCTGGAATGTGAAGAAGCGGGCAGCGATGCGTTACGGCAGCCTGGCCCGGATCAGCTTCCTGCCAAACGAACCAAAAGGATTAGCCATACGGATGACTTTACCTATCGATCATATGAAGGAGCGGGATGAACATGGCGCAGATGCTGGTCGTTGATGACGAGAAATTTGCGGTGGATGGCATTTGCGAATGTAATGATTGGTCTACGCTGGGCATTAAAGCCGTGTTTACCGCCAATCACGCCGATGCCGCAAGACAAATCATGAAGGAGCACCGCATCGATATACTGGTTTGCGATATCGAGATGCCCGATGAGGACGGATTGTCGCTGGTCCGCTGGGTGAAGGAGCATTCCCCGCATACCGAGTCGCTGTTTCTTACCTGCCATTCGGAGTTTACTTACGCCAAGCAGGCGGTTAACCTTGGCAGCTTTGATTATTTGCTGAAGCCGGTGGACGGCGAGGAGCTGGTGCAGGCGGTCTCCTTAATGCTGCAGGCTGTTAGAGAGAAGGAAGAGAGCGTACAGCATCATGCCGAGTACCGCAAATACGCGGAGCTGTGGCGCAAACAGCAGCCTCTGCTCACCGAACGCTTCTGGCAGGATCTGTTGTCTAGGCGCCAGCTGTCGTTTGGCGACTTCCTTGAGCGAGGGCTGAAGGATGCCCAAATCGAGCTGCAAGCAGACGGCAGAGTCATGCCGATTCTGATCAGCATCGAGGAATGGCATAAGCCGCTTGATGCGCGGGATCAGGAGATTATGGAGTACGCGGTGAAAAAAGCTGCCGGAGAGCTGTTTCTCCCGGGCTGCGCCGGGGATGTGATAACGGACCGGAGCGGCGTGATGTTCGCGATGATTTACACGGCAGGCGCCGCCCGGTCCGCGGGCAGCTGGACGGAGACCGCCAAACGGTTTATCGAAGTATGCCGAACCTATTTCTACTGCCAGATCACCTGCTATATCGGGAAGTTCGTCAGCCTGCAGGAAGTGTCCGGGCTATGCGAAGGTTTGAAGGACAAGGAGCGTCATAACGTCAAGGAATCGCAGTCGGTTATTATGTATGTGCCTCAAGGCGGTGCGTCCGCGCCGCTGCTTGTGCCAGACAATATCAATGTAACGGAATGGTCGTCCTATATGCTGAACAAGGAACGGGACAAGGTGATTTCCTTGATTAACCGGAGCGTGGATAAGCTGGAAGCAGGTCAAATTCATCAGAACCAGCTTGAGACATTCCATCTGGACACGTTGCAGGTGGTATACGGCTTTATGCATGTAAAAGGGATTAATCCAAGCCAGGTGCCAAACTTCCCGCTTTGGGCTTCGGCTCAAATCCGCAGCTTGTCCCAATACAGGCATTGGGCGGAAAATATCGTCTCTGCCGTTATGGATGCGGCCTTTACTGCATTAGAGAGCGACAGCGTCGTGCAGAAGTCGGTTCAATATATAAAAGAGAACGTGGAGGAGGACATCTCCCGCGAGGATGTCGCCGCTCATGTCGGTTTGAATCCGGCATATTTGTCCCGCCTGTTCAAGAAGGAGACCGGGCAGAACCTGATTGATTACCTCATCGAGACGAAGATGGCAAGAGCCAGACAGCTGCTCGATACGACGGGAATGACGGTCAGCGCAATAGCGCAGCAGGTGGGCTACTCGAATTTTTCGCATTTTACGAAGATGTTTAAGAAGCAATACGGAATTAATCCGCAAGAATACCGCAATGTCACAAAACGACTAGACTGAGGTTACAAAAACGGTAGGGGGGTCTGCCGGGCGGCCGTATACTTAGGACATACAAACAACAAGAAGGTGAAACACATGCCCGTGCTGCGACGGCTGCTGAAGCATCGCGCCTTGGTTATTCTCGCGATACCGGGGATTATCATGCTATTTATCAATAACTATCTTCCGATGTTCGGCATCTTCCTGGCGTTCAAGGATCTGAACTATACGAAGGGCGTATGGGGCAGCGATTGGGTAGGACTGCAGAACTTCAAGTTTCTGTTTGCCTCCAATGACGCATGGATGATCATTAAGCACACGATTTTGTACAATGTCGCTTTCCTGGTCATCAATACGGTATTGGCTGTACTGCTTGCGATTCTGCTCAATGAGGTTAGGCGGAAGGTGCTGTCGAAGTTTTTCCAGAGTGCCGCCATTCTTCCGAACTTTGTCTCGATGGTTATCGTTGGTTACCTCGTCTACGGCTTCCTGAATCCGGAGCTTGGTTTTATTAACAAATCGATTCTCGAGCCGATGGGCAAGGAGACGATTGCCTGGTATGCGGAGCCGAAATATTGGCCGTATATTCTCACGATCGTAAATACGTGGAAAACGGTCGGCTACTCCGCCATCGTCTATCTGGCCGCGATTGTTGGCATCGACCAGGAGTATTACGAAGCTGCCCGCATTGACGGGGCGAGCAAATGGAAGCAGATGACCGGAATTACCGTACCGCTCATTACGCCGGTCATTATTATTCTGACGCTGCTTGCGGTAGGCCGTATCTTTAATGCGGATTTTGGCTTGTTCTATCAAGCAACGATGGCTTCGGGGATGCTGAAGGAAACAACCGAGGTTATCGATACCTACGTCTACAACGCTTTGCTGGTAACCGGCGATACGGGGCTCGCATCGTCCGCAGGTCTTCTTCAATCGGTCGTTGGCTTTGTGCTTGTCATTACGGTCAACTATATCGTGAAGAAATTCAGCAAAGAAAACGCGTTGTTCTAGGGGGCCAAGCATGAAGACGAATAATCGCACAAACCCGTTTATCCTGTTGTTCTTAACCTTGTTCAGTTTGTCTTGTCTAATCCCGTTCTGGCTTGTTTTTATGGTATCGGTGACCAATGAGAACGATCTGACGCGAAATGGCTACACGTTCTGGCCTCAGCATTTCGACTGGGAAGCCTACCGTTACCTGATCCATGATTCAGCGAATATCGCGAGGGCATACGGGGTAACGATCACGGTTACGCTTACCGGTGTTGTAATAAGTCTGCTTATTACTTCAGCCATGGCTTATGCTTTGTCCCGAACTGAGTTTCCGTATCGGAATGCCCTAAGTTTCTATGTGTTTTTCACGATGCTGTTCTCCGGCGGTCTCCTGCCCTGGTATCTGGTCTATACCCGATTCCTGCATGTGCAGGATACGCTGCTGGCACTGATTATTCCGGGGTTAATAGGAGGCTTCAACATCTTTATTATCCGGACATTCTTTACGAACAGCATTCCGCCGTCACTCGTCGAGTCGGCCAAGATTGACGGCGCGAGCGAGTACCGGACGTATTTTAGCATTATCTTGCCGCTGTCCTTGCCGGTTATGGCCACGATCGGGCTGTTCACCATCGTATCCTACTGGAATGACTGGTTCACAAGCCTGGTGTTTATCAATAACGAGAAGCTGTACTCCTTGCAGTATCTTCTTAACAAAACGCTGATGAACGCTTCGTTCCTGCAAAGCATCGCGAACAAGGCCTACAGCAATACCGCCAATGTGACGCAGCCGCTGGAATCGATTCGGATGGCGATGGCGATGGTGGCGATCGGCCCGCTTGTGTTCGTGTTCCCGTTCCTGCAGAAGTATTTCGTCAAAGGGCTGACGGTAGGCGCAGTCAAAGGCTAAGTCCGAACACGCTTCGGTTTAGTATACAGAACTTAAGCTTGATCATTTTGGGGAGGTCACTTTAATGAAAAGGTTTAGACAAAGCTCGCTTGTTCTTCTTACGCTTATCCTTGCGATTGTGTTTGCCGCAACGGGATGCTCGTCGACGAACAAAACCTCAAACGGCAACAAGGAAGAGAGTACGGCTTCGAACTCGGCGAATACTTCGGCGGAACCCGCAAAGAACGCTGCGAAGGCGCTTGATCCTTACGAGGTCGTGATGGTGTACCCGGACGCGCCGCAAGCCGATCTGGCCAGCGTGCAGACCGCAATGAACGATTATTTGAAGCAAACGTACCCGGAATTAAATATGACGGTAAAGCTGAATCCGATTGACTGGGGCGCTTGGAACGACAAGACGAACCTTATGATGGCGTCCAACGAAAAGTTCGACCTGCTGTTCACGGCCGACTGGTTAGGCTATAACCAGCAGGTATTGAAGGGCGGATTGCTTCCGCTTGACGATCTGCTTGCCGAGTACGGTCCGGATATCGAGGCCGTAGAAAAGGATTACCACGAGCCCGCAAAACGCGGCGGCAAGCTGTACGGCATTCATACGCATCAGGAGCTGGGCGGCTCGCAAGGCGTCTATCTCGATAAAGCGCTGGTCGACAAATACAACATGGACTTATCCGCTCTGAAATCCGGCAAAGTAGAAGATCTGGAGCCATTGCTTCAAATCATTAAAGATAATGAGCCGGACGTAACGCCGCTGGCGGCGCCAAGCTTCCCGCTTGAAGCTTACTATTCGTCGGGCACGCTGGATACGATCTCGAGCGTAGCGGCGGTAAACACGTTAAATACGGATCCGAATAGCCTTGACGTCATTAATTCTTTTGAAACGCCTCGTTATAAGGAGCTTGCCGACTTGACCCACAAATGGTTCAAAGCGGGCTTTATCAATAAGGACGCTTTGACTCCGGGACTTGATGCGTGGAAGAAAATCCAGGCGGGCAAAGCTTTTGCCCTAGTAGGCGATATGGAGATTCTGGCTGACATGGAGATCGGCTCGGTAGCTAAAGCGCCTAACGCATCTATTAAAGCCGGCCATGAAATGATCCAAATCCCGTTAAACGTCGATAGACTGCAAACCGGCAAAATGACGGCAACGATGCAGGCCATCTCCAAAACGTCGAAGGACCCTGCCCGTGCCATGATGCTTTTAAACCTGTTCTTTAAGGATCAAAAGCTTCTGACGCTGTTCAACTTCGGCGTAGAGGGTAAGCATTACGTGCTGAAGAACGGCCAAATCGCGCTGCCTGACGGCAAAACGACAAATGACGCGGGCTTCTATCACGATATTATGTGGCAGATCGGCAACCAGATGCTGAACTACACCCGCGAAGGCGAAGACCCTAACAAATATCAGAACTACGAGAAGTTTAACGAGATGGTCTCGAGCCGTCCGGCCCGCACGTTTGGCTTTATCTTTGATCCGGAACCGGTGAAGAACGAGATTATCGCCATCGACAATGCCAACAAAGCTTTTGTTGACGGACTGAAGTCCGGCCAGCTGGATCCGGAAGAAAATCTGCCGAAGCTGCTGGCGAAGCAAAAAGCGGCAGGCGTGGATAAAGTCATCGCGGAAGCGCAAAAGCAGCTTGACGCATGGCGCTCGGCTAACGGCAAATAAGCAGTAACACGAAGGGTATAATCCAAAGCGGTTATACCCTTCTTATGTAGAACGGCAGACACGTATAGGAGATTAATCGGCGATATGATTTCATTTTAGGAGGATACGATGAACAAGCTGAATAAAACCTTGCTGCAGTCGCTTGCAGCTATAGTTGCCTTGCAAGGCGCGGTGCCGGTATTCGAAGCGGCAGCCGGTGAACATACGGCGAAGGCTTATGCCGAAACGACAAGCAGTGAACAGCGCCAATTCTTGAAAGCGATTACTTCGCTGACGGTGGATAAGGCCCGCTATACGCCCGGCGAAGAGGCGACGCTGACTTTCGCATTGAAGGACGACAGCTCCTGGAGCGGCGAGCTCAATGTGGAAATTTATCAGTTGAACAAGCTTGTGGCCAAAGGCGCGAAGGCCGTTACCGTCCTGCAGGGGCAGGGAGAGCTGCAGGTAAAGTGGAAGCCGCCGGCGGAGGATTATACGGGCTATTTGGTGAAGGCTTGGGTAAAAGGAGCGGCTGACGATGATTTTGCAACCGCTGCCATTGATGTATCCAGCGACTGGAAGAAGTACCCGAGGTACGGCTATGTCGGGGAGTTTCCGAAGGAAACGGCGGAGCAAAGCGATGCGAAGCTGAAGCAGCTGTCCCAGGACTACTATTTGAACGGCTATCAGTTCTACGACTGGATGTGGCGGCACGATGTATCGGTCTATTCCAAAACAGACAGCAGCGGCAAGCCGCTTACCGACGAGAACGGAAATTTCATAACGGAAACGATGGATGCGGATACGCATTACACGGATTTGCTCGGGCGCGAATTATTTCCGATGTCGGTGAAGCAGCAGGTGGCAGCCGCGCAGAAATACGGCTCTGCCGCGATGGCTTACGAGATGAACTATGCCGCGAGGGAGAATTACGAGGATTTTGGCGTCAGCCCGTTATGGGGGCTGTACAACAAGTCGGCGCAGTTCCCGCTTGATCCGGGCAACCCGCAGAAGGACCAGAACGGATTTACGTTTGACGTGAACGGCCATCCGACGTCGCTGTTCCTGCAGGATCCGGGCAATACGGAGTGGCAGGCTTTTATTACGAAGGAGTTTAACCGGGCGGTAAACGATTTTGGTTTTGACGGCATTCATCTGGATCAATGGGGAGCGAACGATAACGACTTTTTGTATGATTACAACGGCAACAAGCGTTATTATTCGCTTGATTACGGCAAGCTGATTAACGCGGTCAAGGATTCGCTGACCGTCAATAATCCGAATAACAACGATGTGACCTTCAATATGGTCGGCGGCAATGCGGAATACAGCGCGGTGCCGAACCCAGCCACCAAGACGGACTTTGATTACAGCGAAATCTGGCAGGACCGGAATCAATACCGCGATCTTCAGAAGGTGGTGGAGGATACGCGTGCCGCAAACGGCGGTAAAGCGATGGTTATTGCCGGCTACATGAACTATAAGCAGGCGACCGGCGTAACAACCCGAGGAACGGAAGCGGAGGATGTTCCGGCCACCGTCGATTACCAGTCCCGGATAACGAAGGCTTACGGATGGGTTGGCAACTTCGGACGCAAGGATACCGACGCGGTGACTTTTACCGTAACCGTTCCGGAAGCAGGGAATTACAATCTTGTCCTGAATTACGGACAAGGCAACGGGACCGTTGGACCGGAAGGCAAGCTGACCGTAAACGGCGAGGTTGCGGAAGGCGTTATTCCTTTCTCGGTCAATACGGGCTGGGGCCATCCAACCGCGCAATATACGGTGCCGGCGGAGCTTAAAGCCGGTGAAAACACGGTTAAATTGACGCTTAATACGAACAACCTGTGGCTTAACCTGGCCAGCCTGGACGTGGTGGGGAGCGGAGTGAACGACCGTTACGAAGCGGTGGACGCCAAGCTGGATACGGCTATCGTCGATCAGTACGGCAACGTCTACTATTTTGATACAAAAGGCGATTATTTGAAGTTCCACGTCCGCGTGCCGGAAGCGGGCGATTATCCGCTTGGCTTCAGCTACGCGTCGGATTGGCAGACGGTAAGCCGTGACCTGGTCGTTAACGATCAGCCGCAGGGCAGTCTTGCTTTCCCGGGCAACGGCACTTGGGATAAGTTTGTTGCGCATAGCGGAATGGCGACCGTTCACCTGGAGGCCGGCGACAATACGGTTATGCTGAAGGCGCCTACGGATGATTTGGGCATCAAGCTGCGGTATATGAGTGTCGGGGACAAAAAGTACGGGGCGTTATATGCCGATATCCCGCAGACGAACAGCGTTTCCTACAACGAGAGCAAGACGGATAATTTCGGCCAGCAAGGCCAGACGGTTACTTACGAGGTGAATCTGTCAGAAGCCGTCGATCAGATTACGGTGCTGTACCATGGCGATAACAGTCCAACGATGTCCGTGCTGGTAGACGGCGAGCCTGCGGAGAACGCGCAAGAGGTGTTGTTCCCGAAAACGCCGGGCGGCTGGGGCGGCGCGATGCAGCGGAAGGAGCTGGAGGCAGCGGTTCCGGCCGGCCATCATACGATTACGCTCCGAATGGAATCCAGCGGCCAATATACGAATGTCGGCGGGCTGCTGGCCGGCGGTTACGAATACAGCACGGGAAGCGCGGTAACGGGCGGCGGCGTCATTCCGGTGGTTGGCTATGCCTCGGATTTTAACAACGAGAACGACCGGCTTGCGTTCAACGTAAACGCGGAGGAAGCGGGAAGCTATGATCTGCATTGGCTCTACCGGAATAACGGGACGGACGTTTTGCCGCTAAGCCGCTCGGTTTATATCGGGGACGGAGAAGAGCAGACGGTAAGCTTCGCGCCTACGGCAAGCGACGAATGGGGCAATGCCGTGTTAAGCGGGGTACAGCTTCAGAAGGGCGCAAACCGGGTAGTGATCAAGATGCTTGAAGGAACCGACAGCGGCATCCAGCTGGATAAGCTGAAGGTTATTCCCACTGGAGGCGGCAGTCTCGCGGAACGCTCCTACGAAGCGGAAAGCTTGAATACGGAAACGCCGTTCTCGTTATACAAAGACACGGTAATGAATTTCAGCGAAGTCGGGCAGCAGGTTGCTTATCCTGTCACGATTCCGCAGTCCGGAGAGCAAAGCCTGATCTTTACGTATTCAAACCCGGGGGCTTTTACGACCCGTTCCGTCTACATTGATGGCTTACGAGCCAAGGATGCAAACGGAAACGCTCTGAAGCTGGGATTATCGGGGACGGACAACAAAGACAGTTACAGCGGCGACGGGTATGTAATTATCCCGCATATGACGGCCGGGCAGCACACGGTAACGCTTAAGATGGAAGAGGACGATGAGCCGGGTATGATCCAGCTGCGCGGCGTAACGGCCGGATATTTTGACGAATCTTCCGTACGGTTGATGGATGCGGCGCTGGCTTCCATGGGGGCTACCCATATCGAGCTGGGCACGGCTGAGAAGCTCGGGGAGGGGCCAAACATGCTGGCCCACGAATATTACCCGAACCGCAGCAAGAAGATGACGGAAAGCACAAAGGAAGCGATGAAGGATTATTATAAGTTTTTCGCGGCTTACGAGAACCTGCTCTTCGACAGCAAGGCTGATTCTGCCGCTTCAATCGGCGTTAAGACCGCAGGAGGACAGGCACTGGCGTTGAGCAAGCACGGCTCGGAAAACACGCTCTGGTATACCGTCCGCAAGAATGCTTCAAACGAAGGTTACGAAAATTACGATATTATCCATCTTGTTAATTTGCTCAATAACGACTCCGACTGGAGAAATGCGGCGAACGAGCCGGAGAAGCAAAGCGATTTGAAGGTTGATTATGCGGTTGGCGTCACCAAGCAGGAAGCCGCGAGGCTGAAGGTATTTGCGGCCACCCCTGACCGTGGGGAAGGCGCTATGACCGAGCTGACTTATAACTGGAACGGCGATCATATTACGATTGATGTTCCGTCAGTAGATTATTGGACGATGCTTGTCGTAGACCGCGATCCGAAGCAAGGGCAGGTGCAGCAGCTTGAACTAAACGGCAGTGCGGGTTCAGGCGGGGGCACGGCGGTTATACCGCCGTCTGACGGCAGTCGTACCGTAAACGAACAGGATGTGAAGAACGCGGCAAACGGCCAAGTGGCCATTGCGTTGGATAAAGGAACGGACCGCGTTCAGCTGCCTATTTCGCTTATCGGCAGCCTCGGTACTAACAAGCTTGTGCTTCAGGCAAGCGGCGGCCCTGCGCTGCAGTGGAAGCCGGAAACGCTGAAGAAGCTTGCAGGTTCGGCGCCGGCCGGAGCCTATCTGGAGTTTGCGCTTAGGCCGCTGTCGTCCACCGCAACGCCTGCCGTTCCGGCAGTGATGAAGCTGAAGGGTACAGTTTATTCGCTTGAGCTGAATTTGAAGGCGAAGGACGGAACGCTGCTGACATCCGTTCAGTCTGATCTTCAGGCCGGACTCGAGGTAGAAGTGCCAGCCCCCAAGCTGAATGGCAAGCTGCTTGGTTTGTATGTCTATGACCGCGAGAATAGTCGGTGGAAGTATGCGGGCGGCAAATACAAGGCTTCAAATGGAAGCTGTGCAGCTGATTTGAATTCCGCAGGGACCTTTGCCGTATTTGAATACGAGAAGAGTTATATGGATGTAGGAAGCTCGAGCTGGTTCTACGAAGCCGTTGCTTCGCTGTCGGCGAAGCATGTCGTTAACGGCGTGACGGAGGAGCAGTTTGCTCCGGAACGGAAGGGAACCCGGGCGGAAGTCATGGCTATGATTGTTCGGGCGCTTAATCTGACCGGAAACGCTGCATCCTCTGCGGCCGGATTTAAGGATGTTCCGGCAGGCGCCTGGTATGGGGCGGAATTAGCCGCCGCTTATGAAGCAGGGCTCATTCAAGGAGATTCGTCCGGGCGCTTTAATCCGAACGCTCCGATCAGCCGTCAGGAGCTGGCGGTCATGCTGCTGAGAGCCTATAAGCTTGCAGGCGGCGAATTATCGGAGGCGGGAGCCGGCAAGACGTTGTATGCCGATGAGGCTCTAATTGCCGCATGGGCGAAAACGGCGATTGCCGAAGCCGGCGCAGCCGGCCTGATGCAGGGGGACGGCAACGGGCAATTTGCTCCGGGACGTCACGGCACGCGCGCGGAAATCGCGCAAGCGATCGATAATTTGCTTGAAAAGATCTAGTCAGGATACCTGCCAAGGCTGAGCAGTACTATCTGTTCAGCCTTTTTAAATAGGATAGAACTCCTTATATTATCAAAGGATCTGCTAAGGTATGTTTACATATGTTTATGCTATAGTTAAAAGAATGGAAGATTAAGGAGGGGTTATCACTATGAACATTCTTATTACGGGGTCCAATAGAGGTCTGGGTTACGAAATCGCTGCCGAAGCGTTGGAGCGCGGGCATCATGTTCTTGCTGGCGTGCGCGATACCGCCGCGCAAGGCAAGCTTGCCGAACTTGTCAAGCAATACGGCGGGCAGTTGGAGCTGGTGGAGCTGGATGTTACGGACGAGGCGGGAGTCGCCGCGTTAGCGGGGAAATTGCAGCAGCAAGGAAAAGCCATTGGCGCAATCGTCAATAATGCCGCCATTCTCGTAGAACGCAATACCCCGATCGAAGAGCTGAATATCGAGGAAGTCGCTAAAACTTTCGATATTAATCTGTTTGGGCCAATGCGGGTCGCAAAGCATTTTCTTCCGCTAGTAACGGAAAAACAAGGAACCATTATCAATATTTCCTCCGAAGCGGGCAGCATCTCGAATGCTTATCCGGGAGATTACCCGTACGGCATCTCGAAGACGGCGCTGAATATGTTCACGCAGCAGCTCCTGTCCGCCGTGAAGGAGCGGGGCATTCAAGTGCTTAGCGTTCATCCGGGCTGGATGAAGACGGACATGGGCGGGGAGAACGCGCCTACCGATCCGCGCCAAAGCGCGAGGGGCATTCTGGATATGATCGAAGGTCAGCTCGTGCCGCAGGGCAAGTTCAATTTTGTGGATTATACGGGCAAGGAAATGCCGATCTAGTAACTTATGCGTTTAGGTTGAGAAAGCCTGACTCCTGACCGGGAGCGCAGGCTTTTTGTGTTGTCGTTATTCTGTAGTTGATATGTCAATTCAGCTTGGCAAATAACATATATCATGATATATTGTTATATAATAAACACTTGTCAGAGGGAAGACGGGGGAACGAACAGGATGAACGAATCATCGAAACCGATGTATGAACGGATTTTCGAAGCACTCCGCGAAGACATTATAGAGAAGAAATATATACCGGGCGACCGGGTTCCTTCGGAGAAGGAGCTGGGCGACGAATACAATGTCAGCCGGATTACGAGCAAGAAGGCACTGGAGCTTCTGGCTAATGAAGGCTATATTATCCGGCAGCCGGGACGCGGCTCCTTCGTATCGGATCAGCCTGCGCCACAGCCGAAGCAGCCGGCAGCGGCAGGTGCGATAGCCCAGAAAGCGCGCAAGGAAGACGGCAAGCTGCTGATTGGTCTCGTGATTACCGACTTTGCGGACAGCTACGGCAACGGACTGATTTACGGCATGGAGGAAGCATCCCGCCATCATAACTGCTACCTGGTTCTCCGGCGCACGTTTGGCATGCCTGCCCTCGAAGAGGAGGCGATCAAAGGTCTGCTTGAGCTTGGCGTGGACGGACTTATTATTTTCCCGGCACAGGGCGAATACTTCAATGCCGAAATCTTGAAGCTGGTCATTAATCAGTTCCCGTTCGTGCTTGTCGACCGCCATTTGAAGGGCATTTCGGCCAGCTCCATTGCCACGGACAATGTAGGCGCCGCCAAGGACGGGACTAACCATCTGTTTGAGCTTGGACACAAATCGATCGCCTTTTTGACGCCTCCGCCAGTGGATACAACCGCCATTGAGGAACGGATTGAAGGGTTTATTCAAGCCCATGCGGAGAAAGGGATCGTTGTTGACCGGGAGGTCTGGATGGAGAATATTACGTCTACGCTTCCGAAGCATAATACGGAGGAGAACAAGCAGGAGGATATTCAAAAGATTATCAGCCATCTGAACAAGCATCCTCAGATTACGGCATTGTTCGCAACCGAATACAACATCGGCCAGATCGCCTTCCAAGCGGTGCAGCAAATGGGCAAGTCCGTGCCTAGGGACTATTCGATTATCTGCTTTGACTGCCCGGAGACCAATGGACGTTATCCGTTCACGCATCTGAGCCAGAATCAGCATGAGATGGGGCGAGTTGCTTTCGAGAACGTGCTCAAGCTGTGGGCCGGGCAATCCGTACCGAATAAAATTCTGCTGGATGCTTCGCTTGTTGTCAGCGACTCGACAGGTCCAGCCCAATCATAAGTTTTGGCGTACAAAAAAGCCTCCTTTGCGGAGGTTTTTTTATTTGTCCTTTTTCATGGCGGACAAGGAATAACAAAACAAGGTTAGAGCACAATATTTTCCAAGAGCTAATCTGAGCTCGACCTTTAAAGAGGGGCAATTTATGTGCATTTGATTCTGGGGGTAATTACCGTGCTTGCAGCATGGAGGTACGGGGATTGGCGGCATTGGCAAAGGTATCATCACACCATGATGTTTATTGTCATTGGCAACCTGCTCTATAACTTTTTGACGGCGGGCCATTTCCTATGGAAGCTGAAGCCGGACTTTTTTCCTAACCATAGCTTGACCGAAATGCTGTACACCTTTGTTGTGTTTCCCGCGACGGCGTTAATGTTCATCTCGAATTACCCAGACCGTTCCGGCAAAATCATCGGTCACTACTTAAGGTACATCGGGGTTTACGTAGGGGTGGAGTGGTTCTTTATGCTTACGGACCGAATCATCTACCAGTACGGATGGAGTTTCTATTGGTCTATCTTTTTTGACTTCACTATGTTCCCTTTGCTGTGGATCTTTCACAGGAGACCGCTCGTCGCCTACGGAATCACGTTTCTGTTATGTCTGTTCTATATCTGGTATTTCAAGATCCCGGTTAATGTTCCCGTTGAACAAAGAAATTAATTGCTATGAAGAGCCTCCAGTCTGGAGGCTCTTTTCTTTTGCGTCGCAAGTCCCGGTTGATTAGTATAAAGGTTGGTATAACCTTTCGAAAAAATACATATTGACATACCATATACATGCCAATATAATAGCAATATCAAATGAAAGCGTTTTATAAAAAGCGTTCAAAGGAAACAAGGAGGCACAAAACTGATGACGCAATCGACAGAAATTCCCGCATCCTTAACGCGACTAGTGGAGCGTATCAAGGAAAAGACAGCGGATCATCCGAATTGGGCGGCGATATTCGAGAAGGCCATTCACAATACGCTGCAAACGACGATCCAGCGCCTGCCTGACGGCACGACATTTGTTATAACAGGTGATATACCAGCTATGTGGCTTCGCGATTCCGCTGCGCAGCTTCGTCCGTTCCTGGTGCTGGCGTCCGAGGATGCCGAGCTGGCCGATCTGATTGAAGGTCTAGTCCGGAGGCAAATGGATTCGATCCTGCTTGATCCTTACGCGAATGCCTTCAACAACGGGCCAACCGGCAAAGGACATCAGGATGATCTGACGGAGATGGGACCATCCATCTGGGAACGCAAATACGAGATCGATTCGCTTTGCTACCCGCTGCAGCTCAGCTACCTGCTCTGGAAGAATACAGGCAGAACCTCGCAATTTGGCGACACCTTCCGCCAAGCCGCGGATGCGATACTGAATCTCTGGACAACGGAGCAGCAGCATGAGAGCGTATCGCCTTACCGCTTCCAGCGCTTCAATTGCGCGCCGACGGATACGCTGCTGCGCGAGGGCAAAGGCACGGAGACCGCGTATACCGGCATGACATGGAGCGGCTTCCGCCCAAGCGATGATGCTTGTACATACGGTTACCTGGTGCCGGCTAACATGTTTGCGGTTGTCGTTCTTGGTTATCTGAAGGAAATTGCGGAGGAAGTGCTTGGCGATCAGGAGCTTGCGGCAAGAGCGGCTAAGCTTGGAGGGGAGCTTCATCAAGGCATCCAAACCTACGCGGTTACCGATCATCCGGAATTTGGAAAAATTTATGCATATGAAACCGACGGGCTAGGCAATTACAATTTTATGGATGACGCAAACGTACCAAGCCTTCTGTCGATTCCGTATCTCGGCTATACCTCGCAGGAGGATCCGATTTACCGCAATACGCGCGACTTTGTGCTAAGCAGCAGCAATCCGTATTACTTCGAAGGCGAAGCGGCAGCCGGAATCGGCAGTCCGCATACCCCGGACCGTTACATCTGGCACATCGCGCTGGCGATGCAGGGCCTGACAACGGATGACCGTGCCGAGAAGGAAAGACTGCTCGGCCTGATGGAAGCCACAACGGCGGGAACCGGCTTTATGCACGAGGGGTTCCATGCGGACGATCCGTATCAGTTCAGCCGTCCATGGTTCTCGTGGGCCAACATGATGTTCAGCGAGCTTCTGCTTGATTATTGCGGGATACGAGTACAAACGAAATAACAGCGGTTTCATGGAGGCTTTGCTTATCGGCGGCTTTCTTCGAAATAAATAGTGTAGTGGGTTACTAAAAAAGGGAGGCATGAAAAGTGAAAAAATGGATCACGATGATCGCCTTGGTCACGGTAGTAGCAACAGCAGCCGGCTGCGCAAAAACAACGACAAGCAGCAACGGCAACAGCTCGGAGAGCAGCAATGCGAATGCAAGCAGCAACGGGCAGACGGATAACGCTTCAAGCAATTCCGGCGGCGGCAAAGCCGTAGAACTGACATTCTGGGGCGACTGGGCCGGCGACGGACAGAAGCAGTTCCAGACGATGGTTGATGCTTTCAACAAATCGCAAGACAAAATTCATGTCAAGTATGTGCTTCAGCAGGATCTGATTACGAAGTTCCTGACAGCTGCTACATCCGGCGGCGCACCTGACGTGCTGCTCTGGGACAGATGGCGGACTCCGCTGTACGCGCCGAAAAACGTGCTTCACCCAATCGATGATTTCATGACGAAAGACGGCTTGAACAAGGATGATTTCTACGGCGAAGCGCTGAAGGAATTGTCTAATAGCGACAAGCTGTACGGCCTTCCTTTAACCGTTGATGCCCGCGCACTATTCTATAACAAAAAACTTTTGACCGACGCAGGCGTAACGCAGCCTCCTACAACTTGGGATGAGCTCGAGCAGGCGGCAATCAAGACGACCAAATGGAACGGAAGCAAGCTTGAAGTAGCAGGCTTCTCGCTTGCCGATAACGGACTTTTTAATATGTATCTTCAACAAGCAGGCGGCTCGATGCTGACCGACGACGGCAAGAAAACAAACTTCAACAACGAAAAAGGCTTGTCCGTGCTTGAGTTCTGGGACCGCATGCTGAACCAGGACAAAGTGTATAAGGTCGGCTTCGAGCAAGGCCTTGGCGAAGGAACCGACGCTTTCGCAACCGGCAAGGTCGCAATGACTTACAACGGTCCATGGATGCTGAGCACGTATAAGAAATACGGCAAGGACCTGGACTTCGGGGTTGTGCCTCCTCCGGCTGGACCTAACGGAGACAAAGGCGGCGTGATGGGCGGCTTTGGCCTTGTTATTCCGGAAGCCTCGAAAAATCAGGAAGCGGCATGGGAGTTCATCAAGTGGTGGACGGCGAACAAGGACAACGCGCTTCTGTGGGCGAAAACAAGCTTGAACATTCCTGGCTACAAGCCGGCGCTTGACGATCCGTTCTTCAAGGAAGATCCGCTCTGGCAGCCATTCCTCGATACGCTCGAATTCGCGAAGACTCGTCCGGCTCACCCCGGCTACTCCGTCATGGAGACCGAAGCGCTTATTCCGAACCTGGAGCTGTACCAGCAGAAGAAGCAAAACGCGGAGGATACGCTCAAGAAAGCGCAGCAGCGGGGCGACCAGCAGCTCGCGGACAACGAAGACGTGAAATAATTAAGGGACTCCCGGTGGAACGGACCGGATGATAAAGGGAGGGAGACCTCCCTTTATCTATTCCGGCCGGCCAAACGGGATTCACTACGAAGGAGGGAGGAGTGCTGATGTCTTCAATGGGCAAGCTGAATCAGCATCAGGCCCGCATGGCCTACCTGTTTATTACCCCAACGATGCTGCTGTTTTTCGCTTTTACCATTATTCCTGTCGTCATGGCGCTCTACTTAAGCTTTACGAACTACGATGTGGTCAGCCGGATGGAATTCGTTAAGCTCGACAACTACAAGAAGCTGTTTGAGGATGATCTGTTCTGGACGACGTTCAAGAACGTATTCTTCTATTCCGTTATTTTCGTACCGCTGAACATCATCATTTCCTTGTTGCTTGCCATGCTTCTGAACTTCAAGCGGTTCGGCGTCAAGCTGTTCCGTACGTTGAATTATCTTCCGACATTAACCTCCGCCGTTGCGGCGTCCACGGTCTGGATCTGGCTGCTCCATCCGGAGTTCGGCCTCGTGAACAACCTGCTCAGCTACGTGGGCATCACCGGTCCGGCTTGGCTCGCTCAGACCGAGACGGCGATGTTCTCCATTATTATGGTGACGTTATGGCAGTCGGTCGGCTCCAATATGATCATTTATATCGCCGGCCTGCAAGGCGTGCCGGATTACTTGTACGAATCCGCCAAGCTGGATGGAGCAACCGCTTTTGCGCGGTTCCGTTATATTACTTGGCCGCAGCTTCGCCCAACAACCTTCCTTGTCAGCACGATGGCGATTATCGGGGCGCTGCAGCTGTTCGACCAGGCCTTTGTCTTGACGCAGGGCGGTCCGGGCAACGTGACCAAAACTCCGGTCTATCTCATTTATAATCAGGGCTTCAACCAGCTCAAGATGGGTTATGCTTCTGCCCAGGCGTTTGTGCTGGCTGTGGCGATTCTAATCTTCTCTTTCGTTAACATGCGCATTAATAAATCCGAGGAACCGATCGTGTAAGGAGGCCAGCAAATGGCACAGCCTATTGTCAAATCTATTGCGGTACGCGCACCCAAGCCGCCTTCTTATACTCTCAAAAGGGTTTTGATGGGCGTCCTGTTCTACGCGGTTGCGATAGCTATAGCGGCAGCAATGTTCTTGCCGTTTTTCTGGAGTCTGATTACTTCGTTTAAACCAAGCAACGAGATCTTCTCGGTGCCGATCAAGTGGATTCCGTCCAAGCTTACGTTAGAGCATTACCGGTCGGCGTTTACGACCGTACCGTTCGCGGGATATTTCGCAAACTCCTTTATCCTGGCCGCAGCGGGCGTATTATGCAACCTGTTCTTTGGGTCTATCAGCGGCTACGCCTTTGCCAAGCTGAACTTCAAGCTGAATAAACCGCTGTTCCGCATCCTGCTGGCGGCGATGATGATTCCGGGTATCGTGACGATGATTCCAAGCTTCTATGTATTGAAGCATTTCCCGCTGATTGGCGGCAATGACATCCTTGGAGCCGGAGGCAACGGCTTCCTGAACTCCTTCTGGGGGATTATTCTGCCGGGCGCATCCGGTTCGTTCGCGGTCTTCTTCATGCGGCAGTTCTTCTTGACGCTGCCTTCCGACATGATGGAGATGGCGCGGATCGAAGGCGCCGGCGAGTTCCGCATCTTCTGGAATATTTACCTGCCGCTGACGAAGCCGGCGCTTGCAACCCTTTCGATCTTTACCTTCCAGGCGGGCTGGAACAGCTTCCTATGGCCGATGATCATCTTGAATGATCCGGCGAAAGCAACGATACAGATGGGACTGCAGGCGTTCTCGTTCAACCATCAGACCGATTTCGGTCCCATGATGGCCGGCGCGCTTATTGCAATCCTGCCGATTCTCGTCTTGTTCCTTCTGCTCCAGAAGTATTTCGTACAGGGCATTGCCTTTACGGGAACGAAAGGCTGATCGAATTGAATCGTAACAAACGATATTTATGGCTGGCCGGCGCTGCGGCAGTTATCCTCATAGCGTTGGTCTGGTCATTGGTCTGGAAGGATAAAACGGCAACGACCTCCGTCATTTGGCAGGAGCGGGCGGAAGAAGCGCAGCTTGAACTGACGAAGTCTTTTTGGGACGACAAGCGTAGGCTCTACAACAATGCCGCACCGTGCATTGCTCAGCTATGCACCGATCCGTTTAACTATTGGTGGCTGGCGCATGCGGTGGATGTGCTGGTCGACGGCTACGAGCGTAATGGCGACGAGAGGTACGCGGAGCAAATCGCCAAGCTGCATCAAGGTCTGCTCGATCGCAATGCCGGCGTGATGATCAACGATTATTACGATGATATGGAATGGATGGCGCTGGCCTGGCTGAGAGCTTACGATGCCACCAAGGACGAGAAGTATAAGCAGGCAACGCTTGAACTGTGGGAAGAGATTAAAGGCGGCTGGAACGAGGAGATGGGCGGCGGCATCGCTTGGCGCAAGGAGCAGACCGATTACAAGAATACGCCGGCGAATGCTCCTGCTGCTATTTTGGCGGCACGAGTGTACGGACATTTTCATGATGAGGAAGATCTAGCCTGGGCGAAAAAGATTTACGATTGGCAAAAAGAGACGCTTGTGGATCCGGATACCGGTCTCGTATGGGACGGAATCAACCGGACGGGCGACGGCAATATCGACAAGGAATGGAGATTTACGTATGGCCAGGGCGTGTTTATCGGGGCCGGCGTTGAACTATTCCGGGCAACGGAGGATAAGGCTTATCTGGAAGATGCACGCCGTACGGCGGCTAATCTGAAGGAAGCGTTCCTGTCTCCGGCAACCGGCATGCTTCCATCGGAAGGCGACGGTGACGGGGGCTTATTCAAGGGGGTATTAATCCGCTATTTGGGAGAACTCATTGCCGCTGATCCGGATGGACCGGAACGTAAAGAATGGATTGGCATGCTTAAGACGAATGCCGATAGCTTATGGCAATACGGCAAAGCGGATGACAAGGCGGTATTCAGCAATTCATGGGCCGAAGCACCGGATGCGATCGTGCAGTTAAGCACGGAATTAAGCGGAATGATGCTGCTCGAGCAGATGGCCGTATTGGAGAAAAACGGACAATTACAGTAGGCAGAGGATACGGGGAGAGTGAGAGCAATGGTGTGGGCAGCAAAAGCGGAAGAAGCGCAGCAGGCATTGGAGCAGCTGTATTGGAACCCTTCGATTAACATGTACGATATCGAAATTCCGTGCCCGGACGGCGCTTGCAATACGATTTTTCATTACTGGTGGATGGCGCATGCCGTAGATGCATTGGCGGATGGACTGAACCGGACGGGAAGCGACTTCTACCGGGAGCGGCTGGCGGCCTTTTATGAAGGCATCTTGAACCGCAACAGCGGCGAATGGCCCAATGAACTCTACGACGACATGGAATGGATGGCCATCGCTTGGCTGCGCGCTTATCAGGCGACAGGCGTAGAGAAATACAAAGGTGCGGCTCTTCTCTTGTGGGAGGATATCCAGACCGGCTGGAACGAGCATGCGGGCGGCGGAATCGCTTGGCAGAAGCCGCAGCTGGATTACAAGAATACCCCTGCTAACGCCCCTGCCGTTATTTTGGCGGCAAGATTGTACCAGGCGTTCGGCCGTGAAGAGGATCTCGCTTGGGCTCATAAAATCTTCAATTGGCTAAAAGCAAGCCTTGTTGATCCGGAGACCGGCTTTGTCTGGGACGGCATGAACCGGACCGGTGACGGCTCGATTGATAAGGACTGGAAATTTACTTACTGCCAAGGCGTCTACATTGGCGCAGCGGTAGAGCTGTACCGGATTACGGGCGACTCGGCTTATTTGCGGGACGCGGAACGTACGGCCAAGGCAGCGGCTGCCGAGCTGCTTCAGGGCGGTTTATGGCCGGATGAAGGCGATGGAGACGGCGGCTTGTTCAAAGGCATTCTGATCCGCTATCTGGGCGAGCTTGCTTCCCTATCGGATGAGCGGCCCGAGTTGTCGGCGCTGCTGGAGCAGCAGGGCCAGGCATTGTGGACGCGTGGTTCCGATCCGGCGCGTAAGGTGTTCAGTACTTTCTGGAGCGTTCAGCCGGAAGAGCGCGTTACCTTAAGCACGCAGCTTAGCGGCATTATGCTGCTGGAGCAGCTGGCCGTGCTGGAGAAGCGTGGTCTGACAAGCACGGCGTTAACCGAGGAGGTACAATCCTGATGGCGACACAAGGGAAATGGGCAGAACGCGCGGCAATCGCGCAGGAGGATTTTCGCCGTCTGTTCTGGAATGAAGAGCGCGGCGTGATGGATCAGGTGGTGCCTTGCAACGGCACTTGCAATGACCATTGGATTTATTGGTGGCATGCGCATGTGGTAGACGTATTGGTAGATTCCCTGGAACGCACAAAGTCGGAAGAGGACGAAGTGCTGCTGGAGCGGGCATTCCGCGGGGCAAAGAAGTGGAACGGCGATACGCTGCTTCATAACTATTACGACGATATGGAATGGATGGCGCTTGGGCTGCTCAGAGCTTATCGTGCGACAGGGAAGTCCTTTTACAAGGAAGGCGCTCTTGAGCTGTGGGAAGATATCAAGACGGCGTGGAACGATCATATGGGCGGCGGCATGGCCTGGAAGAAGGATCAGCTGGACTACAAAAACACGCCTGCGAATGCCCCGGCCTCCATTCTGGCTGCGCGCATCTATCGGATGGACCGCCGTGAAGAAGACTTGGAATGGGCGAAGCGGATCTATCAATTCAACAAGGAACGGCTTGTGGATCCGGAGACCGGCTTTGTCTGGGACGGCATGAACCGGCTTGGCGACGGCCAGATCGATTACGATTGGAAGTATACGTATTGCCAGGGCGTCTTTATCGGAGCGGGCATTGAACTGTACAACTGCACGGGGGATGAAAGCTATCTCGTTGATGCGCAGCGAACCGCGGGGGCAACCGTCCAGGAACTGGTCGATCCGGAGACGGGCATGCTGCCGCGCGAGGGGAACGACGACTGCGGCCTGTTCAAAGGCATTCTGATCCGTTATCTGGTTAACCTCATCCGTATTCAGCCTGATTTGTCGCTGCCATGGGTCAATCTGATCCGGCATAACGCGGGCTCCTTGTGGGAGAAGGGTCGCTCGGAAGCCGGCTTGTTCAGCTTATCCTGGGCAGGAGAGCCGGAGCCGGAAGTTCAACTGAGCGGCCAGCTTAGCGGCGTGATGCTTCTTGAGGCAATGGCTGAGCTGGAGAGAGACGGCTTCCTCGCGCCTAGGTAGAAGCAGGCGGCTTGCTCTGACGGTACAGCATCCGGAACTGCTTTGGCGTCTTGCCGGTTCGCTTGTGAAAGCAGCGGACGAAATACGGGAAGGAGCCAAAGCCGGTATCCTCCGCAATAGTGCCGACAGGCTCGTTGGTGTGAATAAGCAGCCGTTTGGCTTGTTCGATCCGGTATTGGGTGACATAGTCAAGCGGCGTGCAGCCAAACGTTCTTTTCATGCACAAGGCGATATAGTTGGCGTGAAAATGCAGCTCCTCAGCCATCCGCTTGTAACTCAGCGGGTCGCGGTAATGCTTGCGCAAATAGAGGGCGGCATCCTCGGCCAGCTGCAGATGGGAGCTTTGCGTTGTCTCTTCTTTGCTGTCTTCCTGAAGCTTAAGAAGAATCGCGTGAAACAGCTGCTGCTCCTGCCAGCGGGAATTTCCGGCCGGATTCTCATACAGTTGAAGAAGCTCGCGGAATTGCTCTTCTCCTCTCCCGAGGCTTTGTACCGGGCCGGAGCGCGGCAAATAAAAGGAGAAGTATTCGATAGGCGGATAAAGAGGCTCTTGCTCAGGCGGCAAGGGCTCTTTGTCGTAAGGCTCGGGATGCCACTGTCCGGTCGTCTGGAAATGCAGCCAGTAGAAATGGGTCTCTTCCCTGCAAGGGATAACGGTGTGATGCTCCAAGTCCGGACGCAAAATGCCGAAATTACCGGCTGGCAGGGTGAGCTCGTTCTCCCCCTCTGCCAGATACAGACATCCTCTGGTTACAAGCAGGAGATCAAATACGCCGATGCTGCTGCGGTCGGGATGTTTTCTGCCGATCTGGTACGTATCTTCTCCGATTTGAACAAAATGGGGCATAGGCGGACATTCAAAATGAAACATTATTAGCTCCTCCATTTGAACAGGAATGAATCCAGTATAAGTAAACACGGGAGACTCGTAAACATCCGCCTGCTTCTATTAGGTTGTAATCGGATAAATAGTGGTTGCGATTGTCTATCCAGCTCGAGGCCGGTCTAATGGTATATTCGAAGCAGATGAATGGGAGGGAGCTTAATCATGAAGAGTATCTTTGAGGCTCTGCCGCTTGGCAGCATTCAAGCGGAGGGGTGGCTGTACAACCAGCTTCGGATTCAAGCAGACGGATTAACGGGACATCTGGAGGAGCATTGGGCGGACGTTGGCCCGGATAACGGATGGATTGGCGGCAACGGCGAAAGCTGGGAGCGTGGTCCTTATTATTTGGACGGATTGCTGCCGCTAGCTTATATTTTGAACGATGAGACATTGATTGCGAAGGCAAACCGCTGGGTGGAGTGGGCGCTGAACAGCCAGCAGGAGAGCGGCATGTTTGGGCCGGCACGAATCGAGACGGTGAATAATGACGTGAGCAAGGAGCAGGATTGGTGGCATTACATGATCATGCTCAAGGTCTTTACGCAATATGAGGAAGCGACCGGCGATGCGCGGGTTATTCCGTTCCTGACGAAATTCGCGGATTACGTGGCCGGGAAGATTGAGGACCAGCCGCTGCAGGGATGGGCTAAAGCGCGCGGTGCGGAGCTGCTGCTCTGCCTCATCTGGCTGTATAAGCGCACCGGGAAAGAAGAGCTGCTGAAGCTGGCTTCCATCGTGAAGGAGCAGACAACGGACTGGACCGATATCTTTTATGATTTTCCGTTCTGGCGGAAGGTTGAGCAGTGGGATTGGAGAACGCATGTCGTTAATGTGGCGATGGGACTCAAGACGCCGGGCGTGCTCTACGAGCTGACCGAGGACAGCCATGAACTGGAGGCGGTGTACCGCGGAATCGAAAGCCTGATGACTTATCACGGGCAGGCGCATGGCATGTTCTCCGGCGACGAATGGCTGTCGGGCACGCATCCAAGCCAAGGCGTGGAATTATGCGCGGTGGTTGAATATATGTTTACGCTGGAGCAGCTGACCCGGATTTTCGGAGACGGCAAGTTTGCCGACGTATTGGAAAAGGTAGCCTTTAACGCTTTGCCTGCCGCTATTTCGGCGGATTGGACTTCTCATCAATACGATCAGCAAGTCAATCAGATTATTTGCAACGTAGCCCCGCGCGCCTGGAGCAACGGTCCTTATGCCAACGTCTTTGGTTTGGAGCCGAATTTCGGCTGCTGCACGGCCAACATGCACCAGGGCTGGCCTAAGCTGGTTTCCCATTTGTGGATGAAGGATAATGGGGGCGGGTTAGCTGCCGTTTCTTATGCCCCTTGTCTTATCCGCACGGATGTCGCGGGCGGCGTGAAAGCCGAGCTTCGGGTATCCGGGGAGTATCCGTTCCGGGAGCGGGTAAAAGTAGAGCTTCAGCTGGAGCATCCAGCCAGCTTTGCGGTACGGCTGCGAATTCCGGGCTGGTGCGAAGCGCCGGTCATTACGGTAAATGGTACCGCCGCTTCGCTTGAGATCAAGCAAGGCTATGCGGCCATTAACCGTGAATGGCAGACCGGAGACCGCATTGAGCTGACGCTGCCGATGGAGCCGAAGACGGTATCCCGCAATCTGTATGCCGTAAGCGTAGAACGCGGACCGCTTGTTTATGCCCTTCCCGTGGAAGAGAGCTGGCAGCTGCTGCGCAAGCGCGAACGATTCCATGACTACGAGCTGTATCCGGCTTCCCCTTGGAAGTACGGCCTGCTTGCGGATAGCACGTTTAAGGCGGTTACGAGCAGCGAAGAAATTCCGTACCAGCCGTTCCTGGCCGTAGAGTCTCCTGTTAAGCTCGCCGTATTGGGCCAGCTGGTGCCGGATTGGCGAATGGAAGGCAATAATGCAGGAACTCCGCCAATCGCGCCGAATACAGATGATCAGCCGGTCACCGAGCTTATGCTTGTTCCGTATGGCGGAGCAAAGCTTCGAATTGGAGAATTCCCGTTAATCGGCGAACGAAAGACATCAAGAACACGATAATAAGGAAACTAACAGACGAGGTGTAAGAAGAATGACGGTAAATCAAGCAAACGAAGGATTATTTCACGGCGAACGCGCGATTTGGCTGCGATTTGGACCGTACGAGGCTGCTCTTCTTCCTGAGATCGGCGGCAACCTGATTGCTTTTCGCGATGTAGAAAAGGAATACCGTTTCCTGCATGAACCAACGCCCGAGGAGATGGAGAGCTTCAAGGCAAGACCGATGATCCACGGCATTCCCGTACTGTTCCCGCCGAACCGCTATGAGGACGGCAAATTCCCTTGGGAGGGGAAAGTTCATCAATTTGATGTAAACGAACCGGCAACGGGCAACCATCTGCATGGTTTCCTCTATCAAACGCCGTGGCAAGTAGAAGACTTCGGCACAACAAAGACGGAAAGCTATGTGGTTGTATCGGTTCAGGTGGATGAGAACCATCCTTCCTATGCCAGCTTCCCGTTCAACTATACGATCCGCCTCCGTTACTCGTTAAGCGAGAATGGTCTGCTGCAGCAGGTGACGGTCCGCAATGACGGAGAAGAGGTAATGCCTTGCCTGCTCGCTTTCCATACCTCGGTGAACGCACCGTTTGTGCCGGGCGGACAAGCTCAGGATTACCGCATCCATATGACGCTTGGCGAGCGTTGGGAGCTGAATGAGCGGATGCTGCCAACGGGGCAGTATCAGCCTCTGAAGGAAGAAGAGCAGCTTATGCGCGACAGCGGCGTATATCCGTTCTTCGAAGCGATGGATAACCACTATACGGCTCGTCCTCAGAACGGACGCAACCTGATGGAGCTTACCGATACGAAGGCTGGCATTAAGCTTGTCTATGATGTAGGCACCTCCTACAAGCAGTGGATGATCTGGAATAACAATGCGACGGAGGGTTTCTTCTGCCCAGAGCCGCAGATTAATCTGGTGAACGCGCCTAATGTGGATCTGCCTGCCGATGAAATCGGGCTCCTTAGCCTGGCTGCGGGAGAGATTTTCGAGGAATCCAGCCGGCTGTATGTTATAAAAGGCTAATAGCGTAAGCGCGAGGGGCTGCCTCTCGTCATCTTCGGATGATGAGGGGCAGCTTTATTTGCGTGCGCGTGACTGGTTGCTTGCTTAATCTCCTGATCCGCCTAGCCGCTAACGAAACTACATAACGCTATTCGCTTCAAAACGAGGACTTTGTAATTGTAAAGAAACTACATATCGTTATTGTCTGATTGGAGGTATCATTTGACCCGTCAAAGTGCCAAATAGTGATATACAGTTTCGTTAAAACTGGCGAGAGGTTGTTTTCCGCGTTCTAACGCTCTGTAGTTTCGTTAGCGGGGCAGAGCGCAACTTCAGACGTCTTCCCGCGTTAACATTTAGTGGAAACAGGATGATATATACAACAATCCGCGATCGACAGTGGAGGGGATGTTATGGGGATTTTCCTTATCATTGCGTTTGTCATTATGCTGCTGGCCGTGCTCAATATAGACGGGAAAATAAAGAAGCATTTGGAGAATCAGAAGCTTATAATCAAGAAGCTTGATCTTCTGCTCCATGCTCAAACCAATAAAGACTCCGAATAAAAGGGGGAGCGCATATTTCGGTATGAAAATGATGTGGTGCTGGAGATGCAGACAAGAAGTTCCGATGCTTGATGAAAAAGAATACCGGCGCATCAATAAAATCTATAAAAAATGTTTTGACCGTGTGCGAAAATATAGAATGTCGGGAAGCAGTGTTTGGATAGACAGTCATAGTCCTATTAACGAATCCTTTAAGCTCGTGGCGAGAGAGTACGAGAAGATGACCGGTTATAAAGATATGCATCACAATGCCATCATGCACCATAGAATCTCCATGTACGGGGAACCCTGCCCCAAATGCGGTAAGCCGTTGCGCACGCCGCAAGCAAAAATGTGTGTTGCATGCGGAAAGAGGGTTCATCCAACGGGCTAGTACCAAAGAACATGCAGCCGATCGTTACTCCGATGGGCTGCATGTTTAGGTTAGTTTACAAGCCTCGCGCCAGGAGGAACGTCTATTGCCAATTTACCGTCAGCATAGTCCACTGTGACCTCCCCGACAGCCGTCCGGAATCTCAACTGAAAATCCTTCATCCCCTCGGGAATAGAAGGGGTAAACTTGATGGCTGTCCAGCCAGGCTCCAAGGGTGAAATCCCGATAATATCTTCGATAAGAACAGGGATAGGGGCGCTTGCCCAGCCATGACATAAGCTCGTATTCCATTTCTGCTCTTTCCCCCAGGCCTCAAAGCAAGAGGTTGCCCCTTCACGAACCATATTCGCCCACGACCGTTCATCCTCGCCTGTTATCAGATCGTAGACTAATCTGTTCCGGCCATGCCTGGCAAGTGCCTTCAAAAGGAAATAGGACATGTATACGCCGCAGCTCATTCTTTTCTGCATGATCAAATCAACTATGGAGTCGATCGCATCAGCCGGTGCAATGTCGAACAGAAGCGGGAAAATATTCGCATGCAGAGAAGTGTGGCTCGACTCGGCTGCGTCCGCGAACAGCATTTTATCCGCGCGGTAGAAGGAGGCCATAAAGGTTTGCTTGAGGCGAGGCAACTCATCCTTATAGGCTATTTTCAAAATATCGCGTATTTCTTGAACGGCTTGAATACTTCCGTAATACAGCGCATTGATAACATTATGGCATCCGTCGCCTACAGGCCGGGTCAGAGGAAAGTCATATCCGTCCCGCAGATTGTCCGGCCAGTCAACCAGGTTCCATTTGTCTTTGACGTTCTCGAGGAGGCCATCCTCCCGGCTGTACCTTTTGAAGTACGTTACTATTCCTTCCGCCACCGGATGCATCTTCGCGAGAAATTCCATGTCAGCGCTATGCCGATAATAGTTTAATAGCTGCATCGGCCATTGCAACGAGAAATCGGCAATCTCCTGCATGTAATGGCCCGGCGCAACAGCGAGCAGCCCCGGACACGCTTGCGCGGATAAAGCAAAATCATGGATCGCTTTTTTGAAAAGGCGAAGGTCACCGCTAATATACATATGAGTATGGCCCATTACCGTGTTATCGCCCAGATATTGGCCTTTCTCCCGGGAAGGGCAGTCGACGAAGTTTTCCTGCGCGCATAATTGGACGCCAAGCTTGCAGATCTCCCAGATTTGCTGCAGCAGCGGATCTTCGGATTTGAATTGGCAGGCTGTATCGTCTAATGGATAGTGGCGGACAATTGCGGCAAAGCTGTCGGGATAAAGGGCATCGGGAGGACCGATAACTTCGATATACCGAAAGGCTTTGTACTCGAATTGCTCAAGCGTGTCTTCTCGCCCCGATAACGTCCATGTTTCTATGTATCTGCAGTTGCAGCGCATGTCAAATTTTACGGATTGTCCGTCCGGTTCCAGCTCCTCGCCATAACGAAGCTCGATTGCTTGACCTGCTTCTCCTAACGCCTTTAACTCGAATTGCCCTGTAAGCTCATGTCCAAAATCAATCAGGTAATGACCCTCGGCCAGCTGGTGTACGAAAGAGGGCGCTTTTCGGTAAACGCTGACAGATGGCGTAGCTTGCGGGAATAACAGATAGTCAGCATAGCGTTTCTCTGCGGCATATTCCCATTTCTGATCCGGAAATTCTGGTGTCTGCCATCCAGCAATTTGAAATCTTTGATCGATATTTTCTAAAAACTGCGTATCATATCCGGTCATATCGGAGGATACGAACTGGCCAGCGCGATGAAATCTCCATGTATTGTCGGTAGAGAGAAGCAGATTACGGCCATCATATAATTCCGCTATAACGCCCATACGTAAGTCTCCGCTGTTATAAGCCCGATTCAGTAACCCTTGATAATAGACATGAATCGCTATCGTATTGTGGCCGGAATCGAGATATTCGGATACATCCCACTCGTTATATTTATAGTGGAAGTGGTAGCTTTGGGCTGGCCCTTGTCCAACGAAGATGCCGTTGACGTACAGCTTGTAATAATCATCGGCGGATATGTTAAGTAACGCCTGTCTGGGCTGATGATTCAGAATAAAGCTTTTACGGAAATAAACATGTCGGTTCATCAGATGCTGAGGATGGGAATACTCTCCATCGGTAAAAGCGGCATCTTCCTTGTGCAGCATGGAAATAGGGTGGAGATCCGCAAATTCGGAATCCGTAATCCAGCTTGCCTGCCAGTTGCTCATTGGGTCACCTCTACACGGCTTGATGATTTAGCAATACATTCAAACGAGTATGAATGACTTTACTATATGTAAAGCGGAGTAGGGGCACAATAGACATTTTTCCGGAAGTGAACACGATTCCGAATATAATTGGAGGGATAGATGGAATGATATTCGATCATATAACCCACTATTACAATTCCGTGCCTTTTAGAAGCTTATCTGCGCTATCATGGGAGGAAGCTTTAAAAGTCATGGAGGAAATGTGCGATGATACTCCGTTTTTCGAAAGATTCAAGGAACCCGTTCAGTATTGGGAAAACCGGATAGAAACTGAAAACTGGTTGAGGAAAAGCTTTATCCAAAAGGGCGGAAAACCAAAGGATAAAATTCCTATTTACTCTGTGCTTGGCACGGCAGTCTGGATAGAGGATTATTCATCAGCCAATGGTTTAGCCGTCGAGAAGATTCGAATTCCTCTATCCGCATTCGAAGAAAGTGATATCAGCTTTACTTTTCCGGACAGCATGGTTTCTTTTTGGATAGCAAGAGACAAACCGGAAGCTTACTATCATCCCGATTATCATGGGCATGTCTTTACGTTAACGGAAATAAAGAGTCTGATGACAAGCGAGTTAATGAATAAAATCGAATTCATGCACCCCGAGGGTACAATACCCTATGTCGAGGCGCAAATTTGGAATAAGGATCTTGTGAAAAATTACAAAACGTAAGTCGATATCCTCACGCGAGTGTTCTTCATTTCATAGATTTGGTCATGAGAACATGAGGGATGCCATCCTCCATGAATTCAGCTGATGCTCCCTCATAGCCAAGCTTCTCATAGAATCCTTTTGCATGCGTTTGTCCGTGCAGTTTAACCTTAGGGAGTCCTTTTTCGAGCGCGACTGCTTCCAATGCGGCGATGATTTGTCTGCCAATCCCGAATTTGCGGTAAGGCTCTAGTATGCAAATGCGCTCTAGCTTGCCCATACCTTCCACAATTCTAATTCTTCCCGTCCCCGCTGGTTGTCCATCATAATAGGCCAGTATATGCTCGCATTCTCCGTCCAAAAGGTCAAACTCGTCAAATTCATCGGCAAGTGGTACTCCTTGCTCCTCAACAAATACTTTCTTTCTGATGGAAAACGCGCTCTCGAGCTCCTCGGGCGTTGCAATTTTGATTGGATTCATAAACTCTCCATCCTTTAAGGATTTATTTTTATGTCGGAAATCGTCATAATGAATAACAGCGATAAATGCAGTATATAAAAAAATATTATTGTTGTAAATGCAACAAATTTTGACTAGCTGGCAGGTGACAACATGAGGGAGATACTTCGTGAGGTTGGCATGATCGCGAGGGCATTAGATTCCATAAGCAATATCGAATTCAAGGAGCTTGAGCTTACCAAAGGACAATACCTGTATCTGGTTCGCATCTTTGAGCATCCGGGAATTATTCAGGAGAAGCTGGCGGAAATGATCAAGGTGGACCGGACGACGGCTGCGCGCGCGATTCAGAAGCTTGAGATTCAAGGCTTTATCGAGAAGAAAGACGATGAATCAAACAAGAAGATCAAAAGGCTCTTTACCACGGAGAAAGGCAAGCTGGCTTATCCTTTTTTGAAGCGGGAAGGGGATCATTCGAACTCTGTGGCACTGGCGGGAATAACGGAGGAGGAAGCGGAGAAGCTTTTTCACCTGCTGCAAAGGGTCAGAAGGAATATTGAGGTCGAGTGGGATTACGTGAAAAAGGGGAATAAAAGAGACTATTAAGCGCGAAAGGCAGCCGTCATGAATGATCGGCTGCCGGGTAGGAATAGGCACGTTCCACTTTACAGATTTTTACGTTGTAGCTCTGATACCAGGCTTGTTTGCCTTTCTCCTGAGCAACCTGGTGCAGCCCGTTCTGCCTCCAGTTATGAATCGCCTCCAGGCTTTCCCAATAGGAAATCGTAATACCTGCTCCCGAGGCATCCCTTACGCTCTCCACGGATATGAATCCAGGCTGCTCCTGGGCAAGCTCCTCCATTTTGTCGGCCATCGCGCCGTACCCATGATCCCCGTCCGTCCGTTGACTCGAAAAAATAACCGCATAACAAGTTCCCTTTACCATGTTTATCAGGCTCCTTTCTGCATTAATTAGACTATACTATTGATTGTTAGATAAATAAAATGAATGATAATAATACTAAACATGAAAGAGTTTCATTTAAGGCGGGACAACGATGAATATAGAAAAATACCGGATTTTTAGCAAGGTCGTTGAGGTGGGAGGTTTAACAAAGGCAGGGGAGCTCTTGAATCTGACGCAATCTGCGATCAGTCACGCGGTTTCCAGCTTGGAGAACGAGCTTGGCTTGAGCTTGCTTATAAGAAACAGGGCCGGAATTCAGCTTACGAACAACGGTGAAAGTCTGATTCATCCTATCAGAGAAATTCTTCGCGCGAATGATATTTTGAATCAAGAGGTAGCCGCTATTAAAGGAATCGAAATCGGAGCCATTAAGATCGCGACCTTCACTAGCGTTTCGATACAATGGCTGCCGCAAATCTTGAAGCAATTTCAGAATCTATATCCTCAAATTGATGTGAAGCTACTGGACGGCAACTATCATGAGATCGAGGAGTGGATCGCGAATGGATCGGCCGATTTTGGCTTTGTTAATTTGCCTACCCGCGAAGCCTTTGATGTAGTGCCGCTTCATCGGGATAGGATGATGTGCGTAATGAATGCCGGGCATCCTTTCAGTCATCGGAGGGCGATCAGCTTGGAACTAATTATCGAGGAGCCTTTTATTATGCCGGTTGCAGGATGTGACACGGATGTGCAACGAATCTTCTCGCAAAACGAATGCAAGCCGCGGATTAAATACGAGTTGGAGGATGACCATGCCATTATTGCAATGGTGCAAAGCAATTTGGGGATCAGCATTCTTCCCGAAATGATATTGTCGCATCTTCCGGACAATGTGTGCTGCCGCCCGCTGGACAGCGAGCATTACCGCAATATTGGCCTTGCCGCAAGATCTTTTAAAAATGTCTCCCCGGCTGCCAAAAAGCTGATTGAATGGATTAGAACTTGGATCACTTCCCGATAAAATTTCATTACAATAATTTTGTAACAAAAACAAAAATATATTTTATTACAAATAAACTAGACAAAACTTTCGAATGGCGCTAATCTGATTGTAAGAAACATAATCGATACAGAGGAAGAAGGGACTTTGCGTTGTTAGAATTAACGATAGACGAGCCCGATCGTCTCGTAAAGGTTGCGCATGCTCTTAGTACACATACCAGAATCGGCATCATAAAGCTGCTGCTTGCCAAACCAAACCTGAATATTATCGAAATTGCGGAAGCGCTGGATATACCGGTCTCCACGGCGGCAACCAACGTGAAGGTGTTAGAAGAGGCGGAGCTTATTCTGACCGAGCTTCAACCGGCATCGCGCGGGGCCATGAAGGTATGCAGCCGGAATTTCGACGATGTCCGCATGATACTTAATCCGATTGCTTACTACCAGAACACAAGCAAGGCCGTTGAAGTCGAAATGCCGATCGGCCATTTCATTAACTTCGACATCCTGCCAACCTGCGGGATGGCGAATACGACCGGCATGCTGTTTATTGAGGACGAGCCGGAAAACTTCTATCATCCGGACAGCCGGACGGCCGAGATTATCTGGTTCCGCAAGGGCTGGATTGAATACCGGTTTCCGAAGAAGCTGCCGGCGGGCGCAAAGGTGAAATCGCTCGAATTCTCTCTTGAGCTATGCTCGGAAGCGCCGAACTACAATAACGACTGGCCTTCCGAAATTACGGTATGGGTGAATGATATGGAGATAGGCTCCTGGATCTCGCCCGGTGATTTCGGAGACCACCGGGGCAAGCTGAACCCGCCTTGGTGGAATGACTCCAGCACCCAGCACGGACTGCTCAAAACCTGGGCAATCGAAGAAAGCCGCAGTACCATCGATAACGAGAAGAGCTCCTCGACAACGCTTCGGGATCTGCAGATGGATCAGAAGCCGTTTATTACCTTCCGGATCGGATTAAAGCCGGACGCCAAGCATCAAGGCGGCATGAATTTGTTTGGCAAGTCGTTTGGCGATTATGCGCAAGGAATTATTATGCGAATGCAATACGAATAACGTCCAATTGTTCCAGATGTTTTGTTAGCACAAAGGCATCTGGAACTTTTTTGTTGAATGATACAGTTTTATTGAAAGAAAGCGTTGACATTGTAATTTAACGCATGTATATTTTGTTTATAAACAAATAAGTTGAAATAAACTAAAAAATATGTCGGTATATACGAGCCTATTGAAGAAACGCTAGCGGGGGCCGTTTGAACTGTACATAAGGGTCATGGCTTATTTGTTTAAAGCGCACGAAATCATATCGTTCATTCATTATGAAGGGGGAAGTAACAGATGGCGAAATGGAGAAGCGGTAAAATTTGGATGGCTGCAATGCTTTGTCTCATTATCGTACTGGCAGGCTGCAGCTCCAATAACGGTGGCAGCAAGGAAAGCTCCAATAACGGCAAGAACAACAGCAATGCGGCAGCACCGGAATCTTCGAACACGGGAACGGCGGCAGAAGGAACGGATGCCGGAGCCGACGCGAAATCTAGCATCGAATTTATGGGCTGGGGCGGAGACACGGAGAAAGCGGTCTTCCAAAAGCTGATTGACGCTTATATGAAGAAGTATCCAAACAAAAAGGTAAAATACACGGTTGTACCTCCAGGCGAGTATTACCAAAAGCTTGATACTCTGATCGCTGCTAAGAAAACACCGGATGTGTTCTACGCAGGCGGCGCGAACTTCAACAAGCTCGTTAGCAGCGGCGTGCTGATGAACCTGCAGAAGATGCTGGACACAAGCAGTCTGGTTGATCAAAGCAACGTATGGCCTGCCGCTCTGGACCGCTACCGTTATGACGGTACCGCTTCCGGCAAAGGCGACATCTATGGTCTTCCGAAAGACGTTGGCCCTTGGGCGTTTGCTTACAACAAAGATCTGTTCGACAAAGCCGGTCTTCCTTATCCTAGCGCAAAAGCCGGCGAATACACTTGGGACGATATGCTTGCCGATGCGAAAAAGCTGACTGTGGTTAATGAACGCGGCAAGATCGATACCTTTGGCGTTGCGGGTTATTCCACCGAATCCGCCGTATGGGCAAATGGCGGAGACTGGACAGACGGCAACGGCAAGATCACCATCGATACTCCTGAATTCGCGCAAGCAATGCAATTCGTAGCGGACCTTAGCCTTGTTAATAAAGTAAGTCCTTCCCCCGACGATGAAAAAGCGCAAAACGGCTATGCACGTTTCGTAGCCGGCAAAATTGCCATGTTCCCGATGGGCCCGTGGGATCAACCGGGCTTCTGGGATCTGCCATTCAACTGGGATATCGCGGCATGGCCGGCTAGCCCGAATACAGGCAAAACCGCAACTTGGCTCGGATCGCTTGGCTTTGTCGTATCGGCTAAAACCGAGTTCCCGGATGACGCATTCCGTCTTGCGGCATACCTCAGCCTTGATCAAGACTCGCAAAGACAAAACTATCAGCTTGGCCAAGCGGTACCAAACCTGATGGATATGGCAAAAGGCGAATTCCTCGAAATGGACAAAAAACCGGAGACCCGCCAAGTATTCCTGGATATCATCTCCGATTACGGCCGTCCTCCGATTGAGAACAGCTCGAAAAACACGAAATGGCTGGATACCTTCTGGCAGGATGCAAGCGCGGTATGGACCGGCAAGCAAAGCGCGGCAGACTTTGTGAAGGCGGAGCAGCCGAAGCTTCAAAAACTGTTCGACGAAGGCAATAAGTAAAGCAGGTTGAACTTGCTGATGTGCGTGGGGCGAAGATGATCAGACATCGTCTTTGCCCCTCTCACCTTTGGCTAGGGAGGATTATTCATGAAGAAGACAATTACCGGATACCGGCGCAAGGAAATCATCTGGTCCCTCATATTTGTTATGCCGCCCGTACTCGGGTTTCTAATCTTTGGGCTGGCGCCGCTGCTCACATCATTTGGACTTAGCTTTATGACTTGGGATATGCTGACGCCATCCAAATTCGTTGGCGTTGATAATTTCCATTACATGTTTAATGACGAGAAGTTTTATAAGTCGCTATACAACACCTTCTTCCTGCTGCTTGGCATTCCGCTAGGCATGGTCATCTCGATGATTCTTGCCATTATGATGAACCGTAAGCTGGCAGGCATCTCGATTTTCCGTACGATTTATTACATTCCCGTCATCTCGCCGATTATCGCGGTATCCCTCTTATGGCAGTGGATGCTCAATTATGATTACGGCCTGGTTAACGAGTTTATTTGGAAAGTCTTCGGAACGCAGGGGCCGAACTGGCTGGGCGATCCGAACTGGGTAAAACCTTCCTTCATTATTATGGGATTATGGGGCGGCGTAGGCGGTACGATGGTGCTGTATCTGGCCGGACTCCAGGGCATTTCTTCAACCTATTACGAAGCAGCAGAAGTTGACGGGGCTACCCGTTGGCATCAATTCAAGCATATTACGCTTCCGCTTTTGTCGCCGATTCATTTCTATGTTGTCGTTATGGGCATTATCGGTACGTTCCAGTCCTTTAGCCAAATGTACATTCTGGCTGCAGACGGCGGACCGGAGTACAGCGGTGCGACAATCGTGTACTACATTTTCCAAGAAGCGTTCAAATATTTCAACATGGGTTACGCAAGTTCGGTTGCCTGGGTGCTTGGCATCCTTATATTCATCATTACGTTGGTACAGTTCCGCTTGTCCAAGCGGTGGGTGTACCAGGATTAGGAGGCCTTAAGCAATGGCTAATCAACGCCGTCTTATCAATACCGTTTTATTCGTGCTGCTGCTTGCGGGATCCGTTATTATGCTGGGCCCGCTCGTATGGACAGTGTCGACTTCGTTAAAAACGCAGCAGCATGTGTTCGATGTGCCTCCGCAATGGATTCCCGAACCGCTCACTTGGCTCAACTATAAGGATGTCTGGTCGAAGGCGCCTTTATTATACGGATTCATGAACAGCGCAATCGTTGTAGTGTGCGTGCTGACCGTAGGTTTGTTTGTGGCGGCAATGGCCGCTTATGCGTTCTCCAAGTTCGAGTTTCCGTTCAAGGAATGGATCTTTATGGCGCTGCTTGGCACCATGATGATTCCTTATTCGGTCGTGATGATTCCGCAATATATCGGCTTCTCGGAACTTGGGTGGGTGGATACGCTTGCGCCGCTTATCGTTCCGGGCCTATTCGGCAATATCGTAACGATCTTCTTCTTCCGTCAGTTTATGCAGGGCTCTATTCCGAATGATCTGATCGATGCGGCCAAAATCGACGGATGCGGCTATTTCCGCACCTTTACGACCGTTGCGCTTCCGATTGCGAAGCCGGCGATTGCCGCACAAGCAGCGCTTGGTTTTATGGGCATCTGGAATGATTTTATGGGTCCGCTGATTTACCTGCATACGCCTGAACGCCAAACGATTCAAGTGCTTATCGCAAGCATGCAGTCCAACTATATTTCCACTTCGAATTACCCGTCTCTGATGGCGGCGTCGATTGTTGCGCTTGTGCCGGTTGTTATCGTGTTCTTTATGGCACAGCGTTACTTCATTGAATCGATGGCAATCAGCGGTATTAAGGGGTAACGGCATGAGCGGATGGCAAATGAAACGATCCTTGATCGGCATTGGCATCGCGGTCGTACTCGCAACAGGCGGGGGAGGGATTTGGTTGCTTACGCAAAAGCAGGATGAGCAGGAACAATCAAGAGAGGCTATTACGATGGACCGGACCTATCGGAATCCGATGACGCTCGACCAGGAATGGGAGGATTACGGCATCGGCGATCCTTACGTGCTGCGCTACAACGGCAAATATTATTTGTACTGCAGCACGAAGGACTGGCGGGTCGGCATAAAAGCATGGAGCTCCGACGATCTGGTGAATTGGAGCTACGAAGGGCTGGTAACGGAGGAGCCGGTAAGCGAAGGCGCTTATGCGCCGGAAGTGGTGTATTGGAACGGTTCCTTCTATATGTACACATCTCCAGCGGGTAAAGGGCATTATGTGCTGCAAAGCGACAGTCCCACAGGGCCGTTCAAGGTGAAAACCGATAATCTGGGCCTCACGATTGATGGCTCCGTCTTTATCGACGATGATGCCAAATGGTATTTCACCCATGCGGAATCCGGCGGCATTATGGCCAGCAGCATGATTGATCCTTATACGATCGAAGCAGGCGATAAGCTGAACACGTCATTGGGGCATTGGACGGAAGGCTCAATGATTATTAAGCGGGGCGGCAGATATTTCATAACGTATACCGGCAATCACGTGTTCTCCAAGGGCTATCGCGTTAATTACGCGGTAGGGCATGAGTCGCCAACCGGCCTGTATACGATTCCTGACAATAATCCGATTATCATCTCGACGGACAAAGATTTTAACGGACTGGGGCATAGCGCAACGGTGCTTGGTCCGGACATGGACTCCTATTATATCGTTTATCACAATCTGGTCGGCAGTTCGGCCGAAGGACCTCCGGTAAGGAAGCTTAATATGGACCGTCTAACGTTTAACGGGGACAAAATGTCCGTGCTTGGCCCAACGCATGATGCGCCGGTACCGGCTCCCGCGCTTCCGGCGTTCCGCGATCCGCTTGGCGGCAGTCCAAGCGCGGATAAATGGCAATCGCCTGAAATCTCCGGTACTGATGCAGCTTGGGTCGCAACGAAGCCAACGGGGGACCGTTTTACGGCGGAATACAACGTTATCTTAGGCAGCGAAAGCGGTGAACTGGAGACCATCTTCTCTTATACAAGCGCGGATGATTATCGCAGCATTCGGATCAATCCGGCGGAGCATTCCATTTCGTTAAGGGATGCGGCTGCGGATAAAGAAGTGCAGAAGGCCTCTTTACCTGAAGGGATGGATTTCTCCAAGCTGCATGCCGTGCGGGTGGAAGCGGATCAGAGCGGAACAAGAGTGTATTGGGATGGACTGCTGCTCATCGATAACGCGGAGTTTACGGCAAAAGCCGGTCAAATCGGTTACGCCTGGACGGGCGGCTTGAAGCCGGAGCTGCAGTATACGGCATTCTCGAATGAAGCGGGCGGCAGCAGCGACAACAAAATGATCAAGCAGGTGCCCGGCACGATGGAGGCCGTACACGCCGCAGCGTCCGGCAATAACGAAGTCACTATTCATCATGAAGGAACACCTGATGGAAGCTACTCGGCCGAGTTAACCGGCAAAGCTTCGGAGCTTGCTTTCCCGGTATACGTCCATTCGGATGGGGATTATATGCTGGCTGCGATGGTATCGGATGCTTCGGCGGGTTCTACGCTTGAGGTTGAAGCGGGCGGCGTAAAGCGGTCCGTAAAGCTTAAGGCGGAAGAGTTCGTAACCGAGGACGATTCCTCGGAATGGATGAAGGTTCCGCTCGGAACGTATCCGTTGAAGCAGGGCTTGCAGTGGCTGACGCTTTCCAGAGGAAAAGGAAATCCGGACATCCGGTTCATCGAAACAATCGAGGCGGCAGCGCCTGAAGGAGAGCAGCAGGTTGCTTTTGACCCTGACTCGACCTTTGGTTATTGGCAGGAAGAGAGCGGTACCGTAGGCCTGCAGCTGGCCGGCGATAATTCCATGATTTTTGGCGGGGATACCCGCTGGACGGATATGGAGGTTGGCGTGGAAATAACGCAGGCAGAAGCCGCGGAAGACGAGGCGTCTATTCTGCTGCGGACAACCATGGAATCATCCTTTCGCGATCAGGTTGCTGATTCTTTTATCGGGTATGAGCTTACCTTCCGCAATGGCAGAATCATCCTGAAGAAAGTCAGCTACGAAGTGAATCAGGAGCTTACCTCCGGCGTGCTGGAGCTGGGGAGCGGCAAAGCCCATCCGATTCGGATCAAGCTGAAGGGGCCAAGCATCCAGGTATTTGACGGGGACAATGACGAGCCCGTTCTGACCTGGACGGACCGGAATGCCTTCCTGCATGGACGGATCGGACTTCGCGCGAGCTCTTCGGACTGGCAATTCGGCAATATCACGGTAAATACGAAATCATAACATTCATTCATCATTAACGCAGCACATGGGCGTAACAGAGAGCAGGGAATACGTATGACAACAAAAATGTATATCAAAAACTATCCGCGTCCGCAATTCGTCCGCGAGCAATGGATCGATTTAAACGGGGAATGGAACTTTGCGTTTGACGACGCGAATACGGGCGAATCGCACTTGCCGTCCGCATTCAGCAGCGATTTGAAGATTAACGTGCCTTTTACTTACGAGACGCAGGCAAGCGGCATTGGCGACGAAAGCCATCATCCCAATGTCTGGTACAACCGAACGCTGGATATACCGGCCGAAGCAGAGGGCTCGAAAGTGCTGCTGCATTTCCAAGCGGTCGACTATGTAGCGAAGGTATGGATTAACGGTACTTATATCGGCTCTCATCAAGGCGGCTATGCGGCTTTTTCCTTCGACATTACGCCGTATATCGCCGTTGGCGGGGAGAACCAGCTGACCGTTAAGGTAGAGGACAGCATGGACGCAACGCAGCCGCGCGGCAAGCAGCGCTGGGTGAAGGATAATTTCGAATGCTTCTACGTGCAGACGACAGGGATCTGGCAATCGGTATGGATGGAGTTTGTCGCTCCCGTCCGCGTGGATTCCGTCAAAATAACGCCGGATATCGACAACCGCACCGTTCGTTTCGAATACCAGGTAGAAGGAGACTACTCGGCTTCGGATATCCGCTTGGAGACCGTCATCAGCCTGAAGGGCAAACAGCTGAAGCAAATGAGCCTGACGGTAGACCGCCCTTGGCTTCAACTCGATGCCGATCTCGTTCACGAGGTAAACGGTCCTTGGAAGCATAGCATGTGGTCGCCGCAGCATCCGAATCTGTATGACGTTGAGTTTATTTTGTACAAGGGCGATACCAAGCTGGACCATGTTTATTCATACTTCGGCATGAGAAAAATTTCGATCGAGAAGGGCCGTATCCTGCTCAACAACGCGCCGCTCTATCAACGGCTGATTCTGGATCAAGGCTACTGGCCGGATAGTCATCTGACGCCGCCGTCGGAAGAAGCGCTGATTGAGGATATTGATCTCATTCTGGAAATGGGCTACAACGGTGTCCGCAAGCATATGAAGGTGGAGGATGCTCGCTTCCTGTATTGGTGCGACGTGAAAGGCCTGCTCGTCTGGTCGGAGATGGCCGCAACCTTTGAATTTAACGATAACGCCGTTCATAAGTTTACGAACGAATGGATGGAGGTCGTACGCCAGCAGTACAATCACCCGTCTATCATTACCTGGGTTCCGTTCAACGAATCCTGGGGTGTCATGAACATCAAGAAGGACAAGAAGCAGCAGAAGTTTACCGAAGCAATCTATCATTTAACCAAAAGCTTTGACCCATACCGTCCGGTTATTACGAATGACGGCTGGGAGCATACGGTATCCGATATTCTGACTCTTCACGACTACGTGGAGACGAAGGAAGAGTTCGAGAAGCGTTATAGCAACAAGGACGAAATCCTGAACAATGAGATTTCGTTTAACCATTGGAAATACGCTTTTGCGGATGGTTACGAATACCAAGGGCAGCCGGTAATCGTCAGCGAGTTTGGCGGCATCGCCTTCCAGACCGAAGCAGGCTGGGGTTACGGTAACCAGGTTGCTTCGGATGATGCGTTCTTGAACCGCTTCCGCAATATCCACCAGGCGATCAAGGACAGAGATTATATCGTTGGCTACTGCTATACGCAGATTACGGATGTGCAGCAGGAAGTAAACGGGCTGCTTACGGCGGACCGCAAGCCGAAGATTCCGATCGAGAAGATTCGCGAAGTTAATCTGATGTAATAGGAAATAAAAAAAATAGCGAGGCAGGAAAAATTCCTGCCTCGCTATTTTTGTGCTATACCGGTTATTTTACTGATGCAACCTGCTTTGTATCATCCGCCGGCGTAACCTTCTTGTTCCATTCCGGCAGCGATGCGACATATTCATCCGACATGCTGATCAGTCGGTGTGCTCTCGTATAAGTGTCCTCCGTATCCTGCGGAGTTGTGACAGGACCGCCGGCGATCGGATAAGTGATGCCGTCCGGGTAACCCGAGCCTGGCACAAATGCGCCTTTGTCCGTAATAAAGGAACCGGTAGGGAGGTAGTAACGTTCAGGCAAGATGTTGCTTGTATGATTGAGCAGATCCTGTCCGAAGTGGACCTGATCCTTAAGCGAAACGCCAATCAGGTTCGAGATGGTCGGGAATATATCCGACTGTCCGCCAACCTGAGGGAAGACCTGAGGAGTTTGATTAGGCACGGACATAATCAGCGGGATATTCATCATATCCGGCAGCGTATAGTCACGGCCGTAAATTTCCTTCATCAGCTTCTTCTCATTGGTGTTCAGGGAGTATATCGGCAGTCCTTGATGATCGCCGTACAAGACGATTACGCTGTTATCCCAGACGCCGTTTTTCTTGAGCTCGTCGATCAATTGGCCAAGCGCGTAATCCGCGTAGTTCTGGGCTTCAATATAGTCGCCGACAAGCGTGTTTTTATAACGGTCGGGCAGTTCCATCTTATATTTGCTTTCCGGAATACGGAACGGATGATGGCCGGACATGGAAATCAGCTGAACATAAAACGGCTGGCCGGTCTGCTGCATGCGCGCAAGCTCATCGGCCGTCTTCGCGTACAGAACTTCATCGGAAGGACCAAAGGCAACGGGATCCTCTTTGCCAAAGAACCGGTCATCATAATATTTGCCCCAACCAAGCGCCTTATACAGCTGGTCGCGGTTCCAGAACATGACGTTGTTCGTATGGAAAGTCGCTGTCTGGTAGCCGTTAGCGGCAAAAGCCTTCGGCATGCTTGGCAGTTCCTTGTTTGCATATACCTCGGAAGCCGCGCCGTTAGGCGGTACGTAAAGCGAGGTATTTACGACAAACTCGGCATCCGCCGTATTGCCTTGCCCCACTTGCTGGAAGAAATGCGGGAAGTAGAAATGATCCGCAGCCAGCTTATTCATATTCGGCGTAATTTCTTTGCCGTCGATTTTCAAGTTAATGAGGAAATTCTGGAATGCTTCAAGCTGAATAACAATAACGTTTTTCCCTTTTGCTGCTTCCCAGTAGGCCGGCTGTGCGGGCTGGGCGCTTCCTTTTTCCTGCTCGACCATTGCCGGCGTTACTTCCTCCGCGTTAATCGGCAGGTCCTTGGAAGGAGCAAAGGTCGCATAGATCTCGTAGTTCAGGATCCCCATGTTTTTCGCCTGCTGGAATTCGTTCATATCCTGGCGGTAAGGGAGAATGGCAATGGCGCAAGCGGCAACCGCAAGCACTTGTCCAGCCACAAACCAGCTTCTTCTGCCTTTGACCGACAACGTGCGGCTCCAAGCGCGGAATCGTTTGCTGCTGGCAATCATGATGAACAGGAACACGATATCCGTAAAGATAAACAAGAAGTAAGGATCCATCAGCGAGAAGACGCTGCTGTTCACCTCGCCTACCTGGTTCACCTGGCGCAGCTCATGATAAGTAACGATAACGCCGAAATATTTGTAGTACATAATAACGGCAAAATAAACACCGGTTAAAATGAGGTCGAGGATCAGGTAAGTCATGAACTTCTTCCTGTAAGCGAATGCTTCAATAAGACAGAAAATAAATCCGATTGATGAAATGCCGGTCAACAGCATTTTAACGATATCTCCCGTACCGCCATCGAATACGATGATCCAGACGAGGAGCATTTTTAGAATCATAATGATGGAAAAGACAACAAAAGGCTTGTTCAGCAGTGCCTTCCACCGATATCCGTTAGTCAAAACGAATCGTCTCCCTTTCATTTAATTATTGACCAGGGGTAAGCTGTATAATATGAACGGCTGCCCCCGTATGTATCGATTGCAGCTCGCGACTTGCGGTATTAGTAATAGGGTTGTTCAAAATCGTACGATCATGCATATCAGCAAACGAAAAAGTGCTGCGGGGGTGTTTGACGGTAAAACATCAAAGCATCAACCTCCGAGCACGGATGTACGAAGTCTCTTTTATTACTTTACTACTATAATTCATTAAGAGAAAGAAAAGCAAGATAACCGAAACGGAAGCCAGCATTTGCATAGGCTGGCTTTATGCTTCCTCTTCTATTTGACAACGAAATCTTATCTTGCCATAGCTAAAAATAGCGTTATGATGGAGATAGATTCATATCCTTTATATTTTAGGTACTGTAGTGTTTATCACGATAGGGAATCGCATAAAATAAGTAAAGAAACTAATATTCCCGAAGCGGGAGGTACCTATGCGAAAAACAGGTTGGAAAATAGCGACAGTAGCGGCCTTGCTTGCCGTTGCCATTGGTTTAAATATGAAATCCGATCTGTTCTCTGTTTTTGCGTCTGCGTCAAGCGGCGGAGGCGGTACGATCGATCAGCTTGAGGATGAGCTGGCATCGCAATTTCAAAGCAGATCCGAGCATTTTACGCTTCAATATAAAGGAGACAAGCACAAGCTTTCCGACGGCTTGCAAAATACGATTAATCTGGCGCTTGCGCAGGATGATTACACCGCGTATATCCTTGACTCCTATCTTTATACAATCCGCAGCTGGGGTAATCTGTCCACCATAAAGCTGGAGGCCAGATACCGCGAAACGACGGACCAGACCGCTGCCGTTGATGCAATGGTGAGCAAAGCGATCAAGCAGATTATTACCCCGCAGATGAATGAGCATGAGAAGGTGAAGGCGATCCACGACTGGATTGTTAATAGACTTCAGTATGACGAGACCCTAAAGCATTACACCGCTTACGATGCTCTCACAACGGGAACCGCTGTATGTCAAGGTTATTCGCTACTTGCTTATAAAATGCTAAAAGCTGTCGGAATTCCTGTTCTTATTGCCGAGGGCAAAGTTAAGACCGGCGACCATGCCTGGAATATGGTGCAGCTCGGCGGCAATTGGTATCATCTCGATATGACCTGGGATGATCCCGTTGTGAAGCAAGCCGGCACGCAGCAGACCGAGTCCCGTCTCAGCTATAATTATTATTTGAAGACGGATGACGAGATGCGCGTCGATCATCAATGGATCAAAACCTATCCAACGGCGAACCATTCCTACGGCAGCGAGCTCAGCAAGCTGAAGAGCACGGACAGCGGGAAGGCGGATGTTTACGCTAAGCTCATCACCGATCTTGGCCTGCATTGGACGGAGCCGGAAAATACGGTAGCAAGCCTGGTAGAGCTGGAGCAGGAGATCCGCGAGGCTGTAATGGAGCAGCAGACGGGCATGAAGTTCCGTTATCTGCAAGGTTCGCAGCTTGCGACCGATCTGCCGACGGCCTTTAAGGTAGCGCATGTATCCGTTCGCTATTCGGCTCGTTACGAGCCATACGGCAATGACGGTTCGATGCTTGTGCAGGTTCAGCTGGATTATCAATAAAAAGTTTAAAGAATAGGAAAGAGCATTCGCTTGTGATAAAGCGAATGCTCTTTTTTACGACACCGTTGCGATATCAGCAAAGGTGTCCGGGCTGCACATTGTATACATTGCAGTATAAATGCCCATATAGGGGTTATTTTTGAGGCTAGAGTGTATTTTCTGCAGTATACATAACCGGGATAAGCTTGAAAAGTACGGATTTGAGGTAATATATTGTACTTTCTGCAACGTAAATCGGCTTATCGCATGAAATTGCTCCATTAAGCTGCGTTAGATACAACGTAGCTGGCAGCCTCGCACATTCGGACTGAGACTCAAACAGCTACTCTTACTGCTGCTGATCGCGGCTTCTGGCAGCGGTCATCTGCTGCCATACCGAGCCGGCAGCTTCCTCGCCGCGCTCGATCCGCTCCAGCGCGATCTGCGCTTGCAGCTGGATCTCGAACTCGGCGTCCTTCGCTGCTTCGCGCAGCGCTTCCACGGCGCTCTCGTCGCCGGCTTCATACAGGAAGCGCGCAGCGCGCCAGCGGACAAGCTTGTTCGGATCGCGCAGCGCGTCAATCATCGGGCCGGTTGCAGCCGGATCGCCCCAATCGGACAACGTATCGCCGGCTGTACGGCGTACGGATACGGATTTGTCGCGCAGCGCCTCGAACAGGTAAGGCATGGCTTCCGGCGTGCGCAGATCGCCAAGATAAACGACGGCAAGACGGCGGATCGACATGTTCTCGTCATGCAGCGCTTTTGCAATCAGCGGCAGCAGTTCGGGCTCCGGAGCCATCCGCTCCAGAGCGGCGTAACGGACCTGCCATTCCGGGGACTCGAAGCGCTCGGCGATTTCTTCGCGCGACAGCGGTGCCGGTCTAGCAGGGGCAGCGGATTCTTCGCCGGGTCCTAACGCCTGGGCTGCCGAGATAAGCTCTTTCAGCCGATCAGGCGTATAAGCAGCCTCCAGCTCCTTCACGATCTCGGCTGCAATCTCCTCAAGCTCGCCGTAACGAACGCCAAATTCCTCCAGCTTCCGTTCGCGGATCATCGAAGCACCGGCCGCTTCGGTTACGGCATCGGTGAATTTCTGCGGCAGCGCGGAGCGGGCTTCGCGCTCGCCGTTCTTCACGCGTACCTGCATCGGGATACCCCGGTACATTTGCACAAGCACATGCGCCTCGCCGTAGCTCTCGGCCGCAAGCGCGGCTCCTGCTGCGGCGTCGCCGTCATTGCCGCCTTGCAGCAGCGTTCGCGCGTCGGCGAGAATACGCGCCCAGTCCGCGCTTGCAACGCGGTCCAGCGCGATAAAGTCGGCCGTGCGGAAGATGCTCCGCACGCCTTCGATGGCGAGGAGCGCCTTCAGCGGCTCAGGTGCGGACTCGATTTCTTTTTTTGTATAGGATTGTCTGATGCCGCGCGGAAGCGATTCATCCACGTTCAGCTTCATGGAATTTGGACTTGGGGTTGGTTCTATTGAAATAAGTTTCATTTTCATTATGCCTCCCGTTCACTAACTTAAGCTTATAATCATAGTGTACATGAAAAAAACAGCTTACGCGAATAGAGCTCGGCAGCAGTTGATTGGACATTCCCAAGTTGGTATCTTTATATAACAGGGCAAGACAATCAGGAGGGATGTACGGTTGAAGCAGAATAAATTCACGAAATTTACGAACAGCGAGCCGGTACAGCTGCAAAATTCCATGAAGCATTTAAAGCGATGGCGCCAGGAGCGTCTCCGTAAAATAAAAACAAAGGATTATTCCTATTCCATTCCTAACATAGAGCCTGACCTTCCATTTTTGCATGAGAATCGGGTAAAGCCATCTTTGACATGGGTGGGGCATTCTACCTTCTTCATTCAGCTTGCCGGGAAAAATATTATCACCGATCCGGTCTGGGCGGGGCAGATGGCGTTTCAGAGGAGACTGGCACCTCCGGGGCTGCCGATTGACGATGTACCCCCGGTTGATATTATCCTTATCTCTCATTCCCATTACGATCATCTTCATATTCAATCGCTTCGGCGTCTTCAGGGCAACAAGCTGCTGCTGGTTCCGGCAGGGCTCCGCACAAAGCTCAGGCTGAAGGGATTTACGAATGTAAGGGAGCTGCACTGGTGGGAGTCTGTTGTTGTTGACGGCATCCGCATTACCTTCGTGCCATCGCAGCACTGGACCCGTCGCAATCTATGGGATATGAACAGCTCCCATTGGGGCGGGTGGGTTATGGAACCGGCCCGGAAGGATTCCTTGGATCCTACGATCTATTTTGCCGGTGACAGCGGTTATTTTTCCGGCTTCAGAGAAATTGGCAGCCGATTCGATATTGATGTGGCCTTAATGCCGATTGGCGCTTACGAGCCGGAATGGTTCATGGGACCTCAGCATGTGACGCCGGAGGAGGCGCTGCGGGCGTTTGAGGATACGGGAGCCAAATGGTTTGTGCCGATGCATTACGGGGCGTTCAAACTTGCCGACGATACGCCGCGCGAAGCTCTTGACCGGCTGGCAAACGAGCGGGAACGAATCGGGTTGGAGGAACAACGTGTCCGAATTCTCCTTCACGGCGAAACTTGGCGCTGTCCAAGCCGTGAAAATAACAAACGAGAACAAGAGTAAGCCAAATAAGCACAGTGACTCTCCCGGGCAGGAGAGCTATACTTATGGATATATTGTTAGGCCCATGCTTTCGAAGCATGAATCATCTCAAATGGCCTGAATATCGCCATCAAGGTGATTATTCATTTTAGGGGGAACTAAAGAAAATGAGTCAGCCTATTCGTCTTGGCATAATTGGAGCAGGGGCTATCGGCAAGGTCCACTTGGAAACTTTCGCGAAGGTTGGAGCGGATTCGGTATACGTTGCCGCGATTACCGATGCCTATTTGCCGCTTGCCGCGCAAAGAGCAGAGGAGTTTGACATAAAGACGGTTCACGAGAACCCGCAGGCCTTGCTGGAGGATCCGGAGATCGATGCCGTCGTCGTTGGCGTTCCGAACCAGTTCCATGCCCCTTTAGCCATTGAAGCTTTAAAGCAGGGCAAGCATGTCTTGCTGGAGAAACCGATGGCGATTGATGCCGAGGCGGCCCGTACTATTTATGAAGCGCAGAAGGCTTCGGGCAAAGTGCTCATGATGGCGCAGCAAATGCGCTGGACCGGCATTAATCGCGCGATTAAAGCGCGTGTTGAGAACGGCGATCTTGGCCGAATCTATAACGTGAAATCCGGCTGGGTGCGCAAAAAAGGCATCCCGGGCTGGGGCTCCTGGTTTACCCGTAAGGATATGGCCGGCGGCGGCCCGCTGATCGACATCGGCGTTCATATGCTGGACCTGTCGCTCTATCTGATGGGCAATCCAAAGCCGGTATCGGTATACGGCTCCACTTACGCCGAATTTGGTCCGGAACGCCGCGGTATCGGCACTTGGGGTACACCGAACTGGGACGGCTACTATGATGTGGAAGATCTTGCAACGGCGCTGATCAAATTCGATAACGGTGCAACGCTGTCGCTTGATGTAAGCTGGGCCGCGCATTCGGCGGGCATGAGCCAGGATCCGTTTATCCACTTGATGGGCAAGGAAGGCGGCGCGGCGCTTGTTGGCAGCGACGGCAAATTCGTAACCCATGAAGGCGACGAGATTGTCGAGTCGAACATCGAGCCGCTTGAGGGCGAAGAAGACCGCGTGCTGCTGAGCAAGCATTTCGTGGAATGCGTTAACGAAGGCAAGGAGCCAATTTCCTCCGCGCTTTCGGGCTACACAAACAGCCGCATTTTGGACGCGATTTACGAATCGTCCCGTACCGGCAACGAAGTGAAACTGAACTGGGATTAATAGCATTGAAAAAGGCTGCCGTAATGGCGGTCTTTTTTGTTTATCTTTTCCCATTGGGTGTAATTGAACGTTCAGACTGTGGTATAATGGTTCGAGATAAATTGAGTTTGGAAAAGAAGGACGGGATTAAATAAAATGATTAGTACAAGCGGCATAACGCTTCGCTTCGGGAAGAAGCCACTATTCGAAGATGTAAATATTAAATTTACGCCTGGCAACTGCTATGGCTTGATTGGCGCGAATGGCGCAGGTAAATCGACGTTTCTGAAAATTTTGTCCGGCGAGGTTGAACAGTCCAGCGGGGAAGTTCATATTACGCCGGGCGAACGCCTTGCGGTACTCAAGCAGAACCATTTCGAATACGATGAGTTCAACGTCCTCGAAACGGTTATTATGGGTCACAAGAAACTGTATGACGTAATGAAAGAGAAGGACGCCCTTTACGCGAAAGCTGACTTCACCGACGAAGACGGCATGCGCGCAGGCGAACTGGAAGCTGAATTCGCGGATATGAACGGCTGGGAAGCGGAATCGCAAGCGGCTGAGATGCTGAACGGCCTTGGCATTACGCCGGATCTGCACGACAAGAAAATGGCGGAGCTGGGCGGCAACGAGAAAGTACGCGTCTTGCTTGCGCAAGCGTTGTTCGGCGAACCGAACATCCTTCTCCTCGACGAGCCTACCAACCATTTGGACATTGAATCGATCCGTTGGCTGGAAGATTTCCTGTCCGGCTATGAAGGCACCGTAGTGGTAGTCAGCCATGACCGTCACTTCCTGAATACCGTATGTACGCACATTGCGGATATCGACTTTGGCAAAATCCAGATGTACGTGGGCAACTATGACTTCTGGTACGAATCCAGTCAGCTGGCTCTCGCGCTCCAACGCGGCGAGAACAAGAAGAAAGAAGATAAGATTAAAGAGCTTCAAGCGTTTATTCAACGCTTCAGTGCGAATAAATCGAAGTCCAAGCAAGCGACTTCCCGTAAAAAATTGCTGGACAAAATTACGCTCGACGACATTCGTCCGTCGAACCGCAAATATCCGTTTATCCATTTCAAAGGCGAACGCGAAGCGGGCAAATCCTTGCTGCTTGTTGAAGGTCTGACGAAGACGATCGACGGTGAGAAGGTTATTGATAACCTGACGATTGCGGTCAACAAAGGCGACAAAATCGCTTTTGTAGGACCTAACGGCCTTCCGAAGACGGTTCTGTTCCAATTGCTGATGGGCGAATTGGAAGCAGATGCCGGTACGTTCCAATGGGGGGTTACAACAACGCAAGGCTACTTCCCGAAAGACAACGCGCCTTACTTCGACGGCGTTGAGCTGAACCTTGTGGAATGGCTTCGCCAATACTCCAAGGATCCGGACGAAACGTTTATCCGCGGCTTCCTGGGTAGAATGCTCTTCTCCGGCGACGATGCGATCAAGAAAGCATCGGTTCTGTCCGGTGGCGAGAAAGTGCGCTGCATGCTTTCCAAAATCATGCTGAGCGGCGCAAACGTGTTTGTTCTCGACGAGCCTACGAACCATTTGGACCTTGAGTCCATTACAGCGCTTAACAACGGTCTGACCGATACGGACTGCACGGTTCTGTTTACATCGCATGACCATCAGTTTGTGCAAACCATTGCGAACCGTATCATGGAGATTACGCCGAACGGCTTGATCGACAGAATGATGTCTTATGACGAGTACCTCGAGAGCGAAGAGATTAAAGCTCTCCGCGAGCGTATGTACGCGGTATAATAATAGGGATAAGAGCCGTACAGTCTTTACTGTACGGCTCTTTTTTTGTGTATATGCATAAAAGCACGCCTAGGGTAAACACTGTTTCTTTAGACCCGTATGGAATCGCTTGGGTACGATAGGGATAAGGCATTATCGGGAACTAAGGATGAAATGAGGTTTGGTTACTGCAATGAACCAGTATGAAGAGATCAAGCAGGGCGAGAAAGGAGCCTTGGTCAGCATCGGGGCTTATATCGGGCTGTCGGCTATCAAGCTAGGCGCCGGCTATTGGTTTGCCTCTGGAGCGCTCGTTGCGGACGGCTTTAATAACCTGACGGATATTATTGCTTCGGTTGCTGTGCTGGTAGGTCTCCGCATCTCTCAGAAGCCGCCCGACAAGGATCACCCTTACGGACATTTCAGGGCAGAGACGATTGCGGCGCTTATTGCTTCGTTTATAATGGCGACGGTAGGCCTGCAGGTGATTATCAATACGGTACGTTCTTTATTCGCAGGAGGGCAGACCGTGCCTTCGCTGACTTCAGCATGGGTTGCTTTGTTCGCGGCAGCCTGTATGGGTGCCGTATATTTCTATAACCGCAGGTTGGCTAACCGGATTAATAACCAGGCTTTGCATGCGGCGGCAAAAGATAATCTATCTGACACGCTTGTCAGTATCGGCGCAGCGGTTGGAATTATCGGCGCTCAGTTTGGCCTGCCTTGGCTGGATCCGGTGGCCGCACTTGCGGTTGGCGCCATTATATGCAAAACCGCCTGGGACATTTTCTACAGCTCGACCCATGCTCTGACGGATGGCTTTGATGCCAACGAGCTGATGACGCTGCGTTCCACTATCGAGCGGACGAAAGGCGTCAAATCCATTAAAGACATAAAGGCCCGCGTACACGGGAGCAATGTGCTCATCGATGTGATCGTGCAGGTTGATCCCGGTTTGACGCTTATTGAAAGTCATCGGATCAGCGATGAGATTGAGCAGCAGATGGAAGGCAAACATAATATTATGAGCGTCCATGTTCATGTGGAGCCGCATGAGGAGCCCTTATCCAGTCCTAGTCCTCTGCATTAATAATATAACCTTAGCCTGGGGCGGCTAAGGTTATTTGCGTTTGAATGGATTACGCCTTCAGTTGTCTTTCCGGGCGAACCGGCTTGAAAGACTGTTGTTGCTTCTTTGGGAGGTTACCGAAGGCTATCCAGTTAAAGGGCACGTAACGGGCGAAGAAACCAACTACAAACCATGATCCAGCAAGAGCGAGTGCGAATCCGCCGAGATACCATAGATGAAGCATCCAAGCTTCCGCGTGAGGCGGGAATTCCCGGTAGACGAGCAGGAAGAAAGGATGGATCAGGTATATGCCAAAAGACAAGGAGCCAAGTCTTGCGATCAGTCTGTTTATAGCCTTCGGCAGCTTCCTGGTCAGGATAAAGGCCAATTGCAGGAGGACGAGAGCGGTTAGTATGCCATGAATATTCCACACCAGATCAAACAACGTTGAATTGAAGGATTGCTTTTGAAGTCTCGTTTCATGGTACAAATACACGTGGGTTAAGCCGGCAACGATCCAGCAAGCCCATAAGATGACCCATGCCGTAACGCGGACGGCAGTGGCATTTTCTTTAGCGGCGATTATCCATTCTTTCACCTTCGGATAGTAGATGCCTAGAGCAGCGCCAAGCAGATAATACGAGAAGTAGGAGAACGACCAGCTTCCGCGGTTAGGGACGGGTGCCGGAAGTCCGTATTTGTTAAGCAGGAAAAATCCCCATTGGAGGGCAAAGCCTGCAGGAATCGCCCATTTGACCATACGCGGATACTTTTTTAACAGCCATAAAAAAAGCGGGAACATGAGATAAAACTGAATGTTGATAAACACAAAATAAAGATGCGTGTAGGCACTGCCGGTTAGTACTTTCTCAATGAAACGATGAATCTCATTTGACAGCGAGCGGTCCGGGTAATATAAGAAATGCAAAATCGTAAAGTAAAACAATGAAAATACAAGATAAGGAATAATAATATACAGGAGCCGTTTCTTGTAGAAGCTCCCCAGCAGCTGCTTGTCCAATGGACGGGAATAATAGTTGTAAAAAAGGACAAAGCTGCTTAAGAAAATAAACGTTGTTGTACCGATTTTCATAAAAATATTGAAGAAATTATAAAGAAAGAAGTATTTCGAATTTATCATAGCAATAGTAGCAAATGAAGTAGAGTGAACGGACAGGACACCTGTGATGGCCATCGCCCTTACGAGGGATAGTTCAGGAATCTTGTCTCTTTTCTGCAAGGCTAGTGAGGTTGTATTCATCGGTTATGGATATCCTTTCTTTAAAGGTATAGCTGTTGGCCTCCTTACCTTAAGCTTCTAAACTTAAATTATTCTTAAATGGTCCTGTTAGAAAATGGTTGCCGAAATAAAAATACAGCCCTTGGTCTTTCTCATTAGAAAGACCAAGGGCTGTTGTATGGTAATTCATAAATCGTTATCCGTATTTCTTCAGCATCTCGAGGAATTTGTTGCCCGAGAGTGCCGGTGTTCCGGCGTTCAGGCGGAATGCTTCGTCTGACCCCGGTCTATTAATGCCGGGATGCACGGTGAAGAATAAGGTGACACCTGCATTCTTCTCAAGCTGTTTAGCCGTTGGGCTAAAAGCGCCATAAGGGAATGCGAGTATCTGACGCGTATTATTCAGCTCTTCCTTCAGCCTTTTTTCCATCAGCTGGGCATCTGCTTCAACGCGAGCCATGTATTCTTTCTTCGTTTCTACGCGGCCTTTGTCCGGAAGGTAAATCGGATTGCTCAGCATAGGGCCCTTTTTCTTGCCCTTTTTATCAAGCGGAGCATAGTCATGCTGGTTATACGTATGGCTATAGAAGCTGAAGCCTTCTCCTTTTAGCTTGCGCATCGTATCCCAAGTCAGATGCTTCGTGTGTACATTCTGATGGTCGGTGCTAGAGCCAATGATGAAGTGCGTAGCCGGAAAATTATACTTTTTCAAAATGGGAACCGCATATTGGTCAAAGCTCTCGTACCCATCGTCAAAGGTAATAACAACGGCGTTATCCGGTACTTTCGCTTTGTGCTGCATGAAATCCTCGAACTGCTCAACGCTGATTACGTTGTAGCCGTTATCGTTCAGAATCTTCATATGCGTGCCGAACCGGCTGGGTGAAATCGTTGCTCCGCTTTCTTTCACATCGATATGATGATACATAAGGACGATAACCTTGTTCTTGTAATGCGCTGGTTTGTTGGCGGAAGCCTCAAGCTGGTATCTGGACACCGGCCAAGTGATCGCAATGGCGATGACGAGGAGTGCGGCAATCACTTTCATTCTCACAACTTATTCCTCCTACGGATGTATTACGCGTCAAGCTGTCTTTCCGGCATAACCGGCTGAGAAGGCCGTTTTTTTGGCTTTGGCAGATTGCCGAAAGCGATCCAGTTAAATGGCACATAACGGGCGAAGAAACCAACGACGATCCAGGATGCGGTCAGGGCAAGCACGAAGCCGCCGAGATACCAAAGATGAAGCAGCCATGCCGTACCCGTATGAAGCGGGTATTCTCGGTAGAGAAGCAGGAAGAATGGATGAATCAGGTACACGCCAAACGATAAAGCGCCAAGTCTTGAGATAACTTTGGTTAAGACCTTCGGCAGCTTCTTGGACAATATAAACGAAATTTGCAATAAAACCAGTGCGGTCAGCACCCCATGAATATTCCACACCAGATCGAACAATGTGGTGTTGAACGATTTCAGGTGAAGTCTGGTCTCATAATACAAATACACATGGGCCAAGCCTGCCGCGATCCACAGCGCCCAAAGGGCAAACCATGTAACGACTCGTGCGTTTGTTGCATGCTTCCTTGCAATAATAATCCATTCTTTGATTTTCGGATAATAAATCCCTAGAGCAGCGCCAAGCAGATAATACGAGAAATAAGAGAACGACCAGCTGCCGCGGTTAGGAACGCCGGGAGCAGGAAGCACGTGCTTATTAATAATAAAGAATGCCCATTGAATGGCAATCCCCGCGGGAATGGCCCATTTGACCGTGCGCGGATATTTTTTCATCAGCCACAGGAACAACGGAAACATCAGATAGAACTGAATGTTTATATACACGAAATATAAATGCGTATAAGCCTTGCCGGTAAGTACTTTATCGATAAAATTATGGATTTCTGTTGATAGAGAGCGGTCCGGATAATAAAGATAATGCAATACCGTAAAGTAAAACAAGGAGAAGACCAAATACGGAATAATAATGTACAACAGCCGTTTCTTATAGAAGCTTCCGAGCAGCTGCTTGTCCAATGGCCGGGTATAATAGTTGTAGAAGAGGACAAAGCTGCTTAGGAATATAAAGGTTGTTGTACCAATCTTCATGAAAATATTGAAGAAATTATAAAGAAAAAAGTAGTTCGAATCCACCATAGTCACGGTGGCAAACGAAGTGGAATGGACGGACAGGACGCCTATAATAGCCATTGCCCGTACGAGTAGCAGCTGGGGGATATTGTCCCTTTTCTGCAAGGTTGGTGAAGCCGTAGCCATTCGTTATACATCCTTCCTTAGGTTTAAGCTATTATCCTATTAACCTAGCTATTATAGTATAAACGACAAGGCATACACAACAATTTGTCTTAATCTCCCAATTGAGATTAAGACAAATTATGTAATTTCTCTATATTTATTCCCTTGGTCTTCTGCGGGCTGCTCCGCTGTCCTGCGCAGCTTGAATCACTCTTTTGCGGACCTCTTCAACTACTCTCGTATTAAAAACGCTTGGAATAATATAGATTCTGCTCAGCTCTTCCTCGTTTATAACGGAGGCGATCGCTTCGGCTGCGGCAAGCTTCATCTGCTCATTGATCGTGACCGCACGGCTGTCCAGCGCCCCCCGGAAAATGCCGGGAAAGCAGAGGACGTTGTTAATCTGGTTCGGATAGTCGCTTCTTCCCGTGGCCATGACAGCTACGATATCTTCGGCCAGCTCCGGCCGAATCTCAGGCTCGGGATTTGCCATGGCGAACACAATAGGCTCGGGAGCCATTGATTGTATATGCTCCCGGGTCAAAATGCCGCCGGCGGATACCCCAATAAATACATCGGCATTAGCGAGCGCTTCTTTTAGCCCTCCGCTGATTCTCGCCTCATTGGTATTCTCCGCGTACCATTGCCACATCGGATGGCTGTAGTTTTTGTCTGCCGTCAGAATCCCTTCGCGGTCAACCCCTACAATATGCTTGGCGCCGCCGGCCAGCAGCATTTTTGTGCAAGCCGTTCCGGCAGCTCCAATTCCGCAAATAACAAACCGTGTATCTTCGATTTTGCGTTTCGTCAGCTTAAGGGCGTTCAGAAGCCCTGCGTACAGGACTACGGCCGTCCCGTGCTGATCATCATGGAAGACCGGAATATCGAGCTCGTCGCGAAGCCTGCGTTCAATCTCGAAGCAGCGCGGCGCCGATATATCCTCCAGGTTAATGCCGCCGAAGGCGGGGGCAAGATGCTTGATCGACGCAATAATCTGCTCGGTGTCCTGAGTATCGAGGCAGATCGGGAAGGCGTCCACGTCAGCAAACTGCTTGAACAGCATCGCTTTGCCTTCCATAACGGGCATTGCCGCATAAGGGCCGATATTGCCAAGGCCAAGCACTGCGCTCCCGTCGGAGACGACGGCAACCGTATTGCGTTTGATGGTGAGGGTAAAGGCCTTCTTCGGGTCGGCTTCAATGGCTTGGCAAACCCTCGCGACATCCGGTGTATACACGCGGGACAAGTCATCCCGGTTTTGGATGGGGGTCTTGGGCTGAATCGTTATTTTTCCGCCAAGATGCAATAGAAAAGTGCGGTCGGACACATGCCGGAGGCGAATGCCCGGCACGCTCTGAAGTGCGGTTTGCAGCCGCTCGGCTGCGCCGGCTTCCGTAATCTTCACCGTCAAGTCCCGTATGCTGATCTGCTTATCGGTTTGAATGACGTCAATGGCTACAATATCGCCGCCTGCCGCTTCAATGGCGGAGACAGCTTTGCCGAAATACGCCTGCTGGGTATCGATCTCGAGACGCAGAATGATTGTTTTTCCGTCCATGCTCCGTTCCTTCATCCTAATCCGCTCCCTTTGCTATTCGACTGCGATATACGTATCCTTCTCTATAATAACAATAACCGGAAAAGGTTTGTACTATTCGAATGGGGGAGTATTTTGTACAAGCAAAAAGCCGTCATTGCAACAGCTGCAAGACGGCTTTAGGACAAGTAAGGGGATTATATTCTTCGTTTCTTTTATTGATCAGGGTCTGGCGGTATCGGGCTGATGTCTCGGGCTGCTGAATGACAGCCATCCATTTATCAACCGTTTCGGTCGTCTCCAGCATTTCGCCAAAGCCGTTTTTGATGAAATATTCGCAGTTTTGTTCTTCCTGCCCGGGAATCGGCTCGTAGAACAGCATCGGAATGCCTTTGCTCATCCCTTCCGTGCAGGTCATCCCGCCTGGCTTGGTTACAAGAACATCCGCCACATCCATCAGCTTGCTGACTTCTTTGGTAAATCCGATAATCCGGACGTTATTATGCCGGAATCTCGGATTCGCAAGCATTTTTTCTTTCACCTTGTCATTATTGCCTACGCAAAAAATAAATTGAACGCGTTCGCGCCACTCCGTCATATATTCCAGCAGGCTGTCTTCATACATAAGACCCCAGCCGCCGCCCATAATAAGGACGGTAGGAAGCTCCTTAAGTCCAAACTGTTCCCTGATCTGGACCTTATCGTAGGATTTCCAGAAAAGAGGATGAACGGGGATGCCGGTTACCGCAATCCGGCTCTCCGGCACGCTGTGGTTAATGAGCTTGTCCTTCACCAGGGAAGAGGAGACAAGGAACTTGTTCACTTCCTGGTTCACCCATGAACCGTGCGCATCGTAATCGGTAATGACGGTACATAGCTTTATGTTCAGCCCAAGCCGCTTCAGGCGGCTGACAACCGCATTCGGAACAGGATGAGTACAAATAACGAGATCCGGCTTCAATTGGGCGATGACTTGCGAAGTATGTGTATAAAACATACGGTGAAGCGCAAGCTGCATAAATCGGTTTAGCGATTTTTTATAATTGCTGCGGTACATCAGGCCAACCATCTTGGGCTGCTTGCTGACCGTTTTGCGATAGGCGGAAATAATTAAAGGTCCTAGCACGGGATTAAGAAAATTGCCCAGCTCCATCACGCGGGTCTGTATATCCGGGTTGAGCTGGCGCAGGCCTGCTGCCAAAGCATGCGCGGCTTGCGTGTGCCCTGATCCGAATCCTTCGGAGAGCAGGAGCACTCTTTTCTTACGCATAATGTCACCTACTTTTCTAGTTCCATATTACGACTCTGCTCGATTTAAAACAAGTCATCCTGCTATTGAAGTTGCAGGGGCGATAGTCCTAGCTGACGGCTATCTCCGCTGCAATCGGAAAATCACGGGTTGCTTTGCAAGAAAACATTCTTATATGATATTGTGAATTTCTGCTGGATGAAGAAAAGCCGATCGACGTACTAAGCGGTATTATAGCACATTGGAAATAAGTAGCGAGCATTCGAATGCGCAAAACAGGCTAATCCATTTATTTTAGGAGGAATATTACATATGCAAGAAAATCGTGATTTTATCGTTCCGGGAGCGCTGGTTAAAGCGGATGTCAGGTCCGGGCAATATATTGGCGAGATTGTTGAAGTAAACGGGCCGCGTGCGGTCTTTAAGGTACTGGCTGTATCGAAGCATCCCGAGCAGGGAGACCTGCATCATCCTTATAATCCGGACGTCGCGATGTTTCATGAGCGCAGAGCATTGAGCTATACGGAAAAAACGAATGTGCTGCTTCGTGACGTGAAGCCGTTTGAAGGGGAAGTGCCGGACTACAATGCCTCGCTGCAGGAGGCGGTTGCAGCCCAGATCGCCGCGCTGGACCGTCTAATGAGATGGTCCGCGCGCGGGCTGGAAATATTGAAGGAATTACGGAAGGAATATAAGTAACTAGAATAATTTCTACTACTATAGTGGGGAAATGCGACCTTACGGTCTTGTTGAATTATTTGTTTATAAAGGCGGTTTGCAGGGTGCTGCGGTATGTGACCTGGAGGCCAAGAGCTTCGGACAAAGCGGCGAGCGGAAGGTAAGTTTTTGATTCCTTTCCTGATTTGAGCAGGAATGCAGGAGGAGTTGTCAGCTTAACCTTCTTGCCGTCGATCGTCGCATAAGCAGAACCGATAGTCAGGATAACGGTATGATTGTTATAAGAAACCGCTGCGCTTTGGGATGCGTTATTCCAGCTGAGCTTCGCGCCTAAAGCATCGGTGATATCCCTCATGGCAACAAAGCTTCGGTTGCTTCGAAGAACAGGCGGGGCTGCCGAGGCGGGAAGCTCCTTGCCGGCCACAACAACGGACATTTGAACGTTGGCTTGGCGTGGACGGACGGTCCGGTAATCGCCCCAGATCGCGGTTGCGAAAGCGCGCCCCATTGCCGCGTAGCCTTGATGGTTCGGATGAATGTCGCCTTGCGCGATGGAGGTGTACTCCAGCTCATGGCCGACAAACAAGCTGCTGACATCCGCAACCTGCAGCTTGATGCCGTCGCCTGCAAGACGGGTGCTTACCAGATCAAGCTTGCCGCGGAGCTTCGTTACTCCGTCAAGCAGAAGCTTGCGCTTGGCTTCGGGATACAGCTCGATTGTCGTGGAGCCGAATTGCAAAGGCGCGGGAACCGGCAAATATTGATCCGACATGACCATTTGCGCTTTGGGGTTCAGGGCGGCAATCGTTCGGATTGAAGCTTCGAGATCCTTTTCGTATTGATCCAATATCGTTTGGATGTAGGTGGTAATTTCTTCGGCGGTTGCGCCGGTATCCAGCTTGGTCATCACCGGAAGCAGGTCGTTTCCTCCGATCGTTAGAACGATCAGGCTGGCGGAACGTATGGATTTAGCCATTTGGGCGGTTTGAGCGGCAAGAGTTTCCTTACGGGGATCCTGCAGCTCTTTCTGGATATCGTCCGCCTTCACGGTACGGCCGCCCGAAACAGCCTGGAGCAGGCGGTTCAAGCCTTCGGCCTTAAGTCCAAGAATTCCGTAATTGACGTATTCCGCGCGGAGACCCTGGAACAGCGACTGCTCGTACACCTGCTCGACATAACCGTAAGGAACGGATTTTTCGGTATAACCATGCTCGTAACCCGCAGTTAAGGAATCGCCGAGAGCAACGATCCGATAAGGCTCCGGCACCCCCGATTCAGCCCTAGCCGGCGACCCTCCCCAGGCCGATGCGGCCAAGACCATGAAAGCTAACATGACAACAACAGATTGGATTTTCCTTGATTTGCTATACAAATGTTCATCCTCCTTTTGATAAAATGTTAGGCATAGTATAAGAACACGAACAATGTGCTGTAAAGTAAAGTTTTATCACATTCATAAAAATATTAAATTGATTCCCTTTTGGCCTGATGTTAAAATAATATAATAACCGCAATGGCGGAACACGGCCCGGAACATGGTCAATCTTAAACGAAAGCTTCATGCAGCTAATTATTTTCGACCAGATACGAACGATTTCCTTTAAAAGCTTCGGAAAGTTTGTGTCCGCGGATAAGATGCCATCAAGCCATCACGTTTAAGCTCGCAAGAATGGCAAGCAACAGGCCGATGCGCCTCGATTGCTGCCGTTCGATATACCGTTATTGAGCTATGCTTGCCCAAAAATCTTCTGATAGAAAGGTTGCACACGATGAAAGAGAAAATTTTTGGATTACCGCCGAAACAAGGTCTATACGACCCGCGCTATGAAAAAGACGCATGCGGCATGGGATTTGTAGCAAACATCAAGGGAAGAAAATCGCATACTGTCATTCGTCAGGCGCTGACATTGCTCGAGAACATGGAGCATCGCGGCGGTCAAGGCAGCGAACCTAACACGGGGGATGGAGCAGGTATCCTGATTCAAATCCCGCATGATTTCTTCGCACGTGAATTGAAAAAGATTGAGATTGACCTTCCGCAAGAAGGAGAATATGCCGTCGGCCTGCTGTTTATGCCCCATGATGAAGCAATCCGCAGCTCGTTCGAGCGCGAACTGGAGAGCATCATCCGCGAAGAGGGCCAATCGCTGATCGGCTGGCGTACTGTTCCTACGAACGATTCGAAGCTTGGCCAATCCGCTTTGTCGGTGAAGCCGTTCGTTCGCCAAGTGTTTATCGCGAAGAACCCGGGCATTCAGGACGAATTGTCCTTTGAGCGCAAGCTGTATGTCATCCGCAAACGCGCTGAGATTGCAATCCGTTTCGGCGGTAAAGAAGGCGGAGAAATGTTCTATTTCACAAGCCTTTCGAGCAAGAAGATCGTCTACAAAGGGATGTTGACTACCGAGCAGGTACGCTCGTTCTACCAGGAGCTGAACGACGAAGCTGTCGTGTCGGCTATGGCGCTTGTTCACTCCCGTTTCAGTACGAACACTTTCCCGAGCTGGGAACGCGCGCATCCTTTCCATTATCTGATCCACAACGGCGAGATCAATACGCTGCGCGGCAACATCAACTGGATGCATGCCCGTCAGACATTGTTCGAAACCGAGCTGTTCGGCGAAGACATGGAGAAGGTAAAACCGGTCATCAGCCCGGATGGTTCCGATACCGCGATGTTCGATAACGCGCTTGAGTTCTTGCATTTGTCCGGCCGTTCCCTTCCGCATGTTGCGATGATGATGGTACCGGAGCCTTGGTCGAACCATGAGAGCATGGACGACAAGAAAAAAGCATTCTATGAATACCACTCAACCCTGATGGAGCCATGGGACGGACCTGCCGCAATGGCGATTACGAACGGTACGCAAATCTGCGCTTACCTGGACCGTAACGGCCTGCGCCCAGCCCGTTATTATGTAACGAAAGACGATCATATCATCCTCGGTTCCGAAGCCGGCACTGTCGAAATCGCTCCAGAAGAGATTGCGTACAAAGACCGTCTCCGCCCGGGCCGTATGCTCGTTGTAGATACGAAAGAAGGCCGCATTATTTCCGACGAGGAAGTAAAAGCGCAAATCGCGGCTGAACAGCCTTACCGCGAATGGCTCGACGAGCATCTCGTTGATCTCGAAGCATTGCCGGACGCGCCAGAGCTTCCTGAGCTGGATCACGCTACCGTGCAACAGCGTCAGCAGGCATTCGGCTATACGTTCGAAGACGTTCGCAAAGTGCTTGAGCCAATGGCGAGCAGCGGCCAGGAGCCGATCGCTTCCATGGGTTACGACGCGCCGCTTGCCGTATTGTCCGAGCGCCCTCAGCGCCTGTTCAACTACTTCAAGCAGCTGTTCGCGCAAGTTACGAACCCGCCGATCGACGCAATCCGCGAAGAGATCGTTACATCGGTAAGCACGACAATCGGACCTGAGCGCAACCTGCTGAAGCCTGAACCGGAAAGCGCGCGCCATATCAAGCTGGATACGCCAATCCTGTCGAACGAGGAATTCGCGAAGCTTCGCCACGTACGCCGTCCCGGCTTCAAGTCGATTACGCTTCCGATCTTCTTCCCGGCCGCCGAAGGCGAAGAAGGCCTGCGCGCAGCGCTGAAGCTGATGTGCGATGCAGCGGACCGCGTTATTGATAAAGGCCATAATATTCTTATTTTGTCCGACCGCGGTATTGACAAGGACAACGCTGCGATCCCGTCGCTGCTTGCCGTAGCGGCTTTGCACCATCACCTGATCCGTCAAGGTACAAGAACAAAGGTGGCGATTCTGCTTGAATCCGGCGATCCGCGCGAAGTGCATCATTTTGCCCTCCTGCTCGGTTACGGCGTTAATGCAGTTAACCCTTATCTCGCATTCGAGACGCTTGACGATATGATCCGCCAAGGCATGCTCAGCAACATCAAGCATGAGAAGGCTGTTAAGAACTTCATCAAAGCGGCAACAAAAGGCGTAGTAAAAGTTCTGTCCAAAATGGGTATTTCGACCATTCAATCGTACCGCGGCGCGCAGATCTTCGAAGCGCTTGGCCTGCAGGAAGAGCTGATTAACGAATACTTCACATGGACGCCATCGCGTATTGGCGGTATCGGTCTCGATATCATCGCCCAAGAAGCGCTGAAGCCTCATAACAAAGCTTACGCTGACCAAGAGGGCGGGGAGAAGGAACTCGACTCCGGCGGCGATTACCAATGGCGTAAAGACGGCGAAGACCATTTGTTCAGCCCGCAAACGATTCACACGCTGCAAATGGCATCCCGTAAGAACGACTATAAACTGTACAAGAAGTTCTCGAACATGGTTCAAGGCGAAGACAAGAAGCATATGATGCTCCGCTCGCTGCTCCGGTTCAAGGATGGACGTCAATCGGTACCTATTGAAGAGGTTGAACCGGTTGAATCGATCTTCAAACGTTTCAAAACAGGCGCAATGTCGTTTGGTTCCATCAGTAAAGAAGCGCATGAGAGCCTCGCAATCGCGATGAACCGTATTGGCGGCAAATCCAATACCGGCGAGGGCGGCGAAGATCCTGCGCGCTTTATCCCTGACGCAAACGGCGATTCCCGCCGCAGTGCGATCAAGCAGGTTGCATCGGGCCGTTTCGGCGTAACGAGCAACTACTTGGTTAACGCGGATGAGATTCAAATCAAGATGGCGCAAGGCGCGAAACCGGGTGAAGGCGGTCAGCTTCCAGGACGCAAGGTATATCCTTGGGTTGCGGAAGTTCGCGGTTCCACTCCGGGCGTAGGCTTGATCTCGCCGCCTCCGCATCATGATATTTATTCGATCGAGGACCTTGCCGAGCTGATTCACGACCTGAAGAACGCAAACCCTCGCGCCCGTATCAACGTGAAGCTCGTATCCGAGGTTGGCGTAGGCACAATTGCTGCAGGTGTTGCGAAAGCTCGTGCTGACGTTATCATGGTCAGCGGTTACGACGGCGGTACTGGCGCATCCCCGATGAACTCGATCCGCCATGCGGGTCTGCCATGGGAGCTTGGCCTTGCGGAGACGCATCAAACGCTGATGCTGAACAATCTGCGCGACCGCGTCGTTATCGAAACCGATGGTAAAATGATGAACGGCCGCGACGTTGCGATCGCAATTCTTCTCGGCGCTGAAGAATACGGCTTCTCTACCGCACCGCTCGTTGTACTGGGCTGCGTTATGATGCGCGTATGTCAGCTGGATACTTGCCCGGTTGGCGTTGCAACGCAAAACCCTGAGCTTCGCGCGAAGTTTATGGGCGATCCGAGCCATGTCGTGAACTACTTGCACTTCATTGCGCAGGAGCTCCGTGAAATTATGGCTGAGCTTGGTTTCCGTACCATTCAAGAAATGGTTGGCCGCGTCGATATTCTTGAATCGAAAAACCTGGTTGATCACTATAAAGCAAAAGGTATCGATCTTAGCCTTCTGCTGCATACGCCGGATGTACCGCAAGACGCAGCGCGTCATAACGTACAAGAGCAAAATCACGGCCTCGAGCTGTCGCTCGACATGCAGGAGCTCGTTCCGGGTGCGCAAGCAGCTCTGGAAAGCGGCGAACGCGTTCGCGGCACATTCCCGATCTGCAACACAAACCGCGTAGTTGGTACAATTCTGGGCAGCGAAGTAACCCGTCGTTACGGCGCGAAAGGCTTGCCTGAAGATACAATCTCGTACCATTTCGTTGGATCTGCCGGCCAAAGCTTTGGCGCATTTGTACCGAAGGGCATTACGCTCTCGCTCGAAGGCGACTCCAATGACTATGTAGGCAAAGGCCTCTCTGGCGGTAAAATTATCGTTGCTCCGTCTCCGAAAGCTACATTTGTAGCCGAAGAGAACGTTATTATCGGCAACACGGCGCTGTACGGTGCAACGGATGGCGAAGCTTACATTCGCGGTACCGCAGGCGAACGCTTCGCGGTTCGTAACTCCGGCGTGAAGGTTGTTGTTGAGGGCGTAGGCGATCATGGTTGTGAATACATGACTGGCGGCCGGGTTGTTGTGCTTGGCGGCACAGGCCGCAACTTCGCGGCAGGTATGTCCGGCGGTGTTGCTTACGTGTACGATGAGCAAGGTGATTTCTTCAACAATTGCAATATCGAGATGGTTCTCCTTGAGCGTCTGGAGACAGAAGCGGATGTTGCCGAGCTTCGCGGCCTGATTGAGCGCCATGTGGAGTACACAAGCTCTGCGGTTGGCTCGCGTGTCCTGAACGATTGGGAAGGATCGCTCGCGAAATTCGTGAAGATTATTCCGAAGGATTACAAGAAAATGCTGGAGCATATCCGCAAAGCGGAAGATGCAGGCTTGACGGACGACAAAGCACTTCTCGCTGCTTTCGAGGAAAGCATGAAAGAGCTGGCTCGTACCGGAGGATAAAGGGGAACAGGCTGGGCAATTGCTCAGCCTGTTTTTTTGTTGTTTGGTGAGTGTGGGAGTGGCTCGGAATGCCGGGAAAGTATCTCCTTCCAGTCGCTGTTGAAATCGTGGGATTCTGAATTAATTAGGCTATGGTAATCCCACGATTTCAAAGGCGAACGCTCCGCTCTTCCAGGAGATACTTTCCCTCTATTCCTTCACACCCACACTACAAAAACAAAAAAGAGCAGGCTGTGCAAAATGCCGCTCGCCTGTTGAAGGGCGGGGCAGAGAAGGGCGAAAAGCGAAAAGCGGAAAGCGAAAAGTGGAAAGCGGAGGGCAAGGGCGAAGAACAATGCAAATACATCCCAGAGTCTAAGGGGGAAAACGATTAAAATATATTGTGAAACGATAAATATCGGATTATAATAACACTGAGTCTACACAGATGAGGTGGTTGTTATGAACCGAGTATCCACACTTTTTCTAAAGATAACCGTCTTATTAATGGCGATACCTGCGATTGCTGTTTGCATATTTGCGGTGATAGCTTTGATACGGAATAACCCTAACCAATTTCCAGGCAGGATGCATCCATCGGATATCGGCTTTTTTGTTGCCGTAATCCCATACTTTATAGCTTTATATATGGCCATGAGATTGCTTGGTTATATTGATAAGAACATCGCGTTTTCCGAGTTGTCCGTCCGGGCGTTAAAGAAGATTAAATATTGCGGTGTATCTATCGGAATCATTTTTGTGGCGATGATGCCGGTCGTAATTATAATGGCGAGACAAGAAGATGCGCCGGGGATTATCGTAATGGGGTTGGCTGTAGCTTTTGCTTCATTTGTAATCGCCGTGTTTGGCGCTTTGCTCGAGCGTCTGCTGCAAAACGCCATAAAGCTTAAGTCAGAGAATGAACTTACCGTTTAACCTTTAAGGGCATACCCGAATATAAAATAACCGTCTCCGTAGAGACGGTTATTTTATGTTTTGGACTTGCATAGGATGGAAGCAGTAAGGAATGAGATTGAAGATTGCCTATCTATGAAAAAAAGGTTAGGAGCAGCTCTATCTGTCTCTAACCTATTTCTAACCATTTGTTATGCGATTTTACAAAGGCTTCCAACGTGGTTGGAGCTGGAATTTTACGAAAAAATGGGCCCATATTCCTATTTTCGACAAAAAAAGAACTAATCTTACCACACTTTCCGACATATTCCAGCCGAACTGTTAGGTATAATAACATTATTGTTTTACTTTATTAGGAGTAGGGAGTCGGATAAAATGAGAGATGCAGAAATGCAAGTAGTAAGCACCGAAGATAAACGTACTGAGCTAAATATTAGGGAAATATTAATTCAACTCAATATTCCGCCGGAAAAATGGCCAGCGGATCTTATCCAGCCCTAACAATTGTCACTGCCTAATTCATCATACGTTCTGCCCGAACAAAGGCAATAAACCGTTTCGTTTCTTCGGCTGTAAGCTTACGGCCGTCCACGCTTAAATTATACTTCTCCAGCAGCTCTTCGTCAGACAGCTCCAAATGATCGACAAAGTTACGAACATCTTCGCTTAACGCCGCCTGTGTATTCGTTGTTCTTCCTACCAAATAATCTATGGTAACTTGATACAGGTCAGCAAACTTCGCCAAGGTCTCCGTATCAGGCTCTCTGCGGTTTTTCTCGTAATGAGATAATGCAGCTCTTGATATGCCGAGCTTCGAGGCGGTTTGCTCCTGTGTCCATTTTCTTTCTTCCCTCAAGCCAGCAATTCGGTTTCCTATATTCATCTTTATATCCTCCTAAAATGACTGACTTCCGCTACACCTATATTAATACGTAAACGTTAAAATTTCATTTGTTGCAACAAAACGTCGCAAAATATCCGCGTCCTCGTTATTTCCACTTGACATGTTACAAAACGTATCGTAAAGTGAAGGAAAAGCTAGATACGTATTGTATCATTAATCCTCAGTATTCACACGTTTCGCCGCCTTTATTCCTCTCTACTAGCGTAACCGAGAGTTTAGGTTCCGCGGGTGAAAATCAGGTAAGGAGATGCTTCAACCATGGGTGCCGACCCGTTTATACCACGGTCTAATATCCGTATTCACCTGCATGAAGGGATAACGGCAATAGCTGGTCTGCTGGATGAGCAAGGCCTCTTGCTTACGTCTTCGACATGTCCGGTGTTGATCCTGAATATTAGCCGGCATGGACTGTGCTTTTTGTCCGGTCTGCGCTTTCCTGTGCGTAAAGGCTATATGCTGGATTTCCAGATGAAGATTTCCGGTGTGGCAATCAATCTGCGCGGCCATGTCGTTTGGCGCAACACAAGGGATAACCAATATGAATACGGCATCGTCTTTCACCCTCTTAACCGGCTTCGGGCTGTGCTGGTCCGCATGCTGAATCAGGAACTTCTGCGTCAAAGCCCGCAGCAGTACAAGATCCATGCATTATATCGGGCATTAAGTCATAAGGCAATTCAATAATAGCTGGCAGGTGGTAAACCCATGCAACAATCCATAATGGAAAATAGCAAGCTGATTACGACGAGCAATCCCGATTCCCCTATTGCTGAGGCGTACCGTTCTTTGCGTACGAATATTCAATTTTCTTCTATTGATGTACCTGTGAAGACGTTAATGGTTACGTCCTGTCAGTCCGGTGACGGCAAAACAACAACGATTGCGAACCTTGCGGTTGCTTTCTCCCAAGAAGGCAAGCGTGTACTTCTGGTTGATGCGGATTTGAGACGGCCAACCCTTCATACGGTTTTTATGCTGTCCAATCAGACTGGCCTGACGAATGTGTTGGCTAATCAGACGGAATGGCAGGATGCCGTGCATTCAACCTCGGTTGATAATTTATTTTTTATCGGTTCCGGTCCTACTCCGCCTAATCCTTCGGAAATGCTGGGCTCCAAAAAAATGAATCAGCTTATCGAAGAGCTGTCCGCCCATTACGATATGATCCTTTTTGATGCTCCGCCATCACTCGTTGTAACTGACGGGCTTGTGCTTGCTTCCAAATGCGATGGCGTAGTTGCCGTAATCAGCGTTGGAATGACCAAGCGCCAGCAAGCGAAAAAATTGTACGCCAGTCTTGAGCATGTGAAAGCGAAGCTGCTTGGAGTGGTGCTCAACAATAAGAAAAAGAAAAGCAAGGAACAGCTGTATTACACCTATTACGGTACAAACAGGAGGATGTAATGGGAGAGCAGCAAGTAAGACTCGTAATATTAGCCGGCGGTCAAGGCAGAAGGATGTGGCCGCTTTCTCATTCGAAGCGCGCAAAGCAGCTTCTTCCCCTGTTGACTGGACCGGATGGCGATAAAGAGTCTTTGCTGAACAGGCTGTGGCGACAGCTGGATCAGGTCGGTTTGCAGCAGGATACGTTTATTGCAATCAGCCACAATCAGACGGAAACTTTGCGCAGCCAGCTCTCCATCAGCCTGAACGTGATTCAGGAGCCTGAGACGAAAGGGAGTTATCCCGCCGTTGCCCTTGCTGCTTCCTACCTCTACTCGGTTGCATCCATTCCTCTCCACGAGACGGTCGCCGTATTGCCCGCGGATCTGTATGTGGAAGAAGAGGACTGGTTTGAGACGCTAAAGGAGCTGCCGGAGCAGCTTCGCAGGCATCAATTAAATCATGCGGTGACAAGCGATGAGAGCGGTATTGTCGTCTTCCGGCTGGAAAGCGTAATAAACGCTTTGACTGAAGAGGGTCTTCCTATTCAGTATGAACAGCTTTTCCGTCGATACGAGGAGCTCTATAGCCGGCTGGAAGACAGAATGATCAGATTATTTGATGGAAGCCCTACCTTCCGGATGCCGGAGCAGCCCTTTTGCCGCATTAACAGCTGGAATGCTCTTGCTGCTGCCTTTCCGGAAAACGCTTCTATTTATAATGATTCGGCAGCTCCTGTAATTATGATGGGGCTGAGCAATATTACTGTGGCCGTTTCTTCTGCGGGAATTCTGATTGCCGATCAAACCGCCTGCATTCCTGATGAACAGACGCGGAATATAAGCACGGAACGGCAGCCGCTCATCCCCGGATACGAGGCTGGCCGATGGGGAAGTGCAGTCGTTATTAACTGCTTATCCCGCGAGGATGGACAGCATGCAATCACAAGAAAGCTCGAAGTGGTTGACGGCGGGTTTCTAAGCTATGCCTTTTATCTGAAGCGAAAGATCGTCTGGACGGTACTGGCCGGTGTCGGAGAGCTGATCCGCAATGAGAAGAGCAGCATCATTAAGACAGGCGAAGTTGTCGAGCTTCTGCCGGGAGAGCGGCATACCGTTATGGCCAGGTCCGGACTTACGCTTCTGGAGGCACACATCGGAACGGATCTAACCGAAGATGACCGGATTGTGCTCGGTGATCATTGGGAGGAAGTCAATACGGCCATCTAGAGTTTGCGGTAATGAAGAAGGGGGAAGCAGAGGGTGAAACGGGGCTGGAGAAGAGCACTCATTGGCATTGGAGCGGGATTGGTCATCATTGCTGCCGGGACAGGCGGATATGCCTGGCACCTGTACGGTTCGGTGAAAGAGACGGCGGACAAAATCTATGAGCCGATTCAGCCAACGGTATATGTAAGCAAGGATCCTGAGGTTACGGTCAAACCGCAGCAGGCGGCTCAAGCTTTAATCGAGAAGCGGCATCCTTTTACGGTAGTAGTGATGGGCGTTGATGAGCGGGAAAATGATAAAGGACGCTCCGATACTTTAATTGTGCTTGCGGTTAATCCAGAGAAGAAATCCATCCTCATGTTCAACATTCCGCGTGATACGAGAACCGAAATTATCGGTCATGGAACAACGGATAAAATCAATCATGCGTATGCCTTTGGCGGAGTATCGATGGCGAAAAATACGGTCGAGCATTTCCTCGATTATCCCATTGATTATTACATCCGGATTAACATGGAGGGCTTCGCCCATTTGATTGACATCCTCGGCGGTGTCGAAGTAAACAATCCGTTTGCCTTTTATTACGAGGATCATCAGTTTGATAAAGGAACACTTAATCTTAACGGCGAGCTGGCGCTCAAATATTCCAGAATGCGTTACGATGATCCAAGAGGGGATCTCGGCCGGAATGCCAGACAGCGGGAGATCATGATGGAGGTTATGAAAAGCTCGCTTCAATTCTCCAATATTACGCAGATTCAAAAGATATTGAAGGAGCTTGGAAGCAGCGTCAAAACAAATATTACGTTTGACGAGATGAAGACCTTTATGACCGATTACCGGGAAGATCTCGGCAATATTAATACGGTGGAGATTAGCGGTTCGGGGAGCATGATCAATAAAGTATGGTACCTGATTGTAAGCAAGCAAGAGAAAGAGAGAATTCACGAGCTGCTTAAGGAACAGATGGATACCAATCAGACGGCGTCTTAACAGGACGCTGTTTTTGTCTCCTGAACTGTAAACGCTTACAGGTTAAAAGACGACAAATTGCATACAAGTATTGACAACTTTCGCTAAATCCCATAAAGTAAAGATACGAAGTGTAACAACTTTGTGATATTGATACAAATAGTATTGGGAGCGAGGGAATAGTGATGATGCAATTGGAAGAATGTTTTTATTGCGTGGGCTGTGGAAAAATGGTGAAGGTGCATGAAGCAAAGGCGCTTTTTCGGACCGGCTTTTTCCGTGTAATCCTCCCGCTTGGCTGCTGCTCGGATTGTTCCCGGATCCAAGCGTAAACGGCTGCGCCGTTCTCTAAATAAAGTCTTAATAGGCTGTTCACTTTCCCTCCCCCTTCTAATTCGCTATAATAGACGGACGATACATAGAACTAGATTTTGGAAAATAAAGCAATGATTCATCACTGGATGATTCATTTAAAGGGAGGGTATCATGGAGCAACCGATCGTACAGCTGCAGCAGGTTACGAAGCGAATCGGGAAGAAGACGATTATCGACAATCTGACGCTGGACCTGCCGCTTGGCGAAGTATTTGGTTTTCTCGGGCCTAACGGCTCCGGTAAAACGACCACAATCCGCATGATGGTTGGCCTCATGGCCATGACTGCGGGCGAAATTAAAATCGGCGGACACAGCATCCGAACCCAGTACCAGCAGGCTATTCGTAATGTCGGAGCGATTGTTGAGAATCCGGAAATGTACAAGTATTTGACCGGTTATCAGAATCTTGTCCATTTTGCGCGGATGATTGAGGGTGTGACGCCTGAACGGATTCAGGAGGTCATTACCCTTGTTGGTCTGGAGTCCCGCATTCATGATAAGGTCAAAACTTATTCCCTCGGGATGCGCCAAAGACTTGGGGTAGCCCAAGCGATCCTGCACCGTCCCAAGCTGCTTATCCTTGACGAGCCGACCAACGGATTGGATCCGGCCGGTATCCGCGAGCTGCGCGATTATCTCCGCCAGTTGTCCAAGGAAGAAGGTATTGCCGTATTTGTCTCCAGTCACTTGCTCTCCGAGATGGAGCTGATGTGCGACCGGGTTGCAATTATTCAAAACGGCAAGCTGATCGATGTTCGGACCATGCACCAAGGAGGTCTGGATGTCGCAAGCGATGTGAATATGCTGTTCGAGGTAGACAAGCCTGCCGAAGCGTCTGACCTTGCGTCGGAGCTGGGCAAAGCTGCATTCAGGGAAGGCGACAGCCTTATTATTGAAGCAAACCGCGAATTCGCGGCAGATTTTAATGCCCGATTGGTTGCCGCAGGCATTAAGGTATACGGTATCCGCGTCCAAACCAAGTCGCTTGAGGATCAATTCCTTGAAGTTACAGGGGGTGAACGCATTGTTTAATTTTTTTAAGCTGGTTCAGAATGAAAACATGAAAATCTACCGCCGCCCGCGGACGTATGTCATGCTGGGAATCTTGCTTGCTTTGATCGCGGCGATTTCGATTATTGGTTATTTCGTGGATCAAAATCATACGACTGCCGCATGGAGCATGATCATGACGGAAGTCATGATTGCTTATTTGCTTATTACGGTATTTACGATTATTATCGCTTCCTCCGGCGTAGCCGAAGAGTTCACGAGCGGTACAATCAAGCTGCTTCTGATTCGTCCATGGACAAGATCCAAAATCCTGTTGTCCAAGTATATTGCCGTTCTTCTGTATGCGCTTGGCATGGTCATTGTTATGCTGCTGTTTACCATCGTGCTGAATATGATTCTGTTCGATACCAGCGACAACACGGCAACCGATATTATTTCCCCGCTTGTCTCGGGCTCCATCGCGGCTTATTTGATCAAGTACGCCCTGCTGAAGTATGTGTCGCTGATCGTCACAACAACGCTTGCCTTTATGCTGGCGACCGTATCCCGCAGCGGCGCGCTCGCTATCGGCTTGTCGCTGTTCCTGATTCTGGGGGTTAATTCCTTTACGCCATTGCTGGCCGCGCTCAAGTATAAATGGGCGGATTACATTTTGTTCATCCATCTTGACCTTACGCAGTATTTGAATGATACGCCGATGCGCGACGGTTTAACATTAGGCTTCTCAATTGCTGTCCTGGCCGTCTATTATGCCATCTTTATGGCTCTAGCCTGGTATGTCTTCAAGAAGAGGGATGTAGCGGCTTAAGCAGCAAGAAAAAACTCCTATTCGGTACTTCCTTCCGGAAGAGCAGAATGGGAGTTTTTTTGTGCCTGCTTATTGACTTCTAATCTCGCAAAGCTCGAAACATGCCAGATTTATCTTCGTTCTATAGGAGAAAAATGGCGTATACCTACGGGTCAGTACGAGTTTGTCGAATATAATGATAGTGTTGAGTTTCGATATAACAGGATGGTGAGGCATGAACGTAATGGATACAAGGCTGCCGGGGGTGAAACTGCTGGAGCCGCCTGTATACGGCGATCACAGAGGATTTTTTACGGAAAGCTATAACGAGAAGACCGCTCGCGAGAATGGCATCCTCCATGCTTTTGTTCAGGATAATCATTCATTGTCGGTAGAAGCGGGAGTTCTTCGCGGCATGCATTATCAGCTTCAGCCAAAAGCGCAAACAAAGCTGGTCCGGGTTACGGCGGGGGCGATCTACGATGTTGTTGTAGATATACGCCGCGGCTCGCCAACCTTTGGACAATGGCAGGGCTTTATTCTAAGCGCGGCCAACAAGAGACAGCTGTTAGTTCCGCAAGGCTTTGCCCATGGCTTCTGTACGCTTGTGCCGAGCTGCGAGGTACAGTATAAGGTAGATGCTTTGTACGCTGCGGAGCATGACAGGGGTATTGCCTGGAATGATCCGGCGCTTGGCATTGACTGGCCGGTGACAAAGCCGATCTTGTCGGACAAAGACGCGAAGCATCCCGTGCTTGCCCAGGCGGAAATCAATTTTGTGTATGAGGGGTGAGCATTCCACAATGAAACTGTTAATTACGGGCGGAGCGGGGTTCATCGGGAGCAACTTCGTTCATTATATGATGAGCCGTTATCCCGATTACGAGTTCATTAACGTTGATGCCTTAACGTATGCGGGCAACCCGGAAAATCTCCGGCAGGTGGAGAATCATCCGCACTATACGTTTGTCAAAGCGGATATTGCCGATCAGGCGGCGCTTACCCCGCTGTTTGAGTCGGGTATTGACGCGGTCATTAACTTTGCCGCGGAATCCCATGTAGACCGCAGTATTTTGCAGCCGGGACTGTTTGTTCATACGAATATCGTCGGGACTCAGACGTTGTTAGATTTGTCCAAGACGCATCAGGTGAAGAGATACGTGCAGGTATCGACGGATGAAGTGTACGGTACGCTTGGTGCGGCTGGACTGTTTACGGAAAACACGCCGCTTGCGCCTAACAGTCCGTATTCGGCAAGCAAAGCCGGAGCAGATTTGCTTGTCCGCGCTTATCACGAGACATACGGTCTGCCGGCTGTCATTACGCGCTGTTCGAATAACTATGGACCGTATCAATTTCCGGAAAAGCTTATTCCGCTGATGATTCTCAATGCGCTGCAGGATAAGCCGCTGCCGGTTTATGGCGACGGTCTTCAGATCAGAGATTGGCTGTATGTCGAGGATCATTGCAAAGCGATCGATCTGGTGCTTCATCAAGGCCGGATTGGCGAAGTGTACAACGTTGGCGGCAGCAACGAACGGACCAATCTTCATGTGGTGAGAACCATCCTGCAGGAGCTGGGCAAGCCGGAATCGCTGATCCGCCATGTGGAGGACCGTCCCGGACATGACCGGCGCTACGCGATTGATGCGGATAAAATCAAAAGCGAGCTTGGATGGACACCGGAGCATAGCTTCGAGAACGGGATTAAATCGACGATCGAATGGTATCTTCACAATGAAGAATGGCTCGAGCAGGTTGTATCCGGCGCGTATAGGAAATATTACGATACGCAGTATGCGAAGAGGCTGGAGTCCAAATGACCGGAGCGGGGGACAAAAGAAAGCTGAGGGTAGCCGTTACGGGAGCAAACGGACAGCTGGGACGCGAGCTTGCCATGCTGGACGACAATGGCCGGTTCGAGATCATTGGGCTAAGCCGCGCGGAGCTCGATATTACGAATCTGGAGCAATGCCGAAACGTGTTGGCTAAGCTTCGTCCGGATGCCGTTATTCACTGTGCGGCATATACGGCAGTGGACAAAGCGGAATCGGAGCCCGATGAAGCCTTCCGGATTAACGCTGCCGGTACGCGTAATATAGCCGTAGCTGCAAGGGAGATTGGCGCTAAGCTATGCGCGGTAAGCACCGATTATGTATTTGACGGAACGGGAACGGTTCCTTACAAGGAACATGACCGAACCAATCCCCGGACGGTATACGGTCAGTCCAAGCTGGCGGGCGAGCAGGCCGTGTCGAGTCTTCATGACCGGTATTTTATCGTCAGAACTTCCTGGGTATTCGGCGCTTATGGCAATAACTTCGTAAAGACAATGCTGAAGCTTGCTTCGCAGCGGGAGCAGTTGAAGGTTGTAGCGGACCAGTGGGGCTCGCCGACATACACGAGGGACTTGGCTATTTTTCTGCTGGAGCTGGTAAGTACGGAATGCTACGGCATCTATCATGCTTCGGGCAGCGGCGTCTGCTCCTGGTTTGAATTTGCGCAGGCCATAATGGAGGAGAGCGGCAGCAGCACGAGGATCGATCCATGTACGACGGAGGAGTATCCAAGGCCTGCTCCCCGCCCGCATTATTCGGTTATGGATCACGGCGCGATTCGCAGCAACGGATTTACCCCGCTTCGTCACTGGCGGGAGGCGCTCCGTCATTATTTATCGAATCATCGTCTCGAGGGGTAACAGCCTATCTGCCGGAAGCACCGGCAGATAGGCTGTTTTTGTGTTCCTAAAGTATACGCTTAAGACAGGTCGACCACACTAAGTGAATGGGGATTTCAGGGGATTTCAATAATGGGGTGCGCGGATGATCGGTTGGCTTACGGCAATAATCATATTTTTACTCCTGTATAGCGCTCAGCCTGTCGTCATTGTATGGATCGAAAGACGTCTTCCGGCGAAAGCGGCTGCATGGATTGTCATTGCGCTGGCCGTTCCTGTTCTTGGTTTTGCGGGATATTGGATGGTTGGCCGTTCGAGACGCGTCAAGGAAGGACGGGCAGTCTCGAGAGAATACGAGCAAGCTGCCGAGCGTTTGTCTATTTGTGCTGCCGGTCCCGGCGAGCTTGGGCAATCCGGCTTACTGGAGCAAGAACAGCTGCTTCGACTCCTGCGCGTTTGTTCCGGCAGACCGGTTACGTTAGGCAACCAAGTGAAGGTGCTGACAAACGGGCGGGAGACGTTTGCCTCTATATTAGAAGAAATGAAGCAAGCTAGTCACCATATTCATCTGGACTATTACACGATCCGCGATGACGGAATTGGCCGGGAGTTTTTGAATATCCTGACCGCCAAAGCCAAGGCAGGCGTTGAGGTACGCGTGTTGTATGACGGGATTGGAAGCGTCAAATTAAGCAAGCGGTATGTTCGCGAGCTGAAGCGGTCGGGCGTGCAGGTAAGCTGTTTTTCACCGCCGGGCGCGGCTTTGCTCAATCGGCTCCTGAACAGCCGCAATCACAGCAAGATTGCTGTAATTGACGGGAAAGTCGGATTTGTAGGCGGCATCAATATCGGAGACGAGTATTTGGGCAAGGATAAGAAGCTTGGATTTTGGCGGGATACGCAGCTTCGGCTTGAAGGGGATGCGGTTTATTTCCTGCAGGAGCTGTTTATGAAGGATTGGGAGCTGGCCGTTAAGGAACGTCTGCCGGTGAATGCAGGTTATATGCCGGAGCATGATCCGGATGAAGCTTTGCAGGAGCCGGTGTTAATTGTGTCCAGCGGGCCCGACCGGAGCGGTGAGCCTATCCTGGAGACGGCGTTTGCTGCCGTAAAAGCGGCCCGGACAAGCGTCTATATTTCAACGCCGTATTTTATACCGGATGAGAGTCTGCTAGCCATGCTAGGGAGTGCCGCAAAAAGCGGGGTAGATGTGCGGCTCGTTATTCCCGGTATTCCAGACACGCAGCTCGTTTTATGGGCGACCTTGTCGTTTGTAGAGCGGATGCTGGAAGCCGGGGTTCGGGTGTACCGTTATCAGAAAGGCTTCATTCACGCAAAAGTGATGATCGTGGATGAGCTCCTTGCGGTAGTGGGAACGGCCAATATGGACATGAGAAGCTTTCACAGCAACTTCGAGCAAAATGCGGTATTGTTCGACGCTGGGACGATCAAACACTTGAAGCGGGATTACGAGCAGGATCTGCTCGACAGCCGCGAGCTTGATCTGGAAGACTTTCGGCAAAGGCCGAAAAAGGAAAAGGCAGCGGAGGCCGCTGCCAGGCTGTTATCGCCGCTCTTGTAAAGGGCGGCTTATTTTTTAGCATGGATAAAGCTGAGCACATGGCCCAAATCCTGCGGCTTCTCCAAATCGATCAAATCGCCGAAACGCTGCAGTCGCTCTCCGATGTTCAGAAGATGGAAGTCGGCCGGCTTTATGCCTCCGGCGTACACTTCTTCCCACTTTAGCGGCGTGGAGACGGGAGCGCCATAGCGCGCTCTTGGCGTATAAGGGGCTGAGATTGTTTTCCCCCTGTAATGCTGAAGATAATCGACGTAAATCAGGTCGCCGCGGTTTTTGGTCAACCGTTCAACGGTGAAAAGCTGGGGATAAGCGCTGGACAGGTAGTCGCCGACGAATTGCCCTAAGCCCCTCAATTCATCGAAGGTGTATTTCTGCTGTAACGGTACAACAATCTGGACGCCCGTTGCGCCAGAGGTTTTGGGGACGGATTTGATCTTCAGCGATTCCAGCAGCTTCCCGACAAGCGCAGCCGCTTCGATGATACGCGGTTCTTCCTCGCGGGAAGGATCAAGATCCAGAATCCATTCGGTAGGGCGGTCCGGATTACTGATCCGGTCGAAGGATGCATGGAACTCAAGGCAAGCCAGGTTGCCGAGCCATAACAAAGTCGGCAGGTTATCGAGTTGAATATACGAGATCCCTTCGCTTTCGGAGATATGGACAAACTCCGGTTTTGGCTCAGGGCAGTTTTTCTGATAAAACGATTTGCCCGCATAACCATGCGGGTAACGGATGGTCGTCAAATAACGGTCCTTGCAATGCTTCAGCAAAAAAGGCGACAGCATGGCGAGCTTCTCCAAATACATCAGCTTAGTGATCCCATGCTCCGGCCAAAGGGGCTTCTCCGGATTCGTAACCGTTATTTCCTGTCCTTCCACCATGACCATTGCGGGCCGCTTGGCAGATGCGCTTGTCTTGTTCATGAGTGGCCTCCTGATGGTTTTAGACCAAAGGATACAAGCTTGGGATGCCTTAATAATCCGGCGGATGTCAGCTCGAGTCCGGTTACCCGGCAAGGAAGCGGGGACGGCAGCCAAATAATGCTCTCGCCTTTAAGCTCAGCCGGCAAAGCCGGAAAAGGCATCGGCCACGAAGGAGCATCGCTTCTCCGCAGCTGCAGCATTTGGCCAAGCGCTTCCCGCATGGCTTCGTCAAGGCCAAGCGAGACGCTTCCGATAAAACGCCCCTGATCGGACATGACTAGACTAGCTGCGCGGCCGTCGCGGCGCTTTACGCCTACGATGCCAACGTCAAGCAGGAGAGCCCGTTTCTTTTTCAGCCAATCGCGATGAGCTTTGCCTTCCTTATAGGAACTATCAAGCCTCTTGCTGACGATTCCTTCCCACTGATGGTCATCGACCCATTTCCATAGAGCATCCGCATCCGTATATAGATCAGCTATAAGTAGCCGGTCGGATTGGACGGGCTTCAGCTTGGCAAGCAGCCGTTTATGCCGCTCCGCATAGGGAAGCGGGCGCAAATCCTCCTCGCCGTCCTGCAGCAGGTCGAAGAGAACATACAGCACTTTCCCTTTGCTTGAAGACGAAGAGAGATCCCCGCCAAAGCTGCGTTCACGGCTTAGTACCATTTGAAAATTCGGACGTTCGCCATCGTAATAGACGATCTCTCCGTCCAGCATGCAGGGACCAAGAGCTTCAGCCTGCTCCTGCAATGTCCGGTGGATTTCCGGGTAGACGGCATTTTTATTCAGCAGCTTGCGCGAGAACAAGTCAATCCTGCCTTCATCATGAACCGTAGCGACGATTCGGACGCCGTCCCATTTGATCTGGTAGATCCAGCCGGACTCCTTCGGGACATGGTCATCCGCGACAGGAATCATCGGCTCGGCAGGCAGCGTAAAGACCGTCATTAAGAGACGGTCTCCGTTGCTTCAGGCTTCTTGGTTCTAGGTTTGCGCGGCTTTACAACCGGTTGGTCTGCGGCTGCTTCAGGAACTGCTGCTACAGGTTTGCCTGCGCCGGTATCGAGACCGACTCCGCCCGGAGGCAGCTTGGCTGCATCGAGGCTGGCTTGCAGGGCGGCCATCAAATCAAGCACATTCGTTTGCTCCTGCTGAGGCGCTACGCGTATTTCCTGTCCGGCGACTTTATTTTGGATAGCCTGAAGCATGTTAGCCCGGTAATCATCGGAATATTTGGACGGTTCGAAAGGAGTGGACAACTGCTCGATTAGAAGCTTGGCCATCGTCAGTTCTTTGTCGTTAATGGTAAACGATTCAGGAATCCCGGGAACATGGGAGATCGAGCGGATCTCATCCGGATAAAAAATCGTCTCCATCGCGAGGCAGTTATCAATGACCCGAATGGCGGCTAGACTGCTTTTCGATCGGATCGATACTTTGGCTACGCCAATCTTGCCGGTATCGGACATTGCTTGAAGCAATAGGCCGTAAGCATTGCTTCCGGCTTGATCCGGGGACAAATAATACGTTTTCTGGAAGTACACCGGATCAATTTCCTCGAGTGCGACAAAATCAAGAATTTGAATCGTGTGGGACTTTTCTCCGGCCAGCTGCTCCAGTTCATCCTTTTCAAACAGCACATAGCTGCCTTTTTCATATTCATAGCCTTTAATGATATCGTCCCATTCCGCCTCTACATCGCAATTCGGACAGCGGCGGACATAGGCGATAGGACTGCCGCAAGGCTTATGAATCATGCGAAGCGAAATATCTTTATCCTCCGTAGCGGTGAACATCTTCACCGGCACATGGACAAGCCCGAAGCTGATTGCGCCTTTCCACACCGTATGCATCTGGTTACTCCTCCTAAAATGAATTTCTTTATATCTTCTTCTACTCTTTATTGTTCCCGCAATGCATGAGAATCAATCAATTCGGGCATATTTTGCTTGAACCAATAATGCTTGCAGCAGGGAGGAGCGAACCGACTATGATGGATTTTGACGACTTGGAAAACAACGAGAAGCCCCCGGCAGACAAATGGGATGAAGGCCGCGACAATTACTTCATGGATATTGACCGTATGGTGAATGAGGGATTAGGCGGAGGCACCGTGTCTGAGCATAACGGGTTAATCGATGAATCAACAACTGATTACATGGTTCCCGAAACAAAAGACTGACCTGCAGAGGCAAGTGCGAAGGAGGCCGTGAAGCAAATGGACGTAAACCGCGCTAAACAGATTTATAATTCAGAGGAATCGATCAAGGTCCATCTTGATGACGGGAATTCCGTATGGATTGAGCATGTAGACGAAGCAAGCGGTACAGCGACTGTACAGGTTGGAGGAAATTCCAAAACGGTACCCGTGGATCGTCTGCAGGAAGGATAACGGTTTGAAATGAAGAAAGCCGTCTGGGGCCCAAAACCCAGACGGCTTTTTTGTTATTTGCAAATATAGTAAATGTTTCTCATGAATGAATTGTAAAAAAAATTGAAACCTTCGCCCCTTTTCTATCGTCTATACTAAGGTGTAATTTGGAAGTGATTTCTATTTTAGAGAAGGTGAGGAAAAGGAATGAAGAAATCGATGAAAGGCAAGCTGCTTGCAACGGTCCTGGCGCTCAGCCTGCTTCCGGTTGGAAATCTTGCTTACGCGGCGGAATCAGGGACAATGACAATTGTTTCCTCCACTGGCACGGGAGCAAGTACCGCCCCGGGTGGCGTACTGGACGAAAGCTTGGCGAAAATTTCGAAGGATGAGGCAGTTGATCGTTTCAGGAAGCTGTTCCCTGAACTGAAGGATGCCGAGGTGACAAGTATCGACCTTGGTAATCCGAATCAATATCCGCCAAGCAATGAGATGGTTTGGACCATTCAGTGGAGCGTATCCGTCGAGAACGGAACTCATGGCTTTGATTCCAGGATTGATGCGATCACCGGAGATATCATTACATATTATAATCCGCTTCCTAAGGAAGAAGCTTATTATCCGGCTGAAGTATCGAAAGCGGAAGCTGAGAAAATCGCCAAGCAGTTCATTGCGGTAGCTTCTCCTTCCATGAAATCGACAGACAAGCTTCAGCTTAAGCCAGTCGAGAGCGATTATCCGCAAGCTTTGTTTGGCCCGGTACAATACAGTTTCAGCTATCAGGCCCAAGTGAACGGCATTCCGACAACAAGCAATCAAATTCAGGTAGTTGTTGACGGTAACGGAAATATTATTAATTATTACGGTTTTAGCACGGGTAAAGATTATCCATCTCCGGATACGACCCTGACAGCAGAACAAGCTGCCGAAAAAATAAAAAAAGAATTGAAGCTGCAACTTGCTTACGTTCCGGGCTCCGATTATTACGTGAATCAAACGAATACGTCGGCTTACCGTCTTGGATATGTTGCGGTTAGCGGGATAGGCCTGGTTGATGCCAAGTCGGGCAAGTTCCTTGATGATCAAGGACAACCTATCGATTCTTTTCCGGCAACCGGCTACTCCTCTATCTCTTCCACGGCAGCTGCATTTAAGCCTCATACGGGAGGGGAATTGACCAAGGAGGAAGCTATTGCGGTTGTGACTGCGGTTGTCGGCAAGGAAAACGCGGAAGGGACCCAACAAGCTTCGACCAGCACCGACCGTGAAGGCCGCAAGACTTGGTCGATTTATAATGGCAGCCCGTTTGGCGGCATTCAAACCCATGCTACAGTGGATGCAAAAACCGGCCAATTAATCGATTATTCTACTTTTTCATACCCGACAGGAGATTCCGCCGCAGCCGAAGAAACGGCAGGGAAGCCGTCGATTACGGAAGCGCAAGCGAAGGCAAAAGCCCAGGATCTCGTTACTTCGTTATATCCGAATGCCTCCGGCAGCCTGAAGCTGGTCGACCGCTCGGGAACGGGTTCCTATAGTCCGGACACGGCTTTTATCTACAGCTTCCAACAGTTCTATAAAGATAAGCCGATCCAGTCGTCAGCTGTTCAGATCAATCTGGATGGACAAGGGAATCTGACAAACTATTATAATATGACTACACCGACGGATAAGCTAAGCAAGCTGGATTCCTTAACCGCTAAAATGACGGAGGAAGAAGCGCTTAAGCTATACCGGGACTCTATTCGTACTGAACTGCAATACACTACAGTCGGAGGCAACTATTTGGATGGCAAGCTCCAGGAGCAGCAAGTGAAGCTTGTGTACATGCCCAAACTAACCGATGACAACAACTGGGGCGTTATTGTAAATGCGGTTACCGGCAAGCTGGAGCAGCAATACATTTTCCCAGGCACAACGGTGCAGAAGGGTGAAATTCCGGCAGACGCGAAGAAGCATTGGGCGTCCAAATCGCTGCTAGTCATGTTTGACTATGGCATTATTCAGCCGGAAGCCGACGGACTTATTCACCCGGACCAAACCGTTAACAACGGAGACTGGGTGAATATGCTGCTGGCCGGCTTTACGGGAGGACAAAGCTACATGACTCCGCAGAAGCAGCGGTTTGCCGACATTCCGGTCGACAGTCCATACGCTTCGGCGGTAGAGTACCTGGTGCAGAGAGGCTTCCTGAAAGCATCACCAACGCAAAAGCTGCATCCTGAGCAGGCTTTAACGCGCGGCGACTTGGCGGTATGGCTGACCAAACTTCTCAAATACGATAAGTTGTCCGAGTTTATGTCCGGCGATACCGATGTAACCAAGCTGAAGGATGCTGCCCAAATTAAAAATAAAGGCGCCGTAACGATTGCGATGAAGCTGGGATTATTAACGGCTGAGAACGGGAAGTTCAACCCTAACGCTGCAGTTACGAAAGCACAGATCAGTATCGTTCTGCTTAGACTTGCGACCTTGCAGGACAAAGTGGATGCGCCGATTATGAACAGCAATTATTATTAATCGTTTATGCAAAAAAAGCTGCCGCGCGGCAGCTTTTTTTTATCCCCCGAATGCATCGCGGAATGCCCAGCGGAGCTTGGCGATATCCACGTCCCACAGCTCGGCGATATCGCTGGCAACGTTCTCGTCCCACCAGTCGGACAGAACCTTGCGGTTTTTTTCGTTCTCCGCAATAAAGAGCAGGTTCATAATGACCTTTTTGTAATACAAGTCTTCGGCCTGCTCCATTTTTTCTTTGGGCACCCATACCTTCAACCGTTTGACGGTTCGATACAGTTCATTGCTGCAGGCGCGGCGGATTTTTCGTGCGGACGGCAGGCCGGACGTATGCTTCTGGGTAGTTGACTTCATCGTGAACCGACTCCTCTCTAACTCATAAATATGCGCCCGAGTTTGAGACGGTCACTTCCAAGCAACGTATTACTGTTTGTTAATGGACCTCGATGTAGCCGACCATCGGTCCGCCATTGTTCATATCGGTATGAACCTGGCATATAATGGGGTAGGTGCCGGCTTGCTCAGGCGTAAACCGGACAACCGTGGTTTGTCCTTTTTTCACTTCGCCTTTAATGCCGAGGCCTTCAATGACAAAAGGGTGGCTGCTGCCGTTAACGCCGCTTATGCGAAGCTCGACAGGCTCGCCCTTGCGGAGGCTGACGGTGCCCGGATCCCAGCGGTATACCTCCAGTTTTTTGCCGTCTTCGGTCGTTGTGCTGAATTCGCCCGTTACAAGCTGGATGGTCTGTACCTTTGTTGGCTGGCTGCTAGCCGTATGCGTACGGTTCCAGCTTAAATAGACGGCTGCCAGGAGGATGATAAGCAGGGCAAACACAAATAGCTGTACATGCTTTTTATTAATGATAAATACGCGTGACATAAGGATTCCTCCTCTTTAATCTTATAACGAGAGCGGTTTCGAAGTTATGCTAGTGTATGCGGCAGCTTGTCCCGGCATGACACCTTTAGTCGCACGGACAAGCCGGACCAGAGTCCGGGTAGATGCCTGTCCGCTTCGTATGGTAGAATACAGTCAATTGCTATTATTTAGATATTTAGGATGGGAAGGCGGGATGGAATGGATTTAATAAAGGATATATTGCACGAAATTTTAGTATGGATTGAAAGCCTTGGTTACTTCGGGATACTAATTGGATTGCTCATAGAGGTGATTCCAAGTGAAATAGTATTAGGTTTCGGCGGGTATTTAGTGTCGGAAGGGAAAATATCGTATCTGGGCGCTATTATTTTCGGCGTGCTTGGCGCGGTTGGGCAGAACTGGATTTTATACGCGATTGGAAGATTCGGCGGCCGTCCTTTGGTCGAGAAATACGGCAAATATATTAAGATCAAGATGAAGCATGTCGATGTCGCGGAAGGATGGTTCAAGAAATACGGAGCGGGTATCGTCTTTACCGCCCGTTTTATCCCGGTTATGCGCCAGGTTATCTCGATTCCGGCCGGCATGGCGAAGATGAACTTCGGCTTGTTTACGCTGTTGACGGCGCTTGCTTCCATCCCTTGGACAATATTATTTGTTCATTTGGGCAAAACATTAGGTGAGAATTGGGAAGATGTCGATCAGAAGGCCGCTCAGTACGTACAACCGGCTATTCTGATTGCTATAGCATTGCTGATTGTTTACGTGGTGTACAAGTTTATTCGTTCCAGAGGCAAGTCTGTATAACAAAACGGAAAGAGGGATGAAATGAGCAGAAGCGTAGCCGAAAAATTAAACAAAGGGATTAGCCCGCAGCAGTTTGTGGAAGGAATGACCAAGAACAAGGAAGCATTTCAGGGCTGGTACGATAAATTTGAATGGGCAAGCGATAGCGACCGCGAATTTTTCGAATCGCTCAAAAGCCGCAATGACCTGCGCGTCTTTATTCTGATGGCGGATTGGTGCGGAGACGTTGTCCGCAATATTCCGGTTGTATTCCGTGCGCTGGAGACGGGAGAAATCCCGGTTGAGGTTCTTATTATGGAAGAAAATCTCGATACGATGGATCAGTTCCTGACGATGGGAGGCCGCTCCGTTCCTGTTGTTATCGTAACCGATGCGGAAGGCAAGGCGATACACGGCACTTGGGGACCAAGACCAACCTACATCCAGGAACCAATGGTGCTCTTCAAGAAAGAAAATCCGGACCGCGAAGCAGCGGACTACCAGGACAAGCTTGCGGAAACACGGAAAGAAATTATGCGCCGTTACGGCGAAGGCACCGGTTATCACGCTTTGGTTGTACAGGAAATTAGAGCGTTGATTGAATCGGTGTAAACGGATTAGATTGGAGTATTGCGAACATGCGTATTGAAACGTTTACGCTTGGCCCGCTGCAAACCAATGCTTATCTATTGACGGAAAAAGATGAGCAAAGCGGCGAAGAGCGAGGAATTATTATCGATCCGGGAATGGGGCCGAAGCGGCTGCTGGACCGGATCGCCGGAGTTAAGGTTGAAGCGATTCTGCTCACTCATGCCCATTTCGATCACATGGGCGGCGTAGAGGAAATAAGAACCGCTGCGGGTTGTCCGGTATATATTCATGATCTAGAGGCGGATTGGCTGACGGATGCCCGCAAGAACGGCTCGATGCGGTGGTCGGACGTAACGCCGCCGCTGACGACAGGTCCAGCCGAATACGCGCTGGACGAAGGGCAGACGCTGAATTTTATCGGCCATACGTTTAAAGTGTTACATACGCCCGGTCATTCTCCGGGCAGCGTTAGCTTCCTCTGCGGGAATGATATCTTCTCGGGCGATGTTCTGTTCCGGCAATCCGTCGGCAGGACTGACCTGCCGGGCGGCCGGGAGCGGGATTTGTTCGATTCGATTCAATTGAAGCTATACAAGCTTTCGCCCGAAGTTAAGGTTTACCCGGGACATGGGCCCAAAACAACGATTGGCTTTGAAATGGCCAATAACCCTTATGTGAGATAATTTATTAAGCGAACCGCCGGCTGTTTCTGCCGGCGGTTTGCTGCTTTTTTGGTTTCGTTTCCGGAAATATGGAAAAGCGGTTTCAAATCTGAGACAATGTAGTTATGGCCTTTTTGTAAATGAAAAGTTTGAAGGGACGGTGCAGTTGTTTGGCAGATACTAAAGTAAAGCAAGTAGAAGAGGAAGCGGCAGGCACGGGCAAACGGACACCCGGGCAGGTTGCTGCCGAGAATGAACAAATCATAAAAAGCATGGCATCGCAGCTGTCGATTCCGATTACGAAAGTGAAATCGGCTGTGGCTTTGCTCGATGAAGGCAATACGATACCGTTTATCGCGCGTTACCGGAAAGAGATGACCGGCGAGCTTGACGAGAATGATCTCCGGGCGATTGAAGAACGGCTGCAATATATGCGTAATCTGGAAGAACGCAAACGCGAAGTGATCCGTCTAATTGATGAGCAGGGCAAGCTGACCGATGAGCTTCGCCGCTCGATTGAGGCATCGGGCAAGCTGCAGGAGGTTGAGGATCTTTACCGTCCTTACCGCCAGAAGCGCAAGACGCGCGCCAGCGTCGCGAAGGAACGCGGTTTAGAGCCGCTTGCCTTGTGGCTGTGGGCTCAGCCCCGCCAGGGCGAACCGCTTGCTGAAGCGTCTAAATACGTGAATGAGGACAAAGGCGTAGCTTCGGCAGAAGATGCTCTTCAAGGCGCAATGGACATCCTGGCGGAAAATATCGCGGATGACGCAGCGATCCGGTCCTGGGTGCGGAAGCATACCTTTGACCAGGCGCTGCTTAAGACCGAAGCGAAAAACGCGGATGCCGAATCCGTCTATGAGATGTACTACAGTTATCAGGAGCCGGTCCGCAAGCTGCCGCCGCACCGCGTCTTGGCGATTAACCGCGGAGAGCGGGAAGATATTCTGCGCGTCTCGTTTGAGCTTTCGGCGGAACGGATCCATGAGTTTATCCAGCGCAAAGTGCTTCGTCAGCAGACTGCGCCTGCCGTACGCGATGTGCTCGCGGCCGTTATTGAGGATGCTTACAAACGGCTCATTTCCCCTTCGATCGAGCGGGAAGTACGCGGCGAACTGACGGAGAAAGCGGAGGAGCATGCGATCTCCATCTTCTCGGAAAATCTGCGCAACCTTCTGCTTCAGCCGCCTGTTCGCGGCAATGTGGTATTGGGGGTTGACCCGGCATACCGGACGGGCTGCAAGCTCGCCGTTATTGACGATACCGGCAAGCTTATGGAGGTAGCCGTAACTTATCCGACTCCTCCCAACAATAAGGCCGCGGAAGCGGAAAAAATCATTAACGGTCAGATTGATCGTTACGGCGTAACGCTTATTGTAATCGGCAACGGAACAGCTTCCCGCGAAACGGAGCAATTTATTGCCGGCTTAATCGGCAAACGCAAGGCAGCCGGTCAAGGCGAGCTGAAATATATTATCGTAAGCGAGGCCGGGGCAAGCGTTTATTCCGCTTCCAAGCTTGCGGCAGAAGAATTCCCCGATCTTGACGTAGCCGAGCGCAGCGCGGTCTCGATTGCGCGTCGACTCCAGGATCCGCTCGCCGAGCTTGTGAAGATTGAGCCTAAAGCGATCGGCGTTGGGCAATATCAGCATGACGTCAGCCAAAAACGGCTCGATGAAAGCCTTGGCGGCGTTGTTGAATCTGCCGTTAACCATGTTGGCGTAGATGTTAACACAGCGTCCGCGTCGCTGCTTTCTTACGTAGCGGGGATCAACGCAACGATTGCGAAAAATATCGTGAAGTACCGCGAGGAGAACGGCCGGTTCGCGAAACGCGGCCAGCTGCAGAAGGTACCGCGCCTCGGCGCGAAATCTTACGAGCAATGCATTGGCTTCCTGCGTATTCCGGAAGCGGCGAATCCGCTGGACAGCACGCCGATTCACCCGGAATCCTATGACGTTGTCGGCAAGCTGTTTGCCGAGCTTGGCCTGAAGCAGAATCAGCTTGGCACGGAGGAGCTGAAGGAGAAGCTGTCGGGAATCGATCCTGCAGCCATGGCGTCTTCGCTTGGCGTAGGGGTGCCAACCTTGAAGGATATTATCGATAGCCTGCTCCGTCCGGGGCGTGACCCGCGTGAGGAGCTTCCGCCGCCGATCTTCCATACCGATGTCCTCAATATTGAAGATTTGACTCCGGGTATGGAGCTGCAAGGCACCGTTCGGAATGTTATCGACTTTGGCGCCTTTATCGATATTGGCATCAAGAACGACGGCCTTGTCCATATTTCGCAGATGAGCGATAAATTCGTGAAGCATCCGATGGATGTGGTATCCGTAGGCGACAATGTCACCGTTTGGGTGCTTGGCGTTGATTTGAAAAAGGGCCGGGTATCCCTTACCATGCGCAAGCAGGCATAATTTCGGGCTTGCTGACAGCTTATTTTGGACCCTATAATACAGATGTGCCTCTAAGATCCTACTAAGGAAGGAGAGGATGAACATCATTATTCAGCCTGATAACAATCCCATTCAAACGGAAAAAGAACGGTGCAGCAGCGCTCCGAATCATAAATGGTTTGGCTTGTCCCTGCAGGCGCTTGTTGTGCTTTCCCGGAAACCTAATGCTTGTACCAGCGCGGAGCTGGCGGGCCATATGAAGTCGGAAGCAACGATGCTGCGGCGCGTACTGGCTAAGCTGGCTAGGGAACAGCTCCTTGAGACAAGGGAGGGCCGTGACGGCGGTTACCGCTTGAAGCGTGCTCCGGAGACGATTACGCTTGCCGATGTCTATTTGGCATTGCGCGTAGGGGAGCCGTTATGCAGCGGAATGCTTGATACAACCGGCATCCATGATTTTGGTCAGGAGATGCGGGTTGCTTTTATGGAAATAACCGACGAAGTGGAACGAAGAACATTGGAAGTGCTGCGGCAGGTTACCATTGCTCAGCTTTCCGAGAGGATTTGCACGCTGAAGCGAATGGATTTGAATAGTTAAAAATGACGGCGGAAAAAATAGTCACACTAGCCCAGTTGACTTTCCGCCGTCTCGATTTTATACTGTTATCAAAACTGTTACAGATGCGAGCGTACGTACAGCATAAAAGGCTCCTTGTTATATTTGTAACTGTGTGAAATTATTCGCAGTTTAATCCGTGGTTTATTTCTCACAGTCGTCATTTCTACTATGCCTTTTTTTGGTTTTAACTGAGCAATCTGGTACACAGATCATTTTATTATTGGAGGGAACCAACAATGGCTATCGAAACACAAGTTGGCAAGGATTTTACGGAAGTTCTGACATCCCGTCGTTCTGTTCGTCATTATGATCCGTCGTTCAAAATCTCGGATGAAGAAATCAAGGAAATTCTCGAACTTGCAACCAAAGCGCCATCCTCGGCGAATACGCAATCCTGGCGTTTCCTGGTAATCACGGATCAAGCGCTGAAAGATCAATTGCTCCCAATTGCGAACAATCAGCAACAAGTTGTTGACGCATCGGCCGTTGTCGTTATATTGGGCGATCTGGAGTTCTACACGAAGCTTGGCGAAATCAACGGGGCGGCAGTTAAAGCCGGCTACATGACAGAAGAGATCGCTCAGCGCTTTACGGATCATTACACAAGCTTGTTCCCTTCTATCCCTAAGGAGCGCGTGACGGAGATCGTTGCTTTTGATGCGGGTCTTGTATCGATGCAAATTATGCTGGCAGCTAAATCCAAAGGGTATGACACTGTACCAATGGGCGGTTATGACCGTGATAAGCTGAAAGCTTTCTTTGAGATTCCTGAACGTTATTTGCCGCTTCTTGTTCTGCCGATCGGTAAAGCAAAAGAGGAAGGCCGTCCAACCGTACGTCTTCCGCTCGACGAAATTACCTTCTGGAACAGCGTGAAATAATTCCGGATGCAAAAAAACTCCCGCAGCAGCTCGCTGGCGGGAGTTTTTTGTTAGGACTTTAATGAAGAGTTATTTCGGGACGGCTTTCGTCTTCGTTTTTTGTTGTTTGCTTGCTCCGATAGAAATACCAGCATTCATTCAGCAGCTTAATCTGCCTAAGGTCCTTCTTCTGAAAAGCACGCATCATTTGATTGCAAAGCCATTGTGGCATTTGTATCTTCTCCTTCCGGCCATACCTGATGTACTACTACAGTATGGAGAAGGGCGAATGTCCGTGCAGGTCCTACCGCAATAGAAATTCTCAGTTCCGAATCTACGGAAACCGAAATTCTATTTGGCGATTAATCCTACCTTTAAACGCGGTCGCTCATCTTCGAAAGGCCTCGATTGAGGATTATTCATTTTAGAGTTCTTCTTCCTCGTACCATTGTTCAAGCTGGGCTTGCAAGGCACGAATCTCGGTGAGCAGGGCAATCAGCGGGTAAGCCGATTCCTTAACAGCCGCAAAATCACGTTCCAGTTCATTAATGTAGTCCAGACCGGAAACGATCCGGATCGAGCTGTCATGCAGCTCGACATTGTCGCATTCCGCGACCGCATACGGCAGCTGAGGCACATGATCAGCGGTAAGCTTGTCAATCTCTTTATGAAGGCGCAGGTTCAGCGCGCTGAGCTGATAAGCGTGGGATTCCGGCATCTCAACAAAGAAAATTTGGCTGCTGCCGTTCATAAGGACGTTACGCATTGTAGGCATGGTGAAAATTAACTCCCCTCGTAGGCCATCTATAATGATTTCTACTTGACAGTGTATCGTATGAACGCTTTAAAATTCAAGTACTGGGGGAGAATACAATGACCATGAAAATGAATGATGAACAGCTGCAGCGGTGGGTCGAGCGCGTATCGCTCGAAAGCTTTGGACGACCCTTCATCCATCAGGCTACCTTTAACGGACGTTTGAAGGCAACGGGAGGGCGTTATTTTACGAAATCGCACAACATCGAGATCAGTCCTCATCAATTAGAAGCGTTTGGTGAAGAAGAGACCGAAAAAATTATTAAGCATGAGCTGTGCCATTATCATCTCCATATAATGAAGAGAGGGTACCAGCATCGGGATGAGGATTTCAAAAAACTGCTTGCTTATGTCGGCGGATCCCGTTACTGCAACTCGCTGCCGGAGAGGGCGGCAAAGGCGCCAACTCCTTATAAATACATGCTTGTCTGCCGTAGCTGCGGCACCGAATATCCGCGTAAAAGAAGGCTTGATCCGGCCCGCTATGCATGCGGAAAATGTCGCGGAAAACTTTTTTTAAAAAACGCTTGACCTTCTGAAATGGCCGTGATATATTATTACTTGTCGCCGCGGTAAACAAGCGGTTGAAACGAAAGAAAAAAGCAAGTGATTGAAGTATTCCCTGATAGCTCAGTTGGTAGAGCACTCGACTGTTAATCGAGTTGTCACAGGTTCGAGTCCTGTTCGGGGAGCCATGGAGAGATACCCAAGTGGCTCAAGGGGACCCTCTGCTAAGGGGTTAGACTGCGTAAGTGGTGCGAGGGTTCGAATCCCTCTCTCTCCGCCATAATTTTCTTGGTGGACAAGTCGCTCGAGAGAGATGACGATAGGAACAACAAGTAAGTAAGGCCCGTTGGTCAAGGGGTTAAGACACCTCCCTTTCACGGAGGTAACAGGGGTTCGAATCCCCTACGGGTCACCATTTCCTTTAATGTAGCGGCTCTCGAGAGTTCGTTTTACAGCATGAGAGCCATTAGCTCAGTTGGTAGAGCACCTGACTTTTAATCAGGGTGTCGAAGGTTCGAGTCCTTCATGGCTCACCATTTTACTTCTCCCTCGAAGTGATGGTATGAAGGAAATGAAATTAAATGTGCGGTAGTGGTGGAATGGCAGACACGCTATCTTGAGGGGGTAGTGGGCGTACGCCCGTGGAGGTTCGAGTCCTCTCTACCGCACCATAACTTAAAAGTTCAATCCCTTACATCCGTAAGGGATTTTTTTGTGTTTTCTTTTTGAAATCGGATTTGTGCTTTGGACTTTGGAACAAGCGCGGCTATAATGAAAAGAATAAGCCATATCTAATGGAACCTGCCGGGTGATAAGGAAAGTTGGAACGAGGAGTGATAAATCGCATGATTAAAGTGCTTGTTGTAGATGATGAAGTCAGCATCTCCAGCGCGATAGCCTACGCTTTGCAGCGTGAAGGCTTTACGGTAGAAACTGCCGGTGACGGGATGGAGGCGCTTGAGAAGGTTGCTGCCTTTAAGCCCGATGTTATGGTGCTTGATGTAATGATGCCGAAGATGAACGGCTATGAGGTATGCCGAAAGCTGGAGGCGGGCAACAAACCGGCCATTATGCTGCTCACCGTTAAAAACGATATCGTGGATAAAGTGCTTGGGCTCGAGCTTGGCGCCGATGATTACATGACCAAGCCGTTTGATATCCGGGAAGTGGTCGCCCGCGTGAAGGCTCTCCACAGACGGCGCCAGATTGAATCGCCGGAACAGGACTCCGATAAAGAAGGCAGATTGGAGCTTGGCGGGATTGTAATTGAATTATTAAGCCGCACGGTCAGGGTTGACGGAGAGATTTGTGACCTTACGCCGAAAGAATTCGATCTGCTGGCGCTGCTGGCGAAGCATCCGGACCGGGTATATTCCAGGGAAGCGCTGCTTGAGCAAGTGTGGGAGATGGATTTTGCCGGCGGTACCCGTACCGTGGACATCCATGTGCAAAGGCTTCGCAAGAAGCTTGGCGAATGGCAAGGACTCATACAAACCGTTTACGGTATCGGCTATAAAAGCACGAGGACAAACGGATGACCCGAGCTGCCGGTACCCGGCATAGGTTCAGAATTGGCTTAAAGGGTAAAATCACCGTGTTTCTCGCGCTGCTGCTCGCTTTTGTTGTCGTATTGCTCAGCACGCTGGTGCTTGCGGGTATCCGCGAGGATCAGCAGAGGCGGATGGAGCAAAGCTTTTCCCAGCTGGCCAGTTCGGCAAATCTTCGCGTACGCGAGGAGTATTTGACCGGCGAGCGGGTGTCGCCGGATGAATTTATGGAGCGTAATGGCCAGAGCCTGGCCGTAGATCTTGGCGGGCAAAGCGGCATGGCGGTTACGCTGTACAGCGCTGACGGGCAATTTGCCGGCACATCGCTTCCGGTACAGCCGCTGACCGATGTGAAGGATGCGCTTGCCCATACTGCCAAAGGCCAGGAGGCTTATATTACGCTAGGCAATCAGGTACTGTATTTGGCGCCGCTCTATAATGCCGATCAATTTCTCGGCAGCGTACAGTTTCATGGCTCGCTCCAGGATCAGAAATTGTTTTACCGCCATATCCGCGACTTGTTTATCGGGACAGGTGCTGCCGTGCTGGCAGCCGGTCTCCTGCTTGGTTATTTGTACGTCTGGAGGCAAGCCTTTATCCTTGGCAAGCTGAATCAGGCGGCCAAGGATATTGGGGAAGGCCGTTACCTGGACAAGCCGCCCGTCCGCAGGAGGGACGAGATTGGCGAGCTTGCGGAAGGGATTTATGATATGAGCGGCAGTATCGCTACTTATGTCGATGAATTAAACGAGGAGAAGCAGAAGCTGCTGACGGCTATTAAGAGGCTTCAGGAGCTGGAGCAGCAGCAAAAGCAGTTTATCGGCAATATCAGCCATGAGCTGAAGACGCCTTTAACATCCATTCTGGCGTATTCGGACCTGCTTGGCATGTATAGCGATGACCCGGTTTTGCTGCAAAATGCCCGTACGCAGATCAGTAAGGAAGCGGAGCGTTTGTATGCGCTGATCGAGAAGGCGCTCCAGCTTTCTTCGATGGATATTTACGATTTTGAGACAAATGCCTCTCGGTTCCAAGTGAAGCCGTTGCTCGAGGATGCGCTAAGCCGTCTACATATTAAAGCGGAAAAACAAAAAATTTCGCTTTCTTCCGAGTTAAAGGATGACCTCGTATGGGCGGATCAGGATAACCTCATGCATATGGTTACGAATTTGCTCAGCAACGCGATAAAATATAACCGCCCCGGCGGATGGGTTCGGCTAACCAACCGTTCGGAAACGGAAACCTCCGGTGAACGGCGCGTCATTATCGAAGTCGCGGACAGCGGTATCGGCATACCGGTAGAGCTTCAGAGGCGGATCTTTGACCCGTTCTTTACCGTTAGCGACGACCGATCCCGGGAAACCGGCGGTACAGGGCTTGGTTTAGCTTTGGTCAGGAGCTTGGCCGAGAAGCAGCATGGCACCGTACAACTGGCCGAATCAGGACCTAACGGCTCCAGATTTGTCATCTCTTTGCCTGGTGAGCCTATAGCCATAGAGCCGCCGGATGAGTAAGCAACAAGCCTGGACATTGGATAGTCCGGGCTGCTTTTTATTTTGGGCACTCTAACAAAAAGTTGTTACAACTTGGATACAATTCAGATATGTTTTCGACATAGAGGCCTTCTATACTAATGGAAACTGGTATAAATCCGGGGGGATAACGATGAAACAGATCATTAAATTAGGCGCCGTGTTGTCGCTCGCAGCCGCACTTGCTGCGTGTTCCTCTGTTCAGAGCGGTAATCAAGCCAATAACGGCAATAACACGAACAAACATGGGGAATTAACGGTTGTAAAAAGCCCAGAGCAGAAACCAAACCAGGAAGTTATGGTGCAAAGGATTCATCGTTTTGAGGATGCAAGCATGGACAAATGGCTGTCTGATGATCAGGTTCAGCTGATGTACACCAAGCTTGTCAAACAGGCTACGGCTACGGAAGAAGCTCAGTTCGAATACAATACCATGGATGTGGATTTAAGCAATAACGAGCAGAAATCTGCCGCTGAACCGGTGAAAAATGTTCAAACGGTCGTGAATGAACAGCCGTCTCCGGACGGTAAGTATGTGTTCGTTCAGCAGTGGAAGGATAAATATACGGCCCGCAATTTTATCAAAGAAATCAGCACCGGCAATACGATCGAAATCAAGGGCAGCAATTACTTGGAGACCGGCGGCTGGCTGAACGATACGACGTACGTTCTTGCGGCGGGCTCGATGAGCGGGCTTGGCGATATCCGCCAAATCGCGGCGGACGGAACCGTTACTCTTCTGAAGCTGGATGATCCGGCGCTTGGCGATCAGCCCTTCGTGAATTTTGGCGTCGGTCAAGGTCGCATCTACTACACGGACAATAACCAGACCTTAAAGCAATTTACGCCTGACGATCCGAAACCAGCCGAACTGGTCAAACATGCGATGATATTCCAGGTATCGCCGGATGGCAAGCATCTTGCGGTCGAAATCCAGAAGCAACCCGGGAAGGCGGGCAGCGAGCTTCGTATTTTCGACTCGAACGGAAGCGCGGAAGGGCTCTCCATTGCGAAAGGGGATTTGATTCCGTATATCGCTTGGTCTCCGGATTCCTCCAAGCTGGCGGCCGCGCTGTATACCGAGAATCAGAGCGGAATGAACGGGGTTTATATTTTCGACTCGGCAACCGGCAAGGTTTCGCCGATTGGCCCAAGCTATTTTCCGCAGTATCCGTTAAGCTGGAATCCTTCGGGAACGCGGCTTGGCGTGACGGTCGCCGATAAGGACAGCATGCCCGTCACTCATATTATTGATTTTCAATGAGAATAAGCAGGGGGAAAACCGGATCTGGCGATCCGGTTTTTTTGTGTCCATTTGTTTGGATTAATTGTTACAGCTTTGATACAAGCTCGAAATTTTTTGGATATATCGGCTTACTATACTAAGTTCATCAGCAACAAACAACAACGAATGAACGAAGGAGAAAACAGATGAACGAAGGACAATTGAAATAAATTGAGGCAAAAATGTTTACAGGTTCGTTACAAGCCCGAAATTTTTTGGATATATCGTCACTCTATACTGTAGTCAGTAAGGAGCTTCAAACAAACAGAAACAGGTTATAAAAAGACAGAGAGTAAAAAGGTTAGAAGTTCGGAAATAGAAAAAACAAACTCAACTCTAAAGGAGATAATAAAAAAATGAACAAAAACATGAAAAGAACAGTCGCAACAATGATGATCGCAGGCATGACCGTATCGGGAGCAGCAGGGGTATATGCAGGAACAAACATGGAGAAAATCAGCGCTTTCCTGAACCACAGCATCGGCTTTAAAATCAACGGCAGCACGTATATTCCGAAAGACGAGAACGGCAACGCACTTGCGCCGATCACGTATCACGACACGACTTATCTCCCTGTTCGCGCGCTTTCCAATGCACTGAACACGCCAATCCAGTACGACAGCAAAACCAATACGATCTACATCGGTACAAGCACAACCGACCAATGGGTATTGGCTAACTACTCGGCAGCCCAATTGGATGAGATCAAAAAAGCATTTGCCGGCTTTGAAGGATTCGAAACGGCTTATGCTCCGCAAATTTTGATCAAAGGCGACGCTTTGCAAAAGGTTGCAGCAACAGCCGACGGCGTAAACCTTACCTTCAAGAACATGACGGTAAACGTATCGCCGCGCGATTACTCTTTCGAATACGACGGCACAAACGTAACGCTCTCCAATGGCGCAAAAGCAAAATGGTACAACGTAAACGGTACAGACATGCTGACTGTAAAAGTAGATGACCGTTATGTGACGGTTAGCTCGCCAAGCAAAGCCTTGAGCAAAGCGCAAGCGGAAAAAGTAGCGGCTACCGTAACTAGCGTTGGCGCCGTGCAATCCGATATGGCCGCTGTAACGTACACCGCCGCTCAGCTGGATGAAATGAAAAAAGCGTTTGCCAACTTTGACGGCTTCGAAGCGGCATACGCGCCTCAAGTAACGGTTAAAGGCGATGCGCTGCAAAAAACGGCAGCTACCGCTGACGGCGTAAACCTTCTCTTCAAAAACATGACGATAAACGTATCGCCGCGCGATTATTCCTTCGAATACGACGGCACGAACGTAACGCTGTCCAATGGCGCTAAAGCAAAATGGTACAACGTAAACGGCACGGACATGCTGACCGTAAAAGTAGACGACCGTTATGTAACGGTTAGCTCGCCGAACAAAACGTTGACCAAAGCGCAAGCGGAAAAAGTAGCCGTTAGCGTAGCTAAAGTTGGCGCTGCGCAATCCGACCTGGCAACCGTAACGTATACAGCTGCTCAAACAAAAGCCATTAAAGACGAATTTGCGAAATTCGACGGCTTTACGGCGGCTTATGCTCCAACAAAAATGGCGAAAGACGACGCGTTCCAAAAAGTAGCGGGCGGAGATTCCGTCAACTTCTGGTTCAAGCACATGAACGTTCAAATCTCGCCTCGCGACTACTCGGTTGGTTATGACAGCACAGCTGTAACGCTGGCAAACGGCGTAAAAGCGAAATGGTTCGCGCCAAGCGGCACAGCTATGCTGAGCTTCCAAATCGACGATCGTTATGTCACAATCAGCTCGGCGGATAACAGCCTGACTAAGGCTCAAATCGAGCAAATCGCAACAGGCGTAGCGAAATTGAAATAAGCATCTTTCAGCACTCCCCGTGCGGCTTTCCAGCTGTGCGGGGAGTTTTTTTGTCCTCGAAATATCGATACAGCATGGACAAAAAGCTTTACAGCTTCGTTACAAGCTCGAAATGGTTTCGAGATAACGCGAATCTATACTTAAGTCTGTAAGGAGCTTCAAACAAAAAAACAAATTCAACTCTAAAGGAGATTATAAAAAATGAACAAAAATATGAAAAGAACAGTCGCAACGATGATGATCGCAGGCATGACGGTATCGGGAGCAGCCGGCGCATTCGCCGGAACTAACATGGAGAAAATCAGCGCGTTCCTGAACCACGGCATCGGCTTTATAATCAACGGCAGCACGTATATTCCTAAGGATGAGGACGGCAATAAACTTTCGCCAATCACGTATCATGACACGACTTATTTGCCGGTACGCGCGTTGTCCAACGCGCTGAATACGCCAATCCAATACGATAGCAGAACAAATACCATCTACATCGGCACAAGCGCAACGGATCAATGGGTATTGACGAATTACACGGCAGCTCAGCTTGATCAGATCGTAAAAGCATTTGCCGGCTTTGACGGATTCGAAGCTGCTTACGCTCCGCAAATGATGATCAAAGGCGATGCTCTGCAAAAAGCAGCAGCAACAAGCGACGGCGTGAACCTGCTGTTCACCAATATGACCGTCAACGTATCGCCGCGCGACTACTCGCATGACTACGACGGCACAAACGTAACGCTGTCTAACGGCGCAAAAGCGAAATGGTACAACGTAAATGGCAAAGACATGCTGACGGTAAAAGTAGACGACCGTTATGTAACGGTCAGCTCGCCAAACGGGAAACTAAACAAATCTCAAATGGAAAAAGCGGCAGTTAGCGTAACGAAAGTAGGCGTTGCTCAAACCGATCTGGTAAAAGTTTTGTACACGGCAGCGCAGCTCGACGAGCTCAAGAAAGCATTTGCCAGCTTTGACGGATTCGAAGAGGCTTACGCTCCGCAAATGATGGTTAACGGCGACGTTCTGAAGAAAACCGTAGCTGCCGCGGACGGTGTAAACATCATTTTCGAGAATATGACCGTAACTGTCTCGCCGCGTGATTATTCCTATGATTATGAAGGTACACCGGTAACCTTATCGAACGGAACAAAAGCAAAATGGTACAAAGCAGGCGATACCCTCATGCTAACGTTAAAAGTGGATGATCGTTATGTTACTTTGAGCTCGCCGAATGCAAACCTGACTCAAGCACGCCTGGAAAAAGTAGCCGTTACGGTCGCGAAAGTAGGCGCTGCTCAATCCGACCTGGCAAAGGTAACGTATACGACAGCTCAAACAAACGCGATTAAAGACGAGTTTGCGAAGTTCGACGGCTTTACTGCGGCTTACGCTCCAACGTTAATGACGAAAAACGATGCCTTCCAAAAAGTAGCCGGCGGAGATTCCGTTAACTTCTTGTTCAAGCACATGAACGTTCAAATCTCGCCGCGCGATTACTCGGTTGGTTACGACGGCACAGCCGTAACGCTGCCAAACGGCGTAAAAGCAAAATGGTTTACGCCAAGCAAAACCGCTATGCTGAGCTTCCAAATGGACGATCGTTACGTCACAATCAGCTCCGCGGACAATAGCCTGACAAAAGCTCAAATCGAGCAAGTAGCAACCGGCATAGCGAGATTGAAATAAGAAATTGAAATAAGGTTCTTCAGCACTCCCCGCGCGGCTTTCTCAGCTGTGCGGGGAGTTTTTATGTGTTAATTGCTAGTCCGGGAATGTTTGCAGGTTCGTTACAATCCGGAAACGCTTTGGAGATAACGGCTATTTATACTGATTCAGTAACAAACGAATCGCGTTTCTAGGAGGAATACGTAGTGAAATTGAAAGGGATTGCCGCGCTGCTTGCCATTGCGATCGTGATCGCTTGGCCGGTGCCCGAAAGCGAACTCGACGCTGCTTCCAACCACCCTGCGCATTATAAGAATAAAGTTATTGTCCTCATGTACCACCATATTGATGCAACGGAAAGCGGGGCAACGATATCCCCGAGCCGTTTCGGCACGCAAATGAAGCTTCTGAAGGATAACGGCTACCATGTCATCAGCATTGAGCAGTTCGCAGACTTTATGCGCGGCAAAGGAAAGGTGCCGGATAACGCCGTTGTTATTACGTTTGACGACGGATATGAGAGCTTTGACCAATACGCGGTTCCGATTATGAAAAAATACCATTTTACCGCCGCTCATTTCATCATTGGCGCAAGCAGCGATAAGCAGAACGTTCATACCAAGCATATGACCTGGGAAACCATGCGCAAGCTCAAGGCGGAAGGGTTCAGCTTCTACAGCCATACGTATAACCAGCATGATTATGCCCCGCTTGATGAAAAAGGTCATAAAACCGGACCAAAGCTGAGCAATCCGATTTATCTGCCTGACAAAGGCCGTGTAGAGACGAAAGCGGAATATAAGGCCCGCATAGAAGCCGATGCACGGCTGGAGGAGACACGGCTGAAGGAAGAGCTGGGCAACACGTATCAAATTATTGCTTTCCCGTATGGCGTGTTTAACCGGACAGCCAAGCAGATTGAGAAAAACGCGGGCGTAACGCTATTTTTCACCACGCACCCCGGCATTAACAAGCCGGGATCAGATGAAGTATTCCGCCTTAATGCAGGAACACCAACGCTGACGGGCAGCAAGTTTCTCAAGATGCTGAAGAGATACGGTTAAGGCTGTATAATAAAGGAGGAATCTATTGCAGATTATTGGAAAACGGGGAGGGCTTATTCGTGAAATTAGTCAATTTCAAGGAAAAGGCAGCAGCTTCTGCTTATCGTTTAGGTGTACGGACGGATAAAGGAATCATTGATGCCGGCCATGTAACCTTAAACGGTTTATTGCAAGGCGGAGAGGCAGAACTAAGCAAGCTCCGGCAATACGTTGAAGAATCGAAGGAACGGCAAGATCGTTACCTGGATGAGTCGCAGGTTGTTGTTGGACCATCCGTGCCGGAGCCGGGGAAAATCATCTGTATCGGACTTAATTACAGGAAGCATGCGGAAGAGACGAATATGCCGCTGCCGGAATACCCTATTCTGTTCAGCAAATTCAGCAACGCGCTTGCCGCGCATGGCGAGGATGTACCTTTGCCCCGGTCGACGCAAAAGGTTGATTACGAAGCAGAGCTTGCGATTGTCATTGGTCGCACGGCGAAAAACGTATCGGTGGACGAGGCGCTTGATTACGTATTTGGTTACAGTACATCAAACGATCTGTCAGCACGCGATCTTCAGACCCGGACAAGCCAGTGGCTGGCGGGCAAGTCCTGCGATAAATTCGCTCCGGTAGGTCCATACCTCGTATCCAAGGATGAGGTAGGCGATCCGAATGATCTGCGCATCAGCTGCACGGTAAACGGAGAGGTACGGCAGGATTCGAATACGTCGGATATGATTTTTAACTGCAAGGAAATCGTCAGCTATATTTCGCAATGCATGACGTTGTCCCCCGGAGACATTATTCTGACCGGCACGCCGGAGGGGGTCGTGATGGGCTATCCGCCGGAGAAGCAAGTTTATCTGCAGGACGGAGATGTCGTCACCATCGAGATCGAGAAGCTTGGCGCGTTAACGAACCGCATGGTTGTTGAAGCTTAATGGAATAGTATCAAGAAAAGAAAGCCGTCTTGGCCTGACGTTCAGGCTAAGACGGCTTTCCGCGCATCAGCTTGCTTAATTTCTCTTCCGTCTCGCTGTCCGGAGCAGGGGTGTATATGCTGCAGCGAAGATCCGAGCCGCCTTGCAGCTGCAAGGACGTTAGATGGAAGAGCATTTTCCCTGCTTTGGCATGCCGGAATTCCAGCACAACCTCTGGCGCAGTCCGTACCTCGCTATGCTCCCATAACTCCTGAAAGTCCGGATGCAGCCCCGTCATTTCCTTCAGAAACTGATCATACCAGTTATCCTCTACATATTGTCCGTAATAAGCCCGGAAGATCGACAGAAATCCGCTTGCGAACTGCTTCCAGTTAACGGCTAAGCGGCGCAGCTCTTTCCGTGTGAACAAGAGGCGGATCATATTCCGCTCCTGCTCGGGGATCTGGGCAAAGTCTACAAAGACATGGGCGGCTGCTTCGTTCCAGCCGACAATCTGACAGCGGCGGTCCGAGATAATGGATGGGCATTGCCTGAGCTCCTGCAGAATTTTGCGCAGGGGCGGACTAACCGCATCCGATGAGTAAGCGGGCATTTCGGCCGTGATAGACGGACCGGCTCCGGGCTCAATCGCAAGACCGTACAAATAATTGCGTTCGTCATGAGTCAAACGCAAGGCGGAAGCAATAGCGTCCAGCACATTCGGCGAAGCTTGAATATCCCGGCCTTGCTCCAGCCAGGTATACCAGGTTGTGCTTACGCCGGCAAGCGCCGCAACCTCTTCGCGTCTAAGGCCGGGCGTTCTTCTCCGGCTGCCGGGAGGAAAACCTACCTCCTCGGGAGTGAGCTTGGCCCGTTGGTTTTTCAGAAAGCTCGAAAGCGCAGTGAGCCTCGTCTTGTTATTCATTTGAGCAGTACCTCCAAATGGGTGATCCTGTTACTCATTATACTAGGATAAACGACAACTTGTAATAGGATACTTCATGTGGCAACATGATTTAATATCAGGTACTAATTCTGAGGTATGAACATACATTAAGCGAATGCTTACGAGGCAATAATCATCATGAATAGCGAACACCGCTATTGGGGTGATAATTCTTTTTAGGAGCTGATCTCTATGGAACGCGTAGTTGTTACGGGAATGGGCGTTATTTCGCCGCTTGGACAATCGGTTGACGAAATGTGGTCCCGGATGAAGCGGGGAGAGTCGGGTATTTCCAGCATAGATGCTTTTGATACGGCAAGGCTGAAAACGAAAATCGCGGGGAGCGTTAAGGATTTTGACCCGGAAGCGTTGTTTGGCCGCAAGGAAGCAAGAAAGATGGACCGTTTCGTGCAATTTGCCGTTGCCGCCGCGGATCAGGCGATAACGGATTCCGGACTTAAGCTGGATGAGACGGACCGTGACCGTGTCGGTGTTTATGTCGGTTCGGGGATTGGCGGATTAAGCACGCTGATGGAGCAGGACGAAATTTTGCGCACCCGCGGTCCCGAACGGGTAAGCCCGATGCTGGTGCCAATGATGATCGCCAATATGGCGGCAGCCACGATCAGTATCAGGTACCAATTAACCGGTCCTACGCTTGCGCCGGTTACGGCCTGCTCCATCGGAAATACCGCCATTGGCGAAGCGATGCGGCTTATCCGCCTCGGTATAGCGGATGTGGTTATCGCAGGCGGCGCAGAGGCAACGGTTAATGAACTGTCTCTTGCCAGCTTTGGCAACGCGCAGGCTATATCTTCCCGCAACGAGGAGCCAAAGAAGGCCAGCCGGCCTTTCGACCGGAACCGTGACGGATTTGTCATGTCGGAGGGAGCGGGTATCGTCGTGCTTGAGTCTCTGGCTCATGCGAAGAAGCGGGAGGCTCGGATTTACGGCGAGGTGTTGGGTTACGGGGCAAGCTCGGATGCCTATCACATTGTTGCTACCCATCCGGAAGGAACCGGGGCGTACACCGCTATGAGGACAGCCCTTGCGGATGCGGGTATCCGTCCGGATGAAGTAGATATCATAAGCGCGCATGCTACAAGCACGGGTCTTGGAGACCGCTCGGAAGGCCAGGCAATTACCCGTTTATTTGGCCAGGGAGAAAGCCGGATTGCGGTAACGGCGAACAAGTCGATGCTAGGTCATATGCTGGGAGCGGCAGGCGGCGTTGAGGCGATTGCCCTCCTGCAAAGTCTGCGCGAAGGAATCGTGCCGCCAACCATCAACCTTGATCAGCTGGATCCGGAATGCGGACTAACCAATGTTCCTGCGGCAGCCCAGTCGGCTCCGCTTCGCATCGGGGTTTCCAATTCATTCGGCTTCGGCGGACATAATGCCGTTATCGTGCTTAGCCGGTTCGAGGGCTGACGAATAGCCGTAACGGGCTAAAGATCTCTGCGCCGCTTCGCGCATCCGGAACTTCATATAGGGATGATCCGTTACTCGGACGCGCAGACCAAGAAACCGGAGCTTGGACAGCACGTATTCCGTCTCGTCGCCAAGGAAAGTCAGCTTGATCGTATAAGTATCGGATAATTCATCGTATTGAACCTGCTTGTCAAAGCAGGAGAAAGCATACAAAATCCGGGATAACTCCTTGTTATAAGCCGGAATAATCTCAATCGTGGCGTGCTGCATGCGCTTCACCAGCTGCTGGGCTAGCGTTGCAGCCGCCTGATTGAAAAATTGCCCGCTTACCGGCATTTCTTCCACGCTATGAATACTCCGAAGTCTCGTTGTCATCAGGGATCGCGTTCTCCGGTTGTACCAGAGCAAATACCATTCGCGCTTTACCATCGAATACTCCAGTTTATAAGGTACACCGGTTTGGCTAGGGAGGAGGAAGCCATCCTTCCGCGTATGGCGCAGCTGCATGCCCGATTTCTTCACAATCATCTGCCTTAGCGTTCTCAGCAGAGGGTGGTAGAGGGAGGGGACGGCACTGCCCGCTTTTTCAACAATAATGGACCGCAGCGAATCGTTGCGTTCATCCGAGCCGCCAAGACATTGCCGGAGCTTATCCAGCGTATCGGGCGATAGGGCAACTGCCGCCTCCGGATGCTCCAGCATCATCAGAAGCCAGCGGCGTTCCTGAGCCGTAACCGCAAGGGCGCCATGCTCGTCAAGCTGTGCCATCATCCGGTAATTGAATATTTTTTCGAACAGGTTCATAGTATTCCGCCAGCTCCTTCCATTCCTTGATAAACTCCCGTCTTAAAGACATGGGCTCAAGCACCTCGCAGCTTGATCCAAAGCTGCGCAGCCAAGGCTTGATCTCCTGCGTGCCGTTAACCGTAATCTCGAACAGGAATGAAGCTTCATCTTCCTCCGTAATAACGCCCCATTGTCCCTGCAGCTGCACCCGGTCTTTAATAAAGTTTCTTTTTGCGCCTTCCGGATTAAAAAATCTGACCTTAACCGAGGCAGGTCTGCTCAAATCGACAAGCCAGCTATAACTTGTGTTGCGTTCTAGCGCTGCCAGCTTTACCGCATATTCTTCTTCCGTTACGAGTCCGCTCTCCTCAAGCTGCGTGATGCCTTCCATCCGAAAAATCGCGACTTGGGACCGGCCCGAGCTATAGCCAAGCAAATACCATCTTCCGTATTGATGATCGTAAGCGACCTTTAGCGGCAGCATCTCGGCGAGCCGGCCTTCGGATGGCTTAACGAACATCGGATTCGTATTTTTGGAATGATAGCTTTGGTTCGATTTGGGCGTGAAGTAGTGGAAGCTTAGCTTCCGCCTGGACTCAATCGCCTGCATGATCGTATATAGATGCGCTTCGTCCAGAATACGCGAATGGTAATGGTATTTATATAAGAAAAGGTCGCTGGCTCCGTCCGGCAGCTGCCGCAGCTTCATCGCTTTTTTCAAGCTGTCGCGCAGCAGATAACCCTGGACGGAAGGAACCTGCGTATTCGCCATCACGTCCACAAAAGCATAGAGATCCGACAACTCCTCGTCGGAGAGTATGCTTACGAAATCATTGTGGGCCGTATATTTCTGCGGTCTTCCGCCCGGAAGCCGCCGGATTACGCCGGCCTGCTCCAAGTATTTGAGATCGGAGCGGATGGTTTTCTCGTCCGGCGGCGCAAGCTCCGCGGGCATTCCTTCGAAGCACAGATCCAGCAGCTCCAGCGGTGTCAGTGCTTGCTCCTGAAGGGAAGCGATAAGCAGAGATAAACGGTAACTCTCGGATTCCTTGAGCGATTTGGAGCGGAACAGGAAGAGCAGCAGCGGGTCTGCCGATTCGTAATAGCTTGTTCGCAGCATGTCCGCCATCGCTTTGTTTTGTTCCTCGGCCGCCGGCTGCTGGACGGATCCGGCAATGTCCTTCAGGCGCCGGATGGTCTTGTCGAAGGTATGTACGGAGATGCCAAGCCGGTCGGCGAATTGCTGCCGGTTATAAGCGCCGCTTGTCAGCACCAGCATTCTCAGAAACTGGATTTCTTTATCGAAGCTTTCCTTTGCCACGGTTCATAAGCCCCTTTCATTTTCGAAGAGGTAGTTGCCTCTATTGTAACTTGGGCCGTTAAAAGTGGATAGGTAATCTTTCGTTGTATAGCGAGATACTTGCAGTGCACGTTAGACCGGATCAGGATCTGGCCAGGCTTACTTGAACTGCCACTGCGCGCCAATGTTGTACGAAATGCAGCATAATAGCGTGATCTAGCCCAGTAATCCAAAATATCCTGCACGGAATGCAGGATATCAGAGAAAAATGAGCTCAAATCGACCCTTATCGGCGCAACATCCTGCATTCTGTGCAATATAATGCGTCCATCATCTCCTAAATGGGCGAATATCCTGTATTTCGTGCAATGTTAGCTAAGTAACTTAACAGGACGGCACCTGAGGGAGCTGCGTCAATTTGAAATGCAATTAAAATGCACTTTTTCTGTTTCGCCATACTTTTACCATGTTCCGGAAACGGGAAGTCGAAGATAATGAGGATGTAAAGCAACGGCCGGGCCGAACCGGGCAGGGATTTCGGTAGGATTCCCGCAGTGCCCGTACAGTCTTTGTACGCGGTATGCTGTCGGACTTGGTACGTGCTTTACGCTAAAGTGGAGGTTCGAATCCTCCATCGTCCTCACGGAGACGATCATGGTTGAATTTAACTCGACTGCAAATCGAGTCCAATCGAATTATTCAAGTTGCTTTGGGAAAATGCTCAGCAGGCTTATACAGCTGCACCTTACGCCGCAGCTCTGCAGTCCGCGGATACCAGGCGGGAAGAGGCCTGCACAAAAGGCCGCTGCCAAACGCACCGCGGACAGACTGGAAGCAAGAAAAGTCTGCTGCGCTGCCGGAGGAGCAGGCCGGCTGGCAGGCGGATGCCGTTCTTAAGCGGATCTCCGCCGCGGGTACGGGAGCATTTTCGCCAAACAACGCCAAATCCAAGGAGGTTATATACCTATGACTGTATATATAAACAAAATTACGATTCAAAACGATCAACGCGGGCTGCTGTTTAAAGACGGTAGTTATGTTAGGCTGCTGGGCCCAGGCAAACACCGCTTTCCATTTTTCTCGAAAACGACGGTAACGGTCATGGATATCACCAAGCCGTTTATGGTACCGGGCAAAGAGCTGGCCTTGTTCCTGCATGACGACAAGCTGCTTGAAGAGCTTCACATCATTGACGTTGCCGATGACGAATATGTGCTTCACTATGAGGACGGCAGATGCGGCAGCGTGTTAAAAGCCGGCAGGCATGCTTATTGGAAATCGGCCATCAAGCATACATTCAACCGATTGAGTACGCGGAGCCTCGAGCTGCCTGCTTCCTTAAATGCCGCTGACTTAATGAGGCTGAACGGTCTGTACAACACTTATGAAGTGGCCGGCCATGAGAAGGGCTTCCTGTTCTTTGACAACATGCTGCAGCGCGAGCTTGGTCCGGGCAAATACCGGTTCTGGCGTACGCCGGTTTCCGTTATCGTACAGACGATGGATATGCGCCGGCAGCAGCTCGACCTGATCGGGCAGGAAATGATGACGGAGGATAAAGTAACGCTTCGCCTTAATTTTGTCAGCCAATACGTGCTGCACAATCCGTTGAAGGCGCTGCAGATCAAGGGCTTCGAAGAGCAGCTCTACATCCAGCTTCAATTAATTCTGCGGGAATACGCGGGGACGATGAAGCTGGATGAGCTGCTGCGCACGAAGCAGGAGATCGGCGCTTTTGTATTGGAACGATTGGCGGCAAGAAGCGGGGAGTACGGAGTAACGTTCCTGAACGCGGGCGTGAAGGATATCATTCTGCCGGGTGAAGTAAAAGACATCATGAATACCGTACTTCTGGCGGAGAAAAAAGCGCAAGCTAACCTCATCACGCGCCGGGAAGAGACGGCTTCCACACGAAGCCTTCTGAATACGGCAAAGCTGATGGATGAGAACGCCACGCTGTACCGCTTGAAGGAGCTCGAGTTCCTGGAGAAAATTTGCGACAACGTCGGCAGCGTATCGCTCACGGGCGGCGGCAATCTGGTCGAGCAGTTAAACCAGCTGCTTGGCGGCAAACGTTCGGGATAGGGGGCGCGAACATGATAGAGGAGCAATACCGGTTGAAAATAGAAGCCGAGCTTGCGCGTATGGAAGCGGAAGAAAATATCCGCATCCTGTACGCCTGCGAGTCCGGTTCGAGAGCTTGGGGTTTTCCGTCAAAAGACAGCGATTACGATGTCCGCTTCCTTTACGTGCGGCCGGTGGAATGGTATTTGTCGATCCGCGAGCGCCGGGACGTGATCGAACGCCCGATCAGCGAGATGCTGGATTTGAGCGGCTGGGATCTTCGCAAAGCGCTGGCGCTGTTTAATAAGTCCAACCCGCCTCTGCTGGAATGGCTGCAGTCGCCAATCAAATACAAGGAGCCCTTTACCACGGCCGAACGTATCCGCACCTTGTCCGGCGCAACCTTTTCGCCTAAGTCCTGCATGTACCATTATCTTCATATGGCCAGGGGCAACTACCGCGAATATTTGCAGGGCGAGACGGTACGGGCGAAAAAATATTTCTACGTACTCCGTCCCTTGCTGGCTTGCGGCTGGATTGAGAAATATAACGCGATGCCACCGATGCTATTCGAGGAGCTTGTTGAAGATTTAATTCCTACCGACAGTGCGCTCTATGGCATTATTGAACGCCTTCTAGTCCGGAAACGCGCGGGAGAAGAGCTTCGAACGGAACCTCGCATCGGGCGTCTCAATGATTATCTGGAGGAGCAAATCGATTATTTTGAGCAGGCGGCGAAGGATTTGGATACGGCTGATGGCTTGACGGACGAACAGCTGGATGCGCTGTTTCGGGATGCCCTGCTGGAGGCATGGGGAAAAGTAAGTGTATAATGGTGGCAGAGAAGGAGGGAAGCCGGATGCCAAGGGAAGTTCGGGTCAGCGAGCTCGCTGCGCTTAAGGAAATCGCGGAGATGCTCAACACGACCAACGACATGGATCAGATGCTCGGCGATGTGCTTGCGAAGCTGCTTGAAGTAACGGATTTTACGACGGGATGGATTTTCCTGATCGATGACGATATCCCGGGAAATACTTGCGCGGCCCATCATAACCTGCCTCCCGCCTTAACCGCCGGCAATTACGCGCTTATGTGCGGGGAGGACTGCTGGTGCGTGGAGCGCTACCGCCAGCGCAAGCTTACCCATGCCGTTAATATTATTGAATGCAAACGCATTACGTATGCGGTAAGCCATCAGCTTGGGGATACGGAAGGCATTACCCATCATGCAACGGTACCTCTTAAAGCCGGCAAGGACCGGTTTGGGCTGCTGAATATCGCGCAGGCGGGCAAGGAGCATTTCAGCGAAGAGGAGCTTGCGCTGCTGCAGGCTGTTGCTCTGCAGATCGGGACGGCGATTAATCGGATTCGCTTGTATCAGACACAAGAGCGCAATGCGATGCTATACGCCAAGCTGGGCGATGTCATCCAGCGTATTAACGGCGTTCAGGATGTTAATCAGCTGCCTATCAAGGCCGTTCAGTATATTGGAGACGAATTCGGCTGGCCGAATGTCTCCTTGTTTATGTATGACGGACAGCAGCTATCGCTCCGGGCTTTGTATTCGAGCGGAAAGCTAACCAAGGAGTGGCAGACGCTTGCGGTTGAAGCCGCCGGTCCGATTGAGGCCTCGCTCCGGGATAATCGGATTATTATCGAGTCTTCTTGCATGGAAGGCAATGAATTGGACTCGGTTGGCATTCCTCCGTTCCGGTCGGCAGCGGCAATTCCGCTTCGCGTGCGTAACCGGACGATTGGCGTCATGTTTATCAGCAGTCCGGATCAGCGTCAATTCGACGACCTGAACGAGGACTTTATGTACTCGCTGGGGGATCATTTTACGTTATGCGTGGAAAATCTGCGTATTTACGAGCATCGGAGCGAGCTTGCCCGGATGGAGGAACGGAACCGGATGGCGCGAGATCTTCATGATTCCGTCGTGCAAAAGGTCTTCTCCTTGTCCTTCCTGGCGAAAGGAGCGGAAAACGTGCTTGCCGGGCGCGATCCCGTCGTACAGCGTTCGCTAAGCGAGATTCAGCAGCTGTCGCAGGAGGCGCTCAAGGAGATGCGAACGCTGATCTGGCAGCTGCATCCGGCGGGTCTCGAGAACGGACTGCTGCCGGCGCTTAAGCAATACGGGCAAGGCCTCAACCTGACGATTTATGACCGGACGGACGGGGTACAGGAGCTGCCGCGTGCCATTGAGGAAGCGTTCTGGCGGATCGGGCAGGAAGCTCTGAACAATGTCAGGAAGCATTCCGGCAGGGAGACGGCCTATATTCGGCTTAACAAACAGCAGGACGGGGCAGCCGTTCTGGAGGTAAGGGACGAAGGGACAGGCTTTCAGGTTGACCGGAAAAAAGGCCGCCAGACGATGGGGATGCGCTCCATGAGGGAGCGGGCGGAGACGCTTGGCGGTTCGCTGTCGATTACAAGCGGACGGGGCAAACCAACCATTGTCCGGGCGACGATTCCTCTTGAATCGGTACAGGCGCATTGCATGGAAGAGAAGGGAAGCAACGGTGACTACTTACTATGAAAATCAAAATTTTACTCGCGGATGATCATCAGATTGTTTTAAAAGGAATATCGTTCTTTCTTGCGATGCAGCCGGATTTCGAATTGGTCGGCGAGGCGCATAACGGCAAGGAAGCCGTCGAGAAGGCTGGCGAGCTTCAGCCGGACATCGTCCTGATGGATTTGAATATGCCGATTATGGACGGAATCGAAGCAAGCGCCTTAATCAAGGAGCAGCATCCGCATATCAAGGTGCTGGTGCTGACCAGCTTTGCCGATCAGAGTCACATCGTCCCGGCCCTGCAAACCGGCGCTATCGGCTACATGCTGAAGGATGTGGAACCGGATCAGCTTGCCGAAGCTATTAGGAGCGCGTATAAGGGGAATATCCAGCTGCATCCGGATATATCGCGTGCTTTGTTAAGCCGTCCGGAACCGGAGCCAAGACCGGAGCCCGTTATCCAGCATTCGAATAGGGATAAGTCGCTGGAAGCTTTGACGCCAAGGGAGCTTGAAGTGTTGGAGCTGCTAACAAAAGGGCTTAGCAATAAAGACATTGCGCAGACGCTGATCGTTGCGGAAAAAACCGTAAAGACGCATGTCAGCAGCATTCTAAGCAAGCTGGATTTGTCAGACCGCACGCAGGCCGCCTTGTTTGCCGCACCGCTCTTTCAGAATAAGGGGCAGATGGCTTAGACGGTTCTCAGCCTATAGTCGTAAGACCAGTCCCGCTTTATTTTTCCGCCTATTAGCCGATGTTGGCGAAAGTAAAACTCTATAAAATAAAGACAGTTACAAAAAGTTACTACACATTATTTTATGGAGGGAATTAAAAAGATGAGTACTGTACTGTTCGTAAAAGCAAATGACCGTGGAGATATCGCTGTCAGCGTAAAGCTGTATGACGCGTTCCTCGCTAGCTATAAAGCAAATCACCCGCAAGACACTGTAATTGAGCTGGACCTGTTCAAAGAGGAACTTCCTTACCTGAACGCCAACCTGATCAACGGCGGCTTCAAAGCGGCTCAAGGTCTTGAGCTGACTCCGGAAGAACAAACAGCCGTAAGCATTGCGGACAAATACCTGGATCAATTTATCGCTGCCGATAAAGTTGTATTCGGCTTCCCGCTTTGGAACTTCACGATTCCGGCTGTTCTGCACACTTACATCGACTACCTGAACCGTGCAGGCAAAACATTCAAATATACGGCTGAAGGCCCTGTTGGTCTGCAAGGCGACAAAAAAGTGGCATTGCTGAACGCACGCGGCGGCGTATATTCCGAGGGTCCTTTCGCAGCAGCAGAAATGTCCCTTAACTATGTGAAGAACATCATGGGCTTCTTCGGCGTAAGAAACTTCGAGACAGTTATCGTTGAAGGCCACAACCAATTCAGCGACAGAGCGGAATCGATCATTGCTGAAGGTGTTGCAACAGCTGAGAAAGTGGCAGCTAGCTTCTAATTTCAGTTTGAATAGGTTACAGAGCAAATAAGAGTAAAGTCCCGCATTTCCCTTGTAGTAAAAGGGAATATGTGGGATTTTTACGTCTAAATGCGACAAATTTTGACAGATCTCCGACGCGGCGTTACAATGATATAGGACTTTAGACACATCTAGATGTTAGTGACGGAGAGGGTAGCCGATGAACAAAGAGTTTTTTGCGGAAATGAGAAAAATCAGCCACGAGGACGAGATGCGGTCTAAGCTGCTGCTTCATGGCGTAAAAAGGATACTCGAGGAGAAGCAAGAGAAGCGAAAGCGGGGCTTGCTTGGTCTTTTAAGAAGAAAAACGAACCACATATAAAAAACGCTCATACATATATGCAGTCAGGCCCTTGGCCTGGCTTATTTTTTTATCCTTCTGCACACAAACCTTTTGAGCCTCTTCTTAGTATAAATGTAACTATAAACAGAAGATCAGCTGCAAAGGAGTGAGGCGTATGTTCGAGACGATACTAATCGATATGATTCCTGCCGGCCGAAATAATCGTCCAGGCACTCCAATTAACGGCCCTTATTTTATTACCGTACATGATACGGCGAATCCGGGAAAAGGCGCGAATGCGCTAATGCACGCAAAATATTTGAAAGGCGAGGCTGCTGAAGTTTTGCCGGTATCCTGGCATTTTACCGTTGACGATACGCGGGTTGTCCAGCATTTGCCGATTACGGAGCATGGCTGGCATGCGGGTGACGGGAGCCGGGGAGAGGGAAACCTTAGCGCCATCGGGATTGAAATTTGCGAAAACGAGGATGGCAATCGCGCGAAAGCCGAGGCTCGTGCCGCAAGGCTGATCGGGGATCTGCTCTATAAGCTGAAGCTCCCGATCGTAGCCGTTGTTCAGCATAACCACTGGAGCGGGAAAAACTGCCCGCATCTTATAAGGGCTCGCAAGAACGGCTGGGAGACCTTTCTTGACGGAGTCCGGAATCAGCTGAATGCTCATTTAGGGGAGGAAGATGTACCGATGACAGAAGCGGAAAGAAAGCAGTTCGAAGCGTTGGTGAACCGTGTAGCGGAGCTTGAGTCGCAGCATGGCATGAAGGTTCCTTCTTGGGCAAAGCCGGCGGTGGACCGGGCTATTGAGCTGGGACTTATCGATGCTCCCGCTGACGGAAGCTCCCGCGATTTCTTTAGAATCCTGACGATCATGTATCGAAGAGGCTTATTAAAGGATTAAATGTTCAAACTGTAATTTGACGGGCAATACCCCCTGGCTGGAGGCGACCAGGGGGTATTGCCGTATTATGCCTTATGATACTTTCCTGCCGCTCAGCTTACGGCGCTTTTGTCTGAGTTTTGCCGTGAGTACAGGTTTTAACTCAAGCAATGTAATAAGCTCCTCTTGCGTGAACGGCTTTACCCTGCCCCACTGGATGACCTTGACCATATAGGGACTTTCGGGATTTTTCATATGGTAGAACCCTGGTATGCGCATCACCCTGGATAAGTTTGTGATCATCGGATCGGAATCGAAGGTTTGGGCTAACGCTTTTTGAATAGGAACGAATTTGCTTATGTCTGCGCTTTGCATGACCCAGTAGATGTGATAACCGTTTTTCGTTTCGACGATCATCGTATCCTTGACGCGTTCACCGTGTTTTTTCATGAATTGTTTTTTTAACTCGGCTACTCTTTGTCTTGTCCGCTGAGCTAAAAGCTGATATTGGCCATTTTTATTTTGCGTGAGCGTAATGGATTGAAGTTGTTCAGAAGGGTCGGAGAGAATGGAGTCGATCTTTTGCTGAATTTGTTCTTTCGTTTTGCAGCGCGCTGAAATTTTGTTTAGGTCAACATCGATAAACTGTGCTCTTATCGCTTTGAACGGGCTGTCCTTCGCCGATTCCCGGCCGTTTATCTCCACAAATACGGCATAGCCTTTCTTGTTTAGCCACAATACGTTAACTAGCTTGTTTCTCCTTGAAAAAAGCTTGATTTGAGGAACCAGCTTTTCCAATGAACGAAAAGGCTTACGCAAGGTTATTGCGGGAAGCTCGGTAGCAAAGCTATACCCCCTGGTTTTACCTTTGGCGTCAGAGACTAATAAGAAATGCAACTGATCATTTGGCTTGCAGCCAAGTTTTTCGAGAAACCGGTAAGCGTGACCGGAATATAGCTGAACGGGTTTGGAACTTTTCGCCCGGCTTTGTGTCATTCAACCACATCTCCTTGTAAGCTCTCGTGACCTGGGAGGTTCGTATCTAAACAATCATATTCTGACAAGATGTTATTCGTGTGGAAAGGCCGTACCCATTTTTGTGCAATGCGACCTTATAAAATAAAAGCCGTCTTGGAATTAGGCGGCCTGGTATCTCTTTTCAAGAACCGGGTGTGAGCGCGGAGAGAAAGCTTGAGGCTGAGGAGCGTGAGCGCCCGCCTTTGTTTTTGAATCTCGACACCTACAATCAAATTCAGGAGATTCAAAAACAACAGCGGCCGAAGACCAAGCTTTCTCGCAGTGCGACCCTACGGTAAAATAAGGTTCAATCACAGTTAAATTGTATTCAAACCGTATTTCACCCACAATCAAAAGCACAAGAGAAGCCGCAGCATCGCTCCGCGCCACCACCCGGTTCGCCCTTCACAACAACCACAGTTAAATGAAAGCCATTATTGGCTCATTAGAATCAAGCGCTTTCACAATGCAACATGCTAGAATGGAGAAATAGATTCCTTATTTCATCAAGCATGGAGAGGGTGTAATCATGGTACGTATTGGTATCGTTGGATTAGGAAACATGGGAACGGGGCATGCCCGTTATTTGATTACAGGCGGCGTTAAAGGCGCAGAATTGACGGCAGTATCCGACGTTCGTCCGGAGCGTCTGGCAGAGGTGAAAGCAGAGTGGGGCGAGCATATTCAAGGGTTTTTGAGCCCGCAGGAAATGTTCGAATCCGGCACGGTTGACGGCGTGATTATCTGTACGCCGCATTATGATCATCCGGAGCAGGCAATCGCTGCTTTAAACGCAGGACTGCATGTATTGATTGAAAAACCAGCAGGCGTCTACACTCGCACGGTACGCGAGATGAACAATGCTGCAGCGAAAAGCGATAAAGTATTCGGCATCATGTACAACCAACGCACGAATCCGCTGTACGCGAAGCTGAGAGAGCTGATTGCTTCCGGCGAGCTTGGCGAGATTCGCCGCACGAACTGGATTATTACGGACTGGTACCGTTCGCAAAGCTACTATAACTCCGGCGGCTGGCGCGCAACCTGGGCTGGCGAAGGCGGCGGCGTTCTGATTAACCAGGATCCGCATCAGCTGGATCTGTGGCAGTGGACAACGGGGCTTATGCCAAAACGCGTCCGCGCATTTTGCCAATTCGGCAAGCACCGCGATATTGAAGTCGAAAATGACGTTACGGCTTATGTGGAATACGAGAACGGTGCTACGGGCGTATTCGTAACTTCGACGTTTGAATCGCCGGGCACAAACCGTTTTGAAATATCGGGCGACCGCGGCAAAATCGTGATCGAAGATAACAAGCTGACGTTCCATCGCCTGCGCGTATTGGAATCCGAATTTAACGAGACTTTCACAGGCGGCTTCGGCCAGCCGGAATGCTGGAAGTTCGAAATTCCGATCACCGGCAGCGGCGGCAGCCATCAGGAAATTACGCAAAACTGGGCGGATGCCATCAATAAGGGAACGCCGCTTGTTGCGCCGGGCGAGGAAGGCATCAAGGGCCTCATGATCTCGAATGCGATGCTGCTGTCCACCTGGACGGATAACTGGGTTGATCTGCCGATTGACGAGGATCTGTTCTACGACAAGCTTCAAGAACAAATCGCAAAATCCGATTCGAAGAAAAATGCGAACGAATACCATACGCTGGATGTTTCCGGCACGCACTAATCAGGAGGCTTAACAATGTCAAAAGCAAACGGAATGAATTACGCGCCGCAAGGAAAGCCGCGTCCTGTCGTATCCCAAGGCGAGTTTATCTTTGCAGCGATGTCGCTTGACCATGGACATATATACGGAATGTGCAACGGCCTCCGCGAAGCGGGCGGCACTTTGAAATGGGTATTCGATCCGGATCCGGCCAAGGTAGAAGTATTCTGCCGCGCGTATCCGGAAGTACAAGTTGCCCTTTCGCAGGAGCAAATCCTGCAGGATCCGGAAGTGCAGCTGGTTGCCGCAGCAGCCGTAACCAACGAACGCGGCCCACTTGGCGTGAAGGTTATGAAGCATGGCAAGCATTATTTTACCGACAAGGCTCCGTTCACGACGCTGGATCAATTGGCCGATGCCAAGAAGACCGCATCCGAGACGGGCAAGAAATATTCGGTTTATTACAGCGAGCGTCTTCACGTGGAAAGCGCGGAATTTGCGGGGCAGCTTATTAAAGACGGCGCGATCGGCCGCGTTCTCCAGGTAATCGGCTTGGGGCCGCACCGCCTGAATGCGCATATGCGCCCGGAGTGGTTCTTCCAAAAGGAAAAATACGGCGGCATCCTATGCGATATCGGCAGCCATCAGATCGAACAGTTCCTGTACTATGCGGGCGTTAAGGATGCAAAGGTTCAGGGAAGCAAGGTTGCTAACTATAATAACAAGCAATATCCGGAGCTTGAGGATTACGGGGATGCTACTCTTATCGGCGATAACGGGGCAACCAACTACTTCCGCGTAGACTGGTTCACCCCTGACGGCCTGTCTACATGGGGAGACGGCAGAACGATGATTCTTGGCACAAACGGATACATCGAGCTCCGCAAATACGTGGATATCGCAAGAAGCAACACGGGCGATCATCTGTTCCTCGTGAACGGCGAAGGCGAGCATAAAATCGAAGTGAAGGATCAAGTAGGCTTCCCATACTTTGGCGCATTAATCCTTGATATCTTAAACGGCACGGATCTCGCGATGCCGCAGGAGCATACCTTTAAGGCAGCCGAGCTGTGTCTCGAAGCGCAGAGACAAGCAGTCAAGGTCGAATAGAACAATTAAAAGCGAAAGAGGGATTCCGATATGAAGCTGTCCATCTTTACAGTAGCAACGCCGGAGCTTTCTCCCGAGGAACTGGTACGCGTAGCAAGCGAAGCCGGCATTGACGGCATTGAATGGCGTTACAAGGAAGCTCCCGAGAATGCGTCGGAGCAAAAGCCGTCCTTCTGGGGGAATAACCTCTGTACGCTGCTTCCTTCCGGCGGCGAAGAAATGGCGGACCAATTCCGCGAAGCGGCTGCTGCGCATGGCTTAAGCTCAATCAGCGTAACGCCATATTTGACGGCAGGCGATTTGGAAGCAACGGAGGATGTACTCCGTAAAGCCAAACGCGTAGGGGCGCAATTTATCCGCCTTGGCGTTCCGGGCTATGACCGTTCCCGTCCATTCGGCGAGTTGTTCTCCTTGGCGCGTCAATATTTGAAGGACGCCGAAGGCTTATGCCGCCAATACGGCATTAAGGGTCTAGTTGAGACTCACCATCAGACAATCGCTCCAAGCGCATCGGCCGCTTACCGCCTTGTCGAAGGCCTTGATCCATCCTTTATTGGCGTATTGTACGATCCGGGCAATATGGTGCATGAGGGGTTTGAGAACTACCGGATGGGGATGGAGATTCTTGGTCCTTACCTCGCCCATGTTCATGTGAAGAACGCTGCATTCGCAACAGACGGCACGGCCGAAGACGGAAGCGTGAAGTGGAAGTCGGAATGGAGCGGCGTCAAGGAAGGCGTTGTTCCGTGGAAGCAGGTAATTGCCGACTTGAAAGCGGTAGGTTACGACGGTTATCTCGGCGTTGAGGATTTCAGCGGACAATTCCCTGAGACTCAGCAAATGTTGAAGCATTTCGTTCAATATATGCGTGAGCTGCTGCAAGCCGAGGCTTAATATGCTGGATTTGCTTTACTGGTCAGACCAGCCGATCGAGCCGTTTTTTCACTCCCACATGCATTACGAGGTTTATTACTTCCATGGCGGCAAATGCAACTATCTGATCGGCGACCAGATTTATGAGCTTGCTCCAGGCGATTTGATTATTATGTACGGTATGACGCTGCATTGCGCCAAGGCGGATCCGTCGGTTGAATACATCCGGTCCATCATCCACTTTGAACCAACGCTCTTGCAGCCTTATCTCGAACTGCCGCATGCCCGCAACATTCTTCAGCCGTTTCAGCAGCTGAACAATTACCGGCTGCGGCTACGGGGAGAGGATAAAGCGGAGGTTGAGCGGATTCTGGCCAGAATGGACGAATACCAGAAACGCGGCGACGCGGTTGGCGACAACCGGTTCCGGCTTGCGTTTGTGGACCTGCTCTATATGATCCTAGATCATTGCGAGCAGCCGCTTCTTAACCGCAACAGGCAGGAATACAGCTCCGAGAAGGAAGCGACGGTGCAGCGCATCATTTCGGTTCTGGAGGAGAATTATACCGAGGACCTGAATATGGAGCTTCTAGAGGAACGGCTGCACTTAAGCAAGTCCTATCTCTCCAAGCTGTTCAAAGAAGTGACCGGCGTCACGATCTTTCATTATATTTATACAAGAAGGATCAACGAAGCGAAAATTCTGTTCCTGATGCAGCCGGAGCTTTCGGTTACGGAGGTTTGCTTCCGGCTTGGGTTCAAGCATCTGGCTCATTTCAGCAGACTGTTCAAGCAATATGCCGGCATGCCGCCGGAGCAGTTCCGCAAGCGCGAGCAAGTGCAAGTATAAAAAGACCTCCGAACTCTCGGAGGTCTCTTTTCTGTCGTATTGTAGTTTAACTGTAACAACTATTCTGTATGAAGCCATTGATATTTTTTGCGATATTCTCCAGGCGTAAACGTTGTGTGCCGTTTGAGTAAACGTGAAAAATAGGTCATATCTTGAAATCCGCATTGTTCCCCAATCTTCGATAGCGGCAGTGTGGAATGCGCAAGCAATCGCTTCGCGCGATCAATTTGCAAATGGTGTCTATATTGCATGGGACTCATGCCTGAATATTCTTTGAGGCAACGTGCCAAGTAGTCGAAATGATAATTCAGCTCGCTTTCCATGCGTTTGGAGTCAAAAGGCTGCTCCAACCGATCAGCTAAATAGGCAGCTGCCTTTTCGCCAATCTCGTATGCTCTTGCATAAGGACTGCTCTTTCTCATCCCGTTTTGCAATTGAATGAGCAGTTGGCAAAAGAGAATTTGTAATTCGAAAGATCGAGATAAAGTAAGTACGCTATGCAATTTTAGCATTTCTGACAACAAGGGCACGGTTTTTCTGATATCGACCGTTGTGAATTTCGGTATTTCAATCGTGGATGGGTGAGACACTGTATCTTGATCAGTTGTTTGAAGCAGTGGCTGTGGAGAGCTATTCTTTTCATTCAGACTTATGGACAGCGAAGTCGGATATTGAAAGTGAATCCAATATACTTCCGTTTCTGTATCGGTTGGGCGATAACCGCTATGCGTCTTTTCCGGTTCCAGAAGAAGCATCATCCCTTGCTTGACGTCATAAAGAATTCCGTCCTCTTCCATGTACAATGTGCCTTTAATGCAAATAATCAAATCATAAACATCGAATTGCCGGCGTGCATGTGTAATTCCTGATTGCCAATGTGTATAGCCTACAGTGGCCAATAAGGGGAAGGGCGGAACTGGCAGTTGAACGCTATACATCGTCTCACCTTCTAAGTTTAATGTAGATATTGTATGGTATTTTGTCGTGTTTGTCCGCTGAATTCTTGATGAAATTCTCTTATATTAGTAGGTATCATACGATATCGAGCAATGCTAAACAAAATGAGGAGGATTCATTCATGAATAATCAAGAGTTATTACAAAAGCAAATGTGGTTTGTTAATCAACGATTTGGCATGTTTATTCATTTCAATAGCGCTACGTTTCAGTTTGCGGAAACAGAAATCGAAGATTGGGAGTACGGCCACGAAAATCACGGTGAACAGCGTAAATTTCCTTTTAATCCAAAGGATTGGAATCCGGTTGGTCTAGATTGCACACAGTGGGCTAGAGCAGCCAAAGCTGCCGGTATGAAGTTTGCTGCACTCACTGCAAAACATCATGAAGGTTTTAGCTTGTGGCCCACCTGCTATACAGAGCACTCCGTGAAAAATGCAACCGATAAGCGGGATATTGTAAAGGAATACCTGGATGCATTTCGCCGCGAAGGAGTAATACCGGGTATATATTTTTCGATGCTTGATTTACATCATCAAATCGGTAGAAGAAAATGCAATTGGGAAGATAAACAATTCATCAAAAATCAATTGAAAGAATTATTAACGAACTATGGGGAAGTTCCGTTCCTTATTATCGACGGATGGAATGCCCATTGGGGCGGACCCCATTATGATGACCTTCCGTTCGAAGAGATTGATGAGTGGGTGAAGGGAATTCAACCAGATTGTTTGCTGATGAACATCAGTTGTGAGTCCACATTGGATCACACAGACATCGTTTTTTATGAAAATGCAGCTGGGCAAGAGATTGAAGATGAATTTAGCGGACCGGGTGCAAGTTGTAATATCTTGACTAAAACATGGTTTTGGAGAAAATCGGATACGAATATGGAGTTGAAAGATGCAGATTGGGTTTTGCAAAAAATTGAAGATGCTAATCGTCATAACGTTACCTTTTTGTTAAACGGCGCACCCAATCAAAACGGCGTTTTGGATGCAAATATCGTAAATCAGTTTGAAAACATCGGCAGACGCTTTAGAATGCCAAATAAGCTTACGAGTATACCTGATAACTGGCTTCATCGTATGAAGTAATCTCAGATATTGAAGGAGGAGTACAACGATATAATAATCCCGATTTAGAACCTTGATAAATCAAGGTTCTTTTTCATGAAGGTGACTTATTTAAGCCTTGTGCTAATTATGGTAAAATGTGGATTATATCTAATTAGAACCCATGAAACATAGGCAGGTGTTTGAATGTGAAGATGTCTAAATTAGGGGAATTGGCTGTTATTGCTATTGTTGTTGTATCCGTTGTTTTATGCATCCAATATACCAAACGTACCTACTATGGGGATGACGGGATAGTCGTCACAGCTGAAAGTAAACCTATGTTAAATGAGGTGCCGGTAGAGGTTAAAGCAACTATCGCAGAAGTTCATGGGATATTAGATGATTTACTCGGCTGGGGTGCGGATGAGGATTTTCAATTCACGGGTTCCGATAAAGAACAGTTAAAGGATGCTGTGGACAAATTGGATGGCGTTCCGCCACTTTCAAGTGACTTTTTAAGAGAGGATTTACACAATGCTCAAGACCTTCTTAAATTCGGTGTCATGCGTGAGGACCTGAAAGCTATACAGTATGCGTACCGTATCCTAAATGATTTAGATATTGCCTTTAATGATTACTTTGGCGATAAAGTTTGGCACTATTCGCTTGCTGGAGCGGGTAATGGAAAGAATGTAGAGAAGGTAAGGAAATATCTGAATCTCACGGATAGTGGATAAGGATTTCATTTATGAGGTTATTGATTGGACAAACTAAAGATTATATTGTTTTTCTTATATAAATTTATTTAGGACTGACTGCCGGATTACTAGGACAATTATTGTCCGCCGGTAGATGATCCGCGAATCATGCTGATCAGTGCACTTAAGTCATCCTCCACCGAAAACTCGCGAATGATCGTTGTCGGCAGTCCATCCTTCATGCGCCAGACGAAGTTGTACAGAGCGGGCTTTCCTTCCTTTACTCGACGCAAAACGACCGATCCGTGATTATCATACACGGTCGTGGCCATGTACTGCACATCTTCAGTCATTCCGAGCGTCGTCCCACCCCCATGCTTCAAGCGGCGAAAGGTCAGCATGAACTGTTCCTTCGTAATCGTGACGGTTTGCCCGATCTGATCAGTCCTAATGTTTACGAAATCAGGTGCATAGATCGCATCCAGCCTATCCAAATCCAATAGAGTCCCCGCTTGAAAATAGCCATCCATTGCTTCGATTAATGATTTGTTCTCCATGTGCATCTCTCCTTGAGTTCGATTTAATTAATAATAGCTTAGTGCGTTTTTGTAAACGGAAGATAAACGGAAAACAAAACCGAACGGATTGTTATGACTGGCATCCCCACCTCAACATTGCGCTCGATCAGATTAAATCTTCCATTTATTGGGGATATATTGCATGATTATTAGAGCGATAGAAGTTTGAATTGAAGGTGTTAATCTAGATTTTCCAACGGAGCTACAAGGTGCAAAGGGTTGCAAAAATATTTTTATAATGAGGATTGTAAATGAAAAATCATTATTTTGAAAAAGCAAACAAGAACTTGTTTGCTGTATATCAAACCATATATTCACAAGCAGATATCGAGATGTGGTACGACTGGAATGCTCGGCTAAATGATACAAAATGGTCTGAAGATTGTTATTTTTTATATTGTGATGGGGAAAAAGTGGGTGGTGCGATTATTGCTCCTAATGTAATCATGTTTCCTTTTCTAATTGCCCCTTTTTGTGACAGAAGATTATTTTGGAAGTTGTTATTGCTGCAAGGAGAAGCTATAAGCCCAGAAGGGGAAATTCAATTAAAAGGTATACTTACGGAAAATATTGATATATTAATGAGCTTCGGTGCAGAAATTTGGAGACCGAGACAAATTATGTGCCGACCGACCGACAGACTAAGCTACTCACTTGATGATTGCTATGTCCTTGAAACGCCAAAAGAAAGTGATATACCAGAAATGGCTAGAGCCCTCAGGAATTCATTTCTTGGTGGAATAGTATATGAAGTCTTTGGGGAAGAAAGTATTGAAGAAATTAATAAAACAATAAGTAATTGTTTCGAATGGTACAGAGCAACTAATACACTTAATCAAGTAGTGGTAGCAAAGGAAAAAAGCACAGACAGAATTATAGGCGGCTGCATTGCAGGTGTATATCCGGAGATAGTTAACAATTTTTCAGGTATAAATGATGTGTTTGTACTACCGGAATACCGCGGAAAAGGACTTGCGCAAGCTATGATAAAATACTCTATCACAGCGGCATATTCGATTACGCCGGTTATAAAACTACATATTCTAATTGGAAATCCAGCAGAACACTTATACCAAAGGCTAGGGTTTGTTGCAGGACCAAGATTTACAGATATGAAGTATAAGAAAAAGTGACTCGTACACGTAGCAACATAATACGCGACCTGTTATCCAACCTTACAGTTTTTAACTTCGAATGAGTAAGTATAGGTGTTAATATTTATTAAACAATTAATTTCTCGCTTATTTATAAAATTATGGAGGTTGAAATGAAGAAAACAGTATTAGTATGTGTAAGTGTAATGAGTGGTGCTTTAATGATTGGTCCAATGAGTTCTTATGCCGCAAATGATGATTATGATGCATATGGCGGAGTAAATGGTTTGCTTTCTGAGGGTAGATTATATGCCCCTCTCCGTAGTATGGCGACGAATAATCTATTCAGATACGATGAACAACTTGATAAATATCTTGAAGTGAAAATAAATTGGAATCAGAAGACAAAAACTGCTTCACTAACTAAAGGCGGGAAGACTTTTAATGCCACTGTTGGTAATGGAGTATTGTTGAGAAATGGTGCGGTGTATGTACAATTTAAAGCTTTAAGTAACTTCTTCTATCCGAACGATTATATCAGGTGGGATGCATCTACTTTGACAGGAAAATCTGAGCACATTACGGTTTATGCTCGTCCATTGACAGATAATCAGGCATTGACTCTTGCAACAAATGCGATGTCCAAGAAGAAACACTGGATTCAATTTCATAAAAAAAACGTAGAAATAGGTCTTCCTGAGTCAGAGTATATTCAATGGAATAAAAGTCTTACTAAATTTAAAGCGGTTTTTCAATCAGATGGGATTGTTGGCGATTATGACTATAGCTACAGTATTGAAGCTGAGATGACTAAGAAGGTTAATGATTGGACTATAACTTCTTTTAATTATTTCGATAGTACAAGGATATATTATCCTTAATCATCACCTGATCAACCGCTAGCCGGTGGATAGGCGTTAAAAAAGGTTAAATCGTGAAGCGCGCGTACAAGAGAGCCGTATAGTATCCCTACGGCTCTTTAATTTTTGACCTTGTTATACTGTGTGATGTAGATTTTCCTATTAAGCTAACGGGCAGGATAACGTGGAAACTATCTTGAATAAATGATTAATAAATACTAGATGCGTAACTACTTGTTACCGGAGGTGATTTTTGATGGGATTAGGTGATTACCAGTTTATTTTGTATCCTATAGGAAATTCATCTATGCTTACGGAAGAAGGTATGGAGTTTATTGGGCCGTATTATTTTAACTTTGTCCAAGCAGTAAATGAGCTCAAAAAAATAGATAAAATAAAGAATGACCCAACATTGAAAAGTTGGAATTCATTCGATGATGCGTGTTATTTTCTATATAACGATGAGCAGTACAAAGTAGAAATTGAACTAAACGCTGGCACTGTATCTGAACAGGCTGAAATGATTTCTGTCAGAACTAATTATTATAAAGAAGAAGGAAGTATAACTGAAGCTTTACATATTTGCAGGGAACTATGTAACTCCTTGAACTTAAGTTGCTGGAGTATGAAACTTCGTAGGATTATTGATTTGAATGAAGTTCAAGATGTAGAAACAATAATTAGTAACTTCAACAAGCTAAGAAATAAATCTTAATTCAGATATCATTGCACGAAGAGGAATGATAGTTCAATACGACACGATGGCAGCGCTTATCAAATGATGCGCTGCCGTTTTTTCAACTAAAGGGCAGGATAATGGAATTAACTCGTTGTATTTCAATTAGGATACTAATACCATAAAAAATATGGAGATAAGGTATGAAAGAGGCTCTGATAGCCTTAATACAAGGGGGATGTAATGAAGCCGCTATTAGCTGTTATCTCGATAGTTGTTGTTCTTTTGTTTCTTGCTATTGCAGGTCCTTGGCTATTAGTTTATTGGGGTCTTTCATTTCAAGAAGATCCTCCTCTGCCTAAATATACTTATGGAGAATTTCCTTTTTATGCAAAATATCAGGTTGACGGTAAGACAATGACTATTGAGGATACTGTAATTGTTAAATATGATGGAGTCGGGTTAAGCGAAGGTACTGAAAAATTTATTAAATGGAAGCAAACCTTAGCGTCTGGGAATGAAGAAGTTGTCTTATTAAAGGATGGTGATTCAATAAGAATTATACTATCGGTCAGAGAGATTAATTACCATCTTGAAGATAATGTGCTTTCAGAAGACTACGGAATACCAGTTATACAAAAAGAAGAGAAATCAGGAAAATCAATAATTTCTAGGCTTGCATCAATAGAAGATTTAGATAAATATAAATTACGAATGATTGAATTTAAGTATGGAGAACCAATTAGGAATTAGCATTGACCATTACGCTAACGGGGAACTATAGCTCAAGACAGCACGACGGCAGCTTATCACATGATGAGCTGCCGTTTTCTCAACGAACGGGCAGGTTAACGCAACAATTGATCAGCAGGATGCGTATTTATAAGAGAAGCCAATTACCTGTAAAAATTCAACAGATAGGAAGATTGTATCAAATGATGAAGCAAACTAAATTCACCGTGCTATCTCTAGCGCTAGCCGCAGCTTTAACGATTCCAGCAGTAATTAACGCTGATTCTGAAGAGGTAACACCGACAGAATCCAATTCCCCAATCGTAACTCCAGCCACGTCGCCAGAAGTATCTGACAAAGACTTTGAGTCTATTACGCCGTTTATTAAGGGTAACCAACAGCCTCTCACAACCGTGACCGCTTCAACTTCTGGCGCCCCCGCCTATTTTGTAATACCAGCTGGTTATGGACATGGAAAATTTTATTTTCACAACACAGGTAAAGGCGTGCTAACGGTTACGATGAAACACTCGTCAGGGTTAGAGTATATTGCAGCAACTATTCAGCCAGGACAAGCATATACATGGAGAAGCACGACGGATTATCCACAAGGAATGCGCGGTGGTGATAATGCCATCTCATTCCAGTGTTCCACTGGTGTAAGTGTAGAGTGGTCTGCATCCGCTTCCGATAGTGTAACTTGAAGGAATTACACTGAATGAAGATCTGGGATTGATAAAGGGAAGTCGGATGGATTGGTTTCTTCACTTTTTACGTTAAGCTATCGAGGAACTATACTTTAATACATCGTGACAGCAGCTGGCGTTTTACGTTGGCTGCTTTTTTGTTATGAACGGGCAGGATAGAGGAACAGACGGTAAGGTTGTTCTCGAACAGAAGAACAAATTAATGATATGATGTTGTAAATGGAACAGGCTAGTCGAGCCTATTTTCTATTTTCGTGAGGGAGTCGATAAATGGGTATGGGAAGTACGAATCAATGGGATGCGGAATGGGAAGTATCAGAAGAATTGGCTCATAAATTAATAAGCAGTCAGTTTCCGCAGTTAGCTTCACAATGCGTACAAAAACTTGGATACGGCTGGGATAACACTGTTTTTCTTGTCGGGATCGAATATGTATTTCGCTTTCCAAGAAGAGAAGTTGCAATTAATCGTTTAAGGATGGAAGGAAAGATACTACCTAAGCTTAAAGATTATTGTTCCATTGCATATTCGTTACCTCTATTTTTTGGGGAAGGGGATTATAATTATCCTGCACCTTTCCTAGGCTACCCCTATTTATCAGGAGAGTTTCCAATCGGATTAACTGACCAGCAACGTGCGTTATCAGCAACAACGCTCGCGCAATTTTTAAAAAGCTTACATGCATTCCCTGTGCAAATTGCCCAAGAAAATGGAGTTCAACATGACCATAGAAATTTGATTGATATTGTAATGCGTAAAGAAAAGTTGCATAAATTCATTTCCGACCTTGCCCTTCATTTTAGTGAAGAAGAGTATCGTGAATTATCGAACTATTTGGAACAGCTTGGAACTGAAAAAGTGAAACCCAAAAACGTATTCCTCCATGGAGACCTTCATTTTAAAAATATGTTGGTAGACGAAAATGGAATAGTTTCAGGGATTATCGACTGGGGAGATATCAATATTGGACATCCTGCTTGCGACTTGAATGTCGCGTATAGCTTTTTGCCTCCGGATGCGCGTTCAGACTTTTTCAAAGAATATGGGGATGTAGATGAAGAAACGAAGATATTAGCTCGATTGATAGCCATATACATTCCCATTTTGATCATGATGCAGGCAATTGATTATAAAGATGAAAAGTTGGTTGCTGAAGCAAAAGCGATCATAAAACGTGCTCTCGCTGATTAAGAAATGTCATACCGTTAACGGGAGACTATAGTTCAATCAATAAAGCTGCAGCAGATCGAGGATCAGCTGCAGCTTTTATTGAGCGAAAGGGCAGGATAGTAGATTCGATCAAGAATTATTTATAGGTTATAACTATTAAATAAATTGTTTTAATATATTTCACTACTATCATCGTAAGAGCAATAATACAGTTATCCTTAATATAAATAATTGGAGGGAATACAGTGGTTATCTCAACAAGTGGAAGCGAAACTTATATTACGGAAATTTTTAATGGTACTTCCGAAATTTATTCTGATGTTACTGAAGAGAAAGGGGGGAGTGGAAAATATTTTAGACCACATGATCTGATAGAATCCGCTTATGCTTCGTGTTTAAATATTACTACGAGAATGATATTGGACTTTATGAATGTATCTTACGACGGGGTTAATGTTACAGTTGAATTGGATAGAAGCAACGAAGTAAAGACTATATTTAAGTACCAAATTGACATTTCAGGATCAATCGATAAAGAAACCAAGGAAGTAGTGTTGAGAAAGGTAATGAACTGTCCAGTTAAAAAAACATTATCTAAACAGCTAGAATTTATTAATGAAGCAGTATTATCTGAGCAAAGGGTATGATTACTTTAAAATAACTCGACAGTACCCGGTTACTTGCCGGTTGCTGTTTTTGTTGAGCTAACGAGGAACGATATTGAATCAACCATATAGGGTGATGAGATGAAATTGAACTTAGTCACGGCGTACCAGAGCAAGGGGAGGACATCATAACTTACCTCATAAATACAGATACAGTCACGATAATCGAGACCAACAGTTATGCTTTGAGCGTAGAGCCTATAATTGAAACAATGACGGTATCAGAATACATGATTGGACTTACCAAGAAAGACCGTATTAAATTGGCAATTGCTCTAGAATTGGCTCAAGAAGATTTGAGGCGAAGTTGAACTATCGGGAAACGATAGTTGGAAACAACGTAAAGGCAGCCGGTCTGAGGATCAGCTGCCTTATTTATTAAAGAAGGGCAGGATAGAGTGGGAACTATCTTGAATAAATGATTAATAACTATCCGATGCATTATTACTTATTATCGAAGGCGATTTTGGAAGGAATTAGACGATTATGCATATCACAAAAAGGCTGTCGTTTTCTTCATTTAGTTCATTACAGTGAACTCCCGAAGTAACTCATTGAGCTTGTCGCGCTCTTCGTAGAACGAACCGTGGCCGCTGTACATGAACGGCACGAGCCGTGAATGGGGGATTTTTCGATGCATCTCTTCTGCCTGGCTGAATGGAATAACCTTGTCGTGAATGCCATGCACGATCAATGTCGGCACTTGGATGCTTGGCAGGTCGGCATTCAGATCGAAGTCGCTCAGCATGATGATGATCGCGGCTGTTGACCAGCCGGCAGCTTGCATGCCTAACTGATTGAACCAGTCCGAGAGTGGCTTGGTGATATACTGGAAGAAGAAAATGTCAGTTACGCCGCGCATCATATTTGCCCGGTCATTCAACGTTTGTTTTAGCAGCTGTGCCGCAGTCTCCTTGGTGAAGCCCCTTGGCGCTGCCGCATCTATTAGCACGAGCTTGGATACGTCTCCGCCATTGTAACGCACCACGTATTTGATAGCTATTGCGCCTCCGGTCGAATGTCCGACGAGCACGAATTCTTTCAACTGTAGCGCATCAACGACTGCTCGGATATCGTCCGCAAGCCGATCTAAGGTATAACCCCCATAGGGACGATCTGACTTACCGAAGCCGCGCCAGTCGATACCGATGCAGCGAAACCCTGCGCTCGGAAGCACATCGAACTGATACTCGAACTGCTCATGGCTGAGCGGCCAGCCATGAAGAAACACGATCGTCTTGTTTCCTCCCGGGTTGATGTCCTCTACGTAGAGCTTTACACCTTGCTCTACCGTTACGTAATATCCCATTGTCGTTGCCTCCGCGAATCAAAATCCTTTCTCGATAGAGTACGCGACACGCGCCCAAACGTGATCTCCGTAATTCTTAGCTTACGAAGGAGGGGCTGCTCCTTTTTTACGGGATTATATTGCTGCCATTGTTCAACTAAAGGGCGGGATACTTTGATGAATGATTGAAATAAATATTAGAAGCATATCAGAAAATCGCTACAGGGAGAAACACTATGGAATTTATTAATTCAAATAAGTATGGGGAGCTAACCGAAACAGCAACTCTTCAGTTTGAAACTATAATAAATCACCGGCTGCCTTCTGAGTACCGAGCATACTTACAAGCAAAAAACTTGCCGTTATTTCTGGTCCTGTTCAGCGAGATTCTATGGAAGCCGGTCACTTCAACAGTGACCAGCTTCCGCAATCAGATCAAATGAGGTGTCACATGAAAAGTATCCGTAACCCGTGGTTGAAACTCAGAGAGGGAATCTACCAAGAAGACTATGGCTTGATTAACAGACTCCAAGAACGATGCATTCGCGAAGATCAGACGACGCTGAAGCTCGAGTTGGACTACAAGCTTGGCGTATATTCAGGGACTGACTGCGCGGAGATCCACCAAATCAATGAATTCATGTACTTCGATGGACATGAGTTAATTGGCTATATGGGGATTTGCGAATTCGGCGGAGCAGGTACACCGCTCGAAGTGAACGGCATGGTGCATCCAGAATACAGGCGCCAAGGAGTTTTTGGAACACTAAGCAGGCTGGTTATGGCTGAGTGGAGGCGCAGATCTTCCAAAAGTATGCTTTTCTTAAGCGATCGGAAGTCAGAAGCCGGACAAGCGTTCATTCAAGGAACCGGTGCAGAGTACCATCATTCTGAGCATGAGATGTATCTCCGGGTGCATCGACCGGAGATACACAATGACTTAGAGGGCATTATATTTCGGAAGGCGACAAACGCCGATGCGTGGGAGATTCACCGGCAGAATGCGATATACTTTGGGGACAAACTGGGTGATGAGGAGACTGAGGAGACAAGCGCACTTTTGGAAGGGATGATCCTGCCTGAGGAGGAAGAAAAGAGGGGCATGACCATCTATCTTGCAGAAGCTGATCATAAGGCCATCGGGAAAGTCCATATCCAGCTGTCTCCCGGCATCGGGGGCATATATGGTCTGGGCGTTCTGCCCGAGTATCGTGGCAATGGCTATGGAAGAGCGATTCTCTTGAAGGCGATAGATAAGTTGAAGGAATCGAACGCAGGGGATATAATGCTGCAAGTGGCCGTGGAGAACGACAATGCACTCCGGCTCTATCAATCGTGTGGTTTCGTGGAGACCTCGACGATGGATTATTATGAGCTAAAATAATCCTCCCATATGTGATAAAGCATAGAAGGTTGATTAACGGGCAGTTTAGTTCCGACATGTGGTAACATTTAAATAGTAATAACAATGATCCTTACTTATCAAGGAGCAGTTAGCTTGTGATATGCTCCCCTTACGGTAGACAGGTTAAAAAATAAAACCTGTTACTGTAAGGGGAGCTTTTTCATGGCAAGGGAAAAATATACTGCGCTAGAGAACGCGGTGAGATTGGTTTTCTAGCTGCAGCCAGAAAATATAAGATCAATGATACCACTTTGATGAAATGGCAGCGTCGCTATAAGCTGTATGGTTATGAAGGGTTGGAGCGCCGTGCACATAACTGCAGGAAAAGTATAGTTAATACTAATATGAGGTTATCGTTCAATTATCGGGAAACGTTAGACCAAATAGATGGTAGAGGTTTATAAATTTTTATAGTGGTTAGACTATAAAAATAACTATCGATTGTGTTTAACTGATATTCATGACTAAAATGTGCAAGTCGGACCGTCTGAAGGTGCTGACAAAGAATATACATTAGATCAACGATAAATAAACCGCCAGGGCATTGTGCTCTGGTGGTTTTTCTTATGCCCGTTTCCAACATAACGAGCTGCTGTGTTGATTTATTTATAAATCCAGCACCAGAGGAGGGGTTAAATGAGAATCGAATTATTACAGGTTCTATAATTTAATTCTTGCGTTACAGCCTCTTTTCGTTTCTTATGTAACTAAACATAACACGTTTGATTCGCTTTATAAAGAATCACAACAAGTAAGTTCACTTTTTTGTGAGATTCACAAAGAAAATCAGTATTTTATGTGATATAATATGACATATAAGAAAAATATACATCGGATATGCGATTGATTGTTACTAAATCTCACAAAATGAGAGTGGAGGAAGGGGAAACATAACATGCAGGTTACAGCTAATCCCTATGCTTGGCCGTACGATGGCAGGATCGATCCTGCGAAAACAGCGCTCCTTATTATTGATATGCAAATCGATTTTTGCGGAAAAGGTGGGTATGTGGAGCAGATGGGGTACGATTTGTCGTTGACGGCCAAGCCTATTAAACCTATCAAAACGCTGCTGAACCGGATTCGCCAGATTGAAGGTATGACGGTTATCCATACAAGAGAGGGCCACAAGCCCGACTTGTCCGACCTTCCTGCGAATAAGCGTTGGCGAAGCAAGCAAATCGGCGCTGAAATAGGCTCACTTGGTCCTGCCGGACGCATACTGGTGCGAGGTGAGCCGGGCTGGGAAATCATTGAAGACCTTACCCCGATTGAAGGGGAGTTCATTATCGACAAGCCGGGCAAGGGAAGCTTTTATGCAACAGACTTGGATCTCGTGTTAAAGAACAGAGGCGTTACTCACTTGATACTGACTGGCATCACGACTGATGTTTGCGTCCATACGACAATGCGGGAAGCAAATGATAGAGGTTACGAATGTTTAATCCTTGAGGATTGCACGGGCGCAACCGATCCAACCAATCATCAAGCGGCGCTTCATATGGTGACAATGCAAGGCGGGGTATTCGGCAGCGTCAGCAACTCAGCGGATGTACTGATGGCTCTGGAAAACTACTAACACAGACTAACGCGAAACTTCTATTCAGCATCCAGCTATTATTTATCCATAAATAGAGACATACCGGAGGGAAATATGATGTGGAATAAGAAATCATTGTTTATTGTTCTGGCGGCTCTGATGCTTGTTGTGACGGCTTGCGGTTCCAATGTAAAAACCAGTACCAACTCAAATACGGTCTCTTCTGACTCGGCAGCCGGAGAAACAAAGAGTTTGAAAAAAGTCGTGTTGAGGCTGAAATGGATTCATCAAGCGCAATTTGCTGGCTATTACGCAGCGGTTGAGAAAGGCTTCTATAAGGAAGCGGGATTGGATGTTGAAATCAGGCCGGGCGGAGCCGATTTCCCTTCCGTTCAGATGGTCGCTTCGGGAAGCGAGCAGTTTGGCGTAACGGGCGCGGATCAAATTCTGATGGCTCGGGAGAAAGGCGTGCCGGTTAAAGCGGTCTCCGCGGTATACCGCAAAACGCCATTCGTATTGTTTAGTTTAAAAGACTCGGGCATTACGAAGATCGAAGATCTTGCCGGCCAGAAGGTAGGCGTGAAGCTTGGCGGCAATGAAGAGCTGACCTTCCGGGCGATGGTCAAAAGCGCGGGCATAAATGCGAAATCGATTGATGAAATGCCAGTGAAATACGACATGAGCCCACTGCTCAGCGGCCAAGTCAAAGCATGGCCGGGTTACGTTATCAATGAGGTGCTGGCCGTTCAAGAGCAAGGCCATGAGGTGAACATTATTCAGCCTGGCGACTATGACATTAATTTTTATGCAGATACGTTGTTTACGACGGAATCATTGATTAAGAAGGATCCTGAAATGGTGAAAAGCTTCGTTGAAGCTTCCATGAAGGGTTGGGAATATGCGATCGCTAATCCGGAGGAAGCAGCCGGGTTTGGTCTGAAGTACGGCGATAAGCTGGATATCGATCATGAGGTAGCCATGATGAAAGCAAGCATTTCGCTGCTCGAGCCGGAAAAACTGCCGCTTGGCAAGATGGATACCGAGGCTTGGGATGTTTTGCAAAAGAGCTTGATTGATTTGAAGTTCCTGAAGAAAGAGCAAGCTCTGGATAAAGTGTTTACGAATGACTATATCGAATAGGGAGTGATTGATGTGCAAGCGACGGTAAGTGAATTGAGGAATGGAGCGGCTAAGCAAGATCATACATCGGTTTCTTCGATGAACGAAATCGCGGTTACATTACAAAATTGCTCCCTTTCGTTCGGAGATGTTCCCGTACTGAACAATGTTTCCTTGGACATCTATAAGAATGAGTTTGTTTCCATCCTTGGCCCAAGCGGCTGCGGTAAGTCCACGCTGCTGCGCTTAATGCTTAATCTCCTCCAGCCGAATGCTGGAGGGGAGGTAAAGCTTGCATCAAAGGATCTGTCGATCGGGATGGTGTTTCAAAAGCCGGTTCTGATGCCTTGGCTTACGGCTATTCAGAATATCGTGCTGCCTCTGACGATCGGAGAGAAACGCTTCTCGAAGAGCGAAGCCCGGGACAAAGCGGAGGGGGCACTGCGGCTTGTTGGCTTGCAGGACTTCAAGAATCACTTCCCGCATCAATTGAGCGGGGGGATGCAGCAGCGTATCGCCATCGCACGGGCGCTTGCCGCTGACCCGGCGGTGCTCTTAATGGATGAGCCGTTTGGCGCGCTGGATGAGTTTACGAGAGAGAAATTGAATTTCGAGCTGCTGCGGCTGTGGGAAAGCTCGGAGACAAGCTTAAACACGGTCGTGATGGTCACCCATTCGATTCAAGAATCGGTTATTATGTCGAACAGAATCGTTATGATGTCGCCAAGGCCAGCCGGTGTGGATGCGATTATTCCGGTTCCGCTTCCTGCGCACCGTGAAGTGGGCATGGAGGAGCTTCCGGAGTACCATCATACCGTTAATGAATTAAGAAAGAGGGTCAAGCACTTATGAAGAATAAATTAAAAAGCAGCATGTACCCTATCAGTTTTGCGCTTGGCTTTATTATTTTGTGGGAGCTGGCCGTTCGCTTGTTCGATGTCCCTGTTTATTTGCTGCCTGCTCCATCGGCTGTCCTTTCAGTTATTGACGGATCACTATCGTCCCATATGCTCGTCACGCTAATGGAGGCGTTGGTAGGTTTTGTACTCGCTAATATTTTGGGGATGGTAACGGCCGTTATTTTCGTTCACTCCAAGTCCATTGAAAAGGGAGTTTTCCCGCTCGCCATTGCGCTTAAGACGACTCCACTCGTTGCGTTGGCTCCGCTATTGGTCGTTTGGATGGGCACCGGCTATTCCTCGAAGGTTGTTGCATCGATGCTTATTTGCTTTTTCCCGATTCTCGTCAATAGCGTCAAAGGTCTGAAAGCGATTGAACATGAGGCTTGGGAGCTGTTTTCCACTTATAAAGGAACAAAAGCGGAAATATTCTGGAAGCTGCGTCTGCCGACGAGTTTGCCTTACGTGTTCTCGGCTTTGAAAATATCCTCGTCGCTCGCCATTGTCGGAGCTATTGTTGGGGAATTTGTTGGAGCAAACAAAGGGCTCGGTTATGTCGTACTCGTATCTTCCTATCATATGGACACACCGATTATGTTCTCAGCGATTATTGCTTCGGCAGTATGCGGGCTGCTGCTTTTCTGGGGCATTAGCTTGCTGGAGAAGAAAGTCGTATTTTGGCAAAGGGCGGATGATCTATGATGAAATGTTCAGTTATTAAAGTGCCGGCTCGTTCTCCGAATGATACGGCTGCGCTGCAGCGCTATATTGACGAATCGCTAATTAATCCGAAGGATGTTGTAGCCGTACTGGGCAAAACCGAGGGAAACGGCTGCGTCAATGATTTTACCCGGGGCTTTGCTGTTCTGGCTTTGAAAAATTTGTTCGCTTCTTATAAAGAAGCAACTGCTGAGCCAGTCTCGTACATTATGTCCGGAGGGACGGAGGGGATATTAAGTCCTCATTTCTCGGTAATTTCCCGGAGTGAATCCCTTGACGATGCGATCAAGCGCGAGCAATCCTCACTGGCAATTGGTGTAGCTAGAACACCTGATTTCATGCCCGAAGAGCTTGGGCGTCTTGCTCAAGTTGATCAAGTGGCGGAGGCTGTTCGCCGGGCAATGGATGGGGCTGGCATCCATGATGCTGCTGATGTGCATTTTGTTCAAATTAAATGTCCGCTGCTGACGGCGGAGCAAGTACAGGAAGCGAATCTGAGAGGAGCCTCCACTGTAACGGAGGATACTTACAAGTCAATGGGCTACTCCCGCGGGGCATCGGCGCTTGGTGCAGCCGTAGCGCTTGGAGAGATTCAACGGGAGCGATTGCAGGATACGGATATTTGCCATTCGTGGGAGCTTTACAGCAAGGTGGCATCTACGTCGGCGGGCAGCGAACTCGCCTATTGCGAGGTTATCGTATTCGGCAACTCCGCTTATGCGGAAGGGCCATATTTTATCGATCACGATGTGATGAAGGATGCCATTGACGCGGGGGCGTTGAAGCGGATTTTGGAAAAATACCCGGATGCCGAGATGGTGCAGGTGCTTGCTAAGGCTGAGGCTGATCCGACCGGATATATAAGAGGCCAGCGGCATACGATGCTCGATGACTCCGACATTAATCATACCCGTCATGCCCGCGCTGTCGTCGGAGGTGTTCTAGCTTCCGTATGCGGCGATCCAATGATCTACGTATCGGGTGGAGCGGAGCATCAAGGTCCGGCAGGCGGCGGTCCGGTAGCGGTTGTTTTTCGGCGTAACTAACAAATAGCGGATGATAGGAGACTGATCATATGGCAATTGCAAATGAGACAGAGGTTATGGTAGGAGAACAAATGGAATGGGGGCTGATGCCTGACCATATTCATTTGTATCATAGGGAAATCGTATCGGCTGCGCAAGCGGATAAGCTGGGTATCCGTTCGAGCTCGATTCTTTGGGAGAAAATCGGTGTCGGCGGTCAAGTACTTCCCCATTACCACGATGTCGCCGAAATTATTTATATTTCCGTTGGAAAAGTAAAGCTGCTCTGCAACGGCGAGTGGAAAAGCTACAAAGCCGGTGATACGTTCCATGTGCCGGCAGGGGTTATTCATTCCGTAGCAAACGATGATGATCAGCCGTCCGAACAAATCAGCATTTTCCTCCCGGTAGAGGAGAACGTGCCTGCTAACTCGTTTTTCAATACAACTCTCGTGGAAGATGTGTATTCCATTAAGAAATAGAATAGCGGGGTAATGTCATGGCGACCAACAATCAGGCAAGCTTCACATGCGGAGACATATTGCTAATACCCGACTTCAAAGAAGCAGTCGTACTAGCCGGTGCCGGCGGCATGCATCGTAGCATTAACCGGGTCAATGTCATGGAAGTGCCTGACGTCATCGATTGGGTGAGACCGGGGGAGTTTCTCATTACGAGCGGTTTCCCGTTCCGGGATCAACCGGAGGCAATAGCGGACATTATTCCGCAGCTGGTTGAAAAAGGTGTTGCCGCGCTTGGCATTAAGACGAAGCGTTTCATTGAGGAGATTCCAAAGCGGGCGCTTGAGCTGGCGGACCGGCTTGCTTTTCCCGTGTTCGAGCTTCCGGCTACGACTGTGTTCTCGGATGTTGTCCGCGACATTATGGAGCGAGTGCTGGTGACCGAGGTGAGGGAGCTTTCACTGCTGCAAAGCCGCTTCCAAAAGCTGTCCCAGCAGCTCTTATACGGCAATGGAATTGAAGAGTTTTTACAAACGCTGGATGGTATGCTGAATAATCCGATTGTGCTGCTGGATGATTCGGATCAGCTGTTTCTATCCCCGCAGGCAGGTCGGCTCGAGCAAGCGGCGAATGTTGAGCTCTGGTCGCATTTGCGGATGGAGACCAATCTTGGCGTCAGCTTTATATCCTTAGGTGACCGTCGTATTCGGGTGTACGTCTCCGAGGTGAACGATAAGCAGCATGAGAAGTGTTTGCTTATTCTGCTGGAATGGAATCAGGAGCATTCCATCGTTGATCAATTGACCATAGATCGGGTCGGCATTCTAGTAGGATTGGAAATGATCAACGCAAACGCCCGGAGAGAGGTTGAATTAAAATATATCGACCAGTTTCTTCAGGATTGGATCTCCGGGCGGATCGTAGCGATGGAGGATTTGAAACTCAGGGCAGAAGCGTCGGGCAGCCAGTTAGAGGATCAGCAGCAGCTCTTCGTAGCGCTTGTGCGCTGGTTGAATGGGAAACCTGCGGTTAAGCAGCTGCAGCAAGTCGTCAAAAGGCTTCGGGCCAAGTCGCTTCGCGAAGGGCTGCAGATCACGATAGCGGAAGGGGAGTTGATTTTTCTTATTCCGGTTTCTATGCAGCTCTCGAAACAGACGGCGCTTGACCGGGTCGCAGCAGACCTGAGGTCGGTTATTGATTCGTCAAATGCGTTCTCGCTTTGTATCGGCAATGTCGCCAGCCGGCCTGACCTGGTGTGCGAAAGCTATGAAGAAGCCAAAAAAATTCATCACATCAGCACGATTTGCAATTATGAAGAGCCCTATGTGGATTTTAAACGGCTTGGAGCTTTTCAATTGTTATATCACCTGCCGCATTCAGAGGCTGTTATCCAATATCGGGATCAGTATATCGTTCCGCTGCTCGAATACGACCGTAAACATCAATCTCAGCTGCATGAGACGATCCGCGTTTATTTCAAATATAACCGGAACGTAAAAAAGACGTCCGCGGAGCTGATTACGCATTACAACACCGTTTCTTACCGGGTGGAACGGGTATGCGAGCTGCTTGGCATTAACGTCGATGACGGCGACGATATTTTACAGCTGTATTTGGCCGTTAAGCTAAACGAGATGAGGCCGGTAACGTTATGAGATTAGGAGGCTGGTTATGAGCGAATCAGATATTCCGGTCAAGCTGACCATCGAGCGGCTTCGAGAGTTGTACGTAAGCGGCACGCTTACGCCGGATGCTGTTGTTGAAGGAATTATGGAGCGCGTTCAGGCGGATGCAGGTATGAATATTTGGATTACGCCGCCAACTATGGATAAAGTTCAGCCCTATTTGGATCGGTTGAAGGGGACGGACCCGGAAAGCCTTCCGTTATGGGGTATTCCGTTTGCCATTAAGGATAATATCGATGTGGCGAAGATCCCAACGACGGCAGCATGCCCTGCATTTGCCTATACGCCTCAAGAGCATGCAGCTGTCGTGCAGCGGATGATAGATGCGGGTGCGATTCCACTTGGCAAAACAAACCTGGACCAGTTTGCGACCGGACTAGTAGGCGTCCGCAGTCCGTATGGCGAGACGCATAATGCGCTGCGTCCCGAGCTGATTAGCGGCGGCTCAAGTTCAGGCTCGGCGGTCGCTGTAGCACGCGGCCATGCAGCTTTTGCCTTTGGTACGGATACCGCCGGTTCCGGCCGGGTTCCGGCTGCATTGAACAATCTGGTCGGCTATAAGCCAAGCCTTGGAGCTTGGCCGACCAAAGGCGTTGTTCCGGCTTGCGCCAGCCTTGACTGCGTCAATGTATTTGCCCATTCCCTCGCGGATGCGTTAGAGGTTGATAAGCTTGCGCGTGGCATTCATGAATCCGATCCATGGTCCCGCAGCATCGAGCGTTCGGCATCGAAGCTCCCGCACAAAGTTTTATTGCCAAGCGTCAAGCCGCAGTTCTATGGACCTTATGCCGCAGAGTATGAAGAAGCTTGGGATGCGGCAGTAGAGAGGATTACTAAACTTGGAGTCGCTGTGGAATATATCGATTACGACTTTTTCACCCGGGCGGCGGCGTTGTTATACGACGGGCCTTGGGTTGCAGAGCGGTGGGCGAGTCTCGAACCATTCGTGACAGCTAATCCCGGAGTAACATTTGAGACGACGGAGCGGATTTTGCGGTCTGGTGCTTCCGGGAAGCACAGCGCGGCTTCCGTGTTTAAAGCTATGCACCAATTGCAGCAGTATAAGCTGGAAACCAAGAAGCTGCTTAAGCAGGCGGTAATGGTGATGCCGACCTGCGGAGGCACATGGACACGCGAGCAGGTGAGTGCCGATCCGATAGGGGCAAACTCGGATATGGGACGCTACACCAATCATTGCAATTTGCTTGATTTATGCGCAGCTGCGGTACCTGCTGGTTTTGCCGCTGATGAGCTGCCATTTGGAATTACGCTGTTCGCGCTTGCCGAAGAGGAGGCTCTCATTACCGGCGCTGCCGAGCTTTTCCTTACGAGAGAATGTGATGCAGCTATCCAGCCTATACCTATTTCCGTAACGGAGCAAGCAATGGTACCCGTTGCCGTATGCGGACTTCATATGCGCGGATTTCCGCTGGAAAAGCAAATGCTGGAGCATGGCGCCCATTTTGTTCGCGAGGCGGCTACAGCCGCAAAATATCAAATGGTGAAATTGACGACCGTTCCGGCTAAACCCGGCTTAATCAAGAAGGGTAACGGAGGGCGTTCCATTCAGTTGGAAGTATGGGAAATGCCGAAGACGGCATTTGGCGCTTTCACAGCCCTTATTCCTGCACCGCTTGGAATCGGGAAGATCGAGCTTGAGGATGGGACCGAAATTTCCGGCTTTATTTGCGAGGGTTATGCGGAGCAAACAGCCGTAGATATTAGCGATTCAGGCGGTTGGCGTTCTATTACCGTATAGATTGTTTTTCAATAAGAACATTGCGGCAGCCGGTCAATAATGACCGGCTGCTGACGTTTCTCAGCTATGGGCAGTTGAATGACTGGTTCAAAACTTTTATGTCGTTAGTACAACGACATAATAATCCCGATTTAGAACCTTGTTAAATCAAGGTTCTTTTTCAATTTGTACGTATTTTCTTGTCGTTTTATTTTGGACGTGAAAATCCCTTTATACTGGGATAACGACAAGAAAAGCACCATATTAAGGGTTGTGTGAGCAGTTTGGGCTGAGAAGATAAAGTGTCGACAGACAAGACTTCATTAAGCTAACGGGCAGGATACTTCCAATGTGTGGTAATATTATGTTGGGCTAAGAACTTAACTACTCTTGTTATCGAGAGGAGAAAACTTCTGAAAAAGGAAATAACCATGACCATAGAAATAAAGACTAAAAAAGCAAAAGCTCTTTTAGGTCTTGGAGTAATTTTAGTCCTCCTATTCTTTATGTGGTTTTATAGAGGACCTATTTCTTCCACCGATATAAAGCTCAATTCAGTAAAACAATCAGGAAACCAATTTATTATTGATGGCTCTTTTAAGGATAAGTGGACACGTTATAAAAGCTACTCAATTCAATACGTGGGTACAGGTAATTCAAACTACGCAATATTAAAAATATACGGAGGTATTATTGGCAAGCGAAATATACATATCGAGACAAATGCAATGAAGAACAACAGACCACTTTACCTTTACTATAAGCAACTAGAGGTAAGGGCAGAGGACGTAATAAGACAAAATAAATAAACGAATTAAAGTATTAAACTATCGGGAGATATTTGTTTCAAAGCATGCATAATACGCCTGCAGATTAGAGATCCGCTGCCGTTTTTATGGAGAAAAAAGAGGTTAACCCAGCAAATTATGGAGGAGAAGGTATGACCATTATAAGTATCGAAGGTGCTAGTGCTGTAGGAAAAACAAGGACATCCTCTGAACTGGCTGCCATTCATGGGGCTTTTCATATCCCTGAAATTAATACCTGGTGGAAAGAACGACCTAACCCTGAATATAGAGAATGGTGGTTTGAACGTCAGGCAGATCGATGGAGAATAGCCTTAGAAAACAGGAATAAGCACTCATTTGTTGTTATAGACATCGATTTATTTCAACCCTTTTGGTATAACTGGGCGTATGATTTTACTTTATTTGATAATCAGTCGTTAGAGTTTATAGCCGATTACTATCGGAATCTGATTCTAGACCAAAAAATCGGATTCCCTGACAGATATTATCTACTCAGCTGCAGTGAGGATGAACTAATTAAACGGAAAGAATCGGATTCTTCGAGGAAACGAGGGGGCTTTGATATGAATTTACAGTTCATTAAGCCACAAAAACATTACTTCCAAGCGCTTAATAAAGAGGTTCCCGGTCTAGTCCATTTTATAGATTCCGTGAGCGTTGATAGAAATATTGGGGAAATCATTACATCGATTCCGAGTACCCAAAATAAGCATACTTACTCAATAGAGTTGTTTGATTTTATGGTGGACTGGCTATCTCGAAATAAAGCTGATCAGTTCAGATGAGTAGTTACGCTAATTGGGAACGATAGCTGAATAACATGCAATGATAAAAAGGAGGTACTAATGACTCCGTTAATGAATGATACAAAGTGGGATGAGATTCGACTGGCTATGCATGATTACGATGGACCGATTCACTGGAGGACAAAAGATGTTGTGAATGGTTATATAGCCATGTGGGATGCCGAGTGGTTTTACCATTTCAGTTTAGGCGGTTTCAAATACATTGAATGGTTAGAAATTCGTTTGAACGAAAGTAATACCACATACGTGATGAGAAAGTTGAAAAAAATTAATGTTCCAGGTGAAATTGATGGGAACGTAGTGAGAATTTACGGCTATAAAGATGGATTTGTGGAATACATTTAGAAGGTTCTTTATTCTACTATCGAAGAACAATAGTTGAACGAACAAGGGAGCAGATTGCCGCGGCAGTTGCTCCCTGTTTTATTAAACTAAAAGGCAGAATAGTTCCAATATGTGGTAGAATTAATGTAGTACTTAAATCTAAGGTGTGAGGACATGAAATGGATCTTATCCAATTAGAACGGGCTTTAATGAGTGATAATCAAGACGAAGCATCTGCTGTAATTTCTGAGGCAATTCGATACAAGAATAAAGAAATAGTTCTAATTCTGATAAAACATCTAAAAAATACGGAAAACAAAATACTTAGAAATGAAATTGCTTTAGCCTTAAGCGATATTAGAAATCCAGAGGCAGTGGAGCCAATTATAGAACTGCTCAAGGACCCGAAAACTTTAGGTAGCAGGGGCTCGCTGTTGTATGCCTTGAGACCATTTGATTATTCATCCCATATAGAGATATTAATCGATTTTTTGATTAACGGGAACTTTGAGGTGCGTCATGAGGCTAAATATTTACTGCAGCTACTGAAAGTCCGAATCCCGGGAGATCAGATAATTAAAATTAAAAGAGCCATTAATGAATTTGAAGATAGAATCGACTTACTTTTAGAAACACTTGATGAATTAGAGAATGGAAAATAACCGTGTCATTGAACAAACGGAGAACATTAGTTCAACTTTTCTGCAGGGAGGTCGACATGGGAGACATTCGTTTTGTCAAAGCCCTAATTCATTGGGACAAAGATCCAAGCAAATATCCCTGTAATACCTGGTTACCAGATCTTATCGTGCACTATGAAAGCATAGAGGGTAAACAGTTAACCGGTGAAGCCTGGACCGTACCTGTTAGAATTACAAGTTTAATTGAAGGCACTCGGGATACATATGCAGATGTACGCTTTTTAGTTGATGATGCACCTTGGCATTTTCTTGTCAGCGGATATATGTTTAAATTATGGGGTGGGAAGGAAATTGCTTCTGTTAAAGTCTTATAGTATTCAATAGGAAGTTAAGCTAACGGGGAACGATAGCTCAATACATACCTGCAACGAAAGTAGGGGGATTAAATTCAATGGAGGAAAAGTTTTATCGCCACACAGGAGTTTACGGAATATGTATGGTTAACGAGAAAATTCTAGTTATTCAAAAAAGTTTAGGCCCTTATGCCGGCCAATTTGACTTGCCTGGGGGGCGACTAGAAGTATCGGAGTCCTTAGAGCAAGGCTTAAAAAGGGAGTTTAACGAAGAAACAGGATTCAAAGTCAAAGAACTCAACAATATTGGTGTTTGTGATTTTTCTGTGTTATGGACACTACAGGATAACTCTACTGAGTGTGTGCATCATATTGCGATTTTATATGAAGTTGTTATTGTCGCTGGGAATATTGGGGGTTCCGTGGTTCAATTCGAAGGACAAGACTCTAATGGTTATGACTGGATTTCAATCGATGATGTTACACCGATAAATTCATCACCGTTGGTCCAGCAAGCGGCCGATTGGTTTCGTACGAAGACGATCCCAGTTAGTAGAAGTTCATATGACTACAGATCTTTAAGCTAACGGAGAACGTTAGTTGAATGAACTAACTAATAAAGCTGCTGGCACATGATCGGCAGCTTTGTTACGTTAACGGGCAGGATTGCGTGGCGTATGCTCCGAATTACTGATGAGAGAAAATTCCATACTGCAGCGAAGGGATGTGGGTTGTTTTATTTGATTTTAGTATGTATTGCTGTTGTTTTATATTTATGGGGGTTTGTCGTAAATAAAAAGCATGAACAAGTCCGTCAGTCATTTTTTCAGGATTGTTTCTTTGGCAGTCGTGGTTAAAGAGATATTAAAAATGAACTTGAGGATTGAGCTAACGGGAGACTATAGTTCAACCAAATCAGGGAGCAGAACGCCGCGGCGCTGTTCCCTGTTTATAGTATGCAATTAAAATAATTCCGAAAAGAGTGGTAAGCATGAAGTCATATATCAATTGGAGGTCTACGATCACCATCTACAAAAAAAGTGACGAAAGGAGCGTGATAAATTAAAAAGAAAAAGGAGCAGAACGAAATGATACAAAACAGAAAAGCAACCGTTAATGACTATGATATGATTATAAATCTTTGGGAAAGGTCGGTAATGGCCACTCATCATTTTTTGAGTTTCAAGGATAAAGAGGAAATCAAAAAAGAATTACCCATGTATTTTCCTCATCTTGATATACGTCTATGGTATACCGAAGACTCTATCATTGGTTTTACCGCCATCAATGAAAATCACTTGGAAGCACTATTTCTCGATCCCGATAAAATTGGCAAAGGGTATGGGAAACAAATTTTGGAAAAATGCATCAATGGTCTTGGGATCACGTCCGTTGATGTTAATAAACAAAATGAGAATGCGACAAGGTTTTACTTAAAAAGCGGTTTCGGAATAATCGGTGAAGATTTGACGGATGGAGCAGGCCGCCCTTACCCCATTTTACATTTGAAATACAATGAACAGTGGAAGTAATTCTTCTGTCCAGGCTGTCGAGAAATCGACAGCCTTTTATATAACTATTGAATATCTTTTTTAACGGCACAAAGAAGATTAATGATTTTGTGATACATAACATTACATAACTAATTAGGTGATTCAACAAACGAAGAACTATAGTTCAACCAGAAAGCTGCAGCGGACCGGAGGATCAGCTGTAGCTTTTGTTGAAGTGAAGGTTAGTTCGGTTCCAATATGTTGTAAACTAATTGTGGAACGGAGGTACAATATGGTTAAGATTAAGAAGGATATCATGGTTACTAACCTCCTTCTAATGTTTGCATTGTTTGTTGCATGCCAGAGTTTGTATGGAGATGTAAGGAGTGTACTGGACCGCGTTCACTATTTTAATGTCCCAATAAAGGAAATAACCTACTCTTATTATGAAGTAACTGTCTTCACAGATAGTGAGACTCTGCACATACATCCATGGCTTCCGCTTGTAATTGCTGCTGTCGGTATTGTATTTAATCTTCTATGTTTATTAAACAATTATCAAAAGGGCAAACGTCAGTCAAGAAAAAGCGTTGTCCATTGAACTAACGGAAAACGTTAGTTTAATTCAGAATGACAGCAGCCGGCTCATAAAGTACGGTTGCTTTTTGTTGGACTAAAGGTAGGATAATGCAACTAATTTGGCAAATCCACGTCTAACAATTGGAAATAGTTGTGAGGTTACGGAGGTGTTTAAATGCTTAAAAAATATGTTGTAATATTGATTTTATTTGGCACTTGTTTATTACTTGTTGGATGTAATCCAAGTAAAGATGAAGTAGTTCAGAACTTAATGCCTGAAAAGGAATTGAACTATGCTTACGCCCTTCAAGTGTTTTGTTACCAAGCAGATGTTATGAAAATAGGGGATGAACTTAATCGTTTTCAGAATTCATCACTAGATTTGCAAAATGGATTTCAAGTACAGCTATTAACTATTGACCAAAAAAAGTTTAAAAAATGGGCGCATGCTTTGGGCATTAAAAAATTCCCTGCGTATGTCATACTCAATAAAGAAGATGGAATTGTTCTACAAACACAGGACATGGAAATGGCAAAGAAATATCTTACAGAACTTTCAATTAACGGGAAACGATAGTTCAAAAACAGCAGCAGTCTAGGACTTTATTTTGACGTCCATGACTGCTGCTGTTCCGTTTCTAGGGGGTAGTCTAATACTTATTTTTTGAGCCTGACGATTTTGCAATTCGAAATACCGCACGAATTCAATACATCCAGTCTAATACTTTATTTTCTCAGAACAAGAATTCCAAGCGCTAATAGACTTAATCCAATGATTTTTGTGCGGTTCACATTAATCTCCTCCAGAAACGCTCTTAAAGTGTGATTCACAAAGGGACACAAAAAAACAGCCGTGGCAAGTCATGATGTGACCTGCCACGGCTGCTCTAATTATGCTTCATCGTCGCCTGGATATACGGCCGGAGTATTCAAGACACAACTTCCGTGTTTGTCACTCCACACCATCTTTAAAATTCTTCTCGTGATATTTGTCTCCTTTGTGCTCGAGGTCATCCAATGTCCTCTCCAACGTCAACAAAATCTGCTCTTTCACTAGCGCTAGTGTATCATAGAACAGAACTTCTTCGTCGCCGATAATCTTATAGCCGCTGATTGCATGGGCGGCGCTCAGCAGCCGATGCTGCTCAGACAAATCATCAATGGCTTTGATCGTGTGCTTCGTGTGTAAAAATAAATCCATATGATGCTGGTTCGTGAGGCGCTGCTCTAGATTCATTAATCGTTCCCTCATATGAACTCATCCCCCTCTGCTGATTTAACGCCATTATATAGGGGGTGCAAGTAGACGTCAATGGCTGGTTATGTTTATTTGTAATGCGCATTCCGATGCCAATGATTAGGAAAATGTTGGGAATATTGTCCAAAGGTATGTTTTCGCCGGAAATCCCACTTGCAATGATGGATTAGGTAGTCTACTGCATACTTTATTCCTGTCTCACATAGCCATGTACTATGGAATCATGTAAGGGAGGGGGACTATGCTTTGGATCGGATGGCTTATTCTGTTCGCTATTTTCTTGTTGATTGAACTGAATACAGGTACCTTTTATTTTCTGTTGCTCTCCATTTCGTCTCTCATCGCGCTAGGTATGGTGTTCGTAAATACTTCATTTCTGGTGCAATGTTTTGTTTTCGTGGGCTCAGCATTTCTGATGTACGTATGGTTAATTCCAATTATACGCAAAGTCATTCCTACTTCAACGGATAAGATGCCAGAGATTAAGGAAAGGCTGATTGGCCAAGAAGCCTTTGTCGTGCAAGATATTGTACGCGGCGAGATTGGACTAGTCAGCGTGAACGGTGAAATATGGTCGGCCGTCGCGGATGAATCGATAAGCAAGGGCGAGAAAGTGCGAATTAAGGGGTTAGGCGTAACAAAACTGATTGTAGAAAGGAGCCGATAATAAATGATAGGCTTAATCGTATTTATTATCATACTCGTGATTGTTGTTGTCATTATTGCAAGAGGCGTTCGCATTATCCCTCAGCAATCGGTAGCGATTGTGGAGAGGTTAGGCAAATATTCAAACACGCTGCATGCCGGGGTAAATCTCATCATTCCGATTATCGACAGAGTTCGGATCCGTCATGATCTTCGTATGAAGCAGGAAACAGTACCTTCGCAATCGGTGATTACGAAGGATAACGTGGCCATCGGCGTCGAACTGGCAACCTTTTTTACAGTAGTTGATCCGAAGCTGGCAACGTATGGCATTGCGAATTATGTGGAAGGGATCCACAATATTGTCGCTTCCGCCCTGCGAGCCACGATAGGGAAGATGGAGCTGGACGAAATATTGTCCAACCGTGACCGCATTCAAGCAGAATTGCGGCAGGCGCTCGATAATGCATCGGAGAATTGGGGCGTTCGGATTGATCGGGTAGAAATTTTACAGTTGGGAATTCCAGCGGATATTCAAAATTCGATGGAGAAGCAGATGAGAGCGGAGCGTGAGAAGCGCGCCAGCATTTTGCAGGCGGAAGGGGAGAAGCAGGCGACCGTTCTGCGCGCAGAAGCCCAACAAGCAGCTGTCGTCTTGGCAGCAGAAGCCGAGAAGAAGCGGCAAATCTTGGACGCGGAAGCCAAGCAGAAGTCGCAGGAGCTTGAAGCGATGGGGAAAGCGGAAGCGATCAGACATGTCGCGCAGGCGGAGCGGGCTCGGATCGAAGCAATCAAAGAGGCAGGCTTAGATCCGCAAATTTTAGCTTACAAGTCATTCGAAGCCTTAGCGCAAATGGCAGAGGGGAAGGCGTCGACGATCTTTGTTCCGACCGAGGTTATGAATGCGCTGGGATCTGTCGGTATGATCAGCAAGATTTTTGATGTGCAAAAATAAATGAAAGTGTAAAATTCACAATCAAAACACACAAAAAACAGCGATGGCAGGTCACAATTGTGACCTGCTGTCTTGAAAAAATAAAATATTAGACTGAAAAATAAAGTATTAGACCGTGAAAATAAAGTTGTAGACTGTGGGTGGGCATTAAGTTAACGGGGAACGATAGTTAAATAAGGATACCGCGGCAGTCGACCAAACAATCGGCTGCCGTTTTCGTTGAACTACGGGCAGAAGAGCGTAATGAGATGTTGACACATAACGCCATTTCAATTTACTATGTTAAAGTGGTAGAGAGATAAAGTATTCAGTGGTTTAAGTAAGACATAGACTCATTTAGGGGGTAAGCTATGGCGGTTGAAGCTGTCATTTTTGATTTTGACGGTTTAATCAGAGATACCGAAACGTATGAGTTTTATTCATTTCAAGAACTTCTTATGGAGTATGGGGTTGAATTACCTTTAGAATTATACAGTTCTAGGATCGGTGGACATTTTAATTCATTTGATCCTTATGAATTTTTACAACAAAGCATAGGAAAAACATTAGACCGAGAATTACTTAGAAAACTGAGAAGAGAAAAATATGATAAGTTAATTGTTAATCAAAAAGCTCTTCCAGGTGTTCAAAACTATTTGAATGAAGCCAAAGGATTAGGTATCAATATTGGATTAGCTTCTAGTGCTCCACGAAATTGGGTTGTCCCTAATTTAGAGGAGTTAGGACTTACAGATTATTTTTCATGCATAAGAACCCACGAGGATGCCAAAAATGTTAAGCCTGCTCCTGACCTTTACCTGCAAGTTCTAGATTACTTCGGTGTTAAACCTATAAATGCGGTTGCATTCGAGGATTCACCTAATGGAGCAAAAGCGGCGAAGGCAGCTGGGATGTATTGTATAATTGTACCAAACAAACTAACTAGAGAATTATTCTTTGAAGCATATGATTTACGATTGAATTCTTTAGAAGACATGAACTTAACAACAGCAATAAGATTATTAACAAAAAGTCATTGAACTAACATAAGAACTTTAGTTCAATGAAGATGGCACGGCAGTTCACACTGATGAGCTGCCGCTCAAGTAATAGGCAGTTTTATGGGGGCTTTGCTAATGATCGCTACCAATAAAGATGGGTATGAGTTATTAGAATGTATTACTTTGAAAGAAGATGAACTAAATAGTTACGGGCCACTAGCAGGTTCATATGCAGTGGTTAGATATAATGATAAGTATCTATTATGTTTTAATACGTTGAGGAAACACTGGGAAGTACCAGCCGGAGGAAGGGAAGATGGGGAAACTCCTAAAGAATGTGCCATAAGGGAACTTTTTGAGGAAACAACACAAGTTGTTCGCGACATGGATTTTAAAGGCTTACTAAAGGTTAGGAAGCCAAATGGAGTGATAAAATATAATCCAGTGTACTTTACTGAGTTGGATTACATAGCCCAGTTTAAAGAAAATAACGAAACAGACAAAATATTATTTTGGAATTTATCTGATGATATCGCCTACGTTGATGAGGTCGATAAGGCAGCTATTAGATGGTGCATGTCGTTCAACAAAAGGGAACATTAGTTTGATGATTCCAGGGAGCAGTTTGCCGCCGCGGCAGCTGCTCCTTCTTTCGTTAAGCGATATGGCAGGACAACGTAATGGCTACAAAGAAATTGTATTATACAAATTGGTAGATGATGTGGGAAGGTGAATAAGAATGGATCCTTGTCAAATAGAAGCTCTATGTAATGAATTAGGGCTTGGTGATATAACAATTGCCCCTACTGCGGTATCAGGTGGTTTATTACATCGCATGTATGCAGTTCAAACCACCTCAGGTAGATACGTAGTCAAAGCATTAAACCCAGAAATTATGGCCAGACCAACAGCCATGCAAAACTTTATCAGATCCGAACTCATTGCTAATAGGGCTTCAGACTTTGTACCTGCTCTTCCGGCTAAGACTTTTAATGGTCATTCTATTCAGCAAGTAGGTGAGCAATTCTATCTCGTATTTGAATGGATGGATGGAAAAAGCCTTAAGCCCAGTGAAATAAATTCGAATCATTGCAAGATAATGGGTAGCATTCTTTCCTCTTTACATAAGGGGGATTTCTCAGACCTTGGAATAGTTAATATTCCGCCTGAAGATCGGGGGCTAACTGACTGGAACTTTTATTTGGAAAAAGGGCAGGAGAATAATGCCGAGTGGACCAGCTTATTATTAGAAAACACTCCAATGCTTAACGAATGGAATCTCGAAGCTATAAATTCAGCTAAGCAGTTGTTAACGAGTATGGTCATCAGTCATGGTGACCTAGACCCTAAGAATGTTTTGTGGAATGACAAACCAATCCTTATTGATTGGGAATGTGCTGGCTATAGAAACCCTAAACTGGACTTAATTGAAACGGCAATTTATTGGTCTGAGAATGAATCGGGAGAAATTGATCACGACAGGTTCTTATCTTTTATAGATGGCTATAGAGGAACTACACAAACCCATATCCATGCAAACTGGAGAATGATACTGGCAAATAGCTTTTTAGGGAAGTTGGACTGGTTAGAATATTGTCTGAAGCGGTCTTTATGGATTGATTGTACAGATCCAGATGAACAGAAATCCGGGACAGAACAGGTTGCAGGGACCATTCTAAATATTAAACTTTATGCAGAGAAACTTAACGAAATTGAACGTTGGCTGCATGAGATTTAGTTGACTTGATCCATTACTCTAACGGGAGACTTTAGTTCAATACAGAACAACAGCAGCCGGCGTATTACGTTCGGCTGCGTTTTTGTTGAACTAAAGGGCAGTTTAACGTAGTGGATCATATCAATGTAAGGGTATTCACAAATGGATAATATTGTGGGAAACTGTTATAGAAAGGCGGTGTAGAAATGCCGGCAACTTGGACAGTTAGTGCTACCAGAATGAGAATTTCCCCCTTGTAAGAATTAATCTTAAACAAGGGGATGTTAGAACAATGAGAATTTCAGATCGATTATTAAGAAATTACCTGGATCACGTTTATTGGATATGTGGGGGACCTTGCGGTGGCAAAAGCACTATGGCGAAGTCGCTAGCCTCAAAGTGGGGAATGAATTATTATTCTTCAGATGACCATACCTATGAATATCAATCAAAAGCTAACCCACAGGATCATCCGGCAATTTTGAGGCACTTTATCGATTGGGAGTGGTTCTTTTTAGGTCGTGGGAACGATAGAAGTCATTGGTTAAATTCAGTCTTTGATGAAAGTGTTGAGTTCATCATATTGGATTTATTACAAACGGGTAAAGAGAAGCCAATAGTTGTAGACACTTTTATGGAGCCAGCTTTTTTAAGGGAGATATCTAACCCCAACCAAGTTGTTTATTTGTTTGCAGAAGATGAACTAATTCGATCAGAATATTTAGACCGAGACCACCTGAGAGGCATGGAGGATTTGTTTCCCACTTTATCTGAACCGAAACGGGCTAGAGAGGAAACACTAAACAATGTTGTTAAAGCCTCAAATCACTATCTGCATCAAGCCAAGCAGTATGAATTAAAGTGGCTAACGAGAACAGTTCAATCAAATAAAGACCATATGTTATCGGCAATTGAAAAGCATTTTGGTCTGTCCTGATTTGTTGAAGCGACTACTTCATTAAGTGGTCGTCTTCTTTTTATTAAACTATCGGGTAACGTTAGTTTATGAAAACAATGCATTGAAAAGTGTTGAGAGAAATTGGTATTATGAATATAATTTAGAGTCTTATATGTGACTGGCGGAGCATGGGGATCCATGAGGAAGCATATAAGTTAAAGCCGTACGCCTGGGCAGAGGTAAGGGGGATTCCCCTTACCTCTTTGTGTTTATTCGAGAGGAGCAGATGCAGATGAACAAACTTCAACACGCTTTGTTTGAGAATCCTTATCCCGGAAGAACGCTTATTGTAGGTATGACTCCTTCAGGATCGCATTATGTACAGGTGTATTGGATTATGGGAAGAAGCACGAACAGTAGAAATCGAGTATTTGAAAGAGAAGGTTTTAGTATAAGAAACAAAGCCTTTGATCCTGCTCTAGTGGAGGACCCTTCGCTCATATTTTACTATCCTATTCGGCATTGGGATAACGTACACATTGTCTCTAATGGTGATCAAACTGAAACTATTTATGAAGGATTAAAGAATTACAGGTCCTTTTATGAATCATTAATGCTTAGAGAGTTTGAACCCGATGCTCCCCACTTTACCCCAAGAATCTCAGGTATAATTAACACAGATCTTAAGCAATACAGCTTATCAATTCTTAGAACACAAGACAACGACCATTCAATTTGCATACGTAACCTCTATCAATACAACCGTTTCAAGAAGGGAATAGGTCATTGTATATATACCTATAGAACGGAACTGGATGGTGTACTTAAACCATTCGAAGGTGATCCAATTGAAGTACCACTCTTCGATTCAATTGATAAAATAGCAGACTACTATTGGGAACGTATTAATTCTGAGGACAAAATTGCATTATTAGTAAAATTTGTTGATGTACAGAATCAGGAAATAAACTTAATAATTCGAAATAAGCATTCCATAAACGAGGAACGTTAGTGGAAACCTAATACTTACAAAAGACTATATTTTAGGGAGCAATAAATTAATGTCTATTACAATAGAAACATATATAAACTTAGCTTTAGATGCACAGGAGAACTTCTTATCTTATAAAAAACGGAGTGAACTACAAGTTAGCCGGTGGGAATTTACAGATGGAAAAAGATATTCTCCATGTCCATATTGGTTTGAGCGAAACCAGCAGCCAGTGGGGAGAGTTACAGAGGGCCAAGACGAAACTTCTTATGGGAAGGACGAAAACGGTCTGATTTGGGTTTCTCATCAAGATTCTTTAATTAATGTGGTGGCTTATTATGAACACCTAGAATCTCGGTTGATTATTAGATCATATAATGACGGAAAACTGGTTTCTATTGAAGATATTCTCTATGAAAAAGGTCGACCGATTCGTTATATAGAATTTAACTGCAGGAATGGTTTAACAATAGAGAATACAATCTGTTATGAAGAGAATTATAATTATAATAATGAAGCACTAGTAACTATAAAGGCTTTAACATATCAATCAAATAAGCTCTCTGTTACAGTGCAATACAATTTGTTTTATGACCTTGATGGACAGCTGGATCGCATAATTGATCAGTCTGGGATACTTATTTATATCTACTTGTCTCAATATCAAGCGGAAATGCTTTATGAAGAAGTATGTAGGGAACTTCCTGATGCAATTAAGCAAGTAATAAAGCAAATTGCCCAAAAAACTCAAACAGAAAAAATTTGTTACCTAAACATATATGCAACTGGGGATCCTTACACAACAGCAGATGCAATTTTCCATCCAGCACTTGAACGAATACGAATTGATCAACTTAATAATGGTGCTTCTCTGTACTCCATTTGGAACGTCGGTAATCACCCCATTCGTTATCAGGCTGGAATAGATGAAAAATCTATTTTAAACAAAATGGTTATGCTTTATCTCCATTGGTCACTACAGGATTGGGACTGGCATATCCGTGCGTATAAGATTTGGTTCGAAGCAATTATGAAATGTAATCAAATTGATTGGAGCAAGCTAATTTATTGTACTGATGATTTCATTATTGTGTTCGATGATGGGGAGCTAGATTTACCTGGTGGAGACTTGGCCAAGTTTGTACCAACTTACAAGCTGGATTTACTTCGAACAAGGGCACTCACAAAATAGAAGGTTTTGAACTAACGGGGAACGATAGTTCAACAACAAAAAGTGAGCAGACCACCGCGGCGCTGCTCTTTTTTCCATTGACTAAAGCAGGAGGGGTGGTTAAGTGAATGGTATTATCGTCACAAAAGTTAGTCATTTAGAAACCTCTAAGGTAATGCGACTCATTGAAGAAAGTACGAACGAAGGATTTCGTCACATCAAACGATTAGTGGCCGACTATGAAGCAGGAACCAATAAATTTGGCGGGGACGGGGAAGCGCTCTTCATCGCTATTAAAGACGGCGATATTGTTGGGGTTTGCGGGTTAAACCAAGACCCTCTCGCAGGTAGTAAAGCAGTTGGTCGTGTTCGTCGCCTCTATGTCTTACCAAGTGTCCGTCGATTCGGGATAGGACGCTTGCTGATGGATTCAGTTATTATAGAGGCTAAAAAGTACTTTCAGATGCTTGTATTAAAGACAGATAACCCAAATGCAGATTTATTTTATCAATCTATAGGATTTTTTGTTAAGGCTGATTCGGAAAATTATACTCACTTTGTGAAATTCAGCTAACGGAGAACTTTAGTTCAAAACAAAAAAACCGACAGCAGATCAGATATCCGCTGCCTATTTTTATTGAAGTAAGGGCAGGAAAATTACAATTATGAAAATATTTTGGAATGATATTGTCTTAGGAATGAGGGGCATTATGAGGAAACGTCATATCAGGCTATTCGTCGCTCTGGTTTTTGTGCTTTTTCTTGTTTCATGTACATCGAGGGGGCAAAAAATGCTCTCGGACGAAGTGCTGATCCAGAAGGTGAAGGAAGATTGCTCGGCATGGTGCCAAGATGATAAAGATCTTATTATTGAAGTAAGTGGATATGACGAGAGAGACCATGTCATGGTAGGAGTACGAAAAAAGAGCAATAATCAGCCTGAAGCCGGATATCACTTGGACCCCGTTACAGGAGAAATTACGAGAAAGTACATTTTAGACGGAGAGTTGGAATCAATCGAAAATGGGGTGAAAGAATCTTCTTCCCAAATAACCGACGTGACTTTTTCCAAGATCGATGATCTAAGTTACAGCAATGAAACATCAAACCTTCTAAGTGTAACCACGGAATTGAAAGAGATTGCGAGATATCGGGGGAGTTTGATAACACTGTTCGGTGATCCTGTAAGAGTCGGAAAACTCCGAAGATGCCTTTAATTATATGATTCAAGCGCAAAGAAGCGACGGGAGTAAGTGGATCTTAACCGCATATCAAGGTCCATCCGGATTTGCAATCGGTGGGACAGGGGAAGCAGAGTTGAGTCATGAGATGGCCTATTTGCTTATGCAAAGGCTCGCAGCGACGGCACCAACTGATTTTGAGAAAAGAGGAATTAGATACTCCGATTCAAAAGATACTTATATTTATGGTTGTCAGAACGGTGAGTGCTATGTGGAATAATATGTCTCAATAGAGCTAATAACATGGTTGCGCTAACGAGGGAGCTCAATACAACACGACGGCAATTGACTTGTTGGTAAGCTGCCGTTTTTTATTATAATTATTGTTGTTATACTTTTGGGCTAAAAACTTCTTGCAAAAACTAATGGTATTAGTTATTATAAAACTAATGATATTAGTTTATGAGCGAAGGTGGTTAATTAAAATGAGAATGACACGTCATGAACAGGTTTACCAGCTTACTTTTATGCCAAAAATGTTTCCGGTGAATTGTTACTTGGTGGAGGAAGAGAAGAGCCTGACGCTAATTGATGCTGCAATGCCGGGTAACGCCGAGGCTATTCTGCAAGCAGCAAAGCAAATCGGCAAACCTATTACGCGTATTGTTCTGACCCATGCTCATAGTGATCACATCGGAGCTTTGGATACGCTTAGGAAGCAGCTGACCGATGTTACGGTATATATTTCTGCCCGTGATTCGAGACTGCTTAACGGTGACCGCTCGCTTGACTCCAACGAGCCGGAAACGCCGATTCGGGGCGGCGTGCCTAAGCCGGGCAAAATCGCAACGCGCCCGGATGTGCTTCTCCAGGATGGAGACCGCGTAGGTTCCCTGCTGGCGATTGCGACGCCGGGCCATACGCCGGGTTCGATGTCTTTTCTCGACTCGCGAAGCCATGCGTTGATTGCGGGAGATGCTTTTCAGGTGCGCGGCGGAATAGCGGTAAGCGGACAGGTGCGCTGGAAGTTTCCTTTTCCTGCAATGGCGACCTGGAATAAGATCGAATCGCTCCGCAGCGCAATGAAGCTGCTGAAGCTGAAGCCATCCTTGCTGGCTGTCGGTCACGGGGATTTGATTGTTCTGCCGGAAGCGATGATGGAGTTGGCCATTCAGAATGCTTCCCGCAAGCTTGATGCCGTAATTGTTCATTAGAAATCATTGGAAAGGGAGAATAGACCATGTCACCAAGAATAGGATTGGATCTGCCAACCATCATACAAAAGGCTGCCGAGCTGGCGGACGAGAACGGACTCGAATCCGTTACCCTCGCCTCGTTGTCCCAGAAGCTTGGCATCCGTTCTCCTTCTTTATATAACCATGTGGACGGATTAAGCGGACTTAAGGAGAAGCTTGCCTTGTACGGACTCAAAAATCTGCATGACAGGCTGCTCCGCGCCGTTGCCGGAAGATCGGGCGATGATGCCGTCTTTGCCATAGGGCTTGCTTATATCGGATTCGCGAGAGAGCATCCGGGCTTGTACGAGGCAACGCTTCCGGCTCAGCAGACAGAGGACGCGGAGCTGATCAAAGTAAGCGAAGAATTGATTCAGCTCATTATTACGGTGATGGACTATGCGTATAAGATGAAGCAGGAGGATACGATCCATCTCGTCAGAGGCTTCCGCAGCTTTATGCATGGTTTCGCAACGTTAGAGAGAAGCGGAGGCTTTGGGCTGCCGGTAAATCTGGACGAGAGCATTCAGATTGTGCTTAAGGTCTATTTGGCCGGCATCCGGGAGCAATTCCGTTCTTAAATCCAATATCGGTTTACTCAAGAGGCCGGGCGATCCCCTTCCGATAGTCATCGGGGGATTGTCCGGTAAATTTTTTGAATGTTTGGCTGAAATGCGAGACGTATTTGAAGCCAATCTCAAACGCGGTCTCCGTGATGGAGCGGTCCGGGTTCATCGTAAACAGCATTTTAGCCTGATTAATTCTTCGCTGATACAGGTAATGGAACAAGGTAATGCCGGTTGTTTCCTTGAAGATTTTCACGAGATAATGCTTGTTCAGATGCATATAGTCGGCGATATCGTCCAGCTCAAGATCCTCCCGGTAATGCTCCTCGATATACGCGATCAGCTTTTGGACGTTCTGATGCTTAATGCTGCCAGGCGGAGAGGCTTGTCCATAACTAGGCATATGGGCGAATTCGTAAATAAGCAGCAGCAGTTCTTGGAAGCAGAGGATTAACCGGTCATGAGACAGCGGATCATTGCTTTGCCGAAGCTGGCATAACCGTTCCAGAAGCGGTTCTATCCTTGCCTGCTCCTCGGCTTTCAGGGAGATCAGGCGGTTCGTCTGTCTCTCGAAGGGAAGCAGCAGGGGAATCAGAAAAGGCGGCTGAAACAAACCCGAAGCAAAGGCCGGGTCAAAATGGACGACCGTCCGGCAATATTCGTACCGGTTATCGATGGACGGATAATGAAGAGTCATCCCGTTCATCAGAATAAGGTTGCCGGGAGCAAGCTCATAGATGCTGTCACCGATCAGAAGCTTGCATTTGCCGCTGTGAAAATAATAAATTTCATATTCCAGATGGGAATGAAAGTCGGTCGGAATCTGGGATGTGTTGTACATCGCTTCAATGGGAAGCGGGTATCGCTCTTGAACGCTCATGAGATTCCTCCATGGATGAAATAGCTGTTGATTTATTATACTGCCCGGCCTTCAAATACACCAACCACATATAAATGGGCCATCGATGAACGATAACCGGATAGAAGCGGTTCGCCCCCCGGCGGTGGTACGATGTGATTAGGACAAGTTGAGGGGGAAAATTCATTATGATCAAGGAACAACTAGCCATAGAATCCGTCAGTGTTATGAAAGAAACCGTTGGGCGTCTTGCGATGACGATGCCGGTAACGGATATGCATACCCATTTATTTTCCGCCGATTTCGGCAATTTGCTGCTATGGGGCATCGATGAGCTGCTTATATATCATTATCTAATTTCGGAGTCGTTCCGCTGGGCGGATGACCAGGAAACGTATGACGCATTCTGGGCCATGACGAAGCGGGAGCAGGCGGACTGGATCTGGAATAAGCTCTTTATTGAACATTCGCCAGTCAGCGAAGCGGCAAACGGTTTTATTACGATATTGCACCGTCTTGGTCTTGATGTTTCCTCGCGTAATTTGAATGATTACCGTGAAGCGCTTGCCAGCCGTACGACGGCTGAGCAGGTGGATGAGGTTCTGCGGATCTCGAACGTGAAGCATGTCCTTATGACCAATGATCCGTTTGATCCGGAAGAGCGTGAAGTATGGCTGAACCGCGGCGGCAATACGGATGCCCGGTTCTCCGCTGCCCTTCGGGTCGACACTCTGCTGAATGACTGGCCTAATGCGGTCGTACAGCTTCGTTCCCTTGGTTACGATGCTTCCGAGGAGTGGACGGAGAAGACGAAGGAAGAAGTACGCCGCTTTCTCTCCGAATGGATTGTACGCATGGACGCTTTATATCTGGCCGTATCGATGCCGGGCGATTTCGTCTATCCGGCTGAGGACCACCGCACCCGCATGATTGACGAAGCGATGGTGCCGGTCTGCCAGAAACATGGCATTCCGTTTGCCCTCATGATTGGCGTTCGCCGCCGCGTGAATCCGGAGCTTCGTCTTGCGGGAGACATGAGCATGGATTCGGACGTGTCCGCGGTTGAAGCTTTATGCCGCAATTATCCGAAGCAGAAATTCCTTATCACGATGCTGGCCCGCAGCAATCAGCATGAGCTGACCGTGCTTGCGCGGAAGTTCCGCAATCTGATGGTATTTGGCTGCTGGTGGTTCCTTCACATCGAATCGATGGTAGAGGAGATGACGAAGTTCCGTCTCGAACTGCTGGGTACTTCCGTCATTCCGCAGCACTCGGACTGCCGGGTATTTGAACAGCTGATTTACAAATGGGAGCACTCGCGCCGCATTATCGGGCAAGTACTGGCCTCGAAATACGAGCGTTTGTACAACAACGGCTGGAAGGTAACGGAGGATGAGATCAAGCGTGATCTTGACGATTTGTTCAACCGGAATTTCTGGCGCTTCCTCGGCAGGGAGCAGCCGGAATAGCCGTGAGGAGAAGCAAGAAGCAGGTGATGCCTGCTTCTTTTTTTGTGAATTCTAATGGTTTTAGCTTGCCTGTACGACATCATTGTCCGTGAAAAAAATCGAATCAATGCGGGGATGCGCCATATACTGTTGTAACGCAACAGGAATGGAGGCGACTAAAGCGTGACCGATAAACGTTTGCCGCGCAGCTCCCTTCTTTCGATAGGCGGCATGTTATTTCCAATCGTTGTGCATGGCATACATTTGCTTCTTCCACTGCTCCTTACGGGCGGCATAAGCGCTATGGAATGGTCCAATATGCAGCATCATAGCGGCGGGATGAACGGTATGATGAATGATCCTTTTATGGACGGCATTATGATGGGAATTATGATTGTCTCCGTCCTGTTTACAATCGGGTATCTTGTGCGAATTTGGCGTCTCCGTGATTGCAGCCGGGCGGCAGCCTGGTGTTATACAGGCGTCTCTGTCGCCTGCTTTGGTTTGCTGTTGATACTGGTGTAACGGTTCTTTCAGTCCGGTGAGGGCCGTTTTTTTGGGATGACAAGCTCAGGTAAAAATGTTTATTGCGCTTTCATGAAATCTCTGCTCTAATGGGTAAGACAAACCAAATAGATAGAATCACGGATAGTGGAGCGAAAGGATTGCAGCGAGATGGAAACAAAGGGCAGTGTCTATAGGCTCGGCATGCAGATGATGCCTCGGGTCTGGTTTAATGCGCGTATCGATTTCAGCGCGACTTTATTATTCAGTATTTTTAACGTTGTATTGAATCAATTTTTTATGCCGTTCGCGATTCGGGAAGGGGCTACCAACCTGCAGGTAGGGTTATTGTCCGCTGCGCCGGCAGTAGGTCTCTTGTTCTCGCCGATTTGGGCGGCATGGATCGAGAAGACGGGCAATCCAAAACCGTTTGTTATTGTTCCGAACGTCATCGGCAGATTGCTCATTATTTTTCCGGCCTTATTTCCTCATCCATCCGTTTACGTTGCAACCGCTCTGGCTTTCCAGATTCTAATGGGAATACAAGCTCCGGCTTACGCATCTCTTGTTGCACGGATGTATCCGGCAGATGTAAGAGGCAGGCTGATGGGGTATGTGCGGGTAGCAAGCGGAGCATTAATGATTCCTCTTGCGTACGTCGTTGGTTCTTGGGCTGATGCGGCGGGACCATCGGGTCCTCTTATTACGGCTTCTATATTCGGAGTAGCCTCCGTTATCCTATTTAATTCGCTGCGGCTGCCGAAGCAGCCTTTGCCCGCATTGTCCAGAACAAGGGCTAAGTTCTCGCTGCGCGATCAGTGGGCATTGGTGTCGGGTAACCGTAAGCTGGCTGTATTTCTTGCAGCGACCACCTTCTCCGGCTTCGGCAATATGCTGTCCAATCCGTTGTACCAGATCATTCAGGTGCAGGTGCTGGAGTTGAACAACGTACAGATCGGTTTTGCCCGAATATCCTACTACGCAGGACTTTTGCTTACTTACTTGATCGCCGGACGATTGATTGACCGGATTGATATTAAACATGTCCTGGTATGCGGGATTAGCGCGTATGCGATCGTACCGATGCTATACGGAGTATGGGGAACCTATACGGCTGTTATCGTAGGCAACGGCATTCAAGGTGTAGGAGAGGCCATTTGGGATATCGGTATCCTGGCCTTTGTTTCCAGACTCGCCCCGGGTAGGGAAGCGGCCGTGTTTGGCGTGCATCTTATGCTGTTTGGCGTTCGCGGCACATTAGGCCCGCTGCTTGGAGCGGGCTTGTCGGACAGCGTATCGTTAACGATGCTGCTTGTGATTGCTTCCATTTGCGGCTGGATCGGAACAGCGCTGTTCCTGCTTGGCAACCGGAAAGCATTACATCAAGACGGAGCTTCAAGCTCCCTTCGATAATAAGAATGGGGGACCTGATTTCAGGTCCCTTTTTTGTATACGCGGGATTGTGCTTTGGATCACAACTTGCTTTTATTATCGTTATATCGTAATATTACGATATTGTGATTTAGTGATGACGCTGAGGTGAATATATGGATAACAATTTTAAAGCTTACGATGATGTCGCCGAGATGCTGAAGGCACTTGCCCATCCGGTACGACTTTGTATCGTTAAAGGGCTGCTTCAGAAAGGCCGCTGCAACGTATCGTTTATGCAGGAATGTCTTGACCTGCCGCAGTCTACGGTATCGCAGCATTTGCAGAAGCTCAGAAGCGCGGGTATTGTTGCCGCCGAAAGAAGCGGGCTGGAAATTCATTATACAATTGCTTCCCCGAAGATCGCGAAGCTAATCTCGGCGATGTTCGGCGAAGAAGACGAGTCTGAATAAGGCCATACCAACAATGGTAACTACACAACAGGAGGCACAGTCCAACATGAGTAAAAAAGTCATTATTGTCGGCGGCGTAGCCGGCGGAGCTTCCGCTGCGGCAAGACTGCGCAGGCTGGATGAGCAAGCGCATATTGTGATGTTCGAAAGAAATGATTATATTTCGTTCGCGAATTGCGGCTTACCCTATTATATCGGCGGTTCCATCAAAGAACGGGGAAAGCTGCTCGTTCAGACACCTGAAGCGATGTACAAACGATTCAACATCGATATCCGTACCCAAAGCGAGGTTGTAGCTATTCATCCGGCAGCCAAGACCGTAACGGTCCGGAATCTGGCAAGCGGCGAATCGTACGAGGAGAGCTACGACCAGATGATACTGTCGCCGGGAGCTAAGCCAATTAGGCCGGATGTGCCGGGAGCGGATCTTCCTTCTATTGTATCTCTCCGCAATCTTGCGGATACGGACCGCATTAAGGAAAAAGTAACCCAGGCCGATACACGCTCAGCTGTAGTCATTGGCGGTGGATTTATCGGAATCGAAATGGCCGAAAATTTGAAGGAGCTTGGTCTGGACGTCACGCTTGTCCAAGCAAGCAATCAGATTTTATCTCCGTTTGATGCCGAAATGTCAGGGATCATGGCCGGCGAAATGGAGGATCACGGCGTTCGGCTTCTGTTTAACGAGAAGGTGCAAGCCTTTAGCCAGACTGACCGGAACCGCATTGAGGTTCGACTTGCTTCCGGTACCGTTCTTCAGACAGAGCTTGTCATATCGGCTATTGGCGTCACGCCGGATACGGCTTTCCTGCAAAACAGCGGCCTTGCTTTTGGCGCATGCGGACATATTCTCGTGAACGAGCAGACGGAAACGAATCTGCCTGACATCTACGCAGTAGGGGATGCGGTTGAGGTTACGGATTTCGTCAGCGGCAAGCAGACCGCTATTCCGCTTGCTGGGCCGGCTAATAAACAAGGCCGGATTGCGGCTGACAATGTGGCAGGGCTGAAGACTTCTTACAAAGGCACGCAAGGCACCTCGATCATCAAAGTGTTTGGACTTACCGGCGCGGCGACCGGAAGTAAAGAGAAAATGCTGCGCGATCAAGGTATCCCTTACCAAGTGACTTATGTGCATCCGAATTCGCATGCCGGTTATTATCCCGGTGCGGTACCGATGTCGCTAAAGCTTCTTTTTAATGAAGCGGGACAGATTTTAGGCGCTCAGGCGGTTGGGCGCGATGGCGTGGACAAACGGATCGACACGATTGCAACGGTTATGCGTCTTAGAGGAACGGTTACCGATCTGACGGAGCTTGAGCTGGCTTATGCACCGCCGTTTTCCTCTGCCAAAGATCCGGTTAACATGGCAGGCTATACCGCTGAAAATATTTTGTCCGGACTAACGGATGTTTTTGTTGCGGAGCAATTAGCAGCACGGGATCAAGAAGCTTCTATTCTTGTTGATGTAAGGTCGCAAATGGAGCATAATAACGGTCATATTCCGGGCTCCATTCTTATTCCGGTAGATGAGCTTCGCGGCCGTCTCTCCGAGCTGGACCGCAGCAAAGAGATTTGGGTGTATTGCCAGGTGGGATTACGCGGTTATACGGCTTCCCGTATTTTGCGTCAAAACGGTTTTAAAGTAAGAAATCTGACCGGGGGTTATAAAACGTACAAGCTGATGCAGTACACGCCAAAACTTGCAGACAAGCAGCCTCCTGCAGCAACGGCAGCTCTTGATTCCGTTATTTCTGGTGCAAAGGAAGCTTCGGCTGCCGCTCCTGTTCTTCAGGCTGACGCTTCCTTGGATGCATGCGGCTTATGCTGTCCGGGTCCGCTTATTCAAGTCAAGCAGCGGATGGACGGCCTGCAGGCCGAAGAGGTGCTTAAGGTGACAGCGACGGATCCCGGCTTTTACGAAGATATTAAAGCTTGGGCAGGTATGACAAGCAATAAGGTTGAGAAGCTGACGAAGCAGCAGGACGGGACGATTGAAGCCTTTCTTCGGAAGGGGAAACCGGCATTAGCCGCGAACCCGATTCATCCGGTGGCCCAAGGCGGAGACAAAAGTACGATGATCGTCTTCAGCGGCGATCTCGATAAAGCGATAGCTTCGTTTATAATAGCTAATGGCGCGGCATCCAGCGGGAAGAAAGTAACGATGTTCTTCACGTTCTGGGGATTAAACGTTATCCGCAGACCCGAGAAAGTTCCTGTAACGAAAAATATAATCGGCCGGATGTTTGGCATGATGATGCCGCGCGGGAGCCGGAAGCTAAGCCTGTCCAAAATGAATATGATGGGGATGGGCGCCAAGATGATTCGCGGCGTGATGAGCAGCAATAACGTATCTTCCCTTGAGGAGTTGATCGAAACAGCCATTGCGCAAGGCGTGGAGGTCGTTGCTTGCCAGATGTCGATGGATTTGATGGGGATTAAGCAAGAAGAGCTTATAAACGGCGTGAAAATTGCGGGAGTCGGCTACTATTTGGGTCAAGCGGATCAATCCGGCATCAATCTGTTTATTTAGAAGAGGCATGTTCATTTCTCGTTCATATTGGTCTGCTACAATGCAAACAAAAGGCCATAAAAGGGGAATACGAGAGATGAATAACTGGAAAATTGTACTAAGCGCCGTCGCAATCTCGGTTGCTTTGGCGGGCTGCGGTTCTAAGTCGGATGAATCGGGTACTGCTGCGAATGGAACAACCGGACAAGCTCAGCAGCAAAACCAGGGGCAGCAAGGCGACTTCCAAGGCAGAGCCATGATGGGCACAATCGGCAAAATCAAATCGATTAATGGCCAGACTATCACCATTTATAAATCCTCATTCCAAAGACCGGAAGGAGGCCAAGCGGGCAATCCTCCTCAGGGCGATGCAGCACAAGGAGATGCGCCAAACGGCAACCCTCCGTCTGGAGATCCTCAGGGCGATGCTGGCTCCGCGCCTCAAGCAGGCGATGGGCAGAACTCCGGCGGCGGACGCCAGCGCAATATGGAGAATATGTTCTCCGACGAGACAATGGATATTACGGTAACGGATGCAACCAAGATTGTGTCGGCCTCCTTCGCTGATGGGAAAATGACGGAAACAGACAAGACGCTGGCTGATCTGAAGGCCGATGATATTATTACGGTACAATTGAAGGATGATACGCAGGAAGCAGAATCCATTCGTCTGGGCGGTTTTGGCGGCGGAGGATTCGGCGGCGGCGGACGCGGCGGTCAATTCCAGAATGGCGGCGGAGCGCAGAACGGACAGCAACAGGCTGACCAGCAGACGACAACAAAGTAAAAGCAAAAAAAAGAAGCCCGGCAGGGCTTCTCAGATTGTAGAGAAACCCCACGTTTTCTTAAAACGTGGGGTTTCTCTTTTTGTTTTCTGTGAGTAGAACGAAGCGACGCAAGAGGCTACCCCTCTTACGCCCTCCTTTCCAGGTGGAGGGCGATCTTTTTCATGTTCTGCACCGCAGCGGTCATCAACGCTTGTTCCATCACGTTGCTTAACCCCCGCAAACGGCAATAGCGAAACCCGTGGAGCTGTTTGGCATCCGCGAAGCTTCGCTCTATGGTTTCTTTTCGTTTACGGTAAAGCTTTTTGCCCGACTTGCTTAGTCGGTTCATCCTCACGTTTTCTTTACTGTCCTCCCAAATATGTCGGGTAACCATTTTCTGTTTGTTAGCGGAACGCGTGCATTGCTGCAGTATTGGGCATGCTGCGCATTGCTTTGGATCAGACGCGTAGTGTCGGTAGCCATGCCGATCTGTCGTCCGGTAAGTCAGTTCTTGTTGCTGCGGACACACATACAGATTCCGTTCTGCATCATAAGTAAACTTCCATTTTGGTTGTAAGCCTTGCGTTGGATGAAATCGGCGATGGGCAATCACGCCAAAGATTTTACGATCTTCTAATCCTTTGCAAATCGGTGTTGTTAAATAGCCAGAGTCTAATGCAACAGCTTCTACTTTAAATCCAAAACGCTGACGTTGGCGGTCCAGACGAAAAAGATAAGGAACAGAATCATGGACGTTACCGGCGGTGACGAAGACATCGGTAACAAGGTTGTACTTCATATCAACTGTACGGTGATCCAAGTAAAAGAAACCTTCTGGCTTGCCTTCTCGGTACATATAACCGCTGTCAGGATCAGTCGTACTAACTTTTACCTCTTTGTCTTCATTCACCTCCTTCCGTGGTTTTAGCGCTTTTTTCCTTGCTCTTTACGTTCTGCTTCAACAGCTGCATTGAGCTCATTCACATAATCTCGTGTGTTTTGCTGTACTTGTTCTCTTGTGTATTTATGTTTATTGGCATTAGCTTTTACATGGGTAGAGTCAGAAATAAGCACACGTCCGCCAATCATCCGATGTGAGATCGCTTGCAGCACGATTTCATCGAAAATATCTTGGAAAACAGAAGTATCTTTGAATCGTGTTCTACGATTCCAGCTAATCGTTGTGTGATCTGGAACACGGTCTGACAGACCGAGTCCAAGAAACCAACGGTAAGCGAGGTTGGTTTGAACTTCGCGTTCCAGTTGGCGCTCCGAACGAATGCCATAGAAGTAACCGAGAAAAATCATTTTGAAAAGTACAAGTGGATCAATGGCTGGACGACCATTATCTTGGCAGTAGAGGTGACGTACTTTCTCATCAATGAAAGAAAAATCAATGTACTTATCGATCTTGCGAAGCATATGGTCAGCAGGCACCAAGTCTTCAATGGAAACCAGCTCGTAGTTTTGTTGTTTGTCTCGATTAGAACGCAACATAACGACACCATCCGTTTCTATTAGATACTAATATTATACTATATTAACGCGGTGTCGTATTGAATTATTTGAACATAAAGAAGGCTGTCGAGACTTTCTCGACAGCCTGAGAAGCCCGGCAGGGCTTCTTTTTGCTGCGTATGAAAAACAACAAAAGCGAGCTGCATCGTATGATAACAGCCGGCTTTGGGACATGCTATTGTAATGTTTCCTCAGTAGGTTTAATACAATGAGATCGTTAAAGTATCTTTCTCATACAGCGAGTGGAGCGTAGCTTCACTGCCGACGATTTCAACGCTGATCAGCGATCTGATACAGTTTTTCAAGGCATTTTTACCCGTTGTAACCTTGCGGTTTAGGACATCAGACAATTTCTCAATTGCTTTTTTATTCGTATCGGTTAAATAAACGGGAATTGTGCGGTTATTAAACAGAATCATTGTTTTCATAGGGGAATGCCTCCATTCCATTAATAGACTTTGATATAACATATACGGATAAAACCTGCAGAAGGTTTCGCCCGAATATTAATTAGCTTACTTTTTTACTGCTTTGGCGATAAATATGGACTATAGACGGGACGTTTATCTTCGATAGAAGTTTACTAATGATCTTATTCTAAGCGACAAAGATTAAGATAATCTTAAAAAATGGTTATGATTTCTTTACAATTCAAGGAATCTGCGGCCGCGCAGGCGCAATAGAGAACAAATTAAGCACATCAAACGGAAGAAATGGCAAAATCGCATAAGAAAATAGTAATAAGACAACTGTTTTTTTGTTTCCGGCAACCCGTATAATGAGAATCGTAAGACTTTAAGAATAAAATTTACAGCTACAAGGAATTGAATGATAAAGGAGTGCTTGTCAGTGACACGTCCGGGTATCGGTTTACAAATGTATACGCTTCGTGAAGAAACAGCTCAAGATTTTGAAGGTACATTGCGCAAAGTAGCGGCAATGGGTTATGAAGGTGTTGAATTTGCCGGATACGGAGATATTCCTGCCGAACAAATGAAAGCGCTGCTAGATGAGCTTAATCTGGTTGCAATCGGCAATCACGTTCCTCTTGTGAATCTTGAAACAAAAATCGATGAGGAAATTGCTTATTTGACTACAATCGGTGCGAAATATGCGATCTGCCCATGGCTTCCCGTTGAAGTCCGTGACGCAGAGGCTTGGAAAAAGCATATTGTAGACTTCGCGGAATACGGTAAGCGATTCCAAGAAGCAGGCATTGTTTTCTGCTACCATAACCATGAGTTCGAATTCGAAGTTGAGATCGATGGACAAGTTGTGTTCGACAAGCTGTACGAAACAGTAGGCGCTGACCTCCTGCAAGTCGAGATGGATCTTGGCTGGGTGCAATACGCAGGCCGCGATGTGCTTGAATACATCTCGAAATATGCCGGCAGACTGCCGCTTGTTCACTTGAAAGACTTCGTTAAAAATACGGAAAAAGCTGAAATCGACACGGTTGAACTTGGCCGCGGCGATCTGGATCTGCTGCCGCTTATCAAGCAATCCGAGCAAGCAAACGTAAAATGGCTGATCGTTGAGCAGGACCGCTGCGCGAATCCGCCGCTTCAATCGGTTGAAGAAAGCATCAACTGGCTGAAAACGAACTATTTGAACCAATAATATTGGACTTTTGATTATAGAAGAGGCAGGGGAAAATAATGAACAAAGTAAGAGTAGCAGTAATCGGTTGCGGTTCCATCTCCAAACACCGTCATATTCCTGAATATGTAGGCAATGAGAATGTTGAACTGGTTGCATTCGTTGATCCGGTAATCGAGCGTGCGGAAGAATATGCTGCTAAACATGGCGGCAAGGCTTATGCCGATTATGAGACTATGCTGGCTGAAGTAAAGCCGGATGCGGTAAGCGTATGTACCCCTAACTACCTGCATGCTTCCATGTCGATTGCGGCAGCTAACGCTGGCGCGCATGTCCTGGTTGAGAAGCCAATGGCTGTAACGGACGAAGAAGCAGCTGCAATGGTCGAAGCTGCAGCGAAAAACGGCGTGAAGCTGATGGTGGGACATAACCAACGTCTGATGCCTCCACACGTAAAAGCTAAACAAATTCTTGAATCCGGCGTTCTTGGCCGCGTTCTGACTTTCCGTACATCGTTTGGCCATCCTGGTCCGGACGGCTGGAGCATCGACGGTGCGGGAAGCTGGTTCTTCCGCAAGCCTGAAGCTATTATGGGCGCAATGGGTGACCTGGGCGTGCACAAATCCGACCTAATCCGTTACCTGCTTAACGATGAAGTATCCGAAGTTGCCGCATTTATCGGTACAATCGACAAAGCTGGCGATGTAGACGACAACGCAAACGTTGTTGTACGCATGCAAAGCGGCGCTATCGGTTCCCTGGTTGCAAGCTGGACGTACTACAAAGGCGAAGACAACAGCACGGTTCTGTGGTGCGAAAAAGGCGTTATGAAGATCGGCACTCATCCTGAAGATCAAGTTATCGTTGAGCTTCGCGACGGTTCCGTTGAAAAGCATAAAGTCGGCGAAATCTCCACAAACACGAAACAGCTGTCCAGCGGCGTAGTAGATGCATTCATCGATTCGATCGTTAACGACACTGTACCGGCTATCCCGGGCGAAGAAGGACGCAAATCGCTTCAAGTTATCCTGAGCGCATTTGAATCCCAAGCTACAGGTCAATTCATCAAAGTAAACTAATCGCTATATATTGAAGAAACTCCTCAAGAGACTGCCCGAAAAGGCGGTTTCTTGGGGAGTTTTTTCGTTTGTTACCCTTCTTTTTGGAACCGCTTTCTTAAAGGATTCTAATGTTTCATACTCCTAGAGTTGAAATATTCTGACATCTATGCGTAATCGCCAACAGCCGCCTGAATTTGCGGTTTTAGCGAGAAATGAGCACATTCTCATAAAGACGCTCAACCGCCTGTTTTTACAGTGAAAACGCGTAACTTACCAGTTTTTGTGCCATGAAACAAGTTCGAAACACATGTTACGATAAGTGGCGTCGGAGGGCAAGTGAATAACGAGCTGACAAGCAAACAAGCCAACAACTTTTATACCACATACAATTTTAGGAGGATGATTTCATGAAGATGCAAACATTACGAGTGGGTGTCACTAGCTTAGCAGCAGCAGCTTTGATCAGCATAGGTGTAACGACTCCAACTGCAGGTGCAGCACCAGCTGTGAAGACGTACTCCACGAATTGCAATAATGTTTCGATGGATACAATTAATCAAATCGCTCAGCAATACGGTATCGATTTGAGCAAAATCACTTTCGGCGGCATTACAATTAAATTGCCTACGGAAGTAACGCAGCCAAGCACGGGTACTGGCAACACAACAACGCCGACAACACCAAGCACAGGAACTGGCAACACTACTAAGCCAACAACACCAAGCACAGGAACTGGCAACACTACTAAGCCTACTACACCAACTAAGCCAACAACACCAAGCACGGGTACTGGCAACACAGGCAACACTACTAAGCCAACAACACCAAGCACGGGTACTGGTAACACTGGAAGCAACACAGGCAGCGGTACAGTATCGCAAAGCGAGTTCGCATCCCAAGTTGTGACGCTTGTTAACAAAGAGCGCGCTAATGCCGGTCTGAAGGCTTTGACATCTGACGCTCTTCTGACTAAAGTGGCTACGGCAAAAGCGCAAGACATGTACCAAAACAACTACTTTGACCACAACTCTCCAACTTACGGTTCGCCGTTTGACATGATGAAATCGTTTGGCGTGACTTACAACTATGCTGGCGAGAACATCGCGATGGGTCAAAAATCGCCAACCGAAGTTATGACTGCTTGGATGAACAGTGCCGGTCACCGCGCTAACATTCTGAACGCAAACTACACGAAAATCGGCGTAGCTTACGTGAATGGCGAGTGGGTACAAGAATTCACAGGCTAATCCTTCAATACTGTTATTGAAGTCAATTAAACCGGAAGAACCAAGCGTCAGGCGGTTCCGCCTGACGCTTTTCTTTTCTTCACATAAGCAAGGCATCCGTACTTAAATACGCAGAAACCAGGGGGACAACACAAATGAAGAAAGCTTCTATGATGACAACGGCGGTACTTGGCTTATCTCTTATTTTTGCCACAGGATCGGTTCATGCGGCCAGTAAATCACATACGGCGGTTGAGGGCGATACATTCTGGAAGCTCTCGCAGAAATATAGCGTGTCGGTTGATAAACTCATGAAAGCGAATGCAAAAATCGATCCGATGAATATTTACGCTGGTCTTAAGATCGTTATCCCGACAACAACAACGGCTACAACAGCAAAAACGACTACAACAACTGCCAAGGCAGCAGCTGCAAAAGCTGCTACGGTTACAGCCCAAAGCGTTACAGACAAAGCGGGCACGATCCATACGTTCAGCAAGCAGCTGTCAATCCAAGCAACGGCGTACAGCGGCGATGCTTCCGAGAACGGCGGCTGGGCAGGCCTGGACTACTTCGGCAATAAGCTGAAGGTAGGCACGGTTGCGGTTGACCCTAAGGTTATTCCGCTTGGCACAAAGCTTTACATTACGGGCTATAACTCCGATGGCCTTCCAACTGGCGGGATGATTGCGACTGCGTCCGATGTTGGCGGCGCGATTAAAGGCAATCGTATCGATATTTATTTGCCGGGCACGCCTGCAGAGGTAAACAATTTCGGCATTCAAAACGTAAAGGTATACGTTCTGAAGTAACAAGGTAACCGGCAGCCGAGAGGCTGCCGGTTATTTCATTTTATCGGCGGATTTGTTCAGCAGTTCAGGAAGCGTGACAAACTTGTAACCCTTTTTCCTCAGCTGGGTGATTAGAACTGGCAGAGCCTCGATTGTTCCGGACAGATCCTGTCCATACCCGCCTCCTGCATGCTGCAGGACGATGGATCCCGGCTGCAGGGTCTTCTTAATATTGTGCAAAACAATGCTGCTGTTCGGATTGTTGCGCCAATCGACGGAGTCTACATCCCAATTAACGACGGTATATCCGCTTTTGCCCGACCATGCCACTTGATCCGGGCGCATTTCTCCGTATGGAGGACGTATAAAACGGGGGTGATACCCGATGATATTGCTTACGATCGCATCCGTTCGCCAGATCTGGGTATGAAATTCCCGGGAATTAAGCTGTGACAGGACGGCGTGATTGTAAGAATGATTTCCTACGGTATGCCCTTCGCGATGAATACGCCGGACTAAAGCAGGATGCTTGACTGCGCGGGAGCCAACAACAAAAAAGGTCGCGCAAATATCGTAGCTGGCGAGTACATCCAGAATTTGAGGAGTAAACCTCGGGTCAGGCGCATCATCAAAAGTAAGGGCTATTCGCTTGGCGTTTCTTGGACCGCTCAGGATAAACGTATTAGGAAACTGCTTATGCATCTTTACCCAGGACATATCCGCCGTTTTTTTCTTTTTTTGCTTTGCGGGTGCAGAAGCATAGGCTTGCTCTACGGAAGCAAGCAGCAAGACGATGGTAAGCAGCAAAGCAAGCCATCGTTTGTAACTGCCGTACAGAGTCGGCATTCCCTTCATTCGTTTATAGCCTCCGTTTCTTATGTAGTCGCGAAGCTATTTTTCCCCGTTAAAAGCGAGATCATGCGCATAACAAAAACAGCCGCATCCGTTAAGCGGATGCGGCTGTTTTGTTATGCGGTCTCATTTCATCTTGAACACTTGAATTGTACGTTGAAGCTGGGTAGACATATTGAGCATTCGCTCCGTCTCTTGAACAACACCTTGGACGGAGGAAATCTGCTCGTTCATGGAGGCGGATACCTGCTGGGTACCAGCTGCGGATTCCTCCGTAATTGCGGAAATATTTTGGATGGCGTCAGAAATTTTGCGTGCGCTCTCCAGCATTTGATCGCTTTCGCTTGCGAATGCCGCAATCTGCTGCGTAATGAATTGAACGCTTTGAACGATCTCGGCAAAGACCATCTCGGATTCGCGGATCCGCTCAGTCTGAATTTTAACGACTTCTTCATTTACTTTCATATGATTGATCGTTTGTTTAATGCCTTGATCGATACTCTTCACAAGACTGAATACTTCTTTCGTCGAAACCGTAGCTTCTTCGGCAAGCTTGCGAACCTCTTGAGCGACTACCGCAAAGCCGCGGCCGTGTTCTCCGGCGCGTGCAGCCTCGATGGAGGCATTAAGCGAGAGCAGGTTGGTCTGCTCGGCGATATCGGAAATTGCCGTAGTCATTGCCGTAATGCCCTGCGCCTTGCGGGCCAGATCGGTAATCGTCTCGGATACCTTCTCGGTAGCTTCCACGTTGCGGCGCATCCCTTCGGATTGCGCTTCCAGCGCTCCTCGTCCTTTGTCTACGAGACCCAAGGTGAACTCGGAGCGTTCGTTCATCTCTTTTGTCGCATGGGCATAATTCGCGACCTTTTTCTCGATCTCGGCAATGGATTCGCTCATGTCCGCAACATCCTCGGAAATTTCGTTAGCGCCCGTAGCCAGCTCGTTGGAAGAGGCGGCAACTTGCTCCATTGCGATCTGAATATGGTTGTTTTTATCAAAAATATTGCGGCTTGTTTCGGATACATGCCTTGTAATATTGGAGGTTTCGGTCAAAATATCACGCAGCTTGTCCACCATGCTGTTAAAAGCATGGCCCACTTCGCCAAGCGACGCATTTGCTGCCGTATCGATTCGTTGCGTAAAATCGCCTTTGGAGATCCGGAACGCCGCGTTTGACATCTCTTCAAAGGAGGAGTTTAACGCCTTCTCTATAAAGCCGACAGTCGGGTAAGCGAGAATCGCCAGTACCACCGTTACGATAAGGCCGGCCAGGATGGAGCCCCCACTGAATAAAATTACCAGGTTCAGCGCGATTGCAACTAGGACCAAATTAAAATAAATGGAGGTCATCAGCTTACTTCTAACGGATAAGGAATAGTACCATTGGCTCATTATGTAAGCGCTCCTTTTTTTAGAATAACCATATTATAGCATCAGAGGTGAAATTGGTCTATAAATGTCGAATAAGATCGAGAAATAGTTTGTCATGAATAGATGTAATTGCGCGATAATTGTAAAAAATTATAATTTACTATATTGTAAATTTATTGAAAAGATTCTATAATCAGACCTGAGAACTAGTTGGAATCAACTTTTTTCAAAATTTTAAGGGTAGAAAGGAGGAGAAATTATAATGAATATAGATGCTATGCCATTGGCGCGGCAAGTTGATTTTGTTTTTCGCCAATTAGAAGAGGAACTTACAAATGCGGTTGGAGGAACGGTTCATATTCACATCCGGAATAATGCGGTAGGCAAATTCGGCCTTCGGCATAATCCGATTGAGACTAGGAACGGCAATCTGGAGCAAGAGGGAGAAGGCGGAATGACACCAACTCAGGTCCAGGCGTTCCGCAAACTTGCTATTGATGCTTTGAAATTGAGAAGGAATTGGACTCATGGCGAAATTATGTACGATTTCGCTGTCCGGCAGAACGCGGGCACCTGGTCGGCTAGCATCTGTTATGAATCAAACTATAATACAGCCAACTGGAATTATCGTTACCAGCAGCCTAAGCATCAAATGCTGCGGGAAAAGAACAGCGATCATACCGGCTTTGATTTCTAGGCTACAGCCATTATCCATTCGAACAGCCGTGCAGGATTTCCTGCACGGCTGATTTTTATTACCCGCTATTTAACCTCATGGCTTCCGGAATGCAGATGGGGAATTCCGCCGCTGTTGACTTCGTGTTCCTGCGCAGCCGCAGGGAGCAGGAAGCCAAGCAATAACGGGAGAAGGAACAATCCGTAGACTATAAGGCTTTTTAGAGGAGACATGGAATGGTCGTGGTCGTGGTCGTGGTCGTGGTCGTGGTCGTGGTCGCGGTCATGGTCATGGTCATGATGGGAATGATCATGGCCGCATTCCTCGCAATCCGCATGGGGCTTACGCTGCATGGCCAGCATGGCTTGGTGGATGGCGGCGGCGTTCAGGACGATTGCCGACAGCTTGACATACAGCTCGATCCGGGGGGCTACATACAGCGGCAGCTGGCCTAAACGGTCGAGGTAAATGATGAGGAAGGCAAACCCCGCCAGGAAGCCTGCCCGTATCCAGTTATGATTCATCTCAGCACCTCCAGCAGCCATACGCTGGCCAGAACAAGAGCAAAGGTCAACAGCGTAATCGAAAGAACGATCCGCGCACGGAATGCGGACAGCATCATCATCGTATTTTTCAAATCAATCATAGGGCCGAACACAAGAAAAGCAAGCAGCGGGCCATGATCAAACATCCCCCCAAACGATGCGGCGATAAAAGCATCCGAGGTCGAGCAGATCGACAACAGGAAGGCAAGCCCCATCATGAATATATAGGAGAGAACGGGCTGGTCCGCAACGGCCTCAAATGCCTGACGGTCAATAAAGGACTGGATAACGGCCGTGAGCAGTGCGCCAAAGATCAAATATTTTCCCATATCAAAAAACTCGTCCGAAGCATGGCTAAGCGTTGCCGACAGTCGCCAGCTTTTTTTAACCGGGTTGGAAGAATGTTCGTGTGTCTGGTGATTATGATGCTCATGGTCGCAATTGCGGTCATTGTCATGGTTATGCTCATGGCGATGCGCAGAGATGTTGGCGGATGATTCTTTCAGAGGGCTGTCTTTCATGAACCGGTGAAGGAGAAGGCCGACAATAACGGTAACGATAAAGGCGATGATAAGGCGGTCGTAGGCCATTTGCGGTTCCGAGCGGAAAGCGGCATAAGTAGAAGTAAAGACAATCGGGTTAATAATGGGTCCTGCAAGCAAATACACAATCCCGATATAAGCAGGCATGCCTTTCCGGATTAAGCGCCGCACGACGGGAATCATCCCGCACTCGCATAACGGAAACACAAGACCAAGCAGCGCGCCGAAAAGAATGCCGACCATGTGATGCTTAGGCGTCAGCTTCCGGACCATCTCGTCGGTCACGAATACCTGAAGCAAGGCAGAGAAAATAACGCCAAGCAGGATGAACGGAAAAGCTTCTAATATAATGCTTAAAAATACAATTTTAAACTCTTGCGCGCCATCGGACTCGAGAAGGGCAAGGGACCAGGGTTGACCCGCTAATATTAGGCAAACCATTACAAGACATCCGATACCCAGCAGCGGGGTCCCAAATCGGAATAACATGTTCAGCATGAGCCAACCTCTCTTTAATTACCAGGAAATGTTTGCGTTAATAACCAGCTTATGCGGGGCTTGGCCCTTATAGGACAACTTTTGAGGGACGGGCTTGACATGGCGGTAGAGACTTGCGCTATAATCAGGGTACGAAATGCGATGAAGGGAACAAGTAAGCACAGGGGTTAATGCGTAACAGAGAGCTGGCGGACGGTGCAAGCCAGTGCAAGCCTGATTGCTGAATGGATCCTGGAGCCGAAAGCGGAACACAGACTCTTGATGTGCTGTCTATGCTTATCCGGCCGTTCCCCGTTACGGAACAATGAAGGCTTGTTGCTTCGACCTGCCCCGATGAGTATCGGATATAGGCGGGAGGCAATGAGTAAATTAGGGTGGCACCACGGTCCCTCGTCCCTTGCGGCGGGGGATTTTTTGCGTTCAAAGACGCATTTGACACTGATCAACAGAAGATAAGGGGACGAGCTTTTATGAAAAAGGTACTTTCAGGTATTCAGCCGAGCGGACAGCTTACGCTTGGCAACTATATCGGAGCGATGCAAAACTTTGTGAAGCTGCAGGAAACGGAAGAATGCTTCTTTATGATCGTGGATCTTCATGCGATTACCGTACCGCAGGAGCCGGCTATGTTCCGTGAGCAGATCGAATCGGTTGCGGCATTGTTTATCGCTGCGGGCCTTGACCCGGCTAAAGCAAACATCTTCGTGCAATCCCATGTGCGTGCGCATGCCGAGCTGGGATGGATTATGACCACCCTTACCGGTATGGGCGAGCTTGAGCGCATGACGCAATTCAAAGACAAGTCTGCCGGCAAAGATTCGGTTGGCGCGGGGTTGTTTGTTTATCCTTCGCTCATGGCCGCGGACATTCTTGTGTACAATGCAGACCTTGTACCGGTAGGCGATGACCAAAAGCAGCATCTGGAGCTTACCCGCGACCTGGCAAGCCGCTTCAATTCCAGATTCGGTGAATTCTTCACGGTTCCGGAGCCTTATATCCCGAAGGTTGGCGCAAGAATCATGTCGCTTGACGATGCTAGCAAAAAGATGAGCAAGAGCAATCCGAATGCCGGCAGCTATATTGCCCTTCTTGACGAGCCAAGCGTCATCCGCAAAAAAATCAGCCGAGCCACAACGGACTCCGGCCGCGAAGTGAAATATGATCCGGCGAACAAACCGGAGATCAGCAACTTGATCAGCATTTACTCGCATTGCGCGAACATGACAATCGCCGAGGTAGAAGCCCGTTATGAAGGGCAAGGCTACGGACCGTTCAAGAAGGATCTGGCCGAGCAGGTCGTAAATATCCTCGAGCCGCTGCAGCAGAAGTATAAAGCAATCCGCGAATCGGGCGAGATTCATGCGATCCTCAAGCAAGGCGCAGAACGCGCATCGGAGATTGCAGACCGCACGCTTGCGGATGTTAAAGAAAAAATGGGCTTCCTTGCACCGCGAGGATAACCAAAAAGAAAAGGCTGGCGCTGTTAAGCGTCAGCCTTTATTTTCGTTTCTGCGCCGGATTCTTGCTTTTGCCACAAAACCTCCGCCAATCATGCACAGAGTGAGAATGGCAAACAATATGGCCAGCCAAGCGTTAAAAGATATCGAGATCGCAGTAGCGCACATAAGCAGAACAGAGACGATGGCGAAGAACAAAGATAGTGGTTTTGACAAGGTGTTAACTCTCCTTTACGGATGCTTAATAATATTTTTTTGAGCTTAGCATATTTTGCGTCAACATGCTCATAATAAGCTTGCAAGCTTGCAAAACATCACAGTGCTCAACTGAAGGGAGATTATCAGCATGGCTAGCAACAAATCGAGCAATCAATTGGTGGTTCCACAAGCACAAGCAGCTCTTAACCAAATGAAAATGGAAGCAGCTTCGGAGCTTGGCGTACAAATCCCAGCGGACGGTTACTACGGTAACGTCACATCTCGCGATGCAGGTTCCCTGGGCGGATATATCACAAAGAAACTTGTCCAAATCGCTGAACAACAATTGTCCGGCGGCAGCTTCCGCTAAACGTTTATAAATACACAACGCTTCAGAGGAAGCCAAGAAGCTCAAGGGTAAAACCTTGAGCTTTTTCCATTTGCACCAAGCCGAGCAAGCGTAATCACAAAAAAAAGCCCCTTCTTATTGTGCGTCAGGGGCCTTCCTTCGTCAAGTCGAGTCGTTAATAAGAGTTCATACGCAGCCGCTTCATTAAGCGGTCATCGCTTAACCAACCGACATACGAACCAACCGTTTCATATTCCTTGTTCATAAGCAGCACGGCAACAAACGGATATTGCTTGCGGTGCCGGTACCGGACATCCGACCAGCGGACTTCAAATCCCCAAGGATGCTCCTTCACTTCGGCGCAAGCAAATTTGGTGAAATACAAAAAGCTGCGAATCGCATTGTCGTTTCTGGATTTAGCAACGGCAGGATGATCGGAGCAGCGGACATTATCCAGCCATCTAAGCTTGTTGCCGCGAAGATCCCCGATAACAAAGCTGCCGTCTGACGCACGCTTGACGATATTCCAATTCGACAGCGAGATCGTTGGAATGGCTATATAGGTTTGTGTCCCGTCCGGTTCAGGGTCCAAAGAATGGAGCCTGCGAAGCGTACTTCTGTGAGCCAGCGTCCGCCATGTATAATAGATAATGGTAAACAGGTACAAAACCGGAAAGATGGCAACGGGACTAGCGATGCCAAACGCCCAAATCAATATCGCAATGACATGGGTAGTGAAGATGACCGGATCAAAGATATGGATGATATTCCATGATATCCATTTCTCCGTAAAAGGCCGCATGGCTTGGGTTCCGTAAGCATTGAACAAATCTGAAAATACATGAAGGCAAACGGCAAGCAGCACCCATGATCCGACGTGCAGCCAGGGGAGATTCCCCCGGAATATCAATTGGAGCAGTCCTGTAATCAGGATTGTCCAAATTGCGATAGCCGGCAAGGAATGCGAGATGCCGCGGTGATTCCGGATATAGCTGGCATTTCCTTTAAGCCTCAGAAAGGTGTCAAAGTCCGGAGCCTGCGAGCCGATTATGGTTCCGACCAAGACAGCGGTGAAGATGGATGAGTTGTTGGCGACAACGGGATCGATACAGGCCAGTCCGGCGAGTCCGATACCCATGACAAGATGCGTTCCTGTGTCCACGGCTAGACCTCCTAGAAATTAATACAGGAGCTTTGGTTCAATTAGATGTAGTATCAACGGAGAAGCTTTACTTTATCAGTGGTAAAAAGAAAGGGGTTAACGACAACCATGTATATTTGCTTTGCGGAATATAAAATCACGGCGGGCGAGAGGGACACTTATTTAGCCTATGTAAATACATTAATGAAGGAATCGGGGCAGAACATCCAATTATATGAAGGAACAGATCAATTCAACTTATTTGTAGAGATCTGGACGGCTGCAACCGAAGAGGAAGCCGAAGCCATAAAAAAAGAACGCTGCGATGAGCGTTCTTCTTGGTACCGGGTTGCCGAATGGATTCCCGGCGGTGCGGACAAAATGCATGTATGGACATTTAAGCCGGCGGGGGTTGGCTTAAATGCAGGGTAATTCTTAGCCTTCGCGGCTCGCAAGCGGTGTCGTATTCGTAATTGTTCCGCCTTGGAACGGGTACTCATACGCGATTTCGCCTTCAAACGTTACATAATCCAAGTTCAAAGTGAGCAGCAGGTAACGCATGCCTGTAGAAGGATCGCTAATAATAATATGGTCGCGGCCGGCTGCTTCAATAATGCCGCGGAATACTTTAGCGTTCCATTCGCGGTTGTTCTCGTAAGTCATGTAGAAGGTAGCCATTTTACCGCGGTTAAGACGCAAGATGTTCTCTACGTAAGATTCTTCAACAACCGGAACGGCAACAATGTTTCCGCCTGCAGGGGTAACAACTGAACCGTTTGGTACCATCGGAAGCGATTGTGCGCCCAATGTACCTGTTTGCGGCATAACTGGCATCGGCATTGGCATTGGCATTGCCATGTTGGGCATTGTTGCCGCAGGAGACACGCCAGTAGGGAAGCCACCGTAACCACCGCCTGCAAATGGGCTGACGCCGCCATATCCGCCTGTGCTAGCCGGACTTACTCCATTTTTGTAACCATAACCGTAAGACATGCTGTTGATCCTCGCTTTCAATCTTTGAAATTTGTTGATTGATCAGTACGCTTGTGGACAATTTACTTTTTTCGGGTTATTCCTTGTCGCGTGCGCTCTGCCGGAAGAAACCTTTTTGCGTAGCCTCGAAGCCTCCGGGATTCTGGTACTGATGACTGCCGTATGTTCGGACTCTTTACTTCCCTTCAACCTATACAGAGCTGGGCACTTGACTACATACCTATAGTATTGAAGGGCGGTCAAAAGGGTTACACATTTATTGTCACAATTTGAATGGCGAATTGATGAACAATAGCTCCGAACGTTGTCATGGCATCTATTTTTCTGTATGATTAAGAACGATTCATCAATGAAAATGTATAGGCGCGCGTGCTTGCGTGCTTTGTTGCATAACTCGGGAGGCTCGCTTCGTGTTGAAAGATTTAATTGCATTAACCAAACCACGGCTGCTCCGGCTTAATGTATTTGCCGCAATTGGCGGTTTCTGGGTCGCTTCCAAATGGGATATTGACTGGCTGACATTGCTGTGGGTCGTCATTGGCTCAGCGGTTACGATAGGCTCGGCTTGCGTCATTAATAACTATTGGGATCGAGAACTTGATCAGAAGATGGAGCGCACGAAAGACCGCGCATTGCCTACTGGCCGTCTGCAGCCTGGCTTTGTGCTGGGATACGGCATCGTTCTTGGCATAATCGGCCTTGCGATATTGTTTGTTCTGGTAAATCCGGTTACGGGCTGGCTTGGTTTTCTGGGCTGGTTTGTTTATATCTTCATCTATACAATCTGGTTAAAACGCACGTCTACCTGGAGCACGTCGATCGGCGGTATTTCCGGGGCAATGCCTCCGGTGCTTGGCTATTGCGCGGTGACGAACGAAGTGGATATGGGAGCATGGCTTCTGTTTGCTTTCTTGTTCCTGTGGCAGCCGGCGCATTTCTGGTCGCTTGCGATTCGCCGGGTCGAGGAATACCGCACAGCCGGTTTTCCGCTGCTTCCGGTTGTGAAAGGGATTAAACGGACGAAGCTGCAAATGATTCCGTATGTTGTCCTTCTGATTCCAACCTGCGTACTGCTATATACCTACGGATATACGGGCATCGTGTTCCTGATCCTGTCTGTGATCGCCGGGGTTGTTTGGGCTGTTCATACGCTTCAGGGCATAAAAGCGGAAAATACCGAGAAATGGGCGAAGGTTAACTTCCTTATTTCCGTTAACTATTTAATGGTTGTCTTTATTGTAATGATGGCAAATACCGTGAAGTAATCTGTTCGGCTATTGCTTTGGATCATTCCTTTTAGGGAGGACGAGAACCGAAATGGCATTTCTCAAAAAGCACAGCTTCAAATTCGCTGTACTGGCGCTTTGCTTGGCAATGGGCATTTATTTATTCATTACCAACTACTCGCAGTCGAGCGGCGGCAGTAAAATGCCCGTCCAAATGGCTGCTCCGTCATTTGAATTGAAAGATATTAACGGCAATGAGGTTTCGCTGGATTCCACAAACGGCAAAGCGAGACTGGTCTACTTCTATTGGGCAAGCTGTCCGGATGTATGTCCTCCAACAACGTTTATGATCTCCGAGGCAGAGGACCAACTCCGTGAAGCAGGGCTTCTCGGCACGAAAGCTGAGCTGATCTCGATTACTTTCGATCCGTCCCATGATACGCCCGATGTCATTCGGGACTTCGCAACACGCAACTTTGCGCAGCTGGATGAAGGGGGCTGGGACTTTTTGCGCGGCGATGACGAGGAAGCCTCGATCAAGCTGGCAAGAGATTTTGGCGTCAGCGTGAAGAAGGATGAGGCATCCAAGTCATTCATACATATGAATGTCATCACGCTCGTTGACAAGAAAGGCCAAATACGCAAATGGATTAACGGCAGCGATGAGTCACTTACGCCCGAGAGCTTGGTGTCGGATTTGAAGCAGCTCGCGAAGGAATAAGCGATGGATATATTTTGGCACATATTATGGAGCAATGTCCTGCCGCTCACATTGATGATAGCTGTTGGCTTCACAATGCAGCGGCTTTTTTCTTTGGATATCAAAACCTTGTCGAAGCTGAACTTTTATGTATTTTCTCCATCTGTCATTTTTAATTTGCTGTATACAACGGATATTTCAGCAGCCCTTATCGGTCAGGTCTTATTGTTCGTGATTCTGTTTATGACCCTGCAGGCTTCATGCGTAGAGGCAGCCGTGCGGCTGCGCGGGCTGGAGGGGGGCATGCGCGGCGCCATGCGCAACAGCGTGCTGTTCTACAACAGCGCAAATTACGGGATCCCGCTTAATCAGCTTGCTTTTTCGGCGAACCCTTATACGCTGTCGATTCAGATTATCGTAATGGTTACGCAATCCCTGCTTCCGAATACATACGGCATTTATAGTGTTAATTCGCATAGGATGAGCTTCCGTTCAACGCTTCGGACCATTCTGTCGCAGCCGATTATTTATGTTATACCGATTGCCTTCCTGCTTCACGGCTTTCAGGTACAGCTGCCGCAATCCGTTGAGACGCCTATTACGTATTTATCCAATGCCTTTATCGGGACGGCACTTGTTACGCTTGGCGTTCAGCTTGGCAATATGAAGTGGGAGCTTAACCCGGTTCTGATCAAAAATGTTCTGCTTTCGAACGGATTGCGTCTGATAGGCGGTCCGGCTTTGGCCGCATTGGTCGTTTGGTTTCTAGGATACTTTATGACCATCGACCATATGATGGCTGCAGCGCTTATCGTATCGTCATCCGTGCCAACCTCGCTGAGCAGCGTGCTGCTCGCCGTCGAATTCGATAACGAGCCGGAATTCGCCTCGCAGGCCGTGTTCCTCTCGACCGTGATCAGCATTATCACGGTGGCGGTCGTTATTTTCCTTCTTCATATTTAACGGGGTATTGGATGAATGTCTCCAGACCGGCCTTCTCCAATTGCTCGATGAGATAATCCTCCGGGGTATGCTCTACTCCCGGGTAGCCGCGGCGGGTGTAAATATGCTCGGCGTCAGGGAACAAATCGCGGAGAATGCCGCGGATGCGCTTGCCCGAGGAATCATTGTCGGTGAAGATATAGACGTCCTTGTCCCCAACCTGCTTGCGCAGCTTCTCCAGTTGGACGGTACCTGGCGTACCAAAGGTGCAGAAGATGGGGACGGATTCATCAAGTACGCGGCGGATATGGCTTTTGTCGTTTTTGCCTTCTACAATAATGGCGATATCCATAGCAGTCACCAGCCTTTTATTCTGTAGCTTCTTACATGTAGTGTAGCGATATTCACGGGCCGCGGGCAAGAAAAAGATTCCTAATGGAAAAAGGGACGGAGCCACTAGAGCTCCGTCCCTTTTTCATATTCATAAAGAGTTACTTAGTATAATCCGCCGCCGCAAATTGTGCAGACGATGATAACGAGCAGGATGAACAATACGAGGATGGACCCCATATGGTTAAAGCCGCCACCGCGATGATCGTTTACAGGTGAAACATGAATTTCAGACATCTAAGTCACCCCTCTCTAGCAAGCTTCAGCGTCATGTCGACCGGGCAATGTTCCTTCCGGAGCAACTGTCCTTCGCGGCCACCTGACATAGTGCATTATATGCCCGGGTGAGCGAATGGCCTTGTGCATTCACCTAGACTTGGGAAAAATGGGTGTGAGCGTAGTTTTTCTGCGGTGAAACGGCAATACGCAGACACCGATCATTAATCCAAGAAAGGCAAGATAGTATGGGGACAGATTATCCCGCAGTTGGCCGGCAAGCATCGGTCCAAGGAAGGCGCCAACCGAATAGGCAATGGACAGAACCGAGAAGGTGCGTCCGTACTTGGCACCGCCGCTAAGCTCGATAAGCAAGGTAGAGATAGCGGGAAGAACGATGCCCTTGGCCATCCCGACAAATAGCAGAAGCATAAAGAACGGCAGCGGGGTTTGGGCGGCGATTGTAAAGTATACGAGAGCAAGTCCAAGCGCCCCCCACAAAGTCCGGTAATAAGACGAAAGCTTGTTAAGGAAAAGCATGCTGAGCGTAATCAATGCGCCGATGCTGACGACCGAGAACAGAAGGCCTGTCTCCATCATACCCTCCGCGGACGTCGCCATCAGAGGCAGCTCAAACGATAGAATCCCTTGCGCACAGCTCATGGCAATCGGCAGCAGGAACACCAGCCAAGGGATGGGAGTCCCTTCGGCAAGGACAGGCTTCGCGCTGCTTGGCGCCGGCTCAACCTCTACGGCAGGTGCGGCCTTTATATCCCGTATAAAGAACAAGGCGCAGACTGCGGTAATAATGAGCACCCAGCCCAATAAATAAAAAGCGGTCGTGAACCCAATCCTCGCAACCAGATACGCGCCTGCTGCCGGCGAGACAACCGTAGCCAGCGTATGCACCAACCCGTTGCCGGCCATAAACTTGCCTTGCTTGGTCACGTCGCTCGAGATTCGGGCAAGCAGCGCAAGACAGGCGGGAGACAGGAAGGCTAGTACAAATCCGCTGATTGAACGGAGCACCAGCAGCTGCCACGGATCGGTTACTTTGGATTGGAACAGCAGGACAACGCCGGCGCCCATCAGGCTGAATACGATAAACAGTCTGCTTCCGTACCGGTCAACCCCGTATCCGGCCATAATATTGCCCGGCAAGTGGGTGATGGAGTACATGCCCATCATCAGCCCGATGAAGGAGGGTGCCGCGCCAAGGGAGATGGCGAAGGGCGTAAGGATCGGGTACTGCGCATGCAGATCAAAGAAAGCGACGAATAGAAATAGATAAAGCCAGATTGCGGTTTTCAACGGCTGCGTTCCTCCTTGCATATCCTCTTAATTTACTTGTACGTTAAAGATGGACAGGATATGTCTTCCGGTGAAGATATGCTTCCTTACGTTTACGGCATATTCTGGGTGGGTTATAATGTTTGATAATAGGACATTGCACGAGTTATAATAGGGCTAATGCTTACGAAGTAAGAATTACCACAGTAAGCAAAATCCCGCCTACTTGCGTGATAATTCTTTTTAGGGGGATTGTTTGTTGAAAAATTACTTTGATTTTTCCGGCTACGATTGGAATGCATGGAGCACTTTCCTGCAGGATCATTGGCTGGTGCTGGTCGTTGCGCTTGTTGTACTGCTCTTTATCATCCGAGTCGTAAAGACATTCGTGAAATGGGCACTGGTGCTCGTCATTGTTGTCGGTATTGTCGCTTACAGCGGATACACGCTGGATGACGTGAAGTCGATTGGCACGCAGGCGATTGACAGCCTGAAGCAGGAAGCTGTGTCGGCCATGGCGGGAGAAGTGGATAAAGCAACGTTTACCTCGAATTCCGACGGAACCTTCACTGTGAAGACGGAGAATCTGGAAATGACAGGTGTTCCCGGCTCCGGTGAAGTGAACGTAAAATTCCGCGGCAAATCGGTTGGTACGATGAAAATAGATTCAACCATTCAGGCGCTTATCGATCAAGCGAAGGCTAATGGTAAAGTATAGATAGAGAACTGGAACAACAACGTAATGCAGGTAGAGGCAAGGAGGGGTAATGATGATGGAATGGATTCGCGCTGGGACGGTATGGGAGCCGGTCTCGCTTATCGTTCTTCTCCTTCTGCTTGTTTCGCTGCTGCAAGGAATGAGAAGAGGCGCGTCGGGTTCAGCGAGGCGCCTTTTCTTTTTTGTATGGGACGGTATTCTGTTAATCGTTTGTCTTGTGCTTGCCGGGAAAATTGCGGGCAGCTTGTCCCCATTGGCAGCGGATTGGCTGAGCGGGCATGTAAACGTGCCGCAGAAGGAAATGGGTGCAACCTCCCAGGCTTGGTATACGTTTATAACAAGCCTGCGCGATTTTGCCCTGCTCCGGTACGGCATCCTGTTTTTGCTCTCGTATTTGCTGCTTCGGCTGGCTGCTTCCTTTCTTGCGCCTCTGGTGGAAACGCTGTTTGCCAGCAGACAGCAACGCGGCAGACATGAGAGCATGGAGCGTCTTCCGGGAGGAGGGGCGGCAAGCCGCGCAGCCGGAGCGGTTTTCGGCACGGTTCATGGTGCCGGACGGGCATTTGTATTTGTAGCCGCTTTGTTCATTTATGTCTCGCTGGCGCCAAACGGCCTCTGGTCCGGATTGATTCAGCAATCTCCGTTATACATGAAGGCATCGGATGTTCTTGAACCGGTTGCCGGAGATATGCTGGCCGGACGTGGCCCCGTTCTGGCTGAAGCCGTGCAGGAAGAGTTCCAGAATGTGCTGCAGCGCAAATACGAGATTATCGATTACAATATCCCGTCGGATATTGAGCAGGCAGCCCTGCAGGTTACGAAGGACAAGAATAGCGAAGAAGACAAGGCAAGGGCTTTGTATGACTGGTTAGGCAGCCGGATCGCCTATGACTGGGACAAGGCTGATAATTATGTAGACAACGGAGTATGGAAGGAACAGAACCCGGAAGAGACGTTTGCTACCCGAAAAGGCGTATGTATCGACGTTGCTAGGCTGTACGCCGTAATGGCGCGCGCCTCAGGTCTGGATGTGAAGGTCGTTACCGGCACAGGACTTGACGGGCGCGGAGGCTCCGGGCCGCATGCCTGGAACGAAGTGAAGGTAGGCGGAGACGGCGGTACCTGGATTCCGCTCGATGCGACATGGGCATCCTCCGGCGATTGGTTCAACCCGGTTGATTTCGACAAGACTCATATCCGGGCAGTATAAGTTAGATTGGACAAGAGGTGAACAGGTTGCATGATGATCCGCAGAAACGGGAAATAACGAATCGTCGTCATTTTTCGTTTCGTTTGAACTTTTTCTTCTTTATCGTATTTGGACTATTTAGCGTTCTTATTATTCAGCTTGCTATCTTGCAGTTTGTCGAAGGTCCGAAGCTGAGCGCGCAAGGCAGCCAGAAGAGCACCAGAAGCGTCAAGATCGCGCCGATCCGCGGCAATATTTACGATTCGTCAGGCAATGCGATTGCTTATTCGACATCAACGCAATCGCTCTATTTTACGATCTCGCCCGATTTCAAAGACGGGGATGCGGAAGCGATTGCCGCAAAGCTGGCTGAGATATTTAAAGAAAAAGGCGATAAAGCTCCTGAAAAACAAATGACGGTTGAGGATATTATCCGTCAGATGGACTTGGATTTCCGCCGGAACACGATTTCTACTCCTCGGCGGATAAAAACCGGCTTAACGGAGCAGGAAATTGCCTACTTTAGCGAGCACAAGTCGGAATTCAAAGGGATCGATATCGTCGAGGAAAGCGTGCGTAATTATACGAATGATACGGTAGCCGTGCAATTGGTCGGCTATTTAAAGAAATTCAAAGGTGTACGCGAATCGCTTGATTTCTACAAGGATAAAGGAAATGAAGACGATCCGCAGCTTCAATATCTGGATGACGAGGACGTTGGTTTTGACGGACTTGAATATATGTACCAGGATATTTTGCGCGGCAAAAACGGCCTGAAGACCTATCCGGTTAACAACGCGGAACGCATTATTGGCCCCGTACAGATTACCAACCCGCAAAAGGGCGATGACTTGTACCTGACCATCAACCGCAACGTGCAATTAACGACGGAGCAGGCGATTGTTGACCAGATCAAAAAAATCAGCACGTCGACAAGTAAAGCGGAGCGTGCCGAATACGCGAAGATCGGCTTTGCTGTCGCGATGGAAGTAAACACCGGTAAAATCGTCTCGATGGCGAGCATGCCGGATTACGACCCGAATATATGGGCGGGCGGCAAGATCAGCAACGAAGATTACAAAAACTTCTCGTCTGTCCTAAACAACGGTACGATCAGAGAGGTGTTCCCTCACTACGAAACCGACAAAGAGCGGAATCAGCATCCGTCGTCCCTGGTTCCGCCGGGCTCGACGATGAAGCCTTTATCCATTCTTATCGGCTTGAATGAAAAGCTGTTTACGACAACAAGCACGTATTTCGATAACGGCGCTTTCTTCTTTGGCGCCAAAGGCCATGAGGTGCGAATCGGTAACGCCTCGAACCATGCTTACGGCTTGCTGGACCCGGCATCGGCGATTGCCCATTCCTCCAACCCGTTTATGGCGAAGATGGTGGGCAACAATCTGTATGAGAAATACGGCAAAAAAGGCGTCGATGTGTGGGATAACTACATGAAGCAATTTGGACTTGGCGTTTTGACCGGCAGCGGTCTGAGAGGCGAATCCAAAGGCACGATCGACTACTATCACGAGCAGCAAACGGCCAGTTCCCAATCCGCATTGGTGCGGGCATCGTTCGGCCAGCAAGCGCGTTATACACCGCTGCAGCTTGTGCAATACGTATCCATGCTCGCGAACCACGGAAAACGGATGAAGCCGCAATTCGTCAACCAGATAAAAGACGCGGACGGCAAAGTGGTTCAGACGTTTAAGCCGGAAGTACTGAACACGGTTGATTTCCCTGAGTCTTACTGGAATGAAATCGAGGATGGCATGTCACGGGTTAACGTTCAAGGCTTTGATGGCGTTACGTACACGTACGAGAGAAAAACAGGTACGGCACAGTCTGACGTAGCCGGCCGCCGTGCGGATAATGCGGTATTTATCGCTTATGCGCCAAGAGAAAATCCGAAGCTGGCCGTAGCGGTTGTTATTCCGGACGGTGAGTTTGGCGGCTGGGGCGCAGCTCCGATTGCCCGGAAAATTTTCGATGCTTACGATTACGAGGTTGGCTTGAACGGTACGCCGGGCAAGCTGAAGGATCAAGCCAATAATACGGCAAACGCGGGTACTGACGGTACAACGGGTACGACCGATACAACTCAACAATAAGAAGCGCTATAAAGCTGTTTCCGAGGATTCGAAAAAGAATCTTCGGGAGCAGCTTTTTTTTTTTGAAACTTTTTAGAGACAAATTTCGTAAGAAATGTTGCATCAGAGAAACATTTTTGAATAGTATAAACAAAGAGGCGTTAAGCTAACTAATGTTCGTCCAGGCAAAACACGTGTAAAAATCAAGGATGGGGGAAAGGATATGCGGTTTTCGAAAAAGCCAAACTCCGCGATTAAGCGGTTTATTATGACCCTTTTATTTTTGGCGGTAAGTGCTTTACTGGTGACGGCCTGCGGTACCGGGGAGAACGACGGACATGCGGGTGATGGCAAGCTGAAGGTAACGGCTACAACCGGGATGATTGCCGACGTGGCTCAGGAAGTAGGCGGCGAGGATGTCGTAGTTACCGGCCTGATGGGTTCGGGCGTTGACCCTCATTTGTATAAGGCGTCTTATGGCGATGTGAAGAAGCTGGACCGGGCGGACATTATTTTTTATAACGGGCTGCATTTGGAAGGGAAAATGGCGGAGATGTTCGAGAAGCTGGAGAAGCGTAAGCCTACGGTTGCGATCTCATCGCGTATACCGGAGTCGGACCTGCGGTCGTTCCCGGGCGGAGGGAGCCAATCGCATGACCCTCATATCTGGTTCAACGTGAAGATGTGGATATCGGCAGCGGAGGTGATCCGTGACTCCCTGATCGAGAAGGATCCGGTTCATGCGGAGGGCTACCAAGCACGGGCAGTGGCCTATATCGGGAAGCTGGAGGAGCTGGACCGCTACGTTACCGAGCAGATCGGAACGATACCGGAGGAGAGAAGAATTCTCGTTACCGCGCATGACGCATTCGGATATTTTGGCGATGAGTATGGACTTGAGGTAACGGGACTGCAGGGGATGAACACGATGTCGGAATACGGTTCGAAGGATGTCAGCTCTCTGCGAGATTTTTTGGTGGAAAATAAGATCAAAGCGGTCTTTATCGAATCCAGCGTGCCAAAGAAAGCGATTGAGTCGGTTATTCAAGGCGCGCGCTCGATGGGACATGAGGTAACGATTGGCGGCGAGCTGTTCTCCGATGCGATGGGGGAAGCAGGTACCGTGGAAGGAACGTATATCGGGATGGTCAGGCATAACGTGTATACCGTTGTTAAGGCGTTGAGATAAACGAAGAGAAAGGGAGTGTTAGTAATGTCAGAAGCAAAGGTACAGTCTGCAGCATCCGTCATGGAGCGGGAGGGTGCTGCACCACCATTAACGATTAGGGGGCTTAGCGCAGCCTATCAGAAAAAGCCGGTATTACGCGGCGTCTCCTTCACCGTGACGGAGGGGGAGCTGATTGGGGTTATCGGCCCTAACGGCGCCGGCAAATCAACGATGATGAAGGCTGCGCTTGGCCTTATTCCCCGCCTTGGAGGAGAGGTGCTCGTATACGGCAAGCCCTATAAACAGCAGCGCAAGTTGGTTGGCTACGTACCGCAGCGTGAATCCGTCGATTGGGATTTCCCGACGAATGCACTGGATGTCGTTATGATGGGGAGATATGGACATTTAGGCTTGTTCGGGCGCCCGGGAGCGAAGGAACGCGCGATTGCTATGGAATGTCTGGCCAAGGTGGGCATGGCTGATTTTGCCTCCCGCCAGATCAGCCAGCTGTCCGGCGGGCAGCAGCAGCGTGTATTTCTCGCCCGTGCATTAGCTCAGGATGCCAGCCTGTACTTTATGGATGAACCGTTCGCCGGTGTTGATGCCGCTACGGAGAAGGCTATTATTACGCTGCTTCAGGAGCTGAAGCAGCAAGGGAAGACCGTTATTGTCGTCCATCATGACCTTGCTACGGTGGAGGAATATTTTGATTCCGTACTGCTGTTGAACGTAGAGCTGGTTGCCTACGGCAAGACAAAAGAGGTATTTAATCAGCAGTTGCTGCAACGCACGTATGGCGGCCGGCTCGCCTTCCTTGACCGGAACAGCCTGGCGAAGACGGATAGCGCGGAAGGGTGAGTGAACGGATATGAATACGTTGTGGACGCTTTTACAGGATCCGAACATGCAGTGGATTCTGCTCAGCTGCACGCTTCTTGGGCTGAGCAGCGGCATTATCGGCTGCTTCTCCTACCTGCGGAAGCAAAGCCTGATGGGCGATACGCTCGCGCATGCCGCCTTGCCAGGTATCTGTATTGCTTTTATGCTGACCGGTACCAAGTCTATTCTGTACTTCCTGATTGGAGCGGGTCTCGCCGGTGTGGCAGCAACCTTTGGGATCGGCTGGATTACGCGGCATTCACGCGTTAAGCATGATGCGGCGATGGGTATCGTATTGTCCTCTTTCTTTGGTCTTGGTATCGTCTTGTTAACTCTTGTCCAGCATGGTGGCTACGGCAATCAGGCGGGACTGGATAAGTTTTTATTCGGCCAGGCGGCCTCGATGGTGGGCTCGGATGTTCTTACTCTGTCGATCGTCAGTCTGCTGCTGGTTACGATCTGTTACTTTCTGTTCAAGCAGTTCAAGCTGGTATCCTTCGACCCCGGCTTTGCCAAAGGAATCGGCTATCCGGTTGCGCTGCTCGAACAGCTGCTTATGTTCCTTATGGTTGTGGCGGTAGTCGTAGGGATTCAGGCGGTTGGGGTAATCCTGGTTGCCTCCTTGATCATCACCCCGGCGGTATCCGCAAGGTACTGGACGGACCGGCTTGGCGTCATGGTGGTTGTATCCGGCCTGTTCGGCGCAATTAGCGGGGCATCGGGAGCGATTGTCAGCTCTACCGGAGACAGCCTTCCGACCGGTCCGCTTACGGTGCTGGCCGCAACCCTGCTATTTCTGCTATCGCTGATGTTTGGCACCAAGCGGGGGATTCTTGTCAGGAGAATGGTACAGCAAAGAATGAAGCGGTCGCTTGGCTTTGGCTATGAGGAGCAGGCGGCGACAGCTTCCGTGGATGACCGCTTGAACAAGGAGGCATCGTTATGAGTGACTTCTGGATTTTATTGACCGGGATGCTGGTGGCAAGCTGCAGCGGTATACTGGGCGCCTTCCTTGTTCTGCGCAAAATGGCCATGATCGGCGACGCAATCAGCCATTCCGTCATGCCGGGGATCGTTATCGCGTTCCTGCTCAGCGGCTCCCGGGATTCGCTTCTAATGATGGTTGCCGCTATGGCCTGCGGTCTGTTCGCCGTCTTCCTTATTCAGCTTTTTCAGAATAAAGGGGTGCAGGCAGACGCTTCGATTGGAGTCGTTTTTACCGCCCTGTTCGCGATAGGCGTCCTCCTGGTCAGCCTGTTTGCGAGACAGGTTCATCTGGACCAGGATGCTATTCTGTACGGCGAAATCGCTTATGTGCACTGGAACACCTGGGTCGTAAACGGTGTAGACCTTGGGCCAAAAGCGGTGTGGCTGCTTGGCGTAACGCTGATCATCATAGTGACGGTAATCAGCTTGTTCTACAAGCAGTTCAAGCTTTGCTCCTTCGACCCCGCGCTGGCTGCCGCCTGCGGCATTCCGGTAGCGCTGTTCCATTACCTCTTGATGGGGATGGTATCGATGGCAACCGTCAGCTCCTTCGAAAGCGTAGGCGCCATTCTCGTTGTCGGGATGCTGATCATCCCGGCCGCTACCGCCTATCTGCTGACCGACCGGCTGGGCCGCATGATCATGCTCAGCGTAGGCGTTGGTATCCTAAGCGTCTTTGGCGGTTATATTGCCGCCGTCATGCTTGATGCTTCCATTGCAGGCTGTATCGTATGCGCGGCAGCCGTGTTATTCGTGCTGGCCTTCCTGTTCTCGCCTTCGCATGGCATCGTCGCAAAGAAGCTCCGCCTACGCAAGCTTGCGGCTTAAAAAGTCGAGTTTAGATTCCCTTTCCTCATAAACCGAGGAAGGGGATTTTTTTTCGGGCTCGGCGGCGGTATGGAGCTGGCCGAATAAGACGGGAAAACCGTGTTACAGCGGGGCTGGCGGAGGGATTGGACACGAAACCAGTCAAATAAGACGGAAAAACCGTGTTGCAGCGCGGTCGGGAGTGAGATGGAGTACGAAACCAGCCGAATAAGACGGAAAAACCGTGTTACAACAGGTCTACGTCGGGGGGGAGAACGAATTTGGCTAAAAACTTCCTTAGGACTATTCAATTAGTTGAACCCTTCGCGCATGTCCCAACGTTTAGAACAATATCTATAGCTTCGTTTGGAATCTCCTTAATCTGTGCTAAAATATTGCATAGTAGAAACAGGCAGGAGGATACCGAGCATGGGGAATTACAAGTTAGTAGCACTCGACATGGATGGCACGCTGCTGAATGACCAGAGCGAGATCAGCGAGGAGAACGCGGAATGGATTCAGCGGGCGCTGGATGCCGGCATTACCGTCAGCTTTTCCACGGGCCGGGGCTTCCGCGGGGCGCTTCCGTTTGCGGAGCAGCTGAAGCTGGAGACTCCGATGATTACGGCCAATGGCAGCGAGATTTGGCAAAGGCCGCATGTACTGCATAAGCGTACATTGCTAAGCCCGGTCTACGTCAAGCAGCTGCATGAGCTGGCGTTGAAGCATGAGGGAACCTGGTTCTGGGCCTACTCGACAACGGGCATTTACAACCTGGAGAAGTGGATTGATCCGTCTACGACGTATGAAGACCATCATTGGCTGAAGTTTGGTTATTACACGGAGGATGATGTTATCCGCAATCGCATTCTCGCGGAAATAACCGAATGGGATGCGCTTGAGATTACGAATTCCTCCACTCAGAATCTGGAGCTTAATCCGAAAGGAATCACGAAGGCCAGCGCACTCCGCGAATTATGCACCATGCTTGGCATCGAGATGTCGCAGGTTGTTGCGGCGGGAGACAGCTTGAATGATATTGCGGCGATCCGCGAAGCGGGACTTGGCGTAGCGATGGGCAACGCGCAGCAGGCGGTCAAAGATGCGGCTGATGCGGTGACGCTCACCAACAACGAGAACGGCGTCGCCGAGATCATCAAACAATATGTATTGAAAGGTTGATGCCTAAGTGGATATTTTAGGCTGGTCGCTGGTTGTCATTTTATTCGTAGTCGGAATGGCCGGAGCAATCTGGCCGATTCTGCCGGGAGTTTTTGCGATATACGGCGCTTTCTTCGTATATGGCTTTTTCTTCTCGTTTAAGCCGTTTGGCTGGGTATTCTGGACGGTGCAGACCTTGATCCTCATCGTTCTGGTCATAGCCGACCACGCGGTAAGCGCATGGGGTGTTCACCGGTTTGGGGGTTCAAAGGCCTCTATCATCGGCAGTACGATAGGGCTTATACTAGGTCCATTCGTTATTCCTGCCTTTGGTCTTATTATTGGTCCTTTTGCAGGCGCCGTTATCGGGGAACTTGCGGTGGGCTCCAATATCGAGAAATCGTTTAAGGTAGGCATCGGCTCATTGGTTGGATTATTAACCAGTGTCGTTGTCAAAATCATTCTTCAGGCAGCAATGATCGTATTATTTATTATTTGGTTAATGGCCAACTAAGGAGATGGAGCAAATGGTAAAAGTAACGGTATGGAACGAATTTCTGCATGAGAAAGAGCATGAAGAGGTAAAAGCGGTATATCCAAGCGGCATTCATAACGCGCTTGCCGAGGGTATCCGCTCGGAAGGCATCGAGGTTCAAACCGCAACGCTGGAAGAGCCGGAGCATGGGCTTACGGAAGAAAAGCTTAACAACACCGACGTTCTGATCTGGTGGGGACATATGGGTCATGACCGCGTAGACGATGCGATCGTGGAGCGGGTACATCAACGCGTAATGGACGGCATGGGACTTATCGTGCTTCACTCCGGCCATTTCTCGAAAATTTTCAAGAAGCTCATGGGTACGGGCTGTGACCTGAAATGGCGCGAAGCCGGCGAGAAAGAACGGATCTGGACCGTTAATCCGGCCCATCCGATTGCTGCGGGCATTCCAGAATACGTTACGATCGACCATGAGGAAATGTACGGCGAGCATTTCGATATTCCGGCTCCGGACGAGCTGGTCTTCGTAAGCTGGTTCGAAGGCGGAGAAGTCTTCCGCAGCGGCTGCACCTTCTTCCGCGGCCAAGGCAAGATTTTCTACTTCCGTCCGGGTCATGAGACGCATCCGACTTACTATCATCCGCAGGTGCTGCAAATTATCCAGAACGGCGTGAAGTGGGCAGCGCCATCCCAAGCAGGCAAGCCGGTCCGCGGCAACCATCAGCCGCTGGAGCCAATCAAAGGCGAAGCTTAACTGCATTAGGCAAGTAATTATAGAAAGAGAAGGACAACATGAAAAAAGATTCTCTTATTAAAGGTACGTTAATTCTGGCGGCAGCCGCGCTGATTGCCCGTTTTCTCGGGATTTTTCAGCGGGTTCCGCTTGATCATATCCTTACCGAGAACGGCGGGCTTTATTTTGCGGTCGCAAACAACGTGTATTTGACGCTGCTTGTCGTGGCGACGGGCGGCCTTCCGAGCGCTATCAGCAAGATGGTATCGGAGCGATATGCGCTAGGCCGCGAGCATGAAGCGAAACGGGTCTATCAGGCCGCGCTGCTCTTTGGCGTCATAACCGGCGTCATCCTGACGATTGCCCTTTACATTGCGGCACCGTATTATGCCGTGCATATCGCTAAGACGCCCGGTGCGGAGGTAGCGATCCGCGCGGTTGCGCCAACGCTGCTTATTTTCCCGATTATCGCGATGATGCGGGGTTATTTCCAAGGCCGTCAGTTTATGATGGCGGGCGGCATGTCGCAGATCGTGGAGCAAATCCTGCGCGTTATCGTAGGCGTAGCGCTTGCTTATTATGTCGTCTCGATTGACTGGGGCGAAAAATGGGGCGCGGCCGCTGCGTCGTTCGGCAACGTGATTGGCGGCGTAGGCGCTTTGCTTGTCATGCTGTATTATGCGGCAAAGCTGCGCCGGGGCGACCTCGTAGACCGGCCGTCGGTGGATATCGAAGCGGTCAAGGCGGCTGCCAAGATTCCTTTCCGGTCCATTTACCGCGAAATTTTCACGATGTCCATTCCGATTGTTATTACGGCGATGACCGTGCAGATTATTTATACGTTTGATTCGTCCTTATTCGTCCGTCTAACGGAATCGTATTACGGCTATCATGACGCGCTGCTGGTATTGAGAGATCTCAGCTTCAAGGCGCAGACGGTTGCGGGCATTCCGCCGATTCTGGCCATTGCGCTCAGCACGTCGATTATTCCGGTAATCTCGTCGGCTTATTCCTTACGGAATATGGCCGAGGTGGAGCGCCAGACCTCCCTCGTTATGCGAATTGTCTTGTTCACCGGCGTGCCGGCAGCATTAACGCTTGCCGCAGCATCGTATTCGGTTACGGGACTTATCTTCACGGGACCAAGAGGTTACGGCATCGTTGCTGCCTTGACGGCGGGAACAATCTTCCAGATTACAATGATGACAAGCAACTCGATTTTGTTCGGGCTCGGGAAAGCCCGTATCCCGATGATGAATACTTTTGTGGGAATCGGGCTGAAAATCCTGTGCAGCTACGCGCTTGCGCCGATTTATGGCGTTTACGGCGTTATTATGGCGACGAGTGTCTGCTTTGTCGTCATGACATGGATGAACATCGAGGCGATCCGCAGGGAAGTGAAGTTCACGGTGCTTGGCAGCCGCTGGCCTTCTTACCTGGTGACCATCGTTGTGTCCGTTGCGGCAGGCTGGGGAACCGAGATGGGAATCCGCCATCTGCTTGGCAGTTGGCCGGACAAGCTGACGTATCTGGTCTCCGCGGTCGCGGCCGGCGCCGTGATCGGAGTCCTATACTTGTTCCTGCTTGTGCTGCTCCGCGTCGTAACAATGGAGGATGCGAAGTCCTTTCCGGGGCCGCTGCGTAAGCTGTTTGTCCTGCTTCTAAAGGTGCTTGGCCGTACGCAAACGCAGAAATAACGACATCAAATTAAGATTTCCATACATTTACAATCTCCCTGAACATCAGGTACAATAGATAGAGTTATGGGTCTATTAATCTATCTATTACTGGCTGTGAAGGGAGATTTGTAATTTGAAAAGTCTGAAAAGATTCAAGAGGGGGATCATCCTGATTTTGGCGCTGGCGCTTGTCATCGTTGCAGGCTGTCAGGCGATTCAGGGCGTAGATTTTAACACCGTATTGAAAAATACGCTTAAAGTGACCTCCGCGGAAAGCAAGCAGTCAGTAGAGCTTAAGCTTCTTATGAACGAAGAAGCGTACGAAGGAATGCCTGAAGAAGATATTGCTCTCATGAAATTATTCTCGAACATGAAGCTTCAGTTAGATAGCGTGAAGGTTCAGGATGCAAGCCATGCGTCCTACGCGGGCAAACTGATTTTTGGCGATAAGGTCAGCATTGGTTTCTCCATCAAGCAATCGGATACAGCGGCGGTTATCGAGGTGGAAGGCGCGAAGCTTCCTATCGTGCTTGACGTAACGGGAGCCGGCATTGGTTCAATGCTGGGAACAGCCGAGCTTGGCGGGACGGCCGAAGGTTCGGATGACGAATCGGTAACGGCAATCGGCAAAGAGGTATTGGACAGCGCAACGTCCTTCTTTATCGATAATCTGCCTAATCCGGACAAAATTTCGGTAAACGCGGTTCAGGAGCCTATCAATGGCGTTAACACATCCTTGTTCCATGTGAAAGCAGAGATGAGCGGTACCGAAATCTGGGCTTGGATCAAAAAATACGTCGATGTTCTTGCAAGCGACCGGGATGGCCTCGAAACGTTCGTGAAAGAAATCGTAGCGATTATGAGCAGCCATCCGGAGTTCTGGGAAGAGATGGGCGTAAATCCGTTCGAGCAAACCGGACTGGATATGCCAACAACCGATGACATGATTAAGGAAATGACGGATGAGCTGGAAGCTACGTTTGTATCGCTGCAGGAAGAGCTAAAGGCGATGGAAGAAGAGAGCGATGAGGATCTTAAGGCTGTCTTCAACGATGATTCTTCGATTAAAGCAGAGCTTTACGTAGACAGCAAGATGGATATCCGCAAACAGGTCATCGACGTTACGCTTAAACCAAGCGATCAAGCCTTATTCCCGCTTGACGGTCTCTCGCTGCATATGGAGAGCGAGCTGTGGAACGTTAACGGCAAGGTAGAGGCTGACGCGCCGGTGATCCCTGCTCAAGCTATCCATTCCGATCAGCTCGACTCCATGCAGGGCTATCAGTACCTTCGCATGTTCAATAAGCAATCCGCAGCCTACTCTTTGCTCGATCAGCTGGGCATCGGAGAGCAGACGGTTGAGCTGTCCGTGGATTCGCGCCTTTACCCTGCAATCGTTACTCCTAAATACGTAACGATTGTTCCGCTGCGCAGAGTGGCTGAACAGCTGGGCGCTACGGTGAAATATGATAAAAAGACGAAGAATGTAACAGTCTATGACGAAGCGACCAATACGACGATCGTTCTGAAAGAAGGCTCTGACCGCGTAACGGTTAATGGCAAAGCAGCGACATGGTCGTTCGTAGCCAAAACCGTTGACGGCGCATTGTATGTACCGGGACGTGATTTCGCAAACGCGCTTGGAGCGAAGGTTCGTTGGGATGACAGCTGGGGCAGCGATACCTTTGTCATTGAGCGTGTAGTACATTAAATTATCTGCAAGAGCAAGGAGGATAACAACGATGAACAAACTGACAACGGACGCAGCATTCCGGGAAGCGGTTCAAGGCGATGGCATTACGGTGGTCGTATTCAAAACGACATGGTGCGCGGACTGTCATTACATCGATCCGTTTATGCCGGATGTAGAGCAGCAATATAACGGCAAATTCTCATTCCATGAGATCGACCGGGATGAATTGCCGGATCTTTGCTCCGAGCTGAACATTCTTGGCATTCCGAGCTTTATTGCCTTCCGTAACGGCAAAGAGCTGATCCGGTACGTGAACAAGCTGCGCAAGACGCGGGAAGAAATCGAACAGTTTCTGGACCGCGCGGTGCAAGTGGCAGACGCTTTACCTCAAGGTTAATAAACGGCAATTGTGCGGCTTAAGGAACTCCTCCTGAGCCGCACTTTTTATGTCCGCGCATCATTGCCACGGAACTGTCACACCCTAGGAAGTGTCACATTTTCAACATGGCTTTTGACCCCCATAATGGCTATAATGAGGTGACAACAAAACCCGAAATAAGGTGATTTTATTATGGTTACCGGCCGTTTTCGCGCGCTTGCTCTCGCATCGTGCATCGGAATGCTTTTTGTTCTTCTTGCCGGAGCATTGGTTACAAATACCGGATCCGGACGCGGATGCGGTGACGATTGGCCGCTTTGCAACGGTAAATTTATTCCTGCGTATACAATGGAAACCGCGATCGAATTTTCTCACCGTTTGATTACCGGATTTGAAGGTTTGCTCGTTGTGGCAGCCTTTATTGCCATATACCTGCTGTTCCGGAAAAACAATGCGGATTACAAAGAGCCGTATATCTATGCTAGCGGAGCCCTGCTTTTTACAATTATTCAGGCGCTAATGGGCGCGGCAGCTGTTAAATGGTATCAGTCTGACGCAGTAATGGCTATTCATTTCGGTATTTCCTTAATTGCTTTTGCGTTTACTTTGCTTCTTGTCGTGTGGTCTTACCGTTCGAAGAATGGCAAGCCGGTGGAATTTACAGTGCCACGCGCTATTTATCCCCGTATGCTGGCTGTGACGATTTTCTGTTATATCGTTGTTTATCTTGGCGCGTATATCCGACATACCGAGTCGGCAGGCGGCTGCCTCGGCTGGCCGTTATGTAACGGCGAGGTTGTACCTGAGCTTCAGGGAGCAACGGCAGCTGTTTTCATCCATCGTTTGGGAGCACTTATTTTTGGTCTTGCTTTGATTGGTCTATATATTCATGTCCGCAAAATCAGCGGCAAAGGTAAAGGTCTTACGAAATCAGCCGGCTGGGCTTTGATCCTGGTTATCGCTCAAATTCTGAGCGGTGCGCTTCTGACGGAGACAATCGGCAACGATGACTGGTTCCTGTTTACGAACCTGCTTCATAATTTAATTATAACGGGCTTGTTTGGGATATTGTGTGATATGTTGATACGTTCCTGGCGGCTGCGGGAAGGACGGGAGAACGCTTGAGTTTTCAAAACCTGCGTGAATTTGTAGAGGTATTAAAAAAGGAGAACGATCTGCTCGTTATCGACGCGCAAGTAGATCCTTATCTGGAGCTGGCGGAAATTCACCGCCGCGTTATCGAAGAGGAAGGACCGGCACTGCTTTTCACCAACGTGAAGGGCAGTCCTTTTCCCGTTTTGACGAATATGTTCGGGACAAGCCGCCGGGTTGACCTTGCGTTTGGTACACGCCCGGAAGAAATCATGAAGCAAATCGTTGGTGCCGCAGACCGTATTATGCCGCCAACGCCAAAAGCTTTATGGGGCGAGAAAAAGCTGATCTGGGACATGATGAAGGTAGGCATGAAGGAAGTGCCAAGCGGCACGGCGCCTATTCTGCAAGTACTGAAGCGTCAGAATCCGCTGGCCGGTCTGCCGCGCGTAACAAGCTGGCAGGAGGATGGCGGTCCGTTTATTACGTTGCCTCTTGTCTATACGGAGAGCTTAAAATCCCGCAAAGCGCATAATCTAGGGATGTACCGCATGCAAATCTTTGACGATTCAACGACAGGCATGCACTGGCAAATACATAAAGGCGGCGGCTTCCATTATCATGAAGCGGAGCAGCGGAACGAAGCGCTGCCGGTATCCGTCTTCCTCGGCGGACCGCCGGCATTGATCGCTTCCGCGATTGCGCCGCTTCCGGAGCATTTGCCGGAGCTCTTAATGGCTTCGCTTATCCTAGGCGGCAAGCTGCCGGTTGTATCCGACCCGCACAGCAAGCACCGCATTCCGGCGGAAGCCGAGTTTGTCATCAGCGGACAAGTGCCGGCGCATCTCCGCCGTCCGGAAGGTCCGTTTGGCGATCATTTTGGTTATTACTCGCTTATCCATGATTTCCCGGTCTTTAACGTCAATCATGTCTGGCACCGCAAGGATGCGATCTATCCGGCGACGATTGTGGGCAAGCCTCGTCAGGAAGACTATTATCTGGGCGAATACTTGCAGCGCTTACTGGCACCGGCCTTCCCGATGGTTATGCCGGGCGTACATGAGCTATGGGCTTACGCGGAAGCTGGCGTACACGCGCTTGCCGCAGCCGTTGTCCGGGAATCCTATTCCCGTGAGGCATTGTCGACGGCCTTCAGTATTCTAGGCCAAGGCCAACTTACCTTGACCAAGTTCCTGATGCTCACGGATCAGCCGATTGACTTGTCGCGGTTTGACGTATTGCTTGAGACCGTGCTTGAGCGGTTCGAGCCGCAGACGGATCTGTTTGTATTTGACGAGACCTCCCATGATACGCTGGACTATACGAGCGGCAAATTTAATCACGGCAGCAAAGCGGTTATGCTTGGCGTCGGCAAACCTGTCAGAGAGCTGCCTTCAAGCTATAAAGAAGGCGTTATCGAGGAAATTACGAATGCTCAGGTGTATTGCCGCGGATGCCTGGTTGTATCGGGCGCATCCTATGAAGCAGAGCCGCAGCTTGCGGAGCGTCTGTTGGCTAGGCTGTCGGAGCGCGGTACGGAATGGCCGCTTGTTATTCTTGCGGATGACGCAAACGTTGCCCATGGACAAACGTCCTTCTTATGGACGGTGTTCACGCGGTTTAATCCGGCGGATGATATTTACGCGAATGCCGAAATTCGCCGCCATCATTTTGGATACAAGCTGCCAATCGTTATCGATGCGAGAATGAAGCCGGGTTATCCGGCAGAGCTGTTCGCGCGTGAGGATATTACCAAGCTGGTTGACAGCAGATGGAACGAGTACTTCAAATCCTAAGTTGCGAAGAGAGGCGGGGATGGCCGATGCTGCGTTTTCTATTTGATGAACCGGAAAGGGAGCCGCAAGGCCGCCTTGCAGAAACGTTACAGCTGATGAATCAGTTTATCGCCATTCTGCATGAGAAGATCGAAGCGGGCAAGGACAACGATCATAAGCTCCGTACGTATGAAGTGTGGACGAAGGGGCTGGTCGCTTCCTTGAACGAAATCGAGCAAAGCTGCTACGCGGCTAGGCGCTTTAAGGAGAAGATCAAGTCGCCTTCCGTCAGCCAAATGTCGGAGGAGGAACAGCTTAATTATCAGCGCTACGTTTATTTTGACAAAAACGCGTTTATCCGTATTTTTGCCCTGCTGGATAAGCTGAGTATCTTTCTTAACGACATCCTTGATTTGAAGACGGAGAAGATCAAGCCGCATTTCTCCTACTTCACGGTTCTGCGCAATATGCGCGACAAGAAGGCGCATCCGGATTTGACCTGGAAGCTGAACGACATCAAGGAAAGCCTGAAGGAACCGATGGGGCGGCTGCGGAAGCGCCGCAATACCGAAATTCATTACATGAATACGGAGATGCAGGATGATCTTGCGCAGGCGCATAAAATATACGGTCAGGAAGTACAGCTGGAGAATATTGCTGCGCAATCGGAGGATCTCCAGCATGGACTGCAAATGGTGACAGGATCATTACGCCTAACCTTTGACTATGCTTGCAGACTAATACGATCCAGGTAGGCTTAAAATCGCGAGGAGGAATGCTCGTGGAGCTGATGGGCAGAACGGCGCTTGTAACCGGAAGCGCCAAGGGGCTTGGTAAACGGACTGCATTGCAGCTCGCAAGTCTTGGCTGCAGCATCGTGTTAAACTATCTGGAGAGCAGGCAGGAGGCGCTGGAGCTTCAGCGCGAAATCGAGCAGCTGGGTGTTAAAGCAATTGCTATACAAGGCGATATTTCCGTTCCGGCAGGTGTAGCGCAGCTGGCAGCCGAAGCGGAAGCCTGGAATGGCGGTATTGATATCCTTGTGAACAACGCAGGCCCGTTTATACGCGAGCGGCGCTTGTTTGCGGATTATAATGAAGACGCTATCATTCAACTGTTAAACGGTAATTTGCTCGGCGTTATGCTGCTGGACCATAAGCTGCTCCCAGGCATGCGTAAGAGGGGCTGGGGACGGATTATCCATTTGGGCTTCGGACACGCGGACGAAGCCAGAGCATGGCCTCACAGGGCCGTATATGCGGCGGCGAAGACGGGTCTCGTCTCCTTCACCAAATCGCTTGCGGTCGAAGAGGCGCCCTCCGGCATTACCGTAAACATGATAGCGCCCGGTGATATCCGCGGCCTAAACAAGGAGCGGACGATTGACGAGGCAACTTGCGAGAGGGATCTCGAGTCGCCGGTTGGCAGGCCGGGAACCGGTGAAGATATCGCGAGAGTGATTGGCTTCCTTTGCCAGTCGAGATCGGATTATTTGACCGGCAGCTTTATAAACGTAACCGGCGGTTTTGATGCGATTCGTTCCAACATAATCGGATTATAAGGAACAAAAAAAAAGAGTCTTGCCTGCTTGAAGCGGGCAAGACTCTTTACATTTTAGAATACCTGAACAACTTCCTGTACGCCTTCAACTTCCTCGAGCAGCGCGCGCTCGATACCGGCTTTCAGTGTAATTGTCGAACTTGGGCAGCTTCCGCATGCACCCATCAGACGAAGTTTAACGATACCGTCCTCTACGTCTACCAGTTCTACGTCACCGCCGTCGCGTTGCAGGAACGGACGCAATTTATCCAGTACGTCCAATACTTCGTCGTACATTGTATCTTGTGCTTGACTCATTGCAATCATCTCCTTTCTCCCCTATTATAGTACAAAGTGCGAGGAATGAAAATGGATATCAACCGTTAAGGCCAGGTGATCAAAAAATTGTCAAAACCGCTTATCGAGTTCTGCAACGGCAACATGCATCACGGAACCGAGCAAATCATGAAGCAGCTCGAACAAGATGTTCGGCTGAAGGTCATCGAATACGGCTGTCTCGGCAACTGCGGGGAATGTTATTTGAAGCCATTCGCGCTAGTTGCCGGCAGAATAACCGCTGCCGAATCCATAGAGGATCTAGAAACCCGTATTCGCGAAGCCATCAGCTTAAAGCCATAATATAATTTCCGATTATCCGATATTTAAGACTAACCGAAGTGGCGTTTCGATTTCCAGAGAATTCCGCTCTTGATCAAACGCGGAATTTTCCCCATCATCGGCGTGCTGCCCATGAGGCCGAAGCCGCTTTTCTTGCCAAGGGAGCCCATAACGCCCTTCAGCTTGATTTTGCCAAGCTTAGGCGTTTTGTTGTTCCAAATGGCATGGATAGCTTCCGCGATTTGCTTGCCTTGCGCGCCGGCCGCTTGCCCGCTAGGGGAGAATGGCAGTGACGCGCAGTCGCCGCAAACAAAGACATCGGTATAATCCGGCAGCTGATGGTACTCATTAATGATAAGCCGTCCTTGTTTGTCCTTCGGCAGATTCATGCGCTGTACAATCTCAATCGGCTGAATGCCGGCTGTCCATACCGTTACGTCGGTCAGGATCGTTTGATTGGCATTCGCATCGTGCAAAGCGCCTTGCTCAAGGCGGCAGAGCGAAATATGGCTGAGCATCTCAACTTCATGCTCTTTGAACCAGGAAGCCACAAACTTCTGCAGCGATCCAGGGAAGGCCGACATTACGCTTGGTCCGCGGTCAATAATGCGTATGTTCAGGTCGGAACGGGCTTCGCGCAGCTCTGCAGCCACTTCTACGCCGCTAAGACCGCCGCCGATGATCGATACTTGACCGTAAGGCTTCACGTCGTTCAGCATCTGGTAAGTTTTGCGTGCATTCGAAAGGGTTTGAATACTGTTTGAGAACTCTTCCGCCCCTTCAATGCCGTGGTAATTATCCGTACAGCCGAGTCCAATTACGAGCCACTCGTAATCGATTGGATCTTGACCTTCCAGGTAAACAAGTTTTTTGTCCATGTCGATATCTACAACTTCTCCATACCGGGTTGTCAGACGAGGATCCTGCGGGAATTTCACGCGAATCTCCAAATCCGAAACCGTTCCGGCTGCAAGTGCGTAATACTCTGTTTTAAGGCCTTGATATGGCATACGGTCTACGAGGATGACTTCAACGTCGATTGGCAGCTGTTTCTCGATCACATCTGCTGCGATAGCCTGGCCGCCGTAACCGCCGCCTAATATAACAAATTTTCTCATATGATTCCCTACCCAACTCCAAAATGATGAATGACTTGTTGTGTGCCTAATATGTGCGACTAGCCGCGTGATTACTCATATACTTTAATTTCGTTATAGAACGTATCTCTCTCCACTGGGATACGTCCGGCTCCTTTAATGAGCCATAAGAGATCCTCACGCGTGATGCCTTCCGGCGTAAGAGCGCCCGCCGCATGGCTGATTTTTTCTTTTACAATGGTGCCGTGAGCGTCTGATGCGCCCATCGTCAGAGCAACTTGAGTCAGTTGTGTACCAATGTTAATGAAGTAAGCTTTAATATGCTGAACGTTGTCCAGCATCAGACGGCTGATCGCGATCGTCTTCAGATCCTCGAATGCCGAGTTGCGGCGACGGATGCCGGCTTTCGGGTTAATCGGCTGCATAGAGAGCGGAATAAATACCTGGAATCCGTTTGTTTCATCTTGCAGCTCACGGATCTGTATCATGTGGCGAATACGGTCCTCATGCGATTCAATCGAGCCGTACAGCATGGTCGTATGCGTGCGCAGGCCAAGATTATGAGCGGTGCGGTGCACATCTAAATATTGGCTGACGTCGGCTTTATCGACGCGCATTTTTTTGCGGTAATGATCGGATAATATTTCTGCGCCTCCGCCGGTAAGCGATTTGAGGCCGACTTTCATAAGCTCTTCCAATACTTCCTTGTAGCTTAAGCCGCTAATACGCGAGAAAAAGTCGATTTCCGCAGCTGTGTAGGCTTTAAGCGTTACTTCTGGGAAGCGCTCGTTTAATGCCTTCAGGGAATCGACGTAATATTGGAACGGAACATGCGGGTTATGACCGCCTACAATATGGAATTCTCGTACACCAGGGTGGAAATGCTGTTCAACGTACTCAATCATTTCTTGACCGGATAAGGTATAGGCGCCTGGTGCGCCTTCGTCTTTGCGGAAGTTACAGAATGCGCAATGTGCTTCACAGACGTTCGTAAAGTATAAGCTCATGTTTTCGATAAAATAAACCTTTTTACCGTTCTTGCGAAGGTTAACTTCATTAGCTAGTTGCCCAATCGTAAGCAGATCATCCGATTGATACAGGAATACACCGTCTTCAAGCGTAAGGCGTTCCCCGTTACGGACTTTGTCGATAATCGACTGCATTTGCTTATTATCAGATGGAATGGTGATGTTCATCTTGGCAACCTCCTTTTTCTCAAAAGTTAGTTATGTGTAGTGCTGCGGCATGCTGCCATTTACCGTTCTAGGAAGAGTGGAATAAATTCAGGCTATGCCTTTGTGAAAAAAATAACTTGCTCATCCGATTAAGAAAGCTTCCATTATTATAAACCCGTACGCAAAAGGCGGCAACACCTAAAGTCTTCAACTCGTTCCAACAGGAAGGCTCTCATCTCTTGAGGAAGCGGAGGAAGAGGAGTATACTGTAACTACAACGATACATTTATTCTTATTTATATAGAGGAGGGAAGAAGCATGATCACTATTAGTGAATCGGCGTCTGAGAAAATAAAAGAAATGCTCGAGGAGGAAGGAACTCCCGGGTTGTTCCTGCGCATTGGCGTTAAGGAAGGAGGCTGCACTGGCTTCTCCTATGGCATGGGCTTCGACGACGAAGAGAACGAGAACGACAAGTCGTTGGAAGTTGCCGACTTGAAAGTAGTCGTAGACGACGAGAGCTTGAAGTATTTATTTGGTCTTATCATCGATTGGAAAGAGTCGGCAATGGGCGGCGGCTTTACGATCGAAAATCCGAACGCAACCGCTACATGCGGCTGCGGCTCCAGCTTCCGTACCGCTGCGGCGGCTGGCAAGCCGGATAGCGACTGCTGATATTGGGCTGAGCACGCCTGTGCTCAGCTTTTTTATTGGGGATTCGCCAGTACGCAGGCTGCGCAAAAGTACCAATCGCCATTGTTCCCGGAATCTCTGAATTTATCGTACAAGGTACGATTCCGGGAACAAAAGCGAGCACTCCGTTTCTCCAGAACATTCTTTCGCTCCGCCTGTTTGGCGAAGCCAAACAAAAGCATTCGCAAAAGGCCAGGCTCAGCCAGCCTTTTTTGACCAAATTAGACAGGTTGCCCAACACAACCTGTCTAGCCAAAACCAAAACGGCGTCCCATTTTAGCGGACGCCGTTTTTTGTTTTAAAAAAAGAAGTCGGCAAGGAACGGAGGAAGTGAATGCTCTTGAGAAGCGTAGCGCCCGCCTTTGCTCGGGGATTGCAACCACTACAAGTTTAGTCGAGCAATCCCCGAGCAACAGCGGTCGAAAGAGCGTTCACTTTCGCTGTGGCCATCCCCGATCTCCTATGACCTCTGCATCTTACGAGAGTTCAGCCAAAGAGGAATACGGAACACCAGGTTGATAAGCAGAACGAAGAACACGAGTACCGCCGCCGACTTCTGGGCGATATCCTGGGCGTCCGGAACGATAGCCTCGGACTGTACATACCACAGGTGAACGGCAAGCGTCTCGCCCGGCGAGAAGAGGCTGAAATCCCACATTTCGCCGGAGGTCGTAACGCCGGCAGTCAGAATAATAACGGCGCTTTCGCCAAAGGCGCGACCCGCGACAAGACAGATCCCCGTAATAATTCCGTTCATGGCTGCAGGGATCAAGACGCGAACGATCGTCTGTAAATGTGTAGCCCCCAAAGCGAAGGAAGCGTTTTTCAATTCCTTCGGCACGGCACGGATCGATTCTTCCGTTACGCGGGTCAGTACCGGCAGATTCAAGAATGCCAGGCTGACAGCGCCGCCGAGAATCGTAAGGCCAAGCTGGAACATCTCAACGAACAGCGCGATACCAAACAAACCAAAGATAATCGAAGGTACGGAAGCGAGTCCCTCTACGCATATCCGTACAAACGAGATTAGCTTGTTGTCAGGCGCAAATTCGGCAAGATAGATGCCTGCAGCCATCCCGAGCGGAATAGCAATCGCAAGCGACAGGAACAGGATATAGAAGGAGTTCAGCAGGGCTGGCCCAATACCGCCGCCTTCATCGATTTCGCTTGGCAAGCCAAACAGGAAGTTCCAGGATAGCTTAGGCAGACCGTCCTTCAGAATGAGGAACAGGAGCCCGAGTATAAAGAGAACGATAGCGATACCAACGGTCCAGACCAGAATCGTAAACAGACGGTTATTAAAGCTATTGATTCCTCTTTTGCCGCGGAAAGGATTGGTTGTATTTACTGTGGTGTTTACATTGCTCATTATTGTTGTACTCCTCTCCGTTGCAGCCAGCGTACGCCTACGATCATCAGAAGCGAGATGGCAAGCAGCAGGAAGCCCATCAGATACAGCGCATAGTTCCAAGTGGAATCGAACGGAACGTTGGCAATCTGCATAACGATGTTACTCGTTAATACCGAGGTAGGCTTAAGCAGGCTGTCCGCGATTTGCGGGGTATTGCCGATAACCATAACAACCGCCATGGTTTCGCCGATCGCGCGGGCCATACCGAGAATAACGGCATACATAATACCGCTGCGCGCGGAAGGAATAAGCACCTTTACGACGGTTTGGAAACGGGTAGCGCCAAGGGCATAAGATGCATCGCTGAATTTCTTCGGTACGGCTGTGATCGAGTCATCGCTGATCCGGCTGATAGTCGGCAGGACCATGATGGTCAATACGAGAGAGGCTGCAAGCAGGCCGTCACCCATGCCCGTTCCGGTAACGTTCCGTATCAGCGGGATAAGAACCGTGAGGCCCAGATAGCCGTATACAACGGACGGAATGCCGACGAGCAGGTCCATGACCGGACGAAGCATATTTTTCAGCCATGCCGGAACAAAGGTCGACAGAAAGACCGCGATCAGGAGCGAGAGCGGAACTGAAATAATCAAAGTTAGCAAAGTAAGGGCAAACGTGCCGAAGATGAATAACAGTCCGCCGTATTGCTCGGTCTCCGGGCTCCATTCCGTGGACAGGAAAAATTCGGAGAAGGACACATCGCCAAAGGTCAAAACGCCGGTGCGGAACATAAGCGCAAGGATAAGGAAAAGAATCAGACACACAAAACCGGCGCAGGCAATGCAAACGTAACGGAACAGGCGGTTCATCACAAACAGGCGCTTCCTGCGGTCAAACGGCTTTCCGCTTCCCGTCAAAAGACTGCCGCCCAGATCGATCTGGCCCGCAGTGGATGAGGTATCTAACATATTTATTGATCGGCTCCTTCGGTAGCAAGCAGCCGCCTGTCGCTTCGCGAAAGACGGCCGCCGTTACCTGTATTCGATTAACTTGGATTATTTCATTGCGGAAAGCGGGATGAACTTCAGCTTTTTCAGCGAACCGTTTTGGAATTTAGCGCTTTGCACGTATTTGATGAATTCTTTAACAACGCCTGTAGGTTGGCCTTTAGTCATGTAATAGCCGTAGCCCCAAACTTTGTATTTACCGTTGATTACGTTGTCTACAGTTGGAGCAACGCCGTTGATGCTTACGCCAGTCATTTTTGTAGTGATGTAAGCGAAGTCGAGGTAACCGATAGCGCCTGGAGTCGACTCAACGGCTGTTTTCATGTCGCCGCTTGTTTTAACTTCTTTGTAGTTAGAGCCTTTTGTCATGAAGTCCGTACCGTTCAACGCTTTTTGTTGGAAGTTAACGCGGGTACCGGAACCAAATGCACGGTTAACGACGATGATATCGGCATCTTTGCCGCCAACTTCTTTCCAGTTCGTTACTTTGCCGGAGAAAATGTCTTGCAGTTGTTTTGTAGTCAGGTTTGTTGCCGTAACGCTTTTGTTAACTACTGCAGCGAACGGAGTAACCGCTACTTTGTTAGCTACTTGGCCTGTGAAGGCTTCGAAGCCGGGAACAGCTTGCGTAGCGTCCCAGTCAACCGCACCGATATCAGCGATACCTTTGCGTACGGATTGAGGGCCAGTGATGGAGCCGGCAGCCGAAGCGGAGATTTTAACTTTCGGATTCAGCTTTTTAAATTCGTTAGCCGCTTGAAGAGTAAGCGGAAGAAGGGCGGACGAGCCGTTGATTACGATTTTGCCGGACAGCTTGCTTGCTGCTTCTGTTTTTGTAGGGGCTTGAACGGAGCCAAAGCCGATTGTTGCGATAAGAGCGGCTACCGTAGCCACTTTAAGCCATTTCAGTTTCATTTCATTTATCCTCCTAAAAGATGTTAAGTTATTTGTCGATTAGCGAGTAATCGTTGTGAATTTGCCGTTAACCGGAACAGCCAGCTGGTCGTTGCTGATTGCGGCGATATCGCCTTTGCCCGATACGATCAGCTCGGATACAGCATCCGATACGCTGTACAGCTTGCTTGCCGTACCTGTTGCAGGGTCGATAGCGCTGATGCTGTTTGCATCGCCTTTTGCAGTCAACACGATCAGTTTGCCGTCAGCTTGGTTCATTTGGTACACGTCTTCAGCGTTGTAGACGTTTGCTGCTTCAAGAGAAGCGGTGTTTACCGAAGAAACGTTGCCCGTGTTATCGTCGTTGATGCTTACGTAGTAAACTTTCGAACCGTCAGCGGACAATTCCAGGAACGCTTTGTCGCTTGCGTCTTTCGTCAGTTGAACAGGCTTGTTGTCGCCTTTAGCCGAGTCGTAGAAGAATGCTTGCGTTTCCGTACCTGTTGGGTCGATAGTGACATCGTCCTTGCTTACGTCCGTAGCGTCATTTTTTACAACAGGCTGTTTGATTTGGAAGTAAGCCACTTTCGAACCGTCAGCAGATACTGAAAGGTTTGCTTTGTAGTCGACTTTGTCTTCCAGCACTTTCGTTACGCTGCCGTCAGCCAGGCTAAGCTTGCAGATAACGGAGTTTTTGTCGCCTTGGAAGAAGAAGATCGAGCTTCCGTCAGCCGAGAATACCATCTCGTTTTTAATCGATGTATCCGTGCTTACTTTTGTGGATTGTTTTGTGCTCAGATCGATAACGTTAACCGTGCCGTCTTCTTCGGAATAAGCGGCTTTCGAACCATCCGGGGACACGATCAGTTCGGATGTATCGGACGAAGTAAGCAGCAGTTCATTTTTGCCTGTCGCAGCGTCAACCAGATAATCTTCGCGGCCGCTCTCGCCAGAAATCGATGCGATCAGCTTCGAAGCATTTACCCATGTCACTTGATCGACATTCTCAAGGAATTTGACCGAAGTGATGTTGCCGTTGGAGTAGCCTACGCCCAGCTTGCCAAGGAAGCTTACCGGTTCAACGAATGCTGTACCGTTTACAGTCACGGCATCGCTCAGCTTAACAACATTGTGGTTCAATTGAACGGTAATTGTGCTGCCTGAAACATTTAGGGAAGCTTCAAGAGCTTTCGCCAGGTCGCGAACAGAAGCGAGTGTTACGCCTTGTGCGTCAATCGTGCGGATTGCGACAGAGTTGCCGTTGATGGATACGGTAATGGAACCGACTTGAACCGCTTGTGCCGTTTGTACGGCCGATTGCGCCATTACTGGTGTAACAGCTGCTGCTCCAATTGCTGTTGCGAGCACGGAAATGACTACTGCTTTTTTCATTTGTAGTTCGTCACCTTTCTTATTTTCGAATAGTTGCTAGGTCCGACGGCACTACGCCGGTATGTATGAATGGCCTTGATTTTTCCCCCCGTCAAGCCGCGTCGGAACTATTTCGATTTCTACGCTAGTCTAACAGCGGATTATTATCCCATTATTTAGAAATTGTAATGATTTTGTGAAGAAAGACCTAGGTTGATTGGCGAAGGTGAAATTGCTATCCTAAAAATGACAATGAGGAGGAATGTCGGAATGTATCGGATATTCATCATCGAAGACGATGACAAAATAGGAGCTATATTGAAATCAACCATGGAGAAATACGGGTTTGAAGCGGGAAGGGCTACTCAGTTCAAGGATTTGCTCGGTGAATTTGCGTCTTATGATCCGCATCTTGTTCTGCTCGACATCAATCTGCCGTATTTCGACGGCTTTTATTGGTGCAGGCAGATTCGGACAAGGTCTAATGTCCCGATTCTGTTTATCTCAGCCCGCGAAGGAGAGATGGATCAGGTGATGGCTATCGAGAATGGGGGAGATGATTATCTCTCGAAGCCTATCCATCTGGATTTGCTGCTAGCGAAGGTAAAAGGAGCTTTGCGCCGGGCTTACGGGGAATATGCCGCGGCTTCGGCCGCTTCGGCGGCCGCATCCTCTGAACTCGAATTGTACGGGCTGCGCCTTAATCTTAGCCGCAACGAGCTGGAATGGCAGGGTGGGCGGACGGAGCTCACGAAGAACGAACGGCTTCTGGCCGAAGCTTTTATGAAGAAGCCGGATGAGATCGTGGCAAGAGAACAGCTGCTTGAGGCTTTATGGGATGATGTTCAGTTTGTGGATGACAATACGTTAACCGTTAATGTGACTCGGTTACGCAAGAAGCTCGAAGAAATCGGCATTATAAAAGCGATTGAGACGGTACGCGGACAAGGCTACAGGCTGAGCGCCGAAGCTCTGCAGGTGGCCAAAGCATGATTCGTGCTTATCTCTGGGACCGGAAAGTGCTGATCGCAACCTACCTGTTATGCTCCGTCATGGCGTGTGTGATGTTTTCTCTGGATAAACTCCGTTATGAGAGAGCCGACGCGGGTCTTGTCTATTATTACGCCGAGCTTGCGGTCTTCCTGTTGGTTATTGGACTGGCCGTTGACTTCCTTCGACAGCGCAGCTACTACAAGCAGCTTCAGGATGCGAATGAACACGGAACGGAGCTAAAGGCTTCGATGGTGGTTACTTCCGGCGTCACCAAAGAACAGATTGCCGTGCAGAAGCTATTGGCCGCGCAATACGGCGCATACTTGACCGAGCTTGGCCAGTACCGCCGGCAGCAGGAGCAGCATAATCATTTTGTGCTGCAATGGGTTCATCATATGAAGACTCCCGTGTCGGTTATTGATCTGCTTGTCCAGGAAGCGCTGCAGGAACAGGATGTTCCGCCTGCCCATTCGGAAAGGCTGCAAAGCATCCGCGAGGAGACCGGCAGGATGACTAGAGGGCTCGATATGATGCTGCATACGGCGAGGCTCGACAAGATCGAATTCGATCTGCATCCCCGTTCGGTTCCGCTGCATGAAGCGGCCCGCAGTGTAATAAACGCGCACAAGCAGCTCTGCATCCGGCATGCTATTTTTCCGAGAATTGACGGAGAGGCGGTTGTGGAGACCGACGAGAAATGGCTGACGTTTATCTTGAATCAACTGATCGGCAATGCGATCAAATATTCAAAGCGCAAGCCGGGCTCGAAGAAGCTGATTGTCAGCATTGAACGGGAACCGGATTCAAGTGCTGTCAGGCTGTCTGTTATAGATGAAGGAATCGGGATTGAGGCGCATGATCTGCCAAGGATTTTTGATCCGTTTTTCACGGGAGAGAATGGCCGTGCGGTTGAGGAGTCGACGGGGATGGGGCTTTACTTGGCTAAGAAGGTATGCGGCAATCTTGGTCTTGAGCTGTTTGCTGAATCAGAGGTTGGTTCCGGTACGAAGGTTACGGTTGTGTTCCGCCCTGAAGGGATCCATTTGTTGCGTTAAGTAAGCCAATGCGATCCAAACATGACAAAATCGTAAGATTCGAAGCCTCCAATTGAAAGGTAAATCGATGGGTTGATACGGGCGGATGGAGCTATACTGAGTCCATAATCAAAACAAATGAGCAAGTCTTTGGGAGGCTGTTACGATGAGTGTATTGCGTACGAAAGGGATTGGAAAGGTTTATCATTCAAAAGGGAATATGTCCTATCGGGCACTTGAGGATATCGATCTGAACATTGAAGCGGGAGAATTTGTTGGCGTCATGGGGCCTTCGGGCAGCGGGAAAACAACGCTTCTTAACCTGCTCGCAACGATTGACCGTCCGACATCCGGCGAGCTGGAGATTAACGGCGTACAGCCTGCCAAGCTGAGCGACAAGAAGCTGGCGTTGTTCCGCCGCAGAGAGCTGGGCTTTGTGTTTCAGGATTTTAATCTGCTTGATACGATGACGATTAAGGAAAACATTATTTTACCGCTGGTGCTGGAAGGCGTAGCGCCGCGCGTTATTGAAGAGAAGCTAAAACCGCTGGCGATTATGCTTAATATCGATAGTATTCTGGACAAGCGGACGTATGAGGTGTCCGGCGGACAGAAGCAGCGTGCCGCTATTGCCCGGGCAATCATACATCAGCCTGCGCTTGTGCTTGCCGACGAGCTCACCGGTAACCTCGATTCCAAAGCGGCGAAGGATGTTATGGATGCGCTGAAGGATATGAACGAGCGGCTTGGCGCTACGGTTCTAATGGTTACGCATGATCCGTTCTCGGCAAGCTATTGCAAACGCATTGTCTTTATTAAGGACGGCAAGCTGTTCAGCGAAATCCGGAGAGGAACGAACCGTCAAGCGTTCTTCCAGCAGATTCTGGATTCTTTGAGTGTACTGGGAGGTAATTTCGATGACGTTCCGTTCGCTCGCGCTTAGCAATATGAAGGGGAATTGGCGATCCTACAGCGCCTTTTTCCTAAGCTGCGTATTTTCCGTACTGATCTTCTATATGTATTCGTCGTTTATTTTTCATCCGGATGTGGTAAGCGGGCATATTCAGCAGGCGGCAAAGGTTAGAAGAGGGATGTTGTTCTGCCTGTACATCATCGGTATCTTCTCATTCCTGTTTGTCCTGTACTCCAACTCGGCTTTTCTTAAAACACGCAAGCAGGAGTTTGGTTTATTGTCCTTATTTGGGATGACCAAAGCGCAGCTTAGGAAGCTTGTTATATATGAAAGCATTGCCCTGGCCATTCTGTCCATTGGCGTCGGGATCGGCCTTGGGATGCTGTTCAGCAAGCTGTTTTTTATGGCATTATCGGTGTTTCTGAAAGTAACGGATCCTATACCGTTTGCCGCTCCGCTGAAGGCAGTCGGAATGACGGGACTTGGTTTCTTTGTTCTGTTTGTCGCGATTGCGGTCCTTACTTCGCTTCGGATCGGCAAAGCCGAGTTGATTGAACTCTTCAAAGCTGGCCGCAAGCCAAAAGGGATGCTGCTGTTCTCGCCTTGGCTGGTTGCGCTGGCGCTTATTTCCCTTGGCGCGGGCTACACGATGGCGGTTATGTTAAATCCGTTTAACTTCTTATATATGTCGCTTCTTATTCTGGTAACGGTGACGGTTGGAACCTATTTCCTATTCACGCAGTTCAGCGTGCTGCTGATCCGTTTCCTGCAGAAACGCCATTCCTTCTTTTATAACAAGACCAACATGGTTGTTCTGTCGCAGCTTGGCTACAAGCTGAAGGATAACGCGCGGATTTTGTTTATGGTCTCGATTATGAGCGCGGTTATTTTGACCGCATCCGGAACTTTTTATCTGATGCAGGTCAGCGCCAAGCAGCAAGTTCACCAGTTCTATCCTTATGCGGTAGCCGTGATGGAGAAAGGACTTCAAAGCCATGATGTGATTGATCCGGAGGAGCTGAAGACGCATCTCCGTGAAGCGGGCCATCCCGTTACCGATGAGAAGATTGTCGCCGGAGCCAGCGTAACCCATATCAAGCTGACGCGGAGCAACGGGAACAACATCGACTATAATCCGGATACTATGATGATCTCAGAGTCGGATTATAACCGTTTGGCGGAAGCGCAAGGAAAGAAGAAAATCCATCTGAAGCCGGATACGGTGGCGATGCCGGGATCATTCAACCCGCCTATTGAACGGATTCAGGGGACTGTACAGGGCAAGGCTATAGATTATGCCGTATCAACGACCCTTTCCGACAGCGTCATGAATCAGACCGATTTTAACTGGATGACTATCATTGTAGAGGATGGCGACTATAAGCAGCTTCTTGCCAATGTGCCGGAAAGCGAGCAGCTTGTCTGGTACGGTTATGAAGTGAAGGATTGGGAAAACGCGGGTCCGGCTATTAAGAAATTACAAGTAAAAGAAGATCTTGCAGGGCAGATCAACCGTAACCGCGCGGATAACTTCGCCAATATGAAGGAAACAAGCCAGCTTACGCTGTTTATCGGCCTGTTTATCAGTTTGCTGTTCTTTATCGCATCGGGCAGCTTGATTTACTTCAAGATGTTTACGGAGCTGCAGGAGGATCAGGCGCAGTTCAACGCTTTGAAACGGATTGGAATGACAAGCCAGGAGATTCGAAAAATAACGGTGACCCAGATCGGCATCATCTTCTATCTGCCCTGCTTGGTTGGTACCATTCATGCGCTGTTTGCGATGAAGGCGCTGGACGGATTGATGGAATCCAGCGTGTGGCTGTATTCGTTTGTGATTATCGGTATCTTCGTTGTCATGCAGACGATTTACTTCCTGCTCGCAAGCATGAGCTACTCGAAAGGATTGAATAGAGGAACGGCCAGCGCTTAAGGCGCCGGCCGTTTTTTTATTCTTCAATTAGATTGCTGCCGCTCCAGCCACGAGATCCGATTGGTTCTTAGTCCGCTGAGCGCTGCTTCCGCGGCTGTGAATTCCGACTGCAGCTTTTTCACCACCGTCCTGACCTCATGCGCGGCTTCGCAGGTGCGGTCCTGCGTTTCCTTGATTCTCTTCTGCACGATCCAATCCGTGATCAGCCCGTCAAACCAATAGTCTCCGAACTTCAGCAGGCTGCTGATATCGACATGGATATCCAGGCTGCGCTGCAGATCCGCAAGCTCATCCCTGAAGCTCTTCAGCTCATGATTGGCTGCGGCAATGGAGGCTTTGGCATCATCAATATGCTCGTGTTTGATATGAGTAGAAATAAGTCCGCCGTTGCCCCACGTATCCCAATTGCCCCAGTTGATTGCTTTGTCTAGACTTTCGATAGCCGGCTCAAGCGAGGCAAGCACCCTTCTGCCTGCCGTAAATGCTTCGTTCAGCTCGCGCACGATAACCTGCTGGCCTGCGATCTCGCTTTCCATGGCTATCAGCTCCGAGGCTTTATCCGGCATGCTTCTTAGGAAATGTTCTTGTTCCTTTAGATGCCGGTAATAATCCTGTTCAGCACTATGATTGGCGCTAATGACCATACCGGCCTGCATAATCTCTTCCTTCAGCTTATCGCGCTCCTGCTTGGCTTCGGCTAGCTTGAGAGCTGCTGCAAGCGCCTGCTGGCGTTCCATTTCCAGCTGTTCCTCCTTGCTGCGCAGGAGCGTATGGAACAGATTCGTCAGGGTCATTCGCGTAAGCTTATCGACATCGGCCTGCTCTGATTCGAGATCAAGCTCCAGGCGGATGATTTGCCGCTCCAGTTCGTTTAACCGGGAACGGAATTGACTTTGTCTGCGAACCGCTTTTTCAAGCTCGTATTTGCGTTCCTTTGCTTCCGTCAAACGATCGAACAAAGAATCTGTCATAAGCAGGAATTCCCTCCTGGAATAGGTTGATGACTGCAACTCTATACGAGGCCCGGACGTATGAAGTTTCATTGCTTGGCGAAAGGTTTGAAGTTACGGCTGAAACGTCAGGTCAATCTGAATAATCTCGGAACGGCTGCCCAGACGGATTGGCGGCCCCCAGGAGCCAAAGCCCGAGGAAACAATGGCGTGCAGACTGCCCTTCAGCTTATAGCCCCAATCCAGCTCGAAGATGCGGCGGGTGATCAGATGGTTAGGCGCCATTTGCCCGCGATGGGTATGACCGGATAAGGAAAGGTCAATGCCGTTTATAGCTGCCTGTTCCAGATCGGAGGGCTGGTGGTCCATCATAATAAGCGGACGGGCTTTATCCAGATCGGAGATCAGTTCGCTGATCGGAAGACGACCGTCCGGATCGCTATGCCGCGCCGCCAGGTCTTTGCGTCCAACGATATAGAAGCTGTCCCGAACAAGGATATTTTCATCCAGAAGCACTCGAATGCCAATCGCATTCATCTGAGCGATGTATTCCTGAATGTGACCGCCGATATATTCGTGGTTGCCCAGCACGGCATAGATGCCAAGCGGTGCCTTCAGCTTGCTCATGGTAGCGGCCATATTGCGGCGGATAAACGGATCAATGCTGTCGTCTATGACGTCGCCGGGCAGAAGAATCAGATCCGGCTTCATTTCCTCCATGTGGCTGACGAGGCGGTCAAGATGCTTGTTGCCAACAACAGTGCCCAGATGGATATCGGAGGCAACCCCGATGCGGAGCTTCCGGATTGTGCCGGCTTGCTTCGGAATGGTCAAGTCATAATTGCGGACGATCGGAGTCCAGGCGTTCCAGGCTCCCCGAATAAGGATCGAGGCCAAGAGAACGAAGGTAACCGTACCGACGGAAGCAACGGCTGTTTTGTAGGAAACGGAAGCAAGCGTCAACAGCCAGACGGCTAAATCGGCGAGAGGCAGAATGAGAAGGCCGTATTCCATAACGGCAAACCAGTAAGAGCCAATATTTTTTAAAAAATAGGCAACTTGGCGGATCGGCGAAGCCGAATGTTGTCCAAACCGTCCGATAAGCCAAGCAAAGGAGAGGATGCCAACGATGATGCCATACGGCCAGGCGTGCTCCAGGTCAAACAGCGTGGACAGGTATACCCATCCATTCCAGCCGATGTACCAGTTCACCAGGCCAAATACAAGGAGGAAGAAGGTAATAACGGGAATAAATCTAGCTTTCACTTGGACATCTCCTTACTTGACGCATATAGGTTTCGATAACTCGTGAACCTACTATATCACACCGGGAATTGCCGGGTAAAATAAGGCGGATTTAGCTGCCGGCATTGGTCTCGCAGCCATTTTTCTAGTATACTTGAACAATGATTTTACGGCAGGGAGAGGGATTCGAAATGAAGTCATTAGTGCTTGCGGAAAAGCCAAGCGTCGCAAAGGAAATTGCGCGTGTTCTCGGCTGCAGCAGCAAAAATAAAAGCTATATGGAAGGCCCTGATTACGTGGTAACTTGGGCGCTTGGCCATCTGGTGACGCTTGCGGAGCCGGAGGATTATGATCCGAAATATAAGACATGGAATCTGGAGGATCTGCCACTGCTTCCGGGAAAGATGAACCTGAAGGTGATGCGCGAGACGTCGCATCAATATAAGGCGGTTGCGCAGCTGTGCAAACGTCCGGATATTGGCGAGCTCATTATCGCAACCGATGCCGGGCGGGAAGGCGAGCTTGTAGCCAGATGGATTATGGAGCTTGTCCACTGGCGCAAGCCGTTCAAGCGGCTGTGGATTTCGTCCCAGACGGATAAAGCGATCAAGGATGGCTTTAAGGCGCTTAAGCCAGGCCAGCAATACAATAATTTGTACGCATCGGCCGTCTGCCGGGCGGAGGCGGACTGGCTGATCGGTCTTAATGTCACTCGTGCGCTTACGGTGAAATACAATGCCCAGCTTGCAGCCGGCCGCGTGCAGACGCCAACGCTTGGCGCGCTGATCGACCGGGAAAAAGAGATTAACCAATTTCAATCGCAGCCTTATTGGACGGTATCGGCTGAGCTGGGCGCATTCCAGGCATTGTGGCGCCAGAATGACAATCATGACGGCAGAGTGTGGGACAGAAGCGAAGCTGAAGCAGTAATTGCGCGTCTGCAAGGGAAGAGTGCCAAGGTCGACAAGCTTCGCACAACCCAGAAGTCCGAGCCGCATCCGCAGGCTTTCGACTTGACGGAGCTGCAACGGGAAGCGAATAAACGGCTTGGTTTTTCGGCGAAAATGACATCCAATGTCCTTCAGAAGCTGTACGAGCAGCATAAGCTTGTTACTTACCCTCGAACGGACTCCCGTTATTTGTCGAGCGATATCGTGCCAACGCTTAAAGGACGTCTGGAGAGCGTTGCGGTAGGACCGTATGCGCCGCTTGCCCGCAAGCTGCTCAGGGGTCAGTTGACCGTGACGAAACGGTTCGTGGACGACAGCAAGGTCAGCGATCACCATGCGATTATTCCGACCGATGAATATGTAAATTTATCGGCTCTCAGCAACGACGAACGCAAGCTGTACGATTTGATCGTCCGCCGGTTTATTGCGTTATTTTACCCGCCGTATACGTATGACGAGACAAGCGTCGTCCTGACGGTTGGCCAAGACAAGCTATACGCGAAAGGCAAAGTTCAGAAGGATATCGGCTGGAAAGAGTTGTATGGCGGCAGCGACGCGAGATTTACCGCGGACGAGGACGATGAAGAAGAGAACGGGCGCGGCGAGGACAAGAGCACGCCGGAGCAGCTGCTGCCGGAGCTTGTCCAAGGACAAGCTGTTCAGGTGAAGCAGAGCCGCTTGAAGGAGCTGCGTACGCTTCCTCCGGCGCGTTATACGGAGGCCTCGCTGCTCTCGAAAATGGAGAAGCATGGCCTTGGCACGCCGGCTACCCGCGCGGATATTATCGAGAAGCTTCTCTCTACCGATACGATTGAGCGTACCCAGAACCGCCTTGTTCCGACAAGCAAAGGCAAGCAGCTAATTGAGCTGGTTGTTGACGAGCTGCGCAGTCCGGAGCTAACGGCGAAGTGGGAGAGGGAGCTCGAGCTTATCGCGCACGGCCAAGGAGACGCGAAGCGGTTTATGGCGGGGATACGGGAGCAGGCCAACAAATGGGTTACGGCGGTTAAGAATGAGACGAAGGAATACAAGCCGCATAACTTAACCCATTCGCGTTGTCCGGAATGCGGCAAACTGCTTATGGAAGTGAAGGGCAAGCGCGGCAAGTCGCTGGTCTGCTCCGACCGGGAGTGCAGCTACCGCCGTCAGGCGGAACCTGCGCTGTCCAATAAGCGCTGCCCGCAATGCCATAAGAAGATGGAGATTCATAACGGCAAGGCAGGCAAATACGCGCAGTGCAGACCATGCAACGTTATTGAAATGCTGGGTGACAAGCAGGGCGGAAGAGTTAATAAGCATCAGCAGAAGAAGATGATTGAGCAGTACAGCGATAATGTATCGCTGTCCAATAGTCTTGCCGACGCGCTGAAAGCCGCGATGAACAAACAGGATAACGATTAACCAGAAGAGGGAGTGCCGTGAAGAACGGTACTCCCTCTTTTTTGCTCGGACAATCATCCAAGAGACAACCGTTTCTCCTTCATATGCTATTAATAGGAAAGGAGATTGATAGCATGGAAGAACAACTAGGCCGGCCAGTCCCTGACAAATGGGCAAAGCAGGCGGCTCTGCTCGCCGATCCGTTTATTGCCCCGCATATTCCGCCAACGAAGCTATACAATGCCGGCAACTTAAGAAGCATGCTCGGCAAGCATCAAATGGTTGTCATCAAGCCGGTTATCGGCACGGGAGGACACGGCGTTATTAAGGTATCGAAGACAAGCGCAGGCTACAGCTTTACCTCTCATTCGACAACGCATTCTTATGCCAGCTTTGAAGCTCTCAAATCAGCACTCGACAAGAAACGCAAAAATCGTCCTTATCTGATTCAGAAAGGGATCCGTCTCGCCAAGGTTGGCAGCCGTCCCATTGATTACCGGGTCAAATACGTAAAGACTGAAACGGGCTGGGAATATCGCTCTATGGTAGGGAGAATTGCCAAGCCGGGGTTGTTTGTCACGAACTTGTGCCAAGGCGGCACGATGGTTACGGCGGCAGAGGGAATCCGCCGATCCTTGTCTCGGTCTCTTGTAGGATCGAAGAAGCAGAAAATGCGCGATCTGACCGTTGCCTCAACGAGAATACTGGAGGACAGGTTCCCCGGCGTTGGGCAGTTAGGGTTCGATTATGGCATTGATGTAAACGGCAAGATATGGATCTTTGAAGTTAATACGAGGCCGCAATAATAAGGTAAAGGCTTGCCTTTTATAAACCCGTTTGGGTTTGTTTTTTTTCACAGGGAATCTACAAGCTTATGCACAAAAATTCAATATATTCCATTAATGGGGCAAGAAATTTCGATTAAAGTTTTTTATCGCGTTTTGGTAAAAAAAGGCTGTGTATAAAAATATCCACATCATCCACTGTGTTAAATCCTCATTTTTCGACTTGTATTCACATCTCATACACAGCCTGTCCACAAGGATGTGTGTATAATGGGGGCCATTGTTGTAGGGAAAAGGGCATGTTACGATGGGAACAGCTCAGGAAACTTTAGGAAGAAAGGAAGTGTCCAGGTATGGATCTGCTGTCAGACGAGCTACTGGAAGACACCTACCTTGCTGCTATTCAGTACAAACTGGAAGACGACTTCATCCGAATGCTTCTGATTGAGATGAAGCGAAGACAACTTAACAAGGCTGCCGCCTCAAACGCTATATAACGGATCATTCCCTATTTCGGTAACGGCAGCCTCAACCGTCCGCTCACAGGACGAGCAGTATACAATATGCAAGCAGTTTCTATTATCGGCCGATTGATTCCATAAAGTCATTTCCGTCTCGAGTGGCACATAAGGTGCATAAGGACCAATCCAGTCTGTCATTCGGCCCCAATCTTCCATTGCTTGGCCACAATTGGAGCAAGCTGCATTCAGCGGCTGCATGCCATTGCATACAGGACAAAACATAAGGGTATCCTCCTTGGCTCGTGCAGATTGCCTGCACTTGAATGAAACGCCAATGTTAGGATACCCTTGTCATTTTCGTTTTACCACAATGGAATTCAAGTTTTCGAGCTATTGAAAACTTAAATTCCATTGGCGATAAAACCTACATCTAAACGCGGTCGCTCATCATCGAAAGGCAACGATAGAGGTTTTCTCACCACATAAATTATGAATTCACAAGTTTTCGAGCTATTGAAAACTTAAATTCCATTTGGCGATAAAACCTACATCTAAACGCGGTCGCTCATCATCGAAAGGCAACGATAGAGGTTTTCTCACCACATAAATTATGGATTCACAAGTTTTCGAGTTATTGAAAACTTAAATTCCATTTGGCGATAAAACCAACCCCATGCTATAGCTTCATATTGCTGCTATGCCCCGGCGAAAGCTTCGCGTCCGGATCAATATAGACCTTCGCGTTATTAATGGCGGTAGGGGCTTCTCCGAAGCCAACGGCAATCAGCTTCAGCTTGCCCGGGTAGGTCGTTATGTCTCCGGCGGCAAAGATGCCGCTGACGCTGGTCTCCATTCTTGTATCTACGATGATGGAGCCGCCCTGAATCTCAATGCCCCATTCGGCTATCGGGCCGAGTGAGGAGACAAAGCCGTAATTGACGATTACCGCATCTACCTCGACCTCGGTTTGATCCTTGGTTTTGACATCGGTAAGCGTTACGCGGCTGATCCGGCCATCCCCATGGAGGGAAGTGACCTCTTTAGGCGTCTGGACAATAACCTTCGAGTTCATCAGATTTTCAACGCTATGCTCATGCGCGCGGAACTTATCGCGGCGGTGAACAAGCGTAACCGATTCCGCGATTGGCTCGAGCATCAGCGCCCAGTCAACGGCTGAATCGCCGCCGCCAGTGAGCAGTACCTTTTGCCCCTTGAACCGGTTCAGATCCCCGACAAAATAATGAAGGTTGCTCTTTTCGTATTGTACGGCTTCAGGCAGCTCCAGCTTGCGCGGTTCAAAAGCGCCAACGCCGGCTGTAATAATAACGGCTTTTGCATAATGTACGGCTTTATTGGTAATGACTTCAAATAAACGCTCGCTCTGTTTGTTCACTTCAACGACTTTTTCTTCTAATAATACTTCCGGCTGAAAAAGACTGATTTGCTCAATTAACCGATCAACAAGCTCTTGGGCTGTAACTTTTGGGAATCCGGCCACGTCATATATGTACTTCTCCGGATACAGTGCTGCGAGCTGACCGCCAAGTTGAGGCATACTCTCAATGATTTTGACGGATGCCTGGCGCATTCCGCCATAAAAGGCTGCAAACAGGCCGGCAGGTCCGCCGCCAATAATGATAATATCTGCAAGGTTATTTGGCTGTTCTACGGATGACATGGAAAGCACCTCCAATATATTGATGATCTGCTTTCTATTATATGCCTGCCGTTTCCAAGAAGGAAATATTTAATTTGTATGCTGCTCTAAAGTTTTTCGTATATTTTGCTCTTGAAGTTTAAGTAAAAACTATGTAATATTTCTGATGTATTGTATGTATGGCGCCGAATTTGGACAGTCAACATTAGATAAATAGGACTGAAACGCAGGTATTAATAGCGTACAATCGGAGCGATAAATCGGACCAAAAAATGACACAATTCGCTGGGGTAGAAATATAGATCCAGCACGGATTGTGTAATTTTTCACAAACAAAAAGACACATAAACAAGCTAAGGAATGGATGGGATCATACGATGAGCAACATACCCAAAATTGTCATCTTAGGAGCTGGCTACGGCGGTGTGCTTACTGCGCTGCGGTTGCAAAAAGAACTTAACTATAACGAGGCTGACGTCACTTTGGTGAATAAGCACGACTATCATTATATTACAACGCATTTGCATATGCCTGCTGCGGGAACGGATAATCCTGAGAATGCGCGCGTCAGCATTTCCAAGCTGATTGATGAATTCAAGATCGACTTCGTGAAATCGACGGTCGTACAGATTCGCCCGCAGGATAAAAAGGTTATTCTTGAGGATGGAACTCTTTCGTATGATTATCTGGTCATCGGTCTTGGCGGCGAGCCGGAAACCTTTGGCATTCCCGGGCTTGGCGAATATGCAATGAACATTAGAAGCATCAACTCCGTCCGCCTGATCCGCGAGCATATCGAGTATCAATTTGCGCGCTTCAAGCGTGAACCGCATCGTACCGACTACCTGACCTTTATCGTAGGCGGAGCGGGCTTTACCGGCATTGAATTCATTGGCGAACTGTCCGACCGTATCCCTGAGCTGTGCAAGCAGTTTGATGTCGATCCGGCGCTCGTTAAAATTTATAATATTGAAGCAGCGCCAACCGCGCTTCCAGGCTTTGACCCTGAGCTCGTGGAATACGCGATGGACGTATTGACGAAAAAAGGCGTAACGTTCCGCATCGGAACGGCGATCAAAGAGTGCACGCCTGACGGCGTCGTAGTTGGCGAAGGCGAAGAAATCAAATCGCAGACGGTTATTTGGACCGGCGGTATCCGCGGCAACCGTCTGATTGAGGATGCAGGCTTTGAAACGATGCGCGGACGCGTAAAAGTGGATGACAACCTGCGTGCTCCAGGCCATGAGAATATCTACATCGTGGGCGACAACTCCCTGATGTTTAATCCGGAAGGACGTCCGTACCCTCCAACCGCGCAAATCGCCATGCAGCAAGGCGTAGTATGCGCGCATAACCTGATTGCTTCGATCCGCAACCAGCCTTTGAAGGCATTCGTCTTCAGCAACAAAGGCACGGTAGCATCGCTGGGCAAAGGCGAAGCGATTGGTATCGCGTTCGGCAAGAAATACAAAGGCCGCACGGCTGCTTGGCTGAAAAAGATGATCGACCTGCGTTACTTGTTCATTATCGGCGGCATTCCGCTTGTGCTGCGCAAAGGGAAGTTCCTGTAATGCGTCACTGCAGCGTTCAAGTCCGCGGATTATTGACCCGGGATGAGCTCGACCGCTACAATGCTTTGATGGAAGTCGGCTCGTTCCTCGAGTCCCAGCAACGGCATGATCTGTCATACACGGTGCAAAAAGAAGTGGATATTCTCATCCTGCCCGCCATTGAGCGGCTGAAGGAGAAAGGCCGCGAGCGCGACCGTGCGACCGAGCTCTATCTCGAACAAAAACGCCTCGGCCTCTTGGACGAGGACGACGAAGATTAATAAAAAGCTTTCGCTTCGGCGACAATGTCATTAAGGTAAGCTAACTTAATGATATTGCGCTTCGGCGAAAGCTTTTTTGTTTTGTGTCGGACGTTTGTACGGTCCGCGATCTAACGAAACGTCATATCGCTATTTGCTGCAAATGAAACCTTTTTCAAATCTAACGAAACGCCATAACGTTATTTGAACATTTTTAGGCTTGATGAGGTTAATAATCGGTAAATAGAGATACCAGGTTTCGTTAGAATTCCCAAACCGCCTATTTCGAGCAAATAACGTTATGCAGTTTCGTTAGGCTTTCTATCCCTAAAAAATAACGCCACCGGAATCACCCGGTGGCGTTATCGGTCTAAAAAATAGGTTGACGATGCCGTAGCAGCTCAAAGGCTCGCTTCAACCTATTTACAGCGAAAGCATCGCCTTAAACTTATCGTCCGTCAGCAGATTCCCAACAAAGAACTCGCCAAAGTCGCCGTAACGCGCGCTGACTTCGTCAAAGCGCATCTCGTACACAAGCTTCTTGAATTGAAGCGCTTCGTCAGCAAACAGAGTAACGCCCCATTCCCAATCATCAAAACCAACGGAGCCGGTGATGATTTGTTTAACCTTGCCGGCATATTTGCGGCCGATCATGCCGTGGCTGCGCATCATGTTGCGGCGGTCTTCCATGCTCAGCATGTACCAGTTGTCGTTGCCAGAACGGCGTTTGTTCATCGGGTAGAAGCAAATATGTCTAGCTTTCGGTAGGGATGGCTTCAAACGTGCCACAACCTCCGGATTTTGCATCGGGTCGCTGCCCGGGGAATTGACATAGTTGCTAAGCTCAACAACGCTCACATACGAGTGAGCCGGCTGCGTGAACTCCGCGAACAGCGTTTTGTTAAACGCGGTTTCGATATCGTTCAGCTCTTCCAGCGTTTCGCGCAGGTGCATAAACACGAAATCTGCTTTTTGGCCAACGATGGAATAAACAGCCGTGCTGCCTTGCTTGTTCTCGTCAATGCTGCTCCATTCCTTCAGGAAGGATTGAAGCTCGTCCAACGCCTGGCTCCGTTCTCTATCGCTTGCAAGCCGCCACGCCGCCCAATCCATCGAACGGAAATCATGCAGCGCGTACCAGCCTTCTAATGTAATGGCTACTTCACTCATGGGTAAATTCTCCTCTCGTTACATTGCTTTTAACATTGTATCGTAAATAAATCAGCTAGAGCAAATGGCGGACTTGTGACAAATATACAGCTCCGATTGACTTCCTTATTTCCATTATTTAAACTGAAAAGCGAGACTTTCCATAAGGAGAAGAGGACATGCTTCAATTATTTGTAGCCACCGTGCTGTTTCTGGTCATGATGTTCGGCATCGGCTTTATTCTTAACATGCTTCTCAAAACAACGTGGTTTCCTATTTATGTCTTTGTAATCGTACTGCTGCCTATCGGCATATGGTCGACATGGGATCATTCCGTTTCGTTTGTCGACAATTTCACAGAGTTTACATATGTAGATGTTATCCCGGTTATCGGCGCCTTGGCTGGTGCTTATATCAGTGGATGGGCCATTCGCGCGCTGCGCCGCGGCGGTTATAAAATGTTCTAAATCATTCAACGGCTTTCGTTATTCCGAAGGGAATCACGGAGCCGTTTTTCATTTCTAAGAAAATTATTAGTTTCCTCGTATACCGCGCTCCGCCAAGGATCGTGACAGATGTTCGCCTAGTCACCTCATATTTCTAGTTTTGTATTCGTCCCCGGTCCTTCTTTTTATGTTAGAATAATAGAAAGTACGAATGAGATGGAGAGATGCAATTGCGCATCGGTAATCTACTACAATATACAGAACATCACCGTTATTACATTTTTCGTGATTTTTCGCTAAGCAGCTTGGACTATAAAATGTTGTCGCTTATCTATCAGCCGATGTTAGGCGCATTTGCTATTGCTTTATATCAGCAGCTTTATCATGGCATTGCTGAAGGTACTTCCGGTTACTCCGCCATTGAATCGCAGCGCAAGCTGTTCCTTGGACTGGGATTGGACATGAACGAACGGGGCAGAAAATATTTGATCGATCAGGCATCGCGTCTGGAAGCGGTTGGACTTTTGCAGACGTCGCGGGTAGGATTGCCGGATCAGGCAGATGTCATGTACGAATACGAACTGTCGCAGCCGCTCTCGCCAGGAGAGTTTTTCCGCAATCAGCATCTGACCCTGCTTCTTCGGGACAAGATCGGCAAGTACGCGGTTATTTCGCTCCGTGAATCGTTTGGGGCGCAAGAGCCCGACGAGCTTGCGCAGAAACAGCTGACCAAAGAAAACATTTCGGTGCCTTTCTATGAGCTGTTCCAGCTGAACACGCAGTCGGTTGATCAAGAGCTCGAGCAGGCTTTAACGGAAGTAGCGCCAACCCGTCAGGCTGCGCCTCGGGCTCAGCTTGAGACGGCAGGTATTCCTTATGGGGAAATTATCCTTCGTTTCCCGCGCAATTCGGCGAACCGGAGTTATGTAGAGCGGATGCGCGGCAATTCCGAGCAGCTCGCACAAGTCAATTATGTCGCTTACAAATACAATCTATCCGTAGCGGACATTTGCCGATTATTGGATGAGGATGGTATTTTCGCTTCGAATGGCGAGTTGATCGTAGACGAGATTCAACTGCGTGCGAATCAGCTGTACCGCCAGGATAAGAAGCGTGAAGGAGAACGGCAAAGAACGCTTGCCCGCGTGCAGGCAGCAGCCGTTCAGCCAAATGAGACGGAGGAAGAACTCGTCGAGTTCGGCGTTCAGGAAGAGTATTACATGCTTGTGCCAAGCCAATTGGCGGGCAGATGCGACGTGCAGCAATATAATATGCTCATGCGGAACGAACCGCATACCAGGTTTTTGCAGCGGTTTTTCCCTGGAGCCGTACCGGACTGGATCGAAAGATCCTTTGAGCGGATTGATCTTAATTACAAGCTTCCCGCACCGGTGATCAACATACTTATTCATTATGTGATAGGCATGAACGATGCGCAGCGCGTGACGAAGACATTCGTGGAGGCCGTTGTATCCAACATGCTGGTGAAGCAGGTAGATACATTCGAGAAGGCTGTTCTTTACGTTAGAGAGCAGGCTGAGGTAGAGGCCGACAAGGAACGCCGGAATGCGAGAGCTGCAGCAGGTCTTCCGGGAACGAGAGGAACGTCGCGCAACAGCTCGCGCGGAGGTACGTCCCGTAAGCCGTCTATTCCGATTGTACAGGATGAAGAGGCAGGAGATACGGCAATTTCGCCGGAGAAGCTGGAACAAATGCGAAGGCTGGCCAGAAAGCTGGACGGCAAAGCTTAAACCATAAAGCGGGGTGAATACGAATGGAATCGCTTGGTGAAATGTTAAAAGCATGGCCTGGCGGTAAATCAATGACCGATCAAGCGGAACAAAAGCTTGGAGAGCTAATGGCGGACCCTCTTGTTGAGCGTCTGTTCGTCAAGCACCCTGAGCTGAATGAACGTGCGGTACGGATGAATATGAACCGGGTCTATCAGTATGTGAATGAATACCGGAACTGTTCGAATTGCCCGGGATTAAACAATTGTCCAAATGATTTCGAGGGCCATTATACGTTACTTTCTTGCGAAACGGTTAGTGATCAGGTTCAATTGATTGACCGGAAGGTGTCTTGCAAAAAGTTCCTCGCGCGGCGCAGCGAAGAACAGATCAAGAACAGGATCCGAAGCTTCTATGTCGACGAGACCGCTCTAAATAACGGTTATTCGGCTGATGAAATATTGTTCAACGATCCAAAGCGGACCGAGGCAGCCTATCAAATTCTGGCATATATCGACAAGACGAAGGAAGAAGGGCTGCAGAAGGAAGGCTTGTACCTGGCCGGCAAGTTTGGCACGGGCAAAACGTTCCTAATGTGTTATCTGCTTCATGAGCTTGCGAAGGCAGGCTATTCGGGGGCTATCGTCTACATGCCGGAGTTTGTGGAAGATCTTAAATCGATGATGCATGATCAGGCTAAGCTTCGCGAAACGGTAGAGATGATGAAAGAAACCGATCTGCTTATCTTTGATGATATGGGGGCGGAGAACCTGAATCCATGGGTTCGGGACCATGTTCTTGGATCGATTCTGAACTACCGGATGAACCGGAAGCCTACCTTATACACGTCCAACTATGAGCTGGATGCCTTGGAGAGACATTTCAGCTTTACTAGCAAAGACGGTGACGAGCAGTATAAGGGAGAACGCCTGATGAACCGGATCAGGCCTTATGTTGAAGTCGTTATGGTTACCGGAGAGAATAAGCGGGGACGCAAATAAGAAAAGAGACTGCACATTTGTTCACGGGTGCAGTCTCTTTTTTTGAACATACTTTAACTATTTACCGCGTTAATAACTTATAGTATACTCTCCTCATGGGGAGGTGAGAAAATGTTACATACTTGGAAAAATAAAGTTCAAGATGTACATCTATGGAAGTCGGAATCGGTGAGCAGAAATTCAGAATGAACCATTAATAGTACCTTACTAGTAAATTATGTAGGCGATGTAAACAGAATGCAATACTTATGTTCGAAATAATCAGAAAAATTAAAAGATTTGAACAAATAGAAAGGCAGCGATGTTGAACAGAAGGCATATGAACGATATCACGTTCAAATTAAAGGAGGAGATAGGATGATTACCCGAAAGAAATCATTTAAGTTTTTGTTTCTATTAAGTATCCTGGCTATTCTAATCGCAGGCTGTTCCAACAAGAATACCAATAACAGCTCTAATTCCCCTTCGCCTTCGGCAACAACGGCCGACGAATCGGCTTCTCCTTCCGCAGAACCTTCAGAGGATCCCAATACGCCTAAAGTAGGCGGAACGTTAACGGTAAGCACATTCTCCGACATTGTCTCGGTAAATCCGATCTTTGTGAATGACACGGCTTCCGGAGATATGCAGTATTTGTTATTCGCCCAATTGTATGACCTTGACCGTGACGGCAACCTGGTTGTACAACCATGGTCTCTCGCTGCTGAACTTCCGCAAATTTCGGAAGACGGCAAAACTTACACGGTGAAAATGAAAAATACGGCCAAATGGAGTGACGGTCAGCCGATTACTGCAGATGATTTGGTCTTTACCATTAATACGATCATAAATCCAAAAGCGGGTGCGCCAGGCATCAGTACGTTTGACAAGGTTGGCAGCGTCGAGAAAGTGGACGACAACACAGTCAAAATTACGCTGAAGCAAGTATACGCGCCATTCCAATATTCCCTGATGCTTAATCCGGTGCCAAGCCATATCCTCAAGGACGTGAAGCCTGAAGATTTGCAGGCGAATCCTTACGGCAAAGACCCTGCCAAGACGGTGACGAGTGGTCCTTGGAAATGGTCGGAGTGGAAGGCTGGCCAATATGTAAGCTTGGAAGCCGATCCGAATTATTGGGGCGAAGTAAAGCCTAATATTCAAAAAGTCGTTTACAAAATCTACGCCGATCAAAATACAGAGGTTCAAGCGCTGATCAAAGGCGATGTGGATACAACGCTGGCGATTCCGATTACGCAGCTTGAAGCGGTTGAGAAAAACGACAAAATCAATGTCATTAAAGGATCAACCTCTACCTACGAGTATGTCAGCTTTAACTTTGACGCCAACAACTTCCCGGATAAGTTCATTCCGTTCTCTTCGCAGAAGAGTCGTCAAGCCATTGCTTACGCTCTGAACCGCCAAGGCATGGTTGATAATGTTTTGAAAGGCACCGGGGCGCTGATGAACGCGCCATTCCTCCCAGGCTCCTGGTCGGATCCCGGCGACAAAGCGGTTAATTACAATTACGACGCCGAGAAAGCAAAAGCTCTGCTAGCCGAAGACGGTTGGGTTGCCGGCAAAGACGGCATTCTCGCGAAAGACGGTCACCGCTTCTCCTTCGAGCTGCAATATAACGCCGGCAACAGCCGCCGCGAAGCGGTAGCGCAAATCATTCAGCAGAACCTGAAGGACGTAGGCATCGAAGTAAAACCAACGGCGATCGATTTCGCAACTTGGATCGATCAGAACATTACGCCTGGTAAATACCCTGCCATTCTGCTTGGCTGGTCGCTTAGCAATCCGGATCCGGACGGCGAAAGCATCTTCTCGTCGAAATACTTCCCGCCGGCAGGTCAAAACAGCGGTTGGTATAAGAACGAGAAGCTCGACAAGCTGTGGGTGGACGGCTACTCCGTTGTAGATCAAGCAGCCCGTAAAGAAATTTACAACCAAATCGCAACCGAGATTTCGACTGACTTACCTTATGTATTCCTGTATCAATACGGTAACCCTCAAGGTATCGGACCTAAAGTGAAATTCGGGGAAGAGGATGCACCTGTACCAACGCAGCAAACCGGTTATTTCTATCACATGATCAAATGGTGGCTGGCCGAATAAGCAGCGTAATCAATCGTTTGCAGGAGAAGAGGGCTTGGCCCTCTTCTTCCTTGTAAACCAATCCGCGGCAATTCTTAGGTTTACGCTTACGAAGTAAGAATTACCTCAAAAGGCGCGGTAATTCTTTTAGGAGGATGGGCAAATGACCGAGTTTATTATTCGCCGAACACTTCAGTCCGTCTTGGTGCTATTCCTGATTACGCTCGTGACATTCGGGCTTATCCATGCCGCTCCGGGAGGACCGTTCCAAATCATGCTGGCGCCCGGCTTATCGCCGGAAGCAATGGAAATCCAGGCACATAATATGGGTCTCGATAAACCTCTTCCCATGCAATATTTAAGTTGGTTAGGCAATTTGCTGCAGGGCGATCTGGGTTACACGTTCAAGAATCATGTGCCGATTGGCGAGATTATTTGGCCAACCGTTAAAAACACGTTTATTCTAATGAGTGTCGCTTGGCTGCTGACACTGATCATTGCTATTCCATGGGGGATCTACAACAGCACGAAGGAATACAGCCTCTCCGATCAAACGGCTTCCTTTATTTCGTATATTGGATTTGCGATGCCTACCTTCTGGTTCGGGATCATTCTTCAGCAGATCTTCTCGATAAAGCTGGACCTTCTGCCGCTGGCCGATATGTATTCCATGGATAAAGAAGGTCAATTTGGCGACTTGATGCTGCATCTTATTTTGCCGGTGACAGTTCTTACTCTCGGTTTTCTGGCTGCATATGTGAAATATTCGCGTTCCAGCATGATGGAAGTGCTTAACCAGGACTATATCCGTACGGCTCGGGCAAAAGGAGTGCAGGAAGGGAAAGTCATCTACAAGCATGCTCTCCGAAATGCGCTTATTCCGATTATTACGATTATCGCACTTGACCTGCCGCTGCTCGTTGCCGGCGCAGCTATAACCGAAAGTGTCTTCAATTGGCCGGGAATGGGCCGTTTATTCGTACAGATGGCGGTTGCGCGCGAATACTCCGTTCTTATGGCTATTACTCTTTTGACGGCTGTTATTGTCATTTTCGGTAATTTGCTCGCTGACTTGTTGTATGCCGTCGTTGATCCGCGGGTGCAGCTTGGCAAGAGAGGGGGAAGGTCGGCATGAGCGAAGCCAATATGCAAACCTCCGCGGTCATCCCGCAAGTTGAAGTACAGGCGAGAAAGCCGCTTAAGCGCCCTCCCGGGCCTTGGCGTACGGCTTGGTCCAAATTCAGACGTAATCCCTATGCGATAACCGGTCTTGTTGTCCTTCTGGTTTTTATATTCGGAGGAGCGGCAGCACCTTGGCTTACGAAATACGATCCGGCAAAAATCGATATGATGTTCGTTAATGTAAAAGCGGGTACGGCCGGACATTTGCTAGGCACTGACGAGCTGGGCCGGGACATCTTCGCGAGATTGCTCTATAGCGCTCGGATCTCTTTGACCGTGGGATTTTCGGTTGCTGCCGGGTCTGTCATTATAGGGGCTGTGATTGGATCCATATCTGGCTTTTTCGGAGGATTTATCGATACCTGCTTTATGCGGCTTGTGGACGTGATGAATTCGATTCCGTTATTATTCCTTAATATTCTGGTGCTTGCGATCTTTGGCACTGAATTCCGTTACATGATTATCGTTCTGATTCTAACCAGCTGGATGAGCGTGGCGCGGCTTGTACGAGGGATGTTCCTGCAGCTTAGGGAAATGCAGTACGTAGAAGCGGCAAGGGCCATCGGGGTATCGAATCTCGGCATTATTTTCAAACATTTGCTCCGCAACGCAAGCTTTCCGATTATCGTAAACGCAACTTTAATGGTGGGGTCAGCGATTTTGAGCGAATCGGCATTATCCTATCTCGGCTTAGGCATTCAAGCGCCAAAAACAAGCTGGGGGCTGATGCTGAGCAACGCGCAGGAATTTATGCTTGTTGATCCGCTCCAGGCCGTCTACCCCGGCATTTGCATTCTTCTAGTTGTGCTTGCCGTGAATTTTATAGGTGACGGTATTCAGGACTCTTTAAACCCCCGGCAGAAAATGTCCGAGAGGAGGATTGACAGATGGCGGAAAAGCTTCTTGAAATCGAAAATTTAACGGCCGGATTTCTGACGGTGGGCGGTACGGTTAAAGCAACCGAGCATCTGTCGATCTCCATTGAAAAAGGGAAAACCGTCTGTCTGGTTGGAGAGTCGGGCAGCGGCAAAAGCGTCACTTCATTGGCCGTCATGCGGCTGATTGATTATAACGGCGGCGCGGTTCTGGAAGGAAGCATTAAATTTCAAGGCGAGGATTTGGCGAAAAAGAGTCAGGATGAAATGATCCGGATCCGCGGCAACAAAATCGCGATGATTTTCCAGGATCCGATGTCTTCTCTTAATCCGGTCTATACCGTAGGGGATCAGATCGCCGAGAGTATTATGCTTCACCGGAAAAAAGGGAAGAAGGAAGCCCGTAAAATGGCTGTTGACATGCTGCGATTGGTTGGCATCCCGGCTCCCGAAATCCGGGTCAAGCAATATCCGCATGAGCTGTCCGGCGGAATGTGCCAGCGGGTAGTAATCGCGATAGCCTTAGCCTGCGATCCCAGCCTGCTTATTGCTGACGAACCTACTACGGCGCTGGATGTTACGGTACAGGCGCAAATCCTCGACCTGCTTCGCAGTCTGCAGAAGGAGCTTGGCATGTCCATTCTGCTTATTACGCATGACATGGGCGTTGCCGCCGAAATGGCAGACCGCATAGCGGTAATGTACGCCGGTATTATCGTGGAGGAGGGCAGCGCAAACGAAATATTCGCATGCCCAAGCCATCCTTATACGGAAGGATTACTGAAATCCGTTCCCGGACTGGAAGGCGCACGCGGTGAAGAATTGTACACGATCCGGGGCAACATCCCGGGCTTAAGCCAGCTTCCCGAGGGCTGCCGCTTCCACCCCCGCTGCCCTTATGCGAAGGATATTTGCCGGGAGAAGGCACCTCCGGCTATGGCCGTAGCCGAAGATCATTACGCTTCCTGCTGGATGTATTTGGATGAAGGCGGAGCGGCAGCATGGAAAAACGAAACGAAGCCCGAGGTGAGCCGATGAACGCGGAATATGTATTGGAGCTGCGCGGAGTCAAAAAATATTTTCCGATTCGGTCGGGTCTTCTGAACCGGGTAGTCGGACAGGTCAAAGCGGTGGATGACGTGACGCTGTCCATCCGCAAAGGAGAGACGTTTGGGCTTGTTGGCGAATCGGGCTGCGGCAAATCAACGCTTGGCCGCGTTGTGCTTAATCTTCATAAGGCGACGGAAGGCGAGGTTAACTTCAACGGGACGGATGTCCAGAAGTTAGCCGGATCGGAGCTGCGCCGGCTGCGGAAGCAGATGCAGATTATTTTCCAGGATCCGTTCGGATCGCTGAACCCGCGGTTTCTGGTAAAGGATATTATCGGGGAGCCGTTGCGGCTGCACGAGAGGATGACGGTGCGCGAGATCGATAAGCGTGTTGTCGAGCTGATGGAGCTTGTTGGTCTTGATGCTACGCGCCGCAACCGGTACCCGAACGAGTTCTCCGGCGGCCAGCGGCAGCGGATCGGCATCGCTAGGGCGATCGCGTTAAATCCCGAGTTTATTGTCGCGGACGAAGCGGTATCCGCCCTTGACGTATCGGTGCAGTCGCAGGTGATTAACCTTCTGATGAAGCTTCAGCGCGAGCTGGGATTAACCTTTCTTTTTATTGCCCATGGTCTTAACGTGGTGCGGCATATCTCCGACCGGGTAGGCGTGATGTATCTGGGAAAAATCGTCGAGATCGCGCCAACGGAGGAACTGTTCGCCAAACCGCTCCATCCGTATACGGCAGCTCTCTTATCGGCCATTCCAAGGCCGGACCCGACGCGGAAGCGGGAGAGAATCGTGCTGCAAGGCGATGTGCCGTCACCGGCTAATCCGCCATCCGGCTGCCGTTTCCACCCGCGCTGCCCGGCTGCGAAAGCCAGATGCAGCGTTGATGAGCCGCTGCTCAAGGAGCGGGAGGATGGAAGGCAAATCGCCTGCCATTTTCCGCTGGATGCGGGTTCGATTCAATAACACAACAAAAGCCGGGCTGCTGTCCGGCTTTTGTTGTGTCTTTCGTTTATAAGTTTGGCTTATATAGTCAATAAATAATTTCCAATTTTCTATTGACAGATGATTGGGCGGACTGGTAATATTCATCCATAACCAACTAAACAGGTAGGAATAATATTAACTACCCGGACCACCGGATGCTAACCATTATTCGTCTGTCAATAAAAATAGGGGTGTGTTGACAATGAAGAGATTAGCTATTATCCGCTCGTTTGTACTTATTCTTACTTTTACGCTGGCCCTCGCAGCATGCGGCAATAACTCCAACTCCAATTCCTCCAGCAGTGGAAATAAAGAAACTCCTGCAGCGTCCAATGCGGGCACTGCATCGGATGCTCCAACCGAAAAACCCAAAGATGTTGAACTTCTGAACGTATCTTACGATCCAACCCGTGAGCTCTACGTTAAATATAACGAAGCATTCTCGAAATATTGGCTGGACAAAACAGGCCAAAAGGTTACCGTTAAGCAATCTCACGGCGGCTCCGGTGCTCAAGCCCGCGCAGTTATTGACGGTCTGGACGCTGATGTTGTAACGTTGGCTCTTGGTTACGATATCGATGCTCTTGTCGGGCCTGGTCTTATCAATCAAGACTGGCAAACCAAATTTGAACATAATAGCGCGCCATATACTTCCACAATCGTATTCCTTGTACGTAAGGGCAACCCAAAAGGCATTAACGACTGGGGCGATCTGATCAAGGATGGCGTTGAAGTCATTACCCCAAATCCGAAGACATCCGGCGGCGCACGCTGGAACTATCTCGCAGCTTGGGGTTACGCGTTGAAACAAAACAATAACGATGAAGCGAAAGCGCAAGAATTCGTACAACAATTGTATAAACATGTTCCGGTACTTGATTCCGGTGCCCGCGGCGCTACAACAACGTTCGTGGAAAAAGGAATTGGCGACGTATTGCTTGCTTGGGAGAATGAAGCTTACCTGTCCGTGAAAGAGCTTGGCCCGGACAAATTCGATATCGTATATCCTTCGCTCAGCATTAAAGCGGAGCCTCCTGTTGCTGTCGTTGACAAAGTGGTAGACAAACGCGGTACACGAGATGTAGCTACAGCTTACCTGCAATACCTGTACTCCGATGAAGGCCAAGAAATTGCGGCGCAAAACTACTACCGTCCAATCAACGAAACGATTGCAGCGAAATACAAAGACCAATTCAAAGATCTTGAACTGATTACTATCGATGACTTCGGCGGCTGGAAGACTGCTCAAGAGAAACACTTTAACGACGGCGGCATCTTCGACAAGATTTACACGCCAGGCTCGAAATAATGATGGTGACCATAGATGAACGGAGCTGACTTCACATGAAAGGTTCCAAAAGGAAGTCCAAAAACGTACTGCCGGGCTTTGGCTTGTCGATGGGCTTCACTATCGCTTACCTCAGCTTGATCGTTCTTATCCCTCTTGCCGGTGTGTTTGTGAAAACAACCGGCCTGAGCTGGAACGAATTCTGGGCGATTATTACGAATCCAAGGGTAATCGCTTCTTACCGGATCAGCTTTACGACATCGTTTTTCGCCGCGCTAACCAATCTGGTATTCGGGCTGCTTGTAGCCTGGGTGCTTGTCCGATACCGGTTCCCGGGTAAAAAGATTATCGACAGCCTCGTCGATTTGCCGTTCGCTCTTCCGACGGCGGTAGCGGGTATTGCGTTGACCGCAATCTACGCCCCAAATGGCTGGGTAGGCTCGATCCTCGCGCCGCTGGGGCTAAAGGTTGCTTATACGCAGCTTGGCATTACGATTGCACTCATTTTTATCGGAATTCCTTTTGTCGTCCGCACGGTACAGCCTGTGCTGCAGGACTTCGAAAAAGAAACCGAAGAAGCGGCGGTTATGCTTGGCGCATACCGGCTGCGTACATTCTGGAAGGTTATTTTGCCGGAGCTGATGCCAGCGTTATTAACCGGGTTCGCTCTCGCTTTCGCACGGGGAATCGGGGAATATGGCTCCGTCGTGTTTATCTCGGGCAATATGCCGATGAGAACGGAAATCGCTCCTCTCCTCATTATGACGAAGCTGGAACAATTCGATTATAAAGGTGCAACGGCGATTGCGCTGGTTATGCTTATTGTCTCATTCCTGCTTCTGCTGCTTATCAACTTTATGCAATGGCGGATTAACCGCCGTACGATAGCGGACTAAGGGGAGGAATAACAATGGCTGGAGCAGTTACCGCGCATTTGTCTCAGGAAGCGTCCAAAAGACCAAAGCATATTACCGAATCGGCTGGCGTAAAATGGACTTTAATCAGTATCGCCGTGTTATTTCTAGGGCTGGCCGTCGCGATGCCTCTTGTCTCGGTATTTATCGAAGCCTTCAAGAAGGGCTTTGATGTGTACAAAGCGGCAATCACCGACCCGGATGCCTTATCCGCTTTGCGGTTAACCTTGCTAGTTGCCCTGATTGCCGTACCGCTCAATGCGGTGTTTGGGATAGCGGCGGCATGGGCGATCAGTAAGTTCCGCTTCAAAGGGAAAAACTTTCTTATCACTTTAATTGATTTACCGTTTGCGGTATCGCCGGTAATTTCCGGACTTATCTATATTTTAATGTTTGGCGCACAGGGCTTTCTTGGTCCTTGGCTTGACGAACATGATATTAAGATCGTCTTTGCTCTTCCGGGCATTGTGCTGGCTACCATTTTCGTTACCGTTCCGTTCGTAGCCCGCGAGTTAATTCCGCTCATGCAGGCGCAAGGCGTACAGGAAGAGGAAGCAGCAGCAAGTCTTGGAGCAAAAGGCTGGCAGATCTTCTGGCGCATCACGCTTCCGAATATCAAATGGGGCCTGTTGTATGGCATTATTCTCTCGAATGCCCGAGCGATGGGGGAGTTTGGCGCCGTATCCGTCGTATCCGGTCATATTCGTGGGGAAACAAACACGCTGCCTCTGCATATCGAAATCCTGTATAACGAATACCAGTTCTCGGCTTCCTTTGCCGTAGCTTCACTGCTCGTTATGCTGGCCGTTCTGACTCTGCTGGTGAAAGCTTTGTTCGAATGGAAAACGAATCAAAACGCATCGCGCGAAAAAGTTGAGTGAATTTTTTTTGAACCTAATACCGAGTAAATCGGTTGATTATGGAGGGGTTAATAATGGCAAAACCGTTGGAAGTAGATCAATTGTGGTTGGACCGTATTCTTGAGCAAGTTAATGGGCTGCAGTATGGTTCTGTCAATATTACCGTACATGATGGACGTATAGTTCAAATCGACCGTACCGAACGTACACGTTACGATCAGCCATCCCATAAGCAGACGCAGCCGGAGCACAAAGCTGCTAACGGCGATAACCTTCGCGCGGTTGCTCAATGATAGAGGAATGAAAAAAGCTCCGTACCGGATATCCGGTACGGAGCTTTTCTTGTTTGTGGTTACGAAATGACGAATTTGATGATGACAGCTGCAGCGAAAATGACGGTCATAAAGCCGAGCATTCCGCCAAAGCCTGTCATAACGTCCATCAAGTCGTGGCGCGGTTCTTCGTTCACATGTTCGCGCGGATCACGTACATTTTCCATTAGTGGATTACGCCTCCCTTGAAGACCATTCAAGCTTATAATAGTATACCCAACTTTACGAATAATTGTAAAGCAATTCATTGACAAATATAAAGCGAAACATGCGTTCGATATGCTAATATAAAGAAATAGATAAACAGCGATAAGCCGATGTTTTCGAAGTAAGAATTACCACAATTGCCGAGGATCGGCTATTAGTATGGTAATTCTAAGCTTATGCTTACGAAGTAAGAATTACCACAATTGCCAAGGATCGGCTATTAGTATGGTAATTCTAAGCTTATGCTTACGAAGTAAGAATTACCACAATTGCCAAGGATCGGCTATTAGTATGGTAATTCTAAGCTTATGCTTACGAAGTAAGAATTACCACAATTGCCGAGGATCGGCTATTAGTATGGTAATTCTTTTTAGGAGGGACAATATGGATCAGCAACAACAGAATACAGCCGCGAGCAGGGCAGAAGCCGAAGAGCTAATCCGCAACAAATTAGCGCTGCTTCCAGACCAGCCCGGCTGTTATTTAATGAAGAACGGGGAAGGCACTATTATATATGTAGGCAAAGCGAAGGTGTTGAAAAACCGCGTTCGCTCCTACTTTAACGGCAGCCACAACGGGAAAACGCAGCGGCTCGTATCGGAAATCCGCGACTTTGACTATATTATTACCTCGAGCAATATGGAAGCACTCATTCTCGAATGCAATCTGATCAAGCAATATCATCCAAGATACAACGTCCTGCTGAAGGACGACAAAACTTTTCCATATATTAAGATTACGAACGAAAAGCATCCGCGTCTTGAGGTTACGCGGCGTGTCGTCAAGGATAAAGGCAAATATTTCGGACCGTATCCGAATGCGTTTGCGGCTCAACAGACCAAGAAGCTGCTGGACCGGCTTTATCCGCTGCGAAAATGCGGAACGCTGCCTGATAAAGTCTGCTTGTATTATCATATCGGCCAATGTATCGCGCCTTGCGAGTATGATGTTGAGCAGGGCCAATACGATGCGATGATTCAGGAAATTACCAAATTCCTTAACGGCGGTCATGATGCCGTAAAAGCCGAAATTCATCGTAAAATGGAGGCAGCGGCCGAAGAGCTTAATTTCGAGCGTGCCAAGGAATACCGCGATCAGATCATCAGCATTGATGCGGTTATCGAGAAGCAGAAGATTACGATGAATGACGCACTCGACCGCGACATCTTTGGTTATGCGGTAGAGAAGGGCTGGATGTGCGTGCAGATTCTGTACATGCGCCAGGGTAAAATGATTGAACGGCGCGGCACAACTTTCCCGTATTATGGGGAAGAGTATGATGATTTTATGACGTTCGTTACCCAGTATTACAGCGATAATCCGGCATTGCCGAAGCAGATTTTGCTGCCGCTCCCTGCCGAAGAGGAAGAAGGTACGGCGGAATCGTCCACGGCCTCAGATGAGTTTGCAACAATGCTGCATAACTGGCTGAAGGTGAAGGTGCTGATGCCGCAGCGCGGACGGAAGAGCGAAGCCGTCTCCATGGCCATCGATAATGCGAAGATTGCTCTAGCTGATAAATTCCGGCTGATCGAGCGAGATGAAGAGCGAAGCGTCCGCGCTTCGGAAGGACTAGCCGAGTGGCTTGGACTGCCTGAAGTCCGGCGTATCGAGGCATTTGACAACTCGAATATCCAAGGTACAAACCCGGTCTCGGCCATGGTTGTCTTTACCGATGGCAAGCCGGACAGAAAAGAGTACCGCAAGTACAAGGTGAAGACCGTGGTTGGAGCGGATGATTATGAGACGATGCGTGAGGTTATTCGGCGCCGTTACGAAAGAATGCTGAAGGAGCAGCAGACTCCTCCGGATTTAATCGTAGTCGACGGTGGCAAGGGACAAATCTCCGCGGCTCTTGACATCCTGCAAAATGAGCTGGGGCTGTATATCCCGGTATGCGGACTTGTGAAGGATGCGAAGCATAAGACGGCTCAATTGATGACCGGTGATCCGCCGGAAGTTGTGCCGCTGCCGCGCGACAGCCAGGAATTTTATCTGCTGCAGCGGATTCAGGATGAAGTCCACAGGTTTGCGATCTCCTTCCACCGCGAACAACGCGGCAAATCAATGATCGCTTCCCAACTGGATGCGATTCCGGGAATCGGAGAGAAGCGCCGCAAGCTGCTGCTTAAGCATTTTGGTTCGATCAAGAAGATTAAGGAAGCCTCCATCGAGGACTTCAAGCCTCTATCGATTGGCGAGAAGCTGGCTTCGCAAATTTTAGCTGCGTTAAATGAAGAGGTAAAAGATAAAGAAACGGAATGATAACCTCATTCCGTTTCTTTTTTAATTTATTTACTAACCTTTGCCTTTGCTTTTATCTTTACCCTTGCCTTTGCCTTCGTCCTTACCCTTTTTGCCCGATTTGTTTTCTGCTTCGGATTCAGTTGCCGCGCCGGCGCTGCGTCCGCCGCCGGGACCACGGCCGCCGGGGCTTTGGTTGCCAGCCGTACGGTTGCCGCCGCCAGGATTTTGGTTGCCAGCCGTACGGTTGCCGCCGCCGGGGCTTTGGTTGCCAGCCGTACGGTTGCCGCCGCCGGGGCCTTGGTTATTACCAGCCGTACGGTTGCCGCCGCCGGGGCCTTGGTTATTACCAGCTGTACGGTTGCCAACGCTTTTGTTGGCTGCATCGGAGTTTTGTTTTTGTTGCTTGTCATTATTGTTGTTCTTGTTTTTGTTAGGCAAATCTATCACTCCTCTTAAACGTAGTACTAGATTATATGATGAATGATAGATTTGTTCCTGTACGAGAGTGGATAAAAAAGCGAAATGGTCCCTTGTCCAATTCTTACAGGGCGATGCTTGTAATTTTGTTCAGCGGTACATAGACGATGTAGGTTGTTTTGTAACTGCCAGCCGAGAATGTAGCATTCCCGTTCTGAAAACCTGCCCATTTCGCTTTGTCCAGATCTTTGCCGTTATCGAGCGTTATGCGATGAATAACTTGTCCGAGCGACAGCTTGCTAAGGATGCCGTAAGCATATCCAGCATTGGTTTTTCCGCCTTCTTCTTTGTGGTAAGGAATTGCCGAATTGTCGCTGCAGCCCGAAGATTTGTTCTCGCATTTGCTGCCATTTGATTTGTGTGAATAACCGTACGATTTTTTGCACGATGACTTGTGTTCACGGCATTCGTTTTTCTTGCCGCCTGATTTGTTCTTTTTCCCGGACGATTTGTGATGGCCGCTTGACTTTTTGCATGACGATTGTTTCTCATAGCTTTTGTTGCATGAGCTCTGTTTGCGGTCATAGCCGCTGATTCTTGCAATCAATCCTATCACACCCCATATGTTGGTTTAATAGATTATATTAAGGTGGACAGGATTTCTCTTGGACAAAATGACCGTTTCTATTAAATGGGCTGTTTGGGGTGCCGTTAGTACGAAAAAAAGGAATGTATCTTCTAAGAGATACATTCCTTTTTTATGAAGAGCCCTTTCAGGCCCGTACTATAGTGCGCCGTTTATGCCAGGATTTGATGACCCAAGCGACAATAACAGGCAGAATAGAATAGATAAGGGCTGCGGTAATATTAACGCCTCCTCCAACGCTGACCAGCTCGAAGCTCATAATGAGGCTGTCCAGGATCGCGTGGGTGAACACGGCTGTAATAAAGCCATAGCGGAGGAAAATAAGACAAAATACCGTTCCCAGAATAACTAGCTCTACGATACGCGTATAGAATGGGAAGATCGGATAACCGACATGACCAAGCGCCCACATGATCGTTGGAATAAGCGTAGCGATAAACGTATTCTTGAACCATTTCTTGAATAGAGCAATGCCGAACAACCGGAATATGGCCTCTTCGGAGATTGCAGCGCACCAGGCCATCATCGGCATAAGCCACAGCATATCCGTATTGTACGGAGATTGCGTAGCATCGCTGGTTGCCCAGGAGCCTGCAAGAAACTTCATGGCGACCATAATGACCGCTTGCGCGCCAAGGATAATTGCTGCAAAGAGATAGGAGAGGCCAACGCTGCGCCATACATGATCGCCATAGCCGCGCTCGCGGAATCCCGGCCATAAGGGGCGTTTTTGCGAGCGCCACATTCCGTCACCGGCGACAAGGGCGAAGTAAACGGCGAGCCCAACCGGAATCAGCAGCACAACGGTAATCAGAACAGTAGCTTTCATTTCGGCATCCGAACGGCTCTGCTCGCCAAAGGTTGCCATGATACCGTCGAGAACATTGAGATTGTTATAAATGTAGAACACGATAAACACCAGGCTGATAAATATCCCGCGTTTAAAGGTCGTGTGTCCCCTGTACAGAATCGCGTAAATAAGCGATAAGACAAGGGAGATGAAGCACATGTACGCCAGACTCACAACAGACAGCGCGCTGCCCGTTTTTTTCTGGCCTTCCACATAAGAGACGTAATCTGCCGGAGCTTGGAAGGCTGGCTTGTACCTGGTGATCACAGCTTTATCATCAATAAGGCCGACGCCGATAGTAAGCTCAAGAGAAGCGTCTCCAAGCGTATAACCGGTTGGATGAAGAATAGCGTCTCCTTGGTCATTCATGTACAAGCTGTCCAATTCTTCAGACCGGAACCCTTTTGTTTCGGCAAAAGCCTTCGCTGACGTTTGAACCTGAGCATTTCCGGCAGATTGACCGCCAAGCCAATGCCAGCCTGTAATACTGCCGTTTGTCATATGGACGTAGACATAAGCTTTTGTACCGTCTTCCAGATCCAAATTGACCTGGAACGTATCGGTTGGAAACTTGGCGTCATATTTATCTTCGAACTTTCCTAACAGCTCTTCCTTAGAGAAATAACCGTTTGCCAGACTGTCGGTCTGGTAAATCGTATGGGCGGCTACGGTTGTTTTGCCGAATTGTTCCTGGACGAACTTCTTCGCGGTCGACTCGGCTTCGCTTTTTGCAATCACTTTAGGTGTTGAGCTTGAGAACAGCTGGTCCCCGGCTGCAGGGCCGAACTGGGTAAAGATGAAAATAATTGCGCCTGCAACAGCAGCCCAGAGAAACCTTTTCCAATCATGAGGAGCGATGGAAGGGATCATACAAAACCTCCATTTCGAATTCAGACGATGCTTCGCTACAGTAACAATACCATTATTAACCTGATTTATCCAATGCAGGCGAAAGTAGAGTATGCCAACGGAAAGCGGTGAAATAAGGACTTGCAGCCAGCAAGTGACCATTTGCTTTATAACATTGCCTGTTTTTGAACGAATTCAGCTTAATTATCGCTTAGGCTCATTTTGATCGTTTCCGTCGTTTGGGCGTATAATCGTTTACGTCATATTAATCGAATCGTATCAGCCGAATTTCTTTTTTGAAAACGGGGGAACCAAACCGCTGTCCGGAGCAATCCGCCAGCATGGGGTGAATTTCGAGCATTCCGCTTGAATAGGGCTGCCTTTCCAGGCCCGAATCCGTCAGCTAACCTCGCAGGCTGTGTGGAACAGGACTCATTTGCATGGGAGTTCCCGTGCTTTTTTTTATGCCTAAATGTTGAATGGCCCCTATAAAGGAGAGAAGAATGGCTAAATATTTCAATATTCTGAGATGGTCGCCTCCAAGAATACTTGTCTTTGGGTTTGCGATGATTATCGTCATTGGGGCCGTGCTGCTGTCGATGCCCATCGCCTCAAGCGACGGCTCGCGACTGCCCTTTATTGATGCGTTGTTTACGGCAACCTCGGCAACCTGCGTGACCGGCCTTGTTGTTGTCGATACGGGTACATACTTCTCTACCTTTGGCAAAATCGTCATCCTCTCGCTGATTCAAATTGGCGGATTAGGCTTTATGACCATGTCAACGCTGATTGCTCTTGTGCTGCGCAAGAGGATCTCGCTTAAGGAGAGGCTGATTCTGCAGGAAGCGATGAACCAGACGAGTATGGAGGGCATCGTCCGATTAATCCGCAGGGTTATCTTTTACTCTTTAACGATTGAGCTGGTTGGCGCTGCTTTGTTTGCCATTCGATTTGCCTTCGATATGCCGTTTGGCAGAGCGGCATGGTTTGGACTCTTTCATTCGATATCCTTCTTTAATAACGCGGGCTTTGATATCTTCGGCCATTTCCGCAGCTTAACGATGTATGTAGGCGACCCGCTTGTTAATATCGTGTCAATGCTGCTAATTATTTTTGGCGGATTAGGCTTTGTTGTTATGGCCGATTTGCTGGATTTCCGGAAAAACAAACGGCTCTCGCTACACAGTAAGGTTGTTTTATCGACGACAGGCATTCTGATTGCCGCTGGCGCCCTTGTTATCTTTATTTTCGAGTTTTCGAACAGCAATACGCTTGGATCCCTCCATTGGGGCGAAAAGATCCTGGCTGCCTTCTTCCAGTCCGTTACGCCAAGAACGGCAGGGGCCAATACGCTGGATTATACCCAGCTTCGGCAGGCGACCGTATTCTTTACCGTTATTCTGATGTTTATCGGCGCTTCGCCAGGCTCGACCGGCGGGGGAATCAAGACAACAACCTTTACCACGATGGTCGGGGCGGTTATCGCGATGATCCGCGGGCGGGACGATATCGTTCTTTTCCATTACAGGCTTGGGAAGGACCGGATCTTCAAGGCGCTGACGATTACGATGCTGTCGCTCACGCTGGTGATATTTGTAACGATGCTGCTCTCCACTACGGAAGACCAGCAGTTTCTGAAGATTTTATTCGAAACAACGTCGGCGTTTGGCACCGTTGGCCTCACGATTGGTATTACGCCTGAGTTGACGTTTTTTGGGAAAATGGTCATTGCATTAACGATGTTCGCCGGCCGGCTTGGTCCTCTGACGCTTGCTTACGCGCTTGGACCAAAAACAGAGAGAGAGCTGTACCGGTATCCGGAAGGCAAAATTACGATTGGATAGGGGAATAGGGAGCAAGAATGAAGAACAATCAATTTGTGATCGTAGGTTTGGGGCGGTTTGGCTCTAGTCTTGGTAGAGAGCTCATTAAGCTGGGCTATGAGGTGCTGGGGATCGACCGGGATGAGGAAGCCGTTCAGGAGATGAGCAATGTGCTGACCTATACGGTATCGGCGGATTGCACGGACGAAGAGACGCTGCGATCACTAGGCGTTCGTAATTTTGACTGCGGAGTCGTGGCGATTGGCGATGACATTCAGGCCAGCATACTGACGACTATATTATTGAAGGACTTGGGCGTGAAGCGGGTTGTAGCGAAAGCAATGAGCGAGCTGCATGGTCGTGTGCTGGAGAAAATTGGCGTCGACCGCGTCATCTATCCGGAACGGGATATGGGCATTCGGGTTGCCCATCAGCTTGTCTCCCCGAATCTGCTTGATTATATCGAACTGTCGAAGGAGTATACCATTGCCGAGCTTTCGGTACCCAAATGCCTGAACGGCAAGTCGCTTCAAGATATGAATTTGCGTGCCCGATTCGGATGCAGCATCGTAGCCATTAACAAGCCTTCCGGTATAATTATTGCTCCTACGGCGACAGATGTGGTGACGGAAAAGGACGTTATGGTCGTGATCGGAACAAACGACCAGATTGAACAGTTTGAAGAAACCATAATCAGGTGATGATAAGGACAGTGGGCGCGGTTAGCGTTCATTGTCCTTTTGTTTGTTCGCTGCTGAGGTGGGGAATGGATGGGGCGGGATGGCTCGGCGGGACGGGGTATCTCTTCCGGCCGCTGTTGTCATTCCTTTGCTTTGAATTGGGTTTACATAGGGGTAGCAAAGGAAGTGACAAAGGCGAACGCTGCGCTCCTCCAGAGATACCCCTTTCCCGCATCGCGCCGCACCCATCCATTCCCCCTGCGAGGGAATGATAAAGGACAGTGAAGCGCTAAAAAGCGCTACCACTGTCCTCCCTTGCGGGAGCGAGAAGAGCGAAAGACACAAGAGCGAAAGACACAGAGCGACCCCTACTGACCCAACTCTGAAATCCAACGCCGAACCGCCGGATGTAGATCGGAAGGATCGTTGTGGATAAGACAAGTTGTTCGCTTGGTCTCTTCCAGCTCACGGATTGGGACAACGACAAGCTCGTTGTCGGCTAATAATTGTTTGCGCATATAGGAATGCGGGAGCAAGGTTGCCGCGCGGCAGGTATGAAGGAGACGGACGATAGCCTCGAAGGAGTCGATCTCCATCCGGACATCCGGCTGAAGTTGGTATTTGGCGAATACTTCGTCGGTCAGCTTACGGTACCACGTTCCTTTGGAGAACAAGATCATCGGCAGTCCGTTTAAATCTTCTATTGAAAGAGGCTCCTCGTGCGTAACGGTTACGCTGGTCGGGATAACGAGGAGCAGATGATCGTCAAACAGCGGCACGCAATGAAGCTGGGAGTCTTCAATCATGGAGGCGACGATGGCAATATCCGCTTTATTGTCACGGACAAGCGTGACAATCTCGTGGGTTTTGCCGGTTACGGCCTTGATATCGAATTCCGGATGACTGGCGTTTAGCGTCTTGATGAAATCGGGTAATGTGGTTTGAAGCGTCGTTAAGCTAGCCCCTATCGTAATGGAGGTTCGTCCCGCGGCGGTAAATTCAGCAACGGAGTCCATATAGCGGCGGTGCAGCTTGCGCAGATTGACGGCGTACTCGTAAGTCAATTGTCCGACGCGGGTCAACTCAAGCCGCTTGCCGACGCGTTCGAACAGTTTGGCGCCTATTTCTTCTTCAAGCTTTGCTATTTTGCGGGATAAGGCCGGTTGGGACAAATTAAGCAAGGCAGCTGCTTTATTCATGCTGGAATGCTCCACAATAGCAGCAAACATATGAAATTCTTCGATCATTTTTGGTCTCCTCGATCGCTTATGTGAATTGGTTATAATAAATTATAATAAATATGCAATTCCATTATAAGCTCAAAAGGAGTAGGATTAAAAGAGTGGCATACACGGAACGTTCACAATTTTTAAGCTCCGAAGTTTAATCCTAATACTTTGCGGGGACCCCATGCAATAAAAGTCGAGAAATGAAACTTTCGCAAATGGTGTCGACTTTTGTTGACGGACTTTAAAGCCGGGGGTACAATGTAGAATGGTTTGTCAACAGTAAAAAATGTCATGGAGCGACCACAGTCTGGAAAGGAGAAGTATTAATGAAAGGAAATTCGTACTACTGGCGCAAGCTTCACTCTCTGCTTGGGGTGATTCCGCTGGGTGGATTTATCATCGTGCATGCCCTGGCCAATTTTCAGGCGTATGAGCGTGGGCCTGAAGGCTTCACTAGAGCGGTTAATTTTATTAACGGCCTGCCTATCGTAACACTGCTTGAGATCTTCGGCATCTACCTGCCGATTTTGTTCCACGGTGTTTACGGTTTGTATATGGCTTATCAATCGAACCTCAACTCGGGACGTTTCAAATATGAGCGTAACTGGGCGTTTACGTTGCAGCGTATCACGGGGGTAATCACGTTTATCTTTATTATCTGGCACGTGTTCGAGACTCGCGTGCAGGTAGCGCTTGGCAATGTAACGCATGAAGAGCTTGGTTCGACAATGCATAACATTGCAACAAGCCCTGCTTTGTTCATTCTGTACCTCATCGGTATTCTCGCTGCGGTATTCCACTTCAGCAATGGCCTCTGGGCATTCCTGATCAGCTGGGGTATTACGGTATCTCCGAAAGCCCAACGGGTTTCGGCGAATATCTGCATGGTTATCTTTGTGCTTGTAGCTGCGCTGTTCATCCTGTCCCTGGTAGCATTTATGGGTGACGAGTTCAAGGAAACAGCAAGTGCCGCATTGGCATTGACCAATATCGGTTAGTAGTATTTAGACAAGGAGCGAAACGTTATGGCTAAAAATAAAATTATCGTCGTTGGCGGCGGTCTTGCCGGCCTTATGGCAACCGTTAAAGCGGCGGAAGCGGGCGTGCATGTGGATCTGTTCTCCCTCGTGCCGGTGAAACGTTCCCATTCCGTTTGCGCGCAAGGCGGCATTAACGGCGCTGTAAATACAAAAGGTGAAGGCGACTCCCCATGGGAGCATTTTGACGATACCGTATATGGCGGCGACTTCCTCGCGAATCAGCCTCCGGTAAAAGCAATGTGCGAAGCTGCACCTGGCATTATCCACTTGATGGACCGCATGGGCGTTATGTTCAGCCGTACGCCTGAGGGTCTGCTTGACTTCCGTCGTTTCGGCGGTACGCAATATCACCGTACGGCATTCGCGGGCGCAACAACCGGCCAACAGCTGCTGTACGCATTGGACGAGCAAGTTCGCCGCTGGGAAGCAGCCGGTCTCGTAACGAAATACGAGCATTGGGAATTCCTTGGCTCCGTACTGGATGACGAAGGCATCTGCCGCGGTGTTTCCGCACAAAGCCTGCGTACGATGGAAGTACATACTTTCGTCGGCGACGCCGTTATTCTCGCATCCGGCGGTCCTGGTATCATCTTCGGTAAAACAACGAACTCCGTTATCAATACAGGTACTGCGGCATCTGCCGTATACCAGCAAGGCGTTCATTACGCAAACGGCGAATTTATCCAAATCCATCCAACGGCTATTCCTGGCGACGACAAGCTGCGCCTGATGTCCGAATCGGCTCGCGGCGAAGGCGGCCGAATCTGGACGTACAAAGACGGTAAGCCTTGGTACTTCCTTGAAGAGAAATATCCGGCTTACGGCAACCTGGTTCCGCGCGATATCGCTACTCGCGAGATCTTCAGCGTCTGCGTTGACGACAAGCTTGGCATCAACGGCGAGAACATGGTTTATCTTGACCTGTCGCATAAAGATCCGAAGGAGCTTGACGTTAAGCTTGGCGGTATCATCGAGATTTACGAGAAGTTCATGGGCGACGACCCGCGTAAAATTCCAATGAAAATCTTCCCTGCGGTTCACTACTCGATGGGCGGCATGTGGGTTGACTACAACCAAATGACGAACATCCCTGGTTTGTTCGCAGCAGGCGAATGCGATTACCAATACCACGGCGCGAACCGTCTGGGCGCGAACTCGCTTCTGTCCGCTATCTTTGGCGGTATGGTTGCCGGTCCTAAAGCCGTTGAATACATCAAAGGCCTTAAGAAATCGTCCGAAGACATTTCCTCTTCGGTATTCGACCGCGAGAAGAAACGCCAAGAAGACAAGTACAACAGGATCCTCGGCATGAACGGTACCGAGAATGCTTATGTAATCCACAAAGAGCTTGGCGAGTGGATGACAAACAACATGACGGTTGTACGCTTCAATGACAAGCTGCAGCAAACGATTGACAAGATCAAAGAGCTGAAGCAACGTTACCAAAACATTAATATCAACGATTCGCTCAAATGGAACAACTCCAGCGTAGCGTTCACGCGTCAGCTGTGGAACATGCTTGAGCTGTCCGAAGCGATGACTCTGGGTGCTTTGCTCCGTGACGAAAGCCGCGGCGCGCATTACAAGCCGGACTTCCCGGACCGTAATGACGAGGACTTCCTCAAAACAACAAAAGCAACCTGGACGCCTGAAGGTCCGCAAATCTCGTATGAGGATGTTGATACTTCCCTCATTAAACCGCGTAAACGCGACTATACAGCCAACAAGAAGAAAGGAGAATAACAATGGCTCAAACGACAGCAACGAAAACCGTAAAATTCGTTATTACCCGTCAAGACGGTCCGGACTCCGCACCTTATACCGAAGAGTTTGAGATTCCTTACCGCGCCAACATGAACGTCATCAGCGGCCTGATGGAAATTCAGCGTAATCCGAAAAAATCGGATGGCGGAAACACGGCTCCGGTATGCTGGGAATCCAACTGCCTTGAGGAAGTGTGCGGCGCCTGCTCGATGGTCATCAACGGCAAGCCTCGTCAGGCGTGCAGCGCGCTGATCGATAAGCTGGAGCAGCCGATTCGTCTTGAGCCGATGCGCACATTCCCTGTCGTGCGTGACCTTGTTATTAACCGCGAGCGCATGTTCAACGCGCTGAAACGGGTTAAAGCATGGATTCCGATCGACGGTACGTATGATCTGGGCCCAGGCCCGCGTCTGGCGGAAGAGAAGCGCCAATGGGCTTACGAACTGTCCAAGTGCATGACTTGCGGCGTTTGCATGGAAGCCTGCCCGAACGTAAACGACCGTAACAGCTTTATCGGTCCGCAAGCGATCTCCCAGGTCCGCCTCTTCAACGTTCACCCTACAGGTGAGATGAACAAGGCTGAACGTCTGGAGACGCTGATGGAAGACGGCGGTATCGAAGGTTGCGGCAACTCGCAAAACTGCGTGCGTTCGTGCCCGAAAGGCATTCCGCTTACGACTTCGATCGCTGCAATCAACCGCGATACTACGAAACAATTGTTCAAAAAATGGCTTGGTTAAGAAGGACGCCTTCCGCAGCAGCGGAGGGCTTTTTCTTTGTTTGTATTTGATAATGATAACTATTATCAATATAGTAATGGAGTTAACGATGAAAGTCAACTCATGCAAAAAAGCTGCGCCGGAAGGGATAGTAACATCCCTAGTCCGGCACAGCTTTTTTGTTTGACAGCTTTACATCCAATGCTCGCCCCAGTTTTGAATCGATTCGATTACAGGCTGGAGCTCGCGGCCCTTCGGCGTTAACTCATATTCGATTCGAACAGGCATTTCAGGATAGACAGTTCGTTTCACGATGCTCTGACTCTCTAGTTCCTTCATCCGATCCGTTAACATTTTGTCGCTCATCTCGGGGATCTGCTCTTTAATTTCCTTGAACCGTTTAGGTCCGCCAAGCATAACCCGGATGATAAGCCCTGTCCATTTCTTACCTAGAATGTCGGCCGCAGCTTCATACTTTGGGCACATAGTTGAATAATCCAACGCGATCACCCCTTTTTCTACCTATATTGTAGCATATGTTCTAAGGAAAAGTAAGTTCGTTAGTATAGCCAAATTCGGGTATTTGCTATTTTTTATTTATTTACTTGACTAAAGTAAGTAACATACATTATGATAAGTGCATCAAAGAGAGCGGCCGCTCAACTAACGAGAGAATAGATAAAGGGAGAGGTACTATTATGATGGATACTGGGTTATTGATTATACGGGTTATTATTGGTTTATTGATGATTGGACACGGCACGCAGAAGCTGTTTGGCTGGTTTGGCGGTTATGGTCTGAAAGGTACGGGCGGATGGCTGGAATCGATCGGAATGAAACCTGGCGTTTTAATGGCAGCCGGTGCAGGCTTATCCGAGGTTTTGGGCGGTGTACTGTTCGGAGCGGGACTTTGGGTTGAAGTGGGGGCAGCATTGCTGATCCTTACCATGATTGTTGCGATTGCGAAAGTTCATGGAGCTAACGGCCTCTGGGTTACGCAAAACGGTTATGAGTACAACTTGGTTCTGATTGCTGTTCTTCTTGGCGTAGCCTTCACAGGCGCCGGCGATATCTCGATCGACGCATTACTGAAATAAGTTAAATAAGTCAAATAAGGAAAAGCACCTCAGGTTTCTGCGCGGGCAGACTCCGGGGTGCTTTTTGCGTTGTTAGGCAGGATGGTCAAATCCGGATAATAATAAGTCCGGCGATCGTCAATATAAAAGCGGCCCATTGGGCATGGCTCAGCTTTTCCTTGTAGACGAGAATGGAGCCTGCTGCGACAACAAGGCTATTCGTCGCGAAGATTGGCGCAGCCAGATTGGAGGGGCCGGTCGCTAATGAAACGGCATATAGCTGGAGTCCGCCGTATGAGAATACACCGGCTAGCAGCCCCAGCTTTAAGCCTTCTTGGAATGCTGCACGGTCCGTCGCTTTCCGAAGAGGAAACGCGAACCAGATCAGGGATAACGCGTAACCGATAAATAAAATGGGGGCGCTGGATAGTCCCAGCTCCTCGGTTACTTTTAATCCGGCATTGCGGAAGGTAAAGAACAAGATCGCAGCGGTTACGTACAGGTACCATTTCGATTGCACGGAGGAGGGAACTGCCTGCTTTTTATACGAAATTAATACAACCGCAGCAAGCAGCAATGCGATCCCCGTTGCTTCCGTATAATGCAGCGTCTCACCGTAATATAATGTACCGAGTGCAATAACAAGCACAATATTCATGTTAGTAAGCGGGGACGTTAAGGCAGCGGGGCCATAGTCCAGCGCTTTCATAAATAAAGCATTGCCAAGAGCAGAGCCTGCCCCGATAATGATTCCGGCCAGCCATACCCGGTAATCGCTTAATTGATGGATCGTTCCTTCTACGGCTGCATGAATCCCAAAGCCCGCTGTTCCAGAGGCGTATAGCCCAAACAACATGACCGAGACATGTCCCCGGCGCATTTGGCTTACCTTCATCCACCAGCCTGCCAGTCCAAACAGCACGGCGCTGCCGACTGCGATTGCCAGCCACATCAGATGTCATCTCCTACCTGAATTTGTTACACAATTGAAATAGTTCTGTTACGGTACAAACATATTATTAGGCTATTATAATAAACAAGACCCCCTTTTAATATATCGATTTTGGACCTGTGAGCGCACAGGTCCACTTTTTTTGTCCTGAAAAGTACGCAACAAAAAGGCTTTGCCAGGAAGGCAAAGCCGGGATTTCTTTTATTACAACGGAACGATGATTTGTTGGCGTTTGCGGTAGAATACCCACTTCGAGAAGCCGATTTCCTTCAAGCGCTTGCGCACCAGCTCGAAGTCCTCGCCTATACGGCTTGGTTTATGGGCGTCAGAGCCAAACGTGACATTCACTCCAAAATGAAGCGCTCTCTCGAGAATCGCATCGGAAGGGTACCAGCCGCCAACATCCTTAGTACCGCCGGAAGTGTTGATCTCAATGGCAACGTCGCACTGGGCGATAACACGGAGCGTATCATCAATCACTTCATTAGCCGGAATGTCGGAGAAGGCCGGGTAATAGCCCTTCATCGCATCAATATGGCCTAGTATGTCAAACATGCCGCTGCGGGCGGATTGCTGGATCAGCTCGTAATACGCGACTTTTTCCGAGATCTGCTTCTCATCGGACAAGCCTTTCCAACGGTTGCGGTTAAAGATGCTCACTCCGCTGACCTGATGGACCGAACCAATCAAATAGTCAAAAGGAATATTGCGGTAGGCATCCTGGTAGGTTTCGGCATGCTGCGGGAAGAAATCCGATTCCATGCCAAGGAGCACTTCAATACGGTCTTTATATTTCTCTTTAAGGCGAAGAACCTCGTCTACATAGCTCCGGAAATCGCTTCGGGCCATAGCGATGCCGGGAAAAGGCTGGTCCTGCTCGCTTCCGAAATACGGCGAATGGTCGGAAATACCAATAACCTCAAGGCCTGCATCAAGTGCGGCAATAATGTAATCCTCGATCATGCCGTCGGCGTGGCCGCAACGTTCGTGATGGGTATGCAAGTCGAATTTCATAATGAGCTCCTCCTAAAAACGAAATAATTCGTAAGCATGGTCTACTCGCTGCCAAGAAATGATTGCTCAGGCATGCCTTTTAAGTCGCTTAAAAACTGCTGCATGGCCGTATTTAAATATCTGCCGGATTTATAGACGACTGCTACCGGATGATAGGGTTCAAGCTCCGTCACTTTGATGATTTTGAGCGAGCCAAGCCTTAGTTCATTGGCAATGGACAGCTTGGATACGACGGCAATGCCAAGATTAATCTCGACCATCCGCTTTACTTCCTCACTGCTCGACAGCTCCATAATAATATTCGGCTGGATATTATTTTTCTTGAAGATTTGATCCAGGAAGCGGCGGCCCAACGTGTCAGGCGCAAGCATGATAAAGGGGTAGTCCTTGATCATATCGATCGTAGTATGTGCCACTTGGCTTAATGGATGAGCGGGAGAAGCAACGAGGACAAAGGAATCGTAATATAGAATGGATGAGTCCATGTTCGGATTTTTTTCCGAGATGTAAGTAATGCCCATATCGACGGAGCCGTTCTCTACGCTGGCCAGAACTTGCGAGGATGGCATCGTGTGGATCGTCGTTTTAATAAGCGGGTACTGGTCCTGAAAGTAAGATAATACCCGGGGCAATATCTGAATGGCCATGGATGAGGTAGTTCCAAGTACGATATGGCCTTGAGGTATCGCATTCAAATCGGACAGCTTCTGCTTTAATTCTTCAACAACCGCAAGTATTCTCTCCGCGTGCTCCAGAAAAACTTTTCCGTGGTCGGTCAAGGTAACGGGCTGATTGCGATCGATGAGAACTGTCTTGAATTCTTCCTCCAGCGTCTTGATTTGAGCAGAGACGGCCGGCTGTGTCAAATTCAGCAGCTCGCCGGCTTTGCGGAAGCTCATCGTCTTGGATATGGTGAGGAGCGTTTCAAGCTGGCTAATATTCAATTCAATTCCCCCTCGAACATGATCACTATTTATTATAAAGCAAATGGATGATTACAGCAAAAAAGCGGTCAAGCTTCAAGAATTCTTAAGAAGATGCATTCGAAGCATGAATACCGCAAACGGTTTATGTTAATTTTTTGTATGGCAAATTCATTTTAAGAGGAATAAATGGGGGACCGTCGAACTATTGCTGAAGTATGGCCAATTCCTAAAACTGGGGGCGTTTGTTCTGGATCATAGAGCATTGCGTGGCTGGAAAATGTACGACTGGGCAAACTCCGCCTTTGCCACTACGATGATGGCAGCGGTGCTGCCGGTTTATTATTCCGATGTCGCAGGCGTCCATCTGATAGGCAACCGGGCCGAGACCTACTGGGGTTATACCCAAAGCATTGCGATGCTGCTTGTGGCCGTGTTGTCGCCGATTCTTGGGGCCATTGCCGATTATACGGGCTCCAAGCTGAGGTTTTTGTCCGTATTTATGCTGCTTGGCGTCTTGTCTTGCGTATTTATGGCGTTTGCCGGGGAGGGAGACTGGCTGCTGGCCTCAAGCTTGATGGTGCTGGGATCTATAGGCTTCTCCGGAGGAAATACCTTCTATGACGCGATGCTGGCGGATGGCGTGCCGCAGGAGTTAAGGGACCGCGTAAGCTCGCAGGGCTATGCTTACGGTTATGCCGGAGGCGGCCTGCTGCTGCTTATTAACGTTATCATGATTGAAGGCTGGGATAAGCTGGGCTTCCCGAGCAAAACATTCGCTACCCAAATGGTCTTTATTACGGTGGGGATTTGGTGGCTCCTGTTCTCCATACCGATTCTTCGCTGGGTAAAGGAAACCAGGAAACCAACCGGCCATCTTGGCAAAGGTGAAGTCATTCGGGCTGGTTTTGTCCGGATCGGGAAAACCTTCTCGGTTATTAAGCGATATCCCGAGCTGCTGAAATATATGGCTTCTTTCTGGTTTTTCAACGATGGAATCAATACGGTTATTGTCATGGCAACGATTTACGGAGCGGGTATCGGCATTGAGACAAGCGATCTGATTATCGCGCTTTTAATTACGCAATTTGTCGGGTGGCCGTGCACCATCCTGTTCGGCAGGCTGGCCGGTCGCTTTGGCTCGAAGCGCATGTTGTATTATTCCTTGCTGATCTATGTCCTCATCGTCGGGCTTGGCTTCTTTATGACCAGCGCCATTCATTTCTATGCGCTTGCCATCATGGTTGGCCTTGTCCAGGGCGGAAGCCAGGCGGTGGCCCGTTCGATCTATGCCAATCTGGTGCCTCCTTCGCGAACCGGCGAGTTTTTTGGCTTCTTGGCGCTGTCGAGCAAGTTTTCCTCTTTTGCGGGTCCGTTTGTCTTCTCGGTAGTAGGGACAATTACCGGTTCGAGCCGGGTAGCGATTTTGTCTCTGATTGCCTTTTTCATCATCGGAATCGTTTTGTTGTGGAAAGTAAATTTGGAAAAAGGCGCGCGCGAAGCGGCAGAGGAAGAGATGGCATAAGCAGGCTTCCGGAGCAAATGCTATAATGAAAAGTGATCCAATATAGAAAGGTGCGATGATGAATGCCCAACATTTACAGTAATTTGACGGAGCTGATCGGCAATACACCATTGCTTGAGCTTACTCATTACAATAAGAGTCAGGAGTCGCTTGCGAAGGTTATTGCGAAGCTGGAGTACTTCAATCCGGCTGGCAGCGTAAAGGACAGAATTGGTTTTGCGATGATTAAGGATGCGGAGGAAAAAGGCAAGCTTGCTCCGGGCTCCGTTATTATTGAGCCAACAAGCGGCAACACCGGCATTGCGCTTGCTTTTGCAGCCGCGGCTTTGGGCTACCGGTTAATTATTATTTTGCCGGAGTCGTTCAGTATCGAACGCCGCAAGCTGCTGGAGGCGCTTGGCGCGGAGCTTGTGCTTACGCCGGCATCCGAAGGAATGTCGGGAGCAATCCGCAAAGCCGATGAACTCGCTGCTCAAATCCCGGGTTCCTACATACCGATGCAATTCTCAAACCCTGCGAACCCTGAGATTCATAAAACAACAACCGCAGAGGAAATCTGGCGCGATACCGACGGTCAGGTGGATATCTTTGTTGCCGGCGTAGGTACGGGCGGCACGATCTCCGGCGTAGGCGAACGCTTGAAGGAGCTTAATCCTGCCGTAAAAATTATTGCCGTCGAGCCTTACAGTTCCGCGGTCTTGTCGGGCGGCGAAAGAGGCCCTCACCTGATCCAAGGGATTGGCGCCGGGTTTGTGCCGGACAACTATAACGCGTCTGTCGTGGACGAAATAGTTACGGTCAAAAACGAAGACGCGTACAAGACTTCCCGTATGCTGGCCCGCAGCGAAGGCTTGTTGGTCGGCATCTCTTCCGGCGCTGCGGCATTCGCGGCATCTGAACTGGCGAAACGCCCGGAGAACAAGGGCAAAACGATCGTGGTGCTTCTCCCGGACACGGGCGAACGTTACCTGTCGGCGAATTTGTACGACGAAGCTTAATATGGCACAATAAGACCCCGCGAGGGTCTTATTGTGCTTTAAGGGGGTTGAAGTGGCTGTGATAAGACCCTGCCAGGGTCTTATCGTGCTTATTGTTAAGTCGGGCTCGTGCGCAGCACCTGAGCCCACCTTATCGGCTCCACCCCCAAGAGCCGCCAGGGGTTGTGGGCGGCGGTGCTGGGAGCGCGGGGCGGTCGGGGAGGGGCGCAGGGGTAAGGGGGAGATCTCCATTGAAGAGCGGAGCGTCCGCCTTTGTCTACACTTTGCCACCTTGGAACACTCATTCAGGCAAAGTGTAGACAACAGCGGCTGAAAGGAGATCTCCCCCGTCCCCGAAGCACACCGACCCGACCGCCCCCGCCACAAAGCGGACAGCAAAAAGCCGCCCCAACACCAGGGCGGCTCCCCACTCATAACCATTTTTTCTTCCTAAACACAACAAGCATTCCTACTCCTAACGCGAGCATGATGCCAAGCAGAATGATCGATCCGCCGCGCACATGCATTCCGGGGATAAAGTCGAAGTTCATCCCGTAAATCCCGGTTATAAAGGTCAGCGGCATGAAGATCGTGGTCATCGCGGTAAACACGCGCATGATTTCGTTCGCCCGGGCGGAGATGGTCGACTGATAAGCTTCTCGTAAGTTGCCCATGAGCTCTCGGTACGTATCGAAGGACTCGGCGATCTTCACGGCATTCTCGTAGATGTCGCTGAAGTACTTTTGCAGCTGGTCGTCGATCAGTTTCAAATCCCGCTTGTTCAGCGTGGCGATGAGGTCCTTTTGCGGGCCGAGCACTTTCTTCAGCCACAAAATTTCGCCGCGCAGACCGATGATTTCGTTTAGATGCGTTTTTTTCGTATTCATTAATATATCTTCTTCCAGCATCTCGATCCGGTTGTCGATCCGGTCGCCTACGAGGAAGTAATTGTCGACCACGATGTCGACGAGATGGTATAAGAAATAGTCCGGCCGGTTAACTTCCTGTTCCCACAGAACGGGTTTCAGCGTGCGCAGCTCGTTCAGCTTTTGCTTCGTAATCGTAATAATATAATGACGGCCTAGAAAAATATTCAGCGCACGGAGGAAAATTTCCTCGTCATCGAACCGGATACTGTTAATTACAATAAAATATTGGTTTTCATAAATTTCGATTTTCGGACGCTGCTCTTCTTCGCTCAGGCAGTCTTCGACGGCCAGATCATGCATGCCAAACAGCGGCTGCAGGATAGCGAGGTCTTCCACGTCGGCATCAATCCAATAGAAGCCTTCCGCTGCCGGAACCAGCGTTTCATTAATGTCTTCGATATGGGTAAATAACCCGTTGTTTACATGACGAATTTTCATCCGAGCTTCTCCTCTCTTGTGACGAGCTGCCGGATGAACGGGCAAAAGAACGGACTTAAAACGCAAACGCCCGCTTGAGCAACGATAGATCCGGCAGCTGCCGTATTCGGTTGTTGTCAGGCTTAGGTCGATCGCCTTCCATGTCTGTTTGCACTCCTTTATCCTTTATTCTTCATGAAAAATAGGCTTTTAATCCTTGTCTAGTATACTCCCCCATACACTTTACATTCAAGCGGAAAAATAGGCCGACCGCCTTCAAAAAAAGCCTTCTACAGCATATGTCAATAACGTCCTTGACGCGAATGGCAGAATCCATTAAAGTTAACAATAGAATTGGATTTCGACAACCGAATAGAACCACTTTCTTATCAAGAGCAGGCGGAGGGACTAGCCCGATGAAGCCCGGCAACCGGCGTAAGCACGGTGCTAATTCTTGCGGAAACATTAGTTTCTGAGAGATGAGGGAGGCGAGAGCTCTTTTTTTGATGAGCGCACGACCTTTTCTCACGGCAGAAAGGGTCTTTTTTGCGTTGAGAAGGCCGATATCGAAGCAAAGGAGTGAATCGCAATGCCGATTAAAGTACCTGATTCTTTACCAGCCAAAGAGATTTTGAACAATGAGAACATTTTCGTTATGGATGAAAGCACCGCTTTCCATCAAGACATCCGTCCATTACGGATTGCCATTTTGAACTTGATGCCGACCAAGGAAACGACGGAAACGCAGCTTCTTCGCCTGATTGGCAATACGCCGCTGCAGGTGGAGATTGTACTGCTGCATCCGAAGACCCATACGTCCAAAAACACGTCGCACGAGCATCTGGAATCGTTCTACAAAACTTTCGATGACATTAAGGACCAGTATTATGACGGTCTTGTTATTACTGGCGCTCCGGTCGAGCATCTGAACTTCGAGGACGTGAATTATTGGGAAGAGCTGAAGGACATTATGGATTGGAGCAGGCGTCAGGTGACTTCGACCTTCCATATTTGTTGGGCCTCGCAGGCCGGCTTGTACCACCACTACGGCGTACCGAAATACGAACTGGACAAAAAGATCTTCGGGGTGTTCCCGCATACAACCGAGAAGCAGAACGTCAATCTGCTCCGCGGCTTTGACGAAATGTTCTTTGTCCCTCAGTCCCGCCATACCGAAGTTCGCCGCGAGGATATCGAGAATATCGGGGATCTGGATATTTTGTCCGAGTCCGAAGATTCCGGCGTATATATTGTAGCTTCCAAGGACGGCAGACAAATTTTCGTCAGCGGGCATTCGGAATACGATCCGCTATCGCTGAAATACGAGTATGACCGGGATAAAGCAAAAGGGCTGGAGATTGAGCTTCCGAAGAACTATTTCCCGGGAGATAATCCGGAAAAACTCCCTTATTCGACATGGCGCTCCCATGCGAACTTGCTGTTCTCGAACTGGTTGAACTATTATGTATACCAACAAACGCCTTATGATTTGGGCGCCGGTATCTAAATAATAAATTAGACATGACGAAGACGAAGGAGACGGACGAACTTTATGAAAATTGAAAGTCATCTTGCGCATATCGGTTCCGAGAAGGAGCCTGTAACGGGTGCGGTAAGCTTCCCGATTTATCAAGCAACGGCGTTCCGCCATCCTAAGCTTGGCCAAAGCACTGGCTTTGATTATGCCCGCACCAAAAGTCCGACGCGTACCGTTCTGGAAGAAGCGGCGGCTCAGCTCGAATCCGGTGACGCAGGGTTTGCCTGTAGTTCCGGTATGGCCGCTCTGACAACGATCTTCGCTTTGTTCAGCCAAGGCGACCATCTGATCGTCTCGCTTGATTTGTATGGCGGCACATACCGTTTGCTTGAAAAAATCATGTCCAGATACGGCGTTACGGCTTCGTATGTAGATACCAACGATCTTGACGGCATGTCCGAGCTGCTCCAGCCCAATACGAAGGCGGTTCTGATCGAGACGCCAACGAATCCGCTGATGATGATTACCGACCTGGAGCGGGTATCCGCTTGGGCGAAGTCCAAAGGACTTCTTACTATTGTAGATAATACGCTGCTTACTCCGTTCTTCCAGCGTCCTATTGAGCTTGGCGCGGACATCGTAGTCCACAGCGCAACCAAATATTTGGGCGGTCACAATGACGTGCTTGCCGGTCTGATCGTAACGAAAGGCAAAGAGCTCTCCGAGCAAATAGCTTTCCTGCACAACTCGCTTGGCGCCGTTCTTGGACCGCAGGACTCCTGGCTTCTGATGCGCGGCATGAAGACGCTGGCGCTTCGCATGGAACGCCATCAGCTCAACGCAACGGCTATTGCGAATTTTCTGCTGGAGCACGAGGCGATTGAGGATGTCTATTATCCCGCGCTTCCACACCATCCGGGTCATGATGTGCAGAACAAGCAATCTTCGGGCAATACCGGCATTTTCTCCTTCCGTCTGAAGGATGCCCGTTACGTAGAGCCAATCCTCCGTCATATCCAGCTGATCGCGTTTGCGGAAAGCCTTGGCGGCGTAGAGTCGCTTATGACATATCCGGCTGTTCAGACGCATGCGGATATTCCGGCGGAAATTCGTCAGAAGATCGGCGTCGACGACCGTCTCCTTCGTTTCTCGGTAGGAATCGAGCATGCCGATGATTTGATTGCCGATCTCGATCAGGCTTTAGCTGCGGCAAAACGCGAAATCGAGGGGGCTTAAATGTCATGAGCGACAGACATAATCCCGAAAAAATCGCCGGACGCAGCTTTGCGACAAAGCTGCTTCATTTCGGCGCCGAAATTGATGAACAAACCGGCGCATCCAGTGCGCCGATTTTCCAAGCGTCAACCTTCCATCAGGCGGATATTCAAAATCCGCCGCATCATGATTACAGCCGTTCGGGCAACCCGACCCGCGAAGCGCTCGAAAACTATATCGCTTTGCTGGAAGGCGGTACCCGCGGTTTCGCTTTCGCTTCCGGCATGGCGGCGATCTCGACGGCGTTTATGCTGCTGTCCGCAGGCGATCATGTGATCGTAACGGAGGACGTGTACGGCGGTACATACCGTTTGCTTACGGCTGTGCTGACCCGTTTCAATATTGAAACCACGTTTGTGGACATGACGGATTTCGATCAGGTGAAAGACGCGATTAAACCGAACACGAAAGCCGTGTTTATGGAGACGCCGTCCAACCCTACGCTCAAGATCACGGACATCGCGCGGGTAACGGGCTGGGCAAAAGAAAACGGCCTCCTGACAATGCTCGACAATACGTTTATGACGCCTTACCACCAGCGTCCGTTTGAGCTTGGCGTAGACATTGTGCTTCATAGCGCTACGAAGTTCCTGAGCGGTCATAGCGACGTGCTGGCTGGACTGGCCGTAACAAATGACGAAGCGCTCGGACGCCGGCTGTATCAGCTTCAGAACGGCCTTGGCGCGGTTCTGAGCGCTCACGAGAGCTGGCTGCTGATGCGCGGTATGAAGACGCTGCAAGCCCGCATGGAGCATAGCGAACGAAGTGCCCGCAGATTGGCGGAATGGCTGAATGATCATCCGGCGGTTACGAGAGTGTTCTACCCCGGTCTTGAAGATCATCCGGGCCGTGACATTCACGAGAAGCAATCGAAGGGCTACGGAGCTGTTGTGTCCTTCGACGTAGGCAGCGGCGAGAGCGCTGCGTCGCTTCTAAGCCGCGTTCAGCTGCCGCTCGTTGCGGTTAGCCTTGGCGCGGTGGAAAGTATTTTATCTTACCCGGCCAAAATGTCGCATGCGGCAATGCCGAGAGAAGTTCGCTACGAGCGGGGAATTACGGACGGTCTCGTTCGTTACTCGGTAGGACTCGAAGATATCGAGGATCTGATCGCGGATCTGGACGCAGCCCTGCGCGGATAATTTTGTTCAAAATAAGCGAAAAATGCGGCTGTCGCGTGCGACAGACCGTGTTTTTTCGTTTTTCCGTAACATACGAAAGATGACGGACAAGAACGAGATATGATAGGATTAGTTGATAGCTATTAAGAACGGAAAGATAAGGAGGTCTTGCGATGTCTACGTTGGACCAGATTTTGGATAAAGCGCTGCTCGGCGAACGGATTACGTTTGACGAATGCGTAACGCTGCTTGAATCCGATGAAATTGAAAAAATGGGCGAGGTTGCGAATCAGCTGATGCTGAGACGCCATCCCGAACCGATTACGACATTTGTCGTGGGCCGGAACGTCAACTATACAAATATTTGCGATGTCTATTGCCGGTTCTGCGCATTTTACCGCGCGCCGGGTTCGAATGAGGGTTATGTCCTCTCGAACGAAACGATACTTAATAAAATTCAGGAAACCATCGATGTAGGCGGTACGGAGATTCTGATGCAGGGCGGTACCAACCCGAACCTGCCGTTCTCCTATTACACGGACCTGCTTCGCGAGATTAAGCAGCACTTCCCGGACATTACGATGCATTCCTTCTCGCCTGCCGAAATTCAGAAGATGAAGGAAGTATCGGAAGGGCTGTCGCTCGACGAGGTGATCCGCCAGCTGAACGAAGCCGGCCTTGATTCGTTGCCGGGCGGCGGCGCCGAGATCCTTGATGACCGCACCCGCCGCAAAATCAGCCGTTTGAAGGGTTCTTGGACCGATTGGATGGACGTGATGAAATCTGCGCACCGTCATGGCATGAACACCACGGCAACGATGGTATACGGCTTTGGCGAGACCGCGGAAGAGCGTGCGCTTCACCTGCTCCGCATTCGCGACGCGCAGGATGAGTGTATCGCTAACGCTTATGATTCGAAAGGCTTCCTTGCGTTTATCTGCTGGCCGTTCCAGCCGGATAACACGAATATGAAGAAAGTCGAGAAGTCGAAGCCGGAAGAATATCTGAAGATGGTTGCGGTCAGCCGCATCATGCTCGACAATATTGATAACTTCCAGTCTTCCTGGGTGACCATGGGGCCGGAAATCGGCAAGCAGTCGCTTTCGTACGGCTGTAATGACTTCGGCAGCACGATGATCGAGGAAAACGTCGTATCTGCCGCGGGCACCACGCATAAAGTTAACATCGAACTTATTCTTCAGCTTATCCGCGAGTCCGGCAAAATCCCGGCACAACGCGATACGAAATACAATACGCTCAAGATGTACGATGACAACGAGCACGCTTCGAAAGACTTTGTAATGCAGAACTAATAAAGATGTAAGCATCCGGTCCCGCTTAATGGGGCTTGGATGCTTTTTTTATTTCGGGCATGAAATGAGGTTGATGTCACATATTCTTTTCCATGAACAAGACATGTGAAGAAGGATGTGTAGAGGATGGACCAGCAGAAACTAATAGCCGCGATCAAGCAGATGGAGATCAGTCTTCACCGTGAAGGTATCAATATGCGGGAAGAAATAACGGCCCCCATACTGGATGCTATCTTTGACGAAAATACGATTCTGAGGAAGAAGATCGCATGCGGCCTAACTTTTGATTTCTACTACCGGACCAAAATAGCGCGTGACTTTCTGCTGGCCGAACCGGATTGTCCCGATCATGTATGGGAGCCGCAGACGACCAAGCTGCTGAAGATTTTCTCCCGAGAGGTTAAGGAAGTGCTGATTGGCGGAGCTTATTTTGGCGATCAGGCGCTGATCGTTGCGAAGGAGATGTTGCCGTTGGGCGGGACCGTGCATTGCTTTGAGCCCAACAAGGACCAGTTCTACATGCTGCAGCATAATGCGGAGCTGAACGGTCTGGATAATATACGCGCGTGGCAACTTGGCTTATGGAAAGACGAACAAGCCAGAATGAAGCTGATCGGAGAGGATTCCTTCGCCCATGCGGAGCTGGTAACGGACCATGCCGGCAGCGAGAATGCCGAGGTCTTCCCTACCGTTTCCATTGATACATACGTGAAGCATCAGCAGATTGGCAGCCTGGATCTGATTCTGCTTGATATCGAAGGGCTGGAGCATACCGTTCTTCAAGGCGCCGAGAGTCAATTGAATTTGACTCCGGATCATGCCCCCAATATCATCTTCGAGGTTCACCGCAACTACGTCGACTGGAGCAATGGGCTTGATCAAAGCGACATCGTCCAGTACCTGCAATCCTTCGGCTACCATATCTATGCCTTGCGCGATTACAACACCAACATAGATATGACCGGCAAGCCGGTGGAAATTATTCCTCCGGACCGGGTTTATCTCGAAGGTCCTCCGCATGGCTTTAATATGATCGCTGTCAAAAATCTTTCCATTCTTGATGATCCCGAGATCAAGCTGTGCTACGACGTCAGCCCCAAGCTGCTGACCCATAAAAAAACTTATCTCCATCAGCCAACGGAGTAACGCCATCGACTGCGCTACGTTGGATTACCTCCAATCAATAAAGCATTGCAAAGCCGATTAGGCTCTCTACGTTGGATTCGCTCCAGTATAATGTGCCAATTTAAGTCTTTTTCCGGAAAAATCGAAAACTACGCTGGACGGAATCCAACGTAAACTCAAAATGAGCCTGTTAATGGCCTTTTTCATTGGACTATCTCCAACGTAGCCTAATGGGGGCTAGATAAAATTGCTGCCCGAGGAAACCGGGCTGTACATCAGAGCCTCACCCCACCAGGAGTGGTGTAGTGAGGCTTGGTTTGTGAAGAGTTGGCTGGCGTGAGCGGAGCGAAAGTAACGTACTGGAGAAACGTAGTTTATGCTTCCGATGCAGCTTTCTTGCAGAAAGCTTTTAGTGCGCCTTTGTTCCCCGGATTTCAACCGCATCGCGGCTTGAATCGAAGAAATCCGGGAACAACAGCGATCGTAAGGACGTTACTTTCGCGCGGTGAAATCCCAGCCTAGCCAGCGCCAATAAGAAGCCAGCACAACCAACGCCACTCCCCATCATCTCCCACCACTCCTTTCGTATATACCCAACCCCCCAGCCATATACTTATAAGGGGAATGAAAGGGGTGAGCTCATGGAGCTGTTTACCGTAACGCTGCCTTCGAACATGGAGCAATCCGCTGCCCGTTTAGCGGCGTTGATGGCGGAATACACTACCAATGATCTACATATCGCACACATCGAAGAAGAAGCTATACAGTACACGCTGCTTTCCGATAAGGAAATTAGCTGCCAAGCGATCCTGCCGTATTTTCAGCTGGCTGACCATAGCCAATCGGTGTTTCAAGCCGCTTCCAAAGCGCTTGCCGAATTCATCGTAACCGATATGGAACCGCTCATACTGGCAGCCATCATTCGGAGAAAATACAGGAACAACCATGCCATCGATGCACCTGTCATCGAAAAATATTGCCACGAGCTGCTACATGGAACCGAATGGGACGGTCTCGGAACGAGATTTCTGGATGCGGACCGGCAGCGACGCAAAACGAAGGTAGCCGATGAGATTGACCGTTATCTGCAGGAGAACTCGGTTTTGCATATGGATGGATTAACGTCTTTCCGGCTGCTGCCCTACCGGACGGAACTAGCCGAAATTGTAGACTATGCTTTGGACGAATATGTGCTGGATAAACAGTACCAGGAGTTTATTTCGCTGCTGAAATATTTTGTGGGCTTACAGGAATCCAAGGTACCGATTGTCCATCTCGTGCATAAAGGGAGTCATGATTTTGTCCTTTTTAACGAGAAATTTCAGCCTTTTGAACCGAAGCCCCACTCGGACAAGTTAGTGGCCGAGATGCTGGAGACTGAGATGAATATCGAAGATATGGTCATCAGTTCGCTGATTGCCGTCTCGCCTAAGCATATTATGATTCACACGAGACAGGATGATATGCAGGTCATCCGGACGATCGAGACGATTTTTGACAACCGCGTATCGGTTTGCACCCAATGTCCGGCTTGCAGTCCATGCTTTGAAGGAAATGGAACAATCCAGCCTGATAGCCGCATCTATTGACCAATGGGGGACAAAGCGGTTATAATTTGCTCATAACTATGCAAAAAGCAATGACAAAGCCATGTATTTGCCCCGTAATGTCGGCTCAGAGAGAGGAAACTCGGCTGCAATTTCCTTCATGACATCAGCAAATATACCTCTTTGTAGCTGTGCCGTTGAACGTGGATTACGATGAATAAGCCACTATTAAGCTGCACCGGATGTCTCCGTTATCAGATCAATACAAGGATTGCCCTCATATGTCTGGTTTCAGATGCAAGAGAGCGGTCGAAGTAGGGTGGAACCACGGGTAATCAAGCACTCGTCCCTTTGCGGGATGCGTGCTTTTTTTGCGTTCATCCCGCCTGCTATGCCAACTTTCTCAGGAGGGAAATCCATGTCTATCCAAGTTACTTTTCCAGACGGCGCGGTTCGCGAATATGCGGCTGGAACAACAATCGAAGAAGTAGCCGGCTCGATTAGCCCGGGTCTACGCAAGAATGCAATCGCAGGTAAAATCAACGGCAAGGTCGTTGACGTGTACTCGCCAATCGAATCCGATGCGGCAATCGAGATCGTTACCGTTGAATCGGCCGACGGTCTTGAAGTGTACCGTCACAGTACGGCCCATCTGATGGCTCAAGCCATCAAACGCCTTTATGGCAACGCAAACGTGAAGCTTGGTATCGGTCCGGTGATCGAGGACGGCTTCTATTACGATATCGATATGGAACAGTCGCTGACTCCGGAAGACTTGACCAAGATCGAAAAAGAAATGCAGCGCATCGTTAACGAGAACCTCGACATTCGTCGCCGTGTTGTTAGCCGTGATGAAGCGCTCGCGATTTTCACCGAGCTTGACGACAACCTGAAGCTTGAACTGATCCGCGACCTGCCTGAGGATTCGGTTATTACGATGTATGACCAAGGCGAATTCTTTGACCTTTGCCGCGGACCGCATCTGCCATCCACTGGCCGAATCAAAGCCTTCAAACTTCTTAGCGTAGCGGGTGCTTACTGGCGCGGCGACTCGAAGAACAAGATGCTGCAGCGTATTTACGGAACAGCTTTCGCGAAGAAAGCCGAGCTGGACGAGCATCTGCACTTCCTGGAAGAAGCGAAGAAGCGCGACCACCGCAAGCTCGGCAAAGAGCTGAAAATGTTCACGTTCTCCCGCGAGGTTGGTCAAGGCCTGCCGCTGTGGCTGCCAAACGGTGCAAAGGTTCGCCGCACGCTGGAGCGTTATATCGTTGACCTCGAAGAGCGTCTTGGCTACGAGCATGTTTATACGCCGGTTCTTGCCAACGTGGAACTTTACAAAATCTCAGGTCACTGGGAGCATTACAGCGAAGACATGTTCCCAGTGATGGCGCTGGATAACGAAGAGCTTGTTCTTCGTCCGATGAACTGCCCGCATCACATGATGGTCTATAAGAGCGACATGAGAAGCTACCGCGATCTTCCGGTCCGTATTGCCGAGATGGGTACGATGCACCGCTATGAGATGTCCGGCGCTTTGACAGGCTTGCACCGCGTACGCGCGATGACGCTGAATGACGCGCATATCTTCTGCCGTCCGGATCAGATCAAAGAAGAATTCGCACGCGTTGTTAACCTGATCCGTAAAGTCTATGAGGACTTCGGCATCAAGGAATACCGTTTCCGCTTGTCGTACCGTGATCCGCAGGATACAGAGAAGTACTTCCAGAACGACGAGATGTGGGAAATGTCGCAGCGTATGCTGCGCGAGGTAGTCGAAGAGCTTGGCCTGCCATTCTTCGAGGCAGAAGGCGAAGCGGCGTTCTACGGTCCTAAGCTTGACGTTCAGATCAAGACAGCGCTTGGCAAAGAAGAGACTTTGTCGACTGCTCAGCTCGACTTCCTGCTGCCTGACCGTTTCGAGCTTGAATACATCGGAGAGGACGGCAAAAAGCATCGTCCGGTCGTTATTCACCGCGGGATCATCAGTACAATGGAACGGATGACCGCCTTCCTGCTCGAGAACTTTGCGGGCGCATTGCCGCTGTGGCTGTCGCCGGTTCAAGCTAAGGTTATTCCGGTATCCACTGCTTACGAAGCTTACGCGCGTGAAGTGGAAGAGAAGCTGCAACTGGCTGGTATCCGCGTAGAGAGCGATCTGCGCAACGAAAAGCTGGGCTACAAGATCCGTGAAGCACAGCTCGAGAAGCTGCCATACATGCTTGTTGTAGGCGAGAACGAAGCGCAATCGGGCTCCGTATCGGTACGTAAGCGCGGCGAAGGCGATATCGGCGCTAAGCCTGTAGCAGAGCTGGTAGAGCTGCTGCAAAATGAAATCGCGACTAAAACAATCTAAGTCTCATGCATAAAGCTTGGACCGTTTGGGAAATATTCTTCTGAGGAGGAAGCTGCCCAAATGGTCACAAGCTTTTTTACTTGTACAAAAACAATTTCAAGCCTGGCGATAGCCGCCGTGCTGACAGGAGGAGTTGCTGCTCCAAGCCTTGCAGCGGCACCCGCAGCCAAGCAAGAAATTCATGAAGGAACAAAGAAGAACAAGGATGGCAATGCAGCGGTTGAAGCCATTGCAGAGCAGGCCCTATCAACCGTTCAGGTCGTAGCCACCGGTTATACGGCCGGTTATGAGTCAACCGGCAAGCGTCCGGGTCATCCCCAATACGGAATCACTTATTCCGGAGTAAAAGTCAGAAGGGGGCAAGTGTCGACCGTCGCGGCGGATACGAGGCTATTCCCGATTGGTACGCTGCTCTATATCCCGGGCTATGGCTACGGCGTAGTAGCGGATACCGGTTCGGCCATCAAAGGCCACAGGCTCGACTTATACTTTGAGACGATAAAAGATGTATATAAGCAGTGGGGGAAAAGAACGGTGGATGTCCAGGTGCTTCGCAAAGGCAACGGCAAGCTGTCCCAGTCCTGGCTTAACCAGATTAACCGCGCGGTAGAAGCCGGAAAACCGATCCCCCAGACCTATCTAGAGTCATGATCCCCGTGTTCCGTACCTGCATAATAAGCCTTCACACAGCCATACTAAGGTTGGACGGGGAGGTGAATGACTATCATGGCTAAAAATAAAAACAACAAAGCTCAAAACAACAAGTACAATGCTGAATTCGCTGAAGAATTCAACCAAAACCAAAACGCTACAGCTGGTAAAACAGCTAACCAAGCAACTCAAAAAGCACAGAAGTAACTACTTAAACCAATCAACAGAGGAACCGTCCCTGGTTCCTCTTTTTTCAATGACCCGAATAGCAATGCGTTCCGCAAGGGCAACGATAATCGTTTTTGATTTGAAAATATTGTTTTTGTCAAATTTTCTAATGTTACATAAATTCAGTTTTCAAGAACGAATCTTTGTTGTATGATTAGGTATGTAATAAATAATCACGCAATGAAGACAGGTGAGTTGACATGACCGATCCAATTATCCATACGAATCATTCTTCGACCCATCATCGCAAAGCGGCTGAAGTGCTGCCCTTTATTGATGCGTACGTAGCGAAGAAGGAGCAGGAAATCGCGGAAATCGAGCAAATGGTTGAACGTTATGAGAAGCGTCGTCTGAAGGAAGAACGGGCTTACCAGTCGATGTCTACGTTGCGCCGATTATTGCATGGCCGGAAGCCGGATCATCATTTGGCCGTTGAGTACATCCATTTCGTGAAAAAACCGATGGAGCAGGTTCGGGCGCTTCGGCTAGAGATCGAGCATGCAAGATCCATTCAAGTATCTTCACCTACAGATATCGTAACGGTCTCGGGAGACCTGGTTAATGAACTATATCGATAATACTCATACTTATAAATAAACGGCGTTCCCCATCGGAGGAACGCCGTTATTTTTATTACTTTCTTGTGATGTGGTCTACATCTATAAAGTCATTTTCCTGGCTGTATGCAGGGACGCCATGGATCCCGACATCAAGGCCCACAAGCTCTTCGTCTTTGGATACGCGAACAGGCATCACTTTGCGGATCAGCCATAATACAGCCCATGTCAAGCCAAAGCCCCAAATAGCGATAACGACAAGTCCAAGGGCTTGGGCTCCAAGCAGATTCCAGCCCCCTCCGTACAACAAACCGTAGTAGCCATTTCCAACGCCTTCGGTTAGCTCGGGAATCGCGCATAATCCAACGGCCAGGGTGCCAATGCTGCCGCTTATGCCATGCACGGCGAAAGCTCCAACCGGATCATCGATTTGTTTGCGTTCCATGAATTCCGTAACAAGAACCATAGCGATCCCGCAAATAGAGCCGATCCAGATGGCAGCTCCGTCAGATACAAAGGCACAGCCCGCCGTAATCCCGACAAGGCCGGCGAGAGAACCGTTAATAACCATCGGCGGATCTGCTTTGCGGTATCGGAACATCGTAAACAAAATACAGATTGCGCCGCCTGATGCCGCGGACAACATGGTTGTTATGGCAATGTGCCCGATTGCCGCGTTGGTTGCGCTAAGCGTACTGCCGGCGTTAAAGCCGAACCAGCCGAACCAGAGAATAAAAGCGCCAACCGATGCGAGCGGCAGGTTGGAGGGCGATACGATGTTTACTTTGCCGTCAGGTGAAAATTTGCCGATCCGCGGACCGATAAACAAGGTTGCGGCAAGCGCCGCGAATCCGCCAAGAGCGTGGATTGCCGCAGATCCGGCAAAATCGATCATGCCAAGATTGCCTAACCAGCCGTTAACCGCCCATACCCAATGTCCGGACAACGGGTAGATCAGACCGGTCATGGCGATGGTTAGCAAAATATAAGCCCGGAAATGGATCCGTTCCGCAACGGCTCCGGATACAATGGAGATAACGGCGATAACAAAAGCGCATTGGAACAGCCAGTAGGTTTCGTGGGAAATATTTAGATTGATGTGAGTCAAATCTCCGTTAAGCATGAAACCGGATGTGCCGAATAAGCCGCCGATGTCTTTGCCATACATGATGGCAAAACCGAAGAAGTAAAAGACAAGTGCACCAAATACAATGTCGACAAATACCTTCATAATAATGCTAACCGCATTCTTCTGCCGGACAAATCCAGCCTCAAGCAGGGCAAATCCGCCTTCCATCAGCAAAATCATTGCTGCTGTCAAGACCACCCATATGGTATCCAGCCCTCTCGACAGTTCTGCTACATCCATTGATTCAACTCCCGTTGTTCATAGTCGTTATTGATGTAAGGTTTCTCTGTCTCTATGAATCCGCTCACCATTATAAATAGCCGAAGTAAGTAATGTCAACGTATTAGCGTAATGTTTTGTGACGCAGTCTAACTTTTTTTTACAGATTTTCATAGATTGGACTCGAAACATTGGCAACTGACCTTACAAATCGTTTTGAACTCCGTCTCGAGACCGATGCCAAGTTCAATCGGCCGTCCCTTTATATCCCTTCTTTCATTAGCTATACTAAGTAGCAATAAGACATTCTGAAGTACAGGCAGGGAGTTGACTAAATTGAATGGAAGCTTTCTAAACCGGCTGTTATCGGGTCTTGTCATCATTTCCGTTGGCGTATTCTTCTTGTTGAAACAACTGGGCATGATTGATTATGACATTAGTATTGGCGAGATTATCTCCAATTATTGGCCGGTCGTACTGCTCTGGATCGGTCTGCATGGACTGCTTGCCGGCCGTCAGGGTCACGGCTCGGGTTGGTGGGCGGGCATGATGATTATTCTCGGCTTTCTATTCCTGGGTCATAACCTGGAATGGTTCGCCTGGTCGTTCGGGGACATCATTTCCTATGCTTGGCCGATAATTATCATCCTGGTGGGCTTTAACTTCTTGCGCCGTCCGCGGCACCGCCACCAAGAGCCGCCGCAATATGAAGACGAGTGGAAGTCGTACAATGCTTATACCGATTACAAAGGCGAAGTACCGTCGGCTCCTCCGCTTCATCCGGACCCTACGAAACCGGGCGGCACGGATGAAAGGAAGGAAGCCCGCAGCGAAGGAGACTCTTCTGCCTTTAATGAAAGGAATGAACGCAGCGAACCGGCCGGGGATTATCGCGAAGAACCGCTTCATCGGATGAGACATCATGACATGAGACAGCAATTTCGCCGGCAGATTCACGAACAAAAGCGTCATATCCGAGAGCATAAGCAGCAAGTAAGGGAGCATATCCGCGAGCATCGTCAGCGGGCGAAGCATGGCTCTTTTGAATATTGGAACCACGATCCGCACGCGCAATCGAGATCGGGATTTATCGGAGATATTCATATCGGCCAGGATTACTGGGAGCTGAAGCCGCTTAATATCTCGCATTTTATCGGCGATACCATTGTAGATTTGACGAAAGCACAAATACCTTTCGGCGAGACGAAGATTTGCATCTCTTCCTTTATAGGGGACGTTAAAGTCTATGTGCCTAACGATTACGAGGTAGGCGTACAGGTCGTATCGAGTGCTTTCGTGGGCGACGTGAAGATTTTGGGCCAGAAGGAAGGCGGAATGTTCAAGAGCATCAACATTCATTCCCCTTACTATGAGGAGACGGATAAAAAAATCAAACTCGTCGTTAGCACGTTCATCGGCGATGTTCGTGTGACGAAGGTGGGATAGACGGTTATGATCGTTCGATTGTTCCGCGGCGGCAAATGGCAGCTGCTCACGATGTTTGTGGCTTCTTCCGTAACCGCGCTGCTGCTTGGAATCGCCGTGTGGGCAGGATTAGCAGACGGGGACTATGTGCAGACGGAAGTGCGCTACGGCGCAGTGTCCGTCTTTCTGCTTGTCAGCGCAGGCTTCGGGTACTGGACGGGCCAGCATATTCAGAGACGGATCGATACGCTTCAGCTTGCGCTTAAGCAAGCGGTAAACGGAAATTTTCAGGTCCGGATTACGGAATCCGGCGACTCTTCTTTTTCGGAGCTGTACCGCGAATTTAACGATCTTGCCGAGCTGATGGAAGAGAGAATGAAACGCCTCCAGATGACCGGAGAAGAACAGGTGATGTCGCAAGCGGCTTCTAATGAAGCAGCGGTTCAGGAGGAACGCAAACGGCTGGCCCGGGATTTGCACGATACGGTCAGCCAGCAGCTGTTCGCCATGCATATGTGCGCTTCCTCGCTGCCGAAGCTGCAGGAGATCGACCGGGAGCGGGCAGCCTCCGTGCTGGATCAGCTTATTCAGATGTCAACGCTCGCGCAGAAGCAGATGCGGATCTTTATCGCGCAGCTTCGGCCGATGGAGCTTGAAGGGCGCACGCTGCTGGAGGCGCTTGATAAATGGTTTCCGGATTATTGCCGGCAGAACGGTCTGCAGGGCGTATTCGACTGGCGGTTGACCGAGCCGCTTACGGAAGCCAAGGAGCATCAGCTGTTCCTGATCGTTCAAGAGGCGATGGCGAATGTCGTAAAGCATTCCGGCGCGCAGGGCTGCTCGCTAAGTCTGACGGAGAATGAACGGCAGGTGGTGCTTAGTCTGCAGGACGATGGAGCGGGCTTCCGCGCGGATCAGGTAAGACGCGGATCTTACGGATTGTCTACGATGCAGGAACGGGCCCAGCAGCTTGGCGGTCTCGCTGAAATTATAAGCAAGCCGGGCAGCGGCACTAGAGTAAAGGTTACGATACCGAAAATGTGGCGGAGGAATGAAAACGATGACCGGGACTAATACGTTAAAAGTTATGATTGTGGACGACCATGACATGGTGCGAACAGGCTTGCGCACGTATTTAATGCTGGAGCCCAAATTTGAGGTTGTAGCTGAAGCGGGCAGCGGACAGGCTGCGATTTCGATGCTGGAGGCGGGTCTGCCTTCCGGCTTGCCGGATGTTATCCTAATGGACTTGATGATGCCCGGCATGGACGGTATTGAGACGACCAGGCAATTGATTGTCGAATATCCGAATCTGAAGATTATTATGCTTACAAGCTTCCTGGAGGATGACAAAGTATACGGGGCAATTGAGGCGGGAGCGGTCAGCTATGTCCTGAAGACCGTATCGGCGGAGGAATTGATCTATGCGCTTCATGGGGCGGTCAAAGGCATGCCGGTTATGACGGCGGATGTGTCGCAGGCTCTGACAAGAGGCTTGCGACAGCGTACGGCCCAATCCGGAGACGAAGAACTGACGGAGCGGGAAAAGGAAGTGCTTTTGCTTATTGCGGAAGGACGCTCCAACAAAGAAATTGGCGAAGAGCTTCATATCAGCGTAAAAACCGTCAAAACCCATGTCAGCAATCTGCTGATGAAATGCGAGCTGGAGGACCGGACGCAGCTGGCGGTGCTCGCTCATCGCAAAGGCTGGGTGAAAAACACATAATTGGCCATATGGCGGGACATATTATCCTTTAGCGGTTATATAAGCAAGAGATGCCAAAGGAGAGCTGAACTGTCATGATTCCACTATCATCATCGCTGGAAGCCCGTCAGCAAGCATTTACCGATTCCAGGGACTGGCTGGAGCAGCATCAATTCTCGCTCGGGGGCAACTGGGATTATACAAACGGTTCCTTTGACCGGGCGTTAGACGAAGAGAATAAAGTATGGCTTCGTCTGCCGTTTCAAGTGACGAATGGCAGCGTAGTGGATGTAACTGCGGATACGAATGCCGTCATTACATTTGCCCAGCCCTATGTGCTGAGGCACGAATACCAGGAAGGCAATGATCCGGAGGCAAGCGCCCGCGTAGTAGGAGCGTTGTTTGACCAGTTTCAGTCACCTTCCGATCCGGATGCCCATGTCGATCAGAAGTGGGTAGGCAAGGCGAAGGAAGTTCTTAAAGAGGTCGAAAGATTGTTCCCCCAATAGAATATCGCACGCCAAACTCTCTATTGGGAAATGGGGAGTTTGGTAGAGTCATACGAAAAGTGCATAGAAATAACGTCGTCAGACGTTTTTTTTATGTTCGTTTTAATTCATTTTAAGTTTGTTTTAAGGTAGAATGTGCATGATAGGAATACAGGAATTAAGCGCCGATGAATGAAAGATTCGGCTGCTTTAACGGAATAGATCAAGGAGGAGAACGGAAATGGACGATCAGAACAAAAAATACGACGATTTCTTTCAGAATCGTGCTAATGGTGAAGATGACAACAACCCGCGCGAAGAAGACAACACGGCTTCAAGAGCCGAAGGATCGGAAGCTCCGGGTAAAACTTCCTACTATTATTCATACGGACCTTTCAAATCTTCCGCACAAGACGATGACGGAGCGAGCGTACCTTCCCGGTCTAATCCTCAGGATTACTACACGGCAGCATCCGGCGAGAACGAGCCTGAGCTGGAACAGCCAAAGGTCGAAGTTACACCTCCGGTGCCGATGAGACCCTTTACTTATAACCAGCAATCCGGCAAAAGCAATTGGCAGAACCGCGAACCGCGCAAGAAAAGCCCGATTAAAGGAATGTTTGTTTCTTTCCTCGCCGGCGTTGTGGTGGTTGGCGGCTTGATGGGCGGCCTGATGTATGCTTCGGATACAAACAATTGGTTTACTAGCAACTCGGTATTTTCCTCGAAGCAGGAAAGTGCAGCTAGCACGGGCTCGGGTTCAACGGCATCCGGTTCGACAAGCAGCAACGGCGGCGCGTCCGTGGCGGCTGCGAGACCGGATAACATTGCTTCGCTTTTCGAGAAAGCAAGCCCTGCGGTTGTAAAGATCGAGACGTATGTGAAGCCGCAAACACGCAGCAGCAGCGGCGGCGGCAGCATTTTGGACGATCCGTTCTTCCGTCAGTTCTTCGGTGAGGATGCACCGGACGCGAATCAGCAGCAGGACAATAACAACAAGAATGACGACAGCAATCTGCAAGCGTCGGGAATTGGTACAGGCTTCTTCTTTGAATCCGACGGTTACATTCTGACGAACCAGCACGTTGTTGCGGATTCCGATAAAATCGAAGTTACGGTACAAGGCTACGACAAGCCGTTTACGGCTGAGCTTTTGGGCTCCAGCTTCGATCTTGACCTTGCCGTACTGAAGGTTACAGGAGATAAAGCGTTCCCAACGCTGCCGCTTGGCAGCTCGGATAAGATCAACATCGGTGACTGGGTCGTTGCGATCGGCAACCCGTACGGATTTGACCATACCGTAACCGTAGGCGTGCTTAGCGCGAAGGAACGTCCAATTGATATTCAGGATACGGACGGTACACGCGAATACAAACACTTGCTCCAAACCGATGCTTCCATTAACCCCGGTAACTCCGGCGGTCCGCTTCTGAATGTTAATGGCGAGGTTGTTGGTATCAACACCGCAGTCAGCTCGCAGGCACAAGGCATTGGCTTTGCGATTCCGACAAGCACCATCCAGGAAGTTCTGGATACGCTCAAAAACAATAAGGAAGTACCGAAAGAGCCGGTTCCGTTCATCGGCGCAGAGCTTGGTGACGTAACGGATGCGATTGCGAAGCAGCTCGGAATGGATAAAGCACAAGGCTCGATTGTCAGCAACGTTTACTACAACTCTCCTGCCTACATCGCAGATTTGAAGCAATTCGACGTTATCTTAGGTATCGACGGCAAATCGTTTGATGGCACGCAGGCGCTTATTGACGAGATCAAAAAACGCAAGGTCGGCGATAAAGCCGTGCTGAACATTATCCGCAGAGGCGAGAAAATGGATCTGCAGGTCGAAATTGGCGACAAAAACAAATTTAACGCCGAGTAAGCGATAAAGTAAGCGCAGAGGAAAGTCTCTGCGCTTCTTTTCTAGAAAAGATAAGGTATACAAGGGGAGAATAGAGAATGAGACAACACATCATGGTAGTAGATGACGATGAAAAAATCACTTCTTTGCTTAGAAGAAGCCTTGCGTTTGAAGGTTATGAAGTATCAACGGCAAGCAACGGGATGGAAGGCCTGAGGCTTCTCTTAACAGCGGATCCGGACATGCTTATTCTCGATGTCATGATGCCGCAGGTGGATGGCTGGGAAGTATGCCGCCGCGTGCGGGAGGGCGGAAGCACCGTACCGATTCTTATGCTGACGGCTAAAGATGATATTTCGGACCGGGTTAAAGGACTGGATGCCGGCGCGGACGATTATTTGATCAAGCCTTTTGCGCTTGAAGAGCTTCTGGCTAGAGTGCGTGCTTTGCTGCGCCGCAAATCGGACAAGATTGACGAATCCAGCAGCAACAAGATTGTATTTGACGATCTGGCGTTGGATCTGGATTCCCGCGAAGCCATCCGTTCCGGCAGAAGAATCGAGCTGACCGCGAAGGAATACGATTTGCTGCTTTTATTTATGCAGAATCCGCGCCGCGTATTGACGAGAGATGCCATTATGGAGAAGATCTGGGGCTATGATTTCAGCGGCGAGTCCAATGTACTTGAAGTGTACATAGCAATGCTGCGCCAGAAGCTGGAGGAAGGCGGGGCCAAGCGGATTATTCAAACCGTACGCGGAACCGGCTATGTACTGCGGGGAGAGGGTTGATTTCACATGACGATCAGGCTTCGTCTGACCTTATGGTTTTCCGGTATTCTTGCGGCAGCACTTATCGTGTTATGCGTAGCGATTTATTTTTTCGTAAACATGAATACGTACAGCGATACGAAGGAGCAGCTTCGCGATCAAGCTGAATCCTATGATATCGTGAAATACGAGAACGGATTAAATCAGATTGACCTGAACATTAAGAGGAATTCCCCGTTTTACGAGAAAGATTTTTATGTGCAATTAGTCAATTATAAAGAAGGCGTTATTAAAGCCTCCGGCGAGCTTCAGGTAAACGGCATCAAATTTCCTATCCCGGAAGCAAAGTCCAAGCCGGATTACGGCTATAAAAAAGCGGTATTAAAGACCAACGAAAGAGAAGTTGCTTTTCTGATCTACCAGGTACCTATTCGCAACAATACGGATTCAAGCTTAATTGGCCTTCTTCAGGTTGGTACGGTAGTTGCGAGCGAAGAGAATTACTTGGCGGGATTACGTATCATTCTTATTATGTCGTCGGTGATTTGCTTGTTAATCGCCTTCACGGTGGGTCTGTTTATGGCACGAAAAGCCTTGCAGCCAATCGAACGGGTTATCCGCAGCACCGAGCAAATTCAGAGCGGTTCCGATTTGAGCGTACGGATTCCGATTGAAGGTCCAAAGGATGAGATTGGGCATTTGGTCTACACCCTTAATATTATGCTATCCCGCATCGAGATGGCGTATAACGGACTGGACGAATCCTATAAAGCGCAGCGAAGGTTTGTTTCGGATGCGTCACATGAGCTGCGTACTCCACTGACGACGATTCGCGGCAATATTGAACTGCTGCAGCGGATGTGGTCCAAGACGCTTGAGCCGGATGAAGCGGGAGATATTGTACTGGCGTTGGATAGCCAACGCTATGAGCTGTCTAACGAAGCCATGCAGGATATTGCGGCGGAGGCGCGGCGGATGTCCACTCTCGTTAACGACCTTCTTGCTCTGGCAAGAGCCGATGCGGGCTACGAGATGGAAAAAACAACGCAGCCTATGCTGCCGATTGTGGAAGAAGTAGGCCGTAGAGCGAGCCTCTTGCCTCGCAACGCGGAATGGCGGATTGGGGATTTGACTGCGCTGGACGGATACCAGGTACACGGGAATGCGGATTATTTGCAGCAGCTGCTGTTTATTTTCATAGAGAACGCGTTCAAATACACGCCAAGCGGCTGGATCGAGATGTCGGCGACACGCCGGGAGAACCAGCTTGGCATAATAATTAAAGATACCGGAATCGGCATGAATCCAAATGAAGTTCCGCATATCTTCGACCGGTTCTACCGGGCCGACGAATCGCGCGGCAAGACGGTTGGCACGGGGCTTGGTCTGTCCATTGCCAAATGGATTATCGATGAGCACCGCGGCTCGATTGAGGTGACAACGATGGAGGAAGAAGGGTCCACGTTTGTCATTTGGCTGCCAATAGACTTTTCCCCCCAGCCTGCTTCGATTATAATAGAAGGAACCGATCGAATCGAAGACTAACCTTCGTTATTCAGAAAGCAGGTGCAACAAGTGGAAATTGTTAAAATATCGCCGCGCGGCTATTGCTATGGCGTTGTAGACGCCATGGTGCTAGCGCTGCAAACCGCCAAAAACCTGGACCTTCCGCGTCCGATTTATATTCTTGGCATGATTGTTCATAATGCGCATGTAACCGAGGCTTTCGAGCAAGAGGGTATCATTACGCTTGACGGGGAAAACCGTCTGGAGATCCTGGAGCAGGTGGAGAGCGGTACCGTTATCTTTACGGCCCATGGGGTATCCCCCGAGGTCCGCAACCGTGCGCGCGAGAAAGGCCTGACCGTTGTGGACGCGACTTGTCCGGATGTAACCAAAACGCATGATTTGATTCGTGAGAAAGTCGCCGAGGACTATCATATTATCTATATTGGCAAAAAAGGCCATCCGGAGCCGGAAGGCGCTATTGGCGTGGCACCGGACCGCGTTCATCTAATTGAGCGCGTCGAGGATATTTCCAAGCTTAACGTGCCTGAAGGCCGTATTATCATTACGAATCAGACCACGATGTCGCAATGGGATATCCGTCATATTATAAGCAAGCTTCTGGAGACGTATCCAAGGGCGGAAATTCATAACGAGATCTGCTTGGCTACGCAAGTACGCCAGGAAGCGGTAGCGGAGCAAGCCGGACAGGCGCAGCTATGTATCGTTGTTGGCGATCCGCGGAGCAACAACTCCAACCGCCTAGCCCAGGTATCCCAGGAGATCGCGGGCGTACCGGCCTATCGCGTATCCGACGTATCGGAGATCGAGCAGGAGTGGTTAAAGGGTGTTGATCGCGTTGCCGTAACTTCCGGCGCGTCGACTCCGACTCCGATTACAAAAGAAGTTATCGCGTATTTGGAGCAATACGACCATAACGACCCTTCCACGTGGGAGATTAAGCGCACGGTCAACAAGAACAAGCTTCTTCCAACGATCCGTACCAAATCGGCTTCCAGCACAGCTGAAGCTTAACCAAAAACTCAACCTTTTTGTCTGGCTCTCCGGACTCTTAGGTTGAGTTTTTTATTGTTTTGAAAATATCCGGGCAGAGCCGCAACGGAGGAAATGAATGTTCTGGAGAAGCGGAGCGGTCGCCTTGTGAGATAGATTCCAACTTTATAATAGAAAATTCAGGGAATCTAGCGAGCACAGCGATCGTAAGAACATTCATTTCCGCAGTTGCCTTCTACACCAAGCACGCTTCAAAAATAATAATTGACGAAACAAGAGTCCATCGTGTATATTTGCTTTAACAAGTAAAAGCATAAAAGCCGCAAAGCGTAAAAGCGTATAAGCGTTGAAGTGAAAAAGGAGAGATGGACATGATCGTAATTACTAGCCCACATATTGCTGAAGAGCGTATTCAAGAAATTGTGAACCATATTGAAAGAGCGGGCGTGCAGGCCCATGTATCAAGAGGGACTGACCGTACGGTTATCGGAATTATCGGCAAAGCGGAACCGACGCTAGCCGAGCATCTCCGCCAAATGAAAGGCGTAGAGAACGTGATCAAGATTTCGAAGTCCTACAAGCTGGCGAGCCGGGACTTCCATCCGGACGATACCGTCATCGACATTAAAGGCGTTAAGATTGGCGGCGACAACCTCGTTATTATGGGCGGCCCTTGCGCGGTTGAATCTCCGGAGCAGATCGATGAGATCGCCCGCATTGTCAAAGCAGCCGGCGGACAGGTGCTCCGCGGCGGTGCGTTTAAGCCTCGTACGGGTCCATACAGCTTCCAAGGCGTTGGCGTGGAAGGTTTGATCATGATGGCGGAAGCGGGCAAGAAGCATGGCCTGCTCACGATTACGGAAGTCATGACACCAGAGTATGTTGATGTATGCGCCGAACATGCCGATATCCTTCAAGTCGGAACACGCAATATGCAGAACTTCGACTTGCTCCGCAAGCTTGGCACGATTCAGACTCCGGTATTGCTGAAGCGCGGTTTCAGCTCAACGTATGACGAATTCCTGAACGCGGCGGAATACATTCTCGCAGGCGGAAATCCGAATGTTATGTTATGTGAGCGCGGAATCCGAACGTTCGAAACTTACACAAGAAACACGCTCGACTTGTCCGCGATTCCGGTTCTGCAAGGGCTTAGCCATCTTCCGGTCATTTCGGACCCAAGCCACGGTACAGGCCGCCGCGAATTGGTAGAACCGATGTCCAAGGCTTCCGTTGCGGCAGGGGCGAACGGTCTGATCGTCGAAATGCACACAGATCCGGATAATTCGATGACAGGTGACGGTGTACAATCCTTGTTCCCTGACCAATTCGCTAATTTATTAAAGGATTTAGAAAAGCTCGCGCCAATCGTTGGCAAGCAATTTAACACTCCCAAAGAACCTGCAGCCGCTTTTGCGGAATGGAAAATTTAATCCAGATTTAAAATGTGAAAAGCCGGGAAGCCTTGATACACAAGGCTTCCCGGCTTTTCTGATCGAATGTAAAGGCTTAATTGTGAACAAATGTTTAAACTTGTAAGTATACCTCACATATGAATAAAAAATACCTGACATAAGTATTGACGATGCCAAAACGTAGTCTTATAATTACCTCATAGTTTAACACGAAACTTGAACAATAACTGTTCACCACTATGCAAATGTTCGGAAATGGAGGAAATATCTGATGTCAGTTCAAAAAGTTTTGGAACAAATTCAAGAAAACAACATCCAGTTTGTAGATTTCCGCTTCGTGGATCTCGCTGGTCGTGCGCACCACATTACTCTTCCTTCGACAGAAGTTGACGCTGATACTTTCGTAAACGGTGTAGCTTTTGACGGTTCCTCGATCCCAGGTTTCCGTGGTATTGAAGAATCTGACATGGTAATGATGCCAGATACTGATGCAGCATTCGTTGATCCTTTCACAGATCATCCTACACTGAACATTATGTGTAACATTCATACACCGGACGGCGAGCGTTATGAGCGTGACCCACGCAGCATCGCTCAAAAAGCGGAAGAATACCTGCAAACAACAGGTATCGGTACTACTGCATTCTTCGCGCCTGAGTCCGAATTCTTCATCTTCGACGAAGTTCGCTACGAGAGCACAATGAATTCTTCTTCCTTCTACGTTGATTCCGAAGAAGCGGGTTGGAACACAAACCGTAAAGAAGAAGGCGGAAACCTTGGCTTTAAAGTTCCTGTAAAAGGCGGCTACGTGCCAGTTGCTCCGGTTGACCAACAACAAGACATCCGCAGCGAAATGGTTCGCCTGATGCAAGAAGTTGGCCTTCGCGTTGAACGTCATCACCATGAAGTTGCAACTGCTGGTCAAGCAGAAATCAACTTCCGTTTCGACACATTGACGAAAACAGCTGACAACCTGATGCTGTACAAATATATCGTTCATAACACAGCTCGCCAATACGGCAAAGTGGCTACTTTCATGCCAAAACCATTGTTCGGCGATAACGGTTCCGGTATGCACGTGCATATGTCCATCTTCGATGGCGACGCTCCTATGTTCTACGAAAAAGGTGCTTACGGTAACCTGAGCCCACTCGCTATGAACTACATCGGTGGCGTTCTGCACCATGCTCCAGCACTGATCGCTTTGACGAATCCATCGACAAACTCGTTCAAACGTCTGGTTCCTGGTTACGAAGCTCCGGTTAACCTTGTATTCTCGAAAGGTAACCGTTCGGCTGCAGTTCGTATTCCAATCGCTTCGGTTACGCCTAAAGGCTGTCGTATCGAGTTCCGTACTCCGGACTCCACGGCTAACCCTTACCTGGCATTCGCAGCTATGCTGCTTGCTGGTCTGGACGGCATCAAACGTAAACTGGATCCTGTTGCTCTGGGCTATGGCCCATTCGACAAAAACATTTACGAACTGCCGGAAGAAGAGAAAAAAGAAATCCGCAGCGTACCTGGTACACTCGACGAAGCGCTTGATGCTCTCGAAGCAGATTCTACTTTCTTGACTGAAAGCGGCGTATTCACGGAAGACTTCATCGCTAACTATGTTGCCGTTAAACGCAGCGAAGCTAAAGCGGTATCGATCCGTATTCATCCACACGAGTACAGCCTGTATTTCGGCTGCTAATTCGTAACGCATTTATTCAAGCGGACTCCCTTGGCGGGAGTCCGCTTTTCATTTGTCGAATTGTGCGGACGCAATTGGTTCGTACATAGGTCTTTCGCCTAATCGGGTACGGTATAGAGTTATGCCGGTTATGTCGAAGGCTGTCTGATGCTGTAGAAGGGGGCTGGAAAGCTCCTCAAGCTTCCCGGCTGTACATGGTTCATCAGCGGAATATTTCCGCGCTAAGGTAACGTGAGGGCGGTAAGGACGGGTCTCCGGCGAATAGCCAATACCCGAATGAAGCGATTGGCCAAGCAATTGATGGAGCCCAAGGAGCTCAGCGGGCAATTGTTTTATGCCGAGCCATAATACGGAGGGCCGTTCCTCGCGTCCAAAGCAGTCAAGTTTCGACAGCTCTAATGAGAAGGATGATGAGCGGGAAGCAGTTTCCTGCATCGCGGCCTGTATGGTGGGAATAGAGGAAACCGGCATGTCTCCGATAAAATGAAGCGTAATATGCAGGTCCCGGGGATCCACCCATTTCCGAAAAGAGAGCTGATTCTTCCAATCGGGCAAATGGCTAACGATTTGTCCGGTAATGTTTGCTGGAATGGATATTGCGGTGAAAATCCGAATATTATCTGCCATGTTAATAATCTCCGTTCGACTTTTTGTCACTAACATTATGTAAATGTACTTGAAGAGAGCCGGTAAAATTGCTATCATAATCAATATCATGTGAGATGTTTAACAAAAACAAAAGGTGGGTAACGGAAATGAAACGAGCCTATAATTTCAATGCAGGACCAGCCGCTTTACCGCTTGAGGTGCTGCAGCAGGCGCAAGAGCAATTTGTCGAATATCAGGGCGCGGGGATGTCCATCATGGAAATGTCCCACCGCAGCGCGCTTTATGAGCAAGTGAACAATGATTCACAAGCCCTCATGCGCGAATTGTTCGGTATTCCGGATAACTATCATGTTCTTTTCCTGCAAGGCGGCGCTAGCCAGCAGTTTGCCATGATTCCAATGAACCTGCTTTCCGCGGGCCGTCCTGCCGCTTACGTTAAGACTGGCGCTTGGGCTGACAAAGCCATTAAGGAAGCGAAGCTGATTGGCGAGACGGTTATTGCCGCATCGTCAGAAAACGACAATTTCATGCGTATGCCAAGCATGAACGAAATTGTTGTGCCGGAGAATGCTTCTTACCTTCATCTTACATCTAATGAAACAATCGGAGGCGTACAGTTCCAGGAGTTCCCGACGAATCTTGGCAATGTACCGCTTGTAGCCGATATGTCCAGCGATATTTTGAGCCGTCCTATTGATATTAGCAAATTTGGTCTTATCTATGCCGGCGCGCAAAAAAATCTTGGTCCATCCGGTGTTACGGTTGTAATCGTACGCGATGACCTGGTTCAAGAAAGCCCGAAGAACATTCCGGCTATCTTCCGCTATGACACGCATGCGAAGAACAAGTCGCTTTACAATACGCCGCCATCCTTCTCGGTATATATGGTTAACCTGGTTCTGAAATGGATCAAGGGCAACGGCGGAGTCGCTGCGATGGAGCAGCTCAACCGCGATAAAACAAAGCTGATCTATGACGCGATCGATCAAAGCAACGGTTATTACGTTGGATGCGCTCATCAAGACAGCCGTTCGCTTATGAACATCACTTTCCGTATGCAAAACGAAGAGCTGGAGAAGCAATTCGTGAAAGAATCGGAGCAAAATGGTTTTGTTGGCCTGAAGGGCCACCGCGATGTTGGCGGTCTGCGCGCTTCGACGTACAACGCCGTTCCTCACGAGAGCTGCAAAGCGCTTGCTGATTTTATGGCTGACTTCCAGCGCCGTAACGGTTAAGAAAGTTGACAAAGACCGCCATTTCCGTAATCGGAAAGGCGGTCTTCATTGTTAAAGGTGTTTATGCCAGTGACGAATCGGCCATATTAGGGGCGTGAAGCTTGTAGCCGACATTGCGGACCGTCATAATGTACTCTGGCGTTCTTGCGTTTTGCTCGATTTTATCTCGAAGATGGCTGATATGAACGTCAACGATTCGCGTATCGCCGAGGAAGTGGTAATCCCATACCCCGTGAAGCAGCTGCTGACGGCTTAATACTTTGCCTCTATGCTTGCATAAGAAGAGAAGAAGCTCGAATTCCTTTGGAGTCAGTTCAATCGTCCGGCCATCAATCAGCACTTCGCGCTGTTCGGCGCGTACCGTCAATCTGCCAATATCGAATGTCGTTGATTCAGCTTGACCCGGAAGGGTCTGAATACGGCGGAAAATCGCCTGGATACGGGAGATCAGCTCTTGCGGGCTAAATGGCTTCGTCATATAATCATCGGCCCCGTTATCAAGCCCGGCGATTTTGTCCGTGACGTCCTGCAAGGCAGTCAGCATAACGATTGGTACCGCATTGCTCTGCTTGCGCAGTTCACGGCATACTTGGATGCCATCCATTTTCGGAAGCATCAAGTCGAGTACGATCAGGTCAGGACGGAATGGCTTTAACATCTCGAATACGGCCTCGCCATCGCTTACACACCGGACATCATAACCGGCGAGCTTTAAATTAAATTCGATTAGCATGGAGATGGACGGCTCATCATCAACGACCAATATTTTCTTTTTCATCGTATCTATTCTCCTTTTGCCTCCTACAAGATGTTTTCATTATGGCGGAAGACATTTATGCGGAGATTAAGAGTACGTTAACCTAATGTAAAAATTGCCTCTTTGGCACTGGTGCGGGAACGCAGTGTTTCGTGTATAATGACATAGAATGTGAGGTTGGTACAGTTATGGCTTTCCATATTGTTTTGGTTGAACCTGAAATTCCTGCTAACACGGGCAATATCGCCCGGACTTGCGCCGCAACAGGCGCGCATCTTCATCTTGTACGCCCCCTTGGTTTCCAGACCGATGACCGCACTCTTAAGCGTGCCGGACTGGATTATTGGCATGCCGTTCATGTGGAATATCATGATTCCTTCAAGGAGCTGCAGGATGCAAATCCAAACGGAAGATTCTTTTATGCAAGCACAAGAGCTACAAAAGTGTATACGGAGTTTGACTTTCGGGACGGAGATTTCTTCGTATTCGGAAAGGAAACAAAAGGCCTTCCGCAAGAGCTGATTGATGCGAATCTGGATACTTGCATGCGGATGCCGATGACAGGGGATGTCCGGTCGCTGAATCTTTCGAACTCGGCCGCTATTATTGTGTATGAGGCTTTACGCCAGAATAAGTTCCCGGGAATGGACTGAATTTACATAATATTAAGGACTATCCTTGTATGGGAAGGAATTCGATAAAGGCCATCGAAAGTCTACTGTGCTATGTTTCACAACGTTAGCTTGCAAATACAGTCATAAAGAGGTGAAAAGATGAAACCAGCAGGTGTGGTTAGAAAGGTGGACCAACTCGGACGAATCGTCCTTCCTAAATCACTTCGTAAACGGTATCAGATGAATGAGGGGGATCCTGTAGAGATTTTAGTGCAAGGCGACCATATTATTTTGGAGCGTTACCGTCCAAGATGCGTGTTCTGCGGATCAATGGAAGAAGTGAAGGAATTCAAGGACCGTTATTTGTGCGAGCCGTGCATGAATGAAATGGGGCAGCTTCTCAACCGTTAATCGGATTATCATCCATAATGCACTACTACAAACATACGAATTCAAAAAAAAGAAGCTCCTCCTGTAAACAAGGGAAGCTTCTTTTTTTGTTTTTTAAAGGCCTTTGGTCTTGTCGTCGTTGTACGAAGACGTCAAGATGGCAGTCAGGAACAAAATAAAGACTGTCATAACAATAACGAAAGTAATAGACATTTTGTGCACCTCCGATATGCTAGCTTCATTATAACCAAGTATTAGGGAAAAGAAAACGTTTAAGTTTGCACGTATTCTTTTTATTATGCGACAATAGTGACAGTACAAATCATGGTTTTTTATTGCGGGAGGAGAAGGAAATATGGAATTTCGCTTTGCATCAAGAATGACGCAGGTTAAGTCTTCCGTCGTGAGGGATATTCTTAAGCTGACGCAAGGCAACGATATCGTATCCTTTGCCGGCGGCCTGCCGGCGGAAGAACTTTTTCCGGTACAGGCTGTCAGGGAAGCTGCGGATCGTGCTATTTCAGCGGGTACAAGCGCATTGCAGTACGGACTTACTGAAGGTTATCTGCCGCTTCGCGAGCAGCTTTGCGTCCGCATGGCCCAGAAGGGGATGAACGTGCAGCCGGATGAGATGATTATCACGACAGGCTCCCAGCAGGCGATCAGCCTGCTTGTCCAGGTTCTCACTGAGCCGGGGGATACGGTAATTGTTGAACGGCCAACCTATTTGGCCTGCCTGCAAGTATTTGAGCTGCATGGTCTAAAGGTTGTTGCGGCCGAAAGCGATGAGCATGGCATGATTCCTGAGGATGTGGAACGACTGGTCCGCCAGCATAAGCCAAAGTTTATTTATGCCGTGCCGACCTTTGGAAATCCGACGGGCAATGTCTGGAGCATGGAAAGAAGGCAGGAGATCCTGCGAATTTGCGCCGGCCATCAAGTGCCTATTATTGAAGATGATCCTTACGGCGAGCTGAAATACGATGAAAATGCGGCTTACCCAACCCTGTTTGCGCTTGACCAGCAGCAGTTTGGAAGCGGCGTTGTTATTTATACAAGCACCTTCTCGAAAATCGTAGCTCCCGCACTCCGTACCGGCTGGGCGATCGGCGATACCCGGGTGATCAAGATGCTTGCAAAAGCGAAGCAAGCGGCCGACCTGCAGTCCAGCACGATGGATCAGCAGATCTTGAGCCAGCTGCTTGCGCATTTCCCGCTCGACGAGCATATCCGTATTATTTCGGAATCCTACGGGGATCGGATGCGGGAGATGCAAAACCTGATCAAGGCGCAAAAAATCGAAGGAATGCATTGGATTGAGCCGAAAGGCGGCATGTTCCTTTGGGTGGAGCTTCCCGAGGGACTGGATGCGGAAGCGCTGCTGCGGGTTGCGGTATCGAAGGGCGTAGCTTTTGTGCCGGGCAGCGCTTTTTATGCTTATGATCCAAAAAGGAACACCGCCCGGCTTAATTTCACCCATAATAAAGGTGAAAAAACGGTGCTTGGCGTTGCACGCCTGGCGGAAGCGATCCGAGAGTTTACGGCTCGTAGCTAAAAGGAGGTTCCTTTACGCGTTTGGACGTCTTCCCTTTGGAAGCTTTGGAAGCTTTGGGGGCATTTGATTTTGGTGCTTTTGCTGGTTTTGGCTCGGGTTCGGGCGGAAGAGTGAAGGTTGCTTTCCATTCGGCGATCACCTCATCGTATTCGGCTAAGGCCAAGGCTCCGGCTGCCGTTAGTTGGTATTGGCCGCGCCCAACCTTCTCGAACCAGCTATAATAATTGCTGCGCAGCATGGAGGCGCTTTGCGGATTGCCCGTCAGCGACGCCAGCTGGCTTGGCGACAGGATGCCGGCTTGCTGCATGGCATAAGCTGCCCGTAGCGCCTTCTCCCGATAGGCGGTGACGAGCTTGCGGCCGGTGCTGCCGCCTACATTGTAATCTCCGCTCCGTTCCCGGAACTCCCTGAGGAGCCGTGCCTGGCGGGTTCTTCGGATGCCGCGCTTTGGCATCTCGCCGGGCTCGCACAGCATTTCGATCAGCGGCGCCTTAGTCTTGAAGATGGTGACGGTCATCAGGCCGAGTCCAAGCATCCGGCACAGCTCCGTAATATCGCTGAAGCGCTGATTGTGGGCGCCGCTTTTCTTGCGGTTGCGCTCAACGGCAAGTACAACATGATCATTTATGCGTAAACGTTCAATCCCTTGCAGCAGCAAAGCGAGATTGAACGTTTTTTTCATTTCGACAACAACCGCCTCGCTTCCATCCGGTTTCATTGCAACCAAATCGCAGTGGAGAACCTCGCTTTTTACCGTAAAACCTAGCTTTTCGTAGTAGGCCTTGATGGGGCTGTACAGCTCCTCTTCCTTGTTAACTGCCATGTTAATTCCCCTCTTTCTCCCATCATTATAGCAAATGCTTGTCGTTATTTGCCGGATTGCCGACTAAAATAGTGGTCAATTTCCTACATAACTAAGCATAGGATTGTAATACTTCAGTAAAAAGTTGGTCCACACGATCAATGATGTAGAGATAATCCCGGGCGGAGTGAAAACTAGCGGATTGCGGAAGCGATGGGAGGAGGCACGGCATGGACATTTTCAAGCGAATATCGGAGTATCAGACAGAGAGTGAGAAGCTTGCGTGGACGGGATCTTTCAAAGAATATATTGAACTGCTTAGAGAGGACCCGACCCCGGCCATGACTGCGCACGCGCGCGTCTATGAGATGATTGATTCTTTTGGGGTAGAGGACGATAACGGAAGGAAGCGTTATAAGTTCTTCGAACAAGAAATTTTCGGTCTCGACCGCGCCGTAGAGAAGCTTGTGGAGGAATACTTCCACTCGGCGGCAAGAAGGCTGGATGTCCGTAAACGGATCCTGCTCCTAATGGGACCGGTCAGCGGCGGGAAATCAACGATTGTAACGATGCTGAAGAAAGGGCTGGAGCGTTTCTCCAGAACGGAGAAAGGCGCTACTTACGCCATTAAAGGCTGCCCGATGCATGAAGAACCGTTGCACTTGATCCCGCATGAGCTTCGTCCAGAAATTGAGAAGGAGCTTGGTGTCCGTATTGAAGGCAATCTATGCCCTTCTTGCCAAATGAGGCTTCGGGTTGAATACGATGGAGATATTGAGAATGTAATCGTTGAACGTGTGCTTGTGTCGGAGGAAAATCGGGTAGGTATTGGTACGTTCAGCCCTTCCGATCCGAAGTCCCAGGATATTGCCGACTTGACGGGCAGTATCGATTTCTCGACGATTACGGAGTTTGGTTCGGAATCCGATCCGCGCGCGTACCGCTTCGACGGCGAGCTGAACAAGGCGAACCGTGGTCTGATGGAATTCCAGGAGATGCTGAAATGCGACGAGAAGTTCCTATGGAACCTGCTATCGCTGACGCAGGAGGGGAATTTCAAGGCGGGCAGGTTTGCGCTTATATCAGCCGACGAACTGATTATCGCCCATACGAACGAATCCGAGTACAAGTCGTTTATCAGCAATAAGAAAAACGAGGCGCTTCAATCGCGTATGATTGTAATGCCGATTCCATACAACCTCAAAGTATCCGAGGAAGAGAAGATCTACACGAAGCTGATCGGCCAAAGCGATATGAAGCATATTCACATCGCACCGCATTCTCTGAAATCGGCAGCCATCTTCTCCATACTTACCCGCCTCAAGGAAACGAAAAAGCAGGGCATGGACCTTGTGAAGAAGATGAGAATGTACGATGGAGAAGAGGTTGAAGGCTTCAAGGAAGCCGATCTGAAGGAAATGCAGAACGAGTATATTGAGGAAGGGATGTCCGGCATTGACCCTCGTTATGTCATTAACCGGATATCGAGCGCACTCATCAAGCAGGATATGCATTGTATTAATGCTCTCGACGTGCTGCGGGCACTGAAGGACGGCCTTGACCAGCATCCTTCGATTACGAAGGAGGAGCGGGAAAGATATCTAAACTTCATCTCGGTAGCGCGCAAGGAGTACGATAACCTGGCCAAGAAGGAAATTCAGAAGGCATTCGTCTATTCCTTTGAAGAGTCCGCCCGGACCTTGTTTGAGAATTATCTCGATAACATTGAATCCTATTGCAACTGGACCAAAATCAAAGATCCGCTTACCGGCGAAGAGATGGATCCGGATGAGCGCCTGATGCGGTCAATTGAAGAGCAGATCGGCGTATCCGAGAATGCGAAAAAAGCGTTCCGCGAAGAAATTTTGATCCGGATCTCTTCGTACTCGCGTAAAGGGAAGAAATTCGATTTCACAAGCCATGAACGTTTGCGCGAGGCTGTTGAGAAAAAGCTGTTCACCGACCTGAAGGATATCGTGAAAATTACGACTTCCACCAAAACGCCGGATGAAAGCCAACTGAAGCGAATTAATGAAGTGACCAAACGGTTAATTGACGAACACGGCTACTGCCCGGTGTGCGCAAACGAGCTGCTGCGGTATGTGGGAAGCCTCTTGAATCGTTAATAAAATGAAACGGCTGTGCAGGTGTAAGCCTGTACAGCCGTTTTTTTGTTTGTTGTCTACGGATGAAGAACATTCGAATGCGCAGGTTGCTAATTAAGCCCCCCCTTTCGTCATGAAGAATACAAGAATACATACAAGTCGGTTCCCTATTTTCCGATATAATCTTTATAAGACTTTTTGACTTTATAAGGGGAGATCAGAAATATGATTAAAGTCTCAGAAGAACGCCGCAAACAGCTGGAATATACCCGAATTAATGAAGAGGACTTGAAACGGCTCGCCGATTGCAAGCCTATATTCGAACAAGTCGTTGAAGAGGTAGTGAACCGCTTCTATGACAACATTGAACAACAGCCGCATCTGATGCACATTATCTCGAATGTGAGCACCATTGAACGGCTTAAACAGACACAACGCGGTTATTGGCTGTCTCTGGCTTCCGGTGTCATTGACCAGGATTACATCGAAAACCGAATTACGATCGGGCTTGTCCATTCCCGGATTGGACTCACGACGGATTGGTACCTGGGAAGCTACATGACCTATCTGGATATTGCCGCAACTGTACTGCAGCTTGCGATTCCGGAGAAATGGACTTCCGTTCTGCACTCCTTGTCCAAAATGTTTAACCTGGATTCGCAGCTGGTGCTTGAAGCGTATAACCGTGCCGAGCAGTCTTTGATTCAGGAGCTGGCTGACCAAAGATCGGTTATGCTCACAACTGTTACGGAGTCGGTGCAGCAGCTGTCGGGCTTGATGACAGAGCTTGACCAGGGCGCCAAGTCGATTGCCGAGGCGGCCGTGTCAACTTCGCAGTCGCAAGACCACTCGCATGAGCTGCTTGGAGATCTGCAGGAGGAGCTGGCGGGTATCACGGAGATGGGGCTGTTGATCCGCGGGATTGCAGACCAGACGCATCTTCTTGGCCTGAATGCCGCTATTGAGGCCGCGCGCGCCGGCGAAATGGGACGAGGCTTCGAAGTTGTGGCTAACGAGGTTCGCAAGCTTGCGGCATCCTCGCGCTCAGCGCTGGAAACGATTCAAACGAATCTGGACGAGATTCATAAGAAGATTCATTTGGTTCAAATGGAATCGGAGAAAACCTCGGTCGAAGCCCGCAATCAGGCGGCGAGATCGCAGGAGCTTGCCGTATTCGTGCACACCGTGGATACCGTTACAAAAGATTTGCGTCGATTGAATACATAACAAGAGAATAGGCATATGATATAAAGCAGGGTTTCTTCGCCAGCGCAGAAGCCCTGCTTTCGTGCTATATAAGTTGACATTAAAATCCATTTCTTGTATGATAAATCTAACAAAAATTTACTTTCACAAATATTTTCAGATAATCAATGTTAGTTAAAATGACATAAAAAGTTCTGAACCAACTTTGGTAGTCATTAATGCAGGAATCAGGAAAGGTGCTGTACCATCATGGAGGAGGCGGTTGGCATGTCGACGGCCAAACAGTCGCAATCGCATTATTACGATTCGCAATCATTTTACGATGAAATGTTCGAGAAAGACTTTTCGGTTCGTCCCCACTATGACAATATCCATCGATTGTTCGCAAGAATGAAGCCGTCGGAATTGACGATGAGGCAGCATGCTCTTAATCAACGCATGATGGAGGAAGGAATCACCTTTACCCTGTACAGTCCAAACCAAAGTGAGCCTCTGGAAAGAACCATTCCATTTGACTACATCCCTCGCGTTATCCCCAAGCATGAATGGGAAGCAGTGGACCGCGGCGTCCGTCAGCGGACCAAAGCGCTTAATATGTTCATCCACGATATCTATCACGCCCAGCGCATTGTGTCCGACGGGGTTATCCCAAGACGAATGATTGTATCCAACGTATATTTTCGCCCGGAAATGATGGGGTTAGACGTTCCGGGAGGCGTGTATATTACGTCCTCCGGCATAGATTTAATTAGAGACGAGAAAGGCCGGTATTTTGTCCTCGAGGATAATCTCCGTTCGCCTTCCGGGTACTCGTATTTGTTCAAAGGCCGTACCATCATGAGCGAGCTGTTCCATGATTTATACTTGTCCTCTTCCGTTCAAAGCATTGAACGCAGCCTGAACTATTTCCTTCGTTCTTTGCGTTCACTTACACCTAACGGGAAAAAGGATCCGTTAATTGCGCTTCTAACTCCCGGCTCATACAATTCGGCGTATTATGAGCACACCTTCCTTGCGCAGCAGCTGGGCATTCATTTGGTTGAAGGCCGTGACCTGGTCTATAAGGATCACAAAATTTATTTGCGCGATCTGAGAGGCCTTCGTCAGGTGGACGTCATTTACCGCCGGATAGACGATGATTTCCTTGATCCGCTTGCCTTCCAGCCGGATTCGCTGCTTGGGGTCCCGGGGCTGATGAACGCTTACCGGGCAGGCAATATCGCAATAGCGAATGCACCGGGTACGGGTGTTGCGGACGATAAGGCAGTGTATGCTTATGTTCCGGATATGATTCGTTATTATCTCGGTGAAGAGCCGATTCTGCACAACGTGCCGACCTATCTGTTATCCCGGAAGGAGGAGCGCGACTACGTTCTGGACCATCTGGACCAGCTGGTCGTGAAGGAAACTTCGCTCTCCGGCGGATATGGCATGCTTATTGGCCCAACGGCCACTCCAAAGGAAATTAAGGAGTTCGCCGAGGAGATCAAAAAAGATCCGAGCCGTTACATCGCGCAGACCACAATGAAGCTGTCGCGTGCGCCGGTCATGGTCGACGGGCAAATGACGCCTCGTCATATCGATCTGAGGGCATTTGCGCTAATGGGGGAAGATTCCACTCATGTTATTCCGGGCGGACTTACCCGCGTTGCTTTGCGGGAAGGCTCGCTGGTTGTTAACTCTTCGCAAGGCGGAGGAGTGAAGGACACATGGGTGTTAAATCGCTAATAGCTTTAATCTAGAAACGGAGGTATCGCTGTGCTTAACCGAAACGCTGAAGCGTTGTTTTGGATCGGCCGCTATATGGAACGGGCGGAGAACCATGCAAGATTAATTGATGTCCATTATCACCTGCAGGCAGAAGATGAATTAGGCGTTGAAGCTTGCGGTCAAGACGGCGAGAGCAAAGAAGTTCCTTGCAAGTGGACCCGGATTGTTGACGCTCTGGGCAGCAGAAGCGCTTACGAGCAGCAATACGGCAGTTATACGGAACAGGACGTCCTTCGTTACATCACGCTTGACCGGGACAACGCCAACTCGCTGGTCTCTTGCGTTAGCCATGCCCGCGGTAACCTGCGCACGCTGCGCGAGAAGGTTCCAAGCGAGTTGTGGGACACGATTAATGCTTTTTACTTATGGCTGCGCGAGAAACAGCCTGAAGACCTGATGAAGGAATCGCCGCATTTGTTCTATGGCCGGATTAGGGAATGGGCGGCTATGTTCCAAGGCTTATGCCAATCGGTCATGCCGCGCGAGAACGAATGGCATTTCATCGAATGCGGGCGTTTCCTGGAGCGGGCGGAGAATACGCTTCGGATTATTAAAGCGGTGGGCAATGCGGCTGTTGGAGACGGCTGGAACAATGCCGGCGCTTACCCGTATTTGCAGGCTGTCCTGAAATCGCTGAGCGGTCATCAGTCGTTCCGCCGTTATTATGCCGATGGAATGTCGGTGGAATCCATTGTGGAATTCGTCATTCTAAACCAATCGTTCCCGCGCTCCGTTCATTTCTCCTTCCATGCTCTCGACGAGCATATGAAGCAGATTGAGCTGTCGGATAAACAGCTGCGTACCGCCCATGACCGAATTATCCGCCAAGTGGCGAAGGTGAAGGCAGACCTGGCCTGCCTGGAGCACGAGGATATGATTGTCGACCGGAACGGATCGATCGTTGGTCATTTGCTGGAGGCGTGCCAGATGCTTGGGCATTCATTTGCCAAAACCTTTTTTCGCATGGGGGAGGCAAGCGCATGAAGCTAAATATTTCCCACGTTACGCAATACGATTACGAGGAGTCGGCGACGGACAGTGTCAATGAGATCCGGCTTACGCCAAGCACAAATGAACGTCAGTCCTGCTATCAGCAGGCTATCTTCATAGAGCCGAATGCCTCGCTCTTCAGCTATGAGGATTTCTTCGGCAACCGGGTGCATTCCTTCTCGGTGAACCCGTCGCATAAGCGCTTGACGATCCGAACGCAGATGACGGTTGTAACAAGGCATGCGCCTAGTCCGGAGGAGCAGGCTGCTCTATTGAACGGCAAGCTTGCAAGGGAGGCGTGGACATGGCTGGAGACGGAAGAAGCGGCTAACCGTTTCGCAGAGTTTCTGCTGCCGACCAGTTATGCGGATGTAACGGCTGATGTAGAGCGTTATGCGGAGAGCGTTGACGCGAGGGAAGGCGAAGGGATAAGCGTATTGAGCTGGCTCATTTCCTTGTCTAGCAAGATCAGAACCGAATTTATTTATGATCCGGAAGCTACGACGGTTACAACGAAAGCCAGCGATCTGATCGAGCGCAAACGCGGAGTATGCCAGGATTTCGCCCATCTCATGATTGCCTGCTGCCGGTTTCATCAGATTCCTGCCCGTTACGTAAGCGGCTATCATTTTGTAGGGGATCTTCAGGGCGGCAGCGCCGATTTCGAGCAGGCCTCTCATGCGTGGGTGGAGGCTTATGTGCCTCAGCTTGGTTGGTGCAGCTTTGATCCGACGAATGAAGCGCCGGTTGGCGAACGGTATGTCAAGCTGGGGCATGGCCGTGACTACAAAGATATTGTGCCGGTAAAAGGGGTGTACCGCGGAAGCGGACTGCAACAGCTGAAGGTAACGGTAGATGTGCGTAAAATCGAGGATTAATGCAATGATGAATGTGAAATAAGGCTGCATCCACAGGTTCATTTGACGGAACCAGGGGAAGCAGCCTTTTAATTTTTGTCACTTATCCAAGAAAATAATCGAGCTCGACCTCAACCTCTTCGATGACAACATCCGTGATCCGCTGATCCCGCGTATATCGCCACTGTTCATAATACTCCTCTTTCATATAGACATGAACCATAAACCTTGGCCCTACATTAAACATAACCCTGTAGCCTGTGAACTTATCTTTGGACAACGGTATCACCTCGGAAGTCTTATTGCGCGTTAGTAGGTACTAGAAAAATTATAGTGAAGATAGAGAGAAAATGCTATAAGCGGGTATCCTGCTTTATTGGGCGAGTTTTCCTAAATTTTTTCTCATAATTGGTAACGGAGGAAATGATATATGAAGGGAATTTTATCCTGCAAAATTGCGGGAAACAGCCTAATAACACGGCTTTCCGGGTACTATGAAAGCTAGTCCTGGCTTTGGTTTGACGAGTATTTTCATTAAAGCTTACGAAGAAAAAACATTGGTAAAAGGTAGAAAATTAGAAGGCTGTAAGTTTGGCTCCGTCTATCAATAGTGGTACTTTTTGGTCGTTGCGGTGAGAGTTGGTATATATTTTAATAGGGGTGGGAGGGATGACAAAAGCATGAAAAAGCAATTACTAAGCCTCGCTATTATCGGATCTTTACTAGGGACAGCCGGCATTGCAAACGCAAGTACAACCTGGACCACGGCAAGTGCAGTAAAGAAATACAATGAGTACATAAACGCAGATAGCTATGTGAAGGACGAGCTCTATAATGTGGCGGATTTCCGTGCGAAATACGGAAGTCAGTCGAACACTCTCGCTTACCAAATCGTCGAACGGGCCATCTGGTATATGGAAAACGGTTATATGGTTTATGGCAGCGGTTCGGATGCTTACGGCAAATACGGCTACGAGGACTGCTCGGGGTTTGTCCGTTTTGTATTTGGCGATTTTGGCTTTAACGTTACAGGAACATCCGCAAATTACAACACGGTTGGCACAAAGGTTGCCGGTGTCGGCAAACAGAAGGTGAACGGCAAGTGGAAACTTACCGGCATTGAAAACCTGAAGCTTGGCGATATTCTGACCTGGCAGGAAACCGATCATATTATGCACGTTGCGATTTACATGGGAACCAACCGCGATGGTCAGCCGGTTGTTATCGGCACACGTTCGGACGGCAACCCAACAGCACTTGGCACGGTTGACGGCTGGGAATATTGGTGGGGCGAGAACTTTAAGGAAGCCCGCCGCGTAGTCCCTGCAGCCGGGTTTACGGGTATGGCTGGCAAAACCATTAAAGCGCCTACCATTCCGCAATCGTATGTGCTTCCGCCGCAAAAGACGGTTCCGGCTTGGACGGGCCCATCAACTGGCGGCGGTTCTACAACGCCTACGCCAACACCGGATCCGACACCGTCGAATCCGTCTAATGAGAAGACTACATACGTGGTAACGGTAAAGGGCTGGGTTAGCCTGAAATCGGCTGCGAGCTCGAGCTCGTCCACGGTTGGCAGACTGGAGCTTGGCCAAAAAGCCGAGCTGATCAAGAAAGCCAACAGCTACTGGTACCAAATTAAAGTAAACGGCAAAACCGTCTACATCACAACAAACAGTACTTATACGAAGACCATTACGGAATAGAAGTTGAAATAGGGAAGCTGTTCCTTAAGGCGTAGATTCGCGCTATAGCTGGTGCTTTGGGAAGGGCTCCATGGACAAGCGCGAAGCAGCCGATAGAAGGAAAAGGATCTTTAGTTCAGCACAAAAAAGGGTTGTTCCCGAAAGCCGGTTTTGGCAGAGGGAACAGCCCTTTGTGTTGGTTATCAGGATTTCAGGATTCGTTAGAATCCCCCAGCAACGTGCGTATCCGGTTATCGACGATACTGAGATCCCACGGGTAAAAGAAAACATGGTCGCCATCGTCCGCAATACTGTATGAATAAGCGATCGGCTCGTTCGTATAGAAGACCATAGAATAATATGCCGGATCTCCGTTCTGGCTGTTTGGTGTATAAGTAGGCTTATATTCGCCCGATTTCAATAGATGGATAAAGTCGGCTTGCTCCTGATTAACAAGCGTCCGGTACGGAGTGGTTTCGTTCATTTTATACAGTTCGATCTTGCTGACCTGGTCCATAGGAAGGTCCTTAAAGCTGCGCCGGTTAAGCGTTTTGAAATACGAGTCTTCCACGTAGATGCGGTATCCGCCAATTCTGCTTTTATCCTCTGCAGCAATGATCTCCTCGGGTTTGTAGCCTTTTATCTCATAAAGCTGCGTACCGATAGCAAGAAAAGCCGCATCGCCTTCCTTGGTCCGGTAGTTCGGATTGGAAACAACATCCCCAACCTTGAACTTCACCTTGCCTGCGACAACATCGGTTACATCGTCCGGATTTACAAGAACGCCGTCATAAAGGCCGGTATAGGCATGACCGTTAAGCTTAACGAAATCCACCCAGTCGATAACCGCATTTCCTTTGATCGATTGGGAGTGATCCCTAGTCAGCGCCCAATAGGCGATTGCGCCTAATCCTAGAATAAGCAGCAGGCTTGAACAGAGGATAACCGCATTTTTTTGCACGAGACACCACACTCCTAATAACTACTTAACGGGTACATAAGCCGAATAGTTGCAGTTGTATGGAGGCCTATCCACTTCAGCACAAGTGGCGTTAACCGGTGGAACATACACTGGGATTGGAGGGTGAATTCCATGTACGTAAAAAAATATAAAAGCCGAAACATCTACGGAAAGCTTAAGGTGTGCCGCTATTTAAATTCTCACAAAAGCTTGAAGAAGCTAGTCCCTCACACCGTATCGTTCAACCGGAAACATATGGCATCGATGCTGGCAGAGCACTCCTCGGTCTATGTAAAGCCGGATACGGGCTCGCTCGGAGTGGGGATTTTTAAAGTAAAGAAAGCGAAGGGCTCGGGCTATACGGTCAAGCATATCGTGAAGAAAAAGCAGCTTAGCCGTCGTTTGGCTTCGACTTCAGCCGTGTATGACCATATCAACAAAAGGTCGGAGAAGAGGCTCATTATTCAAAAGGGCATCACGCTCGACCGCGTGAACGGCAGAGCGTACGATATCCGGGTAATGGTGCAGCGAAAGCCAGGCGGCACTTGGACCGTAAACGGCTGTATGGTGAAGGTTGGAGCACCCAAGAAGATCGTTACGAATTATTATCAGGGCGGAAAGCTGTATACGATGGAGAAGCTTGGGAAGAAGCAAGGCCTCTCGCCAAAGAAAACAGCGAAGCGAATCTCGCAGCTAAAATCAAAGTCGCTAAAAATTGCAAAGCATCTCAGCGGCAAACGCAAAGGCATGCATGAGCTGGGCATCGATTTTGCCTATGACAAGAAACAGCGTCTTTGGGTCATCGAAGTCAACTCGAATCACCCGCAGTTTTACCCGGTGAAGCGGCTTGACCCAAAGGCGTACAAGAAGATGAAAGAGTTCGCGGGGAGTTACGGGAGGAAGGACGCTTAAGTTGAGAGCCGCTTATTTGCGGCTCTTTTTGTTTTCTACACAAGATTGGGAAGCCATTATATTGGTAATGATGATAGGTAAAAGTATAGAAGGTGTGCGAGGTTGAATTTTTCAAGTGTGCTTTTTAGTTTTACTATTATTACTGTATTCTATCTGATGTATTTGTACTTTAAACAAAAGAAACAGTTGGAGAAAATTCAGATGAGCGCAGTGGAAGCTTTCGCTTCTAATAGCGAAATGAAGGAAACTCTTCGGATAGGATTATATAACCGTTTCAAGAGAGAACCGGAATTGGAAAAAGAGGAAGACCCCTTATTATTTGAACATTTTGTTGCGAGAGTAATGACTTCCGTACGTGGAGGAAGCATTAACGTGACCAAAGGTTCAGGGGATTTTGGCATTGATCTTGAAGAGCTGACAGATAATGGACTCTTTTTGGGGCAGGTTAAGTGTTATCACGATATGAATTCCGTTGGCTATGAGCCAATTGCTATTGTACATTCTCAGATGATTAAACAAGGTGCAATAGGTGGGTATGTCGTTACAACTTCTAAATTCACAGCCAATGCAATTAATTATGCAGAGGGTTTAAACATAGAACTTATTAATGGTAGCCAATTGATTGAATTATGGCTTCAAAATTTAGAAATAAAACAGGAAAACTTTAAGGAATTAACACCAGTTCTACAAATGTAATTCTAATAAAGACCGGGAAGCAGCTATAACTGTTCTTCCCGGTCTTACTCATTTTTTCTTTACACGAACTTCCGGCTAGTCTTCTTCCCGTCGCAGCTGAACACGATTTTTTTGTCCTCCACGATAGTCTCGAGATGGACGTTTTTGCCCCATAGCTGCACGACATAAGGGAGGGTGCGCTCGACATATTTCAGATCCAGCTCGGTTCCTTCGTAGTTATGCTTCATGTACAGCTCGCCGACTCGGTTGAAGTCCCCGTCGGTGACAACGATGCTTGGGAAGCCGCCGTTTACCTTGGAATAAACGAGCTGCTCCCGGATGTTTTCCCAGGATTTATCGGTAATTTTCCATTCCGGACCTTTCTTCTCGAAGATGTACAGATCCAGTTCGTCGGTCAGGCTCTTCGTTAAATAATTACGCAGGAAGGAGATGTCGGAATCTTCTTCCCGGACCTCGAAGATTTTCTCCCGGCCTTTGCCCGGCACCCGTCCGAACCGCTCCTGCTCTTCCTTTGTTGGTTTATCCCAGCGCTTCTCGATATCCTCGAATATCTTCAGCCCGAGATAATACGGATTGAGGCTGTGGCGGGAAGGGACAACAACGGAGGAGTTTAGCTTGGCGAACTCGATGGTTTCATCGCTCGTGAGCGGCAGCTCGCGGATAATACGCTGATGCCAATACGAAGCCCAGCCTTCGTTTTGCTAAGGTGCTTTCAAATTAATATAGTTCTAAAGAAAGGGGTTTGTTAAAAAATGTCGAAATCACAATGTAATATTTTACAAGGTGTGGTGATTTCATGATATTTTCAAAAGGTTCGGAGTGGAGAAGATGGGATTTACACGTACACACTCCAGAATCATATCAACAGAGATTTGGGCAGGATTGGGAGAGGTATATTACTGCCCTTAAAGAACGAGCTGTTCATCATGACATTGAAGTTGTAGGAATTACTGATTATTTCTCTGTGGATGGCTATGAGAAAATTAAAAGAGAGCATGCAAACGGTGAAACATACTTACAATTGTCCAATGGAAAAAAACTGTTCCTCATGCCATGTATTGAATTAAGGTTAGATGCGTTTGATACACGGGAGAATTCAATTAATTTACATTTAGTGTTTAATCCTAAATTAGCAGCTTCCACGATTAAAAGTTCTCTCCTTGATAATCTTGATGTGATTTATCAAGATACAACTTTAAAGTGTAAACACGATGACTTGGTTAAAATTGGATATGCAGAAGCTAATGGCGGCTCATTTAATATTAATTTGGATATACAGTCGATTGAACACATAGATCAAAAAAAGTATAAGAAAATAGCGCTTGATATGATTACCATATCAATGGAAAAATTGAAGAATGTGCTTTCTAATTGTGGAATTTCTAGAGAAGATTACTTGATTTTAGTAGCTTATAAAGGGCATGGTTCGTTAAGCAACATGCCTTGGAGTGATCAAAATGAGTATACAGGACGTCTAGGGAACATAAAGCAAACACTTCTTAATTTGGCTGATTTGTGTTTTACTCATAATCAAGCGGATATTAATTTTCTCTTAGGAAAATCAACATATGCATCAGTTGAAACGTTCCGTACGCGGTTTCGTTCGTTAAAACCGAGTGTATGGGGTTCAGATGCTCATGATTTGAATAATTTGTTCCACCCATCGAATGGCGCTAGCCAGCACTATACTTGGATAAAAGCTGATCCTACATTCGAGGGGCTCAAGCAAATTATTAATGAGCCTGAAGAGAGGGTTTTTATTGGAGTCAAGCCGACTAAATTAAAGAACGTTTCTGATAGAAAAACAAAGCATATACGGTCGTTGAGAATTCAAAAGAAATTAGATTCGACATTACAAGAAATATGGTTTGATAATGAACTTTACTTTAATCCAGGGCTAGTCGCTGTTATTGGGAATAAAGGAAGCGGAAAAAGTGCTCTGGCTGATGTTCTTGGTTTAATGGGGGATACGCCATATAGCACATCTTTTTCCTTCCTAACTGAAAGTAGATTTAAACAAAAAAGAGACAATAAAGCAATGAACTTTGAAGGTGTCTTAACCTGGGAAGATAACACGGTTATTCAAAAGAGTCTAAATGATTCAATTAACCCAACCTCGGTGGAAAGAATTAGATATTTACCACAAAATTATTTTGAAACGATTTGTAATGAAATGGCTAGTGGTGAAAAAAGTTATTTCGATGCTGAAATAAAAAAAGTTATTTATCAATATGTGTCTGAGGCTGACAAGCTTAGTAAAGAAACTTTAAATGAATTAATTGCATATAAAACAATTGAACTAAGAGAATCTGTTCAATTACTTCAAGTTGAATTAAGTAAAGTGAATACAGAAATCGTTGAACTTGAGAAAAAAGCATCTGATAAGTATATGTCAACAATTCAAAGTCAATTATCACTTAAACAGGGTGAGCTATTTTCACATGAAACCAGTGTTCCGAAGGAAATTGCTAAACCTAACATTGATCCTGAAATTGAAGACTTAATCTCGTCTAAACAGAAAGAGCTTAGTGGGTTTGAAAACACAATTAACGATTTAATGGTTTCCCAATCGTCGAATGAGTTGGCACTCGCAAGCGCAGAGAAGTTGTTAAACAAACTAGCGAATTTTGAGACAAGATTTGATACATTTAAAAGCGAATGCCAAGATGAAATGAATGTATTAGGTATTAATTTTGATGATGTCATTAGTTTTAATGTTAATGATGATCCGATTAACTTGAAAAAAAATGATCTACTACAAATCAAAAAGGATATTGCTGATAAGCTAGATCCTATAGTAAGTACATCAATTCAAAACCTAAAAGATACTACTGAACAAGAAATAGTAGCTTTGCAAAATAAGCTGGATGAGCCAAATAAAGAATATCAGGCATATCTAAGTGAAGTAAAGAAATGGGAGGAAAAGAAACAGTTAATAATTGGTGACATCGATATTGTTGGCTCATTAAAACACATTGAGGAAAAATTAGAAGAGACTAGACGTATACCTGCAACATTACAACACTTAAATCAAAGGCGGATGCATTTGCTACGTAATGTATTTGGTAAAATTCGGGAAGAAGTAAATTTGTATGAAAATCTGTACAATCCAATTCAAGATATTATTCAAACAAATGTTATTCTTAAGGATTCACTTAAGCTAAGGTTTGAAGTAAGTGTGAAAATTAATAACTCCTTTCAAGAGAACCTCCTAAAAAGGTTAAATAGAAGAGCTAAGGGTTCATTCAATGGGGTAACTGAAGGGGATCAGGTATTAAAAAACATTATTGATCGCTTTGACTATAATACTGAGGATGGTGTTGTTGGGTTAATCGAGGAAATTGTGAAACATTTGCATTATGATATGAGAAACGATAGTTCAAGAAAAATTGAAATCGAAGAGCAGTTACGACAAGGAGAGTCTGTTCAGGAGATTTACGACTACATTTTCTCACTTTCATATCTTGAGCCGATGTATCAATTGAAATTAAATGATAAAGAGTTAGCGGAACTGTCTCCCGGTGAAAGAGGAATAATTTTGTTAATATTTTATTTATTGCTCGACAAAGATGATATTCCTTTAGTTATCGACCAGCCAGAAGATAACTTAGACAACCAGACTGTATATAATTTATTGGTACCCTGTATTCGGGAATCAAAGAAAACTCGGCAAATATTCATTGTTACACACAATCCAAATCTTGCAGTCGTGTGTGATGCTGAGCAAGTTATTTGTGCATCGATTGAAAAATCAAATGGAAATCAATTGATTTATGAGTCGGGGTCAATCGAAAATTCATTAATTAATAAGCGCTTAGTTGATGTTTTGGAAGGAACGAGACCTGCCTTCAATAACAGGGATTCAAAATATTTGCCAGAACTTATTAATGTATAATCGGCGGAGCAAAACACAGCCTTCAGATCCGTTAAACGGTCTGAAAGCTGTGTTTTGCTTTAGTATCCAATTGAAGCTAGTTAAGATATTAAAGGATGGAATAATAATTCTCTTTCACAAAGAATTATGGGTATCTGATTCGCGGCAACAAATTTCTTGATATTTTGTTTACCGATCATATTGTCGAAGAGACAGCCTTCATTGTAGCAAATAATGAAATCGCAATCATTAATAGTAATCCATCTCATCATTTTTGATAATTCTTTACGTGGATTACAAGTGTTATTCAGAATTAAGTTACTTTTTGTATCTATGTACTGTTTTACAATATTGGAATTGTATCGTTGGGCAAAAGCAGTAGCTGCTTGAAGTTGTTTTTCTAAAATCACTCCATAATTTTGTAATCCATAAAATACTCCAGTTCCCCCAGATTTCATTACCTCATTTATAGGCAAATCTGCTCCTCCTTTCAACTCTATTAACAAATTATGTTAGTCGTTTGGATTCTAGAATTGAGCTTGTCTGATACCTACCCAAATGCCGAGACTTTCTAGGTGATTCTATAATTATTTAACCCAATTACCGAGAAACGTTTACCAACCTAAAATCCTGTCCATAATGGTGAATACAGGAATCGGACAAACCCCATGGGACAAGCACTTTCTGAACGATTCGTCTCGGTGAAGGGGTAGTCTCCGGATCGAGAGACTACCCCTCTACCGAGATTTTGAGACAAGTCTACCTAATTACCGAGAACTTGTCCTATAGCAAAATGGTTAACTTTAGGCAACAAAAAACCGACCGTCCCGGCTAGGGTGGTCGGTTAACTGATGGTAGTTCGAATGAGGCTGCTTCGTGTTTGAATTGCGATATCACCCTGGGTAATTACCTTTTTGCTATCAACACGAATTGGCGTGAAAATTGCTTGCTTCACCAGACAAGTTATCATCTTACGGATGTCATGATCGTGGCTATTGCCGGTCAAGAGGCTCATAGATTTAATTTTGCGGTTAATGATATCAGGGGTGCCTTCAACTAACGTAAGGTATTTATCGATCTTCTTCAGCCGATCAAGTTCGGCATTGAGATCGCTTATTTGCTGGTGCATATGCTGTTGTTGCAGCGTTAGGATATGAACCAATTTTGTATTGTCATCATTGGTCTCAAGATCTGGCACTAAAGCTGCACGTTGCTTGGCTCGATCTTGGGCAATTACGAGCATTTGATTCATATGATTGATTTCGGAGGTTGTTTTAATCAATCGATAAGCAATGCTTTTGCGTTCAGAGACCATTTCAGCATGCACGAGAGAGCTTACTGTTTCGAGATTTTGTGATTTCAAATCGTTTACGATGACATCAATGACTGTATGGATCCGACGAGCTTCTATCTTGAAGTTGCATGACTTACAGCAGTACCATTTTGTACCATAACACTTACTTCGATTCTGATCATATGTGCTATGGTCTTTGCCGTACAACAGGTTATTACAGACAGAGCAGTATAACAGGTTGCTGAGGAAAAAGCTTGTTTTGTACATTTTAGGACTCAGCTCACCGGATTTCCGCTGCTCATAGATCGTCCAGGTATCTTGCCATTCTTCAAGGGGCATGATGGGCTGAATGAGATGACTCTTGACCATCTCCCAGTTATCTATATTGTTTAATGAATTACGGGATTTCTGCTGTTTACGATGATGGGTCAAGTACCCCGCATAGAAGGGATTGGTAATAATCTCCCGAACGGCTGCTTTTTTCAAGGGTGTCCCTGTTTCATTACTAACTCTAGTTGCAATAGACTGGAAGCCTTTCTGTTTCCGGTATAAATCATAAACAAGAAGTACAATCTTTATCTCGTCCTCACATTGCGAGAAAGTCTTGTTTGCTTTGTCATAGTGATAGCCGAAAGGTGCTTTACCACCTGTCCATTTGCCTTCTTTCAAAATAGTGCGAGCAACATCTCGCGTACGCATTCTGGTGTTGTCAACTTCAAATTTGGAAGTGCCGTCTTTTATCAAATCCACGATAAAATCGCCGGAGTCATACAAGCTTTCGGTGCTGCTGATGATAACCGGGATGCCGCAACTCGCTAAGATCATTCGAACACGTTGATGTTCTGACGGATTACGGGCGATTCGGTCATGGTGATTAACGACCACGAAGTCAAACTTGCGATCAATGGCATCTTTTAATAATGCATTTATACCTTCACGATCGTCGAGATCCGTTTTCCTAGCTGATACACCTGCATCTTCATATTCACCTACAATTGTGCAAGCGTATTTCTTGGCAAACTCGTAAGCCATTGATCGCTGAGCAGTCATCGTCTGTTTATCTGTTGAGTGGCGACCGTAGAAGGCGCCCTTCATACCTGGCTGAATGATATCAGATAATGTTGGCATGACCTAGCACCCCATTAAATGGTTCTCTGAATTGGATTTTCAGTGTAGGAGCATCCAAGACAACGCGATGGATAACATTCTGAATGAGCGATTTCCGTTTTTCTGCGTCATACTGAAGAACCGCCTTTACTAAATCTACGGATTCATGAAGTGTATGCATGAGCTGATATTGTCTCTCCAGTGCTTTCACGCTTTCCCGGATAGATTTCTCATAAAACTTGATAAGATCGCCATGGACCAGATTATATACCTCCAGAAAATTTGTCTGGAATTGTTGTGTGATGAACTTTGCACTTTCCTCCAGGATGGCTCCCTCCAAGAGGTCAGGGCTTTGACGAAGGTAATTATGCTTCTTACAAGTGTAGTAGCTTCTCGTGTTGATATCGGTTATTTCTTTACCTAACATCTGCTCACCACATTTACCGCAGATGAGAAGCCCATCGAGCATCATTGGGACGCGGTTATTTTGGCGAGATCGAGGTTGCTTCAGACTGCTTAAGCGTGCTTGTGCTTTGTCCCAAGTTAGCTCATCAACGATAACAAGGTTTTCGTTCTCGATCTCAACGAACTCTCCGAATTCTTCGATCTTTCGAATGCCCTTATACATCGAATTTTTAATGATCGATTGAACACGAAAGTAATCCCATCTTGTAGGAAACCAGGGTTGATTCTGCATATCTCGAACTACATCTGCGAATGTTGAGCAATTTGTGTCAATCAGCATGTTATATATCTTTCGAACCGTCTCAGCTTGCTCTTCATTGACCCTATATTTCTTATCTTGATCTACGGAGTAGCCATAAGCGATCCGACCTGAAGCATGTTTTCCTTGTCTGGTCATCGTATACTTCGTTTCCTTTATCCGCTGAACGATTTGATTGGCTTCACGCTGGTTGAATCCTGCAATAATCAGCTCAAAGAATTCTCCAGCCGGTGAATATTGAATCGGAATTTCGTTATCCGCTGTGAAAATAACCTTAACCTGATGACTCCGGAACAACTCGAACAGTTCTATCGCTTGAATGACATTTCTTGCGAGGCGGTCTCGTTTATAAACATAAACAGATGTGACTAATCCTCTCTTAATATCGTACATAAGTCGGTTTAACTCCGGACGTTCTTTCAATTCCGTTTTTCTTGCTGACACGGCTTCATCCAAGTACAAATCATCGAACAGTTCGCCCTTGTTTTTAATTTTCTCCAACGCTAATGCTTTCTGCATATCAATGGAGTGCTCTTGCGTACTAATCGAACTGCGGGCGTACAATACCGTTCTCATCTCTAGATCTCCTCTCCAGACATTTCGTCTAAGTGTTCGGCGATAAGTTGTTTTTTTAATAAATCCACATACAACTCCATCCATTTGCGAGCTGCGTTCGGATCGTGAATTTGACTAATGGATGAGATTTGAAGCTCAGTGCTGTGAGTTTTTTTGCGGGTCAAAGTTGTGTATTCCTCCTAAGGTGGTGAATGTAATGAGTAATTTCGGTCAGCAATTGCGACAGATCCGGCAGCAGAAAGGATATGGGCTGAACGAGTTTGCGAAGGAGCTCGGAGTGTCGCCGGCGTACCTGAGCAATCTTGAAACAGGCAAGACCCAGACCATTCAGCTGGATATATTGAGCAAGTTACAAGAGCAGCTTCATTTGTCGGTCAATGAAAATGTACCAGTAGACGACCAATTCACCTTTCGACTAGATCGCCTGAAAGGGCTGTTGGCAGAACTTCATTGTTCCAACCCATGTGCTGCTGAATATTTAATCGCAATGGTCGAACAGGGTATCGATGTGATGAACCCTGCTGAATCATCCGGCATATAACAAGATGCCCCACTTGTTGGAAAACTATTCATCATGATAAATGATTGTTTACTTTGATAAATAGTAATTTGAATAAACGGAGAGCCTAACCCTTGTCATGGAGTTAGGCTCTTTGTGCGAAATCGTTTGTAGTTGAATCAGCCACTTCATGAATAATGCATATTTCGAATGGAGGATGGATGAGTGCGCCAAGTTTTTTCTGTAACCATACGTCAGCAGCTGCTCGTTTGAGCCGTGCTTCAAAATCAGCGACCTTTGTAAGGAGGAGATTGCAGTAGGTTTGTTGTTGAAGTTCTTCCAGGCATGTGAAGCTGCTCTGTTCGTTGTGATGTTCAACCGTGAATCGGACCCTTAATTGTCCCATAAGCATCACCTCGATCTAGTCTATGCAGCTTGATTGAGTGGACAATCCCTGATTTAACACATAATTTCGACAGGACAAGCATAGGAATGGACAAGAGGTGAGGTCATGAGCGGACTAAGGCATAAGGCTCAACCAATGGGGCTTCGTTTTGTGGCTTTATACTGCCGGGTATCAACCGATGAACAAGCACGTGAAGGTGTCTCGTTGGATGAACAGGTAGAACGGCTGAAAGCCTATTGCAGAGCTATGGGGTGGAGTGAACAGGTCCAGATCTACATTGATGACGGATACTCTGCCAAAAACTTAGACCGTCCTGAGTTGAAGCGATTGCTTCATGCGGTCAAGAGTGGAGCAGTCTCGCGCATTATGGTTACGAAGCTCGACCGAATGAGCAGACGGCTGCTCGATCTGCTTAATATCATCGATTTGTTTCAGGATCATGAGGTTTCATTCGTTTCTATTAGTGAGTCGTTTGATACGAATACCCCTTCAGGAAGATTGACATTGCAGGTTCTTGGCGCCGTAGCTGAATTCGAACGAGAACGGATTCGAGAGCGTGTTTTTGAAAATATGCTGCATGCCGCTACTACTGGCAAATGGCTGACCCAGAGCCCATATGGATATGACTTGGTGGACAAGTCATTGGTTGTTAATATCGTTGAATCCCAAATCGTAAAGAGGGTATACGATATGTATCTGAATGAGGGGCTTGGCTTTTACAGCATTGCCAAACGTTTGAATGAGGAAGGCGTTCCTTCCAGACATCGTAAAGAATGGTCTATTCGGGCGATTAAGCTGATGCTTACGAACCCTGCTTATAAAGGCACATTGGTATGGAATCGCAAAGATTCCAGCAAAACGCAGCGCAAAGACAAGGATGAAGCGGAGTGGGTAAGTGTGGAAGAATGTCTTCCCGTTATAATTGATCAGCCGATGTGGGACAAAGTTCAGCAGAGGATTAATCAGCCAAGCAACATAGCTCCAAGAGCGAAGACAAGTCCGCATTTGTTGGGTGGAATGCTAAGATGTGGGAATTGTGGTTCCGGTATGAGTATCGGCTTCTCAGGGTCACCTAACAAGCGATACCGTGTTTATCGTTGTTCCGCCAATAAGAACAAAGGAACGTGTACGAGCAAGCAATACCGTGCCGATGAAGTGGAAGCTTGGTTTAAGGAAGGGCTGAAGCAGCTGGTCGAGAATAAGACTGGCGCATTAACCATTATGGCGAAGGAAGCCATGGTAAGGTCAGAGCGTGAACAACTCGAACAGAAGGTCAGTACGGCTAGAGCACGTTATAAAAGAAAAGTTGAGGCTTACACCTCGGGGTTGATCGAACTAGAAGACTTGAACGAGGAGAAGGCTCGGCTTGATCAGTTCGTGCAAGAACTGGAGAAAATGTCGGGAGGAGAAATCGAACCTGTGAACATGGAACAACTTCAGTTAGAGCTGAATTCAAAAGTTAACAACATCATTTCAGCGATGGATTTACTGCCTGTCGAGCAAGCCAAAGGAATTATTCAAACTCTTGTCCAATATGTCGTTGTGCACGGCGAGGAAGATATTGAGATTCGACTGCAGCCGGTGTAATCGATGGATAAGCAATGGTATTTCCTTTGTGGTGACAGAGACGAAATGACGATCGTATATGCTTATGAACATGAACTGGATGATATCGGAGCATTGTTGATGCCGACGGGATATGCCGTATTCGGTATCTATGATGCGATGGAAGGGGCGCGGTTAGCGGAATCTCGGTCGGAACATCCGCCTTACTTGCCGGAGAACAAGAAATATTTGCATTGAAACATCCCCTGCCTTATTAGACAGGGGATGTGCATTTATATCTTGTCGGTTTGCTCTGGTTCATCTTCTGGCTGATCTTCGAGTTGTTGATCATTATCGGTCTGTTCTTCCTGTTGAAGGTCTTGCAAGTATTCATCAACCTCAGGGAAATAGGGCTCTTGATCATCGAACAGATCTTCAGCTAATCCGTCCTCCGGCTCGTCAACTTCATTGCTTTCGAGCTGAACGATAAATTCAGTTGAAGGCTGCTGTAATCCACTTATTGTTAGTAGGGAAGTGTCTTTCCTAGGGCGACCTCGCTTCTTTGGAGTTGGAGTATCTGTGTCTGTTATATCTAATGTGTTATCAAGGTTTTCCTGAGTATTTATTCTTGTCGTAATATGGTGAGAGAGTGCTGCGCTAGCTTTTAGGCGTTCGATTTCAAGCTTATGTTCATATTCCATCCGTATGAGTGTCATTTCGTGTTGCTGTTTTTGTAGTTGTTTCTGCAAGTCCTGGCTTTCCTCTTTCAGACGATGAATTTCTGATGGATAATTGATGGCATTCCATTGATTGCGTTCATTTCGAAGATTCTCGATTTCTGAATCTTTATCTTTTAGTGAATTGGATAGGGTGGAGATTAGTGTTTCGTGTAAGTTTGACTGCTTTCGAAGTTCCTCTAATTCTTTCTTGTCTTGCTGGGCTTGGGCAGCAGTTTCGGTTAATTGGTTGCTCAATGCAGTACGTGCATCTTCGCTGGCTTGAAGTTGCTGTTCCAATGCCTCATATCTGTTCTTCCAAGTCGTTTCTTGGTCGTTTAGCGTATCAGAAGATTTTTTGATGATGTGTACAATCGTTTCTTGAACACGAGTTAGATGATGTGAGATGGAGTCGAGATCATCGGCGTAACGTTTTGTTCCATCCAATTGTTTTAATACATTCAGTTCATAGATTGAGATAACGTGTTCAAACCACTCTTTATTCGTATCGAAATCTGCATCCTTCATAAACTGATTGATCTTTTCCTTTAATTCGGGAGTAACCTTTACTGCAAATCCTGGATCTGCCATTTTACTAATCCCCTTTAAAATGGTTTACTTTAAACTCCTTGATATACTTGAGATTAACCGGGTTTACCGAGTTAACTGAATTCAAATCAGATTTGCTTTCTTCAACAAATATATGCAGGTCATTGAAAAAAATGTGGCTAAGCTATAGATATCAATTGATATAATGGAAGAAAACGGGTTTGTGTGACGGAGGATGTATGACTGACCATAGTAATATTAGAAGAGTTATGTTGATTAGAGATATCTTGCTTGAACATTCTGATGAGAACCATGTTTTATCGATTACAGACATTATCAATCATTTAAGACGTTATTACGGCTCGGAATATAAAGTATCTAGAAACACCGTGAGAAGTGCAATTCAAGAATTGCAAAATGGTGGGTTTAACATAGAAGAGTTAATAAAAGATAATACGGTTTACTATAGCCATATACATAGAAAGTTTGAAATCCATGAACTTCGAATGCTAATTGATGCTGTTTCCTCTGCAAAATTTATTACACCTGCGGAAACGAATCGCTTAATTGAGAAAATTAAAGCTTTGACTAGTAGACATCAAGCAAGAAAACTGCATCATCAGATTACCGTAGACCCTACTGTTAAGGCGAAAAATGAAGAGGTTAAATATCATATTGATAAAATCCACACAGCAATAAACGAGCAGAAAATGCTGCATTTTAAGTATGGTAATTACAACACCAATAAAGATTTTGTGTTTAGACGAGAAGGTGCTTTTTATACGGTGATCCCACTTGGTTTGGTGTGGAATAGTGACTATTATTATCTTGTTGCAAAGAAAGACCCTGCAGATGTTCACGTAAAACATTATCGTGTAGATCGGATGAAGAATGTTTCAATATCAGATGATAGATTTAATGAAACTGAATTTAATATTTCAACTCACCTGAAACAAACATTTAACATGTACCCGGGCGATGTAGAATCTGTAGAAATTCAATTTCATAATCATCTTATAAATGTTGTTATTGATCGCTTTGGAAGGGATATCATTATCCATGAAGTTGATAATGATACGTTTTCAATAACAATTAGGGCTGCTCTAAGTGAGGGTTTATTACGATGGCTGCTGATGTGGGGAAGCGATGCAAAGGTGATCTCTCCTCAAAGCCTGATTGATAAAATGAGAAGTGAATCAAAGAAGATGTTTGAGAAGTATTCCTGAAGAGATATTAAGCGGGAATGCTTTTTTTTGTAGGGTCGATCAATTATTTGATCGATAGGTCTGTAATAATGAAGACATCTTAAATCACATATCACGTAAGTGAACGTAATGAGGCGGTGGATTGAATGGGTAAATCAGAAAATCAGCAATTGCATCGATTTCCGATTCATGCTGTTCGTGCGAATCAAATTGTTGATTTACACCCTTTAAAGTCATCTTCTATAAGAAGCGATTACTTTTCAGAATGGTTTAAATCGGATGCCAATCCAGAGCACATAGTCAAGGGATTTTCCCATTTGAGTATAAAAGAAGGTTATAAACTTAGGGCATATCAATTCCACGAAAGTGGAAATGGAAATGGTATCGTATGGGCTATTCCAGAGGATACGGAATTACCTGAACCGTCTGACTGCAACCGGCTGGAACAATATTACTTATCGCCGCCTAAACCCAAATTTGCATTGGATGATTTTATGCAAGTTATAGAAGGTGATAAGACGCCGTTGTCTTATTTACAAGCGGCGATAACTTATCAAGAACTGCATGAGTTTGGAGCACAGTGGCATGGGATAGCTTGGGGAAGAGATACTATCCTGCCTTCACCTAGTGAGGACAGCAAAATCTATAGCCAGTATCAGTGGGAAATGATCGAAGAAGAGCCTGAGATTATTGAACCACATTTTTATTACAACTCTGAAGGGAATCCAGTTATCGTATTTCACACAATAAATGATATTGCTGTCATCACAATGAAACGGTACGTCTGTACATTCGATAAAAGCGATTATACCTTAACAGTAGAGGTCACACGTATTGCTGAAGCGGGATTCGGAATCATTTTTTGATTATTATTGTTGTATCGATAAAAAAGTGGAGGCGATTATGAATGGCAAAGAAGAGGGTGTATCCAGAGCGGGTTACGGCATCTATGATGAGAATCATTCATGAAGATGAAGTGTTGTTGATGCGCCATTCGACAACAATACATTTTGGCAACTCAGACGATCTTCTTGGAGTAGTGATAATGACCAATCCTGGGAAGTTTGAATTTAAGCACTCCCCTAAGTGGGAAGAATTTAAGAACGGTGAAGGGGCAAGTGATGTATTTAAATCAGCAGATTATCCAGATCTATCTATGCAAAATGTAATTGAAGTTATCAGAGCTGGATTTGCTGCATGTAGGCGTTCTGAACCAAAGGGTATTCTACGAGTGTACAATCTTTCTAATGTACGACAGCCAGATGGTCAAAAAGCGGAAACATACCATGATCGTGCTAAAAGCTTACTATCTTCCGATGAGATATCGCTTCTCGAAGATCCCATAACTCACAATAGAGAACAGTTCATGACAGAGTGTGCAAAAGCTAAGTTCGTAATAATGGGCTTTGTACAAGGAGCTTTTGATCAAAAGATGCAGCAAGTTCGTGCTTGGTCAAATGAGTTAAATGGAAATGGGTTAGTGGTTGCTCTTGATAATAACGATCACTTTACTCGCCCTCGCAGATGGAGGACAGATCGTCAGTTGAAACAACAGGCAATTGAATCTATGATATCAGTCTTACAGAGGTGAGTGTATTGATAGAGAAGCTAATCTTAGATTCCAGTTCCACCATAATATTCTCGGGGGCTGGAATGTCTACGGAGAGCGGTCTGCAGGACTTTCGATCGGCGGACCGTGGAATGTGGAACAATCGAAATCCGATTGAACTTGCAGATATTGAAGCTATTGATTCGAATCGAGAAGAATTTATTCGTTTTTATCAATGGCGTATTCATGAAATGAATTCACATCAACCCAATGATGGGCATAGGATTCTTGCGGATTGGGAGAATCGGGGGTTGATCAAAGGCATTATTACGCAAAATGTTGAGAATTATCATGAGCAAGCTGGCACTCGTCAAATTGCCAAGTTGCATGGTGATCTAGGGACTTTACACTGTATGAAATGCAATAAACAATACGAGTCTAAGATGTATTTGGTACCGGAAAAAATGACAGTTTGCAGTTGCGGTGGATTTATACGCCCAAATGTAGTGCTGTTCGGCGAAATGTTGCGCCAGTCAGCACTGCAACTAGCTAATAAGCTGATGAAAGATGTTGAGTTGTTCATTGTTCTTGGTTCATCACTTCAAGTAAGCCCAGCAAATCAGTATCCAAAGCGAGCAAAAGAAAATGGAGCCAATCTAGTGATAATAAACAATGATCCTACACCTGCTGATCACTATGCGGATATTGTGATAAATAATTCAATTGGTAGTTCTTTACGAATGATTGATGATTTATTGAAAATCTAATTGGTAAAAAGTTATTGAAGGACAGATATTTAACTATATCCGAAAGAAAGAAGGCATTATGGACATGTATCTTGAGTCTTATTTATCTTATTGGAATCAATTTTATGCAAGCGGCAAGTATGATTTGAAGGAAGCTTTGCCAGCAGAGGTTATCAGCTATTTCGATGCGGATTTTTATCCAGAGCCCTTTTATGGATATCTAAATGAAGATATGAGCAATGATGCACTGCTGCTGCTTATTAATCCCGGTGATATACTAATTGACAAGCTAAGGAAATCGAATCCGTCACTTGATTACGAAGGTATTTGCAGGCAGTTTAATGATTTTGTGGGAAATCGATATTTGAATTGGACCAAAGAAGACTACATCCATAATGAGGTTATAAATCGGACTACGCCGGGAGGCAAATGGAGAGCATCCAGGTTAAAACAGCTTGAGCAGTTAACCAATGAGAACCTTGGATTCTTACATACACTTGAATTTTTCCCGTTCCACTCTAAGCAATGGAATGTCAGAAAAAGCTTGAAAGAGGAATGGCTATACGAACTGGAGTCCACCCAATTAGCTATGCAGGCGATAGGGGATATCTCAACGCAAAGAAAGACAAAGCATATTGTTGGCATTGGTTTGGATTGGGTTGTGCTCTTTGGAAAGTATCCGGAACTTTTTGAGCGGACGAATGAATACACCATTACTGGAAAGACAGGTAAGCCTGCTCATCGTGTTTTTCAATTTAAGGTAAAAGGAAACAGCGATTCATTGCCTATCGTTATCTACTCCGGCTCTTCAATGAACCTTCCGGTCGGTACTGACAGTGCAGTTAGATTGTTGAGGCAAGCGTTGGAGCTTGAAGCAATTAAGATCGGTTAAAACAAACATCCCTGTCGGATTGCCGGCAGGGACGTTGTTTTTGTTTATTTTACGAACAGAACAAGAAGCATAAAAATGATGACTAGTCCGGCATTAATTCCAAGAGACAGTTGAAGGAATTTATAAGTGGATGATAATTTAGTTTGCTGCTCGTTAAGCTTCGATTCGAGAGTAGCGTGCGCTGTTTGATTCGCCCTCGATAGCTCTGAGATTTTGTCATTGAGGTTATGCTGGGCTTGTTCAATATTAGTTTGCTTAGCCTCTAGGTTCCTAGAAATCGTGTTGAACAACTCCAGTTTGCTCTCGACAATATCTTGTACCATTTTAATCTGATCTTTGGATTGCATCAAAGTATCCGATGTTGTACTTACTTGCAGCTGCATCTTTTCAATAAGCTGAATATATTCGGATGCGGTTTTCAGCTTCTTAATTTCTTCGCCAAATTCCCCGATTATTTCTTCCATAGCATCAACTTGCTTTAAACTTCCCATGGATATCCTCCCTCGGTATGCTTCTTGAATTCTTTATACAAGCTCTTGATAATGTGAGCGTATATGGTGTTGCTGCCGTGTGACTGATAGATGTTCTTGAGATCGGAAGTCTTATCAAAGCCATTCATAATTAGCAGTTCGCTTAACTGTTCTTTTTGATCAAAGTCGAGATGTTGATCTGACATTTCTAATAAGGAGAGTAGTATTTCGTCACGTTCTTCAGTATCCAGATGATTGATTTCTCGAATAGCCGCAACCATACGCTCCTTACCGTCAGTCGCATCAAAATCATCAATTACCAAATGAATAAAGCCACTGATCAAATTCAAAGCAATATCATTCTTGTAACTTTCCAAGAAGCGGCTAACTGTTATTCTAAGACGCTTAAAGGTACTTATGTTTCGAGGTGTATCCGGTTTACCTTCTTCTTGAATAACAAAGAGCTGATACCACGAGCGAAGGTTCAATGGATTTCCAATTATGGACTCCAATAAATATACATCGTCGTTCCGTTTGAAATAGGTCTCAATATTTTGTTGAAAGCTGTCGCTGTCGGTAAACTCATCCGCGAACTGCTTCATTAACAAGATGGACTGTTTCTTGGAATAGACGACATTGTCGTTATACCATCTTAGAAGCACGTACAGAGCTCTCTTCAAGAAAGGGATATCCAAGTCATTGAAATACTGGATATAGTCATTATATTGTTCTGCATGCCGATCACCTGGTGTTAATGTAAAAGTGTACTCATATTTCTTGATATACTTCAGCAATTGTTCGACGATGTGATCCTCATTCCAATCTGTGAACTGGACTTCCATCTGTCCCATTTTCCAATCTACAGTCCAGTCCTCAACGATCCCTATTAAGGCAAGTCGATATATGTATTTTTCCTTCTTAGCCTTAACACGTTCACCGTCACTGCCAAAGGACAGTGTCAGATTTAAATCTTCGGTTGTTCTAATGGAAAAATAGTAATTGTATATCTCATCCACTTCAGTTTCGATATCCATAAGATTTTCCGATAAGAAGTAGAAAAGGGTATTTAGATCTCCCTTTAGCTTGCTTTTATTCTTATTAATCGTATCTATATCAGTGTGAATCCCGAATAAAGTGCCTTTTGTAACAGCATCCAAGTCGTCAGGGTTATATAAAATGAGGCAGTCAGATTTATGCTTATCCCTTCCTGCACGACCGGCTTCTTGATAGAACGATTCTAAGGAACTTGGTATGCCATAATGAATGGTTTGACCGATATTGGGCTTATCAATTCCCATGCCAAAAGCTTTGGTTGCCACCATCACATCTATTTCATCCAACATGTACTTCTGCTGAATAAAGTCTTTATAATCGGTAAACTTTTGCGTGGTTTCTTTACCCCAATCAGTTGGTTGAGAGCCGGAGAAAAATCCGGTTTTGAATCCTGTTGCTTTATTGATTTTATGATGTAACTCGTAGCATCCCGAGTTACCATTAACATTAGAGGTAAATACGAGTGCTGCCCGTTTTGTACTTCTGCTCTTAAAATGAACAAGATTACTCATTAAAGCATCGTCACGTTCTTTTGGAGTGATGGGAGCCACGTTGAAATTCAGTTCATTGCGTGTGAATCGCGATATAGTAATGACATTGTGGTTTTCAATCTCCAGCTCGTTTCGTATATCCAATAAAACCTTGGAGGACGCAGTTGCAGTCAAAGCTAGGAATCTGGCTGACGGCGCATAGGTCCTAATTGTTCGGGACAGTACCAGATAGGAGGTCCGGAACTCATGTCCCCACTCGGATAAACAGTGAACTTCGTCAATGACAGCAATTGATATCGCTTTCGTTAAGTTGATGTTGGCTAACTGTTCTCTGAACTTTTTGGCTTGGAATCGTTCTGGCGATATGATAAGGAACATGTATTTACCTTTAGAGAACTGATCTAATCTCTGGTTAGCCTCTTCAGCACCTAAATCAGAATTAATATAACTGCATGTAGTTATAAAATGCTTACGTTCAAGGTTTCTAATCTGATCTAACATCAACGATTTAATAGGTACTACCACAAAGCTAATTGCGGGCTGCAGCATAACACTTAGTTGATAAGTCAGCGATTTTCCTCCGCCGGTCGGCAGCAGTCCAATCGTATCGTGACCATTCAAACAATTGATAATAATGTCCAGCTGACCTTCGTTAAATGACGAATGTCCGAACAAATTGTTTGTTAAGAACTCCAGGTGTGAGCGGTGTACATCCGGATCGAGTTGATAAACGACAGGCTCGTTTACTTTGATTAAATTGTAATTTGCATGATCGTCAAAGTCAGTCTTAATGTGATATACACGAGCCTCCTCGACGGAATCGTCCCAGCGCTTGAATAAGTCAAATTTAATATTTATTGTCTTTTGATAAGCTGGGGTAAGCTTGGCATATTTATTGACCATAATACCTATTTTAGGTAATCGAATCTGCTTGTTAAAGAGTGCTGCGATATTTCTAAGCCATAGTTCGAGGTCACTCATGCCAAGCTCAAAATAATAACGAGCATTATCATCAAGTAAGTTAATGCTCCATTGATCGTCGTCAAGGGACAGAACACCACGATCTAAGAGTTCAAGGATAAATACTTGAACTCTTGCTACGGCTGTAAGTGTGATCTGAGCATCGTATTTTTTTTTGTCCAAATTCAGGTACTTCTCATATTCGGTTACGTCGGTTCTATGTTTTAAATAGATGTCTCGAAATTTTGATAAGAAATCAGAGTAATTCCTATCCATAATTTCTTTGGAACTGATACGAATGACATGAATGCCTGCTTTGTTTAGTGCAGTATCTCTTCTGTTATCAAGCAGTATCTGATTACTACTAAAGTGACCGGTTTCATCCTTATCAGAGCCGCCATCGACCTCAATTACAGTCTTAAGTAGCGGAATATAGAAATCAACTTGTTGTTTTGCGAAAGTATCAGATACTTCAGGAACGATTTCGGAGATAGCAACCTCAGCACGGGTTAGGTTTCGAATAAAGCCTACACTGTTGAGTATTTTTCCAAAGTCATTATAAAATTTTTCTGCAGGATAGTGGTTTTTTCTTTTGTCACCTTTAATTTGCTTCGACCAATCTAAATCTTCGGTAGAGAGAAATTTTACATGCTCTAGGTGATGGAGATAATTTCGATCTAAACCAAGTTGGTCCCTAAGAAACTGAGAGGCAATCGTAGGCGCCCCTCGTGTAATTAGATTTTGAGTGATTCTGATGATGTTTGTATAAGGCGTTACCTTTTGCTGATCTGGTAAATTCGTAATTACAAAATTGGGATTGGAGTAGCAGTAGTTCGCGGTGAATTTCATCATAATTTAATATCTCCTGTTGCTGACATCAATTGAATCTGTCAGATTAAGTCGATTTCCTAGTATGTTATATTTTACATTTATTTGATAGGGAAGCCAACCGATGGTCCTAATTATCTCATGTTTTTTATCAACAAAAAGGTTTTTCCTTGCACTTTAGCGAATATTTATCTGTTACTACAGAACTAGTCAATCAAACGTACGTTCCAGACAGTGTACTGTCGGAAGAACACGTTAATATGAAAGATAACAACCACGTATCGAGGTGTTTCTAATGGCTGGCAACTTTGAATTCTTGCATGACCGCTGGGAGATCTTATCGGATCTTGGCGAGATGGCAGAGCGCAATTTGTTCATTGATCCGAATACATCCCTAATTAAGCTTCGTATGTTCGGAGAGACATTGACCAAATACATATGTGCGATGGAAGAGATGGACGAGACGAAAGAGCTTACGCAAGTCGATCGTTTGTCACAGCTGAAGAGGGACGATCTGATTTCCGATGACATTGTGGATTATCTGCACACTCTTCGTAAGATCGGAAACAAAGCTGTTCACGAGTCGGGATACGGTTCAACACGTGAAGCTCAAGCTTCAACGCTGCTGGCATTTAGACTTAGTGTCTGGTTCATGCAAGTGTACGGCGATTGGAACTTCCAAGCACCTGATTATATAGAGCCAGTAGAGCAACAGGATAGTGCTGGCAACGAAGTGCAACTGGATCAATTGGCGAGAGCCTATGAAGAAAAGATGGCAAAGCTCCAACAGGAACTGGCAGCGCTTCGACAGCAGCAAACGAATGTTACGCATGAGGACAAGAAGAAACGCCATTCGAAGTCGAAACAAGCAGGTAGTGCTTTTGCGCTTACGGAAGCTGAGACTCGCCTTATCATTGATGAGAAGCTGCGGCAAGCGGGCTGGGAGGTAGATTCTCAGACTCTTCGTTATGGACTTGGCACGCGTCCCGAGAAAGGTCGCAACCTAGCAATCGCGGAGTGGGCGCTCAAGACTGGCTTCGCGGACTATGCACTGTTCTGTGGTCTTGAGCTGGTTGGCATCGTTGAAGCGAAGCGGATCAGCAAGAACGTTGAGGCGGATATTGCCCAAGCGAAAAAGTACGCCATGCAGGTTGTACGTCATGGAGATGAAATCATTCATGGACCATGGGGGAACTATCAGGTGCCATTCCTGTTCTCGACGAATGGTCGCCCGTACCTGGAGCAATTGAAGCATATGTCCGGTATTTGGTTCCTCGACGCTCGCAAGCCAACGAATCATCCGCGCCCTCTGCAGGCATGGTATTCACCGCAAGGGCTGAAAGATTTGCTGAAGCAGGACACCGAGCAAGCTGCTAAGGATCTGCAAGATGAGACGCTTGATTACCTGAAACTGCGTCCGTATCAGGAGGACGCTATCCTTTCGGTAGAAGGTGCAATTGACGAAGGTCAGCGCAGTATCCTGCTGGCAATGGCTACAGGCACAGGCAAAACCCGTATGGCTATTGGGCTTATTTATCGTCTGATCAAACATAACCGCTTCAAGCGAATTCTGTTCCTCGTGGACCGCTCAGCGCTTGGACGCCAGGCAGAAGCAGCATTTAAGGATTCCAAGCTGGAGAGCTACCATTCGTTTACGGAGATTTTTGAGCTTCAGACGTTAGATGATAAGAAGCCGAATCCGGAGACCAAGGTGCAGATCGCTACCGTTCAAGGTATGGTAAAACGTATCTTCTATAATGAATCCGACGAAGCGGAAATTCCGTCTGTTGACCAATACGATTGTGTAATCGTCGATGAAGCACATCGCGGCTATACACTGGATAAGGAAATGTCCGAGCTGGAGCTGGAGTTCCGTGACCACGAAGATTATGTCAGCAAATACCGCAAGGTGTTGGACTATTTCGATGCGTTCCGGATTGGGCTGACGGCTACGCCGGCTTTGCATACAGTTGAGATTTTTGGAAGACCGGTATTCAACTATTCGTATCGTGAAGCGGTGATCGACGGGTATCTCATCGACCATGAGCCTCCGATGCAGTTCGAGACACAACTCAAGAAGCACGGGATCAAATGGCAGGTTGGTGAAGAGGTCGCCGTATATGATATCTCCTCCGGTAATGTGGAGAAGGAACTGCTCCAGGATGAGATCAATCTGGAAGTGACCCAGTTCAACAAGACGGTTATTACGGAGAACTTCAACCGCGTTATCCTGGAAGAACTGACGAAATATATCGACCCTGAGTCAGAAGGAAAGACACTTATTTTTGCGGCGACGGACGATCATGCGGATATGGTTGTTCGGATCTTCAAGGAAGAGCTGGAGAAGGCATATGGGGCGGTAGATGACAATGCCGTGCTCAAGATCACTGGTTCCATCAAAGATCCGCTGCATACGATTAAGTTGTTCAAAAATGAACGGCTGCCAAGCATTGTCGTAACAGTCGATTTGCTGACAACGGGCATAGATATTCCAAGTATTACGAATCTCGTCTTCCTGCGCCGCGTACGTTCTAGGATCCTGTATGAGCAAATGCTTGGCAGAGCGACGAGACGTTGCGATGAGATCGGCAAGGATCATTTTATGATTTATGATGCCGTTGGAATCTATGAGACGTTGAAGCCTTATACAGACATGAAGCCGGTAGTGACGAAGCCGACGGTATCGCTGGATGTGCTGACGAGCGAACTTGCACAGCTGGAAGATGAAGGGCAGGGCAAGCCGCATAAGGATCAGATCATTGCGAAGATGCAGCGCAAGAAGCGTACATGGACGCAGAAGGATCATGACGACTTCAAGGCACTGTCGGGCGGGATGAGTATTGAGAAGTTTATTGACGACTTGAAGAGCATGAGTGTGCTTCAAGCGAGCGCTGATCTTCAGACGAAGAAGCCGCTGGTTGCTTATATCGATGAGAATCGTGGCAGAGGTCACCGGATCTATATATCGGAGCATGAAGATAAGCTTATCTCCACCTCACGGGGGTATGGAAATGCCGATAAGCCGGAGGATTACCTGGAAGGGTTCCATGCTTTTATAACAGAGAACTTGAACCTCATTCCGGCTCTTACGATTATTTGCACCCGTCCGAATGACCTGACGCGAGATGAACTGCGCAGGCTTCGGGTGGAGCTTGACCAGAAGGGATATTCGGAGAAAATGCTGCAGGCGGCATGGCGCGATGCGAAGAATGAAGATATAGCAGCGGATATTATTAGCTTCATCCGTCAGCAAGCTCTTGGTGACCCATTAATTAGTCATGAAGAGCGGATTGAAGGCGCCATGAAAAAAATATATGATATGAAAGTCTGGTCGAAGGTTCAGAAGGACTGGCTGAAGCGGATTGAGAAGCAGCTACTGCAGGAATCGGTGTTAGACCCGAATCCGGAGAAAGCTTTTGAGGTAGAACCGTTCAAGAGCAAGGGCGGCTACAAGCAGCTGAACAAGATTTTTGACGGCGAGATGGACACCATTGTAACAACAATAAATACAGCATTGTATACACCACGAAAGAGGGATTACGCGTAAATGGGAAATCAGGATATTGTACAGAAGCTTTGGAATTTATGTAACGTACTGCGGGATGACGGCATTACGTATCATCAATATGTAACGGAACTGACGTATGTGCTGTTCCTCAAAATGATGAAGGAAACCGACAACGAAGGCATACTGCCGGAGCAGTATCGCTGGGATTCGCTGACGGAGCGTCATGGCATGGCGCTTCAACAGCATTACCGTCAATTGCTTCTTGATCTCGGCAATCAAGGCAATGAAACGATCAAGCAGATCTATATGAATGCAACCTCCAATATCAATGAGCCGAAAAACCTGGAGAAGATCATTACATCTATCGATCAACTCGACTGGTACAGTGCAAAGGAAGAAGGTCTCGGCGACCTGTACGAGGGATTGTTGGAGAAGAACGCCAGCGAGACGAAGTCGGGAGCGGGGCAATATTTTACGCCGCGTCCGCTTATTGATGTAATCACCAAATTGGTGGATCCACAGCCAGGCGAGCGTTGTAATGATCCTGCTGCAGGTACGTTTGGCTTTATGATTGCGGCGGATCGCCATGTGCGCAACAACACGGATGATTATTTCGACCTTGGGGAGAAGGAAGCCGAGTTCCAGAAGCATCAAGCGTTTACTGGTGTTGAACTAGTTAAAGATACGCATCGCCTCGCGATGATGAATGCGATGCTTCACGATATTCATGGCGAAATTATACTTGGCGATACACTGTCTGATGACGGTACTAACCTGAAAAATTTCGACGTCATCCTTACGAATCCTCCGTTTGGCACGAAACAGGGCGGAGAACGTCCGACTCGTGATGACCTGACGTTCGCAACAACGAACAAGCAGCTGAACTTCCTTCAGCATATCTATCGTGCCTTGAAAGCCAACGGTAAAGCTCGTGCTGCTGTTATTCTGCCGGACAACGTACTGTTCGAAAGCGGCGTAGGTACGAAAATCCGTGCCGACTTGATGGACAAATGCAACCTGAATACGATTTTGCGTCTGCCAACAGGCATTTTCTATGCACAAGGCGTTAAGACGAACGTCTTATTCTTCACGCGTGAGAAGACCGATAAGGACAGCACAAAGAACATATGGGTTTACGATCTGCGTACGAATATGCCAAGCTTTGGTAAACGGAATCCGTTGACTGTGTCTCATTTTGATGCATTTGTAGCAGCCTACATGGCTGAGGATCGCACCAAGGTAGAAGATGAACGCTGGAATGTGTTTACCCGTGAGGACATCCGTAAGAAGGATGACAGCCTAGATATTGGCTTGATTGCCGACGAATCACTATCTGCTTACGACAATCTGCCTGATCCGATTGACTCGGCAGAAGATGCTATGGTGAAGCTGGAGGAAGCACTCGCGCTGCTCGGTGAAGTTGTTACTGAGTTGAAGGCAATCGAGACGAAGCCGGTTAGCTATGAAGCCGAGCCAGTGCTAGCGAAAGTCGCTGAAGCATCCGGGGTGTACGGTAATGAGTAAGAAGGTTGCGAAGTCGCAGGAAGAGCTGTTGAAAGAGGCTTTGGTGCCGATAGAGGATCAGCCTTATGAGGTGCCAGGGAATTGGGTTTGGGTTAAATTAGGTAGTCTCGCTTACCTGACTGATTTTGTTGCAAATGGCAGTTTTCAATCACTAAGAGAAAATGTTGAAGTTTCAGATGATACGGATTATGCACTTTATGTACGACTAACTGATTTAAGACTGGGATTAGGACATGAAGGTCAAAAATATGTAGATGAAACAAGCTATAAGTTTCTATCCAAATCATCTTTGACTGGTGGTGAAATTTTAATAGCAAATATAGGGGCTAATGTTGGCGAGGTATTTGTTATGCCAAATGTAGACTTACTGGCTACTATAGCACCTAATATGATTGTATTAAGATGTAATCATTATGTTGAGAATATTTTTTTGAATTATTTTTTATCCTCACCACAAGGTAAAAAATTATTAGGGACCATTATTACAGGAACTGGACAACCAAAAATTAATAAAACTGGATTGAAAACTATATCTGTAGCCCTCCCACCACTAAACGAACAAAAACGAATTGCTGACAAAGTCGAAAGACTCTTGGACAAAATCAATCAAGCCAAACAATTAATTGAAGAAGCCAAAGCAACCTTTGAACTTCGCCAAGCAGCAATTTTGGACAAGGCTTTTCGCGGTGAGTTGACGAAGAAGTGGCGGGGAGAACATAGCAATCAGATTTCAACTGTAAGGTCAATCTCAGAAGACATTAATCCGAATGAAATTCCATTTTTATTGCCAGCTGGATGGAATTGGGTTCGTTTGAAGGATTTGGGTACCTTAGAACGGGGTAAATCTAAACACCGCCCAAGGAATGATCCTAAATTGTTTGGTGGAGAATATCCATTCATTCAAACAGGCGATGTAGCTAATGCTGGAGATTACATTGAAAGCTATAATCAGACTTTGAGTGAATTTGGATTGCTGCAAAGCAAGCTATTTCCTGAAGGTACAGTATGTATAACAATTGCAGCAAATATTGCTGATACAGCTTTGTTAAAATTTCCTTGTTGTTTCCCTGATAGTGTTGTTGGTTTTATTCCAAAGGATGCTTATATTTCATCATTATATTTGCACTATTATATGAGAACAATTAAGTCTAACTTAGAGCATTATGCACCAGCTACAGCCCAAAAAAATATTAATTTAAAGGTTCTACAAGAAATATTAGTTCCAGTACCTCCTAAAACTGAACACGATGAGATACTACACATGATTAACTTACTTATGCAAAAAGATGAAGAAGCTCAAACAATTATGAATGTAGCATCAGATTTAGAGATATTGAAACAGTCAGTTTTAAGTAAAGCGTTCCAGGGTAATCTTGGAACTAATGAATCGAGTGAAAATCTTATATTTAACTAATAACTTAAGCATGCCTTATAAACGAAGTACCCCCGTTAATCACGGGGGTACTTCGTTTATAAAAACTTCCGACTAACTTTCTTCCCATCGTACATAAACAACAACGCTTTATCCTCCACAACTGTCTCCAAATAAACGGTCTTCCCCCACAGCTGATAAACATAAGGCAGCGTCCGCTCTACGTATTTCAAATCTAACTCGACACCTTCGAACTGATGAAATAAGTAAAGCTCTCCATTATTTAAATAATCGCCATTCTTAACAACGAGATATGGAAACCCGCCATTTACACGAGCGTAAGCGAGCTGGTCACGAATATTCTCCCACGATTTATCGGTTATTTTCCACTCGGGACCTTTTTTCTCGAAGACATATAAGTCTAGGTCCTTCACCAGATCTTTGGTCAAGTAATTGCGGATGAATGAGATATCTGCATCGTTCTCACGGACCTCAAACATCTTCTCCCTACCGCGACCGGGCACTCGTCCGAACCGTTCTCTCTCTTCAGGTGTGGGGTTATCCCAGCGCCTCTCGATGTCTTCGAATATTTTTAGCCCTAGATAGTAGGGGTTCAACGAATGCCGGGAAGGTTGCACGACGGAGGAGTTAAGCGCAGCATATTCAACGGTCTCCTCTGAGGTTAAATCCAGCTCTCGCATGATCCGCTGGTGGAAGAAACTTGCCCAGCCTTCATTCATAATTTTGGTCTCGATTTGTGCCCAGAAGTACAACATTTCATCACGAAGCATGGTTAAGATATCACGCTGCCAAGGCTCCAATACGGCTGAATACTCTTCAATGAACCACAAGATATCTTTCTCCGGCTGAGGAGGGAAGGACACAGAGGGCTCTGTCTTCTCCTGTGAATCCTCTTTCTCCAGTGACCACAGATCATCGTAAGGAGATGAGAGTGGGGCTGGCTTCGCTGCCGGTGAACGTTTCTGCATGGAAGAAATATAAGCATCCTTGGACATGCGATAAGGCTTTACGATTGAAGGATCTACATGCTCCTGAATCGCAAGAACAGCATCAATGAATTGTTCAACGGCTAGTGCTCCATGAGTCATTTCATATTCACGGATTCGTTCTGCCGTTGCGGTCATGCTCTCGACCATATTTCGGTTTGTCTTGGAGAAGCGAGCGTTGTTCTTGAAGAAGTCGCAGTGGGCGAGAACGTGAGCGACGATGAGTTTGTTTTGAACAAGGGAGTTGCTGTCGAGCAGGAAGGCGTAGCAGGGGTTAGAGTTAATGACAAGCTCGTAAATTTTACTTAGACCGAAATCATATTGCATCTTCATCTTGTTGAATGTCTTACCAAAGCTCCAATGACTAAAGCGGGTGGGCATACCGTATGCGCCAAAAGTATAAATGATATCAGAAGGACAGATTTCGTACCGCATCGGGTAGAAATCAAGTCCAAACCCCGTTGCAATTTCCGTAATTTCAGCTATGGCATATTCTAAAGCTTTCATGTCAGTGGATGGCATAATGAATTCCTCCATTTCTGATTGTGGTTTATCGCTAAATGCAGGTATGAGGTTTGATTGAAATGCAATGGATTTGGTAAGGATTGATCTAAAGGAGAGATGTCAAATGGATGTGCTTTTTAGTTTATTGATAGCTGCAATTTGTTACTTACTGTATCAGTATTACAAACAAAAACGCATGTTAGAGAAGTATCATAGGAATGCGCTTGATGCATTCTCATCGCATGAAGATATGAAAGAAACCCTTCGTATTGGTCTGTATAACCGGTTCAAGCGCGACTTGGAGCAGGAAAAAGATGAAGACCCACTGCTCTTTGAGCATTTCGTAGCTGCTATTATGACATCCGTTCGAGGCGGCAGCACAAACGTTACTAAGAGTTCCGGCGATTTTGGGATCGATATAGAAGAGAGAACAGATAGCGGGCTGTATCTAGGACAAGTGAAATGTTATAAAGATCCTATTGCTTACGACCCGATCGCGATTATCCACTCCCAAATGGTCAAGCAAGGCGCTGTAGGCGGTTATGTCATCACGACTAGTGATTTTACTTCTAATGCTCGTGCCTACGCGCAGGGCTTGAATATCGATCTGATTAATGGTAGGCAATTGGTGGAGTTGTGGTTGAAACATCTGGATACAAAACGTGAGAGGGCAGAAGTAGTAAACCCAGAGCCGCAAATATAATTGGCGCTTCAATCGACAGGTATTCACTAATGAGCTGCAGGGTGAATCTATGCTATAATTCAGTTATGAGTTGGATGATCAGCAGACTTAACGATTTCATCAAAGGAGGTTGTAAGGATGAATTTTAGTCTAAAAGCTCCTGATGGCACCGTCATTGAATCGTACGAGAAAAACCATAAGGAATTTATTCGTATTGCCGGCTTGGAATATGAAATCTATAACCCGGTAGACGAGCTGGACTCCGATCCGGAAATTCGCCAAATGATTAAAGCATCCGAGAAAGACATCATGCAAGGCAAGCTCTATTCAACGGATGAATTGATTGAAATGGCGAAGCGTGGTGAACTCTAATTGATTGTCCAATGGACTGAAACGGCAATAAACCGGCTTCGACAGATCAAGAGTGATCACTTCACTGACCAGGAAACAATCGAGTACAAGGTCAATCTCATTCGCCGTACCGAAGCGAAGGTTGTCAGTATGGGAATGACCATGCCGTCAAGAGAATTTCGCAACACTTATTATTGCATCGTGGACCGGTATGTCATCTCGTTTAAAGTGCTGGATAACGGAGAACGCTATGTGATCACCTCATTCAAACACGGTGCAATGAGGCGCAATCTTAAATATTGATCTTGAACCGATTCCGAGAGGAGTCGGTTTTTTCTGCTCAAGAACTTAAGCACCTTGGCGGTACGAAGCCCAGCCTTCGTTCATTATCTTGGTCTCGATCTGCGGCCAGAAGTAAAGCATCTCGTCGCGTAGCATCGACATGATGTCGCGCTGCCAAGGCTCGAGCTTAGGCGAGTATTCCTCGATGAACCAGACCAGATCCTTCTCCGGCTCCGGAGGGAAGTGATTGGACGCCGGAGTGGCTGCTCCAGCCGACTCGGCGATCTCCTCAAATGACCATAAGTCCTCGTATTCCGACTTTGCCGTCTTCTTCGAGGAACGCGATTTTTCCTTCGTCAGCAGCTCGATATACCGGGTCTTATCCAGCTGGTAAGGCTTAATGATGGTCGGATCCACATGCTCTTGAATGGCCAGAACGGCGTCAATAAACTTCTCGACGGCTTCAGTGCCGTAGTCCATTTCGTATTGATGAATGCGGTCGGCGGTAGCGGACATGCTCTCCACCATGTTGCGGTTGGTTTGGCTGAAGCGGGCATTGTTCTTGAAGAAATCGCAGTGGGCCAGAACGTGCGCGACAATAAGCTTATTCTGAATCAATGAGTTGCCCTCGAGCAGGAAGGCGTAACACGGATTCGAATTGATAACAAGCTCGTATATTTTACTTAGACCGAAGTCGTATTGCATCTTCATCTTGTTGAACGTTTTGCCAAAGCTCCAGTGGCTGAAGCGCGTCGGCATTCCGTAAGCGCCAAAGGTGTAAATGATGTCCGCCGGACAAATCTCATAACGCATCGGGTAAAAATCTAGACCAAAACCTGTTGCGATTTCCGTAATTTCATCGATGGCATATTCCAGTGCACGGATCTCATCCTGGTTCATTCCGCTATCCCCCCGTACTTGATAAATACCGTTCATACCATGTGTATGCCGCCGCGGTTGTTGGATATGCCCTTTAGCGTTCAAGTAATCTCCTATTTATTTATTAGACAAATTCGTATATGATTTCCCTATTCATGAACGATAGGACCTAGGAGGGCGCAGCAATATGGAGAAGCGGATGAGAACCTTCATGCCGTTTACGTATAAAATGATGATTTCCTACCTGCTGCTGGTCTTGGTTACGGACGCGGTTATCGGCTATTTCTCGTATACGATGCTGGTGCAATCCCGTACGGAAATGGCAGAGACAAACATTAAGACGGCAATGGAGCAGACGGAAAATAATCTGAGCTACCAGCTGGACGAGATTCAGCGGATGTCCGATACGCTGTTCGGGAGCTTATCCTTTCAACGGGCGCTGCAGAAGAAAGGCGATCCTCTCCAGACGTATCTGACGATGCTGGATGAGATCGTGCCTCAGATCCAGGCACCGCTCCACTTGTACGGCAATCATATCCGGCTCCTTGTCTATACGACAAACGGCTATTTGAACGAGGTTGACGGAGACAGCATGTATGAGGAGATTAAGGACAGCGATTATTACATTTTGCCGTACAGCGAGATCACGAATAAGTCTTGGTTTAATGCCATCCAAGATTCGGACAAGGATAATATTTGGCTGCAGGTCGACACGGACCGAACCCTCAATAATATTTCTCATTTCCGGAAGCTGGTCTCTTACAACGATTATAAGACGATTATCGGCTACGTCCGGATTACGACGCGGCTGGATGATTTGCTTGGGGATTTTAAAGCGTTTCCAACCGAGGAGGGGCTTATTCTACGTCTGGTGGATACGAGCCGCGATACGGTTCTCTATCAACGGGGAGACGATGGGGATACGGACGGGAAAGCTGCTGCAGGCACGATGCCCGAAGAGGATAACGGCACTTATCTCGTTATGCAAAATAAGATTCCGAATACCAGCTTTGAGATTGAGACACTGGTTCCGAACGAGTATCTGAGAAAGGATGCCGGCAAGCTGGGGAGCGTTATTTTCTACGTATGCCTGATCAGTTTCCTTGTGATGTCGCTTATCGGGTTCCTCGTAGCCAGATTGTCCGGACGAAAAATGAGACGTATCGTTACGTTCCTCCGTTCCTTCCAGCAGGGCAGCTTCCAGAAGCGTCTTCGCTTCAGCGGCAATGACGAATTTGTTCATATTGCCGGAGCCTTTAACGATATGGCGGAGAACATTCAGGATCTGATCAAGAAGGTATACGTGGAAGGCATTCAGAAAAAGCAGGCGGAGCTCGAAGCGCTGCAGGCGCAGATTAATCCGCATTTCCTGTATAACACCTTGTCGACGATAGGCAGCCTTGCGAACTTGTCGGAGACGGAGAAGGTGACGGGAATGGTTGAAGGACTCGCCAAGTTTTACCGGCTTTCGCTGAACGATGGCCAAGTCTTTATCCCGCTGGCGAAGGAATTGGAGCAGGTAGAAGCTTATCTGGACATCCAGCGTATAAAATACGCGGGGAAATTTGATGTCCATATCGATATGGAGCGGGAACTGGCGGACTGCAAGGTGATTAAGCTGATCCTGCAGCCTTTTGTGGAAAATATTTTCAAGCATGCCTGGTTTGGCAGTCACATCGCGATCCGGATCAGCGGCAGAGCGATAGGGAATAAAGTGGAGTTGAAGGTCATTGACACCGGGATCGGGATGAAGCCGGATGCTTTGAAGGCCGTAATGGCACAGCCGGGACAGTCGGGCGGATACGGCATCCGCAACGTGGATGACCGCATCAAGCTGCGGTATGGCGACGAGTACGGCATTGAGATCGGAAGCGTGTTTGGCGGCGGGACGACCGTGCGGATCCTGCTGCCGATAGACCGGCAGGGCAACGTGGACGAGGAAGAGCAAAGGAGACAGCTGGCATGATTACAGTATTACTAGTAGATGACGAAGCGGTAGATCTGGAATGGATGCGGCGCAGGGTAACGGGCAGCCCGCTGCCCTTGCAGGTGGTAGGTACGGCAAGCAGCGGTTTTGAAGCTCTGAAGCTGATGGAGAATGAGCGGATTGATGTCATTTTGTCCGATATTCGGATGCCCATTATGTCGGGAACGGAGTTCGCGCGGAAGGCGAAAGAGCGGAACCCGCATGTGCAGGTTGTATTTATCAGCGGACATGAGGACTTTCAATATGCGAAGGAAGCGATTCAGATGAACGCTTCGGGCTATTTGCTGAAGCCGGTCAAAGACCAGGAGCTGCATGACATGCTGGAAACGGTCTATAAGCAGGTGGAGAGCGAGCGGAAGCGCCATTCGATCGTAACGGAAGCCTTGTCGCTGGTTAATAGGGAGCTTATGCTTAAATGGCTGGGCGATACGGCAGAAGAGCATGAGCGGGAGCATATCGCTCCGTTTCTGAACTCGCTCCTTCAATACGGGGCAGCGGCGGCGGTTGTCGAGATCGATGACGTAGAGTGGAAAATTCCCGAGCAGGAGCGGCGCAGCCAAATCCGCAGCATATCCTCCTTTATCGAGCAGTTCGTCGGCGACCATGACGGAGGTACGGTACTAGTCAGCCTTGATCAGCGGATTGTTATTCTATCGCCGATCTCCGATGACCGGTTTAACGCCATGCTGGAGGAGCTGGTTGGCGAAGTCCGTCAGAGCTTCCCCGTAACGATTACGGCAGGAGCGGGCGGCTCCGCAAGAAATACGGATGAACTCCGGGTATCTTACCGGCAGGCGCAGGCGGCCCTTAGCGCGAAATGGCTGCTTGGCAAGAACCGGCTGATCAAGGATATTTCCGGTACGGCACGAGAGGACAAGCTGGAGCCGAATGTCGAGGAGAACGTGGAGCAGATGCTGGCCGCAATCCTCGATTATGACTTGGTATCGATAGACGACCGGCTGCTCAAGCTGTTCGACAAGAACGAAAGCGTATCCCAGAAGCAATATGCGTACGACCTGATTATCCGGGTAACCTCGAAGCTGCATGCCGATCTGCTGCAGCGGAACGAGAATCTTTACGAGCTGCTGAAATGGGATGCGCAGAAGGCGGCCGTTCTATTCCAGTTCGAGACGATAGACGATATCCTGTCCTGGCTGCGCAGAAGGTTTTTCGAGCTGTCGGAGCTGCTGTACGTAAAGCGCCAGAAGCAGAAGCGCAAGCTGTTCGACAACATTATGGCGTTTGTGGACGAGCGGCTGGAACAGAAGATTACGCTGAAGGAAGTAGCGGCGCATTTTGATTTTACTCCTAATTATTTGGGCACCTTGTTCAAGGAAGAGACCGGCACCTTATTCAGTGATTGGCTGAATGAACGTCGCATGGACCGTGTCCGGGAGCTCCTTGCGGATCCTTGTCTGAAGGTATACGAAATAGCGGAGCGGGTCGGCTACAAGAATATTATTTATTTCAACCGGCAGTTCAAGCAGTTTACCGGCATGACACCGGGCGAATACCGAAAGAAGCATAAAATCTAGCCCGTTTGACCTTCATTGATAAGCCTGCGGCTGTTTTTCCAAGCCTGCAGGCTTTTGTTTTTTTCCGATCCGTATAAACTAAACTTTCTGGCCGAAATCGTAGATTAAGTATTACTTTTTGTAGTTTGGCTTAATTTTGGAGGGGCAGCGCGGTTTATATAATTAACCTATAAGACAGAGAGATTATACAGGAGGAGAAAAACGAATGATGCGACGCGGATTTTGGGGTTATGCCCTTCAGAACAAGACGCTGCTGCTCATGCTGGCGCCGGCGGTATTCTTTTTTATACTGTTCGCTTATGTACCGATGGCCGGCATTGTGCTTGCATTCAAACAATACAACAACACGGGCGGCATATTCGGAAGTCCGTGGAACGGAATCAGCAACTTCCGCTTTTTCTTCGAATCGGGCAATGCCTGGATGGTAACGAGAAATACGGCGCTTTATAATATCGCCTTTATCATCGTGAACAACGTGCTGCAGATTGCGGCGGCGATATTCCTGTTTGAAGCGGTGGGCAAATGGTTCCGCAAGTTAACCCAGACGATGCTGTTCCTGCCTTACTTTATCTCGTGGGTTGTCGTAGGCGCTATTGCTTACAACCTGTTCAACTATGACGTGGGTACGCTGAACGTGCTGCTGAAGGCAGTAGGCATGCAGCCGGTTGATATTTACAACACGCCTTCTTATTGGCCGGTCATTCTCGTGCTCGTATCCGCTTGGAAAACGCTTGGCTACGGCTCGGTCATGTATCTGGCGGCCATCACGGGGATCGACAACGAGATGTATGAAGCGGCAGAAATTGACGGAGCAAACGTGTTCCAGCGGATCTGGCGAATTACGCTGCCGAATCTGTTCCCAACCGTGATCATTCTGGTCCTGCTCGCCGTCGGCAATATTTTCAGAGGAGATTTCGGGATGTTCTACAACATGGTCGGCAACAACGGCCTCTTGTTCTCCTCAACCGATGTTATCGATACCTTCGTCTTCCGGTCGCTGACGACCTCGAACGAAATCGGCTTATCGGCTGCTGCAGGCTTCTATCAATCCGTGCTTGGCTTTGCAACGATCTTGCTGGCTAACTATGCGGTACGCAAATACGACAAAGATCATGCTTTGTTCTAAAGTTAACGCTTACGAAGCAAAGAATTATCACAAATAGAAGATAGAAGGCTATTTGTGTGACAATTCTTTTTAGGAGGGATTATAGATGAGTGCAATTGCCCAAACGGGGAAAAGCGGGGTTAAACATCAGGCGGATATCATTCTGCTAAGAGTCATCGGTTACATCTTTATATCGCTCTTGGCTGTCATCTGCTTCATACCTTTCCTGCTTGTTATATCATCCTCATTATCGCAGGAAAGCTCCATTGTGGAGAAAGGTTATCAGCTCATACCGGCCGTATGGTCCACCGAGGCCTACAGCGTGCTGTTCAAATATCCGGAGCAGATGCTTCGGGCGTATGGGGTCACCATTGCGGTGACGGCAATCGGGACGCTGGTCGGATTATTCGTAACCGCGATGACGGCTTACGTCCTTCAGCGCAAAGACTTCAGATGGCGCAACCAGTTTGCTTTCTTCTTCTTCTTTACGACATTGTTCAGCGGGGGTCTTGTTCCATGGTATATGCTGATCGTTACGTATCTGGATCTGAAAGACAAATTGATCGTCCTTATTCTCCCGATGCTGCTGAACGTGTTCTATATTATCGTCATGAAGACGTTCATGAGCAGCATTCCGGAGGCGATTACCGAATCGGCCAAGATCGACGGCGCAGGGGACTTCCGCATTTTCGTCCAGCTGATCCTGCCCCTGTCCAAGCCTGTACTTGCCACCATCGGTTTGTTCATCGCTTTGGCTTACTGGAATGACTGGTACAACGCGCTTCTATTTGTGAGCGACGAGAAGCTGATGCCGCTTCAGTATTATCTGTACAAAATGCTTGGCAACATGGATGGCATGCGCAAAGCGATGGTTGCCTCGGGAGCTGTCGTTACGACCAACATCCCGACGGAAAGCCTGAAGATGGCGATGACGATTGTCGCAACCGGGCCAATCCTGCTCGCTTATCCGTTCATTCAGCGTTATTTCGTGCAAGGTCTTACGCTTGGCGCAGTAAAAGGTTAGGATGACCTCAGGGTGACCTGGTTATCATAGATGACTACCATTATTTAGGGGGATACACATGCGAAACAAAAAAACGGTCATGATGCTGGCAGCAACGTTTGCCCTATCTGCTACGGTTCTGGGAGCATGCGGCAGCAACAATGGTAATAACGGCGGAAAAAATGCGGAAGCGACAGAGTCGCCTGCTGCGGAATCGCAGTCTCCTGCGGCATCGGCTGATGCCGGCGCGGTTGACACCTCGCAAGAGCTAAAGATCAAAATGCTGATGGTTGGCGGCAAACCGGTTGATTATGACGCGGTATTCGCGGAGATCAACAAAAAGCTGAAAGAAAAGGTTAACGCAACCATTGATGCCGAGTTCCTCGACTGGGCGGACTGGACGCAGAAATACCCGCTAAAATTCGCGGCAAACGAAGATTTCGATATTGCTTATACAGCTAACTGGGCGTTCTACAATGACCAGGCACTCAAGGGCGGCTTCATGGAGCTGACCGACGATATGCTGAACAAGTTTATGCCGCAAACGATGAAGGCTATGCCTGCTGTAGCTTGGGAACAGTCGAAGGTGAACGGCAAGCAGTTCATGGTACCGAACAACAATCCGGAAGTAACGGACAAAGCGGTATTGATCCGCGAAGATCTGCGCAAGAAATATAACCTGGAGCCGGTTAACAGCCCTGAGACTTACGCGGCTTACCTGAAGGCGATTGCGGCTAACGAAAAAGGCATCAACGGCTTTAACGCCAAAGGCGCCGACGGCTGGAAATGGCATGAGCTTGACCAAATCCTGCTCGAGCAGGCGAATGATTTCAACCTGGTCGACTACAGCATGCCGCTTGCTTACAAGCTGGACGATGCAACAGGCAAAGTATTCAACATTTACGACACGCCGGAATTCAAATCCCTTCTTGCTTATTATAAAGATCTGGCTGACAACGGCGCTTGGTCCAAAAACATCGTATCCAACAAAAACGACGTATGGCAGGATATTAAAGCCGGCAAAACCGCTTCTTACGCTCAAAACCTGGGTACGGTAGCGATGAACCTGGCTGAACTGAAACGCGAGCAGCCGGATGTTGAGCTGGCCATTGCGGATCTGACGCCTAACAGCAAGAAAATCGCGGCAATCTCGACGCAAAACGGCTTTGCAATCCATGCGACATCGAAGAAAGCGGATCGTTCGCTGATGGTGCTTGACCTGCTGCAGAACGATAAAGAAATCCATGACCTGTTCATGTACGGCATTGCGGGCACAAACTATGAGCCTGTGGGCGATGACAAGTTTAACGCTTTGCCTGGCACGCCGAACTACACAGGCTTCTCCAACTGGGGTTCTAACTCCCCGCTGAATCGTAAAGACGCTTCGTACCCGGCAGAAGCAGACGCGATTGCTACGGATTGGGAGAAGAAGGTTTACCACTTCAAGCTTGAGACCTTCGTATTCAACGATGCTAACGTGAAGAACGAAGTAGCTAACGTAGGCAACGTGATGCTCCGTTACGCGATTCCGCTCGAGTACGGCCTGATCAAGGACATCGACAAAGGCCAAGCGGATCTGATCGCGCAGTTGAAAGCTGCAGGTATCGAGAAGGTTCAGAAAGAGCTGCAAACTCAGATCGATGCATTTTTGGCGGCTCAATAAGGGGAGACGATTGTCTCTCCGCCTTGGGAAAAGGATTTGTTAGAGAAAGGTGGGGCGTGCAGGAACGGGGTATCCCCTTCGGCCACGGTTGTCTGCAGGAAATTTCAATTTACTCTCCAAAGGAGACTTCCTGTAGACAAAGGCGGACGCTAACGCTCCTCAGGGGACACCCCTTTTCCTTTCGCCAACTATTCTCTGATGAACCATTTTCTCAGCTTTGGAGGAGACAAAAGTCTCCTCCTTTTTAAAACCCAAAAAGGGAGGAAAATTAATGAAACGAATGGTGAGAAGAAGCATTCTTTTATTTTTCACATTTACGTTAGCGCTTACATCGATGCTGGCCGTTGGGCCGGTGAAGAAAGCGGAGGCGGCGGAGAACAATTTGTCCGATCCCGATACGTTTATTAAAGGCGTCGATATTTCGACTTTGCAGGCGCTCGAGGATAAGAATGTGAAGTTTTATGATGGAGGAATCCAGCAGGATCTGCTGACCATCATGAAAAATCATGGCGTCAATTATGTCCGTCTACGCCTCTGGAATGATCCGGTGCAGGCGGATGGCTACAATGACAAGGCTCATGTGCTAGCCATGGCGGAGCGGGTGAAGGCGGCAGGAATGAAGCTGCTTCTTGATTTCCATTATTCCGACTTCTGGGCGGATCCGGGACAGCAGGTGAAGCCGGCGGCATGGAAGGATCTCAGCTTTGCGGATCTGAAGACAGCTGTTTATGATTATACGGCAGATGTCATGAGCGAGCTGGCGGACGCGGATGCTTATCCGGACATGGTGCAGATCGGCAATGAAATTAACAGCGGCATGCTGCTGCCCGACGGATCGACCAGCAACATGGATAATCTTGCCGGGTTGATCAGCGAAGGCGTTAAAGCGGTGCGGGACACCACGCCAAACGGTCAAACGACGCAAATCATGCTGCATTTGGCGGAAGGCGGCAATAACAGCAAGTTCCGCAGTTTTTTTGACGCAATGGAAGCGCGAAATGTAGATTATGACGTCATCGGCATGTCCTATTATCCGTTCTGGCACGGGACGTTCCAGCAGCTGAAATCCAATATGGACGATATCGCCGCAAGATACGGCAAGCCGATTGTTGTAGCGGAAACGTCGTATGCCAATACGCTTGAGAATGGCGATGACCATCCCAATACGGTTGGCGAGAACGAGACCAAGCTGGTTGGCTTTGAAGCATCCGTGGCGAATCAGAAGCTTGTCACCGAGACGGTGCTGAATACAGTTGCCCATGTGCAAGGCGGACTTGGTCTTGGCGTATTTTACTGGGAGCCGACTTGGCTGCCGGGGGTAGGCTGGAAGCAAGGCGAAGGCAATGCATGGGAAAATCAGGCGATGTTTGATTATAGCGGCAATGCGCTTGACTCTCTTAACGCATTCCAATATGTACCGGGCAGCATCGCAAGCGTAGATCCGATTCTCGTTTATCCGGCGACACCTGTTACGATTGCAACGGGAGATGCCTTGTCTCTGCCGGCAGAGACAAAGGTGCTTTATAACGAAGGGACCATCACGGCGGCACCGGTTGAATGGGAGGAATATAACCCGGAGCTGTTGAGTATGCCGGGAACGTTTACGGTTCAAGGGAATGTGGCGGGCACCAATCTTCGCACCTCGGTAGAAGTGACAGTGACGGGAAGTCCGAACCTGTTGAGTAATGGCGGATTTGAGAGCGGTACGCTGGCGGATTGGACGGTTACCGGGGATACGGGAGCGGTGAAAATCGAGCATAACGCGGGTAATGCGAAAGCCGGCGAATACGCTCTGAATTATTGGTCGGGCTCGGCCTTTGCCTATCAGGTATCGCAGACGGTAACGGGGCTTGAGAACGGAACGTATGAGCTTCGCGGTTATGCTTCCGGCGGAGAATATGCGGACCAGACCATCTCTCTCACGGCTGAGACCAGCGGCCAGGCGTACAGCACTCCGGTAACGAATGCCGGATACAACGTCTGGAAGCCATACACGATTGGGGAGATTCAAGTTACGGACGGCCAGGTAAAGGTCGGTATTCACGTGAACGGACCGGCAGGAGCATGGGGGTATTTTGACAAGCTTGAGCTGGTGAAGGTGGAAGCGGCAGAGGTTAACGTCGTGCAAAATCCGGGCTTCGAGAGCGGCGCTCTTGTGCCATGGACGGTTACCGGGGATACCGGTGCGGTTAAGGTTGAGCATAATGCGGCAAATGCCAAAACCGGAGAATACGCGCTTAATTATTGGCTGGGCACAGCATTTAAGTATACGGTTACGCAGTCTTTCGAGAATCTCGAGAACGGAATTTACGAGCTCCGCGCATCGGCTTCCGGCGGCGTCTACGACGAGCAGAAGATAAGCTTGTTCGCCAAATCCGGCGGGTTGACGTACAGCACCGATGTTGTGAATACCGGCTGGAACGATTGGCATTCTTACAAGGTCAGCACCATTGCAGTTCGTGACGGCAAAGCATCCATTGGTTTTGATGTGGATGCTCCAGCTGGTGCATGGGGCTACATGGACGATATTGCGCTGGCGAGAGTAGGAGATCTGCCTTCCGGCGGCGATAATAACGGCAACGGCGGGGGATCAAGCAATAACATGAACGGCGTTGCTACCGTTACTTCCTCCCAATTGGCTTCGGACGGCAAGGGCGGTTATACGGTAGAGTTGCCGACGGGAACAACGCAGGCCGTTTTACCATCCGGCCTGTATGATCAATTAAAGAAAGGGCCTGTTACCTTGTCTGCCGGAGACCTGTCCCTGACGATTCCTTCGGCGGTCGTAACCGAGCTGCTTGGCAAGCTGAAGACGGAGGCGGGCAGCAAGATTACTTTAAGCCTCGTGCCAGTTACAGGGGAGGATGCGGATAAAATGCTTGCCGGCACCGGCGCGGATGTCCGAGCGCTTGCCACCGTTTATAACTTCGGGTTGTCGGTAACCGATGCGGCCGGCAATGTGGAGAAGCTGGCCAAGTTCAGCAGTCCGTTAACTCTTCGCATGAAGGCTTCGCAAAGCGGGAACGCGGAATTGACGGGCATCTATTATATCGCTGAAGACGGATTCATCCATTATGTTGGCGGGCAATTCGCAAATGGCGTATGGCAGGCAGAGGTTACGCATTTCAGCAGTTATGGTTTGCTTGAGGTGAAAAAATCCTATACGGATGTGCCTTCCGCGCATTGGGCAGCGCTTGCTATCGAATCCCTTTCGGCGAAGCAGATTATTAACGGAACAGCTGCCGCAAGCTTTGAACCGGAGCGCGCGATCAGCCGTGCCGAGTTCACTGCGATTCTGGTTCGGACCTTAAAGCTTACCGGAACCGGCGGTCAAGCCACGCGCTTCAGCGATGTACCGGCGGGCGTCTGGTATGCCGAAGCTGTATCCGCGGCTTATGAAGCGGGTCTTGTGAAAGGCCGTTCGGCCGAGTTGTTTGTACCAGACGGCTCGATTACACGTCAGGAAATGGCCGTTATGCTGGCCAAAGCTTATGAAATTTCTCATGAAGGAGTGTCTGCTTCCTCTATTGCTCACGCGGAACTTCCGTTCCTGGACAAATCGTCAATTGCGGATTGGGCTATGCCTTCTGTACAATGGGCTTATGAGCAAGGGCTGTTGAAAGGACGCAGCGGTGACCGGTTTGCCCCGGCAGCATCGATGACACGCGCGGAGGCGGCAGAAGTAATTTATCGCTTGCTTAAATAGAATCAGGAGTAATTAATTTCGTTATGCATCTTGATGAACTGGTATTTGTTTTTATGATTGTCCTGCTTGCAGGCTTTGTGCAGGGCTTGACGAGTTTTGGATTTGCCCTGATCTCCATGCCGCTGCTAGTGAAGCTGATGCCGATGCAGCAGGCTGTCCCGGTCGTTGTTGTTTTAAGTCTCTTAACCAACATTGCCGTGCTGTACAGCAGCCGGAAGCATATCCGGATCAGGCAGATTTGGCCGCTTCTGGCCGCTAGCCTGCTGGCGGCACCGCTTGGAACCTATGCCTTGCTGTATGTTCCGGCGAATGCGCTGAAGCTTGGGGCAGGCCTGCTTGTCGCCGTCGTATCCATCCTGATGCTAAGCGGAAAAAGCTTTCCGCTTGGACGGCTGGCTTATATGCCGGTTGGTGCGGTAAGCGGCTTTTTGAACGGAAGCATCTCGATGAGCGGACCTCCGGTGGCGCTGTTTTTAACCAACCAAGGCCTCGACAAGATGACCTTCCGGGCGAACATTACGGCTTACGCCCTAATCCTGAATATCATTACGATAGGGACGTATATGTACGAAGGACTGCTTAACGAGACGTCTATGAAGACGGTTGGCTGGGCGGTTCCGGCGCTTATTATCGGGGTTATTATCGGGATCAAGGCGGTTGGACGGCTGAATGACAAGCTGTTCAAAACAATCGCGCTTTGGCTGATCCTGATTACCGGGTTATGGACAGCGGTGGGTGGACTCATCGGCTAGCGGCAAAATAAAAAACCTTGAAGGTGTGGCGCCTAAGTACGGCGCTTCTGCCTTCAAGGTTTTTTTCTTGACTGCTTCATTTGATACATCGCTTGGTCTGCATCCGTAATCAGCTGCTTGAGACTGGCGTACCGGTCTTGAATGGAGCTAATGCCAATGCTGGCAGATAAGCTGATGGGCTTGCCTAGAACAAGAAACGGATCCAGGAAAGCGGCATTGATCTTGTCATGTACCGTCCGAACGCCGTTATCCTCGCTTAAGTTCTGGAAGCAGATAATAAATTCATCGCCCCCGTACCTGACGATCCGGTCACTGTGCCGGATTTGCTGCTTCAGGCGTTTGGCGATTTCTACCAGCAGCAAGTCTCCAAACTCATGGCCGAATTGATCGTTAATCTGCTTGAAGTCATTCAGATCGATAAACATGACCCCTAGAGGTACCTCTGCGTTCCGCTCAAACAACTCGTCTAAAAACCTTCGATTGTACAACCCGGTTAAGCTGTCGGTAACGGTCGCGAACTCCAAATCTATCGTGTAACCAAGCAATGCGGTCATGGAATTCAGAAACGACTGCTCCTCTTCGCTGAGGGACAAGGGATCCCGGTCAACTAGATAAAGAGCGCCGTGAACGACGCAATCGCTTGTTGATATCGGAACTATATAGTGGGAACGTTGTCCAATGATTACACTGATGTCGGATTGAAAATTCATTCCGCTTTGCACGAGGGGGTCTCTGCGGTTGTAAGCACCTACGATCCGGTGGCTCGATCCTTCCTGAACCGCAATAAAGAGAGTGTCGACATGAAGAAACGAGGTCAAAAGCTGTAGGACATGTCCGGCTGCATCGTCGAATGAGCGAATTTTGCTGGGCATTGCGTATTTCATCTCCTGCAAGAATGGCGAACCATATCGAAAAATTACCTTCTGATTCCAGTTTAGTCGAAACCGGCTGCAGACTCAACAAAGAACTTCTTAATAATGGGTATTTTAGGTTTAAACTATTATAAGTGATTAATAAATGTATTAATTCAAATACATAAGAATTCGTTATTGAATTATTTCATTGTCTGATGTTTAATAAAGATATTGATTTATACATTTATCACGAGGTGATTCTTTAATGACGAACCGTGCCAAGATGATCGTTGACAAAGATTTTATCGTAGGTGAAGTAGATAAACGAATTTATGGTTCCTTTATTGAGCATTTGGGACGTGCGGTATACGGCGGTATTTATGAGCCAGATCATCCGTCTGCAGACGAACAGGGCTTCCGTTCGGACGTGCTTGAGCTTGTAAAAGGATTAGACGTACCTATCGTGCGTTACCCTGGCGGCAATTTTGTATCCGGTTACAACTGGGAGGACGGTATTGGTCCTCTCGCGGACCGTCCAAAACGACTTGAGCTGGCATGGCGGACAATCGAGCCTAACCTGGTAGGCTTTAATGAGTTTGTGGATTGGTGCAAAAAAGCAAACACCGAAGCGATGATGGCCGTTAACCTCGGTACCCGCGGACCGGAAGAAGCCCGGAATCTGATCGAGTACTCCAACCATGCTTCGGGATCGTACTGGTCGGATCTTCGCATTAAGCATGGCTACAAGGATCCGCATAATATCAAAACCTGGTGCCTGGGCAACGAGATGGACGGTCCATGGCAGATCGGAGCAAAGACGGCAGTCGAGTACGGCCGAATCGCGAACGAGACCGCGAAGGTGATGCGCTGGGTAGATCCAACCATTGAGCTTGTTGCCTGCGGCAGTTCGGCGCTTGGCATGCCGACTTTCCCGGAGTGGGAAGCTACGGTGCTTGATCTGACGTACGATAACGTTGATTACCTCTCGCTGCATCAGTATTATGGGAATAGAGACAAGGACACCGCCAACTTCCTGGCGCAATCGATGGGGATGGATTCTTTCATTCAGACGGTTATTTCGACCGCTGACTATGTGAAAGCGAAGAAGCGGAGCAAGAAAAACATTAATCTTAGCTTTGATGAATGGAATGTATGGTTCCACTCCAACGAGAGCGACCGCAAAATCGAGCCATGGTCCATCGCACCGCCGCAGCTGGAGGATATTTATACGCATGAGGACGCGCTTGTGGTTGGCTGTATGCTGATCAGCCTGCTGAAACGCGCCGACCGGGTGAAAATGGCATGTCTTGCTCAGCTCGTTAACGTTATTGCGCCAATTATGACGGAGAACGGCGGAGCTGCATGGAAGCAATCGATCTATTATCCGTATATGCATGCAAGCTTGTTCGGCCGCGGCACGGTACTGGTTCCATTGCTTAAATCGGATAAATACGACTCCAAGGATTACACCGATGTTCCTTATGTAGAAGCGGTGGCTGTTCATAACGAAGAGCTTGGAGAAGTAACCGTATTTGCCGTAAACCGTGATCTGGACCAGGCAAGAACGTTCGAAATCGATCTTCGCAGCTTTGGCTCGTTCCGCGTAATCGAGCATATTGTCCTTGAGAATGATGACCTTCAGGCCGTTAATACAGCAGCTAATCCGGACCGCGTGAAGCCTCACGCAAACGGCAATGCCAAGCTTGAGCAAAACGGTACGATTGAAACTTCCCTTGGCAAAGCTTCCTGGAACGTCATTCGCATCAAACTTCAATAAGTAACAGGATGTGAATCATGTTAATCAAAACCGATACAGACCATGCCTGGCTTCCGCTCTACGAAGCGCTGGCAAGTCCTGTACGATTAAATATCCTTGACCTGCTTGCAGCAGCTTCGGAGCCGATGAATGTCAAAGATCTTGCTGCTGCGCTTGGGTTAAGCAGTGCCATCGTGACAATGCATGTCCGCAAGCTGGAGCAAGCGGGGATCATTCAGACAAAGATGGTCAGAAAGCAGGGAGGCACGCATAAAATTTGCGAGATTGCGGCCTCCCGGATTCAGATTGATCTGCCGCAGGCCGGTTTTATCCCGAAGAAGACTCACGAGATCAGCATACCGATCGGTCATTATACGGAGTTTGAAGTACATCCGACCTGCGGCATTGCCACAACGGAGAAGGTTATCGGCCAATTTGACGACGCGAGATACTTCCTTGAGCCTGAGCGGATGAACGCTGGCATCCTGTGGTTCGGCCAAGGGTACGTGGAGTACCGGATTCCGAATTATCTGCTGCCGGGCCAACGTCCCGAGGAGCTGGAGATTGTGCTTGAGATCAGCTCCGAGGCGCCGGGTTACAACGAGAATTGGCCATCGGATATCGTATTTACCCTTAACGGCGTCCGGATCGGCATGTGGACCAGTCCCGGCGATTACGGCGCGATAAAGGGGAAGTATACCCCGTCATGGTGGCAGGATTTCGTTAACCAATACGGTCTGCTCAAGATCATCCGAGTCCAGAAAAACGGCACCTTCATCGATGGGCAGCAAATCTCCGATACCGGAATCGACCAGATTGGCCTGAACCGCAATCAGTGGGTATTCCGCCTCGCCGTCGAAGACAACGCCGCCCATGTCGGCGGCCTGACGTTGTTCGGCAAAGGCTTCGGCAACTACAATCAGGACATGATTTTCCGTGTCCATTACTCGGAGTAGGGGAAGGCTCGCGTGATGGTGTTACTCCAAAAGTAAATGTTCTTGCGATCGCTGTGCTTTTCCGGTTCCCTGAACGAGTTGTATGGGTAGGAACCGGAAAAGCAAGGCGAACGCTCCGCTTCTACAGAACATTTACTTTTTCCGCTCCAAAGTCGCTCGCCCTTTTTTTGGGGGCCGTATGTGGACTGCTGATGACTCAGCAGTCCTTTCTTTATTAGTTGTTCCTGGGCTGTCAGCCAGGAACGATAGGCGGCAGCAAAAAGGGCTGAACCCATGGGCTTTTAGCCTTGGGTTCAGCCCTTTTTTTGGTTGTGTGGCGAGCCGGGGAGGCGCGGAGTAAGTGAATGTTCTTGAAAAGCGTTAGCGCTCGCCTTGGCTTTCGGGTTCCTACCTTGAAACCTCTTATTGAGGGAACCCGAAAGGCACAGCGATTGAAAGAATATTCACTTACGCAGCGACTGCCAACAGCGAGCCACACCACACCACATATAAAAAATAGGCTGTACCCAAGGGTACAGCCCGCATTTTAGCCCTCCAAAAGGAGAGTTTCCGGATCTTCAAGCATTTCTTTTACTTTTACAAGGAAGCGAACCGCTTCTGAGCCGTCAACGATACGGTGATCGTAAGTGAGGGCGATGTACATCATCGGACGGTTCTCCGAACGTTCAGCGTCAATCGCTACCGGACGAAGCTGGATTTTGTGCATACCCAGAATGCCGACTTGCGGAGCGTTCAGGATTGGTGTCGACAAGAGCGATCCGAATGTACCACCGTTAGTGATAGTGAATGTACCGCCTTGCAGCTCATCCAGCGCCAGCGAGTTGTCGCGCGCTTTTTTAGCCAGGGATACGATCGATTTCTCGATTTCCGCGAAGCTCAGGCGGTCCGCGTCGCGAACGACCGGAACAACCAGACCTTCTTTGGCCGATACGGCGATGCCGATATCGTAATATTGTTTGGCGATGATATCGCCGTTGTTGATTTCAGCATTCAAATTAGGGAACTCTTTCAATGCGCCAACAACTGCTTTAGTAAAGAAGGACATGAAGCCAAGACCAACTTCGTGTTTGTCCAGGAACGATTGCTTACGGCGTTTACGAACGTCCATGATCGCTGTCATATCAACTTCGTTGAACGTAGTCAGCATAGCTGCTGTATGCTGTGCTTCAACGAGGCGGTTAGCGATTGTCGCGCGGCGGCGGGACATTTTGGTGCGAGTGAAAGGCTTGTTCGACGTGAATTCCGGTTGAGCCGCTTTTGCAGCTGGCGCCGGTGCTGCTGCAGGAGCAGGAGCCGCAGGGCGAAGCTCAACGCGTCCAAGCGTCGATTGTGCTTCGCTGATGTCGATGCCTTTTTCTCTTGCAAGCTTGCGGGCTGCAGGAGAAGCATTCAGGTGGCTGTCAGCCGCAGGTGCCGGAGCAACGGCTACCGCTGTAGCCGGAGCAGCAGCCGGAGCTGCTGCCGGTGCAGGCGCTGCTTCAGCTGCTGGAGCAGCCGGTGCCGGAGCGGCAGCGCCGCTGCCAGCTCCGATTGTGCCGATAACTTCACCGATTTCAACGGTGTCGCCTTCGTTTTTTGCGATTTCTTGCAGAACGCCGTCTTGCTCAGCGCTGATTTCGATGTTTACTTTGTCTGTTTCAAGCTCAAGAAGCACGTCGCCTTGTTTAACAGCGTCTCCTACTTTAACGACCCATTTGGAGATTGTGCCCTCCGTAATCGATTCACCCATTGCCGGAACTATAATTTGTTGCACGTGAGCTTACCTCCCTGTGTTATATGTCAACGACGGACTATATTTTAAAGTTTGCAATAAAATGTGCTGCTGCTCGAAGCTGTGTACTTGCTGGAAGCCGCTTGCCGTACTCGAGCGCTCTGGACGGCCGATGTAGCTTACGCTTGCAGCGGCTGGCGCGATTTTGCGCAGACGTGGCTCCATGTAGAACCACGAACCCATGTTTTGCGGCTCTTCTTGTACCCAGACGATTTCCTTCAGGTTCGGCAAGCGTTCGATAATCGCTGCGATTTCTTTCTCAGGGAACGGATACAGCTGCTCAACGCGTACGACATGCAGCCAATCCAGCTCTTGATCGCCGTTTTTCTCGATCGCTTCTTCAATATCAATGGCCATTTTGCCAGTCGCGAGAACGAGACGTTCTACGCGGTCTGGCTTAGCGCCAAGACCTTTTTGCTCGATAACCGCTTTGAATGAACCGCTGCTCAGCTCGGAAATTTCCGCAGCTACGCGAGGGTTACGGATCAAGCTCTTCGGTGCCATGATGATCAGCGGACGAGCGGCATCGCTCTCTGTGATCGAAGCTTGGCGGCGAAGCAGGTGGAAGTAGTTCGCTGCGCTGGACAGGTTCACAACCGTCCAGTTCTCTTCAGCGGACAACTGCAGGAAGCGTTCCAGACGAGCGCTGGAGTGCTCCGGACCTTGACCTTCATAACCGTGCGGAAGCATCATGATCAGGCTCGATTTTTGCTGCCATTTTGCACGGCCTGCCGAAATGAACTGATCGATCAATACCTGCGCAACGTTAGTGAAGTCTCCGTACTGCGCTTCCCAGATAACCATTGTTTCCGGAGCGTGTACGTTGTAGCCGTATTCGAATCCGAGTACAGCTGCTTCGGAGAGCGGACTGTTATGAATCGCAAACGATGCTTTCGCTTCCGGCAAATGATGAAGAGGGCAGAACGTGTCGCCAGTCTCGGCATCATGCAGCACCAGGTTGCGGTGTGCGAATGTTGCACGTTCTACGTCTTGGCCGCTGAGGCGGATTGGCTTGCCCTCTGCCAGGATCGTAGCGAACGCAAGCGTCTCGGCATGGCCCCAATCCATTTTCTCGCCGTCGTTTACAGCCGTTGCGCGACGTTCCAAAATACGCTGCAGCTTCGGATAAACCGTAAAGGTCTCCGGCCATTTCAGCAGGTTAGCGTTAATCTCGCGCAGGGTTTCAACCGAGATAGGAGCTACCGCATCGCCAGTTGCCAAATCGTTTGGCAAGCCTTGCGTCTGATGAACCGGCTCTTGGCCTTCGCGGCTCTTCATTTCTTCGTAAGCTGCTTTCAGACGGCCGATAACTTCTTGCTTCAGGCCTTCTGCTTCTTGCTCGGTAATCGCGCCTTCCGCAACCAGTTTATCCGTGAAGACACGGCTTACTGTCGGATGAGCTTTTACCTTTTTATAAATCGTAGGTTGCGTTGTTTCCGGATCGTCCGTTTCGTTGTGACCGTATTTACGGTAGCCAATCAGGTCGATCAGGAAGTCTTTCTTAAACTTCGTACGATATTCGCTTGCCATGCGAGCCGCTGCGATTACCGCGTCTGGATCATCGGCATTGACGTGAACGATCGGAATTTCGTAGCCTTTCGCAACGTCGCTTGCATAATGCGTGGAACGGGAATCATGGCTTTCTGTAGTGAAGCCGATTTTGTTGTTAACGATAATATGAAGCGTACCGCCATGCGAATAGCCGTTAAGCTGCGACAGGTTCATGGTCTCCGCTACGATGCCTTCGCCAGGGAATGCGGCGTCACCGTGCATAATGATCGCTGCGGCGAGATCCGGGTTTTGCTTCGGATAGCCTGGTGCCGTGCGGTCATCCTGTGCAGCGCGCGTGAAGCCTTCGACAACAGGGTTAACGAACTCCAAGTGGCTTGGGTTGTTCGCCAGCGAGATGCGGGTCTTAACCGTTTCGCCTGTACCGATCGAGCGGTTCGCGCCAAGGTGATATTTCACGTCGCCGGTCCAGCCGTAATTGATGCCGATGGAACCTTCGGACGGACTCATTTTTTTGTTGGACGCATGATGGAATTCCGAGAAAATCTTGCTGTACGGCTTGCCAAGCACATGCGCCAGAATGTTCAGGCGTCCGCGGTGAGCCATACCCATCAGAATATGTTTAACGCCGTCATTGGACAGCTCATGAACCATCTCGTCAACGAGGGCCACGAGAACGTCGTTGCCTTCAACAGAGAAGCGTTTTTGGCCGACAAACGTACGTTGCAGGAAATCTTCGAATTGTTCAGCTTCGAACAGCTTCGTCAGAATTTTCTTGCGTTCTTCCGTGTTCAGCTTAGTTGCCGGATTCTGTTTTTCTACGCGTTGCTTCAGCCATACGCGTTCTTCTTCGTTATGAACGTGGCTGAACTCGTACGCGATTGTTCCGGTGTAAGCTTTGCGAAGCTTCTCGATTGCGTCCCAGCCGTTTTTAACGTCAGCAGGTGCTTTCGTCCAGACAAGCTCTGCCGGAAGGGCAGCCAGATCGGCCTCAGTCAGGCCGTATGTTTCAAGTTCCAGCATGTTCGTGCTTACTTTTGGACTGATACCGAGCGGGTCGATATCCGCAGCTAAATGGCCGAAAGCGCGTATGTTCCATACAAGCTTACCAGCCGCTACTAGGTTTTGAAGTACTTTGGCATCGATTGCCGCGCCGCCGGAAGCTTGCGCGGTTACGATTGGTGCTGCCGTTTGCCCGGCGTATTGAGGCGGTTCGCCATATTGCTCGAACAGCTCGCGATACTCGGCTACGACGGATTCAGGGTTTTGTTTAAACAGTTCGTATTGTTCTTGGACATAACCAAGGTTGGGCCCGTAATAAGAAGCCCAGGGATCTTGCTTGCGTAAATTGCCAGATGACATCGACAGATACCTCCGTCTAGGATTTTGAAGTTCAAAGGGACGGAAATTAGAACTTACTTATGCATCCATTATATTATAAACAGGCCTTAAAACTTAAATAACGAATATGTATCATTATTATCTTGAATCTAGATTGATTCGGCTTGGCGGGCGGCATTTTTCATTCTTATTATGCTCATATCGGCAATATCCAACACATCGGCGCCGCAGAAAGCTGATGTTTCCTTTTAAAGCGTATTCATTTTCGAGAACGATCTTTTTCCTGCTGTGTCAAGCGAATAGAAATTTACCCCGCCAGCCGTTAAAAATATCCCTATTTTACGCAGTTCAAGCACTATAATGGAAGGGGATGGACATATTGATCAGCGGGAGTGAGGAATCGTGAACGTATCAATTGGAGGCTATTCGTTTAACAACACGCATCTGGAAGGGAAAATGGATGTATTTGGCTATTTGGAAACGGTTAAATACCGCTACAGGCTGGATGTCGCCGATCTGTGGAACGGGTTCTTTATAGACCGCAGCACGGGGCCGATCTATCAGCTTGCAGAGGAAAGCTATATCCGCAAAATCCGGGAGGCATTGGACGAAAAAGAAATGTCGGTGGTCAATTTCGCCGTTGACGGCGCTCATCTGTGGGATCCGGACCCGGAGGTTAGGAGACGTCTCCACGATAACGCTCTTGTGCATTTGCGCGCATCGGTTATTCTCGGCGCGAAGACTGTCCGGATCGATACAGGCGGAAGCTACCATGACGTAGAGACGATGACGGAGGAGCAATTCGATTACACGGTCCGGACTTACCGGGAGTTTGCGCAATTTGCGTCGGATAACGGTTTCCTCATCGGTCCGGAGAATCACATGGGCGCATCGCTGCTGCCTCGCGAAATGAAACGGATCGCCGAAGCGGTCGACCATCCGGCATTCGGCTTCCTGGTCCATCTTGGACGGTGGAAAGCCGACTCTGAAGAGGGCGACAAGCTGGTTGCGCCGTGGGCCTACCACACCCATTTTGATGAAAAAACCGCCGTATCCGGCGATGCTTTGAATACGATTGCAACGCTAAAGGATGCGGGTTATAAGGGCTATTGGGGAATTGAATATAACGCGCCGACGCGGCAGTATCTGGAGACGGAGAGGCTGCTTGGCATGGTGAAAAAGCTGCTTGCGGACGAAGCTGACTTAAGGAGTGAAGGGTAATGGAGACGGTTAAAATCGGGATTATTGGCGTTGGCCAAATCGGCAAGCAGCATATCGAGAAGTACCGTTCGATTCCGGGCGCCCAGATTGTTGCGGTCTGCGATGTAAACGAAGCGGAGGCCAAAAGGGTAGCCGACCAATACGGAATTCCGCATGTGTACTCCGATTATCGCGAGTTGATTAGGCGCGAGGATATCGATGCGGTTGACGTCTGCCTGCATAATAACTTCCATGCTCCCGTCACGATTGCTGCGCTGGAGGCCGGCAAGCATGTATATTGCGAAAAACCGATAGCCGGTACTTACGAAGACGGCAGAAGAATGCTGGAGGCTGCGGAGGAGACGGGCAAGCTGCTGCATATTCAGCTGTTTACGCTTTACGGCAAGGATACGAAAGCGGCTAAGACGCTGATTGACGGCGGCAAGCTGGGCAGGCTGTACCATGCGCGTTCCACCGGCTTCCGCCGTAGAAACCGTCCCTTTGTGGACGGTTACGGGACGCCGTTTTTCACCCGCAAAGAAACGGCAGCCGGAGGTGCTCTGCTCGATATGGGAGTATACCATGTGGCTCAGCTGCTTTACCTGCTTGGCAATCCGGAGGTGGAACGCATCTCGGGCAAGGTCTATCAGGAGATGGCGATGGTGGAGGAACGCAAGAACAGCAGCGGGTTTAACGTAGAGGAACTGGCGACCGGCTTTATCCGGTTCAAGGGCGGTTTAACGCTTGATCTGATCGAAGCTTGGTCGGTGCATATGGGAAGCTTTGAGGGAAGCAGCATTCTTGGCTCGGAGGGCGGTGTCAGATTGCCTAACGGCATGCCTGGCGAAGCCTCCCAGCCGTTCAGCTACCATAGCACGGTATGCGATATCGATATGGACAGCACGATTGACCTGGACATGATGGACTTACGCTGGCACCGGCTCCGCGAGAATGAAGATGCATACGACTCCTCGCAGCATCACTGGATTGCGGCGCTGCAGGGACGGGTTCCGCTGCTCCCGACATCCGATATTGCACTGCGTACGATGCTGATCAGCGAGGGGATTTATTTATCCGAAGAGCTCGGCCGCGAAGTGACGGCGGAGGAAGTAACCGCCCGGTCAAGCTCAACGGCTATTTCCGTCTAGGCTGCAAAGAAAGCGGTGATGGACAACATGAGTGAGATAGAAGGAAAAATAGAAAGAAGAAGCTTTCACTTTATCAAGGCGTTCAATTTTTTCAGTTACGGAACGATAGCGGTCTACAGCACGTTTTTTGCCCTTTATTTGCAGTCAATCGGTATTAATCCGCTGAAAATCGGGGCGCTTATGGCAGGCGGCCCTATCGTGTCGCTCATTGCAAACCCGCTATGGGGATTTTTGAGTGATCGGAGCCGCAATATCCGGTTAATTCTTATTCTGATGCTGGCCGGCAATCTTATTGCGATGCAGCTCGTATTTTTAAGCGACTCCTACACGTTTATATTCGGCTGTATGCTGCTCTTTTTCTTTTTCCAGATGCCGTTGTTCTCGCAGAGCAACAGCCTTATCCTGAACAGTATCGAAGGGACGCGCCACAAGTTCGGGGCGTTCCGGTTATGGGGATCATGCGGGTGGGCGATACTTGCTTTGGTTACGGGACCGATTCTCGGGCAGATTGGCATCAGCCGTTTATGGCTGGTTTATACGATTATGATGCTGGTCGCGATCGGATTCGCGTTTACCCTGCCGAGAGGATCCTCTCCAAAGACGGCTCAAGGCGTAAATTACCGGCGGATGCTGGGCAATAAGGTGTTTCTCGTGTTTCTCGTTATCGGGCTTCTGATCTCGATTCCGAACTCGATGAACACAACGTTTATCGCATTGTATATGACGGAGCTTGGCGGGCATACGGATCTTGTGGGCTGGTCGGCTTTTCTGTCTTCCGTCTTCGAAATCCCGGTATTTCTGCTCTTTGACCGGTACTTGTCCAAACATGTCCGGACGATGGTCAGCTGCCTGATTCTCGTCAGCCTGCTGTATGCGCTTCGCTGGTTCCTGATGGCAGGAGCGGGCAACGCGGAGCAAATTATTTTTATCCAGGCGCTGCATTGTCTGACGTTTGGAGCGTTCTACTATATCGGCACGCAGCTGACGGCGCTTATCGTTCCCAGCGAGCTGCGGGCATCGGGGCAGGCGGTCTATGCGTTGACATGGGGCGGCTTGTCGGGGATTGCATCCGGATTTCTTGGCGGTTATCTGTTCCAGCAGATCGGGCCAAGGTCCATCTATTGGACAGGAATGGGGATGGCGTTAATCGGGCTGGTCGGATTCACCTTGCTTTACTTGTATATGAGGATGACAGCCGTTAAAAAGAGCAAGCAGGAAATCAGCTTCTAGCAACATTTACCGCATGACCTTCGTCCATAACTTTGAACAGTTGTTCAATATCACAGCCTAGAGGATGAAGGAGGACATACAGTTATGAAAAAACGTATCACTGCCGCGGCTATTTCCGCCGCTGTCTTGTTCGGAGCGGTATCCGGCCAGGCGCTTGCCGCCGATAATTCCAGCTTCACGGACATTGCCGGCACCAGCAGCCGCGCGCAAATTGAAGCTTTGCAGGAGCTTGGCATTGTGAAAGGGGTATCTTCTTCGGAGTTCCATCCGGAAGAAAACCTGACGGGAGCGCAAGGTATCGAGCTGATCGTCCGGACGATGCAGTTAAGCCTGGCTGCCATTGATTTCAATCAGACTCCTACTGCGGACGGCTTTTTCACCAATGTGAAAAATGATGCCTGGTACGCGGAAAGCTTCGTCATCGCACACTATAACGGACTTGATCTGCCGGCTGACATCGATCCGAATAAGCCGCTGACTAGAGAGCAATTCGCTCATTACCTGGTTCAGGCCCTTGAGAAAACCGGCCAATATCCGCTGATAAAGATGTACATCAACATCCAGGATGAGAAGGATATTACGGTAGACTATCAGGGAACGATCCAGCGCGCGCTGCTGTACAAGATCGTTGCGCTTGATGAGGACGGCAATTTCCACCCGCAGCAAATCGTAAACCGAGCGGAAGCGGCTGCTATTCTTTTTGCAGCTCATGAATTTGTTGAGACGCATAAGGATAACGGCGAAGCCGGGGCTCCTGAAGAACCAGCGGCTTCAGCGCCGGCGCAAGCATTGGAGTAAAAAAGGCAGAGGCTGTCCATCCGACAAAATGTCGGGCGGACTGCCTCTTTCTTTTTCGCGCCGCAGCGGGGAATTTCATAGTATAATAGGAGCATCATGTGTCCCATAACGACGGCATCTTTGAGCAAATGTTGTGGGCAGCTGGAGAGAGGAACACGAATGACGCAAATTAAAGATCTTCGCAATCAGGACGATTTTACCGGCTTCTATTTGCTTAAGGAGCTGGAAGTTAAACAGACCAATGCAACAACACCTAAGGATTATTTCGATATTGTATTAGCCGATGGTACGGGGCAGCTGGGGGCTAAGTTCTGGGATGTCTCATCGCAGGACAAAGAAACCTTCTTTCCGATGGGACTCGTTAAGGTTCAGGGGAATGTCCATCTGTACCGCGAGAAGCTTCAGATCAAGATTTCGCGCATGCGACCTGCTGTTGAGGAAGACGGCATTACGCTGACTGATTTTATCCGTTCGGCGCCGGTTGCTTCCAATGAACTTATTGATACGATTTATAAAGCGAAAGACAGTATTCAAGATACGGAGATTAAGGCGATTGTCACTTATTGCGTGACGAAGGTGGAGGAAAAGCTGACGCATTACCCGGCTGCCAAGACACATCACCATGCGTATTTTGCCGGACTTGCTTACCATATGGCCAGAATGCTGGAGATCGGGGAATTTCTGTGCAAGCAGCGGCCTTTCCTGAACGCCGATCTGCTTAAAGCAGGCATTATTCTTCATGATATCGCTAAGCCCGAGGAGATGATCGCGCAGCTCGGCATCGTATCCGACTATAGCCTTTCGGGCAAGCTGATGGGACATATTTCGCTGGCATCGACATGGATTACGGAGGCCGCCATCCGCTGCGATATTAATTTGGATTCGGAAAAAGTGCTGGGATTGCAGCATATGGTGCTGTCTCATCATAATCTGGGAGAGTGGGGGAGTCCCGTTCAGCCGCAAACGGCGGAAGCTGTGGCGCTGCATCATATTGACGCGATGGATGCCAAGCTTCAAATGGTCGAGGATGCCCTGCAGACAACTCCGGAAAGCGAACCATGGACGCCGGTTGTCCGTGGACTGGAGAATAAGCCGATCTATCGGATGAAGCTGTAATTATAAAGGGTAATGGGGTGAAGGACGGGTGCTAGAACACCCGGCACTACCGATGACCGATAACTTGCAAACGACTCAATATAAGCAATGCGTGCATTGCCTGGAGCAAAAGCCGATGACGGATTTTCTCCGCCGTACGGGCAGGCGTTCAGGACCGGCTTCGAGGCGTGGTTCCTGCCGAAGCTGCCGGAAAACAAGAAGCCGGATTACCGCGCCGGTTATGATATCTGCTGCTAATCAAGAGGCGGAGGGTCAGCTGGCAACGCCATTGGCAACGATGCCCGAGGGGGTTGCCGCCGCACCGGCAAGTCAAGCTGAGCCTGCAGCAGCAGCTGCTCCTGCTGTGGCACCAAAGCGGCCTAGACCGTCCAAAGCTCCGGCGCGGACTGCCGGAGCCGGCGGGAAATACCGTCCCCGTCCGCTGCCGGCGAATTACTCGCCAACGGATGCTACTTTGCTAAGGACGACACGCAAAGGGACGGTCTGGATGCGCGGCAAGACCGATAAAGGGCGGCGCTGGCATCAGGAGATTGAGCTGGAGCTTGCGGTGACGCTCGTGAAGGAGCGGGCCGCCGTTATTGTGAACCGGACTACGATCCGGCGTTTGTTCAGCAATAAGGATTTCCGGAGCTATATCCTGACTAGGGACAATTACACCTGCCATTTCTGCGGACAATACGGCGATACCATCGACCATATGCTGCCGCGGGCAAAGGGTGGCCATACCACGCCGGATAATTGCGTATGCGCCTGCAATGAGTGTAATCAGTCCAAAGCGGATAAAGATATTGATGAATTTATGCGGGAGCTTTAAAAATAAGAGGGGTGTATGCAGCCGAGTCTGGGATTCGGTGTTCGTACACCTCTTTTAATTTTGACTTAAGGTCCCTAGAGGGCCTTAAGTTTGTAAATAGCCATACTAAAATGTGCTTAAGGCCCTTAAGGGGCCTTAAGGGAGCAGGAGAGGTACCCCAAACGGGCTGGATATGCTGATTATCAGGAACTTAAGGTCCCTAAGGGGCCTTAAGCTTGTAAAATAGCCATACTAAAGGCTGCTTAAGGCCCTTTAAGGGCTTTAAGTAAGTAAGATAGGTGCCCCAAACGGGATGAAAGTGATGGTTATCCGGAGGTTAAGGACCCTGGGGGGCCTTAACCTCGCCGGTATTGGCAGAAATAGTGAAAATGAGCTGTAGCCAAAATAAGACCCTTACAGGGTCTTATCTAATAAAAATGGAGCAGTAGTCAGTTGAACAAGACCCTTGCAGGGTCTTATTCGTTCACAAAACGAGGAAGAACCGATGAAAATTAACTTTTGTAACCAAAATAAGACCCCGTTAGGGTCTTAATAATTAAAGTAACAGCCTTAACTAGCCAAATAAGACCCTCGCAGGGTCTTATTGGAATGAGAACTTCTCCAAAACGCTTAGAACAAACTCCAATCCATTTCGCGCGAAAGGGTCTCAAGCAGATGGACGCCGGCGATGCTGTTGCCTTTGGAGTTAAGGGCCGGACCAATTACCCCGATGCCAAGTCTTCCCGGCACCATAGTCAGGATTCCGCCGGACACGCCGCTTTTTGCAGGAAGCCCGACTTGGATGGCGAATTCGCCGGATGCATTGTACATCCCGCATGTAATCATAAAGGTTTTCGCGATTTGCACATACCGGCGGGGGATTAAGGAGTCACCTGTTATCGGATCGGTACCGTTGTTGGCAAGGACAAGGGCCATTCGGGCTAAGTCGCTGCAGGTAACCTGAACCGAGCAATGGTGGAAATAGACATCCAGCACGTCCTCGACTTGTCCTTCCAGAACGCCGTTATCCTTCAGCAAATAGGCCATTGATCTGTTCAGATTGGCGGTATCCGATTCCGATTTGTATACGTCCATGTCGTACGTTAATGTATCATTGCTTGCAAGGGCTTGGAAGAAGGAGAGAATGCGTGCGGACTTCTCAGCGGAATCCCGGCCGTGAATCAAGGAAGAAATGGCGATAGCGCCGGCGTTGATTAGCGGGTTGAACGGGATACCGGGACGTACAAGCTCCAGCTTCAGCATGGAGTTGAAGTTGTCGCCGGTTGGCTCCATGCCGACCTTTTGGAAGACGGCTTCCTCTCCGTTGTCCATCAGGGCGAGAATAAGCGTAAATACTTTGGAGATGCTCTGCATCGTAAAAGGCAAGCCGCAGTCGCCTGCCGAAACAGCTTGCCCGCTAGTATCGATCATGTGGATGCCAAGCGCATGCTGAGGAGCTTTGGCGAGCTCCGGAATATAGGAAGCCGTCTTGCCGTAGGCGGAACGGACTTTGCTCGACTCTACCCAAACCGGGAGCTGGCGGTTTAATAATTCGATTTCTTGTGCAGTAAATGACATTGCAGGTTCCTCCATTACAAGCCGTTGGCATCTATTTTCTATATTATATTTCATATTCCAAATTGCGAACAGTGCGAGCGAATCTCTAGATTGATTTATGAATAGGACTCGCTTAGACTTGGGTCTTACAGGCGGCTGACTGCCAAATTTGGCAGAGAGAGATAATAAAGCCAGCCGGATATAAACGGGAGGAATGGATAGTGAGAAGCAAAGTAATCGGGCTCGTCATGCTCGCACTCCTTGTGGCGATTGTCGCGGGATGCGGTCAAAATAATAAGCCGGACAAGCAGGATAATCAGGCAACAAACGAAGGAAAAGCCGGACAGGAAGTGAACCTGGAGGTAGCGGTTCTAATTCCGCCGATGAGCGAAATTCTGGAGCTGGTGAAGCCGCTCTTGAAGCAAGACGGCATTAACATGGAGATTGTAACGCTGTCGGATAACGTACAGCCGAACACGGCTCTTCAGCATAAAGAGGTAGATGCGAACTTCTTCCAGCACGTTCCTTATATGAACGATTTCAACGCAACCAACAAGGCGAATCTGGTGCCGGTTAAAGCGATCTATAATGCGGTATACGGCGGTTATTCGAAAAAGTATAAAAAAATCGAGGATCTTCCGGATGGCGCAACCATCGCGATTGCCAACGATCCGTCCAATATCGGACGTTCGCTTGTGATGATGGAGAACAACGGTCTTCTCAAGCTGAAAGAAGGAGTTGGCATTAAAGCCACGCAAGCCGACATCGTGGATAACCCGCATAAGTTCAAGTTCAAGGAAGTGGACCTGCTTATGCTTGCCCGCGTCATTGATGATGTGGATATGGTTCTTATGACTCCGGCTTACGCGAAGCCGCTTGGTCTGACGCCTAAGAAGGACGCTTTGATCAAAGAAGGCAGCGACTCCGACTTCGTTATTACCTTGGTCGCGCGCGAGGACAACGTAAACTCCCCGGCGATTCAGAAGCTGGCTGAGCGGATGACCGGCCCAGAGGTTAAGAAATTCCTCGAGGATAATTACAGCGATATCGCGCTTCCGGCGTTTTAAAGGTATACAAAAAAGGCAGCCGTCAAGGCTGCCTTTTTAGGTGTATAGTCCATTAATTGCATTGCACTTTTTACAGCATAATGACACGGATAACCCCATTAGCTGGCCATATCCTGCACATAATGCAGGATATGAAGGCAAAAACGACCAATAAAGCCCAATTCAGCGAAATATGCTGCACTTCGTGCAACATAACGTTCCGTAACTGCTCATTTAAGCGTAATAACCTGCATTACGTGCAACGAAAAAAGTTTCGGTTACATAGCCAGACTTACAATGATTATCACAATACCGGCCGGGAGGGTTATATACCCTCCGGCTTTTACGGCTTCTTTCGTTCTGACCCCAAATGGTTTGTGACTCTCATTTCCCCCTAGAGGCTAGTTATACTCTTTTCAAAAACTCCACGATCGTCAGCAAACCTTTGTCGAAGTTCTCGAGGTTGAAGTGCTCGTTAGGAGCATGAAGATTCTCGTCCGGCAGGCCAAAGCCCATCATGATAACAGGCGCCGACAATTGGCGGGAGAAGGTCTCCACAATCGGGATCGAACCGCCGTCCTTGGTGAACAACGCGCGCGTGCCGTAAACGGCTTCGTATGCGTCAGCTGCCGTTTGCAGAAGCGGGATCGTTGGATCCATATCGAAGGCGCGCGCTTTTTCGCCCGGCTTCACGGATAAGGTAACTCCCTGCTGCACGTTCGCGTGAAGATGCGCGATGATGGCATCCAGAATGCGCTGCGGATCCTGTTGGCCGACGAGGCGGCAGGTGATCTTCGCATGCGCTTCTTTCGGAATCACGGTCTTGGTGCCTTCGCCTTGGAAGCCGCCCCATACGCCGTTCAGCTCCAGCGTTGGACGAGCGCCGGTGCGCTCTACAAACGTATAGCCTTCTTCTCCGTACAAGGTGCCGAGTCCAAGCGTTTTCTTCAGCTGCTCTTCGTTGAACTTCTGCTTCTCGAACTCTTCATGCATGGCTGCCGTTAGCTCGGGAACCCCTTCGTAGAAGCCTTCTACCGTAATACGTCCGTGTTTGTCATGCAGAGATGCAAGCAATTCAACCATGGCATGGAGCGCATTTGGAACGCCGCCGCCGTATGTACCCGAGTGCAGGTCCGTATTCGAAGCGTTAATGGTCAGCTCGAGTGAACAAAGACCTCGCAGACCTGTCGAGATGGCAGGTTTGCCTTTTTCAATGAGGGAAGTATCCGAGATAAGCACGGCATCGGTTGCGAGCAGCTCTTGCTTCTCGTTCAAGAATGTCAGCAGGCTAGGGCTTGAAATCTCTTCTTCGCCTTCGATGCAGAACTTCACGTTAACCGGGAGCTGCTGCTCCTGCTTCAGCAGGGCCTCAACGGCTTTGATATGCAGGAAGACCTGTCCTTTATCGTCCGTTGCCCCGCGCGCATACAGCTTGCCATTACGTTCCGTTGGTTCAAACGGTGGCGTCTCCCACAGATTAAGCGGATCGACCGGCTGTACGTCATAATGGCCGTAGACAAGGACCGTTGGTTTGCCCGGCGCATGAAGATGATCGGCATATACAATCGGATGTCCGGCCGTCTGATGAATCTTTACGTTCTCAAGTCCAGCTGCCTCAAGCTTGCCTGCCACCCACTCGGCAGCTTTGATCATGTCCTGCTTATGCTCAGACAGCGCCGAAATGCTTGGAATTCTCAAAAACTCTTTAAGCTCCTCCAGCTGCTGCTCTCTACGTTCCGAAAAATACGATTCATAACTCATATGGTTTATGTACCTCCCAAAAAGAAATTAATACACGAACAACTTTGTAACTGCAGGCTATAAGAGCCTAATCCAAGTATACGCTTCCGGGCAGTCAAAAAAAAGGCAGCCCCGCCCAAAGAGGCAGAAGCTGCTGTCAAACGTTATTTATGAAGCATGTGGAACACTTGCTCCACGTCTTTATCGCCGCGGCCGGACAGATTGATAATGATGATCTCGTCCTTGTTCATCGTTGGAGCGAGCTTTTTCGCGTGGGCAACCGCATGGGCGCTTTCAAGCGCGGGGATAATGCCCTCCGTACGGGACAGCTCCTGGAACGCTGCGAGCACTTCTTCATTGCTTACCGTAACGTATTCCGCGCGCCCGGTAACCTTCAGATGGCTGTGCTCCGGTCCGATACCCGGATAATCAAGACCAGCTGCGATAGAGTACGTTTTTCTTGGATTGCCTTCTTCATCAAGCAGCACGAGACATTTGAAGCCGTGGATGATGCCAGGAACGCCTTCGGTCAAGGTTGGCGCTTGATCCGGTTCAACGCCGATCAGGCGTACGGAAGGCTCGTCGATGTAGTGGGCGAAAGCTCCAATCGCATTGCTGCCGCCGCCAGCGCAGGCGATAACGGCATCCGGGAGACGGCCTTCCTTGGCCAGTATCTGACGCTTCGATTCTTCGCTGATGATCGATTGGAAGTGCTTAACCATCGTTGGGAACGGATGCGGGCCTACGGCCGAACCCAGGAGGTAGAACGTGTTTTGATAGTTGGCAACCAGATCGTTCAGCGCTTCGTCAACGGCATCCTTCAGGCGGCCTTGACCTTTGTCTACCGGTACAACGGTAGCGCCAAGCAGCTCCATCCGGAATACGTTCAGCGCCTGCCGGCGTGTATCCTCCGCGCCCATATAGATGACGCAGTCCATGTTAAACATCGCGCAAGCGGTTGCTGTAGCAACGCCATGCTGACCGGCACCGGTCTCGGCAATGACGCGTTTAGCGCCCATCCGTTTGGCGAGCAGGATTTGGCCAACCACGTTATTGATTTTGTGTGCGCCGGTATGGTTCAAGTCCTCGCGTTTCAGATAGATTTTTGCGCCGCCCCAGGCGTTCGTCAGCTGTTCGGCGTAAGTCAGCGGGTTTTCGCGGCCGACATATTCCTTCAGATAATAGTCCAGTTCTTCCTTAAATTCCGGATCATCCTTGAACTTGTTGAATTGCGCGCTTAAGTAGTCCAATACTTCCTTCAGCTCAGGCGGGACAAAGCTGCCGCCAAATTCTCCAAAATACCCTTCAGCTACTTGTTCTTGACTCATCTCCGAAAGCGCCTCCAATACTAGGGATAATCTACTAATTCAAATCTTATCGTAGCATAAAATATGACAAAATTCTTGTTAAAAATAGGTAGGTGATAGATTCGGGAATTCAATTGATGTTCACCCTATTTTACAAATATTAGTTGCGCTTCAGAGTAATTTTGATTACTATATAAAGTAAGGAGGTGCTAAAAAATGGAGGAAGAGTTACAGCTTAACGTTCCGCTATTGCGCCGTCGCGTACCCAATCTTACTTCTGCGGCACGGACAGCCGGTCTTCGGGCAGCAACCGTCTCGAATCTTTGTACGGGGAAAATACCCGTCGGCCGTGCGGAGGTCCGCACTTTGGTTGCTTTAGCCACGTTGGCAGGTTGTAGTCTTGATGAACTCATAATTAGAGGGAGCGGGATGAGGATGATCGAAACCGGAATTAAAGCGCTGGATTTGCTCGCGCCGGTCGTGCGGGGCGGAACGGTTGGTTTTGTGGCCAGACCCAATATGGGGCAGCTTGTATTGTTAGCCGAGTTTATGCACCGGATGAACAAACGGGGGTATACGACGATTTTTTGGGATCCGGGTACCGATGCTCCGGGCATTAGCCATGTCAAAGAACAGTCCGAATTCGTACTTGCAACAAGAGATGATATAGATAAACAGATCGTTAAGCTTCGCGAAGAGAAGGATATCTTGCTGGGCGTTGACCGCAGCACCGTATTAAGCGGGGAGCTTTTCTCGCTAAAGGAGAGCTTGAAGGAAGCGGGTGCAAGACCGATCACGGTCGCGTTGGTAGATATGGCTTACGCCGTTGCGGATGATTCGGCTGCCGAAGCCTACGGACCGCTAGATACGTTATGGCGATTTGATTCGGATTTGATCAGCCGCGGTATTTATCCGGCTATCGATCCTATAACCTCCACTTCGACTATATCGGAAGGCAATTATTTGGATGCGGCGCATCTTGCTCTGCAGCAGCGCGCGCGTAAGCTGCTTCGACGTTATAGAGAGCTGCGATTGATAGTAACTACGCACGGACTTGATAAAATAACGGATGCCGATTCGCAGCTGTATAAACGGGGGGAGAGACTGGAATCTTATCTGGCCCAGCCGTTTTTTGTCTCGGAGCCTTATACGAATAAGGCCGGCGAGTGGCTGTCCCTGTACGAAACGTTGGAGGATGCGAAGCGAATTCTGGACGGCGAGCTGGATGAGACGCAAGTCACCGAGCTGTTTTTCAAAGGAAAGCTAGAGGTTAGAAGCTAGTTATATACTAAAGGCAGAACCCTAGGGTTCTGCCTTTTTCCTTTTCCTATGCTGTCTGTTTATCGAACTGATTAAACATCCTGTAGTAGATTACCGCGGACAGTACGGCGAGCACGGTCAGGAGGGCAAACGTTCCGTCATAACCGATCCATTCGCTAAGCGGGATGGAGATCGGAGCCAGCGTTCGTCCAATCGTAAACCTCAGGCTGGAAGCCGCAAAATATTGCCCGCGCATATGCTCCGGCGCCAGCCGGGATACAAATGTCTGCTGCGGACCGGCCGTCATCAGCTCCGCAAGCGTAAATACGACAATCGCGGCGGTCAAGCCCCAGAACGTGGACATTTGACCAAACAACGCAATTCCGGTCGCGTACAGCAGCGCGCTTCCGATGAATACAAAACGGTCACGGAATTGCAGCATCCATTTGGTTACGGCTACCGTAAACAAGGCGACAAACAGTCCATTCTCCGATACGATGAGTCCAAAAAGCTTCTCGCCGGACAATTGGAAGCTCCAGTCGCCGTAGGCAAGCACCGTAGTCGAGTGGATCGTCTCCTTCAGGAAAACGGGGAAGAGCAAATCCAGCTGCATAAAGGTCTGGGCTAACAGAACACCAGCTATGATGAACAGCAGGAATACGCGGTCCGAGGCAATAACCTTATAATCCTGAAGCTGTTTCGAGACGGCTTTGTACCATGGCTCGCTACCGCTGCGTCTCTCTTTGAGCAAATCCGCCGAAAGCGTCTCTCTTGTAAAAGAGGCAAGCAAAACGGCAACAAGCAGGCAGACCGCGCTTGCCGCAAACAAGATGATAGAAGGCGAGTCCAGAAAGAAGGTGGCGCCGATCAACGGGCCGATTACAACAGCCATATTAACCGCAGTGTAAAAGACGGCGAATACACTGGAACGGTGCTGCTCCGGCACAACATCGGCTACCATCGCCTGGCTGGCAGGCCAGTACAAGGTGCCGCATAAGCTGGCGAAGGTGAAGCCGATAAATCCGATGGCGGGGGCATCCAGCCAAGGAGTTGCGCTAAAGGCGAAAATGCCGTAACCAACGGCTTGTCCGCTGGCTGCGAACACCATGACCTTTTTTCGCCCGAGCCGGTCCGCGAAATAACCTCCGAATAAGTTAACAAACACGGATAAAGCCTGTGACAGGATGAGCAGGATACCGGTCCAGCTTTTACCGAAGGATTGCGCGAAATAGATCGACAGAAAAGGATAAAACACCCAAAAGATAACGTTAAAGCAGGTTTCTCCCAAAAGCCGAATTTTTAAATTCTGATCCCAATCTCTAATTCTCATGTTGTCCTGATCCTTCTAGTTGTGATAGTCAATCCTCCCATCATACTGTTCCTCTTAAGTCGTAGCAAGTGGTGCAAAAAGGAATCGTTGCGGGCCATACAACGCGGGACTATAATTGTATGAAAATAACAAAATGAAATTGGGGAGAGATGAGCCGATGAGCCAATTCGGAACGAATCCAATTCTGCTGACCATTCCTGAAAGCTTTGAGAGCGCTCGGCTCCTTATTCGTGCTCCTTTATTTGGCGACGGGGCGGCCGTTAATGAGGCAGTAATCGAAAGTATCGAGGAGCTGCGGCCATGGATGCCTTGGGCGAACCAAATTCCTACAATAGAAGAGTCCGAGATTACAATAAGAAAGTCCCGTCTAGAGTTTCTGAACCGCACGGATTTGCGGCTGCTTCTCTTCCATAAAGAGACTGGCCAATTAGTCGGCAGCAGCGGGCTTCACCGGATGGATTGGAAGGCAAGAACATTCGAAATCGGGTATTGGGCAAGAACAGCTTATGCTGGGCAGGGTTACATATCGGAGGCGGTTGAGGGGATTACGAACTTTGCCATTCATCAGTTACAAGCGAACCGGGTCGAAATCATATGTGATGCCCGTAATAAACGGAGTGCAAAAGTAGCTGAGTGTGCGGGATATACACTGGAAGGCGTTTTGCGCAATCATAAGCGCGCCAACGACGGTTCGCTGCGGGATACGATGATTTTCTCGAAGGTTCGAGGCGTGGAGTTTGGAGTAAGAACATAGAGGGATGAAGATGACAGACAATTACCATAAGATTATCTATTTATTAGAGGAGCTACGGGCACGAGTCGAGTCTCCCTTAACGGATTTATTTTGGAGCTCTTACAATTCTGTTTCAGAGATCTTAGAAGAAATAGATAGTTATGTTATTCGATTAACGGCCATGGATATTGAAGTAATGAAAGACATACAATTTTTTATCGCTCCAACAGGCTCTATGCAAGAGATCTCAATAAGCAATGGTTGGGCCAGTGAATTTGTTGCCATATCCGGGATGCTGGATCAATTAATGGAGTTTAGCAATCCGGTTTAGAAAAAAGGCAGCGGCCCCAGACTTGTAAGTTCAAGTGTCTGGGATCCGCTGCCTTTTGTCATTTTGCAGGAGGGATACTTTGCGGATTGTTAAAAACGTTTTGCGGGTCGTATTTGGCTTTAACTCTGCGCAGTCTCGCGAAGTTTTTGCCGTAATAGACGGGACCGGAGCATTTAATGCCTTGGTCCGGCACGTTGATGTAGGACCCTACGATAAACGGCTGCAGCTTCTTCCTCGTGTTGCGAGCCAGGGCAATATTTTTAGCCGCATGCGACGGTTTTACCCACGAGCTATTCCATTCCACGTAATATTGCGGATCACGCCAATAGAAGGCGGTAGCTCTAGGCGCAATTTTTCTTATAGCTCCTCCCCAGTTGAGGAAGAAGAAGCCAGCCGGAGTTCCGCCCTCGGCCTTTTCCAAAAACTCGCGCATATATTTAAAAGCCTTATCCGGGAACGGACGTCTGCCGAAACCGCTGGAGAACTGGTTGCTGAACTTCTGCGGAAGGATTGGATCCGGAGCCAGCAAAAACTTGGTTGCTTGCAGCCAAGGAAGAGACTGGATGTCTCTCTTGGTCGTTGTTCCTACACTTAGTATAGGCTGCAAGAATTTAAGGGCTTTCTTTTTGCAGCCCAGGTAGACACCTAGCATACTGACATTTCCGCCTTTTTTCGGACCGACGGATAATTCGCTGCCCAGCTTGGTGCTGGTGAAAGGCGCCCAACGCTGCCAGGCCTTGACGACTTCCTCGAACTGCTCCCACGGCCAAGTGATACTGAATACGGTTGCCCGAACCGGAGCGCGTCTCACTTTGAATTTGTATTTGGTATATACGCCAAAGTTACCCCCGCCGCCGCCGCGGGAAGCCCAGAGCAGATCGGCGTTGCGTTTCTTGCTTGCGCGAATGATTCTGCCCTTGGCATCAACCATTTCCAGAGCTAGCAGATTGTCGCTGATAAGCCCGGTCGTCCGTTGCAACGGACCGATTCCTCCTCCGGGGGTGATGCCGCCGATGCCGACGGAAGGGCTGTCGCCAAATGGCGCCATGAAGCCTTGCCGAGCAAGCGTATCAACGATTCCTCCTACCCGGTTACCGGTCTCGACAACCGCGGTACTGGATTTTTTATTCAACGTAATTTTCTTCATCTCGCTTGTATCAATAACAAGTCCGCCGTTAACCTGCGACAGGTTAGTCTCCAGCGCATGCCTGCCGCTTCTTGGGCGGATAGGCACCTTATGCTCCCGTGCCCACTTGATGGCATTGGCTACATCATTCGTTTTTTTCGCGAAAACAAATACTTTCGGAAACCGGTCCGTATGTGGGTCCCAGTTCTTTCGAGCGGTCTCGTAACCGGGATCACCTTTGAAAATAACTCGCCCCGTAAGTTGTGTCTTGGCTTTCACGTATCCATCTCCCTATGAATGAATGGCTAATCTTCGCTTGTTAGTCATTTTTTTAGGCAGGTACGTTATAGCGTATGAAGGCGGTTTACAGCGGGTATAGGCGAACGTATATAGTAGAAGATTAAAAATTTGTTATTCGATAAATTACCCGGGAAATTGACACGGCCGTCTTTAGGGATGGCCTTTTTAAATGAAAGGATTAGGAAATTAGTTCCATACAATCATGCCTTTACAAAGAAAATTATGGTAACATAGCTGGATAAACTTTGAAAGGGTAGGAGTAGTATGACTTTTCGCACACGTATTCTCTCTGCAGCAGGCGGACTGTTTTTTGCAACGATTTTCGCAGCTTCTTTTGCAAATGCATGGAGTTTCTATGATTCGGTATTAAAAATGATCGCTGCGTTTATTGCGACAGCAGTAGTGACCTTGCTTGTTATTCATTGGGCCATTACCGGTCTCAGCCGGAAAGCTTTCCTGGTTGTATTTCTCTTCTTTGGCTTGGTTTGCCGAGTGATCTGGATCGTGTGGAATCCGGCGCTGCCGCAATCGGATTTTCTATTTATGTATAATGCGGCACAAGAGGCGGCTTCGGGGGACTTTGCCTTTAGCGATTCATCTTACTACGTCAGCTTTCCTTATCAGCTTGGGTTTACGATGTATGAGGCCGGAGTCATTAAGCTTTTTGGCAATCACTTAATCATTTTTAAGCTCCTGAACGTCTTATTTAGCATGGGAACCGCCATTGTCCTTTATCTTTCCGCTTCGAAAGTATTTCATGAAAGCTGTGGAAGAATCGCGGCTTTGGTATATCTCTTTTATATTCCGAATATCTTGATGTGTTCGGTGCTGACAAACCAGCATATATCGGTGTTTTTATTTACAGGGGGATGCTTTCTGCTTCTTAAAGGAAGAGACCGGGTTATCTATTGGTTGTTTGCAGGATTAGCGATTGGCTTGGGGCATCTCATGCGTCCCATTGGAAGCGTCTATTTGGCTGGCGTTGTTTTATTTGTTCTCCTAATCATATGGCAGCAATGGCGCGGCTCTCTCAAAAGACAAGCTGCGAGTACGGCCGGCAAGCTGGGAGTCGTCATTGCCATGTATTATTTAGTACAAATACTAGCCAGCATCTCGCTGACTTCGTCTCATGTTTCCGAGCAATCGTTATTTGGCGGAGAAAAGTATTGGAAGTTTATGGTGGGGCTTAACGCGCAGACAAACGGAAGTTGGAATAAGGAGGATGCCCACTATACGAACCAGTATTCTTTTGGCGAAGAGCGCCACCAGGCGGAGCTTGTAATCATAAAAGAACGTCTCCAAAATAAAAGCGAGCTTATCGCTTTATTTGGAAGAAAGCTTGTTTATATGTGGGGTTCTTCGGATTCTTCGCCTTATTGGAGTCTGCGGGGGTTAGACAAATGGGAACTGGAGACTAGTCTTAACCAGTGGGAAAGACCGCTATATGTGCTCATGAGCGCATTTGGCGTTGTGAGTATGGTTGCTTTATGGCGTACGGGTAAAGGAAATGAGGCATTATTCTATTTAATTCTCTTATTGCTATATATCGGAGCGCATTTGCTGGTAGAAATTCAGTCCCGGTATAGGCTCGACTTTATCCCCATACTGATTCTTTTGCAAAGCTATGGAGTCTACCAGGTGTATAAACGGGTTCAAGGAAAACAATCAGCGACGTTGGACAAGCGTTGGGAGAGAGAACTTGGAGCTTAGAATGGAATAAAGGTGGTCATTTATTATGGCAAGTAAACAATACGAGATCATTAAGCGTCTTCCAACGGTGCAGGAGCATAAAGCTTTATGGGAAGCTGTAGGTTGGGGGAGCATTCATATAGAAATGTCGGGGCAATCAATTGCAGGCTCGCTTTATGGCGTGGTTGTCGAGCGTGAAGGCGAGGTTGTCGGAATGGGACGGGTCGTTGGCGATGGGGCCATGTACTTTTACATCCAGGATGTAGCGATCGCACCGGAGCACCAGAAACAGGGTCTAGGAAAGCTTATCGTAGAACAGCTGCTGGACTATATCAAAGAACGCCGCCATGAGAACGGGCTGGCTTTTGTCGGGCTGTTTGCCTCCCATGGCAATGATGCATTTTACGAGCAGTTTGGGTTCAAGGATCATTCCCCTGGGATGACGGGGATGTTTACGGTGTTTGAATAGATAGTAGCGGGGAAAAGATGACACTATTTGGGTCATCTATTTTTGGATAGTAGGAGCGAACCCTTCTCCGATTTTATCGTATATAGAACAGTGCATGGAATAATTCCCATTGGAGGAGCGATAAAATGGAGTTCATCTTATTAGCTGTAGGAGCGTTGTACTTGTTTGCTCCGAAGCTGGCTTGGAAGTGGGGAAGATTTAATTATAATAACGAAAGCAACGCTCAGAATAAGGATCTGGAGAAAATGACTCCATCGAAAAAGACAATCATATACCTGCGGGTTGTTGGAAGTTTGTTAATTGCAGCAGGCATGATTTTTTTCATCAACTAAATATAAATGGCGATAGTCTTTTTGTATAATATACGCATATAAGATGTCCTTCATTTGATAGCTCCTGGAGGGAAGCGGTCTGTTGAATACTAAAGCGATGAAGCGAATAAAGTACAAGTTTCTTTTCAGAAGAGCAGTAGAAGGGGAGCTCTTTTATCTAGTCCTTATGTTAGCTGCCTATTTGTTGTTTCATAGAGAGTTCTACTACTACGACTGTTTTGCTGGCGCGGTAATGGGGATCATTTTTGGACAGATGAATTGGAAAGATAAACAGAAACGGGTTCATGCCGAGGTTGTCAGGTCAAACTTAGGAAATGTTCAATGTCCTTGCTGCGGTTACTTTACAATCTGCAGCGATGATGAAGTCGTAGTAGATATTTGTGAAGTTTGTTATTGGCAATATGATCTTATAGCGCATGAAAAGCCTCATATAAGCATCGGGGCAAACAAGCTGTCATTAAATGAAGCTATTAAAAATTATAAAAAGCATGGCGTTTGCAAAGTAATATTTAAGCACTTAGTTAGAGAGCCGATCGCAGAAGAATTGCCCGAGAATAATGTGGTGAGTGAATGAACGACGAGTATTATTGTAAGTTATTAGATCAGACTGTTGAATTAGGAGTATGCATGGACATTAATTTTGAGAGAGAAAGATTGTTCATGGCGGATACTCTAATCAAATTAAACATTCAGAGGAATAAGGCACAATCGGTATGTCCGACTTGTCCTTATTGTCCAATTGGGGAAGCTGTTACAAGGCAAGGAATGAATAAGAGATGAACACAGCAATTGTTTTTGCTTTAGCGCAAGACCGGCATAATTTTAGCGTATATAACAAGGAGGCCTTGGATAGTGTTTGAGGTCGGAGCTTTGAGAGAGTGGATGCTTACAAATGATGTCGAATCGAAATTGTATTCAGCATTTTGGAGAAGCTTTGAACACTACAAAGTAGAGGAATCTGCTGAGTTCGGTGAAGCTTTTCCTAATTATGACTCAACTTATCTTGATCTGAAGATTGATTCAGTATCGATAAAGTTTAGTAATAACTATCCTGATTTTGATTACAACCATGTCGTTGCAACGCTTAATATGGAGTACTCTGATCATGTAGTTGGGTATTATAAACTCTTCTTTAACTTTGACGGCAAAGTGGATGATGATATGTTCGTTATTTATTGATCGCTTGGAATAAAAATATATAACTTATATAGTCCTTACTTGGAAAAAGTATCCTTTGGGAGGATGGGATGATCTCTAAAAGAACTAAAATAATTATTACAGGAATACTTTTATTGCTATTGTCAGCTATCATTGTTACCTTATATTTCGGTTACAAAGGTACGCCATGGGGGAAGGCGAATTTTCATTCAAAAGCAGTGCAGTACCTTAATCAATCAAATTATACTATTCCGAATGAATATGGGATATCGACAATTCACAGTTTTATAACAGGTGATTATATGTCGATCATCACATTGCCTAATGGTATTCAATTTCAAGTGTTAGAGGATTATCAAAAACAGTTGTACGACAATTACTATGCTTCGAAAATAGAACATACCATTTCGAATGAAGCCTCCGATGTCGTGAAGGATATATTTGGTGGCGATGCCCGAGAATCGTTTCATATGGGAGACGGTTATATTTCTAGAAAACTCACGGAGACTAGTTCCTATACTAACTTAGGCAGAGATATTAGAATAAATGCATCTTTTTCTGTTAATTTGGAAGACGGTTCGGCTTTCGCAGATGAAGATGCATTGATTAGGAAGTGTATGAGATTTCTAGAATGGATAAAGAAAAATAATTACGATTCGGATGTTTATATTTCTAATGAAGAATATGCAATAACCATAAGGCTTGATGAACTTAGAAAGTTAGATGAACAAGGTTTAAGATCATTAATATCGAGGTGGAAGAACTAAACCATTTCCAAAAAAACCGGCCGTCCCTTGGACGACCGGTTTTCTATTACCCTACAACGCCTTCCCGTTTGCGGAAGAAGGATTTCAGGGCGTTATACACTTCGCCTTTCTCGCGAATGACGTAGTACATGAAATGGTTCATATTGATATGCTTATACGCGGACATAAGCGTACTCGAGCGGTTGTACTGGTTCACTTCGCCGTAGCCGAACAGGTTGGAGCGCTTGAGCAGCTCGCCGATCAGCTTGACGCAGCGCTCGTTGTCGCTGGTCAGGTTGTCGCCGTCGGAGAAGTGGAACGGATAGATGTTGTACACGCTTGGCGAGAACCGGCTGTCGATAATCTCGAGTGCCTTAATATAGGCTGACGAGCAGATCGTACCGCCGCTTTCGCCGCGGGTGAAGAACTCTTCTTCGGTAACTTCCTTCGCTTCGGTGTGATGGGCAATGAATACGATTTCGACTTTCTCGTATTGATGCCGCAGGAAGCGGGTCATCCAGAAGAAGAACGAACGGGCTACGTATTTCTCGAAGGAGCCCATGGAGCCCGATGTATCCATCATGGCAAGGATAACCGCATTGGATTGCGGCCGTACAATCTCTTCCCAGGTCTTATAGCGAAGATCATCAGGCGAGATGCCGTGGATACCCGGCGTACCGGAGGTGGCGTTGCGCCGCAGGTTTTCCATAATCGTCCGTTTCTTGTCGATGTTCGACATGATGCCTTTTTTCCGGATATCGTTGAACCGGATTTCCTTCGTCTCGAGCTGATCCTTATCCTTCTGGCGAAGGAACGGCAGCTCTAATTCCTCGAACAGCATGCTCTCCAGCTCAGCCAAGCTGATCTCCGCTTCGATAACATCCTCGCCGGGCTGATCGCCAGCGCCTTCGCCCTTGCCGGGACCTTTGGCCGCTTGCGGATCGACGCCTAATACGTCGCCGACCTGGCTGTCGCCGTCTCCTTGACCTACATGTTTATTTTTATTGTAGTTATACACAAATCGGAATTCGTCAAGGCTCCGAATCGGCACTTTGATTACTTGCTTGCCGTCAGACATGACAATGCTTTCTTCAGACACGAGGTCGGGCAAATTCTGCTTAATGGCTTCCCGGACCTTCTGCTGGTGCCTGGCTTGATCCTGGTAGCCTTTACGATGCAGCGACCAATCCTCCTGAGATACAACAAACAGTCTATCTTCTGCTGAACCCATTTCGGAGCACCTCCTTGCACAGTTTTTTTGGGTTTGTTATTCAATATATTCAAGTCCTCCCCGGATATGTGAAGCAAAAGTTGCCCGATTCTAGCAAACTTCCAAATAATCCGCCAAAATGTAACAAGGACAGCCCATTCAGAAAGGTGAGAAATTGGCTCGCTTTATCGGTTATAATGTACTTTACATATGTAAGTGCAAGACAAGGGGGTACATCATGTCAAACTACTGCAAGCTGCTGATCGTGGACGACGAAGCCTTGATCCGGCAAGGGATCAAGCATTATATGAACTGGGAGCAGGAAGGCTTTCAGATCGTGGGCGAAGCTTCAAACGGAAAAGAAGCGCTTGAGATGATTGCGGAGCTGCAGCCTCATATCGTGCTGACGGATCTTGTCATGCCGATTATGGACGGCGAAGAGCTGACCCGGCAGATCAAGCTGAAATATCCGGATATTGAAGTTATTGTCCTAAGCAGTTTTGGAGATTTCGATTACGTACGATCCACCTTTCAAAGCGGCGTACGCGACTATATATTAAAGCCCAAGCTAGACACTGGCCACATGCTGAACGTGCTGAAAGCCGTTGCCGATAAAATTCCGTCCCTGCAAGGGGACGAGCAATCCACGAATCAAGGTCCAACAATCGATTCGGTGCTGGAGAAGCTGTTATCCGGTTACGAGATGGATGCCATGCAGGTTGAAGCGGAGCTTGGCGACCATTTTCCTCATAGCGCCTTCTGCCTACTGGGTGTGGACCTGCGAGGAATAAACGCAACAAAGGAGCAGGTGAATGCCATCCGGCAAACGATGCAGGGCGAGCTGGACAAACAAGCGGTTCATGCCGATCAGTTGGTCTATCACGTTCTGAAAGCCGAAGCGCCTATGATTTTGCTGCTTCTTAATCTGGATTACACGATGCTAAGCCTGCTGCCCTACTGGGGAAGAACGATGGCGAGCTCGATCAATCAGCTGGAGCTGGATGTGGCTGTTGTCGTAAGCGAGCCTTTCTCGGCGATTACCGAATTAGAGCAGTCCTATAAGGCTAGTCTGCTGAAAATGATGGATTACGCCTTTTATTTCCCGGACAAGCATCTGTTATTGTTCCATGAGTTCCCGGAATCCGGGCAGGCGGCAGATCCTTTTAACCTGAACAGCTTTACGGAATCGTTCAAGCGCGAGCGCTTTGATACGGCATTTGACTATTTGCTGGATCATCTGGAAGTGTTCAAAACAAACTATACGACGGATGTCTTTGAGTTCAAGTCGTTTCTGAGCAATGTTATTTTTAACATTACCGTGCTGCTTGGCAATATGAACTACGGCACGCAGCAGCTGGAGACGAAGAAATATTACTATTTCAAAGCTATTGAAGAGTCGCGAAATGCCAATACGGCGGCAGAGCTGCTGACAGCGTTTATCGGGGAAGCGAAGCTATGCATAGCCGAGAAAGCCGAGCAGTCCGGCAATGCCAACATGAAGCGGCTGCTTGATTATATTCACGAGCATTACGCCGAATCGCTCAATTTGACGGAGATGGCGAAGCATTTTCATTTTAACCCGTCTTATTTGTCGAGCTATTTCTCAACCCATCATAACGAAGGCTTTGTCGATTATTTGCATAGGGTGAGACTGGAGAAAGCATCGGAGCTGCTGCGGGCAGGGGAAGCTTCGATCTCGGAAATCAGCGGGATGGTTGGTTATTCGGATCACAGCTATTTCTGCAAGGTGTTCAAGAAGCATACCGGACTGTCGCCAAGCCGTTACCGGCAACAAAACCTGAGATGAGTGAGTGATAGCTTTGAGTAAAGTACTCGACCGATTTAAATATAACGGCCTTTTCGTGAAAATGTTCATCATTATGGTAGTAAGCATTGTGGCCGTATCGATTACAGCGACCTGGACAACGATGAACGTGTCCAGCCGCGTGTTTATGGAAACCTTCAGCATTACCAATTCGAAAATTATTACGCAGATCAGAAACGGCATGGACTCGTTCAATTATTCCATTGTGCTGACGGCGAACAAAATCTCGCAAAGCGGTACGATCAAGCAGTTTCTGACCGAAGGCAGCGGCGAATCGAACGTCATGGTAGGCAGTTATTTTCAGATGGGGCAGCAGATGAACAAGATTCGCTCTAGCGTGGACGCTTATGAGGTAGGCATTACGGTGACAGGGGTGAACGGCCGTCGTTATTCGACGGACCGTTCCTACTGGCCGGTACCGGACGATGCTCTTGCGAACCACCCCATAACCAAACGTTCTCTTGCAGAGCCTCGCAGACTGATGTATTCCTATGACGATGCCGAAACCTCCGGTACTCCGGGCATCGAGCCTACGATTGTAGCTTCCAAGGCTTTGGTGGACCGCAGCGGAACCGTCTATGGAATGGTTTATTTTGCCGTACGCGAGCTTTATTTCGCCCGTTTTTATGATAGCAATACAAGTCTTGGCAATGATGTGGCGGTAATTGACAGCCGGGGGACGATAGTATCCTCCAACCGTAATGACTGGATCGGGCAGCGTTCGCCGGATCTTCTTCAGTATGCGAAAGAGATCGACGAGAAGCATCTGGATTACAAGAATGCCAACATTATGGGGAAGGACCATCTTCTTTTATCGGAGTATATTGCCGGTTTAGACCTTTATATGGTGAACGTTATAGATAAGAAGCAGGTCCTGGGACAATTGACGGATACGAGGCAGATTACGCTTATCGTCATGGCCATTGTAGCCGCGGCGGTTATTATCGTGTTCATCATTTCAAGGCGCATGACCAAATCGCTGACCCGGCTTGTAAAGCAGATTTCGACGATCTCAAAATACGAGTTCGACCGCCATGTGAAGGTGGACGGCAGCTATGAGACTCGCCAGCTTGGCCTTGCTTTTAATGCCATGATCGACGAGCTGAATGAATACGTAGACAAGCTGGTGGAGACGCAGAAGCAGCAGCGTAATGCGGAGCTGGAAGCGCTGCAGCAGCAGATTAATCCTCATTTTCTGTATAATACCCTAGCCTCGGTGAAATTTATGGTGCAGCAGGGCAATAAGGAGAAGGCGGCCGAAACGATTAATGCGCTTATCTCGCTTCTGCAGAATGCGATCGGTAACGTCAGCGAGATGATTACGGTACAGCAAGAGCTCGACAACATGAAAAATTACGTGTTTATCAATCAGGTTCGTTACGGCGAGCGGATCCGCGTTAGTTACTTTATTGGTCCGGATTGCCTGAATTACCGGATTCCGAAGCTGATGATCCAACCCTTTATCGAGAACGCCTTTTTCCATGCTTTTAACGACAAATCCGAAGGTTATATCTATATTATGGTAGCGCAGGAAGGCTCTTCGCTTGTATGCGAAGTGGTGGATAATGGCGACGGCATGAACATAAACGGAGGGATTCCGAGTCAGGAGAACAAGCGCCAGCTGTTCAGCGGAATTGGGGTACGCAACGTTAACGACCGGATCAAATTATTGTTTGGCGAGGAATATGGGGTTACCATAACAAGCGAGATCGGGGAAGGGACCCGGGTGAAAATTCGCATTCCGCTGCTTCGATCCAATAATGATCCAAATTTCTAAAGATTGTCCTAGTACGAATAGACCACTTTCAAGCAACTCATAATAAAATGACAATTCGTTGTAAAGATCGTTCTAACGAGCGCCATGATGGGAATGCTATCATGGATTCGTAAGCCGGAAAACGCTTACAACACATATACAGATGCGGAGGTCTTGAAAGTGAAGAAATTAGTCACTGTACTTGCTCTTAGCGCAGTAGCTCTGTCGGCTTGTTCGTCCAACTCGGACAACAACAAAAACAGCGCGAATACTGGTGCTGAAAACGGCGGTAAAGCTGCAAGCAAAATTACGGTTTGGGCATGGGATCCTAACTTTAACATCAAAGCGATGAACCTTGCGAAAGACGCTTATGCGGCAACTAACAAGGATTTGACCGTTGATATTGTAGAGAACGCTCAGAACGATATCGTTCAAAAGCTGAACACTGGCATGAGCTCCGGCACGACTAAAGGTCTGCCAAACATTGTACTTATCGAGGACTACCGCGCGCAAAGCTTCCTGCAAGCTTACCCGGATATGTTCTACGACCTGAGCAGCGTAATTAACCCTTCCGACTTTGCTGATTACAAGCTTGGACCTACAAGCGTTGACGGCAAATACTACGGCGTTCCGTTCGACTCCGGCGTTGCTGGTCTTTATGTAAGAACGGACTACCTCGAGAAAGCCGGCTACACCATTAATGATCTTCAGGACATTACTTGGGACCAGTACATCGATATCGGTAAAAAAGTCAAGGAAGCTACAGGCAAGGACTGGATCTCGCTTGATCCGAACGACCTCGGTATCATCCGCATGATGATTCAATCCGCTGGTTCGTGGTACCTGAACGAAGACGGCAAAACGCCTAACATTGCGAACAACGAAGCAATGAAAGAAGCGTTCGAAGTATACAAAAAAATGATGGATGCCAACATCGTGAAAATCCACTCCGACTGGAGCCAATTCGTAGCGAACTACAACAATGGTGATGCTGCATCGGTACCTACGGGCAACTGGTTCACGCCATCCATCACGGCGGAAGCTTCGCAATCCGGCAAATGGGCGGTTGCTCCAATGCCGAAGCTTGCGAAAACGCCTAACTCCGTGCATGCGACTAACCTTGGCGGCAGCTCGTGGTACGTTCTGAACGTTCCGGGCAAAGAGCAAGCAGCCGAATTCCTGAAAGCAACACTTGGCTCGAACGTTGACCTGTACCAAAAACTCGTTACTGACGTTGGCGCAATCGGTACTTACAAACCGGCTACAACAGGCGAAGCTTACACAGCTGCTAACGAATTCTTCGGCGGTCAAAAAATCGTACAGGACTTTGCGAAATGGACGAACGAAATTCCAAGCGTAAACTACGGTATGCACACTTACGCAATCGAGGACATTCTGGTTGTCGAAATGCAGAACTACCTGAACGGCAAGAAGATTGACGATGTATTGAAAGATGCACAAGCACAAGCAGACTCGTCTGTAAAATAAAGAGAGAAAATGACCTTGGAACATGGTCCTCCGCGTTCCGCCGCCATCTCTTAAGGGCGTGCCCCGCGGGGCATGCTCCAAGGTCTTTATTATGAAATGCTCAAGATAGGAAGGAGCTGGCTGCCGCTGTGAGTAAAGCAAAAGCAATGAATATTAAGGCGAGAACGAATGCGATCGGCTGGTCGTTTATAGCGATAGCTGTCATCATGATTTGCGCCTTTTATTTCTACCCGATGATTAAGGCACTGATGTTATCGTTCCAGACCGGGACAGGCACGAACTTGCATTATGTTGGTGGAGACAACTATGCAAGGCTGTTTAAAGACCAGACTTTTATTACCGCACTGAAAAACACGTTTATTTTCCTGATTATCCAAGTACCGATTATGATCGTACTTGCCATGTTTATCTCGGTATTGCTTAATGATAGCAAGCTGAAGCTTAAAGGATTTTTCCGTACGGCGATTTTCCTGCCGGCTGTAACATCGCTTGTTGCTTATTCCGTTATTTTTAAATATCTGTTCGGCAATGATGGCTTGATTAACTCTTTGCTTACCAATCTTCATTTGATCAGCGCCCCGATTCAATGGATCACTGACCCGTTCTGGGCTAAAATTACGATTATTATCGCCATCACATGGCGTTGGACCGGATATAACATGATTTTCTATCTGTCTGCCCTGCAAAATATCGATAACTCGATTTATGAAGCAGCAAGGATTGACGGCGCATCTTCATTCCGTCAATTCACGCAGATCACTATTCCGCTTCTCAAACCGATCATCTTGTTCACTTCGATCACATCGACCATTGGTACGCTTCAATTGTTCGATGAGGTTATGAACATTACGAAGGGCGGACCGGGTAACTCGACCACTACGCTGTCGCAGTATATTTACAACCTTTCGTTCAAATATACGCCTGACTTCGGTTATGCGGCGACGGTTTCGTACGGCGTTGTCATTCTTATTGTAATCTTCTCGATTCTTCAGTTTAAACTGGCAGGTGATAAAAATGGCTAAACGGATTTTCACCTATGTATTCCTGAGCATTGCGGCCATTGTATCGATCTTCCCATTTATATGGATGATCATAAGCGCGACAAACAAATCGGTTGACGTAACGAAGGGTACTCTGATGCCCGGCTCAAGTCTTGGTGCGAACTGGCATAAAATTTTGGATCAGGTTGATCTTGGGCAAGCCATGCTTAACTCGGCGAAAATTTCGATCTCGACAACCATTCTGGCCCTTCTGATTGCTTCGCTGGCCGGTTACGGCTTTGAGATTTTCCGCAGCAAAGCGAAGGACGTTGTCTTTAACATCCTGCTGCTCTCGATGATGATTCCGTTCGCGGCTTTGATGGTGCCGCTTTACCGGATGTTTGGTACGATTACGCAGAATATCCCTGCAATCGGAATCAATACAATGACGGCTGTCGTGCTGCCAACGGTAACGACCGCGTTCTTAATTTTCTTTTTCCGTCAAAGTACAAAGATGTTTCCGAAGGAAATGCTTGAAGCAGGTCGAATAGATGGATTAAACGAACTTGGCGTATTCTTCCGTATTTATGTTCCTACGATGAAAACTTCGTATGCGGCAGCAGCCATTATTACGTTTATGTCCAGCTGGAATAACTATTTGTGGCCGCTCGTCGTGCTGCAATCCCCCGAGAAACGGACGATTCCGCTCCTGATCTCGAACTTGGGATCCAGCTACTCGCCGGATTATGGCGTGAACATGCTTGTTATTCTGATTGCGACGCTGCCAACGGCCATTGTCTTCTTCCTGATGCAAAAGCATTTTGTAGCGGGAATGACTGGATCGGTAAAATAGGCTCGCAAGTAATGAATCATCACGATTGCCCGTATAACGGGCAATTGTGGTGATAATTCATTTTGGGGAGGAAATAAAAAGAATGAAAGCAACAAGGGCAGACATCAATTGGCTCAGCGACCCGACCGTTTACCGCGTAAACCGTCTGGACGCGCACTCCGATCATCGGTATTACCGTGCAATGGAGGATGCGGAGCGCAAAGCGCCAATGGCGATGCGCCAGGATTTGAACGGCGGTTGGAAATTCAGCTATGCCGCAAATGCGGCGAGCCGAATTGAAAACTTCTATAAACAAGACTTTGATTGCAGCGGCTGGGATGATATTCAAGTGCCAGGGCATATCCAAATGCAGGGCTACGGTCAGCTGCAATATGTAAATACGATGTATCCTTGGGACGGTCTGGATGCTGTTCGTCCTCCGGCTATCCCGGTAGTCAGCAATCCGGTGGGCAGCTACGTGAAGCATTTCCGCAAGCCGGAATCCATGAGCGGACCTGTCTATATTTCGTTCCAAGGCGTCGAGTCGGCCTTCTATGTATGGCTGAACGGCGAGTTTGTGGGCTATGCGGAAGACAGCTTTACGCCTTCGGAGTTTGATCTGACTCCGTTTATCCGGGAAGGCGACAATAAGCTTGCGGTGGAAGTGTACCAACGCAGCTCCGGCGCTTGGCTCGAGGATCAGGACTTCTGGCGTTTCTCGGGAATTTTCCGCGATGTGTATCTGTACACGGTTCCGGAGATCCATGTAAGAGACATGTTTATCCATGCGGATCTGGATGACAGCTGCAAGCAAGGCACGCTGAAAGTTGATCTCGAATTATTGGAGCAAGCCGGCAATGCCGATGCTTCGGTGAAGCTTGAGCTGAAGGATGCGGAAGGCGTTGTTGTAGCTGCAGGCGAGGGTGCTTTTGCGGACGGCAAGCTGTCGGTTACGGCTGATGCGGGCGAAGTAAAGCTGTGGAGCGCGGAATCTCCGTATTTGTACAGCGTATGCTTGTCCGTCTTGAATGCACAGGGACAGCTGGTTGAAGCCATTGTGCAAAAAGCCGGCTTCCGCCGCTTCGAAATGATTGACAAAGTCATGCACATAAACGGCAAACGTATCGTGTTCAAAGGCGTTAACCGCCATGAATTCAACGTACGCCGCGGCCGCACCATTACGGCTGAAGATATGATCTGGGATATTACAACGATCAAAGCGAATAACATGAACGCCGTTCGTACTTCGCATTATCCGAACCAAACGTTGTGGTACGAGCTGTGTGACGAATACGGCATTTATCTGATTGATGAGATGAACCTCGAATCCCACGGCTCGTGGCAGAAGATGGGCGCGGTTGAACCGTCCTGGAACGTGCCGGGCAATCTGCCGGAATGGCAGGGCTCCGTGCTGGATCGGGCCGAGTCGATGCTTGAGCGCGACAAGAACCATCCTTCGATTCTCATCTGGTCTTGCGGTAACGAATCTTACGCGGGCGAAGTGATTCTGAACGCAACGAAGTACTTCCATGCGAAGGATCCAAGCCGTCTTGTCCATTACGAAGGCGTGTTCCACAACCGGACGTATGATGCGACAAGCGACATGGAAAGCCGGATGTACGCCAAGCCTGCGGATATTATCGAATATCTGGAAAGCAATCCGTCCAAGCCTTACATCAGCTGCGAATACATGCATGCGATGGGTAACTCGGTTGGGGGCATGCATAAATACACCGAGCTGGAGCAAAAGTACCCGATGTACCAAGGCGGCTTCATCTGGGATTACATGGATCAGTCCATTATGACCAAGGACCGCTATGGCAAAGAGTTCTTTGCTTACGGCGGCGACTTTAACGACCGTCCGACGGACTACAGCTTCTGCGGCAACGGCATTGTATTCGCAGACCGCAAGGTAACGCCAAAGATGCAGGAAGTGAAGTTCCTGTATCAGAACGTGAAGCTGGCTCCTTCGCGTACGGGCGTTAAAGTGATTAACGAGAACCTGTTCGTGAATACAAGCGAGTGGGATTTGACGGTCCGCGTATACCGCGATGGCGTAGAAGTATTCGGCTGGAACGGAGAAACCTCTGTTCAACCGGGAAGCGAAGACGTTGTGCCGCTCTCGCTGCCAGCGGAAGTAACGAAGATTGCCGGTGAATATGCGGTTCATGCCGCACTTGTGCTCAAGCAGGATGAGCTGTGGGCAGAAGCTGGCCATGAAGTAGCCTTTGGCGAGTACGTATTCGAGGTTGCTGCTGAGGAAGCCGTACCTGCAGGCACGATTCGCGTCGTAGAAGGCGACGTGAATATTGGCGTAATGGGCGATGGCTTCACGATTCAGTTCTCCAAAGGCGTCGGCTCGCTGGCATCGATCCGTTACGGCAGCCGCGAGTTTATCGCAGCACCGCCAGTGCCGCAGTTCTGGCGCGCGCAGACGGATAACGATAAAGGTTATGCGCATGGCTATGATGCCGGTCTGTGGTATGCGGCAAGTCTTGCCCGCAAATGCCTGAAGGTTGAGCTGGACGCAGCCGCATCGGGCGACCGCGCAACGGTTGCGTTCGAATACGGCTTCAGCATTAGCTCCGACCTGCGCGTACGCACGACCTATACGGTATTTGCGGACGGAAGCATTGAAGTGAAGACCGATTATAAAGGTGCAGCCGGACTTCCGAATGTGCCGATTGTTGGCCTGACGTTCAAGCTGTCTGCGGACTATGATCAGACGCAGTGGTATGCAATGGGGCCGGAAGAGAATTATATCGACCGTGCTTTCGGCGCGCGTCTTGGTACGTTCAGCCGTGCGGTGAAAGACCTGCCAACTCCGTATCTGGTACCGCAAGAGACGGGCAACCGTACCGGCGTACGCCAGTTGCGTATCACGGACAGCAAAGGCTTTGGCCTGCAGCTGAATGCTGCAGCATCGGCACCGGTGGAATGCAACGTGTCGCCTTGGACAGCGTTCGAGCTTGAAAATGCCGCTCATTGGTATGAGCTGCCGCAGCCGCATTACACGGTTGTAACGGTTGCCGGACGCCAAATGGGCGTAGGCGGCGACGATAGCTGGGGCGCTCCGGTTCATCCGGAATACCTGATCTCTGCGGATCAGGACCTGAGCTTCACGTTTACGATTTCGGCGGTTGACCGCTCTACGAAATAGAAGATTGCAGGATAGAGGCTGTCCCTTTGGGACAGCCTCTATTTTTTTGAGTGGGGCGGCGGGACGAGCCTTACAGCTGCATATTGTCTCTTGATTTCCATTACGAGGACCGTGCTTGCCTCTTTCCCGTCCACCACACTGTACGAAATACAGCATAATGAGGCTCTACAGCCCAGTAACTCGTTCTACATTGTACGTTGTGCAGGATATTGAGCAGAATGAGGGCCGGGGCGGCCTATTAAGGCAAAATATACTGTAATACGTGCAACGTAATTTTCGCCTTGGAGCGTTTTATGTCCATTATCCTCCACAATGTGCAACGTAGCGGAGCGAAGGGAGAAGAGGTCACGGCAGTTAGCACACAAGTATAGTAACTCCATCCTTACATCATCTAACCTACATCAAACCTCCTCTATACATAACGTCCAACGATTAGACCATTTTATAAAACAGTTTGTATAATGTAATCCAAATTACGTGTTATATAATATTACATAACAACATAAGCGGCGGGTAAAAGGATGACATAAACAATCTTCATCAGGAGCGAGGGGGCTTGGGAGTTTGTCACAAGAGAGTCAGAAGGAAATAGAGATACGGATCGACGATGTATCGATGGTATTTGGCCGGAAGGGCAGAGAGGTGACGGCGCTCTCGCAAGTCAGCTTTGATATCCGTCGGAAAGAATTCGTCTCCCTGCTAGGGCCTTCGGGCTGCGGTAAATCTACATTGCTCCGGTTAATCGCGGATCTGCTGCAGCCGACAAGCGGACGGATTACAATCGGCGAAGAGGAGCCCCGGGAAGTCCGGTTAAAGAGAAAGTTCGGAATTGTATTTCAAAGCCCTACCTTATTCGAATGGCGCACGGTGAAGGATAATATCGAGCTTCCGATGGAAGTGCTTGGCCTTAAAAAGTCTGAATATTCAGCTATATCAAGCCGTCTGATCGAGATGGTTGGCTTAACCCAATTCAAGGATCATTACCCTTGGCAGCTAAGCGGCGGCATGCAGCAACGAGTGGCGATTGCCAGAGCATTGGCGCTTGATCCGCCGATCCTGCTGATGGATGAACCGTTCTCCGCTTTGGATGAGTTTACGAAGGAGAAGCTGCAGCTTGACCTGCTCGCCATTCAGAAGCAGACCAACAAAACGATCGTATTCGTTACTCACAGCATTCCGGAAGCGGTGTTCCTCTCCGATCGGGTTATCGTCATGTCGGCGCATCCCGGGCGAGTCCATACGATTCTGGACGTCGAACGGGAGGAAGGCAGCTACGAGCATATCCGCAATTCCGGGCATTTCCATGAGATGACGGCCAAGGTGAGGGGTTGCCTGTTAGTAGATAAGAATTGCATTCGCAATTCTTAAGTGAATGCTTACGAAGCAAGAATTGCATTCGCAATTCTTAAGTGAATGCTTACGAAGCAAGAATTGCATTCGCAATTCTTTTTAGGAGAGTGATATTGTTGATGAGCGGATGGCTTAGAAAAAGCGGCCAAGGCGGTATTCTTGCCATGTGGGTGGCGGGAGCTCTCGTGTTATGGGAAGCGGCGGCCTGGTACTTAGCCGATATTGCGCATGTGCTGGCTCCGGCCTCCAAGCTCCCTTATCTTCACCTTGTCATTGAAGCCCTGATTAAGCACTGGTCTACATTAGCCGAGCAAGGCGCGGTTACCTTCGGGAACTCGATACTGGGCTTCCTGATTGGGACGGGAGTAGGGACTGCACTTGCTATTATCATGAGCTTGTCCAGAACCATCGAGTTAACCTTATCTCCCTATATGATCGCTTCGCAGATGGTTCCGATCATCGGCCTAGCTCCAATCCTGTACGGCATTATCCACGATCCAGCGATGTCGAGGGTGCTGATGGCGGGATATGTAACCTTTTTTCCGGTAGCTATTCATATGCTGCGCGGCCTTCAGAGCATCAAGCCTGAACAGGAGGACCTGATGCGCTCGTACGCAGCCTCTGCATGGACGACGTACACCAAGCTGCGGCTGATGGCATCGCTTCCCGGTCTTTTTGCCGGACTTAAGCTGTCCGCCCCTCTTGCGATTACGGCTTCTATTATCGTTGAGCTGATGGGAGCGCCAAACGGCATTGGCGTATTAATGCTCAGCTCTCTCTACTACGGCAGCTCGCAAGTGTATATGTTCTGGTCCACGATTCTAGTCAGCGTTGTCATCGGGTTGATCTGGTTCCTGCTAGTCACGCTGGCTGAACGGTTATTGACTCCATGGCAGCCGGAATTTCGTTCGCAAGGGGGAGGCGGAAGATGAAGGAGATGACCGCCGTCAATACGGAGCAGTCCCTTGTCCCGCCCCCGCAGCCTAGATTAGCAGCAGACCTTACAGCGGGACTAAACGAGAGGAAGAGCAGACTAACTCCAACCTCCATACGAAAACAATCCCGAAGCACGTTCTGGCTGCCAATCGGATTTGGCCTTCTCTTTCTGATCATCTGGCAGCTAAAAGGATTCCACAAGCTGTTTCACCTGGAGCTTTATCAATTGCCGATTCCGTCGGCCATCGGAAAGGCTATTCAGACAAACCGCGATCTCCTCTGGAACTACTCCCTCTATACCGGCGCGGAAATGATTGGGGGCTGCCTAATTGGCTCCGCTATTGGCCTTCTCGCTGCCATTGCAGCGTCTTTTATTACGCAAGCGGGCAAAGGAGCCATCACCTTAGTAGCTGCTTTAAACGCCGTCCCAATCGTTGCGCTCGCGCCGGTTATGAACAATTGGTTTGGCGACGGTGTCGCCTCCAAGATGGCGATTGTCGCCATCATGACGATGGCCACGATGGCGGTTAGCGCCTATAAGGGGCTGCGCTCCGTCGAGCCCGCCTATCTGGAGCTTATGCACGCCTACGCGGCAGGAAGGTTCGTCATCTTTTTGAAGCTGCGGTTCAAGCTTGCGCTGCCAGCCATATTTACAGCGCTCAAGATCAACATGGCAACCGGCATTATAGGAGCGATAGTTGGCGAGTTTTTTATCTCCTCCAGAGGGCTGGGCTTTCTGCTATCCGATCAGATTAAGCTGGGCAATATGCCCATCGCCTGGTCCTGCATTGTTATCGCCGCCGTGCTTGGCATCGCGCTCTATTATCTCATTCAGCTGCTGGAAAGAATCGCGATTCCATGGCATGCCGCCCGGCGCAAGCTGCAATAACTTCTTACGCATCAGGGGATGTCTTCATCTTACAAATAGATAGCGATAGGGAGAGGATGGGGTAGATGAGAAAGAGAAACCGGGTCATTAAGGCCGTAACCTCGCTGACGATGGCAATGGCGTTGATTATGGTCGCAGCCTGCGGCAATAACGGTCCATCGGAGTCTTCGGCGAACGAGGGCAAGTCAAGCGAACCTCTGAAGAAGGTGAAAATCCAGCTGAAATGGGTGCCTCAAGCCCAGTTCGCGGGGATTTTCGTCGCCAAGGAAAAAGGCTTCTACGAGCAGGAAGGTCTGGATGTCGAGATTGTACCGGGCGGCCCGGATGTCGTTATCGAGCAGCAGGTGGTGAACGGCGCGGCGGATATCGGCGTAACGAGCTTCGACAGCCTGTTGGTGAACCGGGACAACGGATTGCCGCTCGTCTCGGTGGCGCAGATCTTGCAGAAGAGCTCGTACCGGTTTGTTGCCGACAAGGCTTCCGGGATTGATGCGCCGGCGAAGATGAAAGGAAAGAAGGTAGGCATGTGGACGGGAAGCCAGCAGTTCCAGGTGCTTGCTTTCATGGAGAAGAACGGCCTTGATCCGCAGAAGGATGTGGAGCTGGTGAAGCAGGGCTTTACGATGGACCAGTTCTTCAACAAGCAGCTGGATGTAGCGATCTCTACCATCTACAACGAGTACCATGTCGTGCTGGAGAGCGGCGTGAAGCCGGAGGATTTATATGTGTACGACTTTGAGGATGCGGGTGTCGGGATGCTTGAGGATACGCTGGTGGTGAAGGAGGATTGGCTGAAAAATAACCGGGATACCGCGGTTAAGGCCATCCGCGCCACAATGAAGGGCTGGAACTACGCCATTGCCAATCAGGAAGAAGCGGTTGATATCGTAATGAAGGCCGTAACAGAGGGCAGCACAACGAAGGAGCATCAGTCCACCATGCTGATGGAGATGGCGAAGCTTGTGAAGCCGGAAGGGTTCACGGATGCCCAGGTAGGTTCCTTCGTAGATGATGCCGTGCAGCGGACGGTAGATATTTCGCTCAAATACGGATTAATCAAGGCGGCGCCGGATTTAAGCAAAGCCATAGACAAGACGATTCTGGCGGACGCGGAAAAAAGCTAGCGGATAACATACGAGGTAGTGGGGGAGATGCATAAGGTTCCTAGGGACCTTAAACACGAGAAAAAGCAGTTGAGTTAGGTGGTTAAGATCCCTAAAGGACCTTAACACGTTGAAAGTGGCAGGGTTCCGCCTTGAAAGTAACGTGCGAGCAGGAAATGAGGTCCCTCAGGGACCTTAAACACGATAAAAAGCAGTCGAGTTAGGTGGTTAGGGTCCCTGAGGGACCTTAACGCGTTGAAAGTGGCAGGGTTCGGCCTTAAAAGTAACGTGTGAGCAGGAGTTAAGGTCCTAAGGGATCTTAAGCTCGAGAAAAAGCAGTCGAGTTGGATGGTTAAGGTCCCTGAGGGACCTTAACGCGTTGAAAGTGGCAGGATTTGACCTTGAAAGTAGTGTGCGAGCAGGAAATGAGGTCCCTGAGGGACCTTAAACACGATAAAAAGCAGTCGAGTTAGGTGGTTAAGGTCCCTGAGGGACCTTAACGCGTTGAAAGTGGCAGGATTCCGCTTTGAAAGTAACGTGCGAGAAGGAAATAAGGTCCCTGAGGGACCTTAAACACGATAAAAAGCAGTCGAGTTGGGCGGTTAAGGTCCCTGAGGGACCTTAACGCGTTGAAAGTGGCAGGATTCCGCCTTGAAAGTAACGTGCGAGCAGGAAATAAGGTCCCTGAGGGACCTTAAACACGATAAAAAGCAGTCGAGTTGGATGGTTAAGATCCCTAAAGGACCTTAACGCGTTGAAAGTGGCAGGATTCCGCCTTGATAAGTAGCATGTGAGTAACAATTAAGGTCCCTAAGGGACCTTAACGCCGCGCTTAGTTGCCAGAGTTCGAGGGATGGTGTTCTGACTAGCCGTATAAATTCAAATCTCGTACATACTTATATGTCATCGGAGACTTGGACGGGAGGGAACGGGACATGGGTGTGGAGCTCAACGCTACGATTAATGCAGAACGGCTGAACCGGCATACCGAGGAGCTGGCGCAGATCGGAAGGATTGGGGAGACCGGCGTATGCCGGCTGGCTTTGTCGAAGGAAGATAGAGCGGGAGTAGAGCAGGTGAAGAGCTGGATGGAAGCAGCGGGAATGACCGCAAGAATAGATCCTTTTGGCAATCTGATAGGCGTATTCAGAGGAAAACATCCGGAGCTTCCGGTCCTTATGCTAGGCTCCCATGTCGATTCCCAGCCCTATGGCGGACGGTATGATGGGGCTATCGGCGTTCTTGGAGCGATTGAAGCGGTCCAGACGATGGCTGAAAAAGGTTTCACACCCGAAATGGACATTGAGGTGGTCGCCTTTTGCGATGAAGAGGGCTGCCGCTTCAACAAAGGATTATTTGGCGTCCGCGGCATGACGGGCAAGCTCGAGGAAGGGGAGCTTGACCGGACAGACAAGAATGGCGTAACTCGCCGGGAAGCCTTGCTGGAGTTCGGCTGCGACCCGGCAGAGTTTGAAGGATATGCGTTTGAGGCGGGAAGGATCGGCGCGTTCCTGGAGCTTCATATTGAACAAGGGCCGGTGCTTGAATCGCTGGATTCGCCGATTGGCATCGTAACCGGCATTTCCGGCCCGCTCTGGTGGACGGTTGAGCTGAACGGCTTTGCAGGACATGCGGGCTCGGTGCCCATGCCGATGAGGAGGGACGCGCTGGTTGGCGCGGCAAAGGTGATTGTTGCTCTTAACGACCTCGCCCGTCTGGAGGACGGGGCTTCAACAGTTGGAACAGTAGGCTCGCTGTCGGTGTTTCCGGATTCCCGCAACATCATCCCGGAAAAGGTGACGTTTACGGTTGACCTCCGGGATATCGTTCTCTCCCGCCGGAACGAGCGGGAGCAGCAGCTGCTGGATACCATTCAGGACATCTGCGATGAGCATGACCTGCAGTATCTGATCCGGGAGGATACGAACAGCGAACCGCGGTATTGCGCGGAATGGATGAAGGACATCTTGCGGAAGGAAGCGTCCGGCATGGGGATGAAGCTGCCTGAGCTGATGAGCGGGCCGTTCCACGATTCGCTGACGATGTCTTACGTGACGGATTACAGCATGATTTTTGTCCGGTGCAAGGACGGCATCAGCCATAACCCCAAGGAGTATTCTTCTCCGGAGGATATAGCTTTGGGAACGGAGCTGCTGTACCGGTCGGCTATACGTATTGCGAGCGGAATCGGGAGGAGAAGCGATGAGTAAGGTAACGATTGGATTAGTCCAGGCATCTCATGACGTACATGGCGATGAGCCGGTAGAGGCGCACAAGAAGGCGGCGATTGAAAAGCATATCCGTCTTGTACGCGAAGCCGCTGCCAAAGGCGCTCGGATTATCTCGCTGCAGGAGATCTTCTACGGACCGTATTTCTGTGCGGAGCAGGTAACCAAATGGTATGACGCCGCTGAGGAAATTCCTAACGGGCCGACTACAAAGCTGTTCCGGGAGCTCGCCCGGGAGCTAGGCGTCGTTATTGTGCTTCCTATATATGAGCGTGACGGCATTGCGAATTACTATAACTCCGCAGCGGTTATTGACGCGGACGGCGCTTACCTCGGCAAATACCGCAAGCATCACATTCCGCATGTAGCGGCAGGCGACGGGGGATGCGGCTTTTGGGAGAAGTATTATTTTAAGCCGGGCAATGTAGGTTATCCGGTATTTGATACGGCTTACGCGAAGGTTGGCGTATACATCTGCTATGATCGGCATTTCCCGGAAGGGGCGCGTGCGCTTGGGCTGAACGGGGCGGAGATTGTTTTTAATCCTTCCGCGACGGTAGCGGGCACTTCGGAATACCTATGGAAGCTGGAACAGCCGGCTCATGCGGTGGCGAACGGCTATTACGTGGCGGCTATCAATCGGGTCGGGTACGAGGCGCCTTGGAATATGGGAGAGTTTTACGGACAGTCTTATTTGGTTGACCCGCGCGGCTCGATTGTGGCTATCGGCAGCCGGAATCAGGATGAGGTTGTAATTGGCGTCATGGATAAAGAGCTGATCCGCGAGGTGCGGAATATTTGGCAGTTTTATCGGGACCGCAGGCCGGAAACGTACGACAGCATCATAAACCTATAATAAGCGCTATGGGAAAGGGGGATGAACGGATGGCTGCAACGTTTATATCCGCGGAATCTTTGCGGCGTAATTTTGCCGAGGTGAAAGCCGGAATGAAGCCCAAGGAGGCGATCGAGGAGTCGAACCGCTGCCTGTATTGCTATGATGCCCCGTGCATTAAGGCTTGTCCGACGGGCATCAACATTCCGTCCTTTATCAAAAAGATCGCCTCCGGCAACATGAAAGGCTCCGCCCGCGCCATTATGGAGGCGAATCCCGTTGGCGCAAGCTGCTCGCGGGTATGCCCGACGGAGGAGCTATGCGAAGGGGCCTGCGTGCTTAACCATTCGTCCAAGCCGATTATGATCGGGGATCTGCAGCGTTACGCGACCGATTGGGCAATCCGCAACGAGCAGGTATTGTTCAAGGCAGGAAGCAGCAACGGGAAAAAAGCCGCCGTTATCGGAGGTGGTCCTGCAGGCTTGTCGGCGGCCAGGGAGCTTGCCCGGTTCGGCTTTGCGGTCACGGTGTTCGAAGCGAAGGAGCAGGCAGGCGGCCTTGATACGCATGGCATTGTCTCGTTCCGGCTGCCGCAGGAAATCTCGCTCTGGGAAGTAGAGCAGGTCAAGCAGCTTGGCGTAGAGATCCGAACGGGCGTGAAGGTTGGGATCGATATCAGCGTCGAGGAATTAAAGCAGCAGTACGATGCGATTGTCCTGGCCATCGGCATGTCCAAGGTGCCGAAGCTGGGCATCGGGGGCGAAGGTCTCCGAGGCGTCTATGACGCTATCGAATTCGTAGAATCGACCAAATCGTCCATTCGTACGGATATTGCGGGAAAAAAGGTTGCCGTTATCGGTGCCGGCAATACCGCTATTGACGCGGCGACCTGTTCGGTTCGGCTCGGAGCGGACGAGGTGACGATTGTCTACCGCCGGACTTCCGTAGAGATGACGGCTTACGATTTCGAATTCGATTTTGCGAAGCAGGACGGCGTCATGTTCAAATGGCTGACCGCGCCAAAGCGGATCGTTGGAGATTCGGCGGGCAATGTAACGGCGCTCGAATGCACGTTGATGAAGCTTGAAGAGAGCGGTGGCCGGATCCGGCCGGTGCCGGTGGAAGGCTCGGAGTTTTTTATGGATGTGGATGCGGTTGTTCTTGCCATTGGTCAAACGCGTCATATCGGCCTGGTCGAGCAGCTTGGTCTCTCGCATAAACGCGGAATCGTAGCGATTGATCCGGTTACGTTCCAAACGTCCGATCCGCAGGTGTATGCGGCTGGCGATGTTATTTTTGGCGACGGCCAAGGGGAAGCGATGGTTGTATCGGCGGCGCAGCAGGGCAAGAAAGCCGCGTATGCCATCTATCGGCAGCTGGTGAAGGAGCAGGGGGAGACGGCGTAATCATATTTTTTAGGAGGGGAAACGCGATGGCTGATTTGCGTATCAATCTGGCGGGCATATCCTCGCCGAATCCGTTCTGGTTAGCGTCGGCGCCGCCAACGAATACGGGCTACCAGGTGCAGCGGGCTTTCGAGGCGGGTTGGGGCGGAGCGGTATGGAAGACCCTTGGGGATCCGATTATCAACACTTCGTCGAGGTTTGCGGCCGTGCATTTTAACGGTCAGCGCGTGGCGGGCTTTAACAATATCGAGCTGATTACGGACCGGCCGCTTGAAGTGAATTTGAAGGAGATTTACGAGACGAAGAAACGGTTTCCGAACCATGCCGTCGTGGTGTCCCTTATGGTGGAGCCGAAGCGGGAGAAGTGGCATGAAATTGTAAAAAAAGTCGAGGCCGTAGGCGTCGACGGACTGGAGCTGAACTTCGGCTGTCCGCATGGCATGGCGGAGCGCGGCATGGGCTCGGCCTCCGGCCAGCAGCCGGATCTGGTTGAAGCGCAAACGATGTGGGCGAAGGAGGCGGCAAAGACGCCGGTCATCGTGAAGCTGACGCCTAACATTACGGATATTACGGCTACCGCCAAAGCGGCCGTTCGCGGCGGCGCGGATGCGATCTCGCTTATCAATACGATCAACTCTCTGGCTGGCGTGGATCTCGACACCTGGAACACGATTCCGCATGTTGGCGGCAAAGGTGCTCATGGCGGGTATTGCGGTCCGGCGGTAAAGCCCATCGCGCTGAATATGGTGGCGGAATGCGCGCGTAACGCTCAGGTCAATGTACCGATCTCGGGAATTGGAGGCGTCTCCAATTGGCGGGATGCGGTCGAGTTTATGCTTATGGGAGCTACCGGGGTGCAGGTGTGTACAGCGGCCATGCATCACGGCTTCAGCATCGTGGAGGATATGATCGACGGGCTGAACAACTACCTGGATGACAAAGGCTTATCCTCCGTTACAGAGCTGATTGGCAAATCCGTTTCCCGATACTCCGATTGGGGCGATCTTGATCTGAACTATCAGGTTGTTGCCCGGATTCACGAGGAGAATTGCATCGTCTGCAATAAGTGCCATATTGCCTGCGAGGATACGTCGCATCAATGTATTGAACGCCTGACAACGGACGACGGCCGTGCTTACCTCAAGGTGCGGGAAGAGGATTGCGTAGGCTGCAATCTTTGCTCGATCGTTTGTCCGGTGGAAGGTGCGATCTCTATGGTTGAGATTCCTTCCGGCGAGCTGCCGATGTCCTGGAATGCGCGCCAGAAGGCGGTCGCTTCAGTCGGCGATTCCAATCAAGCGCCAGGTGGCGCGAGCAAGGAGGCGGTATAAGCGATGGCTGCGAAAATCATACGAAACGGCACGATAGTAACCGCCGCGGATACGTATCGGGCTGATGTTCTTATTGAGGACGGCGTTATCAAGCAGATTGGTCTTGGCCTTTCGGCAGAGGAAGCGGAGATCGTTGATGCAACCGGGAAATACGTGTTTCCTGGCGGCGTAGACCCGCATACCCATCTGGATATGCCGTTTGGCGGGACGGTGACGGCCGATGATTTCGAGACGGGGACAAGAGCCGCGGCATTTGGCGGGACCACAACGATTATCGATTTTTGCCTGACGGACAAGGGAAAGCCGCTAAGCGAGTCGCTTCAGAAATGGCATGCGAAAGCCGGGGGCAAAGCCGTGATCGACTACAGCTTCCATCTGATGATCAGCGAGATCAATGACGCCGTGCTGGCGGAGCTGCCTTTCATCGTGAAGGACGAAGGGATTACTTCGTTTAAGGTGTTTATGGCGTATAAAAACGTGTTCCAAGCCGATGACGGCACGTTATACCGGACCATGTTATCGGCCAAGGAGCTTGGCGCCATGGTGATGGTGCATGCCGAGAACGGCGATGTCATCGAGTTTCTGGTGGAGAAGGCGCTTGCCGAAGGGAATACGGACCCGATCTACCATGCGCTGACCCGGCCTTCCGCTATCGAAGGCGAAGCAACGGCTCGCGCGGCGGCTCTTGCCGAGCTCACGGGTGCAAGGCTGTATGTCGTGCATGTCACCTGCGCGGAAGCGGTGAAGGCGATCCGCGAGGCAAGAACCCGCGGGGTAGATGTGTGGGGCGAGACCTGCCCGCAGTATCTGGTGCTCGATCAGTCGTACCTCGCGCTGCCGGATTTTGAAGGAGCCAAGTATGTATGGTCTCCGCCTCTCCGCGAGAAGAGCCATCAAGAGGTGCTCTGGAATGCGCTTATTACGGGTTCCCTGCAAACGCTAGGCTCCGATCAATGCTCCTTCAACTTCAAAGGGCAAAAGGATTTGGGGAAGGGCGATTTCAGCAAAATTCCAAACGGGGGTCCGGTCATTGAGGATCGTTTCTCCATCCTATACTCGGAGGGAGTCGCGAAAGGCAAGCTGACGCTGAACCAATTCGTAGAGATTGTCGCTACCCGTAACGCCAAGCTGTTTGGCTTATTCCCGCGCAAAGGGACGATTGCCGTTGGCAGCGACGCGGATATCGTTATTTTTGACCCAACAGCGGATAGAACGTTATCGGCGGAGACTCATCATATGAACGTCGATTACAACCCGTTTGAAGGGCTTCGCGTGAGCGGCGTGCCGGAAAGCGTATTGTCGCGAGGCGAGTTTGTGATTCGGAATCAAGCTTTTGTAGGGGAAGCGGGCAAGGGGCAATTCCTGAAGCGCGCGACATATAAGCAGGGATAGGGATGCGGGCCGGAAGACCACTCAACGGAGGTGCTTACTTATGTCGGCTTACCGGGAGTTTATGGAAGAGAAGCAAAAGCTGGATGCTTATATCGGCAGGCAGTTCAGAATTCATAGCGTAGTGGAGAATTTGAGCGGGGCAACCATAGAACTTGTTCATCCCGGCGGGGAGAGCGCGGTGCTGCAGCTGCTCTCCGCGGATGCCCGGAAATATATGTCCAATCTGGTGGTGAAGCAGCTGGCTTCCTCCGGTTGGAATGATGCAGGGTAATTAGGGAATCGCCCCATAGGTGTATTCATACGCATTTAATGCGAGCTCAATGGCCAGCCGTTTATCTGCAACGAGGTAGTCATCGCCTAACAGCGATGCTATTTTCTCGAGCCGATGATAAAGCGTCTGACGGACGATAAACAACTCTTTTGCCGTATCCTGCTTGGAGCCGGACAGGGAGAGGAACACCTTCAGCGTTTTGAGCAGCTGCCCGTTTTTCTCCTGATCGTACCGCGCGAGCGGGCCGATATATTCCTCGATGAGGGCGGGCAGCATGCCGGTCTTCTTGAGACCCGATATGATCCGGTACGTGTGCAGGTCATTGAAAAAAGGCGAGCTCAGCGGCCCGATATCCGTCTGAATCGCAACCGTCTCTTGCGCGGACTCGTAGCCTTCCTTGGCGCGGGACAGATCGGTCAAGTATTTGCCGATGCCCAGCGTTCCGGCAAATAGGGCCGAATCCGGGTTGTGCTCAGTTTTTCTTAGACGGTCAATGGCGCGGAGGAGGCGATCCTTCCACTTGAGCTGCTTCATCTGATCGATTAGTACAAAGACGATATGATCATGCAAAATGGCGGGGAGAAGGAAGTAGCCTTCGCCTTCGAAGATGGCGCGGGCAACCATGTTTTTCTGAATAAGCAGCTCTTCGCCTTCCTTCCACTCCGCCAGCTTCAGGTTCAAGCGGAATATGCAAACGGTTAAGCCGTAAAGCTTGGCGGCGGGCCTGATCGAGCTGATATACTCCCGCACTTCCTTCTCGGCATGCTTGCCGCTCAGCCAATCCGTTACCCACATTTCATCCTTGTAGCGCCGTCTCTCCTCCATATATTTGGTACGCATCATTTCTTGGGCGATAGCGGTAGCGCAGCGGTCGAGGGCTAGAACCTGGAATTCGCTCAACTCCTGCTCGGACTGCAGCAGCAAATCGGCAAATAGATGGTCAAGGGCAAGAATCGGGCGGTGCGCGAGTCCGCGCTTCAGGTCAGGGGTGGCAAACATTTCGCCGTAAATCCATTGCTCGTAGAAGCTGTCTGCTTTGGCTTTGGGCATATGCGGAATAAACTCTGCTTCGGCATTTAACGGAAAAAAAGCGACTTGGGTACCGGTCGTGTGGTGGAGAAGCTTAAGCAGCGGCATAATGCCTTTGCCGGAGAGCAATAGCTGGTTCAGCTTGGTGGAGAGCGCTTCAAGCTCATAGACCATGCGGTGATGCTGATGGATGAAGTAGGCGTGCAGATCTTGGGTAATGTCGATATAACGAACCTCCTCGTGGAAAAAAAGGAGAGGAAAGTTCTCTCGCTCCGCCAGCTCGATCATGGCATCGGATGGCTTTTTGGTGTAGGTGCCTAGTTCGATACAGAGGCCAGAGGCTCCGGAATCGATAAGCTGCCGAAGGAAGGATAGGCTTAGCTCCTCGTCGTCATGCCAGCCGATGCCGGTGGACAGGATCAGCTCATTGCCGCTTAGAAGCTTGCCAATCTGGGTAACTTCCATAATGTGGACCCATCGTACGGTGCGATTCAGCGCTTCTTCGCTTGCGATCGTCTCAGCCTTCTGAAACAGAGGGCGCTGCAGGATGTCTCTAACGGTTAGCTGCATCAACGTTTCAACCATGGACCTTCACCGCCCTAACGTGGAATTGTGAGGGAAACTGATTCTAGTTTCTCATCATTATACAAGAGGATAGATTTCGCAGGCAACGTAACGCATAGTGGCAGGCGGATAGGAGAAAAGGGAGGGAGCGTATATGGAAATTGGCGTTCCGAAAGAGAGAAAAAGCGCGGAGCACCGCGTTGCTCTAACGCCCGGCGGCGTTTATGAGTTAGTAAAGCATGGACATCGCGTGTTTGTAGAGACGGAAGCGGGGGCGGCATCCGGGTTCCCGGATGAACAGTATCAGTCGGCTGGGGCTATAGTTGTAGCGGTTGCGGATGATGCTTGGTCCAGGGATATGGTCGTGAAGGTGAAGGAGCCGCTGAAGGAAGAGTACCGGCACTTCCGTGAAGGGCTGGTGCTGTTTACGTATTTGCATCTGGCTGCGGAGCGGGAGCTGACAGAGGCATTGGCGCAGCATAAGGTGACGGCGATCGCATACGAGACCGTTCAGCTGTCCAGCGGCCAGCTGCCGCTTCTCACCCCGATGAGCGATATAGCCGGAAGGATGGCAGCCCAGGTCGGAGCTCAATTTCTGGAGAAGGCGCATGGGGGAAGAGGTATTCTGCTGGGCGGCGTTCCCGGCGTGCGGAAAGGCCGCGTCACCATTATCGGCGGCGGCGTAGTAGGGACAGGCGCTGCGCAGATCGCGCTTGGTCTTGGCGCCGACGTATCCATTATAGACCGCGATGCCGATAGGCTGCGGGCGCTGGAGGATCGGTTCGGCGGCCGGATACAGACACTCGCTTCGCATTCCCGGCAAATCGCCGAGGCAGTCGCTGAATCGGATCTTGTGATTGGAGCCGTGCTGATTCCCGGCGCCCGTGCGCCAAAGCTTGTAACGGAGGACATGGTCCGTGCCATGCCGGCAGGCTCGGTTATCGTGGATGTCGCGATTGACCAGGGCGGCAGCGTGGAGACGATTAACCGGATTACGACGCATGCCGAGCCGGTATTCGAGCGGTTTGGCGTCCTTCATTACGCCGTCGCCAACATGCCGGGCGCCGTGCCATATACGGCAACGGCGGCACTAACAAACGCCACGCTGCCGTATATGCTGGCGCTGGCCGACCGCGGCGTCCGCGATACGCTTGCCGGCAGCGAGCCGATCCGGCGCGGCGTAAACGCCATGGACGGCTTTATCACTCATGAAGCCGTCGCCGCGGCTCATCAGATGAGCTATACCAAGGTGCGCGATCTGTTAAGCTCTTCGATCGCTTGAGAGAACCCCCGCAAAGCTGGATGCCAGCCTGCGGGGGTTCTTTTTTTTGCCTAAGAGAGCTGCCCCGCCTGCGTGGATTCCGGCGGCTGAAAGGCTGAAAACAGCCTTAGAGCTTGTCCGACAGGCCTCCGGATTAGCAGAATGGCTCTTGAAAGGCTAAAAGAAACCTTTCAGGCTAGCAAAAGCAGCGAATCCAGCTGCGAAAGGCTGAAATCAACCTATCAGCTGTCGGTAGGGACCTTAAGGATCCGCGAATAGCCTGGCATCGCCGCATGTTTGGCTGATTTCATGAGGTTAAGGTCCCTGAGGGACCTTAACCCGGCTCGCACGGGCAAGAAGAAAGCTCTTAAGGTCCCTAAGGAACCTTAAGGTTCCACCAATAACCCGGCGTCGTCACCTGCCCGCTTGAGAGGGATTCCCCATTCCAGCGGCTTATTTCCGAATGCCCAGCGAAGGCTCAGCAATCGCCATCTCCCAGCATGATCTAGGGACGATGCCTGCTGGGCAGGCGTCTAGGAAACTCTTTTCTACTATTTTCCTCATTCTCAATAATTTCTTAATCTATCATTTACGTTCTTCAAACACTTCAAAACTATAATCGCTAAGTATGTCCAGCATTCGACAGATAGAGAGAAGCAGGAAGCCAAGCACTAGGGAGAAGGGAGACGCATGTGAAATTACACAAAAAAGCTGGGGTTATACTGGCCGCTTTATGGGTTCTGTTGACAGTAATGGGCGGAACGGCCGAAGCGCATTTCAGCTCGACGGGTTTTTCGGATATTACCGTTAAGGATAAGAATCTGGAATACAACTTGTTCTTGCTGGAGAGGGAACTGCTCGAAGCTATGCCGCAGCTTGATGGCAACGGTGACGGCAAGCTTTCCGAAGACGAGCTGTCCAGTGAAAATGATGCGCTTACGGCACTCGTTCACGACAGGCTTATCGTTACGGGCAATAACAAGGTTGGCACGGGAGTTGTACTCGCAGCCAAACAGACGGAAAAAGCAAAAGTGCCGATGATCGAGATCGACATCAACTATGATTTTGCCGAGCCTGTCGACCGGTACATGGTTCAATATAACTTTTATGACGGAACAAACCCCGATCACCGCAGCTATGCAACGATCCGGATGGGGAAGCAGTCTATCGTGCAAGTGATAAACAGTTCGAACAACATTTTGCAGATGGAAGGCTACCATGGAACGGATGCGGCAAGCTCCGATTCTGGTGCCGCTCTAGATGATGCTGGGTCGAAGCCGTTGACCACTTCTTCCTCGTGGACAAGCGTGCTGAAAGATTACGTGACGATGGGGATGGAGCATATCTGGTCGGGCGCCGATCATATGTTGTTCCTCTGCGGGTTAATCCTTGCCTCGGGCACAAGCGGCTGGACGATGCTGAAGCTGGTCTCGGCCTTTACGGTTGGACACAGCATCACATTGGTTCTATCCGCGATGGATCTAGCGTCGTTGTCGCCGCTTATCGTGGAGCCTCTTATTGCGTTAAGTATCGTATTCGTAGCTTTTGAGACGATGTTCCGCAAAAGATTCCCGCAGCTGAAGGGCAAGCAGATTGCCGTCACGGTGACGTTCGGGATGGTGCATGGCTTTGGCTTTGCGGAGATTTTGCACGGAACGATGTCGGGCAACATTGCCCTGCCGCTCTTCTCCTTCAATCTTGGCGTTGAGATCGGCCAGCTCGTTGTACTGGCGATTGTCATTCCGATTCTGTGGGTAATTCGGAAGCTGATTACAAGCACAAGCAACCGTCAGATCTGGTGGACGTATGCGACCTCCTCGGTGGTTGGTTTAATGGGACTATATTGGCTGATCGAACGCCTGATCTCAGACTTCACGATGTAACAAGCTACATACTAATCAGAAGGAAGTGTTTCCTATTATGTTAAGCAAGAGATACAAGAAATGGATCTCTAGCGTTCTACTGGCAAGCATGATGATGGGCTTGTTGTCCTCTGTAGGCGTTGTTGCGGCTGCAGACGAAAATACCGTACCGGAGCTGTTTGTCTCCGAAATTCATCCCGACGTTGCGGGTACGGATGATTACGAGTTTTTCGAAGTATACAATAACTCGAACAAAACCATTCGTTTGAACGATTATACATTCCTGTACCGTTATCCGGACCCAACGGCTTCTCCGGATGCAACGTTCAGCTTTGGCGAAAAGACGTTGGATCCGGAGCAGGTCATGGTGTTCTGGTACAATCCAAAAAACTTTGTTCTCACCGATTTTAATGCCAAATACGGCGTAAGCTTGACGGACAGCCAGATCGTCCAGGTTACGGGCTTTAATGGCTTCTCTAATACGGCTGACCGCGGGGTTGTCATTAAAAACAGCCAAGGAACCGAAATTTCGAGTTCCAGCTATACAGCCTCCACCGATGTTGGCGCCGGTCTCGGCGACCACTACCTGCTGCCGGCAGCAGGTGGCGTGCAAACCGACAAATTTGCAGTGAAGTCGGCCCCAACTCCAGGCACACTGGCACAGGGACAAATTCCTGCGGTTCACTACCAATTCCCTGAGGGCCCGGTTAACCAGGCTCCGGTTATCACTCATTCCCCGGTAACGGAGGGAAGCAGTGAACAAGACCTTGCTATTACGGCGCAAATTACGGATGCCGATGATACGGCTACGGCGGCGGTCTTTTATAAGAACTCGTCCGACGCAACGTTTACCTCGGTACCGATGACGAATACGGGAGGCTCGGATTTTTCCGCGGTTATTCCAAAGGCTTCTCTTACGGCAACCGAGCTGCAGTACTATATTGAAGCTGCTGACGCGGTTAACCATGTAAAGTCTTCCACTTATACGGTTGCCATTGAGCAGCATAACTTCGACTACTCGAAGGTGCCTCCCATGCTTATTACGGAGCTTGTACCGGACAGTGCAAACCTGTCGGGTTCCGATGCTTACGAGTTCGTAGAGGTGTACAACAATACGACACGTCCGATCTCGCTGAGCGAGTATAAGCTGATCTATCGTTACACAAACTCCGCGACAGCGGACGCTGTATGGGAGCTGCCAAGCACGGCTGTTATTCCTCCGCTTGGCAATGTGGTGTTCTGGGTTATGAACGGCGTAAACAATGAGCTGAAAGCGGATGATTTCAACGCCAACTATCATACAACCCTGGTAGAGAATACGAATCTGTTCCGCATCGATGGCGGCGGCGGCATGGCCAACGGCGGCCAGCGCAAAATCGTACTCGCGTCGAAGACCGGCAAGGAAATTGCCGAAGCGTTCTACGAGAACGATGCGCAGACGGTAGCGGACAAAGGCATTTTCTATCAATATCCGGTTGACGGCACGAATCAGATGAAGCTGTTCAGCGCAGGCGTCACTGCCGCAACTCCTGGCACGGTAGAAGCGGCTTTGCTTCCGGAGCAGCCGGCTCCTGCCGTTAATAAGCTGCCGGTTATCGAGCATACGGCACCTGTCTCGGGCAGCATCGATAACGATCTGATGGTGCAAGCAACCATCGCTGACCCGGACAGCGACGCCGTAACAGCATCGTTGTTCTACAAAGTAGGCGATGCAGCGGACTACGCCTCCTTGCCGATGTCGGCGGGAGAGAACAATGTATTCTCGGCGAACATTCCGAAGGAAGCTTTCACCGATTCCCAGCTGCAATACTATATTCAAGCTAACGACGGGATCGATACGGTCAAATCGAACACCTACACGGTAACGATTGAGCTTGGCAACGTAGATTTCTCGAAGCTTCCTCCTCTGATGGTGACCGAGATTGTTCCGGACTCCACAAACGTAGGCACGGCGGACGGCTACGAGTTTGTCGAGATCTACAACAATACGGATAAAACCGTTAACTTTAAAGACTATAAAATTCAATACCGTTACACCGCTTCGGGACCGGATGCCGACGTGGTCTGGCCAACGGATTCGGAGGACCTGCTTATTCCTTCGAAAAAGACGCTGGTATTCTGGGTCATCAACAGCCAGAACAAGCAAAAAACGGTTGCCGATTTCAACGCCAATTATGGAAGTAACCTTGTAGAAGGCACGGATATCGTCAAGATGTACAGCGACGGCATGGCTAACGGCGGCGGACGCGGCATTGTTATCGCGACGAATACGAAGACGGAAACCTCGGCCGTTTATTACGATACGGACGCAGAGACTGTCGCGAACAAAGGGATTTTCTACAAATATTCGCAGGCCGGCAGCACGCAGATGATCAAATACAGCGCAGGTACGGAAGCGGCAACGCCGGGTACCGTAGCTCCGGTTCAGGTGCCGATTATTACGGTTAAGACACCGGTTGATACAACAAGCCCTACTTACAAGGATTTGACGAATACGCCGGAAATCGACAAATCGAAAAACCTCTCGATCGTTGCGGAAGCAAATGACGAGAACAAGGTTAAATCCGTAGCTCTTTATTACAAGAGCAACCTGGATACGCAATATACAAAGCGTTACCTGGCGGAAAGCTTCGACGATACGCTGTATCACTACACGATCTACTCGCCGGAGCTGATCGGACGCGATTACATCGAGTATTACTATGTAATCTCGGACGGCCAGAACGAAGTGACATCGGAGAAGTATCGTACGAATGTGACTGGAAATACGGACCATTCCGATCTGCGCCTTAACGTGAAGGACGGCGATTTCCTTGCCGGAACGAAGGTAGTGAAGGCAACTGCGGAGAACGCGCCGGCTTCCGAGCTTCACTTGTCCGTTGACCGGAACGAAGCGACGGAAGGAACGTACAGCGCGGTTGAGCAGGATGCCTACTTCGCTTTCGAAGCGAATGGCGTTAACTACTACTTCAAGAACGGCGTGACGATGGGAGACGAAATTCTGTCGATCTTCCTGGATCCGATCAACACCTATACAACGCTGACGGTACCAATCGCGGCGGAACGCCTGAAGGGCGGAAGCAACGTTATCTCCATCCGTGCAGGTACTAAGGCATCGCCGTTTGATGACCGTCCGGAAGAGAACAAGGATGATTTTACCGTACGTAACGTAAGGCTTGTATTCGCGGACGGTACGGAAATTTTCGACGAGCGTTACAAAAACCGGGATACCGTTATCTCGATGGGCGACAGCAGCGGTAAATTCCCGGTTATGGACTTCAACTTTGTTATTCCGGATGAGCTGCTTGCATCGAAGGCTTACGCGCTTGATACAACTAAGCTGACCGATGGTGATCATACGGTAAAAGTGAGCCATTCCGAGTACGGTGAGAAAGCTGCCGTTGTGAAAGTGGATAATACGGCGCCAACGATCACAACGACTCTTCAAGAAGGAAAAGAGTACCGTGGTGCTTTCACCATTAACGCTACCACTAACGATGCGTTGTCCGGCGTGGATAAAGTGCAGGTGTGGCTCGACGAGACGCCAATCACAATCCCGTATGCAACGGCATCCAAGGATTTTACGGGCGGAGAGCATGTATTCAAGGTTCAGGCAACGGATAAAGTCGGCAATGTTGCGGTGAAGGAAGTTACCTTCTCCGTACCGGACGAGAATCCGCTTAAGCCGGAGCTGGTCTCTCCTGCTAATGGCGCTTCCGGTACCGGCAGCAATCCGGTTCTGGCTGTGAAGGTAAAGGATCCTACAAATGACAAGATGGATGTTTCCTTCTACCGCGGATTTAAGTATGACGGAGCAAATAAGGACGGCTTCCAGGGCTTCCGCAATGCAGCGGATGTCGAACCTCCGAAGGAAGTAGCTCCTGCGGGTGAACAAGCGATGAGCGCGGAAGATTATGCGCTGATCAGCGCCGCTGACGGTAAATACCTGACCGATGACTCCACGGATCAATTCCCTTATCAGCGGTTCCAGGTACAGCTTGATCCTTCCGTGAAGAATACGGATCAGATTGAATTGAGCTGGAAGGGCAAATCGCTGGAAGGCCGTAAAGTCAGCATGTATGTATGGAGCCCGTCCAAACAACAATGGATTAGCGTCGATTACAAAGTAGCTGGCGCAACAGACTTTACGCTTGGCGCATGGGTTACGGCTGGCGAATACGCGGATAATAATACGCTTCAGGTAATGGTGCAGGACGAGCTTCCGGTATCGCAGGAAAACTATGATTTCTCGTTTGCCTGGATGTCCGATACGCAGTATTACTCGGAAAGCTATCCGCATATCTACGAGGATGTCGTGAATTGGATTGCCGACAATAAAGAGAAGAACAAAATCAAATACGTGATCCATACCGGCGACATTGTCGACGACGCGGATCAAGAATTCCAATGGAAGCGTGCTTCCGCAGACATGAAGGTGCTGGAAGACGCCAACGTTCCTTATGGCGTGCTTGCCGGTAACCATGACGTTGACCATCAGCTTGGCGCTTACGATTACTACTGGAACTACTTCGGGGAAGACCGGTTCAAGGATCAACCGACTTACGGCGGTTCCCTGGATAACAACCGCGGTCACTATGACCTCGTATCCTCGAACGGCAACGACTTTATTATGGTATACATGGGCTGGGGTATCCGCGATTCGGATATCGATTGGATGAACGAGGTGCTGGCGAAATATCCGGACCGCAAAGCGATTCTGAACTTCCATGAATTCCTGCTTGTATCCGGCAACCGTGCCCCGATTGCGGATAAGATTTTTGAAGAAGTCGTGCAAAAGAACAAAAACGTATTTGCCGTCCTTTCCGGCCATTACCATGACTCCAAGCTTCTCGTAAGCGAACTGGATGACAATGGCGACGGCAAGACAGACCGCAAGGTTTATCAAATGCTGTCCGACTACCAAGGCGGTCCGGAAGGCGGTCAAGGCTATATCAAGCTGCTGCAGTTCGATATCGCGAATAGCAAGATGTATGTAAAAACGTACTCGCCGTACATGGACGACTATAACTTCTACGATCCAAGCGATGCGACTAAACAAGAAGAGTTTACGCTCGATGTTGATTTGAAACCGCAGGTGAAAGAGGTTTCGACGGACTACATGGGCGTTAACGTCTACTCCGATCAGCCGATCGGCAAGGTAGATCAGGTAACAAGCGGAGAACAGGCGTCCGTGAAGTGGAGCGGCTTGAAGGCGAATACCAAATACCAATGGTATGCGGCAGCCGAAGATGCTTACTCTGGCAAGACATTGTCCGACATTTGGAGCTTTAACACAGGTTCCAATGGCGATACCGGTACAACCCTGCCGCCTGTGGAAGTGCCTGGCGGATCCGGTAACGGTGGGAAGAAACCGGAGCAAACAGACAACGGAGTCAGCATTGACGGCACAACAGCCGGTCAAACGTTAACCGTATCGGCTAAATCTTTGAACGAAGCGATCAAAATGATTGCGGGACAAAAAGGCCAGACGGTTACCATTAAAGCAGATTCCAAGCAAGCCGTAAGCGCGGAACTGCCGGCTCGAGTGCTGCTGGACGCGCTCAAGCAAGCACCAAATCTGACGATTTCGGTTGTCATGGGCAACGCAAGCTATGATCTGCCGATTCGCGCTCTTAACCTGCCAACGACAATTGGCACTGACGCTTCGATCGTAATCAAGATTAATCAAGCGGACAGCACATTGTCGGGCACGATGAAGGACAAGGCAGCTAAAGCCGGCGTTAAGCTGATTGGTACTCCGGTTGAGTTTAGCGTCATCCTTCAAGCCAACGGCAATACTAAAGAAATTCATGATTTCGGCAAGACATACGTATCCCGTACGCTCGACATCAATCAGACTTTGGATGCTTCGCATTCCACAGCCGTGATGTATAACGAGGCGACTGGCGCGTTTACATTCGTACCGGCAACCTTCAAGAAAGTGAACGGGCATACGATTGTAACCATTCAACGCAATGGCAACAGCATTTATGCGGTTGCGCAGCTGAACAAGACCTTCAGCGACCTGAGCAAGCATTGGGCGAAGGCGGATATTGAACTGATGGCGTCCAAGCTAATTGTCAAAGGCACCAGCAATACGAAGTTTGCTCCTAACGCCGTTGTAACGCGTGCTGAATTTGCGGCTATGGTTGTCCGTGCGCTTGGTATCTCCGAAGATCAAGCAGCGGCATCCTTCAAGGATGTAAGCAGCAAGAATTGGTTCGCGGGCGCGGTAGGCGCAGCGGTGAAAGCAGGTATTGTAAAAGGCTACGATGGCAATAGCTTCAAGCCGAATGCTTCGATCACCCGCGAAGAGATGGCGGTTATGATCTCCCGTGCTCTCGTCTTTGCAGGCAAACAGCCAGCCGGCGCTGCCTCGCAGCTGAATGTCTTCAAGGATAAAGCTTCTATTGAAGCTTGGGCGAAGCAGGCAGTAGCGCAAGCGGTTGAAGCGAAGATTATCGAAGGCAAGACGGGCGGCAATTTTGCTCCGGGCAGCAAAGCGACCCGCGCGGAAGCAACCGTTATGCTGAAGCGACTGCTCGAGTACGTGGATTTTATTTAAAGTAACTTTATAAGCCAGCCCCTCGTCTAAGACGGGGGCTGTTTTTTTGGCTTTATATGGTAGTATGGTGAGCAGGATTAAGGAATAGGAGTTGTTTTCTTATGATGTCTAAAATAACTGCAGCGTTTATTGCGATAGGCTTGTTGCTCGCAGGCTGCCAAAGCAATAATCCTAATCAGGCGGACGCTGAAACGACATCAATGCCGGCGCCGGTATCCCCGGCAACAGCTGAACAAACCGCTGAACCTATAGCATTTAAGGAAGATCCGCCGGATTCTGCTTTCGATCAAATCGACAGTTTGATTCATCAATATCAGCAGAAGCTGGTTCAGGCGATCGATACAAATACATTCTCCGAGGTGGAGCCCTATCTGGCTCCGGGCAGCAGTCTCTACGAAGCGCAGAGCAAGCTTGTTGCGGATCTGTATTCGCGTCGAATCACAGAAAGTCTGATTACCTCTACTATCTATGGCTATACGGACATAGGGAATGAAATTCAGATCGAGGTAACCGAGAGGGTGAAGATTGATTACCCGGACAAAGGGGCAAGAGTACAAGACTTCAATTGGCTCTATACCGCTAAGCAGGTGGACGGCAAGCTTAAGCTCAGCGGGCTTAAAGAATGGACGACTTACGACCAGGATATGGAGCAGAGGAGCGGTGCTGTAAAAGGGGACGGCTATTATGCGGAGATGCTCTTTGACAACTATCCGGCGATTCTCGAGAAAGCCATCCGTACGCTGGATTTAACGGATATTCGAAGAATATCCGGCAGCGATACCGTATTCGAACAGCAGAAAAAGCTGATCAGCTGGTTTCGCAGGACGGGTGAGGATGTTACCGTTACCGCCAAAACGGTTAAAGAAGATCCGATTCGACAATACGGCATGGAATTAAACTTCGTAGACGGCTATAAAGGTACCGGAACGCAAATGGTTTATTTTCAGATAAGTGAAATTCGTGAACATAACGGTTTTGGAGGCCGGGCTGTTATTGATTATTATTCCGATCGTGAGATTGATGATGCTTTTGCAGCAGATCCCCAAGCCGTTATTCGCTATCACTATATCCGCATTCATCCGGACATGCCGGAATATTTGCTGAAGATATACGGCCGTGCCGAGGGCGAGCATATTGAGGACCAAACTTATCATGCCAATAAAATAGAGCTGTACGATGGGGACCGCTTACTGCAATCGATTCCGCTAGAGACAACCGATACTTGGAATGGTATGAGTCTCGGAGCTGAGGTCGAAGACATGAATTTTGACGGTTATTTGGATCTTCGGATTCAATCGTCGATTCCAGCAGGGCCAAATACGCCTTATTTGTATTGGTTGTGGAATCCGGAAACATCATTGTTAGAGGTCAATAAGGAACTGGAGGAAATAACGGCACCGGAGTTTGATTCATCCACGCAAACCATTCATTCTTTTAATCGGGATAATGCTGCCGAGTATTCGGATGTTTACTATCGTTACATTGAGGGCTCGCCTGTAGTTGTCCGAAGCCTGATACACAAATTCGATGACGATCAAGTACTGTGGCAGGTTACCATCAACGAGCTAATTAACGGAAAAATGCAGGCGACAGGGCAATATGAGGAAGCGGATGAGTAACGACGAGTAGGCGGAAAGTATGATATACTTTCCTAACCTAACGATTGTTGAAGGGAAGACGGTTCCGTGAATAATTCGGTTCAAATAAAAGCGTTGAAACACGGTGATCTCCTGCATTACGAATGGAGCACCGATCTGCTGGAGGAAGGGGACGGCTACGTGTTTGTCCTTGGCCGATACGGCAGGAAGCTTCAGCATCATACGAAAAAATCAGTGTTTACCGTAAACAACTGGTCGATCGAGTTTTTCTCGAGCAAGCATTGGTTTACCGTCAGCGCGGCTGTTGTAGACGGCCAAATTAATGAATATTATTGCAATATTAATCAGCCTGCGCTCATTAACGGCAGTGAAATTTCCTTTGTTGATTACGATCTGGATCTTGTCCAGCGCGGCGGCGAGTGGATGGTTATAGATGAAGACGAATTTGCCGACAATGCGATTAAGTTCGGATATTCGGAGCAGCTGATGAAGCAGGTCAGGGAAGAGCTGGCCGGGCTGCAGACGCGTGTTGCGGAGCGGCAGTTTCCTTTTGACGGAACCATTGAACGGTTAATGGCCCGAATTCCGGACCAGCAAGCAAATGTTACAAATCCGACTGTATAAGAAGGAATTTAGCGCGGAATGTAGAAGTATTCTAGAAATTATTCCACTACTACTATGGACGTTAAGGATGAAGAACGATGCTTAAGGATAAAATTTTGAACAGACAGGCGGGCATTATTACTTACGGCATGACTCCGCCCAAATCAAGCCATACGCCGGAGAAGCTGGCCGAAATATCGGAAAAGCAATACGAGCGTCTGAAAAATCTCGATATTGACGGCCTGATCCTGTACGACGTTCAGGATGAAGCGGACCGGACGGATGAGGAGAGACCTTTCCCGTACCTGGAAGCGCTGGATCCCACTTCGTACAGCAAGAACTACCTGAACTACTGGAAGGTTCCCAAAATTATTTACCGCGTGGTGGGCAATAACTCGGAAGAAAGCTTCGCGGAATGGCTGAAGCAGGATGCCGAAGAGGACCGCTTCTCGGTCTTTGTTGGTACTTCCTCGAGCAAGCAGCAGACTACGATGAAGCTGCCGGAAGCCTACGAGCTCAGCAAAAAGCTGAACGACCGCTTAACGCTGGGCGGCGTCGTTATTCCCGAGCGTCACATGAAGAAGAATGACGAGCATCTCCGCATCAGGGATAAGGTAGACGGCGGATGCAAGTTCTTTATTTCTCAGGCGACTTTTAATGTGGAAGCATCGAAGAATATGTTGTCCGACTACTACTATTATTGCCAAGAGCAGGGCATTGAGACCGTGCCGATTCTATTCAACTTAGCGCCATGCGGTTCACAGAAAACGCTTGAGTTCATGAAGTGGCTGGGCATCAGCATTCCGAAGTGGCTGGAGAATGACCTGATCAAGTCCACCGATATTTTGGACAAGTCGGTTGCGCTGTCGCTGAAAATCTTCGAAGAGCTGTTTGAGTTCGGCATCGAGAAGGGCATCCCGATTGGCTGCAGTATCGAAAGCGTATCGACGCGCAAAGTGGAGATTGAGGCTTCGGTGCAGCTGGTGAAAGACATTAAAAATATGATTGACCGTAAACTTGGCGTTCACGCCATTGTATAAACAAAAGGCCGCTGTTTGAGCGGGAGCTTGTTAAAGCCCCGCTTGAACAGCGGCTTTTTTCCTCTTATATCCTCCTTTTTCAATGAAAACCTATCCCCTTTATGCCTGTCATCTAGTAGGGAATATCCCATTTTATAGGGTAATTTATAGATCGAATGTTTAAATGCCAAGACTATATCTATACCAACAAGTCGTATCGTCAATTCCAAAGCTAATGATGCACATTTTACGCTAGTAATAATTATTAAATTCATAAATAAATATTACTGCCTAAAATTATATGAAATATATAATACAAACGATTATCAAATAAATAATTTAGAATATTAACCCGGAATAATCAATGAAAATAACTTGCATTTACTATTTCTTTAAATGTTTTTTACATTCGCAAAATTATTCTACTCTATTATGATGCAGAAGCATTAGGTAGAGTAGGAGGAATCGGGAGTGAAGAGAAGTTATAAGCTGACAAACCGTATGTTGGCCGTCGTGACGTTGTGGACATCCGTAGCAGCGTCCGGCGGTTATTTCATGGTGCAGCAGGCTAATGCCGGAACATCCGCCGAGAACGTGTTTGCAAGAGCGGGAGTAACCGCAACCGCAAACGGTTATGTATCGGATGCTTTTGCGCCTTCCTTGGCCATTGACGGACACAGAGAGAGCGGTGAATGGGTATTCCAAGGCAACGACGGTCTGCCAACGGCGGACAATCCTTATTGGCTGGAGGTGGATGCCGGCACGGAGGTCAACGTAGAGAAGTTTATCGTTGGACATGCCGGAGCAGGCGGCCAAGAGGAGCAGTACAACACGAAGGATTTTACCATTGAGACAAGCGATGACAATGTCAATTGGACTCCTGTCGTAACGGTAGCCGGCAACACCGAGGACACAACGACGCATGAGCTGGATACGCCGGTGACGGCAAGGTACTTCAAGCTTAACATTACGAATCCGGGTGATGTGGATGCCGATACGGGCTTTTACGTTGCACGGATTTACGAATTTGAGGCTATTGGCTTCGATCGAAGCGAAGCAGCTCCGGAAACGCCTGACAATACGAATCAAGAGGCAACTTCGGATTTGGCCGCAGCAGCTTCCGAAGCGCAGGGCTTGCTCGGCGAATATTACCTGAACTCAGGCTCGGGCAACAACTTTGCATTTGGCGATTATAAAGCGACAACGGTAGATCCGCTTATTAATTTCACGGATTTGAACCCGGTATTAAAAGGCTGGACGGGTGTCGAGGACAACGCAAACGTGCGGTGGACCGGCCAAATCATGCCGCCGGCATCCGGCGACTACACCTTCTACATGATGGGTGACAACGGCTTCCGGGTATGGATTGACAACAAACTTGTGATCGACCATTGGGTGAACGATTGGGATAAAGAGCAGACAAGCACCCCGGTTACGCTCGAAGGCAACCGCAAGTACGATATTAAGATCGAATATTTCGAGGACTTTGGCGGTTCCAACCTGTATCTGCGCTGGTCAACGCCAACGCTCGCCAAGGAGATCATTCCGGGCAACGCATTCTATCTTCCGGTTGAATATACAGGCCCTAAGGCGGCAAGCGTTGCCGCTGACGGAAGAACCGTATCGCTTAGCATGCTCTCCGGGCTTGGCGAGCTGCCGGCTGACCTGAATAATCACCTTACCGTCATGGCTAACGGCCAACCGGTATCCGTACAGCAGATTGCAGCCGGCGAGGATTCCGCAAGCTTGACGGTTAGCCTGGCGAAGACCGTTCTGCCTGGTCAAACGGTATCGCTAGCTTATGACGGTCAAGGCAATCTGAACTATGCGGATGGAACAGCCGTTAAGGCTTTTGCGTTTAGTCCTTCCAACTTCTCCGAAGTCGTGGACTACTCGCCAATCGCAATCGCGATGTCGCTCTATGGCAGCGCGAAGACGAACCGTTCCTTTGCCTGGTATACCCCTTACGACCGTCCGCAAAGCGCGCCAACGAACATTAAGGACAGTATCGTTGAGATCGTGCCTGCGGCGGAAGGATTTGATTCGCCGAATAAAATCCGCGTAACGGGCAAGCCGGAGGATACGCGGGTTCTCACGAATTTGAAAATTACAAGCAGCACGACGGGCTCGTTCATCAGCCATAAAGTACTGGTTGAAGGACTGACGCCGGGCACGGCGTACAAGTACCGCCTTGGCGCCGACGGCTACTGGAGCGAGACGGGGTCTTTCACGACGGAGAGCGATAACGAGAACAACTTCAACTTCTTGTATCTGACCGACTCGCAAGGCTCCAATTCGCAGGATTACGATGTTTGGGGCAACACGATGCAGCAAGCCATCACGAAGTTCCCGGATGCGAAGTTCCTGCTGATGACCGGCGACCAGGTTGATGCGGGCGCACTTGAATCGCAATGGCTGGATTACTTCAAGAAGCCGCAGTCGATTCTGATGAATCTGCCGCTGATGGCAGCTGTCGGCAACCATGAAGGTCCGTACAACGATAACTACTACTACCATTTCAACTACCCGAACGATTCGATCAAGAACCCGCTGCCGCCGGGCAGCGTGTACGCGTATGACTACGGCGACGCGCACATTATGGTGCTTAACACGATGGATATCGGCTGGGACGATGCGCAGAAGGAATCCTTCGAGCAGGAGATTGAATGGCTGAAGCACGAGGTTGCGGCGACGGACAAGAAGTGGAAGATCGTAGCGTTCCACAAAGCGATCTATTCCGTGGGCAACCATGCGCTCGACAGCGATATTCTGGCCCTGCGTCAAAAGATGTATCCTATCTTTGACGAGCTCGGAATCGACGTTGTCCTGCAAGGTCACGACCATACGTTTATGCGTTCTTATCAAATGTACGATAACAAGCCGGTTCAGAACGTAGAGACGGATGCGCAAGGCAGAGCCCTTAATCCGGACGGTACGCTCTACATGATCAACAACTCGGCTGCAACGAAGTTCTATGATGTCAAAGACGGTGTTGACCGCTTCTACGCCGCGGTGTTCAAGCAGCCGAAGAAGGCGATTTTCTCCGGCGTCAGCATGACGGATAGCAGCTTCACCATCGATTCCTTTATGACGGGCGAGACGGATCCGTTCGATACGTACACGATTGTACGCGAAGACGAGAAGCCTAAGCCGGTTGAGCAACTGGAAGTAAGTAAATCGGAGGACGGCAAACGGACCATTACCTGGAACAAGCCGGAGGATGACGGAGTCAGAGGCTTCCGTATTTACGAGAAGAACGACAAGCTTGGCTTGAACTGGAATGCGTATATTCCAACGGTTGCAGGCCAAGACAGCTACCAGTATGTCGTAGACAAAACAAATCTTGACCAGTCCTACCAATTCGTCGTGAAGGCAGTTAACAAACGCGATAACTCGGAAGCGAAAATCGCAACAAGCGCGGGCAACCAGCCGGCTGCTCCTACAGCTCCGGTTGTGGACGACGCGCATAACACCTTTGGCTGGACTAACGCAAAAGGTTACGATGCCGTAACCAACTACGAATACAGCGTAGATAACGGCAAAACCTGGAGCCCGGCTACGGCTAACCCTCAGCCAATCGCCGATGGCGACTTTGCCGCCGGAGCGGTGCAGGTTCGCGTCGCGGCGAATGAATCGCTTGGCATTATGGCCGGTACGCCTCTCGTATCAACGAAGGCATTCACGAAGAACGATACCCGGGATACCTTCCTTCTTACGGGTACAGTCGATCGCAAGGAGCAGCTGAAGGTCAGCGTTAATGTGGAGCAGCTCAAGGACTACGAGGATGAGGCTTATGTGGTGTTCCAGTTGATGAAGGGAACCAATCCGCAGCCGATTCTCGTCAGCGCCGTACCGCTCAAGAAGACCAAGCTTGCGATCACACAGTATTTCAATGAGACCGGTGAAGATTACAAGGTGAAGGTGTTCGTCGTGAACAAGTTCGACAGCAAGAACGAGACTCCGGTTCAATTAGCAAGACCGATGCTGTTCCAATAACGGCTGGAAAGAGAGGATAATGTGCAGTGAAAAAAGTTTTGGCAGCCCTACTGGCGTTGTGTATTGTTGTCCTGCCGGCAACCGGCTACGCGGCTGCAGCAGCCTTCGCGCTTAATATTAGCGCGAAGGAAGTGCTGCGCGGCGGGGAAATTACGTTCTCCGGAACGGCAGGGGACGACGTAGTCCTGAAGATTATTCGTCCGAACCAGACAACTTTCTATATGGATGTTATCGAGCCAACTAACGGCACTTATACCGCAACCATTACCATTCCCGAGACGCAGGATTTTGCTCCTTGGGGCGTGTATAACGTTGCGGCAACCAGCGGCTCCTCTACGGTGAACAAGAAGTTCTCCGTTGTTGAGAAGCTTGGCGAAGGCGGCACGGATCCGGAGGAGCCTTCCAATCCGGGTAACGGCAATGGTAACGGAGGCACGGGAACAACGCCTCCTGCAACGACCATTCCTGCCGATGCAGGCGACTCGACTGGCTCTACGATTAAGCCGGAGCTTGGCAAAGACGGCTATATGTTCGGCAGCGGCACTTTAGCTTCCGCCATTAGCAGCGCGCGGGGCTCTATTACGGTAGAATTGCCTGCAGCGACCGGCGATGCGGGGAGCGCGCTGAACTTCCCGGCAGAGACCTTGAAGACGCTGAAGGACAAGAATCTGGATCTGATTGTGACTTCGGGCAGCTCGACCATCCGATTCCCTGCAGGTTCAATCGGGACATCCGATACATCGGCGAGCTCGCAGGTTCGCATTGTCGTGAATACTCTTCTGACAAGCGATGCGAAGAACGCCGTTAACCAAGCGCTTCAATCGAACCCGGACTACGTGTCGACGGGCGTTGTGCTTACGGCAACGATTCAAGTGATCAACGGCAGCAGCGTGACGGAGATTCACAATCTGGACAAGCCTGCCGAAGTAACGCTTAAGCTGACGGACGACCAAGCGAAGCAGCTCCATTCCGGTCTGGCTGGCGTTTATTACGTGAACGGCAAGCAGCTTGACTATGTCGGCGGCAAGCTTGAAGGCAATACGTTCAAGTTTAATGCCCGTCATTTCTCGACGTATACCATTCTGGAATACAGCAAGACCTTCGTGGACGTGCCGGCTGGCCATTGGGCGGAAGCAGCTGTGAAGTCCCTGAGCGCGAAGCATATCGTATCCGGCGTGGACCAGCAGCATTATGCGCCTAACCGCAACATTACGCGCGCGGAATTCGCGACTATGATGATGCGCGCCGTGGATTACACGGGTAAAGAGGCAGACGCGGCGGCAGCCAATCCGTTCAAGGATGTACCGGCTGGCCAATATTACACCGATGCGGTAACGCGCGCGGCTTCGCTTGGCATTATGTCGGGCTACGGCGGTTCGTTTAGACCAAACGATCCGATTACCCGTGAAGAGGCTGTCGTTACGCTTGTACGGACCGTTAAGTACTTTGAAGTAAAAGATACCGGCAAAGGTGCGCCGGCATTCGCGGATAAGAAACAAATCTCGGCTTGGGCTAGCGCCGCTGTCGATCAAGCTTGGAAGCTTGGTTTAATCGAAGGCGACGGCAAGCAGTTCCATCCGAAAGCTGCTCTGACACGTGCGGAAATCGCCGTTATGATTAACCGGCTGATGCCGTAAGGAAGACGAAAGAGGGAGGACCCGGCAAATGTTTAAAAAGCTTTTTGCGGTGGCGATGACCGTTATGTGCTTGACCGGCATTCTGGTGCCTGTCGGATCAAATGCCGCATTTGCGGCTGCAGCCGAAGGAATTACGACCAGGAACGTGGCCATTAACGCGGCAGCAACGGCTTCCGGCCAGTGCAACGCGAACGAAAGTGCCAGCAACGCCGTGGACGGAAAGACCGATACGAAATGGTGCGATAACACTTCCGCCCAGAAGAAATGGCTCAAGCTTGATTTGGGCAAAGAATATTTGGTTAACGAATGGGTGCTGCAGAACGCGGCGATTAACGAGTCCGGCAACAGCCCGTTCTGGAATACGAAAAACTTCAGACTTCAAAAAAGCGATGACGGCGAGACATGGACGGATGTCGACATCGTGACGAATAACGCTCAGACGATTGTGGACCGGTTCGTTACTCCGTTCACCACGCGGTACCTCCGTCTCTACATCGACAAGGCGGCGTATGACAGCAACATCGCCCGGATCTACGAGCTGGAAGTATACGGAGTTGAAGCCGATCAAATTCCGGCTGAACCGGAGACGAATCTGGCTCCGATCGATTACGTAGATCCTTTCATTAATACGCTTGGCGATAACGGTCAGACCAACCCTGGCCCTACAACGCCGTTTGGTCTGGTATCGCTTGGTCCGGACAGCGACGGCGGAGCATTCAGCGGTTATTACTACGAGAACAAAAACCTGAAGGGCTTCTCCCATCTTCGCTTCAGCGGCGTAGGCTGCAGCGGCGGAGGCGGCAACATCCTGATGATGCCGGAGACGCGCGATTTTACGAAGAACGTTGCGGATTACAAGCAGAAGTATGACAAGAGCAGCGAGCAGGCATCCGCAGGCTTTTACGGCGTGACGCTTGCCTCCGGCATTAACGTGCAGCTGACTTCTTCCGATAACGTAGGCTTCCACAAGTATACGTTCCCGGACACGGCCAATACCGGTTCCGTTCTGGTCGATCTGTCGAACTCTTACGCGGGTATGGTGGATGCGAACCTGAAAGTAACGGGCAGCAACGAAATTACGGGGATGATCAAATCCCAGAACGTCTGCGGCCATGGCTACTACACAATCTATTACTCGATTCAATTCGATCATGACTTTGATTCCTACAGCTCGTGGCAAGGCGATTCCGTAGGCGCGGTAGCTCAGCGCAGCGGCTCGAACAGCGGCGTATGGCTGAACTTCAACACGGCAGGCAGCAAGACGGTTCAAGCCAAGGTAGGTCTGTCGACGATTAGCGTGGAGCAGGCGCAAGCGGAGCGCGGCTTGTACTCGGACTGGAATTTTGACGCCCGTCACGAGGAAGCAAGAGCAGCTTGGAGCAACGTACTGAACAAGGTTGAAATTACGGATGCGGATGAGCAGAACAAGCGCGTATTCTATACGCAAATGTACCACTCTTATCTGAGCCCGAAAAACGTAACAAGCTCGGCCGGCACGTTCAAAGCAGGCAGAGACGAGAATACGGTTCGCCAGGCTTCCGAGCTGGGCGATGACTTCGAGTATTACAACGGCTGGACGACATGGGATGACTTCCGCAAATACGCGATGTTCTCCTTGTTTGAGCCGCAGCGCTACAACAACATGGTGAAGTCGCTTGTGGATCTTTACAATACCCGCGGCACTTATACCCAATGGGGCGACGGTTACTGGCCAAGCCCAACGGTCCGGAACGAATTCAACGGACAAGTTATTCTTGATGCGTACGCGAAAGGCTTCCAGGACTTTGACGTCTATAAGGCGTTAAAAGGAATGGCGGTTGACGCGGACAACTTCTCCATCAGCGACGGGGAAATTTCCGGCAAGCTGGAGAAGGCGAACAGCGCATCGTTCCCGATGAAGCTGGCTCAGCTGATCGGAGACAAAGCAACGTTCGAGAAGTACAAAGAGCTTGCCCTGTCTTACAAAAAGCTGTGGAATCCCACGCAGGTAGATGAAAAAGGCACCCCAACCGGCTTCTTTACGCCAAACGGAACAACGGTTGGAGCAGGCGACATTCAAGCGGTTGACCGTTATGCTTATCAGGGCAACCTGTGGCAATACCGCTGGTCCGCGCCGCAGGATATCAACGGCCTTGCGCAGTTGATGGGCGGCAAGACGGAGATGGCGAAGCAGCTGAAGCACTTCTTCGAGATTGACGAGTATATGGCGATCAACGAAGAAGATATCTCGGCGCCGTATTTGTTTAACTATCTGGGTTATCCATACCTGACGCAATACTATGCAAGAGAGTTTACGACGGAAGTCGTGACGCAGAAATACCATAACCACGGGGCTTACGCCTATCCGCTTAAATCCCGCGTATACCGCGACGATCCGGAAGGCTACCTGTCTTCGATGGACGATGACGCGGGCGGCATGTCCTCCTGGTACGTCTTCAGCGCGCTTGGCTTATTCCCTGGCAACCCGGGTGAAGGTTACTTCCTGATCGGCTCGCCGATCTTCTCGGAAGTGAAGCTGCATATGGGCAGCGGGAAGACGCTTGTGATTAAGGCGGATAACGTATCGAGCGAGAACCGCTTTATCCAATCGGCAAAGCTGAACGGCAAAGACTTCAATCAGTCCTGGATCAAGTACGATGATCTGATGGCTGGCGGCACGCTTGAGTTCCAAATGAGCAGCACGCCGAACATGAGCTGGGGCGCGAAAGCCAGCGCTGCTCCTCCAACGGTTGATTACAATGCGGACATGGACAATGATTTCAACCATGAGCAGCTGATCCCCGAGAAATCGACTTGGAAATATGACGACAAAGGCAAGGAAGCCGGCGAAGGCTGGACGCAAGTAGATTTCGACGACAGCAGCTGGAGCTCCGGGAAAGCGATGCTGGGTTATGACAGCTACGGCAAACCGGCAACGACGGTCAGCTACGGACCTAATGCCAACAATAAGTATGTAACCACGTATTTCCGCAAAACCTTCGACGCGAAGGATCTGGACGGCATTCTTGAACTGGATGGCAGTCTGATCCGCGACGACGGCGCAATCGTATACTTGAACGGACATGAGATTTTCCGTACCAATATGCCTACCGGCGCCGTAAATTACAGCACGTTTGCCAATGCGACGGTTGGCGATGAACGGGATAAGAATGGCTTCATTATCGATCCTTCTTACCTGGTTGAAGGCAAAAACGTGTTGACGGCAGAGGTGCATCAGGTTAACGCAACCAGCTCGGATATCGCGTTCGAATTTAGTCTCGAAGCGGTACGCAAGCTGAACATTCCGGCTGCTCCAACCCATCCGGTTGTTGATGACAAAGCCAATACCATTGGCTGGACGCCTGTAGAAGGCATCAACAACGCATCGGATTACGAGTTCAGTACGGATGGCGGCAAGTCTTGGAAGCAAGCGAAGGCGAATCCGCAAACCGTTGGACCGCTGAACTATGCCCCAGGTATTGTTCAGGTTAGAGTTATGGCGAACGCGGCGGCCAATCGCGCGGCAGGCGAAGCCCTTCTGTCTACCGAGGCTTATACCTCGGACGTGAAGTGGGATGTGTATGACCTGGATGCCGATATTCACCAGGACGGCAACATGGTAGTGGATGTTACCGGTACGCTTAAAGGCGACTATACCGATTCGGCGGTTGTTGTCTTCCAGCTGATGGACGGCAAGGAACACGCTTGGGTATCCAGCGCGGTGCCGGTTCAGACCGGAAGCTTCGACATCTCGCAAATCTATAACGTGGATGCTAGCAAATACAAGGTTAACGTATACCTTGTCAACGAATTTAACGGAGATATCTACGAATCGCCGCTTTGGCTGGCCGATCCAATCGTGCAGCAGTCGGAGCCGGGATCGCTTCCGGATCCGGAGGGGCCGCCAGTAACCGAGGAGCCGCTGCCGGAACCAATTCCGCTGCCGGATCCGAAGCCGGATGAGCCGGAAGAACCGGAAGTGCCGGAGACGGGGATGAAGATTCAATTCGAGGACCGTGCGGAATGGACTTCCGCTGCGCATCCGAACGGTGGCGGCGGTCTGTCTACGGAAGCAGGCAACGGCGGAACGGTTGTTGCCCACACGTTTGGCGGCGCATGGCTTGCTTACAACGTTGATTTTGGCACTACAGGCTACAATAACGTGACCGTCCAATACGATGCTCCAACGGATAAGGTGCCGGCTGGCTCCAAGCTGGAGTTCCGACTCGGCAGCGTGTCCGGTGAGCTTGTGGGTACGGTTAATATGGAAGACAAGAATGCAGGCTGGGGCAGCTATATCACCACCAAAGCGAACCTGACGAGAACCCTTACCGGACAGCAGAAGCTTTATGTAGTGATGGTGGCGGGTACGCCTAACAATCTTCCGTATATCGGCAACTTCGACTGGTTCAAGTTCGATTATGAGAAGATTAGATCGGATTACGCCAAGCTTGAGCTTGAGAGCTATGACGAGTGGACTACGGATGTGAATACAGGCAATAACAACACGCCGCTGAAGACCGAAGCGGGCAAAGGCGGAGTTGGCCAGCAAGTGGCCAATACGTTTAACGGTGCTTGGCTGGCTTACAAACGTATGGACTTTGGCAGTGAGGGTGTAGACAAGTTCTCGATCGAATACGCGGGCAACTCTACCAACACCTTCAACAACTCTGCGGTAGAGGTTCGTCTTGGCAGTCCTACAGGCACTCTGGTTGGAACGGTAGCCACACCGCCAACCGCGGCTGCTTGGGGAACGTATGCTACGGTAAGCGGCAGCTTGACGCAGAAGCTGACTGGTCTTCAAGACGTTTATCTGGTATTTACGGGATCAGCTGCTAACGGAGAGACCGGCAAGAAATATATCGGCAACTTCGATAATGCTTCCTTCTCCCTGAGCGTGCAGGAGCCGGAAGAACCGGAACAACCGCAGCAGCCTGAACAAGAGCAAATTACCGTTCAGTTCGAGAGCAAGACCGAGTGGAATACCGCTCTGAACACGTTCAACAATCAAGCCATGAAGATTGAAAATAACAATGGCGGCCAGACGGTCGGCAATACGTACACAGGCGCATGGCTGGGCTTCAAGGACGTTGATTTCGGTTCGGAGAAAGGCAAGAATCAAGTATCCATCGTCTACGACGCGCCAACCAATAGAGTCCCTGCGGACGTAAAAGCAGAGATCAGGCTTGGAAGTCCAACAGGTACCTTGGTCGGGACGGTAGCGATCCCTAATACGGGCAGTACATGGGGTCAGTACAATACGGCGACGGCGGATCTGAATACGACGATCAAAGGCAAGCAGGATTTGTACATCGTAATGACGGGCAGCACGACTTCAAGTCTTCTGTACGTCGGCAACTATGACAGCTTAACCTTTGGCTACAAGCCGGTTCGCAGCGATTACGCGAAGCTGGAGCTGGAATCTTACGATGAGTGGACAACGGCTGTGAACCCGTTAAATAGTAATACGCCACTGAAGACTGAAGCGGGTAAAGGCGGAGCAGGCAAGCAAGTAGCGAACACGTTTAACGGCGCATGGCTTGCTTACAAACGAATGGACTTCGGTACGGAAGGTGTTAATACATTCGCGGTTGAGTATGCGGGTAATACCACTAACTGTTTTACGAACTCCGCCGTTGAAATACGCCTCGGTAGTCCGACAGGTACGCTTGTGGGTAAGATCTCCACTCCTCCTAAGGCAGGAAACTGGACAACTTATGACACCGTAAGCGGCACCTTGACGCAAAAGCTGACAGGCATCCAAGATGTATATCTCGTGCTTACCGGCTCGGCCGGCAATGGCGAGACAGGCAAGAAATACATCGGCAACTTCGATAACGCGGCATTTTCGTTAAAAGTATAAGGCAGTAAAAACAAAGCCCCGAATCCTTTTGAAGGATTTGGGGCTTTTTGTTCATTCGCAATTATTTTGAAGCCAAATACTCAATTCATCTATATTCATTGTTTTAGTAGCGACTTTGATAGCTACTTCATACAACTCATCATTATCGGCGATTAGCTCTTGGTTGTGGATTGTAAGAAAAACATAACAAGTTAAGACGGCAGTGCGTTTATTTGCATCGTTAAATGCGTGAGCGGTGGCTAATGTATAAAAATAAACAGCGGCCTTCCTAAATAATCCGGGATACAGTTCTTGTGAGAATGATTCCATGAAGGGTTGTTCCGCAATGAAATCAAGTCTTCCTCTATCCTTAATACCAGGTAGGCCGCCGTATACTTTTAATTGTTCATCGTGAATTTGAATAATCTGCTCTGCGGTAAGTTGTACATACATTAACTTTTAGACAACCTTTTAAGTGTCTTGTCGTATTTTTTCATGCCTTTTTTCATAGCTTCTTCAACGACACGATCACTGGCAACGGTTGTTTTAATAGTTTCTTGTTTATTAGCCACATCCTTCTCCTCCTCTTTGCCCTCCAAGAACATTCCTCCTCTACAAACGTGCTAGTAGAGAATATGTCCTTTAATAGGTTAATTATACCAGTGTGGTAGATGATTGCCTAGAATACGTTATTTACTGCAGCATAAGAGAGAAAGAACTATCGTAATAAACAAGCCGCTATTCAAAACGAAGCCTTAGTAAAAGCTTGGTTTGAACAGCGGCTGTTATTTTGCTTAAGAGTTCAGAAACGCCTCGCGTTGGCGAAGCTCGATCCGGCGGATTTTACCGGAGTTGGTTTTCGGCAGCTCGCTTACGAATTCGATTTTACGCGGATATTTGTAAGGCGCCGTTACGGATTTGACGTGATCCTGCAGCTCTTGGACCAGCTCCGGGGAACCGGAGACGCCGTCCCTCAGGACGATAAAAGCCTTCACGATATGGCCGCGGATTTCGTCCGGGCTTGCGACGGCTGCACATTCTTTAACAGATGGATGGCGGAGCAAGGCTTCTTCGACCTCAAAGGGTCCAATCGTATAGCCGGAGCTGATAATGATATCGTCCCCGCGGCCTTCGAACCAGAGATAACCTTCCTCATCCTTGCTTGCGCGGTCGCCGGTGATGAAGTACGAACCAACAATGTTGTCGCCTTTGCGATCGGGATCCTTGTAATATGACTTGAACAGGGCAGGCATATCGGTATGAACGGCAATGCTGCCGACCTCTCCCATCGGCTGCGGACGGCCTTCGTCATCAATAATCTCGACGAGACCCGGAACGATAGACTTGCCCATGGAGCCAATCTTAATAGGCGAATCCTTCAGATTGCCGATCAGCAGCGTATTTTCCGTCTGGCCGTAGCCGTCGCGGATGATGAAGCCGAACAGCTCCTCGAACTGCTTGATCACGGCTTGGTTAAGCGGCTCGCCGGCCGATACCGCGCTGCGGATCGACGACAGGTCGTAACCGGATAAGCCATCCGTCTTCGCCATGATGCGGTATTCGGTTGGCGTGCAGCACATCACTTGAACCTGGTTTTCCTGAATGATCCGCAAGTAACGTTCCGCACTGAACGAACCGTTATAGATCAAGCCGGTTGCGCCGCTGCCCAGCACGGATAAGAACGGCGTCCAGATCCATTTTTGCCAGCCTGGCGCAGCGGTTGCCCAGACCAGATCGGAGCTTTGGATGCCAAGCCATGCAGCGGTGATGCGCAGATGCGCGTAGCCCCAGCCGTGGCTGTGAACGACGCCTTTTGGATTGCCGGTTGTCCCCGACGTATAAGCGAGAATCGCCATATCATCGCGATGGGTAGCCTCGGCTTCGCGCTCTTCCGGCTGTCCTTCCATTAAGGAGCCGAGGGTGATCCAACCATCCGCTTGTCCGCCGCTAGCATCAATCCGGAACTGCAGCTCTGGCAGTTCTTCCGTAATGTTGTCTACTTCAGCGGCACCTTCTGCCCATGCGATAACCGCACGCGCTTCGGAATGCTGGAGGCGGTAGGACAGATCCTTCGCCCGGAGCATTTCGGAGGATGGAATAATGACAAGGCCAAGCTTCAAGCAGGCTACGTAAATCATATACGCTTCGATGGTTCTTGGAACCATAACGAGGACGCGATCGCCTTTTGCCAGGCCTAGTTCGTTCAAGCCGCCCGCCAGCTGGTTTACTTGATTCAGCAGGTCGTTATATGTAATGTGCGTGGTATGCCCCTGATCGTCCAGCAAGCGGAGCGCAAGCTTGTCCGACTTGTGGCGCTCAATCTCAGAGCTGATGTTATATTGTTCGGGTGCGATCCATTGATCGAAGTTCATTAGGGCCTGCTCCTTTGTCGAGTGCGTGATTCACAGCTAATTAGCGACAGTATAGCATAGGTTGCGAACATGAAAAAGAAGACTTCCGCCGAATGCGGAAGTCTTCTCTGGCCTAACTGTTTAGCCCTCTTCGTCTGAGAGCTCTTCTTCGAATTCCGTAACGCTTTCTCTGCGGCGCTCGTTCTTCTCTTCCAGCTCGTTTTGCTGCGTGCCGCTGATCTCCGAGCTGAACTCGCTCAAATACTGTTCAGTCTCCTGGATGTTCTGCTGCGTGTTCGCAATGTGCTCTTGCAGATGTTCTGCGTTATCCGTCCGATTGTCCGGCTTTGCCATACGGATATTTCCCCCTTATTCGTGTTGGTAGTCGGGCACGGCTTAGCACCCAACAGCTATTGTGGCCCAAAGACTGGATTTTTTATGCAAAAATAAACTAAAGTTAATTGTCTAAAGATTGGTTTTTCTGTTTAATTATATAAGAGGGCTTGTTTAGCTCTGCTTACACCAATCCAGCTGTATATCGGGAAGCGAATATAGAACTTTTTTCAAATAGGAGGGTGGCTCTCTATGTCGGAAATTACGGTTGAATGTCCAAATTGCGGGCACAAAAATCAGGTTGAAGCTTTGAAGCTCAGGCAGGCCAAATGCGAAGCGTGCCACGAAAGATTCATTCAAGAGGAGGTTATTCCGGCCGACTTGTCGGATGAGGAGATTGCAAGCAGCGTAGAATCGCCTCCTTCGGAAAGGCAGGAGGAAGAAGTCGATACCGACTCCTGGGCCGCCAAGATTGGCGACTACGAGGAGCAAGTGAAATACGTAAACAAAGGCTTCTGGTCCAAGGTGAGAAAATACGCGGGCAAGGTGCCTTTTTCCCATGAAGCGGTGGCGATGTACTATTGCGCGATGGACCCCAATACTCCGGTAAAAGTAAAAGTTACCGCAATCAGCGCGCTAGCTTACTGGATACTTCCGATCGACCTTGTACCGGATATTTTCCCGGTTATCGGATACGGGGATGACGCTACCGCGATCTTTGTCGCTTATAAGGCCATCAGCTCGCATATTACGGACGAGCACCGGGATAAGGCTGCAACTTTTTTTGCGAAATAAGTGTTAAATATTAGAAAGTACCTCGCTTATGGTTAGCGGGGTATTTGCATCGGAAGATGAGTTAGTCGGGAGAGGCTAGGGGGAAGCGGCAACATGAACGTGACGGAAGAGAGATGCGGGAGAGAAACGATAGAGGCAAGGCCAACAGAGGTGTTAGCCTACATCCATTCGGATGCGGACGGCTGGGAAGAGGCCGAGACGGCGCAGCAGCTCCAGCAGGTGTATGATCAGCATCGTCCGATGTATTATGATCTATATTTGGACTTTAGCAAAGAGGAGTGGCTTGCGAGAGGCGAGGCCATGGAGCTGTCTGCCGGTGATGTCTGCGTGTTATTCCGAATGGTTACCGAAGGGTTGTCCTGTACCTCCGAGATGATCTTTACGGCCAGGTACCATCAGGAGCTTGAGCCCGGCAACAAGAAGGATAGAGGCAGACTCGACAGCTACTATCGAAGATTGAAGGAACGCTTGAAGCTGTACGGCATTAAAACCGAGCATTATACCGTGAAGCCGGGGACCAGGTACTTTGTAATATATCCGGAGCAATGGGGCGAGGAGACCGGGGAGCGTTGACCTTCCTTGCCGGCAGGTATATGCTGACTTTAGAGGCTATACCGGTTGCAAAGGTGGGAAAAGCATGAATACGAACAGCTTTTATGAGGTGAAATGGAGAGAATCCGGGGATTTCCGGCCCAAGATCATGGCGTATTACTACAAGCAGTGGGAGGATTTCCATATGGGCTTCCATCAGCACGACTGGACGGAGTTCATGTACGTCATTTCCGGAAACTGCACGGTGGAGACGAATAAGGACGTTATCGCGATGCGCAAAGGCGATCTTATTATGCTGGATGCCGGCGTGCCGCATAGACTCATCGTCGAGAGCGGGAGTCCGTGCCGGATGCTGAACGTAGAGTTTGGTTTTCAGCCCTGCGATGGCATCTATCCCTCGATGAACCAGCTGGCCAATCATAATCCGATGTTCTCCAAGCTCTTGGAGCAGCGGCTTGATACCATTGTGCTGAGAGACTATGAAGATATTCAGGTGAACCTGCGGAATCTTGTATTCGAGTTGGATCTTGGCGGCGAAGGCAAGGAGCAAGGCCGCGAGATGATGACCAATCTTCTGATGTCCCAGCTGCTCGTCCGAGTTGGAAGGCTGGTTGCCGTTGAGGCGAAAAATAGCACGGAGCGCCAGATCCATCATTACGTGCGGCAAGCAACGGAATACATTCATCAATATTACGATACGGCGATTCAAGCCAAGGATATTGCGGCTGCGGTTAATCTGCATCCCGTCTATCTCCAGCGTATTTTCAAATCGAATATGAACAAGACCATCAATGAATATCTGGTGGACTTGCGTATGGATAAAGCCAAAATGCTGCTCGCCCGGACGGATGTGCCCATCATCGAGGTGGCGGATCATATCGGGCTGAACAGCCGCCAATATTTTAGCATGCTGTTCAAGAAAATGACAGGCATATCGCCTGCCGAATACCGCAAATCCAAGAATACGATCTCCAGCTGGACCGATTATGAAGTTGAAATAGTTGACAACATCTAACGCAAGCTGTTGCGAATGTGGAAACGCCTTCTTTTTCCGCCTGCTAGAATAAGGGTAACGAAAGACAACACCCTTATAGGCGAAGAGGAGGCGTTTTTTATGAGTTTTAAGGTGGCGTTTGTAGGTGCGGGAAGTATCGGGTTCACACGCGGCTTGATGAGAGACTTGCTTGCCGTGCCAGAGTTCAAGGATATCCAGGTTGCTTTTACAGACATTAACGAACATAATCTCGACATGGTTACGCAGCTGGTCCAAAGAGACATCAACGAAAATGGCTTGTCCATCGAGATTCAAGCCACAACCAACCGCAGAGAGGCGCTTAAGGATGCGCGATACGTCTTCTGCGTGGTGCGGATTGGCGGACTTGAAGCATTCCAGTACGATATCGACATTCCGCTCAAATACGGAATCGACCAATGCGTCGGCGATACCCTCTGTGCAGGCGGCATCATGTACGGCCAGCGTGGCATTGCCGAGATGCTGAACATCTGCAAGGACATCCGCGAGGTGGCGGAGCCGAATGCGCTGCTCCTTAACTATGCGAACCCGATGGCTATGCTGACTTGGGCTTGCAACAAGTACGGCGGTGTACGTACCATCGGCCTCTGCCATGGCGTACAAGGCGGCCATCACCAAATCGCTCGTGCGCTCGGTCGTGAGAAGAAGGACGTTGACATCATCTGCGCGGGCATTAACCATCAGACGTGGTATATCTCGGTTAAGACGGATGGCGTAGACCGTACGGGTGATCTCTTGGAGGCATTTGAATCGGTACCGGAATTCGCTCAGACCGAAAAGGTCCGCATCGACATGCTGCGCCGCTTCGGTTACTACTCCACCGAATCCAACGGTCACTTGAGCGAATACGTGCCGTGGTACCGCAAACGCGCCGATGAGATCAAGGACTGGATTGACCTTGGCGTATGGATCAACGGCGAGACCGGCGGTTACCTGCGCGTCTGCACCGAAGGCCGCAACTGGTTCGAGACCGACTTCCCGAACTGGATGAAGGCAGAGCCGTTCAAGTACACGGCTGAGAACCGCGGCGAAGAGCATGGTTCTTACATTATTGAAGGCCTCGAGACAGGCCGAGTCTACCGCGGTCACTTCAACGTCGTGAATAACGGCGTCATCACCAACCTGCCGGACGATGCGATTATCGAAGCGCCGGGCTATGTCGACCGAAACGGCATCAACATGCCGGTAGTCGGCGACCTGCCGCTCGGCCCAGCAGCCGTCTGCAACGTCAGCATCTCCGTCCAACGCATGGCCGTAGAAGCCGCCGTCCACGGCGACGACAAGCTGCTCCGCCAAGCGATGATGATGGACCCGCTCACCGGCGCGGTGTGCAACCCGAAGGAGATTTGGCAGATGGTCGACGAGTTGCTCGTCGCGCAGGCGAAGTGGCTGCCGCAGTATACGGAAGCCATTGCGGCAGCGGAGGAGCGGTTGGCAAGTGGTAACCTGTTGCCAACGCGGGAGAATTATCAGGGCGCTGCGCGCCTGAAGACGAAGTCGGTCGAGGAGCTCAGCCAGGATCGGGAAGCGGCGACTCGCAACGCGATTGAGTCGGATAAGGCGAAGGAGCGGCCTGCGGCCGGGGTTTGATAAATATACGAAAACTCGCTCGAGTGTTGGGCGAGTTTTTGTTTTGAGAGGATGCCGTAGGTATTTTCTTGCATCGTAATACTTTCACCCTGTTGTTCGGGAGAATGGATTTTATATACTAAGCTTAATCAATCTTATGACAGGAGTTGAGCGATTGTATAGCATATCAAACAATAGACGGCGTACGTGTCTGGGGTGCACCTGAAAGTGGAGCATTGGCGCAAGCGAAAACATGCGCAGAGCATGGGAATGTTGTTCAAACTCTTCTTATGGCGGATCATCATAAAGGGTACAGTCAGCCGATTGGCGGAGTTGTTGTATATGACGGACAAATTTCCCCTTCAGGTGTTGGTTACGATATTGCATGTGGGAATAAAGCGGTGCGGACCAATTTATTGGCAGCCGATATTAGGCCTATATTAATGAAAATAATGGATTCGATAGCTCGTAGAATTTCCTTCGGTGTAGGGCGAGTCAATAACGAGAAGGTAGACCATGACCTCTTTGATGATCCAGATTGGGCTGCATACCTAACTGTTGGTAAACAGGAACATGACAAGCTGAAAGCACTTGCTCACAATCAGCTAGGTACAGTCGGCAGTGGTAACCATTACGTAGATTTATTTGAAGAAGAGGGAACGGGGCGTCTCTGGATTGCTAATCATTTCGGTAGCCGTGGATTTGGTCACAAGACAGCAAGTGGTTTTATAAACCTCGCAGCAGGAAGAGAATTTTTTGGGAAAGCTCCCGGCGAGAAAATGGATCAACCTCCTGTATTACTTGAACTGAAAAGTGAACTTGGCGATATGTATTATAGGGCGATGAAGTTGGCAGGGCGTTATGCGTACGCAGGTCGAGATTATGTTATACAACAAGTCTTGTCCATTCTAGGGGCCGATGCGGACCTCGAAGTCCATAATCATCACAACTATGCTTGGAAAGAGATCCATAATGGAAAAGAAGTCGTTGTCGTTAGAAAAGGCGCAACGCCATCTGCGCCAGGTCAGGTTGGTTTTATCGGTGGGAGCATGGGGGACATCTCCGTCATTGTAAAAGGAAAGGACAGCATAGAGAACAAGGATTCCTTCTATAGTACAGTGCATGGGGCGGGAAGAGTTATGAGCCGGACGCAAGCGGCAGGTAAAATGAACTGGAAAACCCGAACTCGAAGCGGCGGTCAAATTACAATTGAGCAAATGAAGGATGCAGTGCGGAATTATGGTGTTGAATTGCGCGGGGCAGGGACAGACGAGAGTCCGTTTGTTTACCGGAAGCTTCAAGAAGTACTGGATGCTCATGTTGAGACGATTGAGATCATGAATGTGCTGAAGCCGATTGGTGTTTGTATGGCTGGAGCGGATGAGTTTGATCCTTATAAGGATTAATGAAAATTAGTTAGCCTAGTTTTAATAGTTTTGGTGATTATGTTACAAATAAAGTAGCTTCTAAAATCGGGAGTATTATTTTGTTTTGGGATTTTTATTGAGATGTCTAAATCTAGCTCTCAAAATTTTTATGCATAGTTTAATAATAACTATTTCAAAATTAGCTTTGAGATCATGCTCCCATATTCTAATCAAAATCCAATTATTATCGACGTAATACTGGGTAACTTCTAAATCTCTCTCTCGGTTACGGCTGATTTTATTCATCCAGTAATCCGAATTCTTAGATGGCAGCTTAAAATGCCGTTCACATCCATGCCAGAAACAAGAATCAATAAAAATGACTAATTTATACTTTTTTACCGCTATATCAGGTCTGCCGTACAATGAAAGAACATTTTTCCGAAATCTAAAACCTTTTCTCCAGAGAGCCTTAGATACGGATTGTTCTAATTTAGTGTTTTTACTTTTTACCCTCCCCATAAAATTGCTTTTAAGATTGGTCTTATTAATATCCAACACACTCCTTATATAAAATGAGAACATATGTTCTTTTTTTATTATATTATATTTCATGAGAGATGTTAGACATACTTGTATGAATTATCGGAGATTTTATTAGAATAACGTAGTATATTATTGCAAAACAGAAGCCATTTCCTCAAGGAAATGGCTTCTGTTTTTAGTTTTATAACTGACCAATCAAATTCCCCATAACCTGCGCACTTTCAGCGCGGGTCATAAGCGCTTGCGGAGCAAATAGATTATTGCTTCTGCCTTTAATTAAGCCGAGCTCCTGCGCAAGGCTCGCAGCATCCTGTGCCCAAGCACTAATGCTGCTCTTATCCGCAAATGAAGCAATATCCTTCTCAACCTCAGCCTGCTTACCCTTCACATACTCATAAGCCCGAACAGCCATAACTGCCATTTCCTCACGAGTAATAGCATCGTTAGGTGCGAACGCAATGGAGCTGCGCCCCATTACGATACCCGCCTTGCTGACAGCCCCAATATAACCGGCGTACCAAGCGTCGGCTTTCACGTCGAGGAAGATTGCTGATCCATCAACCTCTTCAAGGCCTAGTGCACGAGCAATCATAGCAGTAAATTCGGCGCGAGTGACATTGTCTTCCGGATTAAACAGGGTGTCGCTGACACCTGTGATAATATGCTTGGCAGCTATCTGTTGAATGATATCATGTGCCCAGAAGGCTGGGCTGACATCGGTGAACGATTTGTCGTACTCAAGCACGGCATATTGCGAGAAATGCTTAACATAAGCTGTCATCACACCGTCTGCTAATGTGCCGCCAACATATTGCAAAGCTCCGTCTGCTGCGATGTAATACACGCCAAGCAGATCAGGATTCGCGTTAGGATCAACGGTGAACGTAAGCTTCAATGGTTCATCGAAAGTTGATACCGGTACAATCGTGCCGTCTGCTGCGATGACCGACAATCTGAAATCATAGACAGTGCTTGCTGTTGTCAGCTTCACTGTGCTATTAACTTCCTGGTTGTTAATCAGACTATTCACTTCACCGTTCGGCACTTTAACGGCAGTGAAACTGATTTTTGCTCCAGCTGCTTTTGCACCTGTTACAGCTCCCATGATCCCGGCCAGATCATCCTTCGTAAATGAAAGGGTCATGCCATCCATAACAAGCTTCAGGGTGTTGTCGCCCACAAGCTGTATGACATTACTAGGGAACTGAACTGTATTCTTACCGTTAGCTACAGTGACGGTAATCGTACCCGAAACCGCATTTTGCAGATCTCCACTCGTCAGAACCTGTGTAGTTGCAGGAACTGTCGGTTCGGAAGGAGTTGGATTCGTTACGACTGGCGGTTGTACCCGCTCCGCTACAATAACCGTTCTAGTTACTTCATCGGCAGCATTACCGGCAGCATCAGATACGTTGTAGTGGAAGGTGTAATTGCCAGCGACGGAAGTATCCAGCGTTGTTCCGTCATTGATGTTATTGGTAATCGTCGTTATGATCTGATCCGAAATATCTCCGTCCCGGTCATCAGATGCGGTAGCACCAGCATCGGTGTAGCTAGCTCCATTCGCCAGATTAACTGTGGCATCACCAAGCAATGTGATAACCGGCTTAACTGTATCCGGATCCTCGCTCACAATAACGGATCTAGTCACTTCATCCGCCGCATTGCCAGCAGCATCAGATACGTTGTAGTGGAAGGTATAAGTACCAGCTACGGAAGTATCCAGCGTAGTACCATCATTCACGTCGTTCGTAATCGTCGTAACGATACTTCCAGTAAGATCGCCGTCCCAATCATCCAGCGCGGTAGCTCCCGCATCGGTATATTCGGCGCCGGTTGGCAGGTTAACGACCGCTTCTCCGTTCAAGGAGATAACCGGTTTAACGGTATCTTTCGCTGCAATAATTCCCTCATAAGCTGCTGTCTCCTTCGCAAGCCCCTTCGACAATTGAACGGTAAAGCTGAAGCTGCCGTTGGTATCTTCGGTTGCAGCCTGGAAGGCATCGAGCGTGATGTTATCGATAGAAGCGCCGGTTGCGCTCAACCCATCCAGCCCTTGGATCGCATCCGCAAGCCATGCCTTCACTTCATCCTCAGAGTTAGCTTTCACTTTAAATACCGAATACTCAGCTGCTTCGATAATACTCTTTGCAGTCTCGAGAGCCTGCACATCCGCAGGGTCTGCAACCCGCTTCGCAACACCAAGGTAGCTGATCAATGCCGCCTGGTTGCCGCTATAAGTGTTGTTAATCGAATAAGTGACCGTGCTGTCGACAGGCAGGGTAAAATCATAGGTCACCGTTGTGCCGTCTGGTCCAGCGATAAGACCAGTCCGTACTGGCAAGGTGACAACATTGTTGTCTGCATCCTTGTAGCTCAGGGTTATATCCATCGTCCTGTTTGTGTTATTCCACCAGTCGCGATGGAAGGAAGTAATGGTATAGTCGCCTGAGGCTAATGGAAGGACGTAGCCGAGCGGGTTGTTTATGGTGTCGGCGCCGTAAACCCCGGTCTGGCTTTTATCCGTTGCAACGACTGCACCTGTAAGAGCCTTATATTTATAGTTCGCATCGGTAGGCGTATGTCCCCAGACGGTATCGCCTGTGGAAGGCTGGTCGGCTGTATTATTAAGCAGAGCATCTCCCACTAAAGCTTTAATGGCATTATACGGCGGCGTTGTTGTACTATCCGATATCCCGGGATCTATGAAATAGACTAGGTTGTCGGGCACAACTTCGACCTGCACGGTAATGGACAGATTGTTGCCGCCGACAATCTCGCCGGTCACTTGTACGCTGGTGTATGGTGTATTGAAGCGCTCCGGCGTGTTGTTCAGCCAATGAACCGCTGCATCCGCATCCGTTGTTCCGTCAGCAAGCGTAACTTTTACCGTGTTCGGAAGTCCCGTAACGGCTTGGTCGGATCGGGTTGCGACAATTGTTGGGTACGTACCCGTGACGGCCACCGGTTGTATCCGCAGCTTGAGGGCGCTGGATGCATCCTTCAAGTTGTTAAAGGCAAGGTCTACCTTATATTGCGTAGCCGCTTCGTCGGCTAGAATCGCTTGAGCAGCTTCCAATGCCGCCGTAAAAGCTCCCCATTCCGTTGGCATGTAATCCGCTTCCGTATATTCGCTAACCTCGGTGATGAAGTCGGCGAGAGCCGCTTTGGATACCGTTCCGTACACCTCTCCCAAAATATCGATGGCATCGATGGAGAAGCTGCCGTCCTTCACTGCGACCTTCAGCGTATGAGGGCCATAGCTCAAGCCTTCATAGGAATAAGAGTCCGTCCGGTTGACCGTGGCGGCAGGAATAGCAACGTTAGTTCCAACAGGCTTATCATCTACCGCAACATCAATCGTTGCTGCTCCGGTATCGCCTACGAGACGGAAGCCAGTGCCGGTAAACGGCAGTTCAAAAGAAGTAGGATCCGCTGCATCGGCGGTTACGACGGCTTTCTCAATGGAAAGGTAGTTGCCGCTGCCGGATGCCGCGGCGGTTTTGACGATTTTGACATTATGCACGCCTGGCGTTAGGCCGCTGATCTGATAGATAAGCTGGCTGCTGCTGTTGTTGGCGTAGGCTTTGCTCGTAACGACTCTTTTCGAAGAGTCATGATTATAGCCCGTTCCAAAATCGTCCAAGTACACGTCCATCCGGACAACCGCGTTGGTGCCTTGCCCTTGGCCGTATACGGAGATGCCGGTTCCGTTAAAGGTGAGGGAGGCATAGCTGCCCGTCTCGCCGGCCCATGCATTGGTGCTGTTCGAGCTCCAAGCCGCGGTATTGCCTTCATTCTTGACCATGTACCAACGGTTCAATGTGCTCTCGGTCTTGGAGGTGCTGCTGAACAGGATGCTTGTTCCGCTGGTGGAGATCGTCCGGTTCAACCGGCCGGCACCGCCGGATATGCTATGCGACCATGGGAAGCTGCCTTCATGGTAGGTAACGCGGGAATCCAGATCATCGACCCGTTCCGTTGCGTAAGGCACATAACCGTTAACCGCTTCAACCTTCAGGTTGTCAAAAACGGATTGCTGCAGGCTTGTTTGAATCATGACCTGACCGGAGAGCGGAGCTCCGCTAGCCGTATCGTTGTAGGTTGTTACAACTTCGCCGTCTAGGGATGCGGTAATGAATTGGCTGGCTCCTTTAATGGAGATACGATGCCATTTGGAAGCATCAAAACTTGTTAAAGTGCCGCTTGCAACCGTAGCGGTCAAGCGGATCAGGCGCCATGTTCCATCCGCATAGATCCGGAACTTATAGCCGGATTCCGAATCGGAGGTAGTGCCGTTCAGCTTATGGCGCATGCCGATCGCGACATAGTTGTCTCCGGTATGGGTCGGGTCCTGATCCATCTTGAAATCAATGGATGTCTCATAGTTCGCCCAACGTTCATCGCCAAGCACGGTGTACGAGAATGGCGTTGTTGCCCAAGTACCCGGCTTGTTGCCGGAGTAGACTATCTGCTTCATGCCGTTGGAGCCGTCCTGGCCGATGCCCGGATACACCTCAAAGGCACCGCCCTGGTCGGCGGTATAACGAGGCGTACCTCCGCGACGCTCCATGTAGCTTAGGCCGTTGCTGTCCGCAGGATAATCCGCATATTCGAAATCATCCTCGTACAGGACGGCAGGATTGCTTCCGTCAACATCCAACACGGATTGCTTCGGAATATCGTTATTGCGCGTATATGGCGTGCGCGGATTGCCTGTATTCGGGTTGACCGTCGTGCTAGTCACGCTGACCATGGAATGCGGTTTGACCGTAAGGGTATACGAATAGACGTCACCATTGTCGGTCGAAGCAAGGTTAGCAAGCTGCTTGTACCAGTTGGCGTCGTAAGCCTGCCCGGCGTCGGCACCGCGTGTTTCCCACACCTGGAGCGGGTTGCCGGCGTTGGCGATATTTTTCTTCACGTCGAATTGGTATTCCGCCACCCGGTCGCTGTCATTAACCATTACGACGGAGAAGTCCTTCTTATCCGGGCTGACAAAAGCAAGGCGGTTATATTCCGCTCCGGCCGCATTGCCGTCCATCTCGCTGTTGCCGCGGCTGCCGATTACGCCAAGACTTGCGTCCGGAATGTACATCCAGTCATTGGCGGCGAATTGCGTAAATTGCATGACCGTCTGAATACCCACGTCTGGCACGTAGTAGCCGGACCATGGATCTCTTGCACCGATTAGCTCCTTGCTGCTGTACGGAGCGCCGCTGTAGAAAGCGCCTATCGCAGGCTGGAACATGTAATGCGTTCGCTTGCCTTGCGTATACATGCCGATGAAGCGGCCGGCCACGTCCAGCGCGCTGGCGACGCCGCCGAATTTTTCATCCGAATTGGCACGGTACTTGGCGAACGTCTGAGGCGCAACGCCTTCGCTGTACCAGACTTCCTTCTGGTTCTGCTCGTTGACTTTCAGGTAGTCGGCGCTGGTCGCCATGTTATAGTGATAAGCCATCACGTCCACGGCGTTCATCAGATCCGGGTCCGCCAGCATGCGGGTCGGAATGTTGAGGGAAGTATTTTCGTCGGAAGCAATAATCTTGATCTTGTTGTAGTTAGGAAATTCCGCGTCGCTGCGCATGCGGTTCGCGAACCACTTGATGAAGTTGACGTTAGGAGTGCCTGTCTCGTTGCGGTCCGGGTTAATGTAGTCGAGGTCGTAGCCGTAGGTGTTATGAATGGCAATAGCGGTATCTTTGTACCACTTGTACATTCTTTCGTAGGCGGCTAGTGTAGCGGGCTGGGAAGGATCCGTATTACCGTCGCTCCATGGCTGCACCCAGCCTGGCTGCGTCCAGCGGAGGATGCTGACTTTAATGTCGGGATTGATCGTTTTGGCATCGGCTGCAAATATGTAACCGGCTCCGCGGCGGACATTGGCTTCTTCGTCAGCAGACCGCTTGGTGGAGGGCTCAGTGCCGGAGGAGGTGTTGGAGTCGTTGCCCATCTCGATCTTAATATCGTTGATGCCAGCTCCGGTGTCCTGATTGAATAACAGATTCATCATTTCCCAGTACTGGTCGGGATGCTCTTCCTTATAGTCCAGCAGCAGGCGGGATGTATTGTTGGCGGACACAAGGCCGTAGCCTTTGAACGTATTGGCAGGGTTGGTATCGGCGGCGTCGCCGTCAATGGTAACCATGGTTGGCGCCGATTCGGCGGCAGCAGCCTTGGCAGGGGAGATTAATGGAATAGCGAGAACAAGCGCTAGAACAAATGAAAGGCTTTTTTGAAGCGGATTGCTTATCTTCATTACCTGCTCACTCCTTTGTGGACGATGGTCATGCTGCTAGTGTCTCGTCTAAGATGTGATGGTGAATGCGTATGCCAAGCAATAGCTCGCAGATGTTCCCCCTTCCGTATTCGATTACGCCGCTTTATTATAGAAAAGTTTGGAAGCGTATTCATCCAATTAATTTTACATGTAATGGAACTATCTTTACTTTTTGCGATGGAGCTCCAAAAACAAAAATCTTGTATACAAGTGAAATCCAAGGGGGATAACCCTTTAATTTGTTCCTTATTTTGTAAGCGTTTTCTCTCTATAATCTTGTTCAGAAGGAGGTGGCCGCCAAGCTTAGCAGAGAGGGTCAGACACAATAACAATCTACTTCATAGAGAATCAGCGCGCAGAGATGATTCACGTTAAGTCGTAGGTACAATGTTGTGACAAGCCAATACAAATCCCAGGAGGTAGATTATGTTTAAGTTGAAAAAGAAGGTTATGACAGCAGTACTGGCAGCATCCATGAGCATCGGTTTATTCGCGGCAACGGCAAATGCGGCAACAGACTACTGGCAGAACTGGACGGATGGCGGCGGAACTGTGAACGCGGTTAACGGCTCCGGCGGCAACTATAGCGTGAATTGGTCGAATACCGGCAACTTCGTGGTAGGCAAGGGCTGGAATACCGGCTCGGCATCCCGGGTAATCAACTATAACGCGGGCGTATGGGCGCCAAGCGGCAATGGCTATCTGACCCTGTATGGCTGGACTAGAAACTCCCTGATTGAATATTACGTGGTAGACAGCTGGGGTACATACCGGCCTACCGGTACTTATAAAGGGACGGTGAGCAGCGACGGCGGCACTTACGACATCTACACGGCTCAACGCGTCAACGCGCCATCCATCGATGGAACGGCTACCTTCACGCAGTATTGGAGCGTCCGTCAATCGAAGAGAGCGACTGGCAGCAACGTCGCCATTACGTTCGCCAACCATGTTAACGCTTGGAAGAGCAAAGGCATGAACCTGGGCAGCAGCTGGTCCTACCAGGTCCTCGCGACGGAAGGCTATCAAAGCAGCGGCAGCTCGAACGTAACGGTGTGGTAATCTAATAAGTTACTAAGAGAGCCTGCTTGCTTTTACCATAGGAATAAAAAGAGCCAAGGCCGGCCGGTCTCCCTGACGGCGGCCTTCTCTATTTCGAATGCTCAAAGGAGAATAACCGATGAGAAAGCTTTTAACCTGCTCTCTATTAGCAGCATTAATCTTGGTTAGCGCTTGCTCGGAGGAGCCGCAGCCGGATAAGAACGCGCAGAAAAAGCCTGCTCAAGACGCAGCCGTGGTTCAGCCTGCCAAGTCGGAGGACAAGAAGGATGACCGCTTTGTGCTGGTGAAAGGCGGAGCTTTTGCCAATACGAAATCCAGCTACCATGGCAAAGAAATCAAGCTTCCGGACTTTTATATCGGCAAATACGAGGTCACGCAGGAAGAGTGGGTTAACGTGATGGGAAGCAACCCCTCCCAATTCAGCGGCGCCAAGCAGCCGGTCGAGATGGTCAGCTGGTACGACGTGATTGAATATTGCAATGCGAGAAGCGTGAAGGAAGGGCTTAAGCCTTATTACAGCGTAGACAAGAATACGAAGGATCCGAATAACAAGAGCGAGAACGATCAGCTCAAATGGACGGTTATGATTAACGAAGGCGCTAACGGTTACCGGCTGCCGACGGAGGAGGAATGGGAATATGCCGCTAGCGGCGGACAGCAGAGCAAGAGCTTTACCTACAGCGGAAGCAATAACGTGAATGAAGTCGCCTGGTATTGGAGAAACGCCGGGGACAAGTATCTAGAGGGAGACTGGACCTGGCCCGCGATAGAGAACAATCACGATACGACCAAAACGATCGGCATCAAGAAGCCTAACGAATTAGGCTTATACGATATGACGGGGAATGTACGGGAATGGTGCTGGGACTGGTATGTTGGGCAGGATGTACCGCAAGGCGCGATGCGGGTCGTCAAAGGCGGCGGATGGATTGGCGATATCGGCAGCGCCGTGTCTGCCTTCCGGGGCAAGTTCGAGCCAAACGGCTTTGGGCCGGATCAAGGCTTTCGATTGGTTCGCGGGGAGTAGAAGGTGGCCGAGCATATAGGAATGATCATGAAAAGCACATCTTGTCTGAAGCGAGGTTCGTGAAGAACCAGCGGCTGATGGGATGTGCTTTGTGTTATTGTTATACCTATACAATGATGAGGAACGATGGTGACTATGAAAATCCAGCTAGATAATTACACAATAGACGTGAACGTCCTTTATGGCGTCAGAAAGAAGCTGTATCTCCAGATGGATTCGATGGGGCACATTACGGTGAAGGCTCCTAACGATACAAGCGATGAAGTGATTCAGCAAGCTGTGAAGCAGCATGAAAAAGAAATCGTGAGCAGACTGCAGGCTATTGAGAAGGTACAAGCAGCAGCGCCTAAGACCAGGGAGTATGAGGACGAAGGAAGATTCCTTCACCTAGGTAAATACTATTCTCTCCATGAATTGATCGAGACGGAAGGCTTAACGGAAGAGGAGCTGAAGCTGAATCTCCGGAAGTTTTATTTTGCCAGCTGCAAGAAGGTTGTAGCGGAGCGGATTAAGCCGTATCAGGAGAAGCTGAAGGTAAAGCCCAAGTCGGTTGACATTGTCGAGTCAGCGACCAAGTGGGGGAGCTGCAGCTCCAGCAAAAAGCTGACCTTCAACTACCGCCTCGCAATGGCACCGGTTGAGGTGATCGATTATGTTATTATCCATGAGCTCTGCCATCTTACGCATATGAACCATGACCGATCCTTCTGGCGTCTGGTCGGAAGCATCATGCCCGATTACAAGGACAAGGAAGCGTATCTGGCCCGTTATGGGCAGGCGCTGACGTTGTAGTTGCCAGTTTTTATCTATAGACATGATTGTTGGGATGTAACAGTATAATAGTGGAGCGATCTGTTTAAAAAAGAGAGAGGAACAAAACGGTTCTTACAGCCCAACAACTGTAGGATCCAGTTTGAATCTCTCTCTTTTTTCTGTCACGGGAACTCAGAACGGTGTCGAATTTAGCAGAAATCCTAATTCTTTAGTGCTATAGTAAATAGTAAATAGTAAATCTACTGACATCATTTGATAGAAACTGAATAGCAAGGAGGTCAAGAACCTTTGGAAAATAAGCAAATATCCTGCGATTGGTCCTACAGTGAGATTGTCAATTACGGCATCCAGCAGAATCACGTCCCGGTCGTCAGATCGATAGAGATACATAATCATACGGAAGAAGATCTTTCTAACTTTACGGTCCGGATTACATCCGAGCCCGAATTCGCTTATGAGTGGAGTAAAAACTTCACGCTCCTACCAGCTGGCCAATCGCTGAATCTCGGAACGGTAAATCTGCAGATGTCGGCGTCTTTTCTGGCGAATCTGTCCGAACGGTTGACCGGGACGCTTACTTTGCAGGTGCTTCAAGGGGACTCGGAAGTCTACCGCGAGCGCGGGACGATAGCCGTATTAGCCTTCGATGAATGGAGCGGGCTTGCCGTGCTGCCGGAGCTGACGGCTGCTTTTGTCATGCCGAATCATCATCATATTGCGCAGGTCGTCCGGGAGGCAGCGGATATTTTGGCCAAATGGACCGGAAGCTCCTCGTTCACCGCTTACCAGAGCAAGGACCCGAACAAGGTACGCACGCAAGCGGCTGCCATTTACGCAGCTTTGCAGAACCGGAAAATCGCGTATAACGTGGCGCCGCCAAGCTTTGAAGTCATTGGGCAGCGCGTTCGCTTGCCGGAGACGATTTTTACGCATCGCATGGGCAATTGTCTGGACCTGTCTCTTCTCTACACGGCTTGTCTGGAGGCGGTTGGGCTGCATCCGCTGCTCGTCTTTACCAAGGGGCATGCGTTCTCCGGCTTGTGGCTGGAGGAGGAGACCTTTGCGGAAAGCGTGCAGGATGATATCTCCGTCTTAACGAAGCGGATCGCTTCGGGCATGAACCAGATTTGCGTGGTGGAAGCGACGGCTTTCGTGGAGGGAGATACGGCAAGCTTTGATCAAGCGGTTGGATTAGCCGAAAAACATCTCCAGGATCCCGACCAATTCGACTGCGTGCTGGATATTCGAAGAGCCCGGTCTGCGGCGGTACGCCCGCTGCCGATTCGTACGGCTACGCCGGAAGGCTGGATCGTAGAGCCTCAAGCGGTGACACCAGGCGAGACGGATGCGGCGGCGCCCGGGCTTGTTGATGTTTTTGACAAACCGCTCGAAGTGGATGCTTTATCGCAATCCCCACGCCAGAAGCTATGGGAACGCAGGCTGCTTGATCTGACGCTTAGAAATTCGCTTCTTAACTTCCGTTTGTCCAAGTCGAGTATTCCGGTCATTACGGCTCAGTTAGGAGATTTGGAGGATGCGCTGGCGGACGGCGAGGAATTCCAACTGCTTGCGAAGCCTAACGACTGGCAGAACAACGGCCGGAATGCGGATTTGTACCAGAGCATTAATAACGATCACCCGCTCGCTCAGCTTCTGAGAGAGGAGTTCAACCGGAAGCGTCTGCGCGTCGATCTGGATGCGGTGGAGCTGGAGAGAAGAATGGTGCATCTGTACCGTTCGGCCAGAGTCTCCCTTGAGGAAAATGGGGCCAATACGCTGTATCTGGCGCTGGGCCTTCTAAAATGGTATGAGACTCCGGTCAGCGAGCTGCCTCGTTATGCTCCAATTGCTTTGATTCCGGTTGATATTATCCGGAAGTCTTCGCGACAAGGCTATGTCATCCGGGCCAGAGACGAAGAGCCGCAGATGAACATTACGCTGCTGGAAATGCTGAAACAGGATTACGGCATCGGCATTGACGGGTTAGACCCTCTGCCTCGCGACGAGAAGGGCATTGCCCTGAAGCAAGTATTCCATGTGTTCCGCCATGCGCTTATTCAGGTTCCGAGATGGGATGTGGAGGAAACCGCCTACCTGGGATTGTTCTCCTTTGGCCAATTCGTCATGTGGAATGATATCCGCACGCATGCCGATAAGCTTGCCCGCAATAAAATCGTAGCCAGCCTGATGGAGGGCCAGTTGAAATGGGAGGAGCAGCCGGAGGAGACAACTCCGCTTGATCTGGATCATCCGACTCGGTTATCGATTCCGATCAGCGCGGATTCCTCGCAGTTATCGGCGGTGCGTGCAGCGGCAGGCGGTCAAAGCTTTGTCCTTCATGGTCCTCCGGGAACGGGCAAATCGCAGACAATTACGAACATGATTGCTAATGCGCTGGCGCAAGGGAAGCGGGTCTTGTTCGTCGCGGAGAAAATGGCGGCCTTATCCGTCGTGCAGCGCCGTTTGGAGCAGATTGGGCTTGGTCCGTTTTGCCTGGAGCTGCATTCGAATAAGAGCACGAAAAAATCCGTTCTGGATCAATTAGCTGCCGCTATTGAGGCGAAAAAGATCCCGGCACCGAATTCCTGGAGCAGCCAAGCGGACCGTCTGTTCCAGCTCAGGAACGAGCTGAACGGTTATGTATCGGCTCTTCACCGTAAATATCCTTTCGGCATGACCTTGTTCGAAGCGATAGCCGGGTACGAACAAGCGGGAGAGGCTCCTGCCGTCGTCTATTTCGACGATGCTTCTATAGATGCCTTAACGCCGGAAAAGCTGATCCTCTGGAAGGATCTCGCGGCAAGGCTGCAAATCGCGGGAGCGGATTGCGGAGAGCCGCATCTTCACCCATTGAGCGACGCTGAGCTTACTACCTACTCGCAAGCGATCAAATCGGAAGCGGATCAGGTGCTGAAGCGGTATATTCCGCTGCTGGCTCAACTGCGTGAAGCAATAGGTCAAGCGGAGAGCCGTCTCCAGCTGAATGTGGTAGCGGAAAGTCTCAGCTACCAGCGTCTTCAGGTGCTGATGTTGCTCTGCGAGCAGGCGAGCCGAGTTCCCGAGATCAAGCCGGCCTTCCTTCAGGCTGCTGATATCGAAGAGGCTGTAGCGCAAGTGAGGGCAACCGCCGAGCAGGGCAAGCGCAGAGATCAGCTCCGGGCGAAGGTGTTCGCTAGATTTACCCCGGAAGTCACCCGAATCGATGCGAAATCCATTCTAGCGGAATGGGATCGGACGGAGCTGCAATGGTTCCTGCCGAAGTGGTCGGGGCAAAAGCGTATTTCCAAACGGTTAAAAGGTCTGGCAGCTAACGCCTCTTCCTTCTCAAAGGATCAGGTTAAGCCGGCTCTCGTGGAACTAACCGCCTGGCAGGAAGAAGAGTTGAAGCTGAAGGCGATGAAGGCAGCTGTGGCGCCTTATCTTGGTCAGGCATGGGCGGATGCGGAGGACGGCAAATGGGAGGAGCTTGCTGCGGCCTGCGATTGGGTAGAAAAGCTGCAAGCAACGCTTGTTCAATGGTCCGGCAGCCGGACTGCTGCGAATTCCTTGAGACAGCAAATGACGGATGTCCTTCTGGATGGCCGTCATGATCAGGCTCAGATTACCCTCCTGCAAGGAGTAGGAAGTCTTGATCAACAGATTAATGCAGACGAGATGGAGCTAGCCAGACTGCTGAGCATTCCATTCGAGAAGCTGCGGACATCGGAACATGCAGGGGAATGGCTTGTATATATCGCCGACAAAGCGAAGCTATGGTCCACGCATATGGAGCGGCTGCGCGAATGGACGACTTGGCGCAGGGTCCGCACGGAAGCGGTAGAAGCAGGCTTGTTGTCTCTTATTACGCCGTATGAGGAAGGCCAGGTCGCTAATGCCCAGCTGATTGCCGCCTATGAGAGAGGGCTGTACAAATCCATTGCCAACTACATGATTGCGAGGGATAACAGTCTGCAAGCCTTCTCGGGCAAATTATTCGAGGATACGATCGAGAGGTTCAGAGCCGCGGATCACCAATATTTGAGCTTAACCCAGCAGGAGATTGCGGCACGTTTATCGGCCAAAATCCCGCAAATGACGGTAGAAGCCGCGCAAAGCTCCGAGGCGGGTATTTTGCAGCGAGCCATTCGCAGCGGGGGACGGAATCTCTCCATTCGCAAGCTGTTCGAGACGATCCCGAATCTTCTTCCAAGGCTGACGCCTTGCATGCTGATGAGCCCGATTTCAGTTGCGCAGTATTTGGATCCGAGTGGCGCCAAGTTTGATCTGGTTATCTTTGACGAAGCGTCCCAGGTGCCGACGGCTCAAGCGGTTGGAGCGCTCGCGAGAGGGCATCAAGCCGTTATCGTAGGCGATCCGAAGCAGCTGCCGCCAACAAGCTTCTTCTTGAAGAACTCAAGCGAGGTGGATGAGGAAGAGGCGCTGCAGGATATGGAAAGCATCTTGGACGACTGCTTGGCGCTAGGCATGCCGGAGCGGCATCTCACTTGGCATTACCGAAGCCGGCATGAGAGCCTGATTGCTTTCAGCAATGCGCATTATTACGAGAACAAGCTGATGACCTTTCCGTCCCCGGATGAGCCGGTCTCCAGCGTGACCCTCATACCGATCGAAGGGTATTATGACCGCGGTCGCTCGAAGCAGAACCGGGCGGAGGGCGAAGCGGTTGTGGCGGAAATGATTCGAAGAGTGAAGGATCCGGTCTTGCGCCAGCGCAGTATTGGGGTCGTAACGTTTAGCTCCGTTCAGCAGACCTTGATCGAGGATTTGCTCGAGGAAGCGATGAAGCAGGATCAGGAGCTGGATCTGTTATTTGCGAAGCTTCCGGAGCCCATTTTTGTGAAAAACCTGGAGAACGTGCAGGGCGATGAGCGGGATGTGATCCTGTTCTCCGTTGGTTACGGACCGGATGCAGCCGGCAAGGTGAATCTGAACTTCGGGCCGCTGAACCGGCAGGGCGGCTGGCGCCGTCTGAACGTCGCCGTATCCCGTGCCAGATATGAAATGATGGTTTACTCGACGTTAATGTCGCATCATTTGAACGCGAGCCGAATCAGCGCGCAGGGCGTTCTTGGCCTCAAAGCCTTCCTGGATTACGCAGAAAAAGGTCAGCGCGCGCTGCCGGCGAGCTCAGCCTCCGAGCAAATCTCACTGGTGTCCAATCTTCATCGCAGCCTTGCTGACGAGCTGAAGGCTCTTGGTTATGAAACGGAGCAGCATGTAGGCGCGTCGGGCTACCGGATTGATCTTGGGGTGCTTGACCCGGTGAACAAAGGGCAATACGTGCTTGGGATATTGCTTGACGGACCGATGTATCGGGATGCGGAGGCCGCTCGCGACAGGGATATTTTACGCGAGCAGGTGCTGGAGCAGCTTGGCTGGAACCTAGTTCGCGTATGGAGTCCGGAATGGTGGGAGAACAAGGGGAATGTTATCCGGCAGGTGGTCGGAGCTATAGAGAAAGCTAAGGAACAAGCCAAGGAAATAACGGCTGTGGCAGAGCGGCCTGTACCATCTGAGCCTACTGTAACGATTCATTCGGAGTCCGCTTCTTCCACTGCTGCGGATGTTGCGGAAGCTTCGGAAGAACCTGCAGCGGTTGACTCGACGACGGTTAAGCAGGATTCGTCGCTTTCGTATACCCCGTGCCAGCTTGAACCGGTCTCGCTTGGAACAGACCACTTCTATTCTCCCGCATCGACGGAGTTGATCCTTGGACAGATCAAGCAGGTCATCCGCCAGGAAGGGCCAATCAGCCGCAGTCTGCTGGCTAAGCGGGTGCTGCAGGCATGGGGCATAACCCGTCTTGGAGCTAAGCTTGATCAGCGTCTCGCCGATCTGATTGTACGGCTTAAGCCTGTGGAGACGGTCTCGGATGGAGCCGTGTTCTACTGGCCGGAAGGCAGCGAACCGTCAGGTTACGACCGGTACAGGGTTGCAACCGAAGAAGCAAGACGGGCGGCGGAAGAGCTGCCTGCGGAGGAGGTTGCGGCAGCGGTGAAGGCTGTCCTTGCAGCGCAAATCAGCCTGCCGCAAGAGGATCTGATCAAGCAGGTTGTGAAGCAACTCGGCTATGCAAGATCAGGCAATGCGCTTGACCGGGTGATTCGAAACGGCATTCAGAAAGCCATTGAGCTGGATTACGTGCAATCCGATGAGCAGGAACGGATTGTTTTGAAATAAGGGTAAAGGGAATGACCGCCTACCTCGCGTATGGCGGTTTTTTCTTTTTTCCGGAAAGTGCTTGCACATTTCTTTTTATTATGTCATATTGATATTATCAAAGTGATAATATGAGTTGCGGAGGAGGCCCAGTACCTTGAACCTGAACGAAAACGAAACGAATTATTCCGCAAGCAACTACCGGACTCCCGACGGCGCGCCTACGGATATTGTTATTTTTACGATTACCTCGCAAGAGAAAGAGAAGGGAAAGAAAGCTCTGCCTAACAGGGAACTGCAGGTGCTGCTGATTCGGCGGAAGGTGTGGCCTTTTGAGGGGCAATGGGCTTTGCCGGGCGGGTTTACCCGCGAGACCGAGACCGTGGAGGAATGCGCGATCCGGGAGCTGAAGGAGGAAGCCGGTGTCGAGCGGGTGCGCATGGAATTTCTGAAGGTATACAGCAAGCCGGGACGCGACCCGCGGGGCTGGATGATCAGCCATGCGTTCTGCGCGCTCGTGAATGAGCGTTACTTGAAGGATAGAAAAGCATCGGATGATGCGGAGGACGTGCAGCTGTTCCCGCTAAGCGAAGCGCTCGAGATGGAGTTGGCTTTTGACCATCATGGAATTATCCGTGACGCTTACCGGCGGATTCAGCAGCAGATGGTGACTGAGCCAATCGCCAAGGAATTTTTACCGGAGGAATTTACGATTGGGGAGCTGTATCAGATTATTCAGACGGTTGTGCCGGCGTTTGAGGAGAAGAACTTTATCCGCAAAGTGACCTCCACGCAAAGCCGCAAGGGTCTAATTGAAGAAGTCCGCCACGCGGACGGAAGTCTGAAGCAATCCAATCAGTATTCGCAGCGTGCGGCGCAGCTGTACCGTTTTACAGGCTTTGTGCCGGAGCTTTCGATTTATAGCTAGGAGGAGATTGTCATGAAGCAAAATCTATCGATGCTGGGACTGCTTGCGGCGATTCTGGCCGTTGCTTATTTTACGTCGTCGAGCGCTATCGAGATTGCGGCTACAACAACCGGACTGGCGGCCGTATGGCTGACCGCGAAGGAGAAAATGTGGACCTGGCCGATCAGCTTGGTCAACGTAGCCTGCTTTTTCTATATGTTCCTGGACGTAAAGCTGTATGCGGATATGACGCTGCAGGTATTCTTTTTCGTGCTTAGCCTTTATGGCTGGGCCGTATGGATGACCAAGCGCGAAGGGGCGGCCGTTCGGCCAACAAGAACCTGGACTCCGCGAATGGCTGCGCTGCTGCTTGCGTTTCTGGTTGTGTTCACGGTGGCGTGGGGCTACATTCTTGAGCGTTATACCGATGCGTCTATTCCTTATCTGGATGCTTTTATCGCTACACTTAGCCTGGTCGCCCAGTTCCTGCTCTCGTACAAAATCCTGCAAAGCTGGTATTTCTGGATCGTCGTAGACGTTCTATCGATAGGCATGTATTTCTACAAGGAGCTGTACGCGACATCGTTCTTATATGTTATTTTTCTCGGCATTGCGATTATGGGGCTTGTGGAGTGGAAGCGGGAATATGCGCGGAGAGCTTCAGCTATACAGGCGCAGCAGAATGAGGTGAACACGTATGCCGGTTAAAAAAGTCGGGCTGACGTTGGGCAAATTTGCACCGTTTCACCGCGGGCACCAGCATGTGGTGGAGACGGCGCTGCGCGAAGTCGACCATCTGATTGTCGTTATTTACGACAGCCCCGAGGTGACCCCTGTGCCGTTATCGGTTCGGGCGCGCTGGATTCGCAAGCTCTATCCAACCGTGGAAGTGCTGGAAGCTTGGGACGGACCTTCGGACAGCGGAGATACGCCTGAGGTCAAGCGTATACAGGAGAATTATATCTTAGGTCTGCTTGGTGGTCGGAAGGTAACTCATTTCTATTCCAGCGAATTCTACGGCGAGCATATGAGCGAAGCGCTTGGGGCGGTTAATCGTCAGGTCGATCCGCTTCGGGAGACGTTTCCCGTATCCGGGACCAAGGTAAGAGAGGGTTTGTTTGAAAATAAAAGCTTGGTGGAACCAGCCGTTTACCGGGATCTTATTACGAATGCCGTATTTCTCGGGGCCCCTTCTACCGGCAAAACAACGCTTGCCTCTCGTTTGGCCGTAGAGCTGCAGACGGTCTGGATGCCGGAGTATGGCCGGGAATATTGGGAGGAGCACCAGATTGAGCGCCGCTTGACGCTGGAACAGCTGGTCGAGATTGCGGAGGGCCATCTGGAGCGGGAGGAGCGGTTGCTGCTAGAGGCGAGGGATGCGCTGTTTGTCGATACGAACGCGATTACGACCTATATGTTTTCACTCTATTATCATGGCGAGGCTCATCCCAAACTGAAAGAGATGGCGGTCCACTGCGTTTCGCGATATGACCTCGTCTTCTTATGCGAGGATGATATTCCGTATGACGATACGCCGGACCGCTCGGGTGAGGTGAACCGGTCTATTTTCCAGAAACAGATCGTGGCGGATCTGATTGAGCGCAAAATTCCTTTTATTCCGCTTCGCGGCAGTCTGGAGGAGAGGGTGCAGCAGGTAAAAGCCGTTCTCGGGCGCTACGAGAAATACAGAAATCCATATGAATGGATGGAGGTCTTACGATGATGAGGAACCGAATTCTGGGCGGTTTGTTTGGGGTTGCGGTTGGCGATGCGCTCGGCGGAACAACGGAGTTTATGAGCGAAGCGGAAATCCGGCGCAAGCACGGCTGGCTGGAAGAGATCGTTGGCGGAGGCGTCTGGCAGCTTGAAGCCGGAGAGATTACGGATGATACGGCGATGACGATAGCGGTAGCAAGAGGTATTTTGCGCAATCCGCAGGATCCGATTGAGGCGATCGGGGAGTATTTTATGGCGTGGAAGGCTACCGATCCGAAGGATATCGGCAATATCATCCGGACGGTATTGGGTCTCTATGACGGAAGCTGGCCGGAGGCGGCGAGAAAGGCTGGTAAGTTGCTTGGCGGAAAAACGGCGGGGAACGGAACGTTGATGCGTTGTTTGCCAGTTGCTCTTGCTTATGGGGATGCGGCTTTGATGGAAGAGATAACGAGACGTCAGTCGGAGATGACGCATGAGGATCCGCTGGCGGCGGAAGCTTGTCTCATCTATAACCGGATTGCCGCTCGACTGCTGGAAGGCGAACAGCTGACTGCGGCCATCCGCGCCGAAATAACCGGAAACCGTTATGAACAGCTACTGAGCGGTGCCGTGCCGGCCTCTCCGCCGGACGGATTTGTTGTTCACACGATGGAATGGGTTGTCCATCATCTGCTTGTGGCAGAGAGTTACGGCGATGCGGTGCAGCGTGCTGCCAACAAAGGCGGCGATTCCGATACCATTGGCGCCATCGCAGGCGGACTTGCCGGTATTTACTCGGGATACGACGGGATTCCGTCCAAGTATACGGATAAAATCCTGCTGAGGCACGAGCTCATGGAGCTGGGAGACTCACTTCTCGCATTGCGGGAAAGTGAGAGGGTGTAGGCGATAGACAGCGAGTATGATAAAGGGGGCTGCCCGTAAGTCATCTTGGATGACAGTGGGGGCCTCTTTTTCATTGAAAAGGTCAACTGTTTGCAGCAAGTAGTAAAGGTGGGCTCTCAGCAGAATGGATTTCCTCCAGTAAATTTACTCTTTTTTGTTGCTGCGTCTCTCTACGTTGGATCCGGTCCACTAAATTTATGCTTTTGAGGTTATTTAGGTGGATTTCAGCCCATTTTGCTGTATGCAATCCAACGTAGGCACGCGAACCCGGTAAAATGGGCCTTTACGCTGTAGTGAATCCAACGTAGGCCTCGTTGCTTCGTCGTCGAACGAGTGTTGATGGAAGGCTTAACGATGTGCGGCATCGTCAAAGGAGCAACCACCGGTTGCTCCTTCTTATCTCTTCAAGCTTACTTCGTCTTTTTCCAATACACGCCTGTAATATCGATAGTCACGAGCGGGTCCGTGATGTTATGAGCAGCGCGGAAATCATGTACGGCTGCGGCGCAATAGCCGATGGAGTAGTCGTCAATGATGACATAGCCGCCTAAGGATACTTTTGGATACAGATTGTTCAGCGCGTCCATCGTAGAGGAGTACATGTCGCCGTCGAGGCGGGCAATCGCGATTTTCTCCGTTGGCGCCGTAGGAAGCGTGTCCTTGAACCAGCCCTTCAGGAAGACAACGCTGTCGTCCAGCAAATCATATTTCTTAAAATTCCCCTGCACTTCCGGCAAGGAAACGCGCAGAAAGTCCTGCTCGTGGAATTTGGAGGTTGCGTCGATCGGATATTGCGGGTCCGGCTTCGGCAGCCCTTCGAAGGAATCGGCTACAAGGACCTTACGCTTCCTTACGCCATGCGCTTTCAAATAGCCCGCCATAAAGATACATGCTCCGCCGCGCCATACGCCTGTTTCAATAAAGTCTCCCTGAACGTTGTTGGCGATGACGTCATTCATTAACATATGGAGGTTGTTCATCCGGATCCGGCCGATCATGCTATGTGCAATAATGGGCCAATCGAGGCCTTGAAGGCGGTTCTCCTTCGTGGCGCCTGGCTCATGCTCCAGCCAGATTTCGAATAGAATCGTTTTCTTCAATAATTCCAAATACATCTCAGCTGCTAGATTGCGCATAATCACAGTCCTTTTCATTCTTAGTGTTAAGGTATGAATATGAACCAAGCTTGAATTTGGATTGTGTGTACGACCACCGGAGAGAAAAACCTGTACATCGCCCGTTTTACTCATTGACATAAAATTTAATATAGCATTATAATATATCCATTATAACAAATGTTAATATGATAAAGGAGTTGTTTTCATGAGCGCAATTCGTCCTCCTGCAGTCCCTCTCGTAACGGTAGATCCTTATTTCAGTGTATGGTCCCAAGCGGACCGTCTTACGGATGACTATACCCGCCATTGGACGGGGCAACGGCATGCCATGACCGGCCTGATCCGAATTGACGGAATGATAGAGCGGTTTGCAGGGCTGGTTGAGCCTAACGCCGAGCGATATTACACGGAACCGCAGGCGATGGAGCAAAAGAGCGTATCCGTATCTCCGCTCAGCACCGTTTACACGTTCCAATCGGCAGGAATCGAATTGACGGTCCGGTTTACTTCTCCGCTGCTTCTGAATGACCTGGACGTGCTGTCGAGACCGGCTTCTTACGTAGCCTTCGAAGTGCGCTCGACCGACGGCGAGGAGCATGACGTGCAGATCTACTTCGACGTTACCGGCGAATGGTGCGTGGATCAATCGAAGCAAGCCGTTATCAGTAAGAAGCAGGAAACGGACGGACTGATCTCGCTGCAGATCGCTCATGAGACGCAAGAGCCCGTGAACCGTTCCGGCGACGACCACCGCATTGACTGGGGTTATTTCTACCTGAACGCGGAAAAATCCGATCAGGTGAGCGGCTATATAGCTCCTGCACATATTCGTAAAAACTTTGTTCGCAACGAGAAATTGGCCGAATCCCCAGCACAGACGGAAGCTCAGGTTGTTGCAGACGTACAGCCGGTTATGGCGCTAGTCTACAATATCGGCAGCGTAGGCTCCGTAACGGAGAAACGCCTGGCCGTGCTCGCTTACGACGATGTGATTGCGGTTGAATATTTCGGCGAGAAGCTGCAGGCTTATTGGAAACGAAACGGACAAAGCACGCAGGAAATGATTGCGGCCGCATTCTCGGAATACGAGAGCCTGCTCGAGCGCTGCGCTGCATTTGATAAGCAAATCATTGCCGAAGGCGAAAAATCCGGCGGAAGCCGTTATGCGGATCTTCTGGCGTTATCCTACCGCCAGGCTATCGCTGCGCATAAGCTTGTATTGGATACGGAAGGCGAGATCCTGTTCCTGTCCAAGGAATGCTACAGCAACGGCTGTATGGCTACGGTGGACGTCAGCTATCCTTCCGTTCCAATGTTCCTGCTGTATGCGCCCGAGCTGGTTGAAGGCATGATTCGCCCGATTGTGAAATATGCGAAGACGGATGCATGGACATTCGAGTTTGCCCCGCATGATATCGGCCAATATCCAATCGGCAACGGCCAAGTGTACGGCGAGAATGATCGTGACGGACAAATGCCGGTAGAGGAATGCGGCAATATGCTCGCAATGGCGGCGTCCTGCGCGCTTGCCGGCGGCAACCGGAATTACTTGTTCAGCCATATGGACATTTTCGGCGAATGGGCCGATTATTTGACGGAGTTTGGTCTTGATCCCGAGAACCAGCTGTGCACGGATGATTTTGCCGGTCACCTTGCTCGCAACGCGAACCTGTCCGTAAAGGCGGTTATGGGCGTAGCAAGCTATTCGATCCTGAAGAAGCTGCAAGGCGATAACGAAACAGCTGCCCGTTACATGGCCAAAGCCAAAGAAATGGCTGAGCAATGGGAAGTGCTTGCGGCGGACGGCGACCATACGAAGCTGGCTTTTGGCTCGGAAGGTACTTGGAGCCTCAAATATAACCTGATCTGGGATGTGCTGTTTGGCACGGACTTGTTCTCCAAAGAGATGATCGACAAAGAGATCAGCTGGTACAAAAAGATGAAAAACGATTACGGCACGCCGCTCGACAATCGCGCTACTTATACGAAGAACGACTGGCTCGTCTGGTCGGCCGCGCTGTCGGATAACCAGAACGATTTCGAAGAGCTGGTAAGCCCGATCTGGGACATGCTGAACGAAACGGCTGACCGCGTTCAATTCTCGGACTGGACGGATACGTTGACGGCGCGTCAATTGAACTTCCAGCACCGGTCAGTCGTTGGCGGCATCTTCATGAAGGTGCTGAAGGACAAAGGCGTTATGAGGGCATTCCAAGCGGTTTCTTCCGTCAACGGAGGAAAGTAAATATAATTTCCTGTGACGGACAGGGGCGCATGTGAAGTGCGCCCTTGTTTTGCTCTATACAAGAAAATAGACAATTGTTTAAATAACTATTTTGTTAATAAACCCGAATATGGTATATTTGTTATAACCTATGAATTGCGGTCCGGATAGGAGGATTACGCGTGAGTCAAGATAGAGAGCCTCTGTATATTAAAATACAGAATCATTTCAAAGATCTGATCATCTCCAGGGAGCTCGTAGAGGACGATAAAATCCCGACGGAAAAAGATCTGATGGACGAATTCGACGTCAGTCGGATTACGGTTGTGAATGCACTTGCCGAGCTGGCGAAGGACGGATGGATCTACAGGATTCCGGGAAGAGGCAGCTTCGTCAAAGGCATTCCGGAGAAACAAATGGCAGTCAGCCCGATGAGCGAGACGCGCGGAGAGCAGGCGGGACCTAAGGTGAAGATTGGTCTTGTGTTCCCCGTGCTTGGCGACTATTTCGCCATCCGTTTAATAGCAGGGATAACGGACGGCCTTAAGGCCAAAGGTTATTCGCTTGTTATTATGCTGACCAACAACTCCAAGGAGAAAGAGAAGGAAGTTATCCGGGAGATGAAGAACACCGTTGACGGACTTATTATTTTCCCGGTCGACGCCGAGGTCTATAACGAAGAGATTATCGCGCTCAAAATGCAGAATTATCCGTTTGTCCTGATTGACCGGTACCTGCCGGGCGTGGAGACAAACGTTGTCGCATCGGACAGCGCGCTGGCCACGATGCTGGCGGTTGATCATTTGTGGGAGCTGGGACACCGCAATATTGCGATCTGCTCCGATTCGCCGCTTATGACGGTATCGGTAGACGAACGGATTCAAGGCTATCAGGAAGCCATGAAACAGAAGGAAGCGTTGATTAATCCGTCGCTCATTCTGAATGACATTCATATTAACGGCGGCGGCATGAGTGCCGAGCATCCATTCTACCGCTTCGTGAAAAATCAGATGGCGACCGCTTATATCGCGCTTAACTGCTCGCTTGGCGTTCAGATCTTATCGATTGCCAAGGAGGTTGGCCTTCGCGTTCCGGAGGATATCTCCATCGTAACTTTCGATAACCCGACGCCGCTGCTCGAGGAGTTCAGCCTGTTGACGCATATCGACCAGTCGGAATATCAAATGGGGGCCGAAGCGGTTCAGCTGCTGCTGCAAGTCATCGAGAATAAAGGCAAGCAGCCGGTCAAATTCGAGAAGAAAATCTTGAAGCCGACTCTGATTGAACGCAAAACAACGGCAAAAGCGAAAGCATAAGCCGCCATACAGGCAAAACATACGAGAAAACCCGATTCCCTTGCATCCTAAGGGCGTCGGGTTTTCTTTTTTTATTTGACTAATTTGATATAACAAATATAATTAATTTTATAGGGGTTTTATAGCATTTGAGAAAGTCTAAAACAAGCAAGGAGGAAGATGATTATGAACGACAGGAAAGTTGTAGAAACCGCATCTTTGCATCTGCCAGTCCAAAACGCATCAACAAAATCCTCTCTCAAAAAGTTTGCTGTCAGACACAAAGATGCATTAATCGCGACGGCCATCTTGAGTCCAATGATTCTGTGGTGGCTTGTCTTGTCGGGGTTCCCGACGCTATTTGGTTTTTTCCTTGGATTTTTTGACTGGATCGGCATTGCGGCCAATCCGAAGTTTGTCTGGTTTGACAACTACGTTCGATTTTTCCACGATCCGCTTTACTACGAAGCCTTATGGAGATCGATCTGGCTTGGGGGACTTGTTACCGCAATTACCCTGATTGCCGGCTTTGGGGCAGCTCTGCTGATGAATATGCCGCTTTTCGGCAAAGGGATCTACCGGTCCATCTGGTACATTCCGGCGGTTACGTCAACGGTTGCGACAACGCAGATTTTTAATCTCCTCCTCGATACTAACAATGGCGTTATTAATAACTTTCTGAAATCGATCGGCAAGGAACCAATCGTGTGGCAATATTCCGTCTTCTGGGGCGTGTTCTGGATCGTCGTTTACTCCGTGTGGAAAGGCGTAGGGGGCGCGGCGCTGATCTGGCTTGCAGGTCTGCAGTCCGTTGACGTTTCCTTGTACGAAGCGGCGGAGATCGACGGAGCGGGACGCTGGGGCAAGCTTTGGAACGTGACGCTACCAGGCTTGAAGCCGATTGCAACTTACATTGTCATTACAAGCTTGATTGGCGCGATTCAGATCTATGAGCAGGTGCTGTTCATGACGGGCGGCGGTCCATACGGAAAAACGGAAGTGCTTGTGTTCCGCATCTACCGCGACGCGTTCTGGGACTTCAACCTCGGCATGGCGGGAGCTTCCTCGCTTATTATGGCGGTTATCGTCTTCTTGGTTACCATCGCTTATTACCGCTGGTCGACGAATTCGGACAGAAGCTCAACGATCAAGATTAAAGGAGTTAAAGGAGGTCCTAAAGCATGAGAGAATCCTTATCCAAAAAGCTGGCGTTTCAATTGAAGCCGGGCAATCTGTTTGCCCATCTGGTTCTGCTTGGCATCGGACTTGTCCTGTTATATCCTTTGGTCTTTATGGTTCTGGCCGGCTTCTTCACGAAAGACGAGTTCACAAGCTCCATCATCGGGTTGCTCCCGATTGCGAAATCGCCAACCCTTCATAACTTTACCGTTCTGTTTTACGGCTCCACCGATGCAGGCATACAGAAATATTTCATTAACTCCGGCTACCGCACGATTTACAACACCTTCTGGGCACTTCTGACTTCTTTGCTGGCCGGGTACGTGTTCGCAAGGCTGCGCTTCAAAGGGAAGGATCAGCTTTTCCTTGTCCTGCTGGGGACGCAAATGATTCCGGGAACGATCGCCCTCATTCCGACTTATCTGGAATTTGCACGGTTTCCGTTTGCCGGGGGCAACCATATTTTCACGGGAGGCTCCGGGATTCTCGACACATGGTGGGTGTACTTCATCGGCGGACCAAGCTTGAATATTATGGGGGCATTCCTCGTTAAGCAGTCCATTGAGAAAATACCGTTTGAACTTGACGAAGCGGCTAAAGTGGACGGTGCGGGCACCATGCGCATTATCTTCCAAATCATGCTGCCGCTGCAGCTCCCGATTATGGCGTTTATCGCGATTACGACAGCGCTGGCTACCTGGAATGATTTTGCCACGCCGTTCTTCTATACATCTTCGGATAAGCTGCAGACGCTGCCTGCCGCGATAACAAGGCTGTCCTCGGCTGCCGTGAGCCCGGGGGCGATTCCGAACTGGCCGCTTATTATTACGCTTGGTCTAGGCATGACGGTTCCCGCGCTTCTTATTTTCTTCTTCTTCCAGAAGTACATCGTGCAGGGTCTCGCCAATACCGGTATAAAGGGTTAAGAGAAATATTGTTATAACATATTGAATATAACAAATAGTCATGATATATTAAACTCAAGAAGTCAGTTATCCTAATCTGGAGGGGTTCAATGTGAAAAGTACAAAGATCACATCCTTGCTTGTAACTGCGCTATTAACGGTCTCATTATCAGCTTGCGGCGGCAACAATAACGGCAATACTTCAACAGCCACCAACTCGCCGCAAAATTCGGCGACACCGGCTGAATCCGCCTCAGCTTCACCGACAGAAAGCACAGACGCAACGACAGGCACTGATCCGGTAACGATCACGGTTTTGAATGAAGGGGCCGTTGGGATCGGGGTAGGCAAGCTGGACGATTTGTTCGCACCCAAAGAGAAGGAATTGAAAGGCAACGGCATTGATGTTACTTATACACCGGGCAATCCGGTAGAGGCATTCCCGCTTTTCTACCAAAAAATTATCGCAGGCAAGCTGCATGAGAAAAACATCAGCGTTAAAACCGAAGACTGGGGCTGGGGCGAGCCGCTGATTCAGAAAGAAACAGCAGGTTTCCTTGCTAAAAACGTTCCGGATATTATCGTAGGCGAAACCCAAATGCCTGGCTTCGCGCAGCAAGGGCTGCTTGAGCCGTTCCCGGACGATATGGCTGCGGATATCCGTGAGAATGTATCGCCTGCTGCATGGAAGCCAATGGAATACGACGGCAAAATCTACGGTCTTGCTTCGCAGCCTGGCGTAAGCAGCCTGTATTGGAATAAGAAGCTGGTGAAAGAAGCCGGCATCGATCCGGAGAAGCCGGTTACATCCTGGCAAGAGCTGGCTGACAACGCGAAGAAAGTAACGGAAGCGGGAAAAGGAAAATTCTATGGCGGCGGCGTTTACGCTGGTCCTAACTTCGGCGGATACCTGCGCTACGGTGCTCTTATCGGAATTAACGGCGGTTCTTATGCCGATGCAAACGGTCAACCGACCTTCAACTCCGATGCAAACGTAGAGACGGTTAATTTGCTCCGCGAGCTGAACGCGGCTCATCCGGCGGGACTGATGGTCAACAATACGGAAGGCACGTATTTCGATGCATGGAACAAAGGCCAGATTGCTTATCTGATCGATGGACCTTGGCAAGTGCAGCAATGTAAAGACAACAACCTGGAATGCGGCATGTCGCCAATTCCTCTGTCGCCTAACGGAGCGGCTGCCAACGTAACGATTGGCGCAGCTTTCCACTCGGTACCGAAAGACGCGAAGAACAAAGACGCGGCATTCGAATATATCAAAGCGATGTACAGCAAGGAAATTCAGCAGCTGATTGCGGACTCCAACGTTCGTTCTCCGATTCTGAAAGAAATCGCTGAGGCACCTGACTACCAGCAAAAGCATCCTGAAATGTACCTGCATTACCAAGCGATGAACGGCAATGTCCAAGGTCTTCCTACCTTTGCGAAAGACAACTCCAAGGTATGGCAAGTATGGGGCGACGCAGTGGTGAAATCGCTTATGACCAAAGGCGACGTAAAAGCCATTCTGGACGACGCCCAAAAGAAAGCAGAACAAATTACCAAACAATAAAAATCAAAAAAAGAGGACTTTCTTAACGCGTCCTGTACGGTCAGAAAAAAATTAACGTTGAGCAGAAAGGAGTTGTGGTATCTCTTTTAAGAGCGGAGCGTCCGCCTTTGCCTGAGTGAAATTTCCGCTTAATAATCCAATCAGAATTTTCCGAAGGCAACCCCACCGAATGTGATACAGAGTTTTACAAACTGTCTCCCATTCGGTTGGGCTTAAAAAGATACCACTCTCCCGAAAATGCTCAATAACGCTAATTGTTTTCCGGCCACAGGACTGTTAATCAGTCCTCTTTTTTTCCAGGAGTGACTTTATGCCATACGAAACGAAACGAATCAAGCTGCAGAAAGCGAAGGATCTCCTTCCTCGCATACGCGAAGCGATCTACCAACCCGTCTCCGCGCTGAAAGTAACAGCCTGGGTAACGAAGGAGCCGGTGCCTTACGCGGAGCGGACTTCCGGAGAGCTTGTCGAGCTTACGCCCGGCGCGAAATGGGGCAATCTGTGGGATTGCGCCTGGTTCCGGTTTGAAGGAATTGTCCCGGAAGCCGTTAGCGGGAAAAAAGCCGTCATGCTGATCGACGTCAACGGCGAGTTATGCCTCGTAGATAAAGAAGGCTCGCCGATGCAGGGTCTTACCAACATCAACTCCGAATTCGATTTCAGCCTTGGCCTGCCGGGCAAACGCGTCGTTGATCTTGGTTACGAAGCCGCAGGCCGGCAGATTGATCTGTGGGCGGATGCCGGCTGTAACGACCTGTTTGGCAGATATCGCAGCGGTACCTTGAAGGAAGCCGATATCGCGATCTGTTACGAAGAAATCCGTCAGCTGTATTACGATTACGAAGTGCTTATCGAGCTCGCCGAGCATACGCCGGAGAACGGTGCCAGAAGAGAACGCTTGATTCAAAGCCTCTATGACGCTGCGCACAAGCTGCAAGTGATTAATGAGGAGACAGCTCGGCAGGCGAGAGAAATTTTGTCCAAGGAGCTTGCGAAAAAAGGCGGCGATCCCGTTGTGACGGTCAGCGCGATTGGGCATGCGCATATCGACCTTGCGTGGCTGTGGCCAATCCGCGAGACGATTCGGAAGGGCGCACGCACTTTCTCTACCGTTCTTGCGAACATGGAGAAATATCCGGATTACGTATTTGGCGCAAGCCAGCCGCAACTCTATCAATGGATGAAAGAGTACTATCCGAAGCTGTACGACCGGATCAAGCAGCGTATTGAGGAAGGACGCTGGGAAGTACAAGGCGCGATGTGGGTAGAGCCGGATACGAATATTTCCGGAGGCGAAGCATTGGTTCGTCAGATCCTGTACGGCAAACGATTCTTCCAGGAGGAATTCGGACAGGAGATGAAGGTGCTGTGGCTTCCGGACGTATTTGGCTATGCGGCCAGCTTGCCGCAGTTGCTCAGAAAGTCGGGCGTCGATTATATGATGACCCAGAAACTGTCGTGGAACGTATACAATACGCATCCGCATCACAGCTTTGAATGGGAGGGTATTGACGGAAGCAAGGTGCTGGCGCATCTTCCGCCGGAGGATACGTACAACAGCCCGGGCGCGCCAAGATCGCTCGCCAAGATTGAGAACAGCTATCTGGACCGCAACGTATCCGAGCATGCCTTGATGCTGTTCGGGATCGGCGACGGCGGCGGGGGACCGGGCGAGGAGCATCTGGAACGTCTGTCGCGCGAACATAATCTTCTGGGACTGCCGCCGGTTGTTCAAGAGTCTTCCTTATCCTTCTTCCATAAGCTTGAGGAAGAGAGAGCGTGCTTCCAGACGTACCGCGGTGAGCTCTACCTGGAGAAGCATCAAGGTACGCTGACATCGCAGGCCCGGAACAAATGGTATAACCGCAAGATGGAGAAATCGCTCCGCGAGCTTGAATTCGCGGCTTCCCTATTGCTCGCAATGGGAGAGAATGCGTACCCGTCCGAGGAGCTTGAAGTGATCTGGAAGGAAACGCTGCTCTATCAGTTCCATGATATTTTGCCGGGCTCTTCGATTACTCGCGTCTTTGAAGAATCGCTGGAGCGATATGCCGCGATGCACGTCCGCACGCGGGAGCTTATCGCGCAAACCTATGCCAGAGCTGCGGAGCTCGCGGGTGCCCGTGAAGGCCAGGCGGTTGTCTTTAACTCTTTGCCGTGGGAACGCGAGGAGGTTGTCGAGCATAAGGGCAGCCTTTATGCCGTTAAAGTGCCGGCAATGGGCTTTGCGTCTCTTGCAGAGGCGGAGCTTCGCCAGGAGCAGACGGAACAATCCGGACTGAGCGCAGGCGAGCAGCTTCTTGAGAACAAGAATCTGCGAATTAGCTTTGGACAGGACGGAAGCATCGAGTCAATGTACGACAAAGCAGCAGGCCGGGAAGCGATTATGCCGGGCCAGAAAGCCAATGTGCTGACCGTGTATCACGACAGAGGCGATGCCTGGGATTTCCCGCGGGATTACCGGGAGACGGTGGCAGGCTGCATGAAGCTTGAAGATAGCTCCTTCTCGGTTGAGCAAGGCCAGGCGGTGCTGGAACAGCATTACCGGTTCGGCGAATCCACGCTGGTACAGCGGATTGTGCTGGATGAAGAAGCAACCGCCGTAAGATTTGAATCCAAGGCGGATTGGAAGGAATCGGAGAAGATGCTTCGCGTCTCCTTCCCGGTTCAGGTCATGTCCGACCATGTGAATTGCGAGATTCAATTTGGCTATTTGAAGCGTCCGACAACAAGGAACACGATGATCGAATTTGTCCGCGATGAAATATGCGCGCATCAATATATCGACCTGTCGCAGCCGGACTACGGCGTAGCTCTGCTCAGCGACAGTAAATACGGGTACAGCGCGGAACGGAACGTGCTCGACATCAATCTGCTTCGCAGCCCAAGCTATCCGGATCCGGTTGCCGACCGCGCGGAACATCAATTCGTCTATGCGGTTTATCCGCACCGCGGAGACTTTATCCAGGCGGAGGTATACCGCAAAGGGTATGAGCTGAATACGCCGCTGACGGTTGCCGAGCCTTCCCAGGCGTCTTCGGCCGCAGGACGTACGGCTTCGTTTGCCTCTCTGGTTCAGGTGAATCATCCGCATGTGATGATCGAAGCGGTGAAGAAAGCCGAGGACTCGGATGATCTTATTATCCGTCTGTACGAAGCATCCGGAACGTTTGCCGAAACATCGGTTGGTTTCGGGATTCCGGTCTCGCTCGTCGAGGAAGTGGATCTAATGGAAAACACGATCGGCGAGGCTGGAGCGAAGCTGTCGTTCCAACCATTCGAGATCAAGTCGCTTCGCGTGAAGCTCTAGTAACGGTTAGTCAATCAGGGGGGGAAGGCTTAACAGCCCCCTCCTGTTTTATTTTCGGCCAATAGGCGAATGGATAGAGGAGGATGTTGCAGTCATGATCAGAAAGAATCGGCAGGAAGAGTTAACGGGCTTTCAGGAGGGTGGACCCTACCATCCGTCCTATGATTTGCAGACAGACTTCGTTATGGTCTATGGCATCCACGGGGATTTTCAGGAACGGATCCGGACATGGAAAGAAAAAGGCTATGTTGTTCATCTCATGACGGGCGTATCCTGGGGTGGTTATCAGGACTATCTGAACGGTAAGGTCGACGGCCGGCCGCATTGGGACGAAGCGCAGAAAAACCGAAAATACGAAAATATCATTCACGGCACCTCCGCGGATATCCCTTATATGGTTCCTACGATCGCTTACGCCGATTTTCTGACCGAACGGATCCGGATCGCCGTAGACGCCGGCGTAGAGGCGATTCACCTGGAGGAGCCGGAGTTCTGGGTGGAGGGCGGTTATTCGGATGCGTTCAAGCGCGAATGGGAGATTTATTACCGCGAGCCATGGCAGGCTCCGCATGCTTCGGTAGATGCGCAGTACCGCGCTTCGAAGCTGAAGGCTTATCTGTATACCCGCACGCTTGACCGGATTTGCAGTACCCTCAAGGAATACGCAATGCGGAAGTACGATCGCCGGATTCGCTTTTACGTGCCGACGCATAGCCTTATCAACTATACGCAATGGCGGATCGTCAGTCCGGAATCAAAGCTGCTTGAACTGCCGGGAGTAGACGGTTATATCGCGCAGGTATGGACGGGTACGGCGCAAACGCCAAATGTGTACAACGGCGTCCGCAAGGAGCGTACGTTTGAGACGGCCTATCTGGAATACGGTATTATGCAGGAGCTTGTCCGCGGCACAGACCGCAGAATGTGGTTCCTGCATGACCCGATTGCCGATGATCCGAAGCATACGTGGAGGGACTACCGCAGCAATTATATCCGCACGCTGGTCGCGTCCCTGCTGCATCCGCATGTGAGCCGTTACGAGGTATGTCCTTGGCCAAGACGGATTTATCAGGGGCAATACCCAAGAGAAGGCGGGAACGGCAAAGAGAGAATTCCGGCTGCTTACGCAACGGAGCTGCAAACGGTATTAAACGTGCTTGGCACCATGGATGGGCTGGACGCGGAATGGCTGACGGACAGCCTGCAGGTAGGTCTGCTGCTCGCGGATTCCGCGATGTATCAGCGTAATCACCCGGATTGGAGCGAAGAAGCCACTTCCTTCAAATACGATGGCACGGAGGTTGCGTCGGCGCTTGGCAGCGAGTTTATGGAGCTGCTGGACTGGTCGCCGTTTTATGGACTTGCGCTGCCGCTCCTCAAGCATGGCGCAGCCGTCCGTCCGGTTCAGCTCGACAATGCTGGAAGATTCCCGGGCTACCTGGACGATTACCGCGTCCTGGTACTTAGCTATGAATATATGAAACCGGAATCATCCGGTCTGCATAATGTTCTGGCGGAATGGGTGAAGGAAGGCGGCACGCTGGTTTATGTCGGAGACGGCAGCGACGACTTCCACTCCGTCCGCGAATGGTGGAATCAGGGCAGCAAGAAATTCGCTTCGCCGATGGAGCATCTATTCGCAAGTCTTGGCCTGGAGCCGTCGCTGGCACCGGGAGAATATGCCGTAGGCAAAGGCTGTCTGGCTTACTTGCCTCTGCATCCGTCGCAATGCGCGGTCCTGCCGGAAGCGGGCGAGCAGTTGAGACAGACGGTGGCCTCCGCTATTACAAAAGCAGAGAACTCTCTTCGTTGGGAGAAAAAGAACGGCATGGCGCTTCGCAGAGGCCCTTACATTATTGCAGCCGTTCTGGATGAGTCTTTGAGCGAAGAGCCTTATAAAATTTACGGCAAGCTGGTCGATCTGCTCGATGCCAACCTTCCTATTGTGGATGAGGTTACGGTTAACGCAGGCGAGCAAGTTCTGCTCTATGACCTGAGCAAAGCGGGAGAAGGCGTACAGCTGATTGCAGCTGCTTCCCGCATTGACCGTGTAGAAGAGAACGCTGACGGCTATGGCTTTACGGCGTATGGCCCTGAAGGCATTCAGGCATCCGCCAGATTCCAATGCCCGCGCAAGCCCAAAACCGTGGCGTTTAGCGCAGCGGGAACAACCATTCGAATGCCCCTGGAGTTCAAGTGGGACGAAGGCAGCTCGACGGTGCTTTTCCGTTACGAGAATGACCCGGCCGGCGTGTCGGTAAAGGTTATTTGGTAAAGGGCTATTTTCAAGGGGGAGGAAGATCGAGTGAAGGGCAAAGGTAAAATCATTATCATCTCTTTGGCCGTTATCCTCGTTGCCGCCGTATCCTCGTATCTGGCATGGCCGGAGAAGAAGGAAGGGGTCAGTTGGCCAAGCAAGCAGGCTTTGCCGACGTTTCAAGCCCCGGCCGAAACACTTGATCTCATCTATACGACAGACAGCTATTACTATCAGGCCGAGAACGAAGCGTTTGGGCATGGCACGGGCAAAGCGGACGGAGACGGCTGGGTGGCGGAAGCGGGAAGCGACGCTGCCGGCAAGGCGATTCTGGACGTAACGGGGCGCAAGGAAATACCGGCGGGAGAAATAAAAGCCGCGTTTAATATGCAGGTCGACAATTTTGCGGATGAGGACGGCGTTGTGGCTTCTCTTGAGGTTCGGGACCAGACGGCGGATGCCGTTCTTGCTTCGACGGAAGTCCGCAACTGGGATTTCCGGCTGCCGAATGCGTCGCAAAGCTTTGAGCTTTCTTTTAACGCGCCGGGAGATGGGCATGAGCTGGAATTCAAGGTGTTATGGACCGGCAAATCTACGATGAAGCTGTTTGATGTTGGCGTATTCTGGCCGCTCCGCAAAGACGAGAACTTATTGTTCACCTCTTTGAAGGGCGTCGTGAATCAGACCAAGCCTCGCATTTATTCGTATACGGACAATGTTCGGGGCTCTACAGGTACCGCCTTGCTGGATGACTTGGGACTGAAATATGCCGAGGTGAAGGATAACTGGGAGCTGCTGAACAAATACCGGTCCGAGCTGAAGGGCCTCATCGTCTACGATGATCAGCAGCCGGATACGATTAATTTGGCAACTACGATTGCAGGATTGAAAAACGCGATTGTTGCTCCGCCATCCCTCGTGGATAAGCTGACAGGCGCGCCTTACAACCTGCCGGTCATCGAGGACCTGCGCGGCAAATTCAGCTCCAAGCTGGAGGTCTACGGTTATCTGTATGACCACTATTGGAAGCAAACGACGCATAAAGCGATTGTTGGCCTGGATCCGGGCATTCAATCCTATCTTCGCGACTATGCAATGGGAATGGACGCCGCCGTGGTCTGGCTGAATCCGGCGGATGAAGGGGAGTCGACGCTGCTGGATAAGTTCCTGCAGGATATGCCTTACGGTACGGGACTCTATCTCGGCTGGTGGCCGGATGAAGGGATGGGCGTCAAGAAGACGTCGGATTACGGGCTTGCGACGGTTGCCAGCGATTTCTCCTCGAACCTTAGCGTGCTGAGCGGTACCTCGCGGTCGATTACGATGCCGAAGGCGCCGGAGAAGCCGAAGCTCGAGAATAAAGTGTACGTCTCGTTTATTATGAGCGACGGCGACAACCTGCAGTATATGGAGCATGCCTTCTGGAACGTATGGAATACGCCTAACCGCGGAGAGGTGCCGCTTGGCTGGACGATCTCGCCGCTGATGGTCGATACGATGCCGGGACTGCTCGATTATTTGTACAAGAATGCTACGCCTAATGATGCTTTTGTTTCCGGTCCATCCGGCGTGGGTTACACGTATCCGAACTTCTGGGAGAAGGAAGATGGACTTGACCGCTTTATCGAGCGTACGAACGATTATATGAAGCAGGCGGGTCTAAACGTTCTGACGGTGTGGAATTACGTGAAGGGCGAGATTAAGCCGGAGGTAGCCGAAAAGCTCGCCAAGCATGCTCCGTCGCTGCTCGGATTTACTTCGCAGTTCGGTACCGGTACGATCGGGGTCTACGGCAACTCGATGCCGGGCCAGGAGTTAAACGTCGCCTACGGCAGTGCGGAGAGCGACTTGACGAACGGCATTGCCGACGGTATTAAGAAGTGGGACGGCAAGTCGCCATCCTTTGTCTCCATTCAGGCCAACCCTTGGCAGGTCAGCTATCAGAACTTTATCAACGCTATGAATCAATACAAGGATAACGCTGACGTTGTCTTCGTCCGGCCGGATGTTTACTTCCAGCTGATGAGGGAGAGCAAGGGTCTGCCGGTGACGCCTTGAAAAAATCCATAGAGACAGCTATGCATCTTTTAGGTGCTTAGCTGTCTTTTTTTTGATAAGGATGTTAAGGAGGATCGATGGGCGAGTGGGTGCAGGCGCCTAAAGCCGCCCTTGCCGAAAACGCTTTCACTTGATAGACTGTACATATCTTTCCGGCAGGAGGAGAGGCGTACTGAAGCTATCGATTAAGACCCAATTGATCATCAGCTTTTTCGTCGTTATGATCCCCGGCGTACTGTTCTTCATCGGCAATAATCTATACGCGAAAAACGTCGTCCGCGACAAGGTTACCGAGACCTACCGGAATACACTGGATATCTTCGCCGACCATACGGACCGGACGCTGAACGATATTACGAACTATTTAAACAAGCTTGGCGTCTACGATACCGACGTAGGCGTGCTTAATTCCTTCCCTCCGGGCAGCGACAACTACGTCCTGACCAAGATTCGCATCCAGCTTAAAATCAACCGCGACATCGGCTTATACAATATGATCGACACCATTTTTCTCTTTAATTCCAACGAACTCATCCTGAGCACCAGCTCCCAGAATCAGTACGGCATCCTCCAGAACGTCTTGAATGATAACGTCCGGCGCATCGTGGACGAGAGCATGCCAGGCCGCTGGCTGCTGTGGTACGACCGGAGAATCGAGGGCGGCAATTTTCTCGTGCAGGTAAGCGAGGTGCCTGATACCGGACTGTACGTCGGCGCGATTATCCGCATGTCGGAGATCGCTAATCAGCTGTCGATCCAATGGTCGCACGGCGATATCGGAGAAGCCGCCATCTACCGCTCGGACGGTACCCGTCTGGGTGGGCAGAGAACGGACAGCCATGTGCAATTGAATCGGACAGACCTGATTCGCGAGAACGCGCCGTACCGGTTCGTGAAAGACGGGGAGACCGGCAAGCGGTACCTGATGATGAACCGGCCCAGCGAGGTGGCCGACATGACGACCAGCATCCTTATTCCCGAGAGTTATATTTTGCAAGGTCTGCCCTATTTCCAATTGCTGACGTATGCGATGGCGGTCGGCGTCATCTTCATCTTCTCTCTCTACCTCTTCTTCATCCGACGCACGCTGTTCAAACCGCTGCAGCAGCTGATCAGCGGCATGAAGAAAATTTCGCTCGGCATGCTCGACGTTCGGCTGCAAACGAACAACACGCTGGAGTTCGTCTTTCTCGCGAACACCTTCAATAACATGGCGGAGCAGATCAAGAGCCTGCGGATCGGGATGTACGAGGAGCAGCTAAGGGCCCAGAAGATCGAGCTTAAGCAGCTGCAGGCGCAGATCAACCCGCATTTTTATATGAACAGCCTGAACATCATCTATAATTTCGCGGCACTGAAGGATACCGATTCGGTGAAAAAGATGGCGCTCCATCTGGGGGATTATTTCCGCTTCATCATGCGGGCCAACCGGGAGCTGATCACTCTTGAGGAGGAGCTGAAGCATATCGCGAACTATCTCGAGATCCAGAAGTTCCGCTTCCCGCACAAACTTGGCAGCGTATACGACATTCCGGGCCGCATGAAGGGCAGTCTGATACCTGCCCTGTCGATCCAGCCGTTCGTGGAAAATGCGATTATCCACGGCTTCGTCAATCATCGCAAGCCTTTTGAAATCAGGGTCCGCGGCGAGCTGCTCGAGGAGGAGGGGGCATTTATGCAGATTACCGTGGAGGACAACGGTGGCGGCTTTCCCGGGGAGGTGCTGCAGCGGCTGAACGAGGGACAAGGTCTCCCTTCCGCGGATTCGAGCCGGCTCGGCATTGTAAACGTCATCCAACGGCTCAAGCTGAGGTACGACGCTGCCGCCCGCATCGATTTCCGAAATACAAAGGGCGGCGGAGCGGCCGTCACGATCAGGCTGCCGGTATCGACAGAGCCCGAGCTTCCGGAACCGAAAGGAGAATGACGATGTACAACCTGCTTGTAGTGGACGACGAGGATATAGCGATCCGCGGTATTGTCGAGGGGATCGACTGGTCGTCCCTCCCCTTAGCGAATATTTTTACCGCTTACGATGCCGAGGAGGCGCGGCAGGTGTTCCGGGGGTACCCCATTCACGTCCTGATCTCCGATATCGACATCCCGCAGGAGAACGGCATCACTCTGCTCACCTGGGTCAACGAGACTTCGCCTCAAACGGAGACCATTTTCCTGACCGGCCACGCCAATTTCAATTTCGCTCAGCAGGCCGTCCAGCTCGGCAGCTTCGACTATCTGCTCAAGCCGGTCGATCATGACGTGCTGAAGAGCTGCGTGGAGAAAGCCGTCGAAGCGGTTCGCCGGCGCGAGGAGGAGGAGGCGTATCTCAAGACGTATGCCTACTATTTCGACCAGTGGAACCGCCAGCTTCCGCTGCTCGTCGAGCGCCTGTGGCAGGACGTTCTGGGACTGCGCATCCCAGCCTCAGCGGACAAGCTCGAGCCGCTGTTCGAGCTGTACGGCATTCCGCTTGATATCGGCAAGCGCGTGCAGCCGCTCCTGATCAGCGTGGAGCAGTGGACGCAAGAATGGAGCGCGCGCGACGAAGAAATTATGACCTACGCGCTGAAGAACGCCGCGGCGGACATTTTGCTGAAAGACCGCTCCGGCCACGTTATTCAAGACGCAGGCGGCATACTCTTCGCCCTCCTCTACGAGCCGTCGGGGGAAGACGAGAGTACCCTTGAGGAGCGGTGCACGGAATATATCCGCAAATGCTCGGAATACCTGTACGCCGTCGTTTCCTGCTACATTGGCGAGGCGGCTCCCGTCGCCTCGCTGCGGTTCGGGGCTCAGAGTCTCGGCGAGCTGGAGCGCTCCAATGTCTGCCAGACCGGCCGTGTATTCCGCTTATCGGACTATAAGCGGGAGAAGAAAACAATTACCGCCCAGCCGAATTTTCAGGAATGGTCGGCCCTCATCGAGCAGGGCAAGACGTGCGAGCTGAAGCGCCACATTGAGGATTTATTCGACCGCCTCAAGTATGGCCAGGTCGACCATGCCTATATGGTCAGCTACTATTTCGGGCTTGTCCACACGGTTTTTCAGGTGCTGCAGCGGCGCTCCGTACCCGTGGAAACGGTGTATGCGGAAGAGGAATGGCATAGCGGCGAGAACGCGATGAAGTCGCTCGGCGCGATGAAGGCTTGGACGATCCAGTTTGCCGCCAAAGCATCGGACTGCCTGGTTAAACAGGGAAAGGACGTGTCGAATACGATCGCCAAGGTACAGGGGTACATCGAGGAGAACCTGCAGCACGACCTGAACCGGGAGGAGATCGCGAGGCATGTCTATTTGAATCCCGCCTATCTGTCACGGCTTTTCCGCAAGGAGACGGGAAAGTCGCTTACCGACTATATGGTTGATCGGCGCATGTTTAGATCAATACGCGAGCTCAAGCTGACGAACCATAAAATCAGCGATATCGCGATATCTGTTGGATATGCGAGCTTCTCCCACTTCTCCAAGCAGTTCAAGAAATCGACAGGAATGACGCCGCAAGATTACCGCAAGAAATACCAGAATATTCGGTAAAAAGTCACCTGAGCAATAAGGTGGTAACGACGCCGCTAGAGAGCGGTGTCTTTTTTTGTGTACGATTATAGCCATAGTAGATAGACAAGGAGGACCTAACATGGCTAAAGCGGAAGCGGCCGCGCTGCAAGCGACGGGAGCCAAGACGCGCAAGGGGACGCGCAAAAGGACGCTCACCTACCTGATCCGAAACTATTGGATGTTCTATTTGATGCTGCTTCCCGGGGTGCTGCTGCTCATTTTCAACAATTACATCCCTATGCTCGGTATTGTAATCGCATTCAAGTCGGTCCGGTTCGATATCGGTATTCTGAACAGCCCCTGGGCGGGCCTTACCAACTTCAAATTTCTGTTTCAATCCAGCGACTCGTACATTATCATCCGCAACACGCTACTGTACAATTCAGCGTTCATCGTACTTAATCTGATTTTCCCTCTGGCTTTCGCCCTTATGCTGAACGAGATGAAGAACCGTTTTCTATCCAAGCTGCATCAGACGATCATGTTCCTGCCGTACTTCCTCTCGATGACGGTTATCGCTTACCTGGTATACGGCTTCATGAGCGATGAGCACGGCTATCTGAATGGCACGCTTCTGCCCGCCCTCGGTCTCGACTCGGTCCGCTGGTACTTCACGAAGGAGGTATGGCCGTTCGTCCTGCCGCTCATCAATACATGGAAGAGCATGGGCTACTATACGGTTGTTTACATGGCGGCGATTATCGGCATCGACGACGAATATTACGAGGCGGCAACGATCGACGGAGCCAGCAAATGGCAGCAGATGACGAATATCACGATCCCTCTCATTATGCCGGTTATCACCATCATGACCCTGCTGCAAATCGGCCGGATATTCAACGCAGACTTCGGACTTTTCTTCCAGGTTCCGCGTGAATCCGGCACTTTGTTCCCCGTGACTAACGTCATCGACACTTACGTCTACCGTACGTTCCTTACCGTTGGCGACATCGGCCTCTCGTCTGCCGCCGGGCTGTTCCAATCCGTTGTAGGCTTCACGCTCGTCTTTCTATCCAACTGGGTCGTTCGCCGTATTAACAGCGACAACGCCCTATTCTAGGAGGGAACCGGATGGCTGCCATCTCCGACAAAAACACTGCGGGCTCAAATCCGAAAAACCGGTTGTCCGCCGCAGCTTCAAGCGGCATCAATATCTTCTTCATCCTCTATTCCGCCCTGTGCGTCATCCCGCTGCTGCTGCTGCTCTCCGTATCGTTTTCCGACGAGAAATCCGTCCTGACGCACGGCTACCGATTCATTCCGGAGAAGTTCAATCTGGCCGCCTATGCCTTCCTGTACAAGGACATAGGACAGATCGCTTATTCCTACGGAATCTCTATTACGGTTACGGTCGTCGGCACGGCGCTCAGCATGCTGATCATCGCGCTTTACGCCTATCCGATATCGCGCAGCCAATTTCCGCACGCCCGATTCTTCACCTTCTTTGTCTTCTTTACGATGCTCTTCTCCGGGGGGCTTGTTCCCTGGTATCTCGTCTACGTGCAGATGCTGAATCTGAAGGATACGCTCTGGGCTCTCATTATGCCGCTTCTGGTGTCCTCCTTCTGGGTTCTGATCGTTAGGACATTTTTCAAGGAGACCATACCCGCTGCGGTACTGGAGTCGGCGAAGATCGACGGAGCCGGCGAGCTTCGGATCTTCATCCGCATCGTTCTTCCGCTTTCCATGCCGGTGCTGGCGACGGTGGCGCTCTTCCAGACGCTGACGTATTGGAACGACTGGTTTCTAAGCCTCGTCTTCATCACCAACGATCACAACATCTCGGTCCAATATCTGCTCTATAAAATGCTTGCGAATATTCAGTATCTCTCCAGCAATCCGACGGCTGCGGCCGAGATTGCCAGGGCGGGCGGCATGTTCAACTTTCCCAGCGAAACCGTGCGGATGGCCCTCGTCGTGGTTGGTATCGGCCCGATCGTGTTCGCCTACCCGTTCTTCCAAAAATATTTCGTCCGCGGCCTGACGGTTGGCGCGGTGAAGGGCTAATCCCTTCCCGGCTATCCTGCCGGAACGATCTTGCATTTGGCTGTAACCGGTAATCCGGTTAAGCATACAAATCAACTATTGGGAGGTCCATCTTTATGAAGCAGACGAAAAAAACAATTTCACTGGTTGTCCTGCTCCTGCTCGTTATCACCCTCTTCATGTCCGCATGCAGCAAAAACCAGCCATCCGGTTCCGGCGGCAATGAATCGTCTGCCGGCAACGCCGGAGCCAGCGCAGCGGCGAATGACGGCGCGGACGCACCGGCCGATCTCAAGCCCTATAAGCTGAAGCTGGTGTACGAGGGGCCGCCGCAGGCGGACGAGGCGATGGTGGAGGATGCTCTGAACAAAATTTTGACGGAAAAAATCAACGCCACCATCGACATCGCTCCGATCGACTGGGGGGCGTGGGACGACAAGGTGAATCTGATGATTGCCTCCCGCGAGCCGGTAGATATTCTATTCACGGCGCAGTGGAACGGCTATTCGAAGAATGTTGCCAAGGGCGCCTATAAGGAGCTCGGCGATCTGCTGGGCAAATACGGCCAAGGGATTATCGGCTCGCTTGATCCATCGTTCCTCGAGGGCTCCAAAATCAACGGTAAAAACTACGGCATACCGACGAACAAGGAGCTCGCGTTCGCAGGCGGAGTCGTCTACCGCAAGGATATTGCCGATGAGCTGGGCCTTGATATGAGCACGGTGAAGACGGCAGAGGATCTGGACGCCATCTACAAGGTGGTGAAGGAAAAGAAGCCGGATATGACTCCTCTTTATATGCAAGGCGGTTCGTTCGGGCAACTGACCGAATTCGATTCCTTAGGCGACGGCACGATTCCCGGCGTCATTTCTAAGGAAGACAGCGACACGACGGTAAAGATGATGGAGGACTTCGATATTTACAAGCGTTATCTGAAGCTCGCCCGCGACTTCTTCCAGAAAGGCTATATCAACAAGGACGCCGCGACCACGCAGCTCTCGAGCGGCGACGCCTATAAGGGCGGCAACGTCTTCTCGACGATCGAGCCGCTCAAGCCCGGCAAGGCGGCGGAAATCGCCAATGCGGCCGGCATCGGAGGGAAGCTGGACCAAATCTATCTGACCGGTAAAACGGTCTCCACTTCCGAGACGGCGGGTGCCATGCTGGCGATCTCGACGACGTCCAAGAACCCTGAGCGGGCAATGATGTTCATTAACCTGCTTCACACGGACAAGGATATCGTCAATCTGCTGAACTTCGGCATCGAAGGCGTGCATTATACGCTCAGCGGCGACGTCATGACGCCTACCGATAAATCCGGCCAATACGCCCCGGGCGTCGCTTGGGAACTCGGCAACCAGTTCCTCAACCATGTGTGGAACACCGAAGCGCCCGACAAGTGGGAGCAATTCAAGGCGTTCAACGAGGGAGCCAAACCTTCGCCGGGTCTCGGCTTTGTCTTCAACAGCGATTCCGTGAAGTCGGAGGTCGGCGCGCTCGCGAACGTCATCAAGCAGTACCAGAAAGCACTGGAGACCGGTTCGGTCGACACCGACAAGGTCCTGCCCGAATATATCGCGGCGCTGAAATCCGCAGGCGTCGAAAAGGTTATCGCCGAGAAGCAGAAGCAGTTCGACGCCTTCTTAGCTGCGAAGGGCAAATAAGAACGTAAGTCACTTCGGGCAGCGAAAACGCGCTGCCCAGCCCGCCGAAGCTGTATTCGATGGGGTACGCATTGCCAGCACAAAAAAAGCCGTTGCCCCAGCTGCCTCGAGCGGGGGAGCAACAGCTTTTTTTTTGCAGCGATCGCCGGCCCTAATGTTGACATCTCTTTCCAAAGAGACTATCCTTAAAACAAATGTTAGTGAGTACTAACATGCAGGTGGGGTAAGGGTGATTAGTTTGGACAACAAAGTAAAACTCATGCAGGCCGCGATCGATTTAATGGCGGAGAAGGGTTATAAAGGCGTATCCACCAAGGAGATTGCCACGGTGGCAGGCGTAAGCGAGATGACGTTATTCCGGAACTTCGCCAATAAGCTGAATCTGCTCGACAAGGCTGTTGAGCATTTCCATTATTCGATCGAAATGAACCGGATTTTTCAAGAAGAAGTGGTATGGGATATACGGGCAGATTTGCTGCTCGTAAGCGAAATGTATCACGAGTTGATGGAGCGCAACCGCAAGCTGTTTTTAATAGTTCTCGCGGACAACGATTTGGCTGACATTAGGCAGAAGGCGCAGAAGCATCCCCGGATTTTGCTCGAGCTTCTAATGAATTATTTTACGGAAATGCAAAGACAGCACAAAATGATCGACACGGATGCGGAAACGCAGGCCATCACGTTTATGTGGATGAATTACGGGGCTTTTATCTCACGCTTGTATACGGCTGAGGCTGTCACTAAGGTTACGAGAGAGATGTTCGCGGAATCCAGCGTTGATTTGTTTGTACGGGCTTTAAGCCGATAAATTCGAGGAGGATGAAGAATGGGATATTCCGAAAAAATCGTTGGTAAAACGGCCTCGGTCGGTTTTCAGATTGGAGTCCGCAGGACGCTGCCTGTTTCTCCTGAAACAGCTTGGACATTTCTCACTTCGGCTAAAGGCTTGAAGTTATGGATTGGAAACGTCAAAGATATATCGATTGAAGCGGGCGAGACGTTTCAAAGTACCGAAGGGATATCGGGAGAATTGAGAATTGTTAAGCCTCTGCAGCAGCTGCGCCTGAAGTGGTCAAAGCCAGGCTGGGAGAAGCCTTCGACCTTGCAAATTCGGCTAATCTCCAGCCATCCGGGGAAAACAACGGTAAGCTTCCATCAGGAAAACCTGGATCATGCGGCTACACGTGAGCAGATGAAGCTGCATTGGGAGGATGTACTGAACGATATGCTGCAGATAACGAAAGCAAACTAAATACTATTCAAAAATAACAGGGCTATGACGATCGAACGTCATGGCCCTGTTATTGCTGACGCACGTTGCTCCTGTATATCCAGCATCGGCGGCCGCCCGTACATGCGGGCATATTCGCGGCTGAACTGAGACGGGCTTTCGTATCCAACGCGGAAGGCGGCTTCCGAAGCATGCACCGTTTCCGTCAGCATTAAGCGTCTTGCTTCCTGAAGGCGCAGGGTTTTCTGATATTGCAGCGGGCTCATCGACGTTACGCGCTTGAAATGTTTGTGAAAAGCCGAAGTGCTGAGGCTTGCTACCTTGGCCAGCTGATCGATGACAAGCGGCTCCGCATATTGCCGGTTAATCATCCGAATCGCTTGCGCAATGTTATGCGAATGGCTGCCAATCATGGCAAAGGAGTGAATAAGCGAGCCATGCTCGCTTTGCAGCACGCGGTACAGGATCTCGCGGACAATAAGCGGAGCGAGAACCGGGATGTCTTCCGGCGTATCCAGCAGCTGAACGAGCCTGACGGCGGCTTCGAGCAAGCCCGGAGACGTGCGGTTCATCGTTATGCCCGGTGAGGCATCCGCTGGGGATGCAGCCGCATGGCTGCTTTCTTTTACCATATCGAGAATGACATCGGGGTCGAAGCTTAGCTTTAAGCTTAAATAGGGGGCTTCGGGCGAAGCCTCTACGATTTTGCTTATAATCGGCAATTCGGCAGCAATAACAACAAAAGTCATCGGGTCGTACCGGTATGTCTCGTCTCCTAGAGTAGCCGTCTTTGCCCCTAGTGCCACAAGACAAAGGGATGGCTTATATACGGATTCCAGGGGCTCCGACAAATGCGTGGCATGCATCAATGACAGATTAGGAACAGATGTGGGAAACGTGCCGCTTGACGGAGCATGGCGCAGGATCAAGTCCGCTAGTTGCCGTAATGCCTGCTCCATTCGCAAAGTTTCGTCCATAGCTTGTGAATTCCTTTCCGAATAGGTAGTTATTTTTATTTTAAAATAGAAGTGCGAAAGTTTCACTATACTATGCTTATATTTCATCCGCGAAGAGAAATAGGCAAGGAATGAACGGTTCTGATCTAACGGCTTTCCCCTTGTATTCCCTATAATCAATGTTGTAGCCACGGCAATTAAATATCCAAAACATAAAGGAGAGAATGAATCATGAGTTTACGTGGAAAAGTCGCAATTGTCACCGGTGCTTCGAGAGGGATCGGACGTCAAATCGCCGTTCAGCTCGGCGAAGCCGGCGCGAAAGTCGTTGTCAATTATTCCTCCAACCAACAGAAAGCAAATGAGGTTGTTCAATTAATCGAGCAAGCGGGCGGAGAAGCTGCTGCCATCCGTGGGGATATCGGCAAGGTTAGCGATGTGGAAGGGCTGTTCTCGGAGACGCTTGAGCGGTTCGGTCGCATAGATATTCTCGTGAATAATGCAGGGATTATGGATCTGGCGCCGATTATGAACGTAACGGAAGAAATGTTCGACCGGCAGTTCATGATAAATGTAAAAGGGACGTATTTCGCCTGCCAGCAAGCGATGAAGCATATGGCAAGCGGCGGGACGATTATTAATTTCTCTACCTCCGTATCCGGCGCGATGCTTCCGACTTACAGCGTTTATGCCGCAACTAAAGGTGCCGTTGAACAGTTAACCAGACAGCTGGCAAAGGAATTTGGCCCAAAAGATATTATCATCAACTGTATCGCACCGGGGCAGGTGTCGACCGAGCTGTTCCTGAACGGCAAATCCGAAGAGCTTGTGGATTCGTTCCGTCGCATGAACGCGTTTGGACGCCTTGGAGAGCCTAATGATATCGCCAATGCCGTAGAGCTGCTTGTCAGCGATAAAGCCCGCTGGATTACCGGACAGACGCTTCGCGTGAACGGCGGATTCAACTAATAAAAGATCGCCAGCACCTGATCGATTCAGGCCGCTGGCGATTTTTTAATTTTCCACCCGGATTCCCGTTGCCCGGAATGCGGCAGCCGTATCTTCAGGGAGGCCTTTGTCGGTTAGAAGAGCCGTCAGTTCGGATAACCTCGCGAACGTGCGAAGCGCGCTATGACCAAACTTATGATGGTCGGCAACCCCGTAGCATTCGCGGGCGGTCGTCATCAACGCCTGCTTGAAATCGATCAAGTCGCCGGTATAGACGGACAAGCCATGCTCGAGATGTACGCCGGTGGCGGAAATAAACGCTTTATTAATGTTCAGGTTACGGACATAAGCGACAGCTTCCGGTCCCGCTAGAACGTTGCGGACGCGATACCCGCCGGGGACGACGAGGCGGACGTTTTCTTTTCCCGCCAGCTCGCTGATGATGTATACATCGTTGGTAATGACGGTCACCGGAAAATCATTAAGCCGCCTTGCGATCTCAAGAGTTGTGCTGCCGCCGTCCAGCGCAATAATGTCATTGCCGGAGATGAACCTCATCGCCGTATCCGCGATGTCGGTTTTCTCGTCGGCATGCTTCGCGAGCGGCTCCTTCACCGGAAGAATGCCGAATTGGTCGCTGTTTGCCAGTACGGCGCCGCCATGAACCCGTTTTACCAGGCCTTGCTCCTCCAGCTTCGTCAGATCCTCCCGGATCGTCTTGCCTGTTACGTTCAGCCGCTCGCTGAGCTCCGCAACCGTTACTTCCTTCTGAGTCAGCAGGACCTCCATAATACTCTCGTATCGGCGTAAATGGTTCATTTCATGTTCATCCGTTCTCATTGGTATTGCCATTATTTTAAACTTAGCTTGTCGTCTCGTCCATAGCCATCAGATGTTTAATTAGGTTCATATGAAATTTTATTAATGATTATTTCTATTAAATGAACTAAAATACACATAAATGAACTATTGGTTAGATAGAGAGGAGTAAACGAAACTAATGAACGGACAACAGCAGCGTCAAATAGAGATCATTCAGGCTGTAGCCTTATCGGCACAGAGCTTGCCTATGCTTGCCAGCGGATTATGGTTCCATCACGATATTCGGGATAACTTCTATTATGCCTCTTACTTATTTGCGGCAGCGGTGGACGAAGAAATTCAATCCGTATTGGATAACCCGGCCGACTCGAAAAAGAAAGCGGAAGGCGTGCTTGCACGAGTGCTGCAGCTTCAGCAAAAGGATCCGGCTGAGCCGTTGTATGGCCATTTTCCGCTAAATTTGAATCCTTCGCCTGAGCTTGCGAAAGCCCATGAGCTCCCGGTAGAGCTGATGGGCAGCTTGATGGTTTATTTCTATACGCGGTTTGGACAATATCTAGGTGCGGAATTGCAGGAAGGCTTCGAGCTTGCGCTCCATCATATTTATGAAGGAGGGTTCTATAGGAATCCGCTGCAGCTGTTTCACCACCATGAAGCGAAATATACGGCAGCCAAGATCATATTCGGTCAACGCTATGAGGATCAAGAACTTCTCGAAGACGGTATCGCATCCCTGAAGCGTACAGTGGAGCGGGTAACGGCTCAAGGAATGCCGGAATATGGGGCTTTGCCATGGTTCTGGCATTGGGTTCAGGCATTTACCTGCGCTTGGGAGCTGACGGCCGAGCCGGCATTAAAGCAGCAGCTTGCCGAACTGCTGGATTACTTGTGGCGGGAGAGAGCGCTGCTTTACCTGAAGGGTGCATGGGTTGGTGCCCATTCCAGGGGCTGGCCGCATGATGCGCCGGCAGACCGCAACGTCTTGCATGATTATGTGCAATTTGGAGATTTTCCGCGGGGGGATCGTATGCCTCGTACCGAGTATGCAGGCTTTCTCTGCTATCCTGCCCCGGAGGATGCTCTTCAGAGAGCGCTGGAGCGGGACCAGCCCGAGGTGGTCCGAAAACAAATCATCAAAATTGATACCGGTGAACAAATTCCGCTTCATTCCTATGCTTACGTGACGAAGGACTATGCAGCCGGCGGCATTTGGGAGAGGGTAAAAGAGTTTGATAACGAGCAAATCCGTTGGATGGTCTCGTTCCCGGTTACGGGAGAGAATAGCGTAAATCAGCTTTACTTCTTCCATCCGGGTGATGGCTGGAGAGAAGGAGATCCGCGGCATCAAAGCGAGTACGCGGAGGTGCTGTACGACAAAAACCGGATTCTGACGTTGTTCCCTGTCCCGGAGCATGCCGAGCAGCAAGAGATTATCGGTGTTCTTCCGGCAGGTACTTGGATAAGGCAAGAAGCTGGGTTGTTTGGCCAGGTGCAAAATTGTTTTGTTTCTATTCTGCTGCATGGGCATTTTACTTTCGAGGAGCTTGAGGAATACAATTTGGTTCGTCTGCAAGGAGAGCCTGCCGCGGTAGCGGTAGAAATATTGGGGCGGGATGAAGCGGAAAAGCTTGGAATCGGTAGCCTGGCTGCGTTCGCTGAGCGGATGGGCGGGGTAGAATTCACCTTGCAGCAAGCTTCAAGAATTGGCGGCAAACTTATCTATACCGGCATCAGCCATCAGAATTCGCTTGAGCTGATTGTCGCAAGCCCGGGGCAATCGGTCGCGCGAATGAACGGGGAAGAGATGAAAGATTTCCGTTATTAAAGACATGAGGTGAATGAAGGTCCTGACGGAGCTTCATTCACCTCTTTTTTGAATCAGCTTGCCCGCCCAGCGATAACACTCCTCAAGCTGTTCATCGGATACATGCTCCGAGCGATGCTCGAACATGATTTTTACATCCGGATTCTCGCTGGAGATCATCCGTAAATACCGTGCAATGGGAGCCCAGCCATCGCTTGGCTGCTGAGCGGGAAGGACGGGCGCTCGGCTCTGCGTAATTTGTCCCTCAATAATCCGTACATTGGACAAATGAATGGTTGCGGCATACTTGGCGTATCGGCGGAGAATCGTTTCAGCATGGAAATACGGATCGATCCGGTCCTGGATGTACAGCCTTGCGGTATCGAGACAAAGCTTGATGCTGCTATACTCCTCCAGTTTGCGCTGCAAATAATCGTGGTCATAGACGTAGCGGTTCAGAGCATCGAATTCTAAGACAGGAGTAAATCCGTACCAGGTGCCCATAAGGGACAACCATTCGAACAAATTATCGCTATGCTTCCGAAATTCATCAAAGGAATATTCGCTTTCGAATTCGTATTCCATCCGGTTGTCGAATCGCCAGTTAGCCCAATCCGCGCGATTATCCAGAATAACGGGCTTAGGGTAATGAAAGAGCACATAATCTGGCTGCATTCGCGAATGGATGTAAGCAAGCTCTTGCTCCGCTATGGAGTAGGCATCCAATCTTACGGTATCATTCTTGGCGATAAACAGCGCATCCCTGAGCGGAGAAATCCCCGCCCGCAGCGGAAAATGAATCCCGATCCGAAACCCGGCAGCATGAGATTCTCGGATTAGATTCTCAATATCTTGCTCGCTCTGGAATAGACAAGCTTCAATTCCAAAAAAGTCGTTCTTAAAGTCCCTGCTATATTTGTTGTAGTCGAATTGTCCATACTGTCCGATAAGGAAACGAGAATTCATAAATGGGATTGCGCCCCTTTTCGATTTAATTCTGGAGATTATTCTTCATACGAAGGCCTAGAACCTTTTGAACAGATAAAAATGGAGCTGTCAGTAAGCATCTCCGCCTTCTGTACCCGTTAGGCCTCACTAACTATGAGCCTAGCCTCACTGTTGAGCAGAAAAGCCCGCACGAGGCACGGTTTAAACCGAAATGCCTCACTAATCGTGAGGCATCCCGCTTTAAAGTAGCGCCGGAGTTGCTCTGGAGAGCAAATAGTGAGTATCTCCGCCTTCTGTACCCGTTACGCCTCACTAACTATGAGCCTAGCCTCACTGTTGAGCAGAAAAGCCCGCACGAGGCACGTTTTAAAGCGAAATGCCTCACTAATCGTGAGGCACTCCGCTTTAAAAATACGTCTTATTTTTGTGCCGCAAGCTCGAAGAGACGCTCCATAACCCGCTGGTTGTATAGTCCGCCATGGTAACAGACAATGGTCTGAATATCAAAATCCAGCAGTCCGGCGATGGAAGCTTGGGCGGTCAACGGATCTAATGTAGTAGCAGGGTCAGCTCCATATAGCTCGCCGTCTCTTACCATCAGAGCATCTCCGGCAATTAGCGTACGGGAAGGCTCGTGGTAAAGACTGATATGTCCCGGCGTGTGGCCCGGGGTATCGATTACGGTAATTCCTCCGCCTAGAGGAAGAAACTCGCCGCCGATCACTTCCCTGTCAACATTGGCCTTAGGCGGATTCAGCATCATCCGTTTTAAACCGTTGCGGAACGATTCGGGCACGGAGTCCGGCATCCTGTCGATGCTGGCAATAGCCTCGTCCGTGAAACGGATAAGCCGTATATCGCCTTGAATGTACGGTTTCTCGAGCGGATGGGCCAACACTTCGATCCCGACTCGTGAAGTTAATTCCGGCAAATTCCCGATATGATCAATATCCTGATGGGTAAGAATAATATGAGTAAGTTTCTCTGGGCTGCCTCCCGCAGCATCAATTGCTGCTTGGAGCTGTGGAAGCTGGGCGGGATAACCGGTATCCAGCAAGATTTGATGCTGATCGTCCCAGATAAGAACCGGATGAACGGTGTCGATTGTGCCCATCACCGGGGCGCTTATGGACAGCATGGCAAGTTGGGCTTGCATAAAGGTCACACTCCTCGTACAAAATGAAGGGGACCCGGCCGAGGTCATGTGACTATATTACAGACTCTCGGGAATTGTGTAAACAGAAAAATTTATTATTATAACACATAAAAATATTTTTGTCAATACTCTAATTCTGGTTTGGTGGGATGGATACATGAGAACAGTCGTTAGAGATATACGTTGGAATCGATACAGTAAAACTGATCAATATGAGGTAATAGTGTGGGCTACATTGGATGGCATACAGTATAATCTGTCAAATAAGCATTCGGAGAGCTAAAATGGACTTTTCACTGGATAGAATCCAACGTAAGCAACCGATTAAGCCATATTTCTTGATTTCATTGGACTGAATCCATTGTAGCTATTTTGCAGCAGCGTGCTATAAGTTACTTGACTTTTCATTTTGTTGTAACTACAATTGTTACAACGGCTAATCAATCAGATCCGGCCAGCGGAGGTGTTGTGCTCTTAAACGCCAGGCGGAGTGTTGTTTCGAGTTGAGTGCGACTTTGTACGTTTGTTCCAACCCTTGAAAATGATAATTCGAGGAACAAACTACATGGAGCAATCAACCGAAACAACACGTAGCCTAATCAACCGAAACAAACGCAGCCCCAACGCGGAGCGTCCTTGACTTCTATCCCAGTTGTAACTACAATTGTCACAACAATATTGGCTTTGTATTCGGTTTTGTGCTCGGTCTTGTGCCTTTTAAAAGGGCCAGCGGAGTGTTGTTTCGAGCTACATGGAGCAATCAACCGAAACAACCGGAGCCACACAAGAAGGTGACAATCATGAAAATCAGCAGCCGCTTCTCCATTGCGGTCCATATTTTATCGCTGCTGGAGATTTCCAAGGACGCTCATAACACTTCCGAATGGATTGCCGGCAGCGTCAATACCAACCCGGTTATTATCCGCCGGTTGTTGGGACAGCTGAAGAAGGCTGGTCTCGTTCAGGTCCGTGCCGGCACCGGCGGTTCGTATCTGACCAAGGAAATGAGCGAGATTACATTGCTGGATATTTTCCGGGCGGTAGACGTCGTAGAGGAGGGACAGCTTTTTCATATACATGAAGGGCCGAATCCCGACTGTCCGGTTGGAGCTAGCATACAGGTTGTGCTGGAGCTTGTGCTGAAGAAGTCGCAGGATGCCATGGAGAGTGTTCTCGCGCAGATTACTTTGGAGGAACTGGTCGCAGATCTGATAAGAACGAATCAAAACAAATAATTTCATTCTATTTAGGAGGTTTTTTATATGAAAATTGCAGTAGTAGGCGCTACAGGCAAAGCAGGTCAATTTATAGTGAAAGAAGCGCTTAGCCGCGGACATGAAGTAACGGCGGTTGTACGGAACCGTGCCAAGGTAACGGAGGAAGGCGTTCAAGTGATCGAGAAGGAAGTTTTCGATCTGACTGCAGCCGACCTGCAAGGCTTTGACGTCGTCGTGAATGCTTTTGGCGCACCGCTTGGACAGGAACAACTGCACGTAACAGCCGGCAAAGCCTTGATTGATGCCTTGTCCGGAACGGATACGCGCCTGATCGTAATTGGCGGAGCAGGCAGCTTGTACGTGGATGAAGCCAAGACGGTTCAGCTCTTTAACACGCCTGATTTCCCTGAGATGTTCCTTGCCACGGCGAAGAACCAAGGACAAAATCTTGAAGATCTGAAGCAATCGACAGGTCTGAAGTGGACCTTTGTCAGCCCGTCCGCTTTCTTTGATCCGGCAGGAGAGCGTACCGGTTCCTATACGAAAGGCAAAGACCATCTGCTTGTTAACTCGAAAGGCCACAGCTATGTCAGCTACGCGGACTTTGCGATCGCCATTGTGGATGAAGCCGAGAATGCCGCGCATGTCAACGAACGTTTCACCGTGTCTTCCGAAAACTAAGCAAACAAAAGAGGCTGCTCCCGTGAGGGAACAGCCTCTTTTGTTCATAGCAGGGCACCGCGTTTTTTTAGATGACGGTATAACGCGATCGACATGACCGAGCACAACAGGGCGCATGCGCCGATGAAAATATAACCCGCTTGCAGGCCGGCAATGAGACCCGCCTTCGGATGAGCCTCTTCCGCAAAGCCGTCCTTGAACAGCTCGATAATAAGCCCGATCAGATAGTTCCCCGCAACCGTTGCAACCCCCATTAAAGTCACCGTAAACGTAATGGCCGTATCGCTTTCCTTCGAATAACGTCTGGCAATAAGGGCCATAACCGTCGGATAGATTGGCGCAATGCCGATGCCGGCTGCCGCAAACAGGAAGGCTCCGGGCTCCCCGAGAATAACAGCCGCAATCGAGCAAAGACCGGAGAAAGCCGACAGCACGATAAGCGACATCGTATAGCCGATTTTATCGGTGACCGGACCAAGAACAAGTCTCGCAAAGGTAAAACAGAGGAAAAAGGCGGACAGCATAGCCGCGGACGTATCGCTGCTCCAGTCATAGGCCTTCTCCAGAAAGTTGACGAGCCAGCTCCCGATTGACATTTCGGATACAACGCCAAGGGAGAGAACGCCTACAAGCAGCCAAGCCGCTTTATCCCTTATATATTCCCGAAGCGACAGACGTTCGCCATGCTTCTCTTCCTGCTTGGGCGCTTTGGCGAAGATGGTAGGAATCATCGGCAGCAAAGTCAGAGAAAGCATCAAGCAGTACATTCCCCTCCAGCCAAGCTCGGAGCTTGAGCCGAACAGGTGAATCCCCATCAGATTAGCGGCCAGAAGCGGGGCGACAATCGAGCTGAGCCCGTAGAAGAAATGGGCCAGATTCATCATCGTACCGGTGTTTCGGGTAAAGATCTGGGCGGCCAGAATCGCAAGAGCGATCTCTAGCAGGCCGTTTCCGATATACATGAAGAAGTAGGACAATACCATCGTGGAATAGCTGATAGAGAAGTACAGGCACAAGCCGGATATAACCATCGAGCCAAAAGCGATAAGGGTCGTCAGCTTGATGCCGATTTTTTTCACCAGCCAGCCCGTAAAGCTGCAAGCGATCAGATAGCCGAGGGAATTAAGGGCAAGCAGCATGCCGATCTGCGCTTCGTTCAGCGAGAAGTCGGCCTGCATGCGCGGGATGGCGGGACCTTTAATATTTTCCGAGAAACCAAATATGAGAAAGCCGCCAAATACAACGGCCAAGAGCAGCGTGTAGTTGCTGAACAAGGACCGTTTCGACCGTGCTTCAAGTTCGGGTTGCATGTTATCCTCCTGGATCTGCGTTTATTTACATCTATGAAGTCCGTCTACTAATGTACCATTGATAGGGCCTTGGGGAAATATTTTCAGGAAGGAAATCGAGAGAAAAAAGCGAATATATGTACGGTTAAGGGTCTCGAAACGGAAAGGTACATGAGTAGCGGAAGGGAATGTTCATAGAGTGAAATTTTTTCATACTGCAGACTGGCATTTAGGCAAGCTTGTGCAGGGTGTATATATGACGGAAGACCAGCGGTATGTGCTGGAGCAATTTGCAAGCGCGGTAGAGCTTGAACGGCCGGATGCCGTTATTATCGCAGGCGATCTGTACGACCGGGCTATCCCACCGACGGAAGCGGTGGATCTGCTCGACGAGCTGCTCGAGAGGATCGTTGTTGGGCTGGATACGCCGGTGCTGGCGATCTCGGGCAACCATGACAGTCCGGACCGGATTGACTTCGGAACGGCAATGATGGAAAGCCGCGGGCTTCATATCGCCGGAAGACTAAGAACGGAACATAAGCCGGTTGTGCTGAAGGACGCGTTTGGCGAGGTGCATGTGCATCTGGTGCCTTATGCCGACCCGGCCCAAGTACGGATTACTTACGAAGACGAGAATATCCGGACGCATGATGAAGCCATGCGCGCGATCACGGGTCGGATTGCTTCGCATATGGACCCGGCTGCGAGACATATTGTCGTGGGACATGCTTTCGTCACGGCAACGGGCGCGGCGGAGCCTAATACAAGCGACTCGGAACGCCCGCTTTCGATTGGCGGAGCCGAGCATGTGCGGGCGGACTATTTTGCACCGTTCCATTATACCGCTCTTGGGCATTTGCATCAGGCGCATTTTGTCGGCAGCGAAAAAATCCGTTACGCGGGTTCCCCCCTCAAGTATTCGATCTCCGAGGAGCATCACAATAAAGGCTACCTGGTGGTGGAGATGGACGCGGGCGGGAATGTGGCCATTGAGAAAAGAGAGCTGAAGCCGCTCCGCGATATGCGGCGGATTGCCGGTCCGATTGAAGAGATCGAGACCCATCCGGTGAACGAGGATTATGTCTTCGTTACGCTGCTGAACGACAACCCCGTCTTGTTTCCGATGGAGAAGGTTCGGGCGGTTTACCCGAATGCCCTCCATGTGGAGCGCAGGGTAACGGCCGTTCGCGGCATTGGCGAGGATGGCGATGCCCCGGAGACGGCGGTGCGGAGGAGCGAGGCCGATCCGGTAAGCTTATTCGAATCTTTTTATCTCGAAGTGAAGGGTGTAGCGCTGGATGAGCCGAAAAAACGGCTGTTCGCCGATACGTTTGGCGGATTGCTGCGAGAGGAGGGGGACGCAGGGTGAGACCTCTCAAAATTACGATGACGGCCTTTGGCCCGTACCGCGATGCGGAGACCGTGGATTTCAGCGAGCTTGGGGAGCATCGTCTGTTTGTTATTTCGGGCAGTACCGGTGCCGGCAAAACAACGATTTTTGACGCGATTTGTTTTGCTCTATACGGAACTGCAAGCGGCGAGGACCGTTCGGAGCCGCGCATGCTGCGGAGCCATTTCGCCGATGACGAGAAGCATACGGCCGTTGAGCTGGATTTTGCCGTGGGGCGCCGGATGTACCGGGTATTCCGCCAGCTTCCCCACCGGAAGGGCGCGAACAAAAGCGAGACGGGCGGCAAAGCCGAGCTGTATGAACTGACAGGCGGCGAAGCCGTTCCGGCGGTAGACCGGTTTATGGTCGGCGACGTTAATGCCAAGCTGGAGACGATTATTGGCCTGACGAAGGAGCAGTTCAACCAGATCGTGATGCTGCCTCAGGGCGAATTCCGGAAGCTGCTCACTTCGGATACGGATAATAAAGAAGAGATATTGCGCCGGATTTTCCGGACGGAGCTGTACCAGCGGCTCGAGACGCGATTCCAGCAGCAGAACCGGGAGCTGGGAGACCAGCTGAAGGAAGCGAAGATCCGCGTGGACCACTTTATGAAGCAGGCGGCGGATAACCTGCCGCGCAGAGAAGACAGCCAGCTTGCGCAGACGCTTGCGCAGGAGCTGTACAATGCGGCGCAGCTGTCGGAAGCGCTGGAGCAGGAGATTGGCTACTACCGCCAGCTCATTGCGGAAGGGGAATCGGGCAAGCGCGAACTGCAGCGGCAGCTCGGCGAGCAGGAACAAGCGCTGCAAGGCGAGCTGGCGCTGCAAGCGCGGTTCGCGGAGCTGGCAAGCGAGCAGGCGAAGCGGGAGCGGCTCGCGGCGCAAAGCGGCGAACATGCGGAGCGTGAGCGCCGGCTGCTGCTTGCCGAGCGCGCGGCGCTGCTGGCGCCGTACGCGGAGCAGGCGGTCCGCGCGGAGCGGGATGCCGCGGCGAAGCAGCAGGCCCGCGATATGCGGCGCCAGGCGGCGGAGGCCGCGAAGGAGGCGCTCGCGGCAGCCGAGGAGCGGTATCGCCGCGAGGAGGAGCGCGGCGCGGAGCGGCAGGCGGCGGAGCGCGAGCTGCACCGCCTCGCGGAGCTGGCGCCGGCGGTGCAGACGCTGGAGGCGCAGCGCGTAGCGGTCGAGCAGCTGGCGGCCGCGGAGCAAAGCGGCGCGGCGAAGCTGACGTCGGCGGAGGCGTTGATCGCCGAAGCGAAGGAAGCCAAGCTGACGCTAGCGACGCAGCTCAAGGCGATAGAAGGCGCTGTCGAGGCGCTGCCGAGCGTCGTTGAGCAAAGAAATCAGGTCCTTCAGACGGGCAAATATATTTCCAAGTTAATCGAACTGGAGAAAGAGCTCGTCTCCCATTCCTCCGTGATTGAAGAGCGGGCTTTATCACTTGCTCAAATCCGCGAGGAGCATGACCGGCTGGAACGCAATTGGATTGAAGGGCAAGCGAGCCTCTTGGCCGCCCATCTTCATGACGGTCAGCCTTGCCCGGTCTGCGGCAGTCAGGAGCATCCTGGCAAAGCCGTTGCGGCGGAAGCCGTACCGTCCAGAGAGCAGCTTCAGCAGGCGAAGGAGCAGCTGTCCCGTTACGAACGCGAGCTGAATGAGGCGAAGCTCCAGGCGGCGGCGACGCGTTCGAGCTGGGAAGGAAGCGCGGCGGAGCTTGCGGAATACGGGGCGGAAGCTTCCGGGCTTGCCGAGCAGCAAGGCGAGCTTCGGAAACGCTGGAAGCAGCTGAATGAGGAAGCGGAACGGCTTGGCGCGCAGGTCGAGCAAGGCAAGCAGCTGAAGCAGCGTGCGGAAGAGATCGAGCAGAAGCTGGAGCAGCTGCTGCAAGAGAAGGACAAGCTGCAAGCGGAGCAGCAGCAGATTGCGGTCGAGCGTGGTGCCAAGCAGTCGGCGCTCGAGAAGGAGCTTGAACGTATTCCGGAGGAGCTGCGTTCTCCGAAGCAAATGGAGCTGCGGCTTAAGCAGCAGCGCAGCCTTGCGGAGTCTCTTGCCGCAGCTTGGAAAGAGGCTCAGGATGGACTGCTGCGGATGCGCGCGAAGTTTGCCGAAGAGCAGGCTCATGCGGAGCAGACCGAGCAGCAGCTTGCTGAAGCCCGGGTCAATGCGGCGCTCGCTGCCAAACGGTTCGAAGAAGAGCTTGCGAAGGCGGAGTTTAGCTCAGAGGAAGCTTTCCGCGAGGCTCATCTGCCGGATCAGGAGAGACGGGCTCTGAAGGAGCAGCTCGAGGCGTACAATACGGCCTTAGCAGCCGCTCGAAAGCGGATTGAAGAGCTGGAGCAGGAGTTATCGGGCAAGCAGCAAGCGGATATTGAAGCGCTGAAGGCTGCTATTGCCGAGCTGAAAGAGCGGATTGAGGCAGCAACGAATGCCCTGCAAATTGCTTCCCGGTTCGCCGAGGACGCAGGCAAGCTGAGGACGGCTATTGATCAGGCAGCGGCCAAGGTTAAGGAGCTGGAAGCAAAGCTTGAGCAGGTGCTGGATCTGTACCAGATGCTTAAAGGCGACAACGCACTCAAAATCTCATTCGAACGTTATATTCTTATCGAATATCTGGAACAGATTTTGCATGCCGCAAACGTCCGGCTCCGTCATTTATCCGGCGGCCAGTTCGTTCTGCAGCGTAGCGACCGGCTCGAGACGCGAGGCAAACAAAGCGGGCTTGGCCTTGATGTCTACGATGCCTACACCGGCCAGAACCGGGATGTGAAGACGATGTCGGGCGGCGAGAAGTTTAACGCTTCGTTATGCCTTGCGCTTGGCATGACCGATGTCATCCAATCGTTCCAAGGCGGCGTCTCCATCGAGATGATGTTTATTGACGAAGGCTTTGGCTCGCTGGATGAGGATTCGCTTAACAAAGCGATTGAGGCGCTTGTGGATCTGCAGCGTTCAGGCCGAATGATTGGCGTTATCTCTCACGTGCAAGAGCTTAAAGCAGCCTTCCCGGCTACGCTCGAAGTGTATAAGACGAAGGAAGGCTACAGCCGGACATCCATTGCAGTAAGGTGAGTCGGCTTTTGCGGAGCGATGTAAAATAATGGGTTGACACTTTTGCCGGTCAAGCCGTATAGTGAAAAGACATATGCGGCAACGCAATTTGAATTCGAACGGGAAGCACCCTTCGAACCAGCCTTTGGGCTTGGTTTGAAGGGTGCTTTTTTTGTTTTCGGCTGCCGCTATGAATATCTTCCAAGGAGGAGTTACACGTATGACATTTCGAATGCCGGCAGCGGCCTTGCTGCTAGCCATGCTGCTGTCTGCCATTCTCCCGGCGGCAGTTGCGGAGGCGGCTGTTCATTCCTTGTCCGCAACGGCGCAGAAGCAGTTCGACAAGACAAAAGCAGGATTGACGTCAGCTGACGCGGCGAAGCTCCAGTCGCTGTATCAAAGCTTTGTCCAGCAGCAGACTGTGATTGGAGACAAGGATACCCGGATAAAGACAACTGCCAAAACCAATGATGAGAAGGAGTCTGAGCTTCGGCAGAAGATCCGGCTGATCGACAAGGCGAAGCTGGATTCGCTGGACAAGAAGGTTGCGCAATTAAAGAATTATTATCAGCCTTTGTTTAATCGATACGAAGCTGCCCAAGCGGAGCTGAAGGCGGCGCGGAAGTTCGGCATCAAGGAGCTGACGGCAGCCGTACAGTTGAAGGTAGACCTGCTGGAGATTTCGGTGAAAAGCGCCAAAGAGGAGATTCGTGCCGCACAAAGCGCGTTAAGCTCGGCCAAATCATCGGCAAGCGACAAGATGAAGCGGCTGCGCGGCCAACTTGACGCCATTACCGAGGAGGAGCGAAAAATCTCTGTTGCGAAGTCCGCGATCAGCCAGCAGAACAAGCAAAAATCGGCGGAGTGGAGCGATCTGCTGTACGCGCTGCGAAGCTATGACGGCAAGACCTCCATTCGTTCCCTTACTACGCTGACCACGGTAGCGAAGCAAATAACGGATCAACAGGTGAAGATAGAAGGCTACGAGAAAAAGATTGCCGATATTAACAAGACCGTTGCTGGCCAGCTGAATTAGGGCGGAAATTCAAGAAGAGGCTGTTCCCTAGGGAACAGCCTCTTTCTTTATCAAAGATTACTCATTTGTTGCTAAATTGTCGATTGCGCAGCAGCGGAGACAAGGCCTATAATGACAAGGCCGACTGTTCCTAGCACGATCAGGCCGTTCAGCACGATGCCGATAATGGCAAATACTTTGCGGCGGTTTTTCTGAACGGCGCCAACAATGCCGAGGATCAGGCCGATAATGGCAACGCCGATGGATGCGATAATACATAATCCGGCGATCATAATCGGTACCAAGTCAGACGGAAGCGTGCCCTCGCTTTCGATATTCTCGACTTCATTCAGAAAACCTTGAGCATCACCGGTTACATTGCTGACAAACACAGTAGCGCTGATCACGCATCCAACGACAAGTAATAACGTTACGAGTGCCAATATGAAGGAAGCGATGCCAAGTCCCGATTGCTTTATCGGTCCATTCTCCCTAACCGGAGCAAATGGATGGGAAGGCCTTGATGCGTAGGGATTATCATAAGGTTGCTCGGGATTTGCGGATGAGCCGGTTTGCGGATCTGGCTGTGAAGGATTGCGCGGTTCTTCCAAGAATGATCGACTCCTTTGTAATAAGTGGATTTACTTGTAAGATTATACACAAACGAGAAAGGGATGAAAACAAGATGTCTAATAAATATTTCGCTTACGGCGCGATAGGCGCCGCATTAGCCGTAGCTCTCGGGGCGTTTGGCGCTCACGGCCTGAAGGATACTTTGTCCGAGGATATGCTGGAGGTCTATGAAACCGGCGTCCGCTATCATATGTATCACGCGATCGGCTTAATGCTGGTGGCTTTGTTAGCCGACCGAATTGGCGACGTCAAGCTTGTGAGAGTGGGAGCGCGCCTGCTTATTGCAGGGATCATTTTGTTCAGCGGCAGCCTGTACGTCCTTGCGTTAAGCGATGTTAAAATATTGGGCGCCATCACCCCTCTTGGCGGTGTTGCCTTCTTGGCCGGCTGGGGCTGCATAGCGGCCGCTGCGCTTCGTTCCGGAAAAAAAGCCTAGCAAAATAGATTAAGCAAGGCCGCTCCTAGATGACTTGGGGCGGCTTTTTTTTTGATATTCTCTTGCTCCGCCAAGGACGGCGATAGCCGTTTCATCTTGTGCCGAAGTATGAATGTTACTTGTCAAATATAGGTCTGTAAAGCTACATGTTACATGCAGTAAATGGCGAAATGCCTTGTTTTTCGACATAAAACGCCTTTATTCTACAAGAATTATTTATTGTTTTAGTAAATATTTCTATACCGCAAAGACCATTTCGTTTATAATGAATCTAACCTTGCTTGACCTGACAAGAGGAAGGAAGTTGGTGCGTGACGAAACGGATGGACGGTTCGCCTAATAGACGGTATCGGGCTTCGCAGCCACAAGTCATGCTGCGGACAGCCGCTCTTACGATAGCCATTGTGGCTGTGCTATTCTGTGCAGCAGCCTTGTATAGGAATGCCGACCCCGTGTTGGAATGGACTTCGTCAATGATTGCCGTATTGGCGATTGCAATAACGGCAATCTTGTTTGCCAGGAACGGGCAAATGATCGGATTCCGGAATTTCCATACGCCTATTGTAGAGACACTGCTTCAGTCGGAAGCTGTTCCTTTGGCGATTTTGGACCGGGATGGCGTAATTATGGAGATGAACGTTGCCTCCAGCAATACGCTGGGCTACATACGCCAGGACCTGCTTGGCAAGCCGCTTGCTCCGCTGCTCGAGCCGGGCAGCCGCAACAGCCTGCAGGAGATGCTGGATCATGCGCTTCAAGGAAAATCGGAGCAGCGCAATATTAATATTACGCACCGTTCCGGCTTTCCGCTTGAGCTTCAAATCATCAGCTCCCCAATGATGAGGGAGGATGAGGTGATAGGAACCGTCATCGTCAGCCAGGATCTGAGCGACCGGAAGCGTAATATCGAGCGGATCCGTTACATGGCTTATTACGACGATATGACGGGGCTGCCTAACCGTACCTTATTCCATATCCGGATGAATGAAAGCCTCGCTTTTGCCAGAGAGCATGACCGGATGATTGGCCTTTGTTATTTGGATCTGGACCGGTTTAAGCTGGTTAACGCTTCATTTGGACGCGAATTTGGCGATATGCTGCTACTGCAGGTAGCGGAGCGTCTGACGAGAGCGATCGGCGAGCAGGGAATCGTAGCCCGAATGGAGGGCGATGAATTCGCCTTGCTGCTTCAGGATATCGAATCGGAAGAGCAGCTGATGGAATTGTCCCGCGGCATGCTGCACGCCATTGACGAGCCGTTTGAGCTGAAGGGCTTTCCGCTGCATATTACGGGCAGTCTTGGAGCGGTGACCAGCCTTGTCAAAGAGGATGACGGGTATTCGCTTCTGAAGAAAGCCGATATTGCCCTGGTCAAGGTGAAGGAGAGCGGAAAGAACGACTGCATGCTCTACTCAGAGAGCTGGAGTAACTCTTCCTTCGAGCGGCTGACGCTTCAGCACGAGATGTACCGCGCTATTCAGCGCAAAGAATTTATTCTGCTCTACCAGCCGCAATACGATCTGGTCTCGGGCATGATGGTAGGCGTCGAAGCGCTGGTCCGCTGGAGACATCCGGCGAAAGGAATGATTCCGCCGGGTGAGTTTATTCCGATCGCGGAAGAGAGCGGAATGATCGTCCAGATCGGCGACTGGGTGCTGGAGGAAGCCTGCCGGCAGAACAAAGCTTGGCAGGACGCCGGCCTCCCGCCGATGCCGGTATCGGTGAATCTCTCGATCCGTCAGTTCGTGCAGCAGGATCTGGCGAGCAAAGTAGCTTCGGTGCTGGAGAAGACCGGGTTAAAGCCGGAATATCTTGACCTGGAAATCACCGAATCGATGACGATGGATACGGGCCATGTATCCCGCTGCCTGCTCGAGCTTACGGATATGGGAGTCGGCATTAGCGTAGACGATTTCGGAACGGGCTACAGCTCCTTCCATTACTTAAAGAACTTCCCGATTGACCGCCTGAAGATCGACCGCTCCTTCGTAAGGGATATTCAACAGGACCCTAGCGACGCGGAGATAGTCGCGGCCATTATCGCAATGGCGCATAACCTGAACATTCAGGTCATTGCCGAAGGCGTCGAGAACGCAGAGCAGATGGAGTTTTTACGGAAACATAACTGCGATGAAATGCAGGGCTATTTCTGGAGTCCTCCGGTGTCAAGCACCGACATCGAGCAAATGCTTGGAGCGGCCTATATTCAATAAATTCCTATAACGAACAAAGAAGCTGTCCTTTCGTCAAATACGAGAGGGCAGCTTCTTCATATTAGTCTTGGAAATCCTCGATCTCATTAAGCCTGAACGTATAGACCTGCTTCTCGTCCACGTGATAGACCGTGATCAGATTTCCTTCCTCGTCTATATTTAGAATGCGGCAAGGGATGCTGAGCTTGATTCCAAGTCCTTTGTTAACAATGAGGCGAATCAATTTATTGCTTTTCATGAAAGCCCGGATGGAATCGAGTCCATTGCTGGATGCGGGAACGACAGAAGAGACAAAAGCGACGGAAGCGGTAGAAGGTACAGGCGCCGGAGCGGCAGGAGCAGCTGATTTCGCAGCCCGAGGTACAGGAACCGGCTGACTGCCGGGCAACTCTGTTTTTCGTTGATCGATAAGCTGTCCGAGCTGAATGCCGTTAAGTATGCGATAGTCGGCGTAAGCACCTTGGTTAAGCGATTTCAAAAGCTTCTCCAAGGCTGCAGCGTTGCTGTCCCCTTCAACGAGCAATTCAACCTGGAATACGTATGAGTTTGTGCGGGCCGGTTGTGTTGGTTTCATAGTTCCTCCGGACTAAGAATTAATAATATCTTTATAAATATATCATCAAAAAGGTTGGACACATAGTCCTAAAAATAAGCAAGTAAACCAACACTGCTTTGCAGCTTCTGCATATAATGTTGTTGCGGTTCGAACTGACCTGTCATGGCCTGTAGTGAAGGAGGTGTCCAAAATGATGAGAATGGTTCCCGTACCCCTTGGGGACGGTATTACTGCGCTTGGCGTTGAGGTGAAGCTGCCGAAAACAACCCTGCTTGCGATCTCCACGGATAGAGGTTATATCATGTGCGGCGCGCTTGATGTGGGGCTGCTTAACGATCGGCTGAAAGATAGAGAAATAATCGCGGGTAGAGCAGTTGGCGTAAAAACGTTGGAGGAACTGCTTGCGGCGCCTCTTGAATCCGTAACAACTACTGCGGAAACGCTTGGCATCGCTGTCGGGATGAATGGCGCAGATGCACTCCGCTTAATGATATAGCACTCGAGTGCCAAACGAAGAGGCAGCCTCCCGCCCAAGGAGACTGCCTCTAATTGTGTTATTGCTCGAACAGCTTTTTAAGGTTGACGTCAAAAGGCGCTTCGATAATGCCCTTCTCCGTAATAATGGCCGTTACGTATTCGTTAGGCGTAATATCGAAGGCCGGGTTGTAGACCTTCACGCCTTGCGGAGCGGTACGTTTGCCGAAGCCTTCCGTAATCTCTTCCGCACTGCGCTCTTCGATTGGAATTTCAGCACCCGTAGGGGTATTCAGATCGATAGTCGAGAGCGGGCAGGCTACATAGAACGGAATGCCATGGGCTTTCGCCAGTACGGCAACGCTGTAAGTGCCGATCTTGTTAGCCACGTCGCCGTTGGCGGCAACACGGTCCGTGCCTACGATTACGGCGTTTACCCAGCCTTTGGACATGACATGACCGGCCATGTTGTCGCAAATAAGAGTAACGTCAACGCCTGCTTGCTGCAGCTCGAACGCCGTTAAGCGAGCGCCTTGCAGAACCGGGCGAGTCTCGTCCGCAAATACGCGGATGTTCATGCCTCGTTCCTTGGCCAGATAGAAAGGCGCAAGCGCAGTACCGTATTTCGCCGTAGCGAGTCCGCCTGCGTTGCAATGCGTGAGCACTCCGATATCGTCCTGGAACAAGGACAACGCATGCTCGCCGATCAGGCGGTTTGTTTCTTCGTCTTCGCTTTGAATGGCAATGGCTTCATCCAGCAAGGCCTGCTTCAAAGCTTCGAGCAAGCGGCCTTCGGAAGCCAGAGCTTCAGCGCGTGCTTTCATCCGGTCCAGCGCCCAGAACAGATTAACGGCAGTAGGGCGGGAAGTAGCCAGATACTCTGCAGCTTTGCGTACATCCGCGAGCCATTCCTCAGCGGAATTCGCATCGCGGCTTCCCAGCACAACGCCATAAGCGGCGGAAATACCGATAGCCGGTGCGCCTCTAACCTTCAGGTGGCGAATGGCTTCCCATACATCTTCTTGCGTTACGAGCGGCAGATAAACGATTTCTTCCGGCAGCAGCCGTTGGTCGAGCAGATCCAGCTTATCGTCATGCCAGATGACGGATTGCAGGCCAGCATAATTTTCTGTAGTCATGTTGTAAATCCTCTCCTGATTCAATATGGCTGTTACTGCTTAGCTTCGGCAGTCAGAACAACATCAATGGCTTGTTCAATGGATACCGCGCGGCGGTTCAGATGAATGAGGGAAGTACCGATTTCCAGGGCAAGACGCTGCGCGCGCTCGCGTGCGGCCGCATCCGGAATCGTATCGATATCGGCAACATGCGCCAGGCCAACGATGCGGCGTACAACCTTGCAGCCGGCATAACCGATCGCATCCTGAAGCAGACGGCTCATGTACAGATCCTGATAGCCCGGTGTTTCGTTAGCCATGCGGTCCACGCCATGCTCGTTCCACAAAGCGCGGAATTTCTGGTCGAACTTGGTCCACGTATCGCGGATAGTCTCGAGCAGGTAGCCGCGGAAATCGGCAAGCTCCTTCTCATCCGGAATCCAGTGGCCTTGTCCCGCATAGTTCAGCAGGAGATTCGCGATAACCGCGCCGATATCGAAGCCGATAGGGCCATAATAAGCAAATTCAGGGTCAATGACTTTTGTTGATTCCGGTGTAGCGAAGACGCTTCCGGTATGCAGATCGCCATGCAGCAAAGCTTGCGCGCTTGTCAGGAACTTCTCGCGGAGCAGAGCAACTTCAAGATGAAGAGCTTTATCCTCGCGGAGCGCTGCGGCAGCATCTTCAATGGCTGGTTCAATATTATTATTGGAAGACACCGTATACGGATCGTCGAAAATAAGATCTTCCGTTATTTTGCACAAATCCGGATTGATGAACTCTTTAACGCGTTGCTTTTTATCCTGCTGGTTCATGCCGAGATCCGAGGTGAAGAACAGCGTATTTGCCATAAAAGTTGAAATATCTTCCGCGAATTTCGGATAACGAATGCCTTTGACAAGACCTTGGCGCATAATCAGGTGATCGCTCAGATCCTCCATGATCGTAAGCGCAAGCTCGGCGTCATACCGGTATACAACGGGCACCAGGCCAGGAGCAAGCTTGTTCTGAAGAATCAGGGACTCGCTCTCGATCCGGGCGCGGTCAAGGGACAGCGGCCAGGATTCGCCGACAACCTTCGCATAAGGAAGGGCCTGCTTCATAATGAGGCTTTTGCCGCTTGCCGGATCGGTAATATGGAAGACGAGATTCAAGTTCCCGTCGCCGATTTCACGGCAGTTAAGCTTAGCATCTGCAGGGAAAAAGCCTTCGATGCCGCCTGCGATCTCAATCGCTTCTTGTTCGGTTAATGCATGATAAGCAGACATGGTTCGTCCACCTCCGGTTTCGTATTTGAAAAGGCGTCTTAATGCCTAGTAAACTCCTCAACATAGTATAGCGGATATTATTTCGCCTTGGAATACCTCCAAATGATATAATGTTACATGATTAAGGACAAGCGGGCAATGAGTGGAAGCTCTATAGAGCAAGAAGAATCAACATTTATATTCGAAGGGGGTCCTGTAATGTCGAATAACGAACGGGAGCCGGTCGCGCTTAAGGAATGGGCCGTCACGGTAAAAGCACTGCGGGAGGGGCATCTTATTCTTGTTATGCGCAAGGGCGGGATTATCGAGGAGACGCGGGATTTTCAGCTGGTGAGCAAAGGCTTCTATTTAATGCCCGCATACGAGCATCAGAAGGAGCATTTGCTGAAGGAGGCTTATCAGGGGCAGATACAGGGTACCATGCAGGGGTGGTCGCCCGACATGCCGTCCATGGAGCTGAACGCCTACGCGGAAGCGGTAGAGGATATCGAGATTACGGATCAGGAAACCTTGGACCGGATAAGGGATTTCCACATCTGGACGGATACGTTCGCCGAGGAGCGGCTCAAATGGAAGCGCACGAAGCCGCTGCATTTGCTTTTGCTGAGAGTGTACCGACTGGAGGAACCGGTAGAGCTGCCGATGCAGCCCGCTTATAACGGATGCAAATCTTGGGTAAAACTGGATGAGGGGATGCAGCAGCCGATTATGACACCCGTAATGCCGGATGAGCAATTCAATCAGCAAGTGGAATTAATCAAACAAGCATTAATAGGAAGAGATATTTCAGAAGGCTCCTAAATCCAGCCCATGGACGTTCCCGCATTGATTAATAACAAAACTTATAATAAAATAATTATTGAGAATCAATGAGAATCACTCTATAATATTCCCATTTGGAAAGCTTTTATAGGGATGAGCCTAAAAACCGATTACCAACCTTGGAGGGATAAGTATATTATGGCAACGCATTTTGTCATCGATGGCCTGAAAGCAGAGATCGAAGGAAAAGAGATTTTGAAAGGCATTAACCTTGAAATCAAGGGCGGAGAAATCCATGCGATCATGGGTCCTAACGGTACTGGTAAAAGTACTCTTGCGTCCGCGCTGATGGGTCACCCGAAATACGAAGTAACAGAAGGCTCCGCTACGATTGACGGCGAAGACCTGCTGGAGATGAGCGTTGACGAGAGAGCACGCGCCGGCCTGTTCCTTGCGATGCAATATCCTAGCGAGATTCCTGGCGTAACCAACTCCGACTTCCTGCGCAGCGCAATCAACGCACGCCGTGAAGAAGGCAGCGAAATTTCGCTTATCAAATTCATCCGTCAAATGGAAAAGAAAATGAAGGAGCTTGAGATGAACCCTGAGTTCGCTCACCGTTACCTGAACGAAGGCTTCTCCGGCGGCGAGAAAAAACGTAACGAAATTCTTCAAATGGCTATGCTTGAGCCGAAAATCGTTGTTCTTGACGAAATTGACTCCGGCCTTGACATTGACGCGCTGAAAATCGTATCCAACGGTGTTAACGCTATGCGTTCCGAAGACCGCGGATTCCTGATCATTACTCACTACCAACGTTTGCTGAACTACATCACGCCCGACTTCGTACACGTTATGATGCAAGGACGCATCGTGAAATCCGGTGGTCCGGAGCTTGCAGAGCGTCTTGAGAACGAAGGCTATGATTGGGTTAAAGAAGAACTCGGCATTGTTGACGAAACAGTAGGCCAAGCTTAATCGGCGGAGAAGGGAGCATAACGGGATGAGTACACAATTAACGACTCCGACGGACCGTCATTCGGCCGAAGCGCTTGCACGCAGCAAAGGCGAACCGCAATGGCTCGTCGATCTTCGCGGTGAAGCGGCTGAGCTGGCTGGCACATTGGAATGGCCTAAGCCGGAGAAAATGCGCATCGACCGCTGGAATTTGACAGCCGTCGGAGCTTATGAGCAAGGGAAAGCGGTAGGTTCGGTTGCCGAACTGCCGGAAGTAGTCCGCGAGCTGGTAGCTGAAGGTACGGAGAATATCGTTGTTCAGCACAACTCGAGCGCGGTTCTGAAGCAATTGTCTGCAGAGCTTGCCGCTAAAGGCGTTATTTTGACGGATCTCGAGACGGCATGCAAAGAGCATGCGGATCTCGTTAAACCATATTTGTTCCAAGCGGTATCCGCGGGCGAGAACAAGCTGACTGCCATGCATGCAGCACTATGGAACGGCGGCGTATTCGTATACGTGCCTAAGAATGTTGAAGTTGAGCTTCCGCTCCAAGCGGTATTGTTCAATAACAAGCCGGACGCTGCATTTGCTCCGCACATTCTGATCGTTGCGGAAAGCAACAGCTCGGTTACTTACGTGGATTACGTCGTATCCGAACCTGGTTCGATTGATGCGCCATTCGTTCATCATTCGATCGTGGAAGTATTCGTGAAGCCAGGCGCGCATGTTCGTTTCGGTTCCATTCATCATATGGCTGACAACGGCGTTGATATGACGCTCCGCCGCGCGGTTATTGAGAATGACGGCCAAATGGAATGGGTAATCGGCGACCTGAACGACGGCTATACGGTATCCGATACAGTGTCCGTGCTGAAGGGCAACGGCTCGAATTCGGATGCGAAAGTAATCAGCATTGGCGGCAGCGACCAAAAAATGAGCCTTACGACGCAAGCGACGCATTTCGGCCGCAGCTCGGAGAGCAACATGGTTACTCGCGCGGTTATGAGAGACAATGCTACAGCCATCATCAACGGCATCACGAAAATCGAGAAAGGCGCTACGAAAGCTAACGGCGTGCAAACGGAAAAAGTTCTGATGCTCAGCCCGAAAGCACGCGGTGACGCCAATCCGATTCTTCTGATTGACGAAGATGACGTTAAAGCAGGCCACGCGGCGAGCGTAGGCCAAGTTAACCCGGAACAGGTGTACTACCTGATGTCCCGCGGAATCAGCAAGCAAGACGCTGAGCGTTTGATTATTTACGGATTCTTGGCGCCTGTCGTATCGGAGATTCCGATTGATGCGGTACGCGAGCAGCTTCAGCGTTTGCTCGAAAGGAAGCTTGAAGGATGAATATAGAAGCGGTAAGGGAGCAATTCCCGATACTGCATCAGCAGGTAAACGGGCATCCGCTCGTTTACCTCGACAGCGCGGCGTCTTCCCAGAAGCCGCGTTCCGTCATTGATGCGGTTAGTCGTTATTACGAACTGGATCACTCCAATGTGCACCGCGGCGTTCATACCCTTGGTTCAAGGGCGACGGATGCTTACGAAGGCGCACGGGAGAAGGTAGCCAAGTTTCTGAATGCGAAGTCGGCGGAAGAGATCGTGTTTACACGAGGTACAACGACGGCGCTTAACCTAGTCGCATCGAGTTATGCCCGCAGCGTTTGCAAAGAAGGCGATGAGATCGTCATTAATCAGATGGAGCATCATGCCAACTTTATTCCATGGCAGCAGGCAGCCAAAGCGACGGGAGCGACTTTGAAGTTTATCCCTCTTCAACCGGATGGCACGATTTCGCTGGCAGATGCGGAGCAGACCATTACGCCAAATACGAAGGTTGTCGCGATGACATACGTATCCAACGTGCTTGGCGTCGTAAATCCGATTAAGGAAATTACGGCTATCGCCCATCGCAACGGTGCAGTCATGGTTGTAGACGGTGCGCAAAGCACGCCGCACATGAAGGTGGACGTACAGGATCTGGACTGCGATTTCTACGGATTATCCGGTCACAAGATGTGCGGCCCGACCGGTATTGGCGCTTTGTACGGCAAGAAAGAACTGTTGTCGAACATGGAGCCGATCGAGTACGGCGGCGAGATGATCGACTTTGTTGATTTGTATGAATCCACTTGGAAAGAAGCGCCGTACCGCTTCGAGGGCGGTACGCCGATTATTGCGGGCGCTGTGGGACTAGGCGCTGCGATCGATTTCCTGGAGCAGATAGGTATCGATGAGATTGATAAGCATGAGAGAAAAATGGCAGCCTACGCGTATGATAAATTGTCCACGATCGATGATATTACGATCTACGGGCCAAAAGCGAACCGCGTTGGTCTGGTTACCTTCAATCTCGGGGACATTCATCCTCATGACGTATCGACAGTACTTGATTCTTACGGCATTGCGATTCGAGCAGGCCATCATTGCTGCCAGCCGCTGATGCGCTGGCTGAATGTTTCGGCAACGGCGAGAGCAAGCTTTTATCTATACAATAACGAGGAAGAGATTGACCGCTTGGCGGAAGGTCTCATCCGGACAAAGGAGTTCTTCGGGGATGCAATTGGATGATTTATATCGTCGAGTCATCATGGATCATTATAAAAATCCACGCAACCGCGGAACATTGAATACCGATGCTGTCACCATCAACTTGAACAATCCGACTTGCGGCGACCGCATTTCCCTTCAGCTGCAAGTCGAGGACGGCAAAGTAATCGATGCAAAGTTCAGCGGGGAAGGCTGTTCCATCAGCTTAAGTTCCGCTTCAATGATGACGGAAGCTGTTAAAGGCAAAACTTACGAAGAGGCGTTAGGGCTTGCTGAACGATTCTCCGGCTTGATGAAGGGCGAAGATGTCGACTTCGAAGAGAACGAAGATATCGAAGCCTTGTCAGGGGTTAATAAGTTCCCCGCGCGGATCAAATGCGCGACGCTGGCGTGGAACGCCCTGCGCAAGGGGATCGAGCAGAAGCAGGTTTAATACGATCGACTAATTAAGGAGCGTGAATACCATGGCAGGGACAATGCCCGAAATGGAAGATTATAAATATGGTTTCCGTGATGAGCATAAAGCGGTCTTCCAATCCGGTAAAGGATTGACGGAGGAGATTGTTCGCACGATTTCCGAGATGAAAAATGAGCCGCAATGGATGCTCGAATTCCGTCTGAAATCGCTGGAGCAATTCAACAAAATGCCAATGCCTAACTGGGGCGGGGACATGGCTGATCTGGATTTCAACGATATCCAATACTATGTTAAGCCATCCGAGAAACAAGGCAAGACATGGGAAGAAGTACCGCAAGAGATTAAAGAAACTTTCGATAAGCTGGGTATCCCTGAAGCGGAGCAAAAGTTCCTCGCGGGCGTATCGGCTCAATACGAGTCCGAGGTCGTATACCACAGCATGCAGGAAGATCTGGAGAAGCAAGGCGTTATCTTCACGGACATGGATACGGCGCTTCGCGAATATCCGGACCTTGTAAAAGAATACTTCAGCACGATCATTCCTCGTACGGACAACAAATTTGCCGCTCTGAACAGCGCGGTATGGTCCGGCGGCAGCTTTATCTATGTTCCGAAAGGCGTGAAATGCGAAGTTCCGCTGCAAGCTTACTTCCGTATCAACTCCGAGAACATGGGCCAATTCGAACGTACGCTGATCATCGCCGACGAAGACAGCTTCGTACACTACGTAGAAGGCTGTACAGCACCTATCTACAGCACGAACTCGCTGCATAGCGCGGTTGTAGAGATTCTCGTTAAGAAGAACGCTCGCTGCCGTTACACAACGATCCAGAACTGGGCGCCGAACATCTACAACCTCGTTACAAAACGTGCGGTTGCAGAAGAAAATGCGACTATGGAATGGGTTGACGGCAACATCGGCTCCAAGCTGACGATGAAATATCCTGCGGTTATCCTGAAAGGCCGCGGCGCAAAAGGCATGGTTCTCTCCATCGCCGTTGCAGGCAAAGGCCAGCATCAGGACGCAGGCGCGAAAATGCTTCACCTGGCTCCTGACACAACTTCGACGATCGTATCGAAGTCGATCAGTAAGCATGGCGGTAAAGTAACTTATCGCGGTCTCGCATCGTTCGGACGCAACTCCGAAGGATCGAAATCCAACATCAAATGCGATACGCTCATTCTCGATAACGAATCGACATCCGATACGATTCCTTACAACGAGATTATGAACGACAACATTACGCTTGAGCACGAAGCAACCGTATCGAAGGTATCCGAGGATCAGCTGTTCTACCTGATGAGCCGCGGATTGTCCGAAGCGGAAGCGACGCAAATGATCGTAATGGGCTTCATCGAGCCGTTCACGAAAGAGCTCCCGATGGAATACGCGGTTGAGATGAACCGTCTCATCAAGTTTGAGATGGAAGGCTCGATCGGTTAATAAATGGTTTGGATACGTGTCCGAGATTCTCGGGCACGTATTTTTATTTTGGAGGGGAGGCAGGAGTGTGAGTGATCTTGCCTTATGTGAAAATATGCAAAAAACGAGAACGCCCGTCCAACCTGGACGGGCGTTCTCGACGGACAGTTATTCCTTTAGAAAATAATTTCCTTGATCTCATACTCCCGGTCAACGGTAAGATCGATAAACCGTTCACCCGTTTGAATAAGCGGGCGGAAAAATTCGGTTGGATGGGTCATGACGATCGTTCCCACTTCGCCGGATTCGAGGACGGCTTTTTTGCCGATAAAGTTAGGGATCATATGCTTGATAAACGTATGGGTCGTATGCGCATCGAGCTCGTTAAAGCTCATCTTGTACAGTTCCTTTAATACAAAGAACAAGTCGCGCTTTTTCTTGTAGACGCGTTCGGAGATCATAGCGCTGTAAATATCAACGACGGCAATGAGCTTGGCTACCGGGTGAATCTCGTCTCCCCGCAGGCCATGCGGATAACCGCTGCCGTCATTGCGTTCATGATGCTGAAGAGCGCTGACCGCCATTATTTCCGATTTGTCCTCAAACGATTGTTGAATAATATCATAGCCGTAAAGCGTATGCTTCTTTACTTCCTCAAATTCCTCGTCGGTTAGCTTGGCGGGCTTGTTCAGAATGCTGGAAGGAATTCTACTCTTGCCGATATCATGGAGATAGCCGGATTTCGAAATTTCAAGCGCTTCCATTTCCGTATAACCAAGCCATGAGGCCAAGTAATAAGATAACATGCCCACTTGTACAGAATGCTGATACGTATAATCATCAGCCGTATTTAACAGAAGAAGCATGGAGACAACATCGCGCTCCATTTGGAAATTTTTAAGAAGAGGCTGGAAGGCGGCTGCGACCTCGTCCTGCTTTACGACCCCGCCGTCCGTTGCCTTCTGGAACAAACCCTGGAAGCCTTTGACGGCATTCTCGTAATCGGGCCGCACATTGGGCAGCCATTTGGGATTTACGGTAGTCTCAAGCGTACGATGAATAGGTTGCTCTGTAGTCTGCCGGTCCTCAATGTCAACATAGTCAACTTGATGCTGAAACAGCTTCGCAATATCCTTCTGCGCCAGGACGGTACCTTTGGACAAAACGTGCAGGCCGTATCCGTTAAAGGTGTCCTTAAGCAGGATATCTCCCTCTTTTAAATCTGAAATATGCAGCCTCATCGTTGCACCTCTATAGTAAATTATGTACAGAATATATGAAATAATAGTAACAATGAATGAATGCAATGGCAATAAGAGGGATGCGAAAACATGACTATTGTCCTATACGTTTAGCACCACTCTCCAGTTTTCCATCCATTAATTGGATAAGGAATCAATCGGATTCCATGGGCTTCCCTGCTGGTGCCCTTTCCACTCGGAACCATCTTCCCAGATTTCCTTTTTCCAGATTGGAACGATCTGCTTCAATCTCTCGATAGCATACCGGCTTGCTTCATAGCAGGCATCCCTATGGGGGGAGGAAACAGCGATAACGACACTGGTCTCTGCCAGGTCAACAACACCGATCCGGTGGGAAATCGCCGTTAGCGTGCCTGGCCAGCGTTCTTCAAGCTCCACGCCAATCTGTTCCATTGTACGTACGGCCATAGGCGCATACGCTTCGTATTCCAGACGGACCGTGCGCTGTCCATTGGTCCATTCGCGCGTCGTCCCAACAAAAGCAATCGCTGCGCCATGTTCGGGCACAATGACTTTTGCGAGTACTTCATCCGAGGTGATCGTCTGCTTCGTAATGACGTAGCGGCCGTCCGAAGAGGAGCATTCCGATCCCTCTGCTTCGTTCTCCTCCGGCTCTCCGCCCGAGACGGGAGGGAGGACCGCAAGCTCGTCCGATGCTTGAATAACGGTATCGTCGGAGGCATAAGTCTGATTGCAAGCCACAAACGAAATTCGCACAAGATCTGCCTGCTCCGGAAAACGGCTGGCGAGCTCCTGCTTGAGGGCCGCTACCGTCATCGAGGGAGTGTCTGTCTCTATTTGAATAACCGGGCTTCCGAATCGGTCGGAAAGCCCGGCGAATAACTGGATTTTCCAAGTGTATGCCATGTTATATAACCTCTCATCGCTTAAGGGTGAACTCCGTATTAGCATACCATATTCATGTGAAAAATGTTATTCTAGTAAGAAGAGAAAAGGAGTGAGAGGCATGCCCCCATTGTTGGACCGTTTCGGGAGAGAACACGATTATTTGCGTATTTCGGTTACGGATAGATGCAATTTGCGTTGTTTATACTGCATGCCTGAGGAAGGTATGGAATTCGCTGACGCCAGTCATCTGCTCAGCTATGATCATATTGTGGAGGTCGTTCAGACCGCAGCGGAGCTTGGCATTACCAAGCTTCGGATCACTGGCGGCGAACCGCTTATCCGCCCGGACCTGGATAGTCTGATCCGCAGGCTGAAGGCGATTCCGGGCATTGAGGACATCGCCTTGACGACAAACGGCATGCTGCTTGGCAAATACGCCGAAGCTTTAAAGGCTGCGGGTTTGAACCGCGTGAATATAAGCCTGGATACGCTTGATCCCGCGAGGTTCAAGTTTATTGCCCGCCGCGGCGAGCTGAAACGGGTAATTGAGGGGATTGAGGCGGCCGGCAGGGCTGGTCTTGCTCCGATTAAGCTGAATTGCGTATTGCTCAAAGGAATTAACGAGGACGAAATCGCTTCGTTCCTGAAGCTGGCTTACGAACAGCCGATGCATGTCCGATTTATTGAATATATGCCGATTGGCCATGCGGACGATAATTGGCGCAACCATTATTTGCCGCTGTCTCATGTGCTGGATACGGCAGAACGCGAAGGCTACGCGATTGCAAGGCGTACGAACGTAAAAGGAAACGGCCCGTCCGATGATTGGCAGATGGAAGGCGGCAAGGGATCCTTTGGCCTTATTCATCCGGTCAGCGATCATTTCTGCAAGAGCTGCAACCGGCTGCGCCTGACGGCAGACGGTTCGATGAAGCCCTGCCTGTATTGGGTCGATGAGCTGAATGTGAAAGCGGCGCTTGGCGATCCGGAAGCGATGCGCGACATTTTCTACAAGGCAATGGATCTGAAGCCTGAAAATCATGAAATGGCGGCTAAGCTGGCGAATGAGGCGTTGTCCCATACGCCAACCGATCGCCGGATGTCTCAAATTGGCGGGTAAAGAACCGGAGGAGGCAGGCATGACATTCTCAAATCGATCAATCCTAATTTTGCACAGCAACGATATTCATAGCCGTCTCGAGAACGCAGCAAGAATAATGTCTTATATAGAGGAGCAGCGTGCCGCCTATGGCAGCGAACGTATTCTCTGCTTGGATATCGGCGATCATATGGACCGCATCCGGCTGGAAACCGAGGGCAGCGACGGCATGGTGAATGTCGAGCTGTTGAATGCGGCAGGCTATGACGCGGTGACGCTTGGCAATAACGAAGGCCTGACGTATTCGAAGGATACTCTTGAGCGGGTATACCGCGAGGCGAAGTTCACGATTCTTGGCGCCAATATGCGTGAGCTTGAAAGCGGAAAGCTGCCGGGATGGCTGCTGCCCAGCACGGTTATGGAGAAGAATGGCATCCGGATTGGTCTCGTCGCCGCTACGGCCCGTTATACGGACTTTTACGAGCTCCTAGGCTGGGATCTGACCGATCCGTTTGAAGCCATTGGGGAAGAAGTGAGGAGGCTTAGAGATCAGGTAGACGTGATAGCCGTGATGTCCCACCTCGGGATTAACGTCGATAAGCAGATGGCGGAAAAAATACCGGGCATCGATCTGATCATGGGCGGACATACGCATCATTTGCTTGAGGAGCCGCTTGTTATCGGCGGCACCTCAATCTGCGCCGCCGGGAAATACGGCGAGCAGATCGGACGCGTCGAGCTCGAGCTTGACGAGAGCGCGAAGCGCCCCATTATTCGCGCAGCATGCGTGCCGATGGCCGCCTATGCGGAGCATTCCGCAGCCGCCGCGATTATCGGCGGCTACCGCGAGGCGGGCGAGCGGCGGCTCAGCCGGGTAATTGCCCGGCTGGATGCGCCGCTGCCCGCCCTCCCCGAGCGGGAATCGCCGCTCGGGAACCTGCTGGCCGCCGGCCTGCGCCGCCATGCCGATGCCGAGATCGGCATCGTGAACACGGGGCAGCTGCTAGGCGGCCTGCAGCAGGGCGACGTGACAGAGGGGCAGCTGCATGCCCTCTGTCCGTCGCCGATTAATCCATGCCGCATGCTGCTCAGCGGCGCGAATATCCGGGCAGCGCTGGAAGAGGCGCTGCTGCCTTCCTTCACGGGCATGCCGATCAAAGGCTACGGCTTCCGCGGCGAGGTGCTCGGGACGCTTGCGATTGACGGCATAGAGGTCGAATATGATCCGTCCCTTCCGGAGCTGCATCGAATCGTGTCGATTCATGTTAACGGCGAGCTGCTCTCCGATGAGCGTGAATACGTGGTTGGCTGTATCGATATGTTTACGTTCCATATCGGCTATTTGTCGCTGGGACAGGCGACGGAGGTGTCCTACTATCTGCCCGAATTTATCCGGGATCTTCTGGCTGCAGAGCTGAGGGAAGGGCATGGAATTACGGCATGCCACCAAGAAAGATGGAGAATATTGTCGAATTTTTAGTATAAAATGGTTGCCAAGCGTGAATTTATACCTTACATTAACAATACGGCTAGTTTTGACCGAATATAGAATGTATAAGTCTTTTCTGTTAGTATAGACACCGTTTTGTTAAGGGGAAGGATCAGGAACATGCGCTTGGTACCCATATCGCAATGCCAGCCTGGCATGAGACTTGCCAAAAAGATTTTCTCGGGCGACGGACTCGTCCTCTTGGGAGAAAACATGGAATTAACGAGTCGCCATATTTTCCGTCTGGAACAATATGGTATTCATTATGTGTTTATTAAGGATCCGAGGACGGATGATATCGTAGTTCCGGAAATTATAAGCGAAAATACGATCAGTCTCGCCTTAAAGGAGATCAAGACGAATTTCCGTGCGATGATGGATTTGCCGAAGCAGAAAAAAGGCGCTCCTTACCCGTACATCGCACAGCCTTTTAAACAGATCATGAATATGATTATTGATGATTTGTCCAATCATAAAGATGCCATGATTATGCTGATGAACATGGGGATTGTCGATGAATATCTCTATCAGCATTCGCTGAATGTCTGTGTATACACGACATTGCTGGGCTCTGCCCACGGATATTCAAGGGATGAATTAATGAAGCTCGGAATGGGAGCATTGCTTCATGATATAGGGAAGACGCAAATCCCGATGGACGTGCTGAAAAAGCCGGGATCATTGACCGATCATGAATTCCAAATGATGCGCAATCACGCCAAAATCGGATTCGAGCTTCTGAAGGATGAACCTAATATGCCGCTAATTGTAGCGCATTGTGCTTTCCAGCATCATGAACGGGTTGACGGCAGCGGATATCCGCGCGGGATTAAAGGGGACGAAATCCATGATTTTGCCAAGTGGATCGGCCTGGTTGATTCCTACGACGCGATGACAACAAACCGTGTATACCGTGCGCCTATGCTGCCTCATCAAGCAATTGAATTGCTGTATGCCGGCACCGGCACTTTGTATGAGCAGCATATGGTGCAGCTCTTCAGAGACAAGGTGGCTATTTATCCGATCGGGATAACGGTAAAGATTCATACTGGCGAGACCGGAGTTGTGGTCGATTTCAACCATTCGTACCCACATCGGCCTATTATCCGACTGCTCTACAACGAAGCGGGCGAAGAACTGGCTGTACCTTACGAAGTTGATTTATCGAAGCAGCTCAGCACGATGATTGTCAGCGTAAACGGCGAGCAGTCGAATGTTGGTTTAGCCTCGGGAATATAATAGGAGAAAAGGAGGCTGCTTGGCCTCTTTTTTCGTTTTTTATACCTATTTCCATTTGCTTCATTCCCCTTCGAACATTACAATGGTATAAGCTATACCCAATTTAACCATGTAAGTCAGGTGCTGATATCAATGAAATTAGTGAACGCGATAGATTTTGCTTTGAAAAATAATTCCCTCACGCCATTATCTCCCCTTAATGATCCTTGGGACCCGATCCGATCCTTGCAGCAATATGGACGCCATACATTGACCAGTGTCGAGATGACCGTATCCAACCTGTGTAATATGCGCTGCGAGCATTGCGCCGTAGGCGATACGCTTGTGATGTCGGAGCCGGCTAAGCTTCCGCTGGAGCTGATGATTAAACGTCTGGATGAAGTGAAGCATTTGGAGACTATAAGCATTACGGGCGGTGAGCCTTCTTTCTCGGACCGTACCGTGAAAGAGTATATGGTTCCGCTTCTTCAATATGCCAGAAGCCGCGGCATCCGTTCGCAGATCAATTCGAATGTCACGCTGCCTTACAGCCGTTATGAGCAGCTCGCTCCTTATTTGGATGTGATGCATATTTCGTTCAATTACACGAATGCGGACGATTTCCACCAGATTGGCTTCGCTAAGGCCGGTCATGCGGTATCCCGCGAAGCGGCTGCCAAGCTATATGACCGGATGATTGATAATGCCAAGCGTTTGAGCGATGCGGGTGTTCTTGTATCCGCCGAGTCGATGATCAACTACCGGACCCATCAACAGATTGAAGAGATTCACCGGCTGATTATCGAGATGGGCTGCCAGCGCCATGAGGTGCATCCAATGTATCCAAGCTCGTTCGCGAAGGATCTCCCGGTTTTGTCGAAGGAAGATATGCAACGGGCGATTAGCAGACTGCTCGATACAAGAGACAAGAACGTATGGATGCTGTTCGGGACCTTGCCATTCTATCAATGCAGCGACAATCCGGAGGAACGGAAGCTCTTGTCGAGACTGGCTTCGGAGCCGAACGTGACGGTGCGCAATGATCCGGATGGCCGTAACCGTCTGAATGTGAATCTTTTTACCGGTGAAGTATTTGTAACCGACTTCTCTGATGTGCCTGCATTTGGCAATATTAATGATGAGCAGCTGGACCAATTGTTTGATCGCTGGCTTGACCATAAGCTCGCAAGAAGCGTGAACTGCCATTGTCCGGCGGCCGCATGCTGCGGTCCAAACCTTCTGGTGAAAGACATGTATTATAAGGATGAGGATTTCCACCAGAAGAAAGCAATTCTTTAAATCCGCGGATAGAAAAGGGGACATTACTTTCGTAATTGGGCGTATGCTGATAGTGGACGAAGCTCTTACGAAAGTCATAGCCCCGCTTACATAACGGCTCGCAAACTTTTCCAGAGGAAAGGAGGGTATCGTTAAAGTGTCGATAAAAACGCTAGTCATGGTTGCGTTTGGGCTGTTCCTTTTGTATCTGCTATTTACGGTTGGGGCGCCGTTCCTGCTTGCTTTGGTAGTCGCTATTTTCCTGGAGCCGCTGACTCAGTTTCTAATCCGCCGGCTTAAGACCAACCGTCTCGTAGCTTCTACGATTTCAAGCAGTTTGTTTACCGTGATCTTAATTGGATTAATGGCACTGCTGGGAGTTAAGGTAGTCGCGGAGCTGATCGCTTTCGCGCAGAAAGTCCCTAACTATGTTGGGGATGCAAGTACATACGTAACCGATCTAGTTGAGAATGCAAGATCGCTTTATGCGAATTTCTCTCCGGATACCGTAGGCCAGATCGAGAATTGGCTGACCGATATGAGCAAGTCACTCACGGGTATGGTAGGCTCATTATCGTCCTCCGTTATTTCTTTTGCTTCCGGGATTCCGAGCATGTTCATTTTCTTTATCGTCTTTCTGGTTGCGGTTTACATGTTTGGGTTCAGCCTCAATACGATGAAAGATACGTTCCTGACGCTGTTCGAGGAGAAATCAAGGCCGCAAGTAAATGAAGTGCTGGATAATTTGAAAAAGTCGATCTTTGGCTTTCTTCGCTCGCAAATTATTCTGAGTGCACTTACTTACATCCTCTCGTTAATCGGTCTGATTATCCTGGATATCAAATATCCGCTTGCGATTGCCCTTCTTATCGTAATCGTGGATATTATGCCAATTCTGGGCACAGGTACGGTGCTTGTCCCATGGGGAACTTATCTGGTGATAACCGGTGACTTGTATGCCGGGATTGGACTCTACATCCTGTTCTTGTTCATGACGGTATTCCGCCGTATCGTAGAGCCTAAGATTCTGGGCGATTCGGTAGGGATCGGGTCGTTGTCCGCATTGATCAGCTTGTACGTTGGTTTTAAGCTGGTGGGCGTAATCGGGGTCTTTCTTGGACCGTTGGTTGTTATTATCTACATGGCGATCCGCAAAGCAGGCTTGTTCAAAATTAATATTAAGCTATAACGTGATCCGGCAAATTCTGCCGGATTTTTTTATTGGATAGTACGCCAAGGACAATAATAAAAGGGCGAAGAATTTCTCTACGCCCTGCTTTTACCAATTTAATTGATGGTTGGTATATGGATATTATTCTCGGTGTGAATCATCGCCACTATCTTCAATAGCATCCGTAGCTTTATTGCCTAATGCTGCGCCGACGATACCGCCTATAACCGTTCCTACAGGTCCTAAAGCAGAACCCGCAACAGCACCAACAACACCGCCGCCTACTGTGCCTGCTGTTTTTCCAACTCCAGCTGTATTGTTGTGGTCAGAATCGTGTCGATCGCGGTCATTGTGATTAGTCATATGTCCCACCCCCTATGATTTTAGGAATGAAGCTACACTGTAACGACATTCTTATCGTATCTTTCCCCATCCTGGTTGAAAAATTCTTTATTGTAAAACAGTCCGGAATGGCGCAACGCTTATGCCTATTCCGGATTATCTAATTTCCAGTGAAACTCAGCAATGACCTTGATAATAATGATCCTGATGCGACGAAAGACTGTACCTTGGCTGAGACGTGTTCTGTCGGCATGTTTTCAGTCTCGCCGTTAGATGCTCCTTCGCTCTTTGGATCCGCCAATGTACTGAATATCCTGAATATCTTTAGAATAATCGGATAGCGGCTTAGAATGGCATTACCATATTGACGAGGGTACATAAAGCGCGCTTTGCGAATTTACGATACCTATGGTCGAATTTGACGATATTCATATGTGCTCATGTTTGTTGAACTTTGAACATTAAATATAAGATTCCCGGCAGATTCTGCCGGATTTTTTTTATTGTAATAATGGGGAAAAGCCCTGCTGGCATACAGTTATTAGGAGATGTCTAATTGTCAGGAGGGATATCCGTATGACCACCGAGAGTAATGACCGCGTGGAGAACAACGGTAATATGGCTGCTCAGGCTGTGAACAGTGCCCCAAGTGCTGCGAATGCTGCAAACGCTGCAAACGTACCTAATGCAGAGGCTAGTGCAGCTAATGCGGAAAATGTTGCGGCTGCAGCTAATAATGCCCCTATGCCTAATATGGCGGCAGTAGAGAATATGGCATTGGGTAAGGAAAATAAGGGGTACAAGACCGCGAATAACACAAACCCGCTTAATCAGGTCCATGTGTATGAGCCTTTTATTGGTCCATGCGATCCATGTCCGCCGATGAAGCTAAAAACCTATGTCGTACCGCCTAACCTATTCATCCCGTATCAGCCGCAGGGGCTGCCCCAGTACCCTATTCATGAGGCATTAAGGCGGGGGACACTCTGGCCGGCATTGTACAGCTCTTATCAATCCAAGTTTTACTTGTAATATTCGAAGTAAGAATGATCACAAATGGCTAAGAAAACGGCCAAATGTGTGACAATTCTTAAGGTGTATGCTTTCGAAGTAAGAATTGCTTCGCAATTCTTTTGAGGAGGTTGATTTTCTTGAGCATTGTTCTGGACGAACAATACTACAGCAAGCTGGAAGAGCTTCAGGCAATAGGTTTTGCCCTGGTAGAATTGACCTTATATTTGGACACCCATCCGCATGACGCACAGGCGATTCAGCAGTTTAATCAGCTTGCAATGCAGCAGCATCAATGCAGGCAGGCGTTTGAAAGCCTATACGGGCCAATGCTTCAATTCGGGAACAGCTTCTCAAATTATCCTTGGCAGTGGTCTCAAAGCCCATGGCCGTGGCAGGTGTAATAACGGATTAAGCCCGTATTTCCACTTGAGAAAGGGGACGTGTCAAACGGATGTGGTTATATGAGAAGAAGCTGCAATACCCAGTAAGAGTAAGCAAATGTGATCCGAGGATGGCCAGATACTTAATTGAGCAATATGGTGGGGCAGATGGCGAATTATCGGCTGCACTGCGGTATTTAAATCAGCGGTATTCGATTCCGGATAAAGTCATAGGGCTATTAACGGATATAGGCACAGAAGAATTTGCACATTTGGAAATGATCGCTACAATGGTGTACAAACTAACGAAAGATGCAACGCCAAGACAACTCGAGGAAGCGGGACTTGGAGAAAATTACGTTAATCATGATAATGGAATGATGTATGTGAATACTTCCGGGGTTCCGTGGACTGCGGCTTATATTCAGGCTAAAGGCGACCCAATCGCTGATCTATACGAGGATATTGCGGCTGAAGAGAAAGCACGTGCCACCTATCAATGGCTGATCGATATGACGGATGACGTTGATTTGCAAGACAGCTTAAAGTTTCTGCGTGAGCGAGAGATCGTTCACTCATTGAGGTTCAGGGAAGCGGTTGAGATGATAAAGTCCGACTGGGGCACCAAGAAAGTATTCAAGGTGTAGTTCAGAAATTAAGATCACCTAGAAATAGCATGTAGCAGCCGATATCGGCTGCTTTTTTTTACGCTAACGGGCAGGTTAGTTCCAATATATGTCGAAATTAAGCGTCTGTAAGGTGGAAGAAGAAATTAGAGGTGGTGATGGAAGTATTGCTTTTGGACGGTATATCCGGATTCCCAGTCGATGATAGAACAAGGGTTGATTCGTTACAATTCAAAAGACTTTGTTACACGTTGGCAAGTTATTCTAATGGGAAGCTTTTATCCTTTGAAGAACCACATGTATCACAGAACTTTTATAAAGTAGAGCTTGGCTGGGAAAACAAGAGCACAAGCACTTACATCCTGTTAAACAGTTCCTATCCCTTCGTTGCATTTGCTTCTTCAGTTCGATATTTCGATATTGACTATATTGATGACCCACTTTCTAATGATGTAAATTCCTTTAGCACTGGATTTAGGGTACTGCCTGTATTCGTGCTTAATCAACGAGTAATACTCGAAGAAAGAACTCAAACCGTGCTAAACGAAAACAGCCTTAATAAGGCCGAACTAAACCAAATCTTTCATTGGAAACCTAAAACAGTCGGGGATATAATCTTTAATTTTTGGGATTAGTGATTGATTAAGGCATTAAACTATCTGGGAACTTTAGTCCAAAACAATAAACCGGCAGCAGATCAGAGATCCGCTGCCGGTTTTATTGAAGTAAAGGGCAGCATAGTTCAATCACTTAACGAATAATCAGGTACATAGAATTTGTAAAGTACTTGAATAAGAAATTATCTGAAGCTACTCGAAGGCGGGAAAGAAAATTCTGGATCATGTTACATTAACCAATCAATTCTTATTAATTTGATTCGTAAAGGTAAGAAAAAGGCAAAAGAACTTTCCTTAAAGGTCGATTTGACTCAAAAATTAACTAGTTATCAAAAAAAATTAGGGGAACTTGAAAAGATTGTAGAGCACAAATCTTTTAAGTGGATCAGACTAGAGCATATGAACCAAAAGGCAAACTTCGGGATACGATTTGCAAGGTAGGATTTTAGGTGAGAATTAATAATTTGTGATTGTGAGAGATTGTATACCTGTCCAGTTTAAAGGGATTTAAAGGGATAGGTTTTTTATTGGAACGGAGCTTACGTTGGATATAGCATGTATATTTCATCAGTTGAGTGATTACGTAATCTCATGGTAGCGAAGCTGAAGCGGGAAGATCATTTGACTACTTCTAATGGTTTAATTTCACACCAACTATTTCAGTATCTTAATCGAAATTAAATCGATAGTCACTATACATATTAAAAATGCGAAACTTTGTGTCGATAGTAACCATATAACTCTCGTTATTATCACTCTAAGTGTTAATATAAATAGATAATTCGGGAGGGTTAACAATGATTCTTAGTTCAACTAAGAAGTTTCGCCGTATCGCGACATCTGTGACATTAGCAACTACAATTGTCGCATCGATGTTTGCGGGAACGGCGTTTGCAGGACCACAACCAACTGCAATAGAGTTGAGTGTGCTCCAACCAGACGAGGCTCCTATTTACAAGGGAACCACAACTGAGTTTATGGTCGATGCAGCTAATATTGCCGCAGTTGACGAAAATGGTCTATCACAAATGATTTTCCAAGTCGAGTATGATCCAGCTGTATTTGACGAGGAAGGTTACACAACTGATGACCAGCTTTATCAACCGTCTGGTGTAAGATTGAACCCTGCTGTTCCTGAAGGTATGCAGTTAATGGATACACTGATCAGTCATGACAACGGTAAAACGCAATTGACTTTCATACTGGTTAATACTACTGATGAGACTATTACACCTGCAATGCGGGCATTTTTATCCTTTAAGCTTCATGTAAAGGATGATGCGCCTGTTGGGGACACTGGAATTATTGTTCGTCCTTACGATGAAACATCAATTGTTGACAGCACAGGGGAATCGGTTCCAAGTGGACTTATTACATCGCCAGTTTCAAATTTCACTATTCAAGCTTTACCTACGTTGAGTAGTGTAACAGCAAGAGCGGATTCGCAATCCTTGCTTTTTGGCGGTACAACTAATGTTCATCTTCAAGGAACTTATTCCGACAGTGCGATAGCTGATCTTACGGGTTCAGCTACATGGACTTCCAGTAACCCTGTGGTTGCTACAGTAAGTTCTACTGGTACAGTTTTGGCTGGTTCAGTGATGGGTTCAACTACGATAACTGGCACATATAATGGTTTGATTTCTTTTGTGCAAATAAGTGTAGTTCCTATCATAACGCCACCACCAAGCACATTCTTAGGTTTTGTATCTAACCAAGAATCGCTTCAAATTGACAATGTCGGTGGTGTGGGCGTTCTTCTCATGCAAGAGATGTGGACTACAGGGGTAGTGGATGTAACTACAACCGGAACTTGGACTTCTTCCGATGCGAATGTGGCATTGGTATTCAATGGTGCAGTAAATGCGATGGGTTTAGGTGATGCAATTATTACTTACACTAACGCACATGGTTCTAAAAATATCCCTGTGCATGTTGGGCCAGTAGGGCAACCAGAACCTGTACTCGAATCGGTTTACTTCACTGACGATGCTAACGATCCACTTCGAGTAGACAAGCAAGTGTCACCACAAATCAAGGGGCATTTCTCGGATAATCATGAAGAGCTTATAGATCCATCAGCATTCACATTCACGATTGACGATGAAAGTGTTGCAATGATTGGTGCAGACGGTCTTCTAACAGGGGTAAAAGATGGCATCACTAAGATTACTGCTCAATACACGGCTGACGACTCAATCGAGCCGATTTGGAATTATGTTTGGGTAGTCAATGATGATGTACATCCTCCAGCCTTTGATCATATCGGCATTGAGCCATATGACGTTCCAATTATTGAGGTAGGAAACACACTCAACCTGAAAGCAAAAGCATACTTTGATGAGGGTTCGATTAGTTACGATCTGTCGCGATATGCGACTTGGACATCTTCCGATGATACGGTACTGTCAGTTGATAAACATGGTGAGCTGACAGCAATTGCTGAAGGTGCAGCAACAATTTCGGCTACTGTTCCTATCCTTGGAAGAGGAAACCAAAACTTCACAGTAGAAGCAGCAGCCGGCACTTCTGAACCTCAAGTTGTTTCTGTAGATGCTGACACTGACGATTTAGGTACTACCATTGATGATAGTGAAGGGTATCAATTTACGTTAACAGCTACTTACGATGACGAGAGTACAAAAGACGTAACATCCCAAGCTACATGGACTTCTGATGATGAGGATGTCGTAACAATCAGCGAAGGTGGTAAAATGACTCCTGTGGGTCTTGGCACTACGCATGTTCACGGCACTTTCAAAGGCTTTACTGCGGATATCTTGGTTACAGTAAATCCTCTTCCACCTGTATCCATTAGTGTATCGCCGTTGTCGGGTAACATTTTGGTTGGTGAAACTCTGCAATTACAGGTTATTGGTACATTCGCAGATTCTACAACAGCTGACGTAACAGATAGAGTGTCTATAGATTCGTCCGACCTTTCAATCGTTGGCGTTTCTTCAACTGGTTTACTTAAAGGATTATCAGCAGGTACTGCTGAAATCACAATAGCAAAAGGCGGTCAACTGGAGAAGAAGTTGTCCATTACTGTCCGTAATTCAAGTTCTGGTGGAGGCACCGTTATTTCCACACCTCCGGTTCAAGTGGAAAAGCCAATTGACCTGAAAGTAGACTTCGACAAAACGAAGCTTGAAGAGATGATCAAGAAAGCTTCAGATACTCCATCTAAAACGTTTACTGATGTAACACCAGGTACATGGAGTTCTGAAGCCATTCAAAAAGCTACTAGCATGGGTATTATCGATGGTTACGAGGATAACTCTTTCCGTCCTGACGCGAGCATAACTCGTGCAGAGTTTGCAACGATTGTAGCTAAAGCATTTAATCTGGTGTCCTCAAGCAGCACAACTTTCCCAGATGCTACTAACCATTGGGGTTCAAAAGCTATTGAGGCTTTGGTAGGGCAGGGGGTATTAACTGGTTATGGAGACGGCACTTTCAAACCAGATAAAGAAATCACTCGTGCTGAAATCGTTACCGTTCTCTCACGACTGACAGACTTCAAACCTGTTGAGAAAAGCACTTTTACGGATATTGATAACAACTGGGCATCCACACAAATTAAAGTGTTTGCTGAGCAAGGTATCGTGAAGGGGATATCAACTACTGAGTTCGCTCCAAATGATTCAGCAAGTCGTGCAGAAGCTGTATCGATGTTGATTGGTTTAATCGATCTGATAGTTAAAGCTTAATACTACTAATGGGACATGGTTGGGTTATTACAACTATGTCCCTTCTTGTTCTTTAAAATATCTACCAAAGCAATGAACATCTGCGACTATAAGCCTCTCTGAAATGTTAGAGAGCGAAGATGGGCATGATGTTGGACGACAACAACATCTATACAACGGAAGTGGTTTCTACAAGTATGGGGCGATCAGTTTTAGCGACGGGTTAAAGACCCAGGGGAACGTTCGATCTGCCCCGGCTACTGAGAAATACACCACCGTACCAAAAGAGGTCAACCAGTAAAAACTGGCTGACCTCTTAATACGACGGGGCACGTTAGTTCAGAACAACAAATGGCAACTGATCCGGATGATCAGTTGCCATTTTTATTGGGCTAAGGGCAGGATAATGTTACAAATCAATAAATATTCGCGTCTTTATTAAAGAGATGTTTTTTAGATTTATGTAAGGAGGGAAATGTATGAGGATGATGTTATTAGTTTTGTTGATGTCTTTCCTCTCAGCAGGTCGTAGTAGCCAATCAGAGGATCAGCTGCGGCTTAATTGAAGTAAAGGGCAGTATAGTCGTAATATGCGGTAAAATGAGTTGAGGCAGCAAATTTAGTTTTACAGTACTACCCCACAAAGGAGTTAACCATGTCACAACAACGTAAGATTATTTCTACCATAACCATATTCTATACAATGTTGATTCTTTATTTTTTATTTCTCGCTTTCGGTAGAGTAGGTGCTGCAGAGCGAACGACTGGCTACACTTTTATTTTCAGACCGGACGATTTCTTTAAGTTGCCAAGTATATCGGATCTTCTGTATCCTACCCTGATGGATTTTGTAGGATTTGGAAACCTCGCAGCCTTCATCCCTTTCGGAATATTGATTCCATTGTTATATCGGATCACCTTTGTTCGATTCATTACATTGTTCTTCCTGTCGATTCTCGTGATGGAAACCATACAGGCACTAACGTTGCTCGGCAGCTTCGATGTTAACGACGCCATTCGAAACTCATTAGGCGCAGCAGTCGGTTTTGGGGCATACAAGCTTGGTGTTCGCTCAAAAAACGGTTGGCGTAATATTGCGATGACCGCCATTTCCTGCATGGTTCTTTTATTAGGGTTATGGGGATTGTGTGGTATTGTAGATAAAACGTTCACTAAAGAAGAAGGTCCTTTTGTGGCGATAAACGAATTGAAGGACAGCTCCGGAAATTCATCAATGGGGAAAAAAACGAATAGCTTTAAAATTAGCGGTCAAAACGTAAAACCCCGCTATAATATGTATGGCGTTGAAGGTGAAAATTTAAAAACGTTTACGTACACGTATAAGGAGAAGTTTATTTTCTCCTTGTATTACGGAATACCCGATCAAACGGATTATTCCGGAAGCATCCGTGTTTCCGTCAATGGGCTCGAGGTAATGACCGGCTCTGGAGAGGATCAACGCCGTTATCCTGAACTGTTTCCGGCGATATGCGAGATTCCTATCGAAGCGGGGAGCGAGCTCACGATAACCATTGAGGGGAACGAAAAAATATGGGATGTTGGGTATAGAAAGATGAAATTTTTCTGGAACTGAGTCAATCGCCGTAAACCGTATCACAGTAAAACATTACGCTAACGGGGAACTTTTGTTCAACAATCTAGAAGCAGTGTCCGCCGCGGCAGCTGCTCCATGCAAATTACCCGTTTGTAAAAAATTTAGTAGATAGGAAGATTGTATTAAATGATGAAGCAAACTAAATTCACTGTGCTAACTCTAACACTAGTCGCAGATTTAACGATTCCAGCAATAATTAACGCTGATTCTGCCGAGGTAACACAGACAGAATCCAATCTTCCAATTGTAACTCCAGCCACGTCGACAGAATCACCTAACGATTTCATTGTTATTGTTCCACTGACAAACTATAGCAGTACTGATACTAGCGCTAGCTCTGCTTTTGTAGTGCCAGGTGGTTTCGGCTATGGAAAACTTCACTTTCACAACGTAGGTAAAGGCGCGGTAACTGTTACGGTACAACACGTTGCTACAGGCTTAGAATATGTAGCAGTAAATATAGCTCCAGGAGCAGAGTATACGTGGAGAAGCAGTACTAAATATCCGCAATGTCTGCGCTCTGGTGATTATAACGTCCAATTCCACTCTTCCACTGCTGCTGTAAACGTGGATTTTGATGGATACGCATCCAATAGTGTAACGGAACTGCACTGAATGAAGCTCTGGTTTATAAGGGGAAGTCGGATGGATTGGTATCTTTACTTTTTATTGTTAAGCTAACTAGAGACGATAGTTCAGTATTCAGGAGCAGTTTGCTACAACGGCAGCTGCTCTTTTTTTATTAAACTAAAGGGCAGGATAGTTCCAATATGTGGTATTGTTTAGGTGATACCAAAAAGAGCTTTTTAGGTTTCAAAATTAGCAGATAGGAGCTGAAGTTTTGTTACCTGCACTTATAGATAAGCAAATTAATTTTAAGAATGAGAGCTGTCGATTGAGGGTTACTTCTTTTCATGGGGATTATTTAATTACAGTAAACCAATACAGCGAAGACAATCATTCAGTGCTGAGTACAAAGGTGTTTCTTCACTTTGGGCACAGAAATACAAGATTTAGGGAGTTTTACCACGCATATAGGCATAAGGGTTTTGATGAAATGGCTGAGATTATACGAGAGCTTGCATATAGAGTATTTGGTGAAGGGAATTGGTCAAATAACGATAGAAAACGCAAAGTGCTACCAACTCCCTTGTAAAAACTCAGTAGCAGGTAACTATACTTTCAGCTAAACCGAGGGACGGGAAACTTTAGTTCAATGAACAAAGCTGTAGCGGATCGGAGGATCTATTGCAGCTTTGTTGAAGTAAAGGGCAGGATAGCTGAATGACTTCGCGAATAAATTTAAGTGCGAAGTTCGCAGTAAAGACGTTGTAAGAAATTCCCGCAAAGTCGATACAATTATTAATTATTTTTGAGGTGATAATTTGAATAATAATATAAATATAAAAACAATTAAATCTACCCTAATTCCTATAAGTCTTATTTTAATTATTTGTTGGTATCTATTTGATACTACAACTGGGGAGAGAGTTACTTTATTAGTAGCTGGTAGCCATAATATACTTATACAAGATAAAGATAATCATCCATCGGGCATTCGACAAAGTTCATTATGCTACCGGGAAACATTAGTTAATCCGAAGCCAATAATGCTTTTTGAAGTGAGGTTTAAAAGATGGCAATCTGTTTGAACTTCGAGTTAATTAAAGTAAGAGGAACTATTGCAGAATATCGATTTGGAGAATGCCTAAAGGAACTTGATGGGGTATTTGAAATTGACCTGTCTAGTTTGATAAACGGCGATACTCCATTGGACACCCCCATCTTCGATGTGGTCAGACTAAAGAATAAGAAACAGTCACAAGCAGCAGCAAATAGAGTTTTTAGTATTATACATAGCTATTTCCTTGAGCATAAAGAGTACCCTAGAAAAGGCGACTATTATGCGTAGTTGATTAAACGGGAGACGATAATATAAGGAGGTTCAAACAGACGGGAGTCCTAATGATGTTTCCAGTAAGAAAGAGTTAGTAGAATTTCTAAATACATTGCGACATGACCTTACTAATAATATTGTGAGTTGGGAAAACCCAAATCTGGAGAGCTTTCTTGAAGCCATGGAAGCATGGCTAACTGATTGTGACTATAATTCCGATTCGCCTACCTGGGGTCTCTTTGCAACATCTTTATTAGCAGGCAAGGCGTACGAGTGAACAGTGTTTGCCCTTAAGCTAACGGGGAACGATAGCTCAACAACACGACAGCAGCCGGCATATAAGCTGGCCGCTTTAACTAATGGGTAGATAATCGTGGAAAATGGTGTTAAGTAAAGAGTGCTTTTCTACTAGTATAAACGAGTAAAAATGTCCTTACGTTCAAATTAATAATCACAGAAGGAGAATGAAATGAAGAATAGCTTATTAATAATTATCATGATATTTTCCTTAATGATCTCGGCTTGTTCTAGCCAAGAGCAGAAGGATATTAAGGAAACCATGAATTCTTATATGTCACTAATGAGTAATCAAAACTTTGATGAAATGACAAGTTTTTTTGCAGAAAGGTATTTTACTAGTAGCGGAATAACTAAAGAAGAGTTAAGTTCAAGTCTAAAGGCCGATAATTTCAAGTTGGACAATTATACATTAGATGAAATTAACATTTCTGAAGACAATTTGTTTGCAACGATTGATATATCGATTGATTTAATTGATTCTGATGAATCCAAAAATATAAGATATTTACTTACAAAACAAGATGAACAATGGAAGATATACGGCGAGGACTGAAAGTGTTCAATTTACTGACCATACTTCGTTGCGCTAACGGGGACCATTAGTTGAATAAAGAAGAAAGGCCGCCGGTAATTATGGCGGCCTTTCTCTCAATTAAAGGGCAGGATAGTTAAATGGTTTCGAGAATATTACAAGTAAGTACAATGGCAACAGAATAAGCGATTACTTTTGGAGGAACTATTATGACAGTTTCTAGGTTTGATGATATAGGAGAAAGCATTTACGACTTCTTGTATAAATACGATATCCTTATAGAATGTCCTCATTGTTTAAAAAGTGCCAGAGGCTTAAGAAGAAGCGAGGGGGAGTTCGGATATCTTCTCCAGTGCAAACGATGTGGTATATTAAGTCATCCCAATGTTGGTTCTTGGGGAAATGGAACTTTTATGGGGTTCAATGTTTGGTTACGAACAAATTGCTGCGGCGAATTGCTTTGGGCGTATAATAAAGAGCATTTAGATTTGCTAGATGGTTATATTAACGCCTCATTGCGAGAAAGGATCCCAAATCAAAATCAGAGTTTGGCAAGTAGATTACCTGATTGGATTAAAAATCGGAAAAATCGGAATGAACTAGCAAAAGGAATTGCAAAACTACAAAATAAATTAATCAATCATGATTTGAACTAACGAGGAACTTTAGCTGAAATATAGAATTCTACTATTGAGCAAGGAAGGATGATCTCAGTGATAAAGAAACCAGTCAATTTGGATGAATTAGTCGGAGAGATTGAAATTGGTTTAGATGATACGTTTACTTATATAGATGTTACGACAGGTGAAGTGATTACGTTAACTAGAGAAGAAATTCGAGCTGCTGAAGATGAACGGCCGTTTGAAGATTTTCCCGAATGGCAAAGAGAGAACATTGAAAGAGCAAGTTGCATACTCGAGGATGAGCAAGGGAAATTTGCGGACTTCACGTTAAAAAACGACTACAACGAATATGAACTCATAGAAGAGTTCATAAAGACTGTTGAAGATGAAAATATCAATGAAGCGCTAAATGCAGCAATTAATGGGAAGGGCGCATTTCGCAGATTTAAAGATAAAATAATAGAATTTGGCATTGATAAGCAATGGTACACCTACAAGGAAAACAAGATAAAGGAATTTGTGATTGAATGGTGTATCGAACATGATATTGAGTTCCAAAATTAAAATACACCTAGAATGAAAGCTGCCGCGATGGCAGCTTCATTTCGTTAACGGCAGGTTAACATAACAAACTCCACTGATATACGTCTAAATACTTGATGTATATCTAGGGTTGTATGAACTATAGTTCTCCGTTAGTGCAACCCCTTAAGAATCATCAATATCTATCTAAAACCAGTCAGGATGCTCACCTCTTGTAATAACACCATCCATAGGGAATACCATATCTATAAAATTCACCTCAATACAACGTGATAACTAACATAAGGGGGGAATGTAGTGCGTGTCGGTAAGAAAATTGGGGGTGTGATTATCTTGTTGCTTATAATGGTTACTCTGTCATACATCAGTACTTCTGAAATGAAAACAGGAATTCCCGATTAAACACCTTTGTAGACTTACAGTGTTACAATGTTCTAGTCACCAGACATCACTCTATTTGTGTCTACCCCAAGTATAGGAGGAAAATAAATCATGCAAGTTTCTGATAAATCTCCTTTCCGCTTTGCTGGCTTTGGCGCACTTATTACTTCAGTAATCATCGGCGGTTCCCTTCTTTTCGATGATCCTGAACGGGCAGTCAATATTGGCATATCGGCCATGTTCTTCACAATCGTCCTTTATTGCATCGTGAATATCATTAACTATAGACGGCAAGGTGTTCGCTACCGGTTTCTTGGCGTTTGGATCGGCTTGGCTATGATGGCATCTATATTCGGTGCTATTGTTGCAAACGCTATATAGAAAGAACAAAAAAGACTGCCTAAAGGGCAGCCTTTTTCTTCTTTCAGGTTATGGTTTGATAATTTGTAAGGAAAACCAACACACCTAGGACGGTTGATGATGCCGAACTAAGATCACATCACCTGAAGGAAATGGATGAATCGAGTATAACATGGTTACAGGCATTTGAAAATCCACATGGCCTAAATATTTTTTAGTTACAACGTAGGGCGACTGAAAGGCTGCCGTTTGTTGTTTAACTTTTACGCTCTAATATAGGTGCCTTCATATATAAAGTTTCTGCATCTGGATAACAAATCTGTACTAAGCTTCCTACGGCTCTCATTCGTAATAAATCAAGACGTGGATCAGTCCCTTTGTCGGCTGACATCAAGGCATTCAAACAACTGGCACACCGTTTCAAATGAACCGCCACTGCCCTTCAACATCGACATGATGATACATCCTCCGGCCTACTGAGTTGCTCTTCGACGAAATGAGCGTATCGATTGAAGAGATGCCGTGTGAAGGCATCGGCTCCTTCAACGGTATTCAGCGCATTGTACTGCTCCATGGGCGGCAACAATGGGTGATTCTCCTCCAGTTCGAGCAAGCATTTTACACGTACACCTAGAGCTGTCAAATAGTTATGGAGGCGGGTTGCTGTCGTCGTTTTGCCGGAGCCGGGGATGCCGTCAATAATAAGCAATCGTTTTGTAGAATTGATTGTTGGTGAGTATAGATATTCGTCCATTTAAGTTTGTAGCGCCTCCTATAATCAGTCTATAATAAACCATATTTTCGGTATCAGAAATCAATACCCTTCTGAACTAACTGGGAACATTAGTTTAAAACAAAGACCGGCAACAGATCAGAGATACGCTGCCGGTCTTCTGTTGAAGTAAAGGGCAGAATAGTTGAAACATCGCAACCTTTATGTGGGACATTACGTCTCACATCTAAATGAAAAATTATGGGGGTGAATTTCAATAAAGAAAATTATCGTGATCCCGTGTATGTTTGAAATGGAAAATCCCACGGTATGGTTTTCCTCGATCTAAGAAAGCTTGTCCGTGACTTTCTTCTTTAGATATGTCTAGCCCTATAACAGGGTTCATTTTATCTCTCCTTGATTGAAATGGATTTACCGGTAGCCCCTATGAACCTCCTTGTCGTGCCACAGCATCGCATGTGATACGGGAACTCTGTTCCAACCAGCCTCAATCATGGTCATGACAAGTAGGGGGGAACATTATAGCGCTCGGGATCAAGTCCCACGGGCAGGTACGTTCGACCCGGCTACCTTAATCCTCGAAGCTAATGCAAAAAGGATCAACCAGAAAGAAATGGTTGATCTCATAATACGAACGGGCAGGATAGTTTAAAAGTTTCGCGAATACCCTAGATATGGAAGTGTTTACGAAGCTCGTGAATAAGACAGAAATTCCTTAGATCCAATAATAATGAAAAGAGGGAAGGAAATTTCGAACCTAATTACAATAATTCGAAGAAATATTTTTACAATAAATTTTTTGCCGATAATATTTTTTCATTTAATATTGTTACCTATTTGGTTGTTAGTGAATGTTTTTGAAGAGTTGTGGGTTGTTACTATTTTATCTTCAATAGGAACAACAATTATTATTCCGTTTTTTCAAGTCGTTATTAATGGATGGTTTAATATCAAATGTAACAATTATCGCTTTATAAAGAACTGGACAATAATATCTATTTCAACATTGCTGTCGCATGTTTTAAATTACATGAATTGGGGCATTTCTTCTCAAAGTTTACTAAAACCTGATTCAGAAACATTACTAATATTAAAATGGGAAATAATAATTTCTTTATTGATAGTTTTTATCATGAGTTGTATTCAACAAATAGAATTAATAAAGAGAAGATTAAACATATGGAAGTAATTTGAGAAGAAGGAACTTCTGATAACACTATATTCACGCTTCGGGCTAACGACCTCGGTCCGCGAGTGAACAGCGCAGCCAGCGACTATCTCGCTTAAAACGATGTATAACCAGCATGAATTTGTCATTCAACTAACGGGAAACGTTAGTTCAGCGATTTAGGAGCAGATTGCCACCGTGGCAGCTGCTTCTTTTTCTTTGAACTAAAGGGCAGAATACTTCCAATACATGGTATTATTGTTCTGTGAAATAAAGCATTAGACTGAAAAACAAAGTTTTAGACTGAGAAATAAAATTAAAGACTTGGAATAGTTCCCTTCAAAAAACAAGGAGGATTTTCATGGATAACAATCTGAATCAATCGTTCGAAATTTCAATTACGCGTGTATTCGATGTCCCTCGCGAACTCGTATTTAAAGCATGGACAGAGCTCGGTCATTTCGCGAAATGGTGGGGACCAAAGGGGGTCACCCTCGAAATCGTTAAAATGGACGCTCGATCAGGTGGCGAGTTTTTAGGTATTCAAACGTCACCTGACGGAAATCAGGTTATGTGGACAAAATTTGCATACCAAGAGGTTGTTGAACCTGAGAAATTGGCTTATATCCGATCCTTTTCAGATGATCAAGGCAATACGGTCCGAACGCCTTTTAGCGTGAGTTGGCCACTTGAAATTCTGAATATCATAACGCTAGAAGATGACGAAGGTAAAACTGTATTAAAACTGAAAGGTTGCCCTGTGAACGCTTCAGTTGAGGAACAGGAAGCCTACAAAGGTATGGCTCCAAAGCTTCAACAAGATCTTGAGGGTACTTTCGATAAACTTGCCGACTATCTTGCCTTCCTGAATTAAAATGCGATAAAAAAGTTAATCGATCAAAAAAACTTAATCACTTTGAACATTACATGCATTGCGCTAACGGGAGACATTAGTTCAAGTGGGGTTGCAGTAGCTGATTGTTTTTATAATATGCGTTAGAAATGGATGGATATCGTATGAGTAAGAAATTCATCATTGATGGAACCAAAATCTCTAGTTATGAGGATTTTTGTAGAGAATTTTCAACTAATGTGTTATCAGGGAAGCATCAATGGAATGGCAATTTAGATGCCTTTAACGACATTTTAAGAGGCGGTTTTGGTGACATGGAGGCCAATGAACCTCTTACAATTATTTGGAAGGGTTCCAGCACTCTGAAAGGAAGTTTAGGGTACACTGAGACAATAAAAATACTTGAAGAGCGTTTATTAAAGTGTCACCTAACAAATGTTCCTCGTGTTAAAGAGGAACTCCGACTGGCCAAGAATAGCGAAGGACCGACCATATTTGATTGGCTGCACAAAGTTATATCTAATCACAAACATATCGCGTTAATCCTTGACTAATGGTATCTATCTACCAGGTACGATGATCTGTGGGGCAGTTCTGCAAGATATCGGATACGCTATGGTCATTCAACTAACTGGGAACTATAGCTCAACAATATGACAGCAGCCGGCATATAAAGCTCGGCTGCTTTTAGCTGAATCAATAGGCAGGATAGTTCCAATATGTTATGTAAGGACTTAAATACTCTTGTTATCGAGAGGAGAACCATTTGAAAAAGGAAATAACCATAACCATAGAAATAAAGACTAAAAAAGCAAAAGCTCTATTAGGTCTTGGAGTAATTTTAGTCTTCCTATTCTTTTTGTGGTTTTATAGGGGACCTATTTCTTCCACCGATATAAAACTTAATGAAGTAAAACACTCAGGAAACCGATTAATTATTGATGGCATTTTTAAGGATAAGTAGACACGTTATAAAAGCTACTCAATTCAATACGTAGGTACAGGTAAATCAAACTACGCAATATTAAAAATATACGGCGGTATTATTGGCAAGCGAGATATACATATCGATACAAATGCAATAAAGAACAACAGACCACTTTACCTTTACTATAAGCAACTAGAGGCAAGGGCAGAGGACGTAATAAGACAAAACAAATAAACGAATTAAAGTATTAAACTCTTAAACATTCCTGTAGAGCCTAAGAAATGGGCTTTGTAAAAAAAGGAGTGCCTCGTTATGATGGGTTTGTCGACAACACATCAAGGAGGCGCTCTTACTATGAAGTTTAAGCAATCAGACGCTCAAAATCAACGCATTCAACAAATTACCACCTCACATCTTGTCATAGGAATCGACATGGCCAAAGAAACGCATGTGGCACAAGCTACGAACTTCCGAGGAATCGTGGTTTCCAAGCGACATCTCTCATTCTCAAATAGCATTGAAGGCTTTGAAAAATTGAACCGTTGGATGACGGAGTTACTGCAAAAACAACGATTAAAGAGGCTCATTATCGGTATGGAACCAACCGGTCATTACTGGTTTAACCTAGCCAACTGGTTATCAGATAAGGGATTACACGTGGTTATGGTGAATCCAGCCACAACAAAGAGAAATAAAGAAAACCGAGATAATAGCCCATCAAAGAATGACCCTAAAGATGCGCTTACTATAGCAGACTCAGTTAGCCGGGGCTTCTATTACGAGTACACACGTCAATCATTATTGTTCCAACGGCTGAAGACAATAATGAGTGATCGGGAGTTCTGGGTGACTAATAGCGTACGGCTGCAGAACCGGATTGTACGTTGGCTGGACATTCGGTTTCCCGAATATCCGTCTGTATTCAAAGACTGGACTTGTAAGCGATCATTGGCAACCCTCAAAACCTTTCCATGCCCACAGGATCTCGAGAACTATAGAGTACCGGATGTCATTGACGCCTGGAGAGTGCATATGCAGCGAGCTGGGGGCTCAACAGGGTTTGAGAAGGCTGCACAACTTATCGCACGAGCGAAATGTAGTGTTGGAGAACAAGCCGCTGCAGAAGAAGCAAAAGCAGATTTAAGACGGCTCATCGAAGAATTTGAGCGTGTAACTACGATGCTCGAACAGATTGAAATGGACATCGAAGTACTGCTTTCAGAGATTCCTATGGCGCAGCAACTTCGTACCATAAAGGGACTTGGGAAGATTTTCACTGCGGCTATTTTAGCTGGTACTGGGGACCTGAGGCAATATGCGCATGGACGTCAGGTAATGCGTAAGGCTGGTTTAAATCTGGCTGAAAGTTCATCTGGTAGGCGTAAAGGTAAAATTGTTCTTTCAAAGCGAGGAGACTCTGCCTTGCGAAAATATCTCTATCTCGCAACTGTTCAACTCGTTTGGAATAACCCTGTTTTCCGCCATCTGCATGAGCATAATGTGCAAGAAAAGAAGATGAAAAAGCAGCAATCCATATTTAAGCTCATAGGGAAGTTGGCAAGAATTCTAGTCGGTATTGTTCAACGAGGAGAAAAGTTCACGCCAGAGAAAACCGTCTTGACCTGGTCAAAAGCAGCTTAAATTAAGAAGTAATCACGTATATTGACTCATTCGCGGGATTTCACAAAGAAAGCACGGAGGACCGAGTTCGTTCTCCATAAGGGCTATGACCCATCCGCTAAACGCTATCGGTCTCCACACCTTGGACAGGTATAACGAAGGAATGTAAGGGCATTGACCCGTTGAGTTGTGGGAGGGTGAACCTCCAAGGATCCTGTGGGGTATGCGTGCAGTAGAAACAGTCTGGGGAATATTTCCTGAGTCTTCCTCTATTTCCGCATGCCCAGCCAACCACCTCATACGGCATCAACTGCGTTGTTTCCTGAGATGGACATGATCCAAGGTGACGAAATCCTGCGAGTGAGTGAGTATATATGAGATAAACCCTTAAAAACGCGGGACGGGGAACATTAGTTTAAAACAAAGACCGGCAACAGATCTGAGATCCGCTGCCGGTCTTTTGGTGAAGTAAAGGGCAGGGATATGGAGCAAATTAGAAAATGTGAGAATAAAGACTGAATACGAGTAGGTAGGTGGTTACCTTGTCACCTGACATTGAAGCTAAAATAACTATATTAATAAGTGACGACAAAGGGAATGGGAGAAATAAACCGGCTTATTCAGGATACCGTCCAGCACATTTAGTGAGAGATGATTATTTGACGACAGGAATACATCAATATTATGGGGATGTGGTACTTCAACCAGGTGAGACGGTAAAGGGGACAATAACTTTTATTACACCAGAAGTTTACCCGCGAACTTTATGGATTGGTAAAATAATCAGAATACAGGAGGGAGCAAGGGTAGTCGGACATGCAGAGGTAACGCAGATTTTTAATGAGATCTTAAAAAAAGCAGATTGAACTGTCTGGGAACGTTAGCTCAAGAAGGTTAAAACTTAATCGGGTGGATATTTTAGTTGAATGGAAGAAAGCGTGTTATGGAAGAAATACACTAAATAGAATGGGGTTTTTAAATGACATTTCATATATCATATGGTGATCACCTATCTCAATTCGGAGTATTGCGTTTGCCAGATCTACCTGGACTTAGTCCAGTAGTTATAACTATTCATGGAGGTTTGGCAGTCTAAATATGGACTAGAAGAACTTGACCCTTGATGAAGATTTAACTCGTCGAGGTTACGCTACTTGGAATATTGAGTATCGTAGAGTCGGAGCAGCTGGCGGAGGTTGGACGGGAACATTTGTTGATGTAATAGATGCTGTGAATCACCTAGCCCAACTGGAGGAACGTTATCAGCTTGATCTCTCGCGAGTGGTTGTCCTTGGTCATTCCGCAGGGGCATTTGGCTCTTTGGTTCATCTGGTATTGCTTCCAGAAGTAGAACATTTTGCGATTATCGATCCGTCATCAGCGGCATGGAAGGCTGAGAAAGCAATCTAAGCGAGTGTTATCCAGAGGATTAAACTAACTGGAGACTATAATTCAATCACAAAAGCTGCATCAGATCCTTTGATCTGATGCAGCTTTTGTTGAAGTAAAGGGTAAGCTCTCTTCCTTTAACAACCATCATTAACATTCATACGTGGTGACTCCATTGTAACCAAGAGGATTTTTAGGTTCTTTGGCGTAAGTCAATGAACTAGTATGGAGAAAATTAGAAAATTAGAAAATTAGAAAATTAGAAAATTAGAACTTCCTGTTACAAACTTCGTGAGGTCAGTATTTGGCCGACATCTGAAATCGAACAGCCGCCTACTTTAAGTAGGCGGCGTTTTTTTCGTTTCGAATGCGATCTTGTTCATCACTTGTGGAATAGCGGCTCGATGAACACGTGAAAGAGTTTGTTTCTAATCTCTTCGGGTGAATAGCCGCGATGTTGTCTTTGGAAAATATAAACGTCCGGACGTAGTGTTGCCATAATGGCATCCGCCATAAAAACAGCATCAAGGACGAGGTTCTCGTTTTTTGTTGCGGTCTCGTTCAATAGTTGGACGATAACCGAATGAATGGACTCGTAGTGCTCCGAATAGAAAGGGACGTTTTGCTGCTCATCACCACCACTGTTTGCCTGGATGGCCGCTAGAACGGGAGAATGCGTCTCAAGCGATTCCAGATGATATAGAAGCACGGTTTCTAGACGATCTTTAATAGGACTGGAAGTATGGTCGCTTAAAAATGATTGGATTCGATCATAGTTCTGGATGCAGCTTTCGCCGATGAGATCCCAGCACAATTCCCCTTTGTTCGTATAGCTTCGGTAAATCGTGCCTTGGCCGACCCCGGCTTCCCGCGCGATCTGACGCATGCTGACATGCTCGACCCCATATTCCGCGAACAAAGCAGCTGCTTTTTCTAAAATGATTTGTCTACGTTCTTCCGCATCTTTGCGAAGGTTTCGCTCCAACATTAGCTTTTCCCCATTCCCAAATTATTATCCAGTTGACAACCGGACTGTGGTCCGGTTATATTGTTTGGCAAGCGGACCGTGGTCCACTTTGGCATTCGAATAACTCTTATTAGAACATATCTTATCCATCTTGTATAGGTGGGTCAATATTACAGGGAACAGAGTCCGAGGTCTGCGATGGCCAATTAGATTAGAGGAGGAAATAAAATGTCGAATCAACAACAGCAAGCCAATCATAAAAAAATCGGTGTAGGTATTATCGGTGCAAGTCCGTCCAACCCAGGGTGGGCTGTCGCGGCGCACATCCCGGCGGTTCAAGCTTTGCCTGACTTCCAACTGGCTGCGGTGAGCACGAGCAATCCCGAATCCGCGGTTGCGGCGTCCGAGGCGTTCAACGTTCCGGGATTCGATAATTACCAGGACCTGATCCATCATCCTGAAGTCGACCTTGTCGTGATCGCAATTAACGTGCAATACCATTACGATATTGCTCGCGCCGCGATTGAAGCGGGCAAAATGGTGTACAGCGAATGGCCGCTCGCTATGTCCGCGGAACAAGCGCAAGACTTGGCGGACCGTGCCAAGGAAGCGGGCGTTCGAACGTTTATCGGACTGCAGGCGCGATATTCACCGGCGATTCAACATGCTCGCGATTTAATCCATCAAGGCTATATCGGCAACGTGCTCGCGACTACGCTATCCGGAACGGCTTTGATCTGGGGACCCGTCACGATCCGGAAATTCGCTTACACGTACGATGTGAACTCCGGCGCGACCATGTTGGCATCCGCAGGACTTCACGCCATTGATGGGCTGAATTACGTGCTCGGTGATTACGATAATGTGTCCGCGAAGCTGGAAGTTCGTCACCCCGAAGCTCAAATGGCTGACGATGGGACGACAATAAAAGTGACAGCTCCGGATCACATGGCCGTAATCGGCACGCTTGAGAGCGGCGTATTGGCGACGACCTTATACCGGAGTGGAACATCGCGGGACTTCGATTTGCGTTGGGAGATCATCGGTACGGAAGGCGAGCTTGTCATCACTGCGGATACCAACGGCAATATGCAAAATACCGAACTGAAATTGAGAGGCGGTAAAGGGGAAGACAGGACACTCAGCGAGATTGTCATTCCTAGCCAATATACCGAAGATATCAAAGCGATTCCAGATGGACCGGCAAGGGCGAGCAATATCGGGAAATTTTATGCCAGCCTGGCTAAAGATCTTCGCGATGGAACGAATGAAACGCCAGATTTCGCACATGCCGTCAAACGCCATAAGTTGTACGACACGATCATGAGGGCCTCCCGTACCGGAGTCACGCAACAAGTCAACAACACGAACACGCACTAAACTATAACGTTTATGATGCGACCGGAGAGGATGGGGCGGCGGAATGATCTTCGTTCCTCCTCTTCCGGCATGCATCCAGAAAGCAGGAGGAAAACATGAAGGTAGAGATCTGGATGGATATCGTATGCCCGTACTGTTATATCGGGAAGCGGAAGTTCGAAGAAGGGTTAGAGAAGTTCGAGCATCGCGATTCGGTGGAGATCGTGTACCGCAGCTTTGAAGTTGATCCTCACATGCCAATTAACGCAAACGATGATATTTATGGATTATCGGCCAAAAAATTCGGATCGACGAGAGCGCATATGAAAGCCGTACATGACGATATAACAAAGCGGGCAGAGCTAGACGGCCTTACATTCCATTATGATACTGCGATACACACGAACACGTTTGACGCGCACCGTCTGCTTCATTATTCGGCGCAATTCGGACAAACGAACGAATTATTGGAACGGTTGTACAAAGCTTATTTTACTGATTCCTTGCATATCGGGGACGTAAATACGCTTGTGACGATTGCGGGGGAAGTGGGACTGGACGTCGCGGAAACGGCGGCAATGTTGGAAAGCGAGCAATACGCCGCCGAAGTTCGAGCAGACGAGCTTAAAGCACAAAAGTTAGGCATTCGAGGCGTCCCTTATTTCGTAATAAACGGAAAATACGCCATCTCCGGCGCTCAGACGAAGGCTGTATTCACTGAGGCTCTACAGCAAGCGTGGACGGAAGAGCATCCTATCGTTCAAATTCATTCCGCCCTAGGGGATAAGGAAGCGCCGTCTTGCTTAGACGGCTCATGCGCAGTGAAACACTGAGACCTAAGAATATTACAAGAAGGGGGTTAATTACGTGAACGACAGGATTTCCAAAGCGAATATGTTGTTATTGATATTAGTTTGTTTCTCGCAATTTTTAGAAGTCATGAATTCTTCCACAGTGACCGTAGCCATTCCGTCGATTCAAACGGCGCTTCACATGGATGCGAATCATTTACAGTGGATCGTTACGTCTTATGTCCTTACCTTCGCTTGTTTTCTGCTTATCGGCGGACGCGCAAGCGATTTGATCGGGAGGAAACGCGTGTTGACGCTAGGTTTAGCGATTTTTGCAGCGGCTTCTCTTGCCGGCGGCTTCGCAATGAATCCGGTTTGGCTCATCGCGAGCAGGGCGATGCAAGGAATCGGGGCGGCGCTGTCCATTCCCGCGGCCATGTCGCTCATCAGTACGTCGATTCCCGAAGGCGCGCAACGGAATAAAGCTTTTGCCATCTTTGGTGCGTTGGGTTCGGGCGGTTTCGCGGCGGGATCCATCGTCGGGGGGCTGCTGACGGACTCGGTCGGCTGGCGATCGTTGTTTTTCTTAAACGTTCCGCTCGGGATGGCGATTATTATAGGTTTAACGTTTGTTAAAGAAGCTCCAGTGGAGAAAAAAGAAAAACTATCCATCGATTTGCCCGGCGCGATTGCCGTGCTGTTAGGCATATTTGTTCTTGTGTACGGGTTGTCCATGCCCGATGCCGACGGCAGTTGGTCGACTGTCAAAATCGGAACCTTGATCGTCGGAGCACTTATTCTGACCGGATTCGTCTTTATTGAAAAACATGCCCAAAACCCGCTGATGCCGCTTCGCTTGTTCCGTATCGGTTCGCTCGTATCATCGAATATTATCGGGTTTTTGATGTACTCCTTCATGACCGCATTTATTTATTTCTCGACATTGTATTTTCATGCGCTTGGCTATTCTTCACTAGTAACGGGCTTGGCTTTCCTGCCGCTCGGCTTGTCGTCCGTACTAGCTACCCAAATCACGCCTTACTTCATGCGCATATTCGGAGCGAAAATGCTGTTGATCGTTTCGCAGCTAGTTAATGCACTCGGCTTATTCTGGTTAAGCACGATGTCGATGGACAGTGTCTATGCCGCGTTTGTTTTACCGGTCTTCATTCTATTGGGTCTCTCGACGGCAGCAGGATTTACGGCAATCATCGTGGGTTCCGTGAGGGATGTGAAACCTGAAGAGCATGGCGTTGCAGGCGGCATCGTAAATACGTTCCTGCAATTAGGAGGCAGTCTCGGCTTATCCATTCTGGCTACGGTCGCGAGCTCGGTAACTGCTTCGGCAACCGCTCCAGCGTCCAACGAAGCCATGTTGTCGGGATTTCAAACCGCATTAGTCGTTGGCGGCTGCTTCGCATTATTCGCTTTGCTACTGGCTTTACTCAGCTTGAGAAAGAAAAAGGCAGCATTGCGACACGCTTAAATAAATCGTTAACAAGACCGAGGAGGATTCGATATGAATAAGAGCACGACAAAAAAAGGAGTGCTGGAAGCTTATCATTTTAGACATGCAACTAAAGTGTTTGACCCAACCCAAAAAATAACCGAAGAAGATTTTCAGTTTATCCTGGAAACAGGAAGATTATCGCCGAGCTCCAATGGGCTAGAGGCGTGGAAGTTTCTAATCGTCCAAAATCCGGAACTTAGGGAAGAAATCCGGCCGTTTGCTTACGGCGCGTACAATCAACTGCCAACTGCAAGTCACATGGTCGTTATTCTTGCTCGTAAAGGACTTATCCCGGAATCCCCTTATATTTATGAACAACTGACGAAAGTTAAAAAATTCCCGGCTGAAATGGTGCGAAACAACATGGGAGCATGGCGAGATTTCTTCGATTCCTTTCATCTCGATAACGAACAAGCGAGAACAGCTTGGGCTTCTAAGCAGACCTATATCGCGCTAGGGAATATGATGACTTCCGCTGCGATGATCGGAATCGATTCTTGTCCGATCGAAGGCTTCGTACCTGATAGAATTAATAAAATTCTGAATAAAAGAGGATTGCTCGGAGAAGATGAGTACGAAGTAAGCGTTATGGTCGCTTTCGGTTATCGGGCAAAAGAACCGCACGAAAAAACAAGAAGAACGATGGAGCAAGTGTCTGAATGGATTCTGTAACGATATCACACAAAGGCAGCTAATCACATGAGGGACTGTCGTTTCAACAAACTCTTCTAATTACTCGTATAAACAGGGACGAAACTTTTGTGGAGGAATGTTGTGGTTTCACAATATTTTTATATAAATATTATATATGACAAATTTCAACAAAATCTTAATCATCTATGGTATATACTTTTGAATAGTCCGGTTTGTAGGGACTTAATGTTTAAACTTTGGAGGTTATATATTAATGGAAACAGGTACTGTCAAATGGTTTAATGCGGAAAAAGGGTTTGGCTTCATTGAAAGGGAAAATGGCGACGATGTATTCGTTCATTTTTCTGCGATTCAGAGTGAAGGATTCAAATCTTTGGATGAAGGTCAACGTGTTGAATTCAATGTTGTTAAAGGCCAACGTGGACCCCAAGCGGAGAATGTTGTAAAACTGTAGTATAGAAAATCAAGCCTGTTCTTGACGATATGTCAGGAGCAGGCTTTTTATTTTGAGTCCGAGAGTTTTATTGTTCTTGCGAAGACAGCCTTATTCCGATAATGGATACGTCAGTTTTTCATAAGACAATCAGACGAGGTTGCCGGTAAGTTCGTAGCCTCTTTAAGCTAATGGGGAGGATAGCGTAATAATTACCCCTCATTTGGTGGACCAAAATTGAACCGAAGAAGCTATTAAATAAGTCTAATTGAATTAGGATAGTTCTATGGTACTACTTTCTTCCTGTCCCTTTGGACCTAAATCTGTTATTATATAACAAATAACGGAAAGGCGAGGAACATGAGCATGGCTAATAAACTGAATCTCTTACTATCTTTTATAATAGCTATTATAATCTCATTCTGTTGCGGCGTGTATTTCTCGGAAGACATAAAATCCGATCTGCATCTTGCGAACGGTAAGACGTTGGCATATGAAGGGATTGAATCGACTACAGTCGAAACTGGGCAAACAGTGGCTTCAATTAATGAGCAAACGGTGGATGCCGAAAACGAACCATCCAATGGAGATGACGAAGAAAGCGAAGCGACTTCTGGTGCAGAGAATCAAAGCGGCAACGAACAGGCTATTGATGAACCCGAAGTAACTCGAGTGACAGCGGAAAATCGTTTCAGCGACCCAAGAGATTTCAAATACGGCGTCAATTCCGTGAACGGTATCACGCTGACGTGGTTCGTAAATAATTTGACAGGCAAAACGATTAACTATTATACTGTCAAACTCAGTACGTTTAATCCTGTAGGTGATCCTTCGTATGACGAGAACTCCAGTGACAGCACCTTTAATCTTCGTTATGTAGGACCGGTCGAGCCTGGGGAAGAATTCGGCGTGTTCAAGCTCTTCACGTATCAAGGTGCTCTGGATTCAATCCGTATCGACGAGGTTGTACTGGAATATGCGGATGACACCGAAGAAACCGTCGTATACAATCGTACAACTGCTGACAATAGTGGGCTCAACAATTAGTATCACGACATCAAGATACTATATAGGAAAAAATATAAATCTTTGCAAGAACTTGAGCTGTCTTTCATAGCGGTCAAATGCCATCAATTGTAGAATTACAACCATTGTTCCAATTAACTCAGACGGTGATCCTATATTGAAGTAAGAGAAATCTATACATTGATGAATGATTGAAACAAATATTATAAGCATATCAGAGAAGCGCTACAGGGAGAGATACTATGGAATTTATTAATTCAAATAAGTATGGGAAGTTAACCGAAATAGCAATTCTTCAGTTTGAAAAAACAATAAATCACCGGCTGCCTCTGAGTATTGAGCATACTTAAAAGCACGTAATGGCGGAAAGCCGACTCCTAGTTATTTTAAAACTACTGAATTTGAAAGTAATATACATCATATGTACGGTATCCACGGCGGACCGTCTTACGAATCTTTGGCCGACAATGTTAGTACATTTAAAGAGAGAATACCGGCTTCATTGCTTCCTTTTGCAAATGACGGTTGTGGAAACCAACACTGTATAGGGGTTTCAGGAGAATATATCGGTAAAATCTATTTTTGGGAACATGAAGGAGAATCACAAGTGACACTAATCCCTACTGGAATAGCATAATAAAAACAGCTGATTCATTCAATAAATTTCTAAATAGCATGTACAAAAGGGTCGATCCAAATGAAACAGAAATTGATCGAATTATTGCAAGTAATGATATTTATGCATTAATTAACCTTATTGATGCAGGGTTATGCTTTGAAGTAGAAGACGAATATGGCAGAACTTTAATTGAGAACGCGGCAATAGCAGCTAATGATGAGATGATTATGTTCTTATTCAAAAAGGGGGCTGAGTTCTTTGATGAACACAAAAAGACAGTTGAACTTATCAATGCATTACTCCAAACTGAGGAACGATAGTAGAAAACAGGAGAGGACCGATGAACTTTGAAGGAAATGATTTCGGTTCATGATAATGAAGTGATGTCTTATGAAGTCAATTTAAAAGATCAATATATAGCTATCAATACAGAGTATGAAGGAATAGAAGTGAAAATAAATTTTTCCGATGTCATGGCACATATATTTGAAGATCAGTTATGTGGAAGCATCTTGTTAGATATAGATCTATATAGACCATTTTATTGATGGAAATTTAGACTTGTTGGAAAAACATAAACCTCATTCTTGGCCAACATATTATAATACTACAATTGAACTTAAAGAATTGTTATTAAAAGAGCAATATAAGTATTATGTAATTTTCTCTTCCTATGGTTTTAACGGGTGGGTATTAGCTAAACAAATGAAAATACTTAAAAGTCATGCTTGAAGGAAGGATCTTCATTAGACTGGGATTTGAGCAGCGTTTTTTTTTCTTCGCCGAGGTTGAGGCTGTAGCGTGCGCATGGAATGAGGATGCACATGAGTGAAATGAAAGGATGTTCGGCTTGAACTTCCTCTCTGCGCTCGGGTCTGATTAATGTAAAATCCAATGAAGAGGCTTATAAGCGGTTTCGGAAATGGGTTGACAGGGTCCTGAACCCATACAGAAATAAGGCTGAAGATTAAACTAACGAAGAACTTTAGTTTATAAACACCATCATAAGCAACCGGTAACTAATCGGTTGCTGTTTTTGTTTAAATAGAAAGTTATGGTCGAGATTACTGGTTGGAAGTAAAATGGTAATATGCGAATTTTAGAGGAGGTAATCGATGCTTGATATTAATCAAATAAAAAATAGAATACCTCATAGATATCCCTTTCTTCTGGTCGATAAAATTTTAGAAGTTGTTGAGGGTAAAAAAGCAGTTGGTTTTAAAAATGTAACGTACAATGAACCTTTGTTCATTGGTCAATTTCCCAGTTATCCCGTCATGCCTGGAATCTTAATTGTTGAAGCACTGGCACAAGTCGGAGGAATTGTGATGTCAGATGGAGAAAGCACTACAAACAAAATAGGGTTATTGACTGGTATTGATAAATGTCGATTCAAGAAACAAGTAAACCCCGGGGACCAATTACATCTTGAATTTGAGGTGACAAGAGTTAAAGGACAGATTGTCAAAGGAAATGGAAAAGCCACGGTTGATAATGAATTAGTATGTGAAGTTGAAATCATGTTTGCCTTAGTTGAAGCGTTGAACTAACGGGAGACATTAGCTTAACGCATTTTGGAGCAGTTTGCCGGTGGCAGTTGCTCCATTTTTTATTCCACTTATGGGCAGAATAGTTCCAACATGTGGTACTATTTAAAGGCTCCAGTCTAACATCATTTCGATAGCGTTTCCTGCTGTCGTTACATTAGAAGATCCTACAAAAAAGAATGCAAGAGAATGGGAGGGAAATATGGACAAAAATAAAAAGGGGCAATTTTCTACCAATCTTTATTTTATTGCCACTTTATTTGTTGCTTGCCTATATTTGTACGGAGATATAAGAAGAATGCTGGATCTTATTCAAATTTCAAATGAACCAATTAATGAAGTAACTTATTCACATTTTAATGTAACAGTTTATACAGCTAGTGATACCTATCACTTACAAATATGGTTTCCACTTTTAACTGCGTTTGTTGGTATTGTTTATAATCTTATACATCTTCTGATGAAATATTTTAAAACCGATTAGAACCTTGTTAGCCACATGAGGGTTTAACATCTCACCAGTTTGAACTAAAGAAGAACGTTAGTTGAGGATGGCAGCTGATCCAGATGATTAGTTGCCATTTTTGTTGATATAAAGGGCAGAATCGTTTAATAATTGGGTATTGAATAACAAATAAGGGGGATTAGAATTGCGAATGTATGCTTTACTTGAAGAACCAGTGGAGAAAGTTAGAAAAGTTATGATATACGAGTCTGAGAGCGGCGTGTATGTCTTTTTGTTTGATACACAGGAAGATAAGAGTTGTATTGCTGACTTATGGTTTGAAACGCTCGGTGAAGCTGTCGATCATTGCCTTCAAGAATTCAATGTTAAACAGGCACAGTGGCTTGTTATCAATGACCCTAAAGAAGGAGAATATCACGATATTATTCGTTAAAATTGTCATTGAGCTAATGAGAGAGACTATAGCGTAATAAGAAAGTATGATTGATACAGCGACTCTTATGACATTATTGAGGAGGGGTTCTCATATTTCTAAAAATCAGAAGCCTACTAAAGACCCGGCGACTTAAATATGAATTAGAATTACTTAAGCCAATACATGTCATTTTGTATGAGAAAAAAGAGATCTTTGAAGACCATTGGCAAGCAAGAACAGAAGCTTATGAATCGTTATCACAAGAAGATATTAAGAGTATTTTATTCTATACTAAATAGAAACTGCATGAATTATCAAGTTACTTTAATACCATTAAGTTTAATAAACGGTCAAAAGCTGTTTTGTCCTTCTATACGGATTATGTAGAACATTTATTGAAGTATCACAAAAATAAATTTGATATGAGATATCATATGCAATACATGTTTTTATATAGTGAATTATTATTAGGCTCGCAAAGATATATAACGATTCAGAATTATTTAAGGGAAATTGATAGGGAGTTCGAAGAAGTGGATTCATTAAACGAGGAACGATAACTCAATAAGAACAGTGCAGCAGCCGGTTATTAATAGCCGGCTGCTGACTTTTCTCAATGGGCAGAGTTCCAATACATGATAAAATATACATAAAATTTTAATCGCTGGAGGAGGTTTTTTTTATAGCTTTGATTCATGATAATTCACAAAATTTGTTTAAGACTCATGTGAAAAATATTGTATGTGACATTGTTAATAGGAACTACAGGAATCTCGAAATGGAGGGGGCCATTGGGAGGTTCAGGAGAGAAGAAATTGAAGAAATAATCAATGAATATGGAGGCAGTCTCACTATTCCACCAGAAAGTGCGTATGAATCACTTTATGTTGGCCAAATAAGAGATACAAATGAATATTTAGTACAGTTCGATTTGTGGTTTGATAATGAAGAGAGCGACTTAACTTTAATGTGTGAAACGATAGTAGAGGAAAATGGTCAAATCAAAATATGGATTGATGACATCCATGTAATGTAATTATACTCGTCTATTCAAATTTGAGCTAACGGGAGACGTTAGTTAAGCAACACGACAGCAGTCGGCGCATTACGTCCGGTTGCTTTTTTTGTTGAGCGAAATGGCAGGATAGTTTAATTCACTTCGCGAATACCCCAATAAGGAAAGTTCGCAAATTTCATTAATAAGATATTAGACTAAAGACTACAAAACAAACTGAGGGGATCAAATGTTACAGGATATATATAGTTACTTAAAATATAAGTTTCCTGAATATTGGAGTGATATCAACATACGTTTTGAGTTAGGTGAACCATTTCGAAACGGATCAAAACGGAGAATTGTTCAAGTAAACAAGAGAGTAAATACAGTTTTCGAAGATCTATTTAAACCGACTGATTTTATATATGTCTTAATCAAAGACTGGGGACCATATGAAGATCCCATGTTTGGAAATACAACGCCGGACTATCTATATGATTTGCTCCAAGAAAGATCAATGGAAGAGGACACCCTCTTTGAGATCGATGAAGACGAGGATGAAGACGGAAATACAATAGAAGTTAAAAATCAGTATCAATTTAAAGTATTATCGGGTTTGGTTTCTTCAATTCCATATAAGAAAATCCTTGAAGGGATTTCTCATTATGAGCAAGGAAGAGAACCGTCCATTGGACAAAAAGTTTATTTTTTAAGTCGAGAAAAGGACATTCTATTTCACATGTACGATGATAGAGGGTGTATCGCACATGCCATTTCTATTGGAAGCTTAAAGACCCTATATTTAAAGCATAACGACTGGATTGTGGATTACTGGAGAGAGTACTTTGACGATATATTCAAGGATAAGTGATTCTTCATCTAATACCCACTCATCCATTGAGACTTACGCATGTTGGTTCGCCGCATTTCGAGGGAGAGGGTTAAGTAGACACAACAGTGAAAAGTAGTACGTCGGATGGCAGTCATCATTAAATTAATGGGAAACGATAGTCAAATGGAGGAAAAAGATGGATATGAAAAAGATTATGATTGAGTTTGACATCTCTAAACCAAAACAGAAAGAATTATATGATTGGCTTGAGAGGATATCCAAGAAAGAATTCAACGAAGAAACAAAAAGATATTGGTACGAAATGATGAATCTTCATAAAAGGGGCCATAGCGACAGGGTTCTAGAAGTCAAAGATTAAATTAAGAGACGATAGCTTGAGTGTAGCAGCCGGTCAATAATGACCGGCTGCTGATGTTTCTCAACTACTAAAGGGCAGGATAGTTTCAATATGTGGTATTGTTTAGGTGATACCAAAAAGAGCTTTTTAGGTTTCAAAATTAGCAGATAGGAGCTGAAGTTTTGTTACCTGCACTTATAGATAAGCAAATTAATTTTAAGAATGAGAACTGTCGATTGAGGGTTACTTCTTTTCATGGGGATTATTTAATTACAGTAAACCAATACAGCGAAGACAATCATTCAGTGCTGAGTACAAAGGTGTTTCTTCACTTTGGGCACAGAAATACAAGATTTAGGGAGTTTTACCACGCATATAGGCATAAGGGTTTTGATGAAATGGCTGAGATTATACGAGAGCTTGCATATAGAGTATTTGGTGAAGGGAATTGGTCAAATAACGATAGAAAACGCAAAGGGCTACCAACTCCCTTGTAAAAACTCAGTAGCAGGTAACTATACTTTCAGCTAAACCGAGGGACGGGAAACTTTAGTTCAATGAACAAAGCTGCAGCGGATCGGAGGATCTGTTGCAGCTTTGTTGAAGTAAAGGGCAGGATAGTTCCAATATGTGGTATTATAGAGGCAATGCTAATAAGAGCATTTTGTTTTCAAAAATGCACACTATACATTCAGCTAACAGTGGACGTCTAAGGGGATGATTCGTTTTGAAAAGAAAATACTTGGTGTTATCCTCCTCATTAATGTTACTTGTAATAGCTTTAGTATGGACACATTTTGGGGGCAAGCAAAGAGAATTGGTATATGTCTATGACGAAAGTATATTTCATGAATTTTCGATTGACGATTTAGATTACGTCACCTTCAGATGTGACATAACCATAAGAAACCGAAGTAATACTGAAGTGAAATTTTACATGACGGCAGATGTATCTAAGGATATTGGATTAACTAAAGGAAAATTCGCCTATTCATTTGAAGGTGAATCCCAAAAATACAACAAAGTTTATACTATTGCTCCGAATTCTACACAAACTTATCCAGTGAAGTTTAAAGCACTTAGCGGCGATAAGAAGACTAAGATGGACAGGTTACCCCCGAAAGAGGTTATTCTCACCCCACTATAAAGCAGTCGATCAAAGTGGTAGGCTGCTAACGTTCTCCCTTTCGTTTAAGTTTCTTTCGTAAAAGTTGTTGTTTCACGGCGAGAGGAAGTTAATTCAACTAACGGGAGACATTAGTTGAATAAAGAAGAAAGGCCGCCGGTAATTATGACCGGCGGCCTTTCTCTCAATTAAAGGGCAGGATAGTTAAATGGTTTCGAGAATATTACAAGTAAGTACAATGGCATCGGAATAAGCGATTACTTTTGGAGGAACTATTATGACAGTTTCTAGGTTTGATGATATAGGAGAAAGCATTTACGACTTCTTGTATAAATACGACATCCTTATAGAATGTCCTCATTGTTTAAAAAGTGCCAGAGGCTTAAGAAGAAGCGAGGGGGAGTTCGGATATCTTCTCCAGTGCAAACGATGTGGTATATTAAGTCATCCCAATGTTGGTTCTTGGGGAAATGGAACTTTTATGGGGTTCAATGTTTGGTTACGAACAGATTGCTGCGGCGAATTGCTTTGGGCGTATAATAAAGAGCATTTAGATTTGCTAGATGGTTATATTAACGCCTCATTGCGAGAAAGGATCCCAAATCAAAATCAGAGTTTGGCAAGCAGATTACCTGATTGGATTAAAAATCGGAAAAATCGGAATGAACTAGCAAAAGGAATTGCAAAACTACAAAATAAATTAATCAATCATGATTTGAACTAACGAGGAACTTTAGCTGAAATATAGAATTCTACTATTGAGCAAGGAAGGATGATTTCAGTGATAAAGAAACCAGTCAATTTGGATGAATTAGTCGGAGAGATTGAAATTGGTTTAGATGATACGTTTACTTATATAGATGTTACGACAGGTGAAGTGATTACGTTAACTAGAGAAGAAATTCGAGCTGCTGAAGATGAACGGCCGTTTGAAGATTTTCCCGAATGGCAAAGAGAGAACATTGAAAGAGCAAGTTGCATACTCGAGGATGAGCAAGGGAAATTTGCGGACTTCACGTTAAAAAACGACTACAACGAATATGAACTCATAGAAGAGTTCATAAAGACTGTTGAAGATGAAAATATCAATGAAGCGCTAAATGCAGCAATTAATGGGAAGGGCGCATTTCGCAGATTTAAAGATAAAATAATAGAATTTGGCATTGATAAGCAATGGTACACCTACAAGGAAAACAAGATAAAGGAATTTGTGATTGAATGGTGTATCGAACATGATATTGAGTTCCAAAATTAAAATACACCTAGAATGAAAGCTGCCGCGATGGCAGCTTCATTACGTTAACGGGCAGAATAGTTGAAACATCGCAACCTATATGTGGGACATTACGTCTCACATCTAAATGGAAAATGAAGGGAGTTGATTTCAATAAAGAAAATTATCGTTTTATTTGCATTCTTTTGTCTTTTATTCCTGATTGGTTGCAGTAAAGAAACAACTGAGCAGAATAATGTTAATTCTATTGAATACATTGAGTCGTTCGGTTGGCATGTAGAGGAGAAAATTAGCAATACAAAGTTAGAGACAAAAAGCTCAGACCCAAGTATTGCAGCTGTTGTTGATTTGAAGCCATATGTGAATGAAGAAGTTTATATTACAACCTACTTGCTGAAAGAAAAACAAAAAACAGGAAAGAAAATATACGCTAATATCTATCAAGCTAATGAAAATATTATTGGTGGATTCGGAAATTTAGATGGTTGGTTACCTGGAGTTTTTTCTTTGAAGGATAAAGAAAGGTTAATTAACGAAGGAACAATAGATAAATAGGGTGTTCTCCATTATTACGCTAACTGGGAACTTTAGCTCAATAAGAATTTTGCAGCAGCCGGTCATTAATGACCGGCTTCTGCCGTTTCTTAAGTAATGGTTACATTTTATAAATGCCAGTAGAAGGTGATCGGGTTGTAATGGAGAATATTTCTTGGAAAATACAAATATCTGAGGAAGTGGTCTCTATGAGTTATGAACTTCATATTACCAAGGCTGATCATTGGGTATCAAGCGAGCAAAATCCAATAACAAACGATGATATAAAAAAGGTCGTTGATCTATTAGATACTCATATGTGGATTCCATTCGTGTTTCAAGGGGGCAGAATTACTTTAAGCGGCGCTGATAAAATGGTAATCGGTCTGATGATAACTATTGCAAATAGAATTGGAGCACGAGTTCAAGGAGATGAAGGTGAATATTATGATAATACCAATAATTCATATCCTGAACTGCCCGAGCACCTGCGCATGGATTCAGTAGAAAATATCTATGAGTCTGATATAAAGACTCTCGATGAGCAATCAATATTTATTGGTTCTCTTTTGGTCAAAGATAAGATCCAACATGCTAAATATGGAACAGGTGAAATTCTTGGAATTACTGGCGAAGGGAACGATATAGAATTCTTAGTAAGATTCATGGATGAAATAGGAACTAAAAAATTACTAGCTTATTTTGCGCCAATTAGACCTTTTAATCAGGATTAACTTGTTCAACTAACGTAAGAACGATAGCATAGCGAAGAACGGAGAGAGTTATGAGGTTTGAATATGAACTAACAGGTATTGGTTGGGTTGATGGCTGTATTGAAATGAACTCAACTACGTTTTACTTCGCAACCAGTTATATAACCGATGCACTTAATGACATGTTAATGGCACTTAATGCACTTATACCAGAAATCAGTCCATACCCCGTTTCAAAGGCTCAATTTAAATGGAATGAGGAGCCTGGTGGAACCGTGTGGACACTTAGTAAAATTGATGATGATTCCATGCGTGTACATATTGTATCTTTTGAAGATTTACGTAATAAGAAACAGCAAGTTATAGAACTAGATGAAACTTGTTCAATACAGGAATTTTCAGAGGTAGTAGTTCAAGCACTGGACTTATTGTTGAAGCAATATGGACGGAAAGGTTACAAAGAAAAATGGGTTAATTATGAGTTCCCAATGGATATATACTTGAAATTAAAAGGTTTTACATCGAAAAAGGAAGTGTGAATCAACTCAATGATAGCGGAGCAAAAATCAAACGCTATCATCATTAAACAGGAGTGAGGAAATGAATAAGAAGCTCGAGTTAAATCATTTTCTAAATAAATTAAAAGATATCGATTAAGCAAGATTAGAAGTGAAGCTATTATGGTCGAGGTTGCAGTACCAGGACAGAGATGGGAAATTGAGTTTATGGACGACGGTGCCATTGAAATAGAGAAATTTATTAGTGATGGTGAAATGTATGACGCTGCAGAACTAGAAGAATTATTTAAAGGGTTCTCAGAATAGATGGATTATGTAGCTTGTTACGCTAAAGGGCAGGATAGTTTAACTTATCTAGTTCATTTCATTAATCTTGTGGTATTATTTAGGCAAAACGCCAAGGGAGGCCGTGATGAACGAGACCACATTTGACGAACCATTATTTGCAAGCTTGAAGCCGGGCTTAACCTCGTTCTGTTACCGAATGCTAGGCTCCATAGACGATGCGGACGATGCCGTTCAGGAGACGAGTATTCGGGTCTGGCAGAGCTGGAATACGTTCAGACAGGATTCCTCGTTCAAAACTTGGGTCTATCGAATTGCCTCTAACCTGTGCTTGGACAAGCTGAGACAATCCAAACGCCGCGCGCTTCCCGTTGACCTGTTCGACCCTGCGGTCGCCATCGTCGAGCCGCGAGACACGCTGCCGGACTCTGCCTGGATCTGGCCGTCTCCCGACTTTGGGGGCAATCCAGAGGATCGGCTCATCCGCAGAGATACCCTTCAACTGTGCTTCATCGCTCTCCTGCAGACCTTGCCTCCGCGGCAGCGCATGGTACTCATTTTGAAGGATGTATTTGAATGGTCCTCCAAGCAGATCGCGGAAACGTTGGCGATGTCGCCGGCAGCGGTGAACAACGCCTTGCAAAGAGCCCGAGAGACGATGGACCGGGCTCAGCTTCGCTCGGATGAGCTCAGCAGCATGGACGTTCAACCGGAGCAGCAGCTGTTGTCCCGGTATGTGGAGGCCTTCGAGCAATTCGATATTGCTGCGCTCGTCGCATTGTTCCACGAGGAAGGCTGCATGTCGATGCCGCCCTTCGAGATGTGGATCCGCGGCAAGGATGATTTGTCCGCCTTCTATTCGCTTACTCGCTGGCATTGCGAAGGTTCGCGATTTGTGCCCATTACGGTCAATGGCGGTTATCCGGCGTTGGCCCAGTATATGCCGGGCAAAGAGGGTTCTGGTCTGGTACCCTGGGGCATCCACGTCATCGTAACCAAAGAAAATCAAATCTTGCACGTTCAAAACTTCATTCATACGCCATTATTTTCGCGATTTGGGCTGCCTGAGCGAATTGACCAATGAATTTCGTCATTGGCTTACGTCTATATCATTAAGAATAACCAATCCGTTCATTCAAGCCCCTGTCGAGAAGGTATGGCGCTATTGGACGGAGCCGGATCACATCACGAAGTGGAATCAAGCGTCCGAAGACTGGCATGCGCCGAGAGCCGAAAACGATCTGCGGGTCGGCGGCAAGTTTCTTACACGGATGGAAGCGAAGGATGGCAGCATGGGCTTTGATTTTGGCGGCATCTACGATGTCATGAATCGGCATGAGGCGATCGGCTACACCATGGAAGACGGAAGAAGAGTAGATATTGCTTTCGTCGATCAAGGGAATGAGACTAAGGTCATTGAAACGTTCGACGCGGAAAGCTCCAATCCCGTCGAGTTCCAGCAAGCAGGCTGGCAAGGGATCATGGACAATTTCAAAGCCTATACCGAACAAAACTAATCATCACGAAGAAGACGCCGGGGAAGATGCCCGGGCGTCTTTCTTTTTGAACCCTAGTACGAGTTTGCTCTCCGTTAGCCTTAACCTTGTGCCGCATCCATGTTCATGTAGTTAATAGCCCAGAGATGGCCGTCCAAGTCCACGAAGCCCCAATGATACATGAACCCATGATCTTCAGGTTCAGCATGCAATTTCCCGCCCAAGGAGACCGCGGTATTCACGATTTCATCGACCTTTTCCCGGCTCTCGAAGGCCAATGCGATCGTCATCTGCGCATACTTGCTCGTATCGACGGATTCCTTCTCTGTGAGCGTATTAAAGAATGCTTGATTGATCAGCATGACCTGCAGGTTGTCGCCGATCACGATGGCTACCGAATTCTCGTTATCGGGGAATTGCGGGTTGAACTCGAATCCGAGTCCGGTGAAGAACGCTTTCGATTGTTCTACGTTTTTTACAGGCAGGTTGAAGCTCGTGAATGCGGACGTTAATACCATTTTCAAACACCTCTTCGTCAAATTAGTTTGTGTTCATTTATGCCTTCGTTTATATAGACGACAGCCGATCCGGGAATTCATCGGTCTCATGAATTCGGAAGCGTAAATTTTGAAAAATAACTTGGTATTTAGGTCGGATACCCGCCATTCCCGTAAGGTTGCTTGTTCTTATTATGCAGGGGTAAAGATTGAACCTCTCTAAAAATGAATTAGTATGAATATATGAAAACTAAAGGGTGGGTATCGAGTGACGGAATGAGGAATGAGGTCTAGTTTACTTGATCCATTATACGACGGGGAACGTTAGTTGAGTATAGCAAAATGGCAGCTGATTCAGATGAACAGTTGCCATTTTTGGTGAAGTAAAGGGCAGAATCGTTTAATAATTGGGTATTGAATAAACAAATAAGGGGGATTAGAATTGCGAATGTATGCTTTACTTGAAGAACCAGTGGAGAAAGTTAGAAAAGTTATGATATACGAGTCTGAGAGCGGCGTGTATGTCTTTTTGTTTGATACACAGGAAGATAAGAGTTGTATTGCTGACTTATGGTTTGAAACGCTCGGTGAAGCTGTCGATCATTGCCTTCAAGAATTCAATGTTAAACAGGCACAGTGGCTTGTTATCAATGACCCTAAAGAAGGAGAATATCACGATATTATTCGTTAAATCAAAATCGGCATTGAGCCTAACGGGGAACTATAGTTCAATTAAAGAAGCTGCAGCAGATCGGAAAATCTGCTGCAGCTTTTATTGAAGTAAAGGATAATTAAGCACTTGCGTGGAATTTCCTTAATCTGGATTGTCATTATGAGTATATAATTCAAAGGAGAACTGTGATGACACGCATCATTTTAGTGCAACATTGCCAGTCAGAGCATCATGTAAATGGAATGTCAGGGGGATGGACTGATACACCGCTCACAGAATTAGGTAGAAAACAGGCTGAGATTATAGGAAGTAAACTGAGAGATAGTTTAAACAGTAGCGATTACGTCCTTTATTCTTCAGATTTATTGAGGTCATCACAAACTGCAGAGATAATAGGGGGACTACTGGGGCTTGAAGTAAACATAAATAAAGAACTTCGGGAAATCAATACAGGTGACGCGGCAGGTAAGACTAAAGAATGGGCAAGATCTAACAGAAATCCGACAACAGGAAGTAGCTTTGATTTGGACTATCAAGAATTTAAGAATGGTGAGACTTGGAGACAGTTTTTTAGGAGGGTTTGTGAATGTTTGGAGTTAATATGTGAGGCGAATGAGAAGAACTTACTGATCGTAACCCATGGTGGAACCTTAGCCTATATAACTGCATGGTGGCTGAAATTTTCCGAGCGGATGCTGGGAAATGCATACTTTTCTGCTTCACCAGCCAGCATTTCTATATTGACCCGAAACGGCTATAATCAGAATGTATTAGAGGTATTTAATGATTCCGCTCATCTATCATTATTAAAGTAACTGGGAAAGTTAGTTCACTACACAGAGGTCTTAAATTATCCATTGGGGGTTAGTCAACTTCTATATATATATGAGAAACAAGTAAATGGAATTAAAGGATTTTGAATATTTATGGACTATTCAAAAAGAGATACATGCACTTGAAAAGTTGAATGAAGGTGAATATGTAATTAGTTCAGAGCCATCCATCCAGGAGCAGCGTGTCACATCGGCAGTTGCTCCTTTGTTTATTAAGCTAAAGGCAGATTAGTTGAACAGTCAAATACTCAAGTTTATTTGAAGGGGTGTGATTGGCGTCGCCGTTAGCTAGTGATAGGATAAAGCTAACATTGATTTTACTGGAGGGTAAACTTTTGATTCGGATTATGGGATTCACAAACGAAGGGGAAGTACACGACCATCTCTCGCTCAACGAACTGCCTAACGACCAATACGCATGGTTCTGGGCAGACTTCGACCGTCCAACGCAGGATGAAGTAAGTCTGCTCACCGATAAGTTCGGGTTCCATAAGCTTGCGGTGGAGGACTGCCTGCACCATCTGCCGAGGCCGAAGATTGAATTCTATAGTGATCACAGCTTCATTGTTGTTCACTCGCTGCATGGCGAGAAGCTGCTGCCGGAAGAGGTTGATCTGTTTGTTAGCGAAGGTTATATTGTCACCTTCCATATGGAGCGTAACGATGTGGTGGATCGGGCGATGGAGAAGGTATCACGCAAGCGGCATTCGGGCTTGTCGACCCGATACGCGGCATTTCTCGTCATTGACGAGATGGTCGATGACTTCTTCCCATCGCTGCTCCAAATTGAGGATCGGCTGGATGCGATAGAGAATGAAGCAATGAGCAGTGATACGGTGGGTAGGATTTTCGATCGGATTTATGACATTCGCGCTGATTTGCTCAAGGTGCGGCGCGTCATATACCCGATGCGCGATCTACTCTATCGTATTGTGAATTCCGAGCGGCTCGAACTGGACGACGAGAGCCGTGTGCATTTCATGGACGTCTATGATCATCTTTTGAAGTTGTCTGAGAAGATCGTCGACGACCGCGAGACGACAGCTGACATTATCGAGAACGTCAACTCCGTCCTGAACCAAAGGACGAACGAGGTGACGCTGCGGACGAATGACATCGTATTCCTACTTACCATTATATCGGTCATCTTCATGCCCCTCTCTTTCATCGTCGGCCTGTACGGCATGAATTTCATCGATATGCCTGAGCTTCATTGGAAGTATGGGTATATCTACGCGTGGACACTCATGATCATTATCGTCGCCATCATGGTATTCGTATTCCGCAAGCTGAAGTGGCTGACGTGGAACAGCAATGGTGGCGGCGGTGCAAAGAAGTAATCGGAGTAACCTTCAATCGTGACGTCCTCGGACATTTAGTGTCCGAGGATTGTTCGGTTTAAGCTGATAGGAGACTATAGTTCAATTAATAAGCTGCAGCAGCCCACACCATACAGGTGTGGGCTGCTTAACGTTGTATTCGAGGGATCTGATTAGAGGAGCCTATCTCTATATAATCGTTTCAATTCTTCTCTATATTGAGTGGGAGATGTCCCTGTCCACTTTTTGAATTGTTTTGAAAAATACAAAGGATCAGTAAAGCCGCAAGAGTTGCCGACCTGTTCAATGCTTATATTGGTGTTCAATAACTCCCTGGCTCTTTCCATGCGAACCTGATTAATGTACTGCTTAGGGGATAAACTGGTAAGCTGTTTGAACACCTTAGTAAAGTGCGTGCGGTGGTAACCAAGAGAAGTCGCTAATTTCTCAATTGAAATTGGCAGCATATATTGCGTTTGGAACCATCTAATCGCTTGCTCTACTAAGCGTTCTGAGTCGGTCAGAACTTTAGTTGAGGAATAATGCAATTTATTCGTATTCAAGCGGGCAAATTCGGCTAAGAGTAAGCGAAACCAGCCATCAGTGGCTAAGCTAGTAATGGTCTCTCCGGATTTAAGCTCTAACTCCTGTTCTATGGTTTCAAATATGCTCGCCAGATTTGCAGAATCTGCACCTCTGACGATGGGATTAGTAATTGTAACACCGACATTTTCAAGCATTTCCGTAACATTTCGGCCCTGCAGAGCTACCCAACGATAGGACCAAGGTTCGGCTTTGTCTGCTTCGTAGTTAAATAGCACGCCAGGAAAAATAACGAAAATATCTCCTTTACCCAAATGATACTTTTTCCTCTGCCATTCAAACGTACCAAAGCCATGATCTATACTATGAATTAATGTGTAATTATAAACAGCCGGACCTACTTTATGGAGCGGACGAGGTCTAGCTGCACCGGCAAATGTGATATTTAGCTCAGCGTTTAATAAGTACGGATTAATCTGTACTCTATACTCATAATGCTCCTGATTTTCCATCATCATTTCCCCTTTAACTTTCATGCGAGAATAATTATACTACAAATCTCCATGTATGAATGTCAATGCTCCATCCTCAAAATGATGTCGAGATTCTATAGTTAGAAACGTAGACCTCATGATTCGTTGGGGTATGAACAAGTTATGAAGGAATGAAAATCGGGTTTTAGGGGGATTAGAAACACAGTTTTTGATAAACATATAGATGGCCACTGCTTATTTACGTCGGCAGTACGGGAATCATACTGAGCGTGTATTAGCTCAATGTCTAGAAGCAAATGCAACATAAAGGCATATACGAATTAACAATTTAGTTTATAGAAAACCAATAAAAGGAGATCGAAAATATGAATATTAAAGAAAACCTTCACAATGGTAGTTTATATTTGCCTGGAGACGAGGAACTCATGAAGGAGCAAAGCAAAGCTCTTGAAGACCTCTACGATTTCAACATGACTCGGCCGAGAGAATATGAAAAGAGGGCTGCTCTCCTCAAGAAGATGTTTGCTGAGATTGGTGAGGGATGCTATATTGAACCTCCTTTTCATGCAAATTGGGGAGGAAAACATGTCCACTTTGGGAAAAAGGTTTATGCTAATTTCAATTTAACTATGGTTGATGATACGCATATTTACGTAGGCGATTGCACGATGTTCGGGCCTAATGTAATTGTAGCAACAGCGGGGCACCCTATCTTGCCTGAGCTTCGCTCAGAAGCTTATCAATTTAACGCATCGGTTACGATCGGGAATAATTGTTGGATAGGGGCTGGCGCAATCATACTTCCGGGTGTAACGATTGGCGATAATACAGTAGTAGGTGCTGGAAGCATTGTGACCAAGGATATTCCCGCAAATGTTGTGGCTGTTGGAAACCCCTGTAAGGTGCTTCGCGAAATTAATGAGCATGATAAAATGTTTTATTTTAAAGATAAAAAAATTGTAAGAGAAGAAAATTCGTTATAGGACTGTGATGTAATCGATTAGAAAGAGGTTAGGATATGTGGCGAAATTTACTATCATCAAGCCAAATAGATAAGAACTTTAATCAGCAATTGATTCGTTTGGTGATACCGATCGCTTTACAGAACCTAGTGTCGGCGTTAGCAGTGACGGTAGATGTTGTCATGTTGGGTTTTATAAATCAGTCTGCGATGTCAGCCGTCTCGCTAGCGGGTCAAGTAACGTTTGTTCTAACGTTGTTTTATATGGGTTTAGCTTCAGGAGTGGGGATTTTAACCGCACAATATTGGGGCAAGCAAGATGTGAAAACGATCGAACGCGTCCTGAGCATAGGATGCATGTATTCCTATATCGTTTCCTTTTGTTTTTTCGGGATTTCCTTATTCATTCCTGATGTACTGATGAGTCTCTTCACAGATGATGGAGAATTAATTAGATACGGTTCACAATTCCTGCAGGTTCTGTCCTTTTCCTACCTTGTAGGCGGCGCTTCACAGATGTATTTCAGTGTTATAAGGAGTATGGAGAATGCACGTTTGAGCGCGTGGATCAGTTCCGCATGCCTCATTCTGAATATTCTTCTTAATGCCCTCAGTATTTTCGTTCTATATCCAGATGATCCAGATAAAGCTATTGTAGCTGTTGCATTATCGACGGTTCTTGCACGTATCATCGAATTTATCTGCTGTATCGTACACTCAGTTAAGTGGAAAATTAAGTTCAAGCTCCCCAAGCGGGATACGATTCAACGTAACTTACAAAGGGATTATTTGAAATATACCTTCCCTGTTCAAGGGAATTATATTGTATGGGGATGTGCGATTACGGCAACGGCAGCAGTAATCGGTCATATCAATGCGGATATGGTGGCTGCAAACTCTGTAGCTGCTGTTGTTAAAAATTTAATGATCGTCGTATGCGGAGGCATCGCAAGCGGTGGTTCTGTACTAGTGGGAAAATATTTGGGCAGTGGCCAAATAGAGATGGCTAAAAGAACGGGAAATATTATAACTTTCTATACCATTGTTTTTGGCATCTGGGCAGGTGTGATGACGTTAATTGTCAAACCTCTTATTTTTCATGCGGTAAGCTTAGACGAACAGGCACAATATTATTTAAGTGGAATGCTATTTATATGTGCCTATTACTGTATTCCAAAATCCATTAACTCTGTCATCATCGGAGGGATTTTTGTTGCAGGAGGCGACTCCAAGTTTGGATTCTGGTGTGACCTGATTGTCATGTGGGGCATCATTTTACCATTAGCGTATTTAAGTGCTTTCGTGTACAAGTTTCCACCGATAGCTGTATTCGCCATTATTTGTTTGGACGAAGTTATTAAGGCACCGATTGCCTTCATTCGATACCGTCAATACAAGTGGCTTAATAATATTACACGAGACTTAACACACGAGAATGCAATTTAATAAGTTGATACCAAAGACAGCCAGAATACCTGAACATCGTCCGCTCCTTGCGGTTTAGGGATGCAGTGGAGATGATTAAGTCAGATTAGGGTACGAAAAAAGTTTATAAAGTGTAACGAACTCGACAGCAGCCGGTCAACTTGCCGGTTGCTGTTTTTTAGACTTAAGGATAATAAGAGCATCCGTTCACTATGAACGGATGCTGTTTGCATAATTAAAGGGCAATTTGACGCAACTTCCAATCAAAGGAAAAGTATATACCTATATAGTGATGATAAACAGTTTTCCTTAGTTATTTGTTTTGGTGGAAGGGTTCAATCAGTTATCCGATCGGATGGCTGATTTTTTTCTACGATAACCTTTAGACAAATTGAGGTGATGGCATGCAAATAGACTGGCATTATTCCTGGAATGTAGTAGATGCTGCTGCAGGATTGCTAGGTTGGCTCGTTGTGCTTGGTCTGGTAATCCGCCAACGCCAAAAGCAAGAGACTAAGCGCCCAATCTGGAAGATGCTTCTCGTGACACTCGCCGGCTTTTTTTCGTTATCATTCAAAATCCCTTTATTCGGGCAAATCGTAAATATCGCCTTATTGCCGCTTGGTCTCTGGGCTGCGTATCTCTTTTTACGAAAACGGTCCTGGACGGACTATCGTAAATTTGCTTGGATTGGCTTCACGGCAAACTATTTGTTTCTGGTGACAGCTCTGCTTGCTGGATTCATTCATGGTTCCTTCTACGACCGCAATGACCCTTCCACTTACTTGGCCCATTTGGAGAAAGCGAAGCTTGTTGCCATTCATCCGTCAGCAAGGGAGGCAACCTTCGATAAAGAGTTGTTCTCGAGCATGTTGGCAGAGGTAAAGGCATCCGATATGTCGGGCACGCTGGACTGGTACCGTGAATCAAAATTAGAGGACGGCACTCAGTATCAGCAAGAACGTTTCCCTTATTCACTGCTCGGAGCAGAAGCTCGCTGGGGGAGCGGTATGCATGCCTCAGCTTACTTGGAAGCTGATGGAAAGGGTTTATTGCTCGCTACAAAGGATCGGTATTACTACTACCGTTCTGAGAAGCCGATGTTGAGAATGGAGGTAAGAGAATGAGGGGAAGGAGACTGCTAATAGTCGTAATCCTTATAATTGCGATTGCGGTGATCGTCTTCTTCCGTACTTATGACGGTAAGCCGGGACCGCTTCCGAGTGTGGACGAAATTATAGAGGAGTTAAACGAGTACGACTCTGAAGCCAACGCGGCAGTTGTGCTTGATAATGTTAAGCTGACCGAACAACAATTTTTTATTCCATTTGTATCTAGTCAAGGTATTCACGGGATGGGATTCTTGAAATGGGAGAAGCGGAAGTGGAGCGTGGCTAGAGTTGATATTAGCGGCAGACCCGAAGTTAGAGTCACCGATCATTCCGATCCATCCGGCCGTTATGTGGTATGGAATAATAATCCCCTTGAGAAAGTAAAGGAATTCCGCTTCTACCTTATTCGGGATCGAAATGCCGGTATGTCGAATGGAGTATATTACTATGTACCGCGCGTGCAAATGGAAATGCTCGTCAATGTAACGGAGCATCCGTACGGAGCAATGCCGTTTCCAGATGAATGGGCAGGCATTATGCGCGAGGATAATAAGCTCGGCAAGGCGCCTGCCGCTAATATCATGGATCATTTATTCTCGCAGTCTTATTCTCAGTCATCCACGATCTATGTCGGGTATCTTCCCGTCTACGCCAATGACGCATCCGAGCTCGGCAGTTCCTCTAAGAGCGGCGATGAGGATACGGAGTTTTTGATGATCATGAACGAGACGGATTTGGAGAGGCCGTGAAGATCAATAGTAAAACTAAGCTGGGCGACTTAAGAAAAATCGCAAAGGACATTAAAAAAGATCACGAACTAGCTATAAGGAGATGCAGACTCACACTCTTGATGAGCGAAATAATTTAATGGATTAGTTACGATTGAAGTTAACAAACGACGTAATAATTAGTTGCCTTTTTTTAATACGAATAGCTGAGGGACTGCTAAGCGGACTCGCAATAGTCTGTAAAGCTATTCTCAAAAGACAGGAATAAACCAAAGGGGAAATTTGATGAAACCGATAATGATTGATTTTCCAGATGAGTTTCATACTGAACGATTAGTTATTAGAATGGCAAAACCAGGGGATGGCAAGGTTGTTTTTGAAGCCGTTAATGCTTCGATAAATGAGTTGAAACCTTGGTTAAGATTGTTTGCGCAAAATGAACATACCGAATACGACATGGAGTTAATAATTAGAGAAGCACATGTTAAATTTCTAACTCGCGAAAGTCTAAGATTCCTTGTCTTTCTGAAAGAAACGGGACAATTTGTTGCTACGTCAAGCTTACATAACATAGATTGGGAAGTACGGAAATTTGAAATTGGTTATTGGATAGATACACGTTGTAATAACAATGGGTATATGACAGAAGCAGTGAAAGGTATTTGTGATTTTGCGTTTAGTCAGTTGAATGCCCGGCGTTTGGAAATACGTTGTGATACAAAAAACACTAGAAGTAAGTTAATACCTGAGCGACTACGCTTTGAACTTGAGGGTACGATCAGGAGCGAAGATTTATCGGCTGATGGAAGTGAATGGAGGGACACATTTATTTTTGCAAAAATAAAGCGATGACATGTTGGAGGAAGCTGGCCTAGGGCCACTTTACGTGTATCACGATCACGCTTTGTATTACGCTAATGCATCGGGTTTACCTTATATTACAGCAAACAGCTTAAAGTTCCTTCGCGAACGCGAGATTGTCCATTCCCTGCGGTTTAGGGAAGCAGCCGATATCGGCTGCTTTTTTGTTAGGCTAAAAGTAAACAGACTTCCCTACTATCGGAGGTTTCAACGGGTAGAATAGCTTAATTATAAATATTCTTTACAGGTCAAAATTTGGGATTTAGCGGTGAACTAAAGCTATTATCTATAGCTTGGTACAGGGAGTGTTCTGTGTGGAATTATAAATATGTGGCGAGACGAATAATACCGACAAGTCTTATGTCGTAAACAAAATAATTGAATTTAATCTAAAGCATTTTCCGGATGACTTTAACTTATATTTCAAAAAAGAACTCGCTTAAAAAATTTAAGTTCATTGACATGTGCACACGCATGCATATAATGAAATCAGGTGGTGAGATTATGGGACTTAATCACGATCCGAGTAAATGTAAGAAATTGATTGAAGACAATATCGACATTGAATTTTACAGAGCTATCTTCGACCCGGTTCGAAGTGAATTGCTGATATTTCTCTCTATTTATGGGGAAATGACCATTGGGCAAATAGCGGAGAACTTCCCGCAGAACCGATCAGTGATTTCTCGCCATTTGGATCACATGAATCGGTTTGATATCGTGCTGAGAAGGAAAGAAGGCCGGGAAATTTACTACAAAGCAAATAAGCAATTTATTGTCGATACCTTCGAAAAGACAACGAATAACATGAAAGCACTCATGAATTTGCAGCAGTAGGGTGCTTTTTATTTTGTTCAATATATGCATATGTGTGCACAAAAACATGAAAAGGAGTTTTTTATTATGGAAAAATCGATTAGGAAATGGTGGGTCTTAATCACAGTTAGCTTGGCTGTATTCATGGCGATGCTAGATATTACAATTGTGAATGTAGCATTACCTGATATTCAAAGAAGTTTCTCCTCCGATTTTTCAAATCTACAATGGGTATTGAATGCTTATACTTTGGTGTATGCTGCGATGTTATTGCCCGTTTCGAAATTAGGAGATATCATCGGACGCAAAAAAGTTTTTCTAATGGGATTAGGCATCTTTGTTATCGGTTCATTGACTAGCGGTTTAGCAGGCAGCGATCTTTGGTTGAACATTTTCCGAGGTGTCCAGGGAGTCGGCGGAGCGGCAATGATGTCTTTATCCTTAACGATCGTTACGGCTTCCTTTCCTGAAAAACAAAGGGGACTTGCGTTAGGGATCTGGAGTAGCGTGGTCGGTCTTGCTATTTCAGGCGGTCCGCTTATTGGCGGTGCTTTAGTTGATAGTTTTGGCTGGCGATCCATCTTCCTGGTCAATATCCCCTTTGGTATTGCGGCTATCCTATTAGGAATGTTCTTCATACAGGAGAGCAATAAAAATAGTAAGGGAAAAATCGATTATTTAGGATTCGTATTCAGCACTGCAATGATTTTCACTATGGTATTAGCCTTAATTCAAAAAGAAGTTCACGAAAATTATTCATGGACGGATTGGCATGTTCTAAGTCTATTAGGTTTATCAATAGTTTTATTAATTGCTTTTATAATCACCGAGAGAATGGTCAAACAACCTATGATCGAATTATCTATCTTTAAAAGCCGGTCATTTAACGGTGCCAACATTGCGGCTTTTGTTTTGGGAGCTGGTTTGTACGGAGGATTCACTTACCTCACCATACTGATGCAAAATTATATGGGTTATTCTGCGTTCGAAACGGGAGTAAAAATGCTACTGATTAGCGGGTTTACCATCATACTTGGACCTTTGGCTGGGATGGTTTCCGGGAAAATCGGCAATCGTTGGTTGATTAGCGGGGCACTGTTTATTGGGGCAATCGGGATCATAGTTATTCGTCAAACGATCAAAGTTCCTGTTGAATGGAGCTATTTAATGCCTGGATTTGTCCTTCTAGGAATTAGTAATGCTTTGGTGAACCCGCCGATCGCTAATGCTGCAATGAGTTCTATTGATAAAAAACAGGTTGGTATGGCTTCGGGGATTCTAAACGTATTTCGTCAAGTCGGCATTTCATTCGGCGTGGTAATGCTGGGAATTAAGTTGACGGAAGGGTATAACCATTCGTTAGACAGACAGTTTATGGATATTCAAAACATTGACTTAGATAGTAAAAATCAAATGCTTGATGTTTTTCATGAAGCTGGAGCTTTTGCTGGCTCGCATATTTTCGATAGCAAACAAGCTGAGACATTTAAGCAAGTGCCGGCATTTGATGACATTAAGAATATGGTTTTTACTGCTTTTAACGACGGCATAAAAGAGGTGGATTTGCTCATTTCCATCTTTTTACTTATTGGAGTGCTTGCGAGTGTTTTTTTAATTAGAAATAAAAGGGAACCTAAATAAGTAGTCACATTAAAAACAAAAAAGTTTGTTTATAAGCCTACTCGTCCATGAAGTTTGTGGTAAAATTAACCAAATGGAGGAGGGGTTAAATGAGAATCGAATTATTGCAGGTTGCTTATGAAGATAAAACAATTCTTAATAATCTCATACAGCTATATCGTTACGACAGTAGTGAATTTGACGGACATGTTCTTAATAATCACGGTTTGTACCTATACAAATACTTCGATCATCAATGGACAGACGAGTACCGGCGTCCATTGATGGTAAAGGCTGATGGAGAAATTGCGGGCTTTGCATTAATTAGTCTGGATGTACCAAAGGAATATATGAAATGGAGTACAGCAGAGAAAACCAATGTAATAAGTGAATTTTTTATTATGAGGAAGTACCGCCGTAAAGGGCTTGGCAGGCATGTTGCGTGCTTACTCTTTGAACAGTTTACTGGTATTTGGGAAGTGAGGCAGACAGCTAATAACCAGCCTGCTTATACCTTTTGGAAGCAAATAATTTCTAAGTATACAAACAATGATTATCTAGAGACTATTCTGCAGAACGAGAAATGGAATGGGCCTGTCTTTGTATTTGAGTCGAATGCTGATTTAAGCTAACGGGAGAACATGAACTTCAGTCAACGGTTCAACTGAGGGGCAGGATCAAGAATAGAACTAATAAGTAGACGGTGGTTATGTTGGAGGAGTCTGTCTTAGATTTTTATAATTGGTACACAAGCAATAGGGTTGGCTAACCACGGATTTAAAGTAACGGGTACTGATATAAGTCCAGTATCAATAGCAAGAGCAATAAAAGAGGCAGAATCTCTCGGTGACAAGATAAATTTTGGAGTAGCTGATTTCCGTTCATTAGAACGGGATATTTCCGGAGCTTATGATGTCGTTCTTTCCGCTGATAATGCAGTCCCGCACCTTCTGACGGATGAAGATTTATTATTGGCTGTAAGAAATATGTATTCAAAAGTTAGAAATGATGGCCTGCTTCTCATAACCATAAGGGATTATGATGAGTTGGTAAAAGAAAAACCTAGAGCTACAGAGCCACGCATTTTCGAAAAGGGCAAAAGAATTGTATTTCAGGTTTGGGATTGGGCGGATGACGCAAAAACCTATCAGACCAATCATTTTTTAATACAAGAGAAACAGGTTATTACCAGCCCGTTGTAACTGCTCGAAAAAAGTGTAGTTTAAGCTAACGAGAAACGATATTCAATCAATAAAGCTGCAGCAGATCGAAGGATCTGCTGCAGCTTTTGTTGAAGTAAAGAGTAGGATTACGCTATATTGTTGTATGCAGAAAAATTCAGATGCCTCTTGAACCTTACGTAACGTAATGAATTATAGTGAATGTAACAACAGGACAAAATACAGGACAATGGCCAAAAAATGATCAAGATAAATTCGAATTCGGAGGAGAAACGAACATGAGAAAACTCGTATTGTTCATGCATGTGTCGCTGGATGGGTATGCGTCAGATTCGAACGGAGGACTGAATTGGATTCCGTACAATGAGGAATTTGAGAAATACGCCGAGGAGGTTGTAGCCGAAGTCGGCTCTCCCGTTTACGGACGTACAACGTATCGGATGATGGAGAGCTACTGGCCCACGGTGCTGGATGATCCGAACGAGTCGAGGCACAGTATAGAGCATGCTAAATGGCTGCAGGATGTTAAGAAGATCGTCATTTCTAGCACGATGGACAAGCCGGAATGGAACAATACGATGCTGATCAAGGACAATATCGCAGAGGAAATCAAAGCGCTCAAGGAGCAGCCAGGCAAAAACCTCGTTATCTTCGGCAGCCCGGGGGCTGCGAAGACACTCCTTGAGCTCGGCCTGATCGACGAATTCCTACTGACGATTTGTCCGGTCGTCCTAGGCAGCGGGAAATCGGTATTCGACGGCGGCGAGAAAATCAGGCTTAAGCTGCTGTCCAGCCGGACGTTCGATTCGGGCATTATCGCGACCCGCTATGAGTTGGAGAAATAGTCGAGCCGTACAAGGGAATTCACCCGGGTACTTGGGGACACTGTTGACGGGGCGATTGGAAACAATACCTATCAGTATTACGAAAAGCCTCTTGCAACAATAATGAATTGGATTTCTAAGCTTCCTAGGATGAATACGATTAAGTTGTACTGCGACTGATTTAAAACTTAATCAAGGAGATTTTTATGATAAGAAATTTGATTAGCATGCTGTTCATATTGCTCGCCTTTATATTTGTAGCTAGTTTAATTGGTTGCAGTGCAAGGACGGATTCAAGGGATAAAACATTTGAGCAATCTATTGACGAAAGACTCCATGACATTGTCAATCCCAAAAATAATAAAGTATCATTTTCATCTAATCCCTACGATTATATTAAAGGTGAAGAAAATAATTTGAATTACAAATATATTGTTACGCAAGGAGAACAGTCATTGGATTATATGCTGCATAAATTTGCAAGTAATGACGAGGATGGTCTGGAAGAATATATTATGGCAATGGCCTGTTCAGAAATTTTAAAAGAAAACCCCGATGATAAAAAGTGGGCTTCAGGTAGGGAGTGGTATAGAGAATATAAACAAGGCTCTAAGTAATAAAAACTCATAAGGAGTGGTTATAACTTCGAATTATTAAACTATAAAATAAAATATCAGGAGGTTGGAATAAACTGTGGAAACAAACAAATTACTAAGAATGGACAATGTTGGCATCGTTGTAGAGTCCCTTGATGACGCGATCTCTTTCTTTGAGGAAATTGGCTTGAAGCTCGAAGGGCGAGCTACTGTCGAAGGTGAATGGGCTGGTCGCGTAACCGGGCTGGGTTCACAGAATGTAGAGATTGCTATGATGGTTACCCCAGATGGCCACAGCCGCCTTGAACTTTCGCGATTTCTCAACCCACCTACTATATCAGATCACCGAACTGCTCCTGTAAATGCCCTCGGTTATCTTCGCGTCATGTTCACCGTTGAAAACATTGACGAAATGGTATCCAGACTCACTAAGTATGGCGCTCAGCTCGTTGGCGAAGTGGTTCAGTACGAGGACTCGTATCGGCTCTGCTATATTCGTGGAAATGAAGGACTTCTAATCGGTTTGGCGGAACAACTCGGTAATAAATAAGAGACGTTTGACCCTCGGTTGAGGGAGGAGAGGGACTGTAAGCTGCAGTCCCTCTTATTTGCGATTTAATTTTAACCTAGTTGCTGCGAACCATTGAACCATACGGATTTAATCGACAAGGTATCCGAAATATTAGTGGTCGGATCGCCGTTTATGAGAATAAGATCAGCACGCGCACCTTCGGTAATCCGGCCGCGATCATGAAGACCAAAGCAACGGGCCGGTTTGGAAGTAGCCGACTGAAGAGCCTCAGTCGGAGTGAACCCGGCCTTCACCAGCAGCTGCATTTCGTGGTGGACGCTAGCCCCATGAGCAAGGCCACCAAGGTTCGGAACGGGAACCGGCGCAACATCCGTACCTACAAGAATATCAACTCCGGCATGGTGAAGATCCATCACATTCTTAAAGCTGTTCTCCATATTGCCTTGAGGGAACGTATTGAAGCTTGAGTTCAAAATATCGATCCAGTCCGGACTTAATTTGGAATGAACCCGTGGATCATTCGCCAATTCCGATGCCGGATTTCCAATAATCGATGAATTCAACACCAAGCACGGTGTAACAAAAGCTCCTGAATCCGCGATGGATTTAACTAATTCTGACGTGCACTCTGGTCTATCGATAAACAAGTGGCCCAACCCGTCGACTCCAAAATCGATGGCTGCTTTCGATGAAAGAGCAGTCAAGACGTGGGCGATGACCAACTTATCGAATTTGTGGGCTTCAGTCACGGCTGTTTTTAGAATCTCATCGCTTAGAACGGGCAAGCCAGGTGCACCCATGACCGTTCCTTCTTCAATCATAATCTTAATATAGTCGGCTCCATTCTCCACTTGGGTATGCACATGCTTGATCGCTTCTTCAACCGTCGTAACTTGCGGTATTTCGTCGTGATCGTGAGCGTATGCGGCCAACATCGCTTCCCTGTCTTCCTCCGATAACTTCTCTAGTTCCTTTAATACGAATTCCGGTATTTCATCTCCATCCGGCAGTAATTCATCCGGGTGTCCACCAGGAGCGGTAATCGCTGTACCGGCAGAACGGACGTCCGCGATGTCATCCACATTTTTTAGCTGAATTTCGCGCCCTCTTCCAGTAAAATCACCGTTCATTTCAAGTTCAGTTGTAACGCCGAATTTTAAGGCATCTCGTAATCCGCCAATTGAGGTATGGACATGTGCATCAATCAGACCAGGTAGCAGTGTCGCATTTTCTCCATCGATAATCGTTGCATCGGCGGGAATGTCTCCGCCCACTGAAATAATGGACTCCCCTTTAATGACAATATGTCTGGGAGCTATAATTTGATATCCATCAAAGATTCGTACATTCGTAATTGCCGTTATTTGTTCTAACGCAGCATTTTGTTTTATTTTCTCCATTTTAATTCCTCCCAATGTGTTTGCGATTCAACACTTCGGAGTATAACTGTTAGGTTTCTAACTGTCAATAAGCTAAGTTTTATTTGACAAGGCTATAGGATCACTGTATATTTTAGCTACTTACAATTAGATTCCTAACAATTAGAGAGGGGACGATGGATGATCATGCATTCCCGAAAAGATACGCCCTATATGGATTTGTTTCAGATTATTGGTCTCAAGTTAAAGAAAAGAGCGGATGAGAGTATAAAAGAGCTGGGATTAAGCTCTCAACAAGGAAAAGTAATCGATTATATTTACGAGAACCAAGATAATCATATTATTCAAAAGGATCTTGCAGATCGGTTTCATCTACGCGGGGCAAGCATTACAAGCATGCTTCAAGGTCTAGAGCAAAAAGGGTTCATCGAGCGCAAAATCCCGGCCAATAATGAACGGCAAAAAAATATATACGTATTGCCAAAAGCGGTTGAATTGATTGAAGGCTTTAATGACTCATTCCAAAAAGTGGAGGATGAAATCGTTCAAGCTCTTAATGACGAGGAGAAGCAAATCTTAAAGAAATTGCTGATTAGAATTAATGAACGCATATAAAGAGGGGGATTCCCGATGAGCAGCCGCGTATGACGTTCGGTTGCTTTTTTATTGAACGAAGGGCAAATTAGTTTTTAATATTAAAATCTTCTCTGATTGGTGAAACTATATAAACCCTACACTAATGAGGTTGTGTCGCTTTATGATAATGGAAAGAAACATTCTAATCGGAATTTGGATATTAACAATCTTGCTCTTAATATTTACGATACCTCTTAGCAAAATAAGGGAAGCGTTTGTCGTTTTTTCGTTTAAACAAATACTAACTTGGTTTTTTGGGCTTCTTGTTGCACAGTATAAATTAATTGAATACCCTGTTCGCGAGTTTCCTTATGCGACACGAAGCAGTTTCTCGTTCGAGTATTTCATCTATCCTGCAATCTGCATCGTGTTTAACTTGAAGTTTCCAAAAGACAAAAGCATCATCAAAAAAACGCTCTGGTATTTATTTTTTCCAAGCTGGATGACGGCTTTGGAGGTATTGTTGGAAAAGCATACTGGGCTTATACACTACATCGCCTGGCACTGGTACTGGACCTGGGTTACCCTTTTAGCTACCTTTTGCTTGACCCGGATGTTTTATCTTTGGTTTATGAAAAAACAAACTGGACAGACGCAAACTAACGAGGAAATTTAGTCCGAAGAGATTTATTATAAAGAAGTTTAAACTTGCAGACGTCTCCGGCAGTTATGTTTGGCTTAAAGACTCTTTTAAAGTCTGGAAGTGTTCAATCTGGAAATGTCACATCATAAGTTATCACTACGAGTAGCAGCCACATATTTGTGGCTGCTATTTTTTTGGAGCTAAAAAGCAGGATCGCGCAATGACTTCGCGGCAATGTCTAGAAATCTTCAGGATTTCTTCAGAAAGAACCTACATAGGAACTAAGTTTTTTTCCCTAAACTGATGTTGTACCTAAGAGAAGACAACAATACGGAATTGGCTGTATCTGTGGCAACCAATATTCAAATATTCCAATGAGGTGATACCATGTTAAAGAATAATTCACTACTTTTTTTCAAAAAATTCATTCATAATCCTAAATATGTGGGTAGTATTACTCCAAGCTCGCGTTATTTGGCGAATCGTATGGTTGCAGCGGCCAAGTGGGAGGAAGCTGAGAATATTGTGGAAATTGGGTCTGGGACTGGTGCAATCACTCAAGTTATTGCAAAACGCGTCATGCTTAAAAGTAAGGTGATTTTGTTTGAAAAAGATGAAGAAATGGCTCAAAAGCTTCATCAGAATTTTCCGCAGTTTACGAGGGAAGGTAACGCTTTAAGATTAGTTGCTCAGCTCAAGAAGCATAATATCCATGAAGTTGATTATATTTTTAGCGGATTGCCATTTTATAATTTCCCCACCGATATGCGTCTCCAATTGATTCTACAATGCAAAGAAGCACTGAAACCAGGTGGTAAATTAATTGCATTTCAGTATTCCTTACAGATGAAAAACCTGCTTTCGGAGCATTTTGAAATTGAAACCATTTCTCTGGTTCCCTTGAATATTCCGCCAGCTTTTGTTTATGTTTGCAGGAAACCAGATAGGTTTAAAGGGGAGAAGTAATATGGGTGTCATATTAGTCGTGGATGATGATACCGAAATTAGAGACGTTATTCATGTTTATTTACGAAATGAAGGACACTCGGTTCTCGAAGCCGGCGACGGATCAGAAGCAATCGATTTGCTTGTTCAGCAGGAAGTGGATCTTGTTATTTTGGATGTCATGATGCCGAGAATGGACGGTATAAAAGCATGCATGCATATTCGGGAACAATATTCCGTCCCCATCATCATGCTCTCCGCGAAGGAAGGAGATATTGATAAGATTATGGGGCTATCAATAGGCGCTGACGATTATGTAACAAAACCGTTTAACCCGATGGAACTGATTGCCCGCGTGAAGGCGCAGTTAAGGCGACAGAAAATGCTTACGTCGAAAGAAGGCGTACATGATCAGATAACCATTGATGAACTTGTAATCGACGTTGCAAAGCACTTTGTATCGATTCGAGGTCAAGTAGTTATGCTGACCCCACTTGAATTTGCGATTCTCAAGCTGCTCGCGGCTAACCCGGGACAAGTCTTTAGTGCAGATACGATCTATGAATCGGTGTGGAAAGAGCGCATTGGATTTTCAGATAATACCGTCATGGTACACATTCGAAATCTACGGGAGAAGCTTGAAATTAATCCAAGAAAGCCAGAGTATATCAAGACGGTATGGGGTGTTGGATATAAAATGGATAAGTGAGCGATTCAAAATAAAACGCAGCGTAAGATATTCTTTTCTTGCGGCTATGGTTTTTACACTTGTATTATCATACCTTCTTAGTTTGTATATTATTGGCCTAATCGGGCAACTGCTCGATTCAATTACTTCCAAAGGGAAGCTTGAGTATATTCCGCTATTAATCTTCACTTCACTAGCCGTATTCATCATGATTTTTCTGTTAACTTTTTATTTGCTAACGAAGCGTATGATTAATTATTTCTCCGTGCTTTCGGAAGGGCTCGGATTGATTTCTCAAGGGAATTTTGAATATAGGGTACCTGTTCGCCGGGAAGACGAATTAGGCATGCTGGCCAGAAACATGAACAAGATGGCGGAACAACTTTCCTCGCAAAAAAGGAAGGAAAAGGAGACCGAGGAATCTAAAATGAACCTTATTACGGGTGTGTCTCATGATCTTCGCACTCCGCTCACGAGTATGATTGGTTATTTAGATTTACTTCGTAAAAGGTCCTATATAGACGAGAATGAATACGACCGGTTTGTAAACAATGCTTTTAGCAAAGCCCAACAACTGAAGAAGTTAATTGACGATTTATTTATCTATACCCGTCTAACCACTGGAGACATGATATTTGCCAAGCAACAAGCGGATATGCGAGAGCTAGTGGAGCAAGTGCTGTTTGAGTTTATACCCATTGCCGAAGAGAATCATGTATTCGTAAGGCCACATTTAAACATACATGAGGCAGCCGTCCATATTGACCCCGAACAGGTCGCAAGAATCTTAGACAACTTGCTGATGAACGCTCTTAAATATTCAAAGACACCTAAAGACATTGATGTTTATTTAATGTCTGACGAAACATCCGTGTATTTAACTGTAGCGAACGAGGGAGAACAAATTACGAAAGAACAAGAAGGTAAACTCTTTGATCGCTTTTATAAGAAGGAGCATGTGGAGAGCAATGCACATATTCAAGTAGGTGCTGGCCTTGGCCTTGCTATTGCGAGGCAACTTGCAGAACACCAGGATGGTTGCCTTACACTTGACTATGAGGATGGTCATTATGCGTTTACATTGAAACTCCCTCTTGCTTAGATTGACGACAGGAACAGCCGATTATATGAAATCGGCTGTTTTTAAATGCATATGCAAAATTACAATCAGCGCCAAAAAGTAATTTGCTCGCTATCCATACGCACAGATTCATGCCCCTCTTGTGCGGCTTTGCCGATGGAGAGGATCATGACCGGTACATAACGTTCGTCGTCCAGATCGAAGGTGCTGACAATCTTATCGCGTTCAAAGCCTGCCATAGGATTGGTGTCATAACCATGCGCACGGGCAACCAACATTAGTTGCATGGCAAATAAACTTGCATCGATTTTGGCGACCTCGATTTTAATTTCTCTAGGCAGCAGAGGAAACATGTTCATAATTTGTGTGACTTGCTTATCGCGCAAATCCTTCGGCATTTTCCCTTGTTCTACGGCTGAATCATAAATTCCCTCTACATACAGTTCGCTTTTAGTATCGCCTAAAATAATAAGCATAGCGGCTGACGTATCATTTTGCCTCGTATTGAATTGCACGAGTGGCCGAAGTTTGTTTTTTCCTTCAGGGGTATTAACGACGATAACGCGCCATGGCTGCATATTTGCAGAAGAAGGCGCTAAACTTGCTTCTTTAATGATATCCTGCATTTCTTCCTTTGGAATCTTAACGTTCTCATCATAATGGCGTACTGAACGCCTGCCAGTAATGATGTTGATAAAATCGTTGTTTAGAATATGTTCCGGCATGAGCTCTCTCCTTTTGTTGGGACCAGATTATTTGACTTCAGCGATGTCACTGGTTAACATGTGCTTATTGTGAACTATGAACCTTGGTTTATAGCAAATATAAATTATTGTAGTGTTCAGAAAGGAATAGTTTATGAAAGCGAGTGAAGTTTCGAAGTTGACGGGGCTGCCAATATCCACCTTGCGATTCTATGAACGCAAGGAGTTGATTCCGGTGCAATTTGTAGCGAGGGATGAAAATAATTATCGCGTCTATGATAAAGAAGTGGTTGGCTTTCTGGAGGACGTGAAAACGCTGCTCTCCGTAGGTTTTACTATTCAAGAATTAATCTTGCTCATCAATGAAAGCGAAAATTCTTATAAAGAAAAGAAAGTCCTGGTGATGGAGAAAATTCAACATATCCAAGAGCAAAAAGAAAAATTGGAATTATCAAAAGTTTTTTTAATGGATGTATTAGAGGGCAAAGCAAGTTTTCAAACTCATTGCAGATCTTAATACAGCGTGCTCGCCGCGGACATTTAGAAATGCTTGTTCTGTATACAACAAAAGCCGCATAATTGCGGCTTTTTATTTTGCATGCAAGTTGTTGTCGTTTGCTTATCAAGCCGCTGCTTCCTTTGCTGGCTTAGGGGCGGAATGACTGACTAGTCGTTCGGCCAAGCCAGCCAAGAGCAGCACGACCACGACCATGCCAACAACGCCGTTCCAGCCGTATCGGCCCCAAAACAAGCCGCCAGCGAATCCCGCAGCGCTTGACCCCCCGTAATAAAACAAGAGATAAAGCGAGGATGCCTGTGCGCGGTAGCCTGCAGCTATTCGTCCGACCCAGCCGCTAGCGACGGAATGGGCACCGAAGAACCCGAAGGTGAAGCAGGCGAGCCCAAGGATCTTCACATACAATGATGGCAATAAAGTCAAAAGGCAGCCGGCTAGGGAGATAACGATCGCCAGCCTGATCGCTTGGGGCCTTCCCAGGCGATCGGCCAGCTTGCCCATCCATGCCGAGCTGAACGTCCCCATCAAATATACAACGAACACGAAGCTCACAACAGTCTGGCTCAGCCTGTAGGGTTCACCCGTCAGCAGATAACCAACATAGTTATACATGGCGACGAAGCCGCCCATCAACAAGAATCCGAGCGCATAGATCCCCGCAAGGGAGCGATTCCGCAGCGCTCTTATCGACATCCCCAGAGTTTCGGACGGCGCAATTCGCTTAGGGGCGGAGTGGCTGGCCTTCGGCAGTGCACGCAGGAACCAGACCGCAATCGCAAGGCTGATTAGTCCAACGGCGAGCAGGGCGATTCGCCAGGAAAACAGATCCGCCAAGGCGCTGATGACGATTCTTCCTGACATCCCCCCGACAGAGGTGCCACTGACGTAAAGCCCCATCGCGCGCGCGTTCTCGGCGGGGTCGAACTCCTCGTTGACATAGGCCATCGCGATTGCAGGGAAACCGGATATCGCAATCCCTTGTATTGCTCGCAGGATTAGCAACGCTTGGAAGTTTGGCGAGCAAGCGACTAGAATCGATACAGCCGCGGATGCCAGAAGCGACAGACTCATGACGCGCTTGCGCCCCCAGCGGTCAGAGAAGCCCGCGACGAGAGGCAATGCGATCGCCAGGCTGATTGTCGCAACGGATAGTGACAGACTGGATAAGGCAGGGGTTACTTCGAACCTCTCCGTTAGTTCGGGCATAAGCGGCTGGGTGGAGTAGAGCTCCGCAAAGGTAACGAAAGCCCCGCCGAACAGCGCCATCGAGGCACGAGTGTATCCGGGCTGCCCGGATTGTAAATAAGACATCATAAACATCTCCCGACAAGCTTGTGATGCCTCTTACTGTACTCTCGATAGATGATGATGTAAAATTTATAATAATCATTAAAACAATGCATTTTTGTAATGAAATAGGGGGATTCACTTTTGGAATGGCAGCAGATCGAATACTTTCAGACGTTAGCACGCCTGCAACACGTGACACGCGCGGCGGACCAGCTGTCTCTCTCTCAACCGGCTCTGAGCCGGTCTCTCGCCAAGTTGGAGGAGGAGTTAGGCGTTCCCTTGTTTGACCGACAGGGACGCAGCTTGAAGCTTAACCGATACGGGGAACTATTTCTAAAGAGGGCGGAACGAATTCTTATGGAAATGGAATCCGCAAAAAAGGAGCTTCACGATATTGTGGATCCAGAGCTTGGTGAAGTCGCCTTCGGCTTCCTGCACACACTAAGCTCGAGGGTTATACCCGACTTCCTAGGCGCCTTCCGTGAACAGTCACCTTCCATACGGTTCGAGCTAAAGCAGAATCACAGCTACAATTTGTTGAATCATCTTTATTCGGGGGAGCTGGATCTCTGCTTAATCGCCGAACCGACGGAGCCTCGGCTGCCGATTGAGTGGATTCCGCTATGGAGCGAGGAGGTGCTCGCCGTACTGCCGGCCGGACACCCGCTGGCGGGCGCCGATAGTCTGGCATTAGAGGAGCTGGCGGAAGAGCCGTTTATCTTGCTGAAGAAAGGCTACGCTCTGCGCGACACGGTAGACCGGCTGTTCCAGCAGAGTGGTATCCGCCCCAGAGTAACGTTCGAGGGAGAAGAGACTTCCATCGCGGCGGGACTTGTAGCCGCCGGGCTGGGCGTGTCTCTGCTGCCATCGTCGGGCTTGGATCCGAGCCAAATCCGACAGGTACGCGTACGGGACGATAACTCTCGAAGGGTGTTAGGTCTTGCTCTCCTGGAGGGGAAATATCTCTCTCCGGCCGCCGCATCCTTAAAGCAATTCGCAATCCATTATTTCCGGGAATTTAGAGCATAATAAAGGCAAGCGATCGTAAGGATCGCTTGCCTGTTTTGGTCATCCTATTATTAATTGACAGCTAGATGAATTCGCTACGCACTTACACCTTGACTCCATTTATAGAAGCCGTACCCCAGCCTCTCGTATAACTCTAAAAACCCATTTCCGGCTTGTATAGGTTCAAGTGTCACCTTAATCGATTTAGTAGTGTCACGCATATGAATGAGCTTACCCACCCATTCTCCATTTAACATATCTTCTTTCACCTGCTGCATAGTTTGACTTACGTACATGCAGTTCCACCTTTCCTGTGCCTCATATTAGTGGACAGTAACCTTCTATACCCGCTGCCTCTAACTATCATTTCAGGTATTCATAGTTTTTGCCGCTATTCGATTATATAGAAAGTGGCGGATAAATGATGTCACTTTCCGTTGTCGCATATTAGGTAGTTTTATCGACTCTATTGTATAACTACGATTGTGTTAAAAATCGTTTGAAATGAGATGTTATTGACAGATCCGCTACTGAGTGTTACTATATAGCGGTAGTTAGTATTACTGAATACAAGTGATACAGAATAGCAAGGAGTGATTGTGCTGGAAAATCTAACGGAAATGCTCAAAGGGGTGCTCGAGGGCTGTATCCTTGAAATAATAAGCCGCAACGAAACCTACGGCTACGAAATCACGCGGCGCCTGAACGCCCTTGGCTTCACGGATGTTGTGGAAGGGACGGTGTACACCATCCTGATTAGACTTGAAAAAAACAAGCTGGTGGAGATCACGAAGAAACCCTCCGATATGGGACCGCCGCGTAAGTTTTTCGCGATTAATGAAGCAGGGCGCCAGGAACTGAAGAGGTTCTGGGGAAAATGGGAGTTCATATCATTAAAGATGAACGAGTTAAAGGAGGAGAAGTAATGAATTTCTGGGAAAAAATCACTGGCAGTGACATGACTAAAGAATTCAAAGCCTTTGAAGCGCGCGTCAAAAAGCTGCCGGCTGACTATCAAGCGGCATGGAAAGACATTTACTCCAATCTTTTTCAGTATTCGGATTTTACCGGTCGTAACCTCATGCCGATTCTTGATGGTGTTCTAGGCCTGCTTGAAGAAACGGCTGCGGACGGTCAGAGCGTCCGAGAGGTTCTGGGTGACGATATCAAAGGCTTCTGTTCGGCGCTAGCCGGCGAAGAAGGAGCGAAGTCTTTCCGCGACAAATGGCGTGAGCAGCTTAACTATAGTATCGCTAAAAAATTAGGTAAATAGGAGGGTAAAATGAGCATACGAGATATCATCGAAGGCAAAAAAGAGTGGCGTTCGCACGTGGCGCGCGTCAAAGCCCTCCCGCGGGATTATCAGATCGTTTATAAAGAGATCCAAAAATATCTCTTTAAGGTCGGTCCTGTCGAGCCCACCGATTGGATGGGAGTGCTCTCGGGGATTATCGATCTTTTCGAAGAGGGGGCGGCCTTGGGGAAAGGCGTGCTTGAAGTGACGGGCAGTGACGTTGCGGCATTCTGCGACGATCTGATCAAAAATTTAAAAACCTACGCTGATAGAAATCAGTAGAGGAAAGGAAAGCCGGTCAGCATGCTGAACCGGCTTTTTTCTTGGCTTTGTATGAAAACGGCACGAACACACCGGGACTAAGCTCGCCTTTCATCAGGCAAATGATGTGATAAGATCAGGCAATCCTTTGAGAATATTGTTATAACCATCACCGCGTTAGCTATAGCATAATAAGGAGGCACACTTTAACTATCTATTGGTAGATAAGTTAGGAATAAAAACATTCGAATGAGGTGATTGGAATGACCGAGATAACAGCTGTATTGAAGAATAGATTTGATGCCATTGAGAAAAGAATCATCTTGGTATTGAATCAGTTAGACGACCAACAAGTTAACTGGCGCCCTAACGAGTCTAGCAATAGCATAACAAATTTAATTGTTCATATAAGCGGGAACATTAATGAGCGGATTGGCATGGCCATGAACAATAAACCATTCTCCAGAGATCGCGATAAGGAATTTGAAACGCAATTTAAAACGAAAGCTGAATTAATCGAACTAACCCATACTTCATTTGGCGAAGTTCAAACCGCTTTAACCGGAAATCGTGAACAATCGAACCTAGAGATTTTTATTCAGAGCGCGACGCATTTCTCTGAACACATGGGACAGATTTTATATATTGCCAAGATTCTAAAGGACGAAGACTATATAACAACATCCGTGCCAAAGAAGAAATCACTATGAACCAGACATTCATATTATGGCCGGTATCGTTATTTTTCTGGCTGGATCCGTATTATGCGGTTTATAACGAGCTCCGTCCCCTTAGGACGGAGCTTTTTGTTTTATTTGGCTAAGTAAGCCTTGCGAAGGGGGATCTATGAGCTTGGTTAGGCAGCTGCGGCTTATAGGTACTGCAGAAACCGACAGCGTGCGTGACGCTGCCGATGCATACCCAACCGGTCGTCATGACGAGATCCCCTTGTTGGCGAAAATGGATGATCTTGCAATGCATGCAGTAATAAGAATCGGTATTGACTAACAATCGATTAACCACCTTGTTCATTTTATTTACAGAACTATACCATAATTAGTTTATGTTGGGATGCGGTTAGATTTAGGAGTGTGGTAGAGAAAATTAAGATTGTTTGCCAAGTTAGATCAGTTAGGATAGAAGTAAAACCTTTTGCTGAAACGTAGTTTAGCTGCATGAATATCCTCCATAAAAAGAGACAAAATAATTTTGTTGTTGGTAATGGAAACTTAAGGAGGGGAGATAATGGAGAATTTCAGAAATAAATTACGAAACAGACGTTACATCGCGCATGTTAGCATATTGGGAACAACGCAGCTGCACAAGCGCAACCCCATTACAATAGCCTGTTGGTCCATAGCTTTTCCGGGTTTTGGACATCTGCTCTTAAATAAATATTTGCGTGGATATGCTCTGATTCTGTGGGAGATGTTTATTAACCAGAAAATTCATTTGAATTTAGCCATCATATATACCTTTAACGGTCAATTCCAGGCAGCCAGAGATGTAATGGATCCCAAATTCATGTCTCTTTATATCCCTGTTTACTTATTTGCGATTTATGATAGTTATCGAACGGCTGTGGATTTAAACAAAATTTATCTCTTGGCTCAAAGGGAAAAAGGACGGTTTAATCAATTTAGCATCGGGGCACTGGAAATCAATTACCTTGATAAACGCAAACCATGGATAGCTGTTTTATGGTCCATGGGGATTCCGAGCCTTGGCCAGCTTTACTTGCATCGTATTATTTTGGCTATCTTTATTTTAATAAGCACGATTCTGATCATTTGGAACTCCAATCTAATCTTAGCCCTACACCTTCTGATCATAGGGGATGTGGCCCTCTCCTCGTCGGTTCTTGATAAGCAATGGTTCTTGTATTTCCCCTCCTTTTATTGCTTTACCATTTATGATGCCTATACGAACACGGTGGAAAATAACAAGCTGTTTGATGATGCTCAAAAACAATATCTTATAGAAAATTACCAGCCTGCCGGGCATCACATCACAATAGGAGATCAATAACGATGCAAATATTGGCAACATTCGAGTATTCAATGTTTGTTGAAATTGCCATAACAGAACTTGAGGAAAAAGGAATCACAGCCATTTACGCAGTGCCGCTTGATTTGCGTAAAAAAGAACCAAGACTTCTTGATAGCATCCACCGGGCTGATGGACTGTCCTTTATCGATAAAGGCATGATTTTTGCCTTCTTGTTAGGAACCATCGGTGCTAGTAAAGGTTTCGTGTGGCGAGGAGGACCAATAATTTGGGGAGTTGCCGGTTTTATTCTGGGCTTTCTTATAGGCGCTGCCTTGAGTTGGATTATTTATCTTTTGAAACGGGACAAAAACCAGCAACAAATTAAAAAAGGGAATAAGGGAGAAATTATATTAATTGTTACGTGTGAATCCAATCAGGTAACGGTTGTAGAAGATATACTCTGGGACCATAGAGCTCTTGGCGTGGCTATAACAGGATAACGGTTGCCGATATGCTCGGCAGCCTTTTATTTTTTGACGAATGCTATCTTTTGTAGTATAGCTAACTTATAGTAGTTGAATAGGAGGAGTCTATGGCAAATACACATGTCTATTCCAAAAAAGAAGAAGCAGCTAACGCAATCACCCATGGCATTGGTGCCGGATTGAGTATTGCCGCATTGGTACTGCTCATTGTCAGGGCGAGTTACATTGGTGAAGCCTGGCATATCGTATCGTTTATCCTGTTTGGATTTTTTATGTTTATTTTATATATGTCATCAACCCTTTTGCATAGCTTTCCGGAAGGAAAAGTAAAGGATCTGTTTGAAATTTTCGATCATGGATCGATATATTTGTTTATTGCCGGCACATACACGCCGTATCTGCTCGTTACGATACGAGGTCCGCTCGGTTGGAGCTTATTCGGCGTTATTTGGGGCCTTGCGATCAGCGGCGTGGTATTTAAATGTTTTTTTGTAAAGAGGTTTCTATTCCTATCTACGCTTGGTTACGTCATTATGGGGTGGATGATCGTATTTGCATGGGGAGCTCTAGTTGATCATCTAGCCTATGGCGGTCTTGTGTTTTTGGTCGTCGGCGGGGTGTGTTATACAGTCGGCAGCGTCTTTTATGTATGGAGAGGATTCCTTTACCATCATGCTGTATGGCATCTCTTTGTTATCGCCGGATCGATCTGTCATTTCTTTTCGATTCTTTTGTATGTTTGAGAAACATAGGAATTCATGAAGGCCGCGAAAATCGCGGCTTTTTTGTTTCGCTAAGAAACGCTTTTTTGGACTTTTCGAAAAATACGGACTTAAAAAGATCCCAACGCAACGAAATCCTATATTGGCCGCCAAGAACAAAAACATGCATGTAATTTTAGGAGGTACATTTTGAAGAAGAAAATTTCCTATATATTAATCGGTGCAATATGCTCAAGCATACTTTCTTACGGCTTAGTTGCTTACGCGGATAACGATTCTTCCGCAACAAAAGAGGACAACCGGGCAGCAAGCGATACGTACGTTGTCCCGTCAAAAGCTGATGAGGCTGTGGTTAAGCTTGCGTCTGCTCAACCGAGCAACAGTGAAACTCCAATTCAGCTTGAACAGCTGAAAGCATTGGATTTGAAAATCGATGGCGATAACGTAAAAGTTAAGATCGAGCTCGAAAAGGAAGAATCAAAGACCGAGTCCAAGGTGGAAATTAAAATTGCCGAGGATCGGAAACAATATTTGACAGGCGATGAAGCGACTCAATTCATTCAGCAGCTGCTTGCAGCTATCAAGATTCAAGCTAACATGGACAAGCAGCAAGTGATGGATGCGTTATTCACTCATTTTGCTGTCGAGCCGGCTAAAGTCGAACTGAATATCGATATCAAATTGAAGGATCGTCCGGAAGAACTGAAATTCAAGGAAGAGAAAGACGAAGACGCTGACGTCGAAGCTGACAAGGACGATACGAAAGTTCAAACCATGCAATCAAACGTGCAAGAAAATCAGAAGGCACAGCTTGCAGCTAATGATCAACCTACCAAGCAAGAGCAGAAAAAAGCTTTGATTGCACAGAAAAAAGCGCTGCAGCAAGCTTGGCAGAAGGCTCATAAAGAGCAGCAAGAAAAGAAGAAACAGCAAAAGCAATTGAATCGCAGCGATCGGGACCACGACCAGAATAAAGGTCAAAAAGGTGACGAAGACGATGATGATCAAGGCGAGGACCACGACCGTGACGGCGATCATGGTAAACACCAAGAACATAAAGAGCATGATGACGAGGATTAATGCAACTCAAATAAAAAAGGCCCCATGTTGGGGCTTTTTTGATATCGAATAGATTTTCTTGTTTTATATTTTACTTCCATACATTTATGGGCTTAATGTTTTTGCTATTTCCCAGTGCCGGCAATCCATAGAAGTCTTCGATTGTACGTAGCATATTATAATGATTTGTTTTGGTTATATAGGCTTGCGGTTTGATTTTTTGGCCAATCATAATAGTGGGGATTTTATTCTTAGCACTCCTATCGTCTTCGTCCCAGGTCAGAATAAAGATGCTATTATGTTTTTTTGCCCATTCAATATAGCCCGCCATGTTGTTCTTTAGCCAATCGTCCGCTTCTTTAATTGTTCCATCATGTATGTCGTGTTTTAGATTTGGAACAACAAAGGAAACAGTTGGAAGTTTACTGTAGTCCTTTGGAAAAGAGATAAACGGCATATTTACTTTTGCAGAAACGTTAGTGAAATCAACCCAGGGGTTATGTTTTCGAGCATACAGGGTTTTAAGGTCGTAGGGGCCGGTAAATCCTGCACTTGGCAATCCTTCAGAATAACCACCAAATGTGTAGCCGTGTTTTATAAGCTCATTAGCTAAATTATCTGTTTTAAAAGTATGGGATGGCTTATCATCGGTTACACCTTGATTCGAACCGGAGAAAAGATCGATATAGTTCGGCTGGCTAGGGTGTTCAATCGCAAAATGATTAGTTAGATTGGCACCGTTTTTTACGAGTTGATTGATATAAGGGGCATTTTTATTTCCAATAATCTCCTTGTAGGAGTGGTTCTCTTCTACAACAATGACGATATGATTCGGTGCTAAACGGGTTTGCGTTGTTGTGCTAGAGGCATGAACCGTTTTAAAGCTTTCTTTTAAAAAAGGACTCATTGAAAAACTCATTACAACAAGCATAACGCTAACCATTCCAATTTTCTTTATTTTCATACTAGGCCCTCTCTTTTGGGTGCTCAATTTGCCGTGAATTTTACTATCATAACTTGTATTTTCCCAAATAGATGCACCTTATGATGGAATTAATATTTTTTTAAGATTTGAGGGGCGGACATTGTCCGGCTCTTTTTTTTTGTCCGTATTATTTTGATATTAATATCCAGTTAATAAATTATTTATTATTTTACGTTAATCTACAGAGGCAAAAATAATCGATATTTCCTTTGATATCATTTGAAAGGGGCATGAAAATGGCTGCTTCTCCAAGAGAGTATAACCAGCTTTTAAGCAAGGTTCCGCAAGTAACGATTTTTTTCTGGCTGATTAAAGTTTTGTGTACGACAGTGGGTGAAACATTCTCGGATTTTTTAAGCGTTAATGTAGGCTTGGGTTTGCCGGTGACTACCTTGGTAATGGGGATCGCATTTGCAGTTGTACTCTATATTCAGTTTAAAACATCGAGATACAACCCGTTAATCTATTGGCTTACCGTAGTGCTTATTAGTGTGTTTGGCACTCTAGTTACCGACAATATGACGGACGGATGGGGAGTGCCGCTTGAACAAAGCACAATCATCTTCACTCTGTTGTTAGCATTAACTTTCCTATCCTGGTATGCAAGTGAAAAAACGCTATCCATCCATTCGATTTATACGTTTAAAAGAGAAGTATTCTATTGGCTGACGATTCTGTTTACTTTTGCTTTAGGTACAGCCGTGGGAGATCTTTATTCGGAACAGCTCGGTCTTGGATATTTAAAAACAGGCATCATCGTGCTTGTAATCATTGCTTCTGTTTTTGTCGCATGGAAATTAAAGCTAAATGAGATTTTAGCTTTTTGGATTGCGTATATTTTGACCAGGCCGCTAGGAGCTTCATTAGGAGATTATTTGTCCCAAACGAAGAAAAATGGCGGCTTGGAGCTCGGCGCTACAGTAACAAGCGTAATATTTCTCATAGCTATATTGGCGGTTATCCTTTTACTGGCCGTAACTAAGCTTGATTTAATCCCGAAATCCGAGGAAGTTAAGACGGGTGGTCAACGTACGGGTATCCAAAAGGTGTGGGTGCAGTCCATCTCGACAATCGTTGTCTTGTTAGTTGCAGGAATTGGCGGATACAGCTGGTGCAGTCATAATCTTGTGCCGCAGGTTGATTCTTCGCAAACAACCTTGAGTGGACAACTGGACGGTTTCATACAACTTGAAAACGACATTCAGAATAGCATCACCGGCAATGACTGGAAATCAGCAAAATCTGGAGCCGATGATCTGGAACATAATTGGGATAAGTCGGAGCCTAAGCTAAGAAAAATAGATCGAAAAACATGGACGCAAATTGATGGCACGATTGACAATGTTCTTGCGGCCGTCCGTAGTAAAAATCCGGATGCAGGTAAGAGTAGTACCGTTCTTACGGATTCATTAAATGTATTAAACTCATCCAATCAATAATTTTGACAGGAGTAGACAACGATGTACATTTACAAAGACGCATTTAAAGCCAACCCAGCAGAAATGCTAGCGAAAGTACCTGAAATCACGTTATACTTCTGGATAACAAAGCTCCTTACAACAGCTTTGGGAGAAGTAGCTTCGGATTATTTATTCGAACGATTAAATCCGATAATCTCATTACCCATAAGCGTAGCCGTTTTTATTGCAGCCATGCTCCTTCAATTCAAGGTGCAAAGGTATATCGCCAGCTTGTATTGGCTTGTTGTAATCATGGTTAGCATATTTGGAACAACGGCTGCTGATGTAATTCGCGTAGGACTTGGAATACCCTATATGGCTTCAACCTTCTTTTTTGTTATCATGCTGGCCGCGGTACTTCTAACCTGGTATGTGAAAGAGAAAAGCTTATCCATACACAGCATAAATACCCGGAGAAGAGAAGTTTTTTATTGGTTGACTGTTCTAACCACATTCGCCTTGGGTACTTCTGCAGGGGACCTAACGGCTTCCAGCCTGCATTTAGGATACTTGGATTCCGGGATCATGTTCTTCGCCTTATTACTTATACCTGCATTATGTTATTGGCTGTTTAATATGAAGGAAGTAATAGCCTTTTGGTTTGCCTATATCTTGACTCGTCCTGTTGGCGCTTCGTTTGCGGATTGGTTCTCTGCAGCGCATGCCGATGGGGGAGTGGGATACAGCAAAGGAGCTGTTAGTCTGGTATTGTTCATTGCCATAGTGATTCTAGTTGCCTTTCGAGGCGGTGTTGCCGCAAAGATGCAGGAGAGTCCGCAAGCGGCGGTCAATCATTAATCAACGCATAAACAAACATGACAGTAGCCGATTATATTTACCGGCTGCTGTTTTTTGTTAGGATAACTGTGCGAAATTAATGGAAGTGGGTTAATGCAATTGGAACATTATAGTAAAATAAGAGGGTAGGTGAAGCCAGAAACAATTGAGGAGGAAACAAAGCATTTATGGGCAACGACTTTTATCGAAAACTAGGGGCTGCTTTTATAATATCCGCTGGAGTAATCTATACATTCGAACGTGTGGGCTCTTTGCTGGCTCGCAGCCGCGAAATTGTAGCTATGTATGAAGTAAACATGCATGCCATACCGCAAACGCATATCGCAGGCTTCTTCGATAATATTTTTGTACCTGTTCTTACGTTCATTGGCTTAATACTGTTCGTATACGGATTCCCGAAAAAAATAAAATAGGAGGAGACAATTGATGATACGAGTTCCGTACTTCGATAACGCTATAGTTGAAATCGTTGAGGAGATCGACCCAAGCGATATGAAAGCGGCTGCTGCTTTGAAGGCATTTCTTTCTCTTACGGAAGAAGACCGGTTGGCGGACTCTCGCCACGTCTATGCTTACTATAAGGACTTTCATGAGGCGGTTGGAGGAGAGGATTGGCTGGACGAGGAGATGGGTATTCCGCAAACCCCCGCTGATATTTGGGCGCATGTTACCCCTGGCGATATAGAGGTGCAACAAGGCTGGAACGGTGACGACAACTGGTATGTCAGCATGGAGGCGAACTGCAGCTGGGAAGTAGAGCACGGCTTGATGATGGTGTGGCGTAACGGTACGGCGCTGACCAAGGTAGGCGGCTATGACGGTCATTTAACGAATGTTAACGCCTTTGCCGATCCCACCTTGGAAGATGTTGTCTATTCGGCGTCTGATCCGAAATATACGACTCGCTTGAGCGATTAGTGTCCGCCGCAAATTCCTGTTGGCACATCCGCATACTTCTTCGTATAGAATTCTTACTATAGAAGTTATTACGGGTGGTTCAGTCAAATTCCGGTACGATACTTGCGTTCGCTGGAGGAATCCCGTTTCGTGCGGTCTTTCTCCTTTTCGTCCTGCTGCTCAATGGTCTGGTCCTCTACTGGGATCGGATCAACTGTGCGTTCGCTAACATACTTGTCGAACAGACTCTCTTTCTCCGTTGGAACGCCTTCCGGATTGTCACGCTTGCCCTGCTGCTTGCGCCGGCGGTCGGCGCTTCGTTCGAATGGATTCATCGCTGTCACCTCCCATCGTTTATAGGAATGCTTACCCTGTTTTTCACTGTTCTCAAACGGTTTGCAGGAAAAGCTTCCCTGTACAATAATAAGAGGGAGACCTTTAGTAGAGGATGAGGAATTATGGACTTTACACCGCTTTCCCGATTTATCGATCGCATCACCGCCTGGCGCATTCCATGGGCGGAAGTGCTTGTTATGCATCGCAATGAGACGGTTTTCCGCTATCGCACCGGCTACACTGATCTGGAAGCGAAGACTCCGGTAGACGAGAACGGAATTATCTATCTTTATTCGCTTACGAAAATACTAACGTGCGCGGCTGCCCTTCAGCTGGTTGAAAAGGGAGCGATTCTGCTCGGCGATCCGATCTCCGATTATTTGCCTGAGTTCAGGGAGATGGCAGTTAAAAAGAAGCAGAGCGACGATGAGAGTACAACGGAGTTGTCGGAGCGTCCGATTACCGTGCGAGACTTGTTTGCAATGACGGCTGGATTTTCCTACGATCTCGTTTCACCTTCCATAAAGGAAGCTGCGGAGCGTACAAACGGCCGGCTGCCGACCCGGGATTTTGCGAAGGCTCTCGCTAAGGAGCCGCTGCTATTCGAGCCGGGGACCCGGTGGAACTACAGCCTCTGTCATGACGTTCTTGCAGCGCTTGTTGAGGAGATTGACGGAAGGCGGTTCGGCACCTACGTGCGCGAAGAGATTACGGAGCCGCTAGGCATGCTCGATACCGGCTTCAACCTTTCTGATGAGCAACGCAGCCGGCTTGCACCACAATATGTTTATGACGATACACAAGGCAAGGCTGTTCTTATGGACGGAGACTGGTACCGCATCGGAACGGAATTCGAGAGCGGCGGTGCCGGCCTGCTGTCAACCGTAAGCGATTATTCGCTTTTCCTGAACATGTTGACCAATCGCGGCACAAGCCCGGAAGGCGTGCGCATCTTGTCAGCCGCCAGCGTTGATCTGATGAGGGCTGACCATCTGACCGGGCATACGCGGAGCGACTATAACTGGGCGCATCATGCCGGTTACGGTTATGGTCTTGGCGTAAGAACTCATATCTCTAAATCGGGGAGCGGCTCCCTGTCCTCGCTTGGTGAATTCGGCTGGAGCGGAGCGGGCGGCTGTTACGCGATCATCGATCCAGAGTCGCGGCTGACCGTCATGTATGCGCAGCATTTGGTGAACAATCAGGAGCCTTACGTGCATCCCCGATTAAAAAACATCGTGTACTCTTGCTTGTCATAAGGTAGCTCTGCCAAACGATTCATATATTTGTAGTGCCTTTAATTACTTAATGTGTTACTTTTATAAGTAATTTCCATTAATGAATTGGAGGTAGAACAATGAATTTTGAATGGATGAATGAGAGCGAAATCATTGAAACGGATGGAAGAATAGAGATTCAGGCGACAGAGAAGAGCGACTTTTTCATTAACCCTGGAGCAGTAGCAGATGAAGGGATCACGCCGGAATCACTATGCAATGCGCCGTTTTACTATACGAATATATCCGGGGATTTTGTTATGCGGGTGAAGGTGTCGCATGATTTCAAAGATACATACGATTCTTCTTCCATTATGGTAATGAAGGATCTCACGCATTGGGCAAAGGCTTGCTTTGAATTGACTGATTTTGATACTCACGCGGTTGTTAGCGTTGTTACGAAGGAAGAATCGGATGATGCGAACGGCTGCAACATCGATGATAATACGGTATGGCTGCAAGTTTGCAGGAGCGGAAATTCCTTTGCCTTCCACTATTCTACGGATGGCGAAAATTTTTATATGATGAGATTTTTCGCCTTGCCTGCGGATGAAACCGTTAAAGTCGGTTTATTGGCACAAGCGCCGTTAGGAAACGGCGGCAAAAGAATTTATGAAAATCTGACCATTGAAAGAAAAACGGTCAAAAATATCCGCATGGGTAAATAAGGTTTGGGACAGGACAGCAGCCGGCAATTGCCGGCCGCTGTTTTTATTATCAGTAGATCGTTTTTATCATCTATCATTTCGGCAGGTAGATTAAGCCCAGTCGCGGACCCATTTTTTCATCTCGAGCAAAATGCCGCTGAATGCCTCTCCCTTGGCTGTAAGCCGGTATTCAACTGTCGGCGGGACGGTAGCATGGATACTGCGAATGACGACCTGATTTTCCTCCAGGTGTCGAAGCGTCTCCGTGAGAGATTTGGAGCTGATCCCATGAATAGCGGTTTTAAGCTCGGTGAATCTTTTCGTTCCATGAAAGAATAGCTCGCGAATGACAAGAAAAGACCATTTGCCGCCAATGATTCGTAATGACTTCTCAATCTCGCATTCATAGATTTCTGGGTTTCCCATTGATGGTTGCCTCCTATGTTTAGGTGAACATTTCTTCGAATAGTATTCGAAGAAGCAGGGCGATTTTCCTCCCAATAGTCACCGCAAGGTAACAAACTATGGTTAAAGTGCGTACTTACGGAAACGTTGAAGATCGATTAAGATAGGGCAGAACGTTATCCTAAGGAGGTTCGTTATGTATACGAGAAAGCTGGGCAAAACGGGAATTGAAGTATCCGAGATCGGTTTTGGAGCATGGGCAATCGGTGGCGATGCATGGGGACCGGTTGATGATAACCAATCCTTGCGGGCAATGGAAGCGGCAGTTGAGAAAGGTGTCAACTTTATTGATACGGCGGATGTTTATGGCGATGGCCGGAGTGAAAAGCTGGTGGCCAAGCTGATCGAGGGCAGGCGGGATAAGCTCGTTATTTCAACCAAAGGGGGATTAATGGGACATCACCGCGACCCAAAGGGAGAGGCAGTCTATGATCGGCCTTCCAAAGTCATCGAAGCGTTCGAGAACAGCCTGCAACGTTTAGGCACGGATTATATCGATGTTTATTTCTGTCATCTGTGGTGGGATAAAGAAGAGGAGACGGAAGCCTTCATGGAAGCTTTCCGGCAGTTGAAACAAGACGGCAAAGTAAAAGCCGCTGGCGTCTCCACCGAGAACTTCGATTACATAAAACATTTCAACCGGGATGGCAGCTTGGATGCCGTGCAGCTCGATTACAGCATCCTGAACCGGTCTGTTGAAACCGAGGTACTGCCTTACCTGCAGCAGCATGGCATCGCTGCCGTTGTTAGAGGTCCGTTGCGGATGGGAATTCTAACGGGGAAGTTTAATAGAGAAACGACTTTTGTTGACGGCGACATCCGGAGGAATTGGCCAAAGGAACCTTGGTTTGTTGAGAGCCTTGCCAAAGTGGAAGCGCTTAGGGGGCTTGTGAATGATGAACGTACCTTGTCGCAGGCTGCTCTCCGTTACGTGCTGAATCACCCGGCGGTTTCCGTTGCGATTCCAGGTGCAAAGACGGCGGAACAAGCAGCTCAAAATGTATCCGCCTCTGTTCGGCCGCTATTATCTGAGGATGATTGGAAGATCATCGAACAAATTTAGCCACTTCATAGGGAGGAGCGTCAAACGATGAAAGTACTTGTAACCGGTGCATCCGGCAATGCGGGACAAGCGGTATGCCGGGAGCTGCTGCAAGCGGGCCATCAAGTGAGAATGGCGGATGTTATGCCTTCCGGGGCAATAAATGAGGGGGAAGCCGAATTTGTCCGTTGCGATACGCGGACGGTCTCGGATGTTCAGCAGGCCGTACGGGGGATGGACGGAGTTATTCATTTAGCGGCTTGGCATTGCGCCCATCAACCGCCTGTCAGCGACGATACGATTTTCGCGGTTAACGTGGACGGTACCTACAATGTATTGGAAGCATGCAGAAAAGAAGGTATTCGTTCAATAGTTTACGCATCGTCGATGGCTTATGGCTGGGGATCTGTCTATGGCGTCAGCAAGGTAATAGGCGAAGATCTTTGCCGAGCCTATCATGAGATGACGGGCGCCTCCATCGCGATGCTCCGTTATCATGAATTTATCCCTAGACCGTATCTGGAATTCGGAGCTAGACTGCTGCGCAACGGCGTTGACCGCAGGGACATTGCTTCGGCGACGGTTATGGCGCTCGAAGCGGCGGCTGCGGAAAAGTTCGGACTGTTCCAGACGATTATCCATACGAGCCATGGCATGCCCGAGCATGTGCGGTCCGATTTTGCGCGATTAGGGGCGGAGTGGTGCGAACAGCAGTTTCCGGGAAGTGTCAAATTGCTGGAGACCTACGGCATCGAATTGCCAAAGGAAGTTGAGCAGCATGATTTATCCGAAGCGAAACGGGTTATGGGGTGGCAGCCTCGGGTTGGCTTTATCGATTTCCTGCGGGATCTAAAGCAACGGAATGAACAGGGGCTTGAAATACATGGCCTTGTCGTGCCTTCCGAACTTCCGAATTGATGGTTCAAATACGTGAATGGCAGCGGGACTCCTATCCGTTGCCATTTTTATATGTTGCCTTACCGCAATAAAAATAGCTTCAGTAAAAATAGTTTGTCCCGGTTTACAATGTTCGCTTATTGAAAAAACGTTTCTCTAGACCCACTTAAACTTTGGCTGATACTATTGATAAAGTCATGGATAAGCCGAAGGGAGTTTTCTGAGAAGCATGGAGCAGCAACAACGTTATGAAAATCTTAAAATGGGCGAACGTGGAGCTATTGTCAGCATTATTGCTTATATCTGTTTATCCGCGCTCAAATTGATCATAGGAAATATCTCGGGATCGGAAGCATTAAAAGCGGACGGGTTAAACAATGCAACGGATATCGTAGCCTCTATAGCAGTGCTTATTGGTTTAAAACTAGCTCAAAAGCCGGCTGATGAAGATCATCCTTACGGCCACTGGAAATCGGAGACTATCGCCTCCTTAATCGCTTCTTTTATTATGATGGCGGTTGGTATAGAGGTGTTAATAAATGCGGTTTCATCCGTATTTAGAGGCAGCGAGCAATCCCCTGACTTCATTGCGGTGTGGACAGGGTTATTTTGCGCGGCGGTTATGTACGTTGTTTATCGTTACAATATCAATCTGGCTAGAAAAATTAAAAGCCATGCCGTTATGGCTGCTGCCAAGGACAACATCTCGGATGCTTTGGTGAGCATAGGCGCGGTGATTGGCATTGTTGGTTCTCAGTTTAAACTGCCTTGGCTTGATCCCGTTACAGCTGTCGCGGTTGGACTCATTATTTGTAAAACGGCATGGGATATTTTCCGTGAAGCCTCCCACCACTTATCGGACGGTTTTGACGAGGCAGCTCTACAGGACTTCAAAGAAAAGGCAAAGCAAGTTGAGGGAGTTGAGGATGTTAAGGATCTGAAGGCTAGGAACTATGGCAGCAATGCCGTGATTGACGTGGTTTTGTCGATCGATAAAAACCTCGATTTCCATAAAGCGCATGATGTAGCGACAGAAGTAGAGAATGAATTGAAAAAAACTTCGGAAGTGCTTGAAGTGCATGTGCATTACGAGCCAGCGAAATAAAGGATGAATCGGCAGCCGGAAGATATGAACTGCATGCTCTATAAGGTTTAATACGATCTTGCTTTTAGAGACGCAGTTCATAATCAGGCTAATTCATCTGATGGTGCCCATGGAGATGATTTTAACGCGAACGTCGAAATCAACCTCCGCATGCGAGAAGGCTTCTCCCCACTCATCCTCAAAGGATTTGAAATGTTGGTATTGGAATGCGCGAGCATAAATACCGAACCCCACCGGATCGATTCGATCACGTTGGAATTTGCGAATTAATTTCTCCAACTGATCCTGCATTTGCTGCGTGAGTTGCGTCTCAAGCATATCCGCATTGTTTTGGATATCGTACTTGAACAGCTGTTCCGTCAAAGCCGCCGACACCTTCATTTGTACCCGGAACCGGAACCGATCATCCGAATAGGAAGATTTAATCTTCGTATCGATCTTCCGAATCCCGAAGCTAGCCTTGTCCAATTCGAAGACGTCTGCATTAGGCTCCCCGGGAATGGCGAAGGAAAGAGTAACCCCTTTGGCTGCTTTTTTCTTCAACAGGTTTAACAGTACGCTCTCTTGATAGCCAAGCGAGGCTGCATATTTCCCCTTATGCGTTAATAAGGCCGTTCCTATTAAACGAAAGCTTTTCTGCATGGAGTCATAATCGACTTCGCTCAAACTTGGCGTAAGCCCTTCTTCGAACGTTTGCCGGTGCATGTCCTGAACGGTAGTGAGTACCGTTGTTCCCCGTTTGCTCTTGGAATCAACCATCCCGCGCAATAGAACGGGCAAGGGAGGCTGCTCTTTCGGTTTAACAGCAAACATTTCTTCCACGGGGCCGTCGAAGGCGACCATTCGGTCGAGAACGGTATTTCGCGCATCCCGGAAAATGACGTCCAAAATTTTAAACCAGTCCTCGTGCTGCAGCAGCTTTCGTCCAACGATCAAAACCTGATAATTCCTCCCTTCCAGTGCTCCGGAAGTGTAAGCATCCTGCAAGCTTCTTGATTCACGGAGGCTGGATAGCGGAATATTGTATTGCTGCACGTCATTGCTCTTATCCCCGAATACCGGGTTGGAGACGTAAAACCGCAGCTTATTATTCTTATCGAGATCAATGCCCGCGGCTAGCGGTACTGCCGCTTCTTCGAGATCAATCTTATCTCCGCACCCGGGAAGCAAGAGAATAAACAGAAGAAGAATTGTTGTAATCCTCATCGTTTTCCTCATCCCGGCTGCCCCTCTTGTCGCAACCGTTCATTAATGACGAGACAGATCCAAACCGCTATGGGGAGTAAATATTCGACAGCGATTCCGGATTTGGTTAAGTTATGCTCCAGCCAATCGCTTTGGTTGAAGGTCGGGATGAAGAAGTAGGTTCCAACCCCGATAAAGATAAGCAGACCAATCAGATAGCTCCTCTCGCCGGCGCCGTTCCTCGCCCAATTCAGGCAATAAGCCGTAACGTAAAGACAGGGGATCCAAACCAAGGAATAGATCCCGATGTAGAGTGAGATAAAAATAACCTCGATTCTTTCCACAAACTTGAATTGAATCGTCTTAAGGACGGTAATGACGGGCTGATTAATCTCTACCATCTCGTTTGGGCTGAAATACATGAAGCAGACGAGCGCAATAAGCAAATTGGTAGCCATCGTAATCGTGCTGGCAAGCAGGAGCCCAGCTCCGGCATACTTCTTGTTCGTCAAGTGAGGATACAGGAAGTAAGCGACGGTAAAGCCCGTATAGGCAAAAAGAACGCCTGGCACCGCTGAGAAGATTGGCCCCCATCCTTCCTTTGCTATGGGAATAAGGTTTAACCATCGGCCTTGCTTCATGGGGAGCAAATAAACCAAAGGTAGCCAAAATAAAAAATAGAATATCACCTCGGCAAATCGTCCGAGCAGCTTGGGTCCTTCCCTCGCGACGATGTAAGTCGGAATAAACAGCAGAAGCAGCACGACGAATGGAGACGTATTCTGCAATAACCATACGCGGATGATCAGCAAAGTTCGGAGTAATCCGATATAGGCCATAGCTCCGAGATATGCCGCCATAATTAGAGCAAAGAGAACGGCTATCCACCGGCCGAGCCTCTGCTGCAGCAGATCCAGGATGGTGCCCCCGGAGCTGCGCTGCATAATCTTAAAGATCAGCAGGCTGGGTATGATTGTGATCAACCAACCGATTATAATCGTGATCCAGCCATCCGTTCCCGCGACACGGGATACTTCTCTTGGTGTCGAGAGAACGGCAATACTGATTTGAATACCCGCGATAATGAATACGAATTGAAGGAACGACAAAGAGTTTTTTTCTAAACGGTTCATTTGCTCTCGTCCCCTTCCTGATGTCCGGTATCGCCTTGCCTTTTGTCCTGCTGCGCGTTTGAACTGGTTGGACGATTCTTCATCAGCCAGAGCGGCAGCCTTATCATCGTATCCTTCCAATCGCTGAATCGTACGGGACCAAACGGCGTGCTGTAAGGAACGCCAAGTGACTGGAGGGAAAGAAGATGGGCAATCAAGGTCAATAGTCCAATAACGATCCCAACGAAGCCGAACAGGGAAGCAAACAGCATCATCGCGAATCGGACAAGACGAACCGCAGCACCCATATCGTAATTGGGCAGGATAAAGGAAGAAATGGCTGTAAATGCGACAACAACAACCATAATATTGCTGATTAAGCCAGCCTGTACGATAGCTTGGCCGATGACGATGCCGCCCACGATACCGACCGTTTGACCAACGGGCGCGGGCAGACGGACGCCTGCTTCCCGCAGCATCTCCAGAGTCAGTTCCATGAAGACGGCTTCCATATAAGGAGGGAAGGGAACCTTGGCTCTTGACTGGCCAATCGTCGACAACAGCTTCATCGGTATGATCTCGAAGTGAAACGATACCACCGCGATGTAGATTGCGGGCAGCAGAATGGCGGCAAAGAAGGCAAGAAGCCGCAAAAACCGAATAAACGTAGCGATTGTCCAGCGAGTACTATAGTCATCCACACTCTGAAAGAAGGAGATAAAATTCGCAGGACCAACCAGCACGCTTGGCGAACGATCCACCACAACGACGAATTTGCCTTGGAGAATCTGGGACGATGCGGCATCAGGACGTTCTGTCAATATGAGTTGAGGAAAAGGAGAGAAGGGAGAATCTTCGATTAGCTCCGCCAATTCTCCCGTATTAATAACGGCATCCACGTCCAGCTTGCGAATTCGATCTTCCAACACGCCAAGCGTTTGGGCATTAGCTACGTCGGACAGGTACAGGATCGATAGCCGGGTCTGGCTTCTGGCCCCAACGGTGAATTCTTTAATCTTAAGTTCTCTATTTTGGATATACCTTCGGATTAATGCTATATTGGCGCTTCCGGTCTCTACGAAGCCTTGATGGGCGCCCTTCAGCGACGTTTCCAACTGCGGATCCTCAATCGCTCTCTGCGGCCAGCCTTGCGTACCGCATCCGTATGCCATGCTTTCCCCATCGACAAACAGAATACTGTATCCGGCGAATAACATGCGTTCGATCTCCCGCCAATCGCCCACCCGATGTATCTCTCCAATGGTTGCCGGGAAATCATTCTCTCCGTTTAACTCCGATGTGCCTTGCTTAAGCGGACGAAGGATATCGCGATTTATGGCGTTTTTATCCGACAACCCTTCGAGATAAACAAGAAGAGCCTGACGATTATTAGCCTTTAGAATAAAATGCCTGTGGATCAGGTCCGGGGTATTCGAGAATATTTGCTTAAGTTTCTCCTGATTAAGTCTAAGATTGGCCTCCAGCGAATCGGACTCAGCAGACTGGGTGCGAGCTTTCGATCCGCGATACTTCCGAAATCCTCTCGTTAGAGATTTTCCGTACATAATGCCACCATCTCTTCCGTAATTTCCCTTATTGTTTCCGTCACGTGAGGGCATATGCATCCGGAATCGTTTTGGCAGCAAAAAGTTAATTAAACGGTTGGAATCGTGCCTCCGTCTATGACATATTCGCTGCCGTGAATAGCGGCAGCGCGGTCCGAAGCCAGGAATGCAGCGAGCTCAACCACTTCTTCCGCCATTCCGAGGCGGCCAAAAGGAATGCCTCCGAGGGCGCCGGCAGGGGAGCTTGAACCGCCAACCGTATTAATGAGAATGTCGATTCCTCCTAGCCAATCGCTTCACAATGGCAACGGGTTTAAGTTTACTCTTCAATGAAAAATAAATATAATTTATATTTATAATCATTTTCATTACTAAAATAAATGATTTAAGCCATAGGAGTGTGGAACGGATGGAATTGACCCAATTGGAGTATTTTTTAAGAGTTGCGAGAACGGAGCATTTAACAAGAGCGGCTGAATCCTTATCCATAACTCAGCCTGCACTCAGCCATTCGATCTTGAAGCTGGAGGCAGAGCTTGGAGTTCCTTTATTCGAACGGAAAGGTAGAAGTCTAAAGATTAACCGGTACGGAATGATGTTTTCCAAGCATGTGGAGAGGATCCTGCAGGAAGTAGAACGCGGGAAAAAAGAGATCGAGGAGCATTCCAATCCGGAATCCGGCGTGATCCATCTCGCTTATTTGAATATACTCGGGGTTGATCTTATTCCTAAGCTCATCCGGGAGTATCAGCTAATAAACCCGGCTATCACCTTCGAACTGTCGCAAGGCGACAAGGGAGCTATTCTGAACCAGGTAGAGGAAGGTCATGCGGATCTTATGGTTACTTCTGAACAACCGGTAAATGATACCTATGAATGGGTACCGATGTTGTCTCTTCCGCTCTATCTTGTCGTCTCGAAGGAACATCGGTTAGCGGATCAAGAGTCCATTCATTTAGGTGAGATTACAGGGGAGCCATTTGTAGGCCTGAAGCATAACTGCAGCTTGAAAAATTCGCTGCTGGCCCGGGTCCATCATTCGAATTTTACTCTTGCCTCAACTTATGACGCGGAGGATCTTCAGACGGTGGCTGGTTTTGTAGCGGCGGGACTTGGAATATCGGTGCTGCCGAGAACGGCCGGTTTAAATCTCGAAGGTATAAAGTGGATCCCGATTGCTGAAGAGGGATGGCGCTGGGAAGTTGGATTACATCTCAAAAAGGAACGATTCCTGTCTCCAGCGACAGCACGGTTTGTCAGATTTATTAAGGAAAAGGCCGGATTTTAACCATGTATCGGATTCAATCCGAAAAACTTTAAAATAAAATGAACTTTTTGCGCCCCAGCATGCTCTTATCTATGAAAGGGGAGAGAACATTGAGGGTAAGCCGGTTAGTCAGACAAGCCCAGAAGGGCGATAAAGAAGCTTTATTGCAGCTAATCATGGCCGACCAGGACGCGTATTATCGCCTTGCCTATACCTACATGGGGAATGAGCATGATGCGATGGATGCTATGGAAGATATGATTGTCACCTTATACGAAAAGATTGATCAGCTCCAAAAGAGAGAAGCCTTTTACAGCTGGAGCAAAACGATTCTGGTTAATCGATGCAGAGCCCTGCTTCGCAAGAATGGGAAGTTCACGCCGCTTGAGGACGAGCAGGAAGCAGTAATCTATGGGTTAACGGAAGAAAATCCGTATCGCGGCACGGAATCCGAGATGGATATGCAGACGCTGCTATCCCATCTGAATGCCCATCAACGGGAAGCGATAGAGCTTCGTTATGTCCATGACTTTCCTTATCAGACGATTGCCGACATGACGGGTGCTCCGCTCGGAACAATCAAGTCAAGAATTTCGCAGGGCATAGAGAAATTAAAGGGGATTATCGGAGGTGATCGTTATGAAAGCGATTGAGGATAAAATTCAGAGGCACAAACAAAATTTAAATCAGATCCAGGCTCCGGCTGAATTGGAGGATCGGTTGCGGCAGGCTCTTCACCGGATTCCCGAGAAAAAACGCAGGAATAACAAGGCACTTATGTGGAGCATTTCCGCAGCAGCGGCTCTGCTGATTATCGTATCCACGTATCAATACCCGGCATTCGCATACATTGGAGGTAAGCTGCTTAACCGAATGGAGTTAACCTCGCTGAGCTTCTCCGAAGTCGCGGAGCAGGGGTACGGACAGACCGTTAATAAGAGCAAAACGTTCAAGGACGGCACGGTCATTACGATTAACGGAGTTATTGCTGACGATAATGCTTTTCTTATGTATTACACCGTCAAGCTGCCAGAGGGGTTAACATTTAAGGCTGATGAATTTATCCGTTACGGCGTAACCAAAGTAAAAGGGTTTCTGACGAATTCCAATGTGACGGAAGGCGGAGGCAATTACAGCAAGGATAAGACACAGTTCCAAGGGGTTTATAAATTCGAGCCCGTAAATCCGTTTTCCCGAACATTAACAGCGAACTTTAGTGAGCGGCTGGATAGCGGCGAACAAGAAATACAACCGATCTCCTTCAAGTTTGAGGCCAACAAGGCTATGAAAAGCATCATTAACGAGAAAGTCTCCAGAGAAGCAGCTGTTGATGAAGGAACGGTTCATTATGACTCCGTCATAGCTTCTCCGACTTCAACGGTCATCAGAGGACATTACGAATTGAATAATAATGGAGGGCACCCGATGTTCCCGGGGAAAACAAAGCTTTTGGTTAATGGTACGGAGGTTGAATCCTTTGGCTACCGGTCGGGCGGGTTAGACGGGAAAAATAGCCCTACATTCGAGTTTAGTTATGATGTGCTCCCAACGGATAAGATTGAATCGCTGGAAATCGTACTCGATAAATTCAGCGGTTACCAGAAGATAACGAAGCCGATTCCGCTAACTTCACCTTCCGACCGTTCCATAAAAATGAGCAACGAGAAGTTATGGATTCGCAGCGTAACGCAAACCGTAAGCGGCTATGATATCGTTATTGCCAGTAAAGAATTTACAATCTTGGACACCACCAATTTATTTGTGCAAGCTGGCGGCAAAAAAGTCCCAATCGCTTCGAGATCCGTCTCGCGTCCCTGGGATCTGGGGAACGGGAATATTCTAAGAGAGCAGACTTACTCCGTTCAGGCTCAGGACAAACCGGAATTTCTGCTGGTAGAGGGATTCCATTACATTAAGGAGTATAATAAAAAGATATCCATTCCGATTACTCAAAAGTAAGGCCGTATTCCGAGAAGGGAGAGGGAAGCTTTGACTTCGTTTTTTGCACGGTACGTGGAAGAAGAATTTATTCCCTACTCCTCTTCGCACACCGTTATGCTTGCCGCATTGGTTGTGCTGGCCCTTCTTCTATACGGCTTTCGGGCGCGAATCCGGAGCAATACACCAGTAAAAACCATTATCCGGTACAGCATCCTCCTGGGGCTGCTCGCACCTCAAATTCTTCTTTATTATTGGTACGCCATCGTGGGACTGTGGAGCGTTAAATATACGCTTCCGCTTGAGCTCTGCAGTATATCGCAAATGCTTGCGATTATTATGCTGTTTACGCGAAGCAAGCTGCTGTATCAGATTGTATTTTTCGCTGGCATCGGCGGTGCGATGCAAGCGATGTTGACGCCGGATTTGGATTATCCGTATCCGCATTTCCGTTTTTTTCACTTCTTCATCGTTCATATCGCCATTATCCTTGCCCCTCTCTATATGACGTGGATCGAGAGCTTCCGGCCGACCTGGAAATCCGTTTGGATAACGATGGTTTTTCTGAACATTCTTCTCGTTGTGGTGGGAGGTACGGATTACTGGCTGGATGCCAACTACATGTTCCTTAGGGAAAAGCCTGAAGGAGCCTCCCTATTGGATTTATTGGGGCCTTATCCCTATTATCTAGTAGTGGAAGAGGGGATTGCTATTGTTCTATTCACCTTGATGTACCTGCCCTTTATTCCATGGAGAAGACGGCAGATGTAACACAAGAACGCTCAAACCAGCCACCGGCATTTGTCCGGCTGCTGGTTTTTTTATTGATGCGCGTCCCTATATTGCCTGCGGTATTCATTTGGAACGATGCCTAATTCCTTGCGGAACACAAATGTATAGTAGCTGGAGCTTTGGAAGCCGCAAGAGATAGCGATCTCGCTTATCGATCTGTCGGTTTCGCTTAGGAGCTCGCAGCTCTTTTTGATGCGGTATTTCATTAAATAGGTGTTTGGCGATTGCTCTACGTATTTCCCGAAAAGAATACAACATTGGCTTCTGCTCACCGAACCTGCGGCAGCTATGTCATCCAGTGTAATTTTGTGTTCAAAATGACCATGAATAAACGCAGTCATTTTCCAGACATAGAACCAGGATGGATCAATGGCAGTCGGCTCTTTCTTTTCTCCGATGCGATCTCCGATGTTTGCGGTTAAAGACATGGCGATGGACAGCAGTCGAATCGGATTTCGTTTCGTGGCATGCATCTCTTCGTAAAGTTGGTTTAGGCTGACAAGAGCGTCTTTGTGCCAGGATTCATGCTCTGTGAGCACGATAAAGTCCTCCGTATTTGGTCCAAACTTCTCTTCCCAATATTCTTTGCCGATCCATTGCTCATTGCCAAGCAGTGAAGGGTGAATACAGACCACAATGTAACTGCAGTCAATTTTGTCGGGAGAATAACCGTAATGCAGACGTTTGCTGCTAACAAATATCCCGGTTCCTTTTTCTAGAAGAACAGTCTCGCCATTAACAAAAAAATTCATATAGCCGTCCAGCACCAAGATGAACTCCAAATCAGGATGCCAATGACAGGCCGCTGCATATTTGTCGAATGGCATCAATGTCCCTTTTTTGATGTACAATTGAAAATTTTTTAAATTATAGTTCAACCGCTCGGATAAATCAGAGAAAACATCTAATTGCATTTTACGAAGCACCCCTCTCTTTATGTACGATTTTGATATTATTATAGTCAATTCTGATGGATAACAATATAGAATTGAACTATTTTTATAGTAACAAGTAAAAAAGGAGGGGGGATATGCTGCGTAATATGTTAACTGCTGCTTATACCGACAAAAGTTTCAATCGTCAACTTATTAGCCTGGTCATCCCGATTGCTATGCAGAATCTTATCTCGGCGCTGGCTGTTACGGTAGATGTCGTCATGCTGGGGTTCATTAACCAATCTGCGATGTCCGCCGTATCTTTGGCGGGGCAAATCACATTCGTCTTAACTTTATTTTATATGGGGCTGGCTACGGGGGCAGGGATACTCACTGCACAATATTGGGGAAAACAAGATTTAGCAACCATTGAACGCGTTTTTTGGATCGGCTGCCTATTTTGCACGATAATCTCTTTCATCTTTTTTGGTATATCGCTATTTATGCCCGAGTGGTTAATGAGCTTTTTCACAAATGACGGGGATTTAATCGACTATGGCTCCAGTTTCCTGCAAGTGATCTCGTTCTCGTATGTAGTAAGCGGAATATCGCAGATGTATTTCAGTGTGATTAGAAGCATGGAAAATGCGCGATTTAGCGCTTGGACGAGTTCTATGTGCCTTATCATAAATATTCTTTTTAATGCGCTAAGTATTTTTGTGCTTTTTCCGGATCATCCGCAGAAGGCCATTGCGGCGGTTGCTTTATCGACGGTTGTTGCACGTTTCATAGAACTTGGCTGCTGCATCGTTCATTCTGTGAAGGGCAAGATAAAGTTTAAATTTCCGGTGTATGATGCCATGCAACAAAATCTGCAAAAGGATTTCTTTAGATACACGCTGCCGGTCCTAGGGAATTATATCGTTTGGGGAGGTGCTTTGACCGTAACGGCAGCGATCTTTGGGCATGTAAACGCGGATATGGTTGCTGCAAATTCAGTCGCTTCGGTGGTCAAGAATCTGGCTATTGTGTTGTGCGGGGGCATTGCGAGCGGGGGTTCTGTTCTTATCGGAAAATATTTAGGCAATGGCGACATGGATACGGCTAGAAGGGCTGGCAGCAAGATAAATGCTTACGCCGTATTATTTGGCATTCTTGCGGGTCTTAGCGTTTTATTCATTAAACCTCTCGTTTTACAAGTGGTCAGTTTGAACGATCAAGCGCAAAGCTACTTGAATGGAATGCTGTTTATATGCGCGTATTACTGTATTCCAAAATCAATCAATTCGTCGACGATAGGCGGAATATTCGTAGCTGGAGGTGATTCCAAGTTTGGGTTTTGGTGTGACGTTGCCGTCATGTGGGGGATCATACTTCCGCTGGGGTACTTGAGTGCCTTTGTATGGCGTCTCCCGCCAATAACGTTATTCGCCATTATTTGTTTAGACGAAGTTATAAAATCACCGGTTGCATTCATGCGTTACCGCCGATTCAAGTGGCTAAATAATATTACAAGAGATCTTTCCGGGTGAGAAATAAAAAAATACGAGGAGTGTTACTAAAATGGATATAAAGGAAAAACAACACAATGGCCATTTATATTTGCCTGGGGACGAAGAACTGGCTAAAGAGCAAACGAATTGTCTTGAGAGGCTCTATGATTTTAACGGGACACGTCCGTTGGAATATGAAAAAAGAACGGCTCTGCTTCAAGAAATGTTTGCTGAGCTAGGAGAAGGATGTTATATTGAGCCGCCGCTGCATTCCAATTGGGGTGGCAAACATGTTCATTTCGGTAAGAAAGTATACGCTAACTTTAATTTAACGTTGGTTGATGATACGCATATTTACGTTGGCGACTACACCATGTTTGGCCCTAACGTAACCGTAGCAACAGCAGGTCATCCTATTCTGCCTGAGCTTCGGGAACAAGCTTATCAATACAACGCGCCGGTATCTATCGGGAGGAACTGCTGGATTGGAGCGGGAGCAATTTTGCTTCCCGGCGTTACAATTGGCGATAATACGGTGATCGGAGCAGGTAGTATCGTTACAAAAGATATTCCATCGAATGTAGTTGCAGTTGGCAATCCATGCAAAGTTCTACGGGAAATTAACGAACAAGACGCAAAGTATTATTTTAAAAATCGAACCATCACGCCTTAACCTATTATTAAAGGTAGGATGGACAAAAAAATGAGCTTTATTTTATTTGTCCATTGAGACAGCATCCGGATTTTCGTATAGTACTTTCATAGATAATGATTATCATTATCTATTGCAGGGACGAAAAGACTGATGGAGGGCAATAAAATGAAGAAGGTTGGCAAATGGTTGACGAGCCTCATGGCGACAACGCTAGTGATGGGTGCGCTGTCCGCTTGCGGAGGAGAAAAAAATAACGCAGCTGAAAGCGTGAAGCCGGAGAACGGAGAAAAAGAAATAGCTGCGACCCAATTGTATAATGACTGGACAGGCCATTCGGTCGAGGTGCCAACTGAGCCGAAGCGCGTCATTTTCCATGGGGAAACAACCGGTGACTTTGCTGCGCTTGGCGTAAATCCGGTGGGCATTATGCTTAGTTCTGTCGAGGGTACATTGAGCGAGGAGCATTTCAAGGATGCGAAGGACGTTGGCTTTCCGTTTAACGTGGAGCAGGCGCTGGAGTTGAACCCGGATCTGATCATATTCGGCAATGCGGATGAGACTCAGTACGCGCAAATTTCCAAGGTGGCGCCAACGGTTACTTTCGATACGTTTGGTTCGCTTGACGAGCGTTTGACCAAGCTGGGGCAGCTTCTCGGGAAACAAGAGGAAGCCAAGCAATGGCTGGCAAGCTATCACGAGAAGGAAGCAGCCATGTGGAAGGAGATCAGGGAAGCGGGGATCGGAGAAGAAGAGACCGCTACCGTATTCACTATGTATCCGGGCAAGCGATTGTTCGCGATGGCCAATACGGGATTATCGCAAATCTTGTATGACGAAGGCGGAATGAAGCCAACGCCTATGGTCCAAAAAGCGCTGGATGAAGGACAAGGCTTTGTCGAGATCAGCCTCGAGAAGCTCTCGGAATACGCGGGCGACCATGTCTTCGTGCTTACGCCAATTCCAGAGGAAGCGGTCAACGACATGAAGGAATTGGAGAAAAGCCAGGTGTGGAACGGACTTGATGCCGTCAAGAATGGCAAGGTGTATACGTTTGGCGTGATGGAGGCCTATAGCGACGCGCTGTCGCGGGAATGGTTAATTCAGCAATTGCCGAAGACGCTGCTGAAGACGAACTGAGCTTGATCGATTGGATAGAGCCGCTTATCGCTGGTTGATAAGCGGCTTTTGATCGTCTACAATGATAACAATTTTTGTTGTCATGTCGGGAGGACGTCAAATGCATCATTCAAGGTTAGAATGGGAGACGTTTCGCTCCTTGCTGTTTCATATGCTGGAAGCTCGGCAGTGGGAGATTCGGGAGGATTACGTCACGGTGGAGCAAAGCGCTCGTGCCTATACGCTGCTTCTTGTTGCAGCAGGGGATTGCAGCTTGTATGCGGATGATGTTTTGATCCCTGCTCTAGAGCAAAGCTGTTACATCTTGCCTCCTAGGCAGCGATGGTATATAAGCAATTATTCGGGCAATCCGGTCCAACTCTATTCCATTACGTTCAAAATTCTAAATGCGGAGACCGACCAAGGTTTTCGTGAACCGCTCAGTTCTAATCACTATAACTGGAGGTTATTCCCTTATATGCGCGCAATCAAGCTGGCCGAGCAATTGACGGCATCCGCGGGCGAGGATGAAGGAGCGGTAAACGAGCAAGGCGAAGAGAAAGGAATGGAATGGTTCAGCCGCCGTATGCTGTTTACGGAGTTGGTCGGCATGCTGCTGCAGCATAACTCCGGTGAAAAAGCCGCTAGCGGATCTCTACCGTCGGCGGAGCGGTCGGTGGCGTTCATGGAAGAGCATTACATGCTGCAGCTGAGCGTCAAACATTTGGCCGAGCAAGCCGGCATGCAGCCGGGTCAATATGCCTTGATGGTTAAGCAACTGACGGGCTCGGCTCCGCTCGAATATTTGAACCAGCTTCGGATCAAACATGCGAAAATGCTTCTTCTGACAACGGACGACCCGCTGCGCGAGATTGCACGCAAGGTTGGCTTCGAGGATGAATATTATTTTAGCCGCCGTTTTCGCCAGCATACGGGAATGGCGCCAAGACAATACGCGGAGTCTATGCGCGGAAGCAAGCTGGTGACGGATGATGCCGGCCATGAGGTACGGATACCTCTTCGTCCCCGCCGAATTTTGTATTTTGGCGAAGTGTTGGGGGACTTGCTGGCCCTTGGCGTCAGACCGGTCGGGAGTAACTTGTACGAATTGGGAACCTCTTGGCTTGCGGAAGAAGAGAACGGCTTGGCGGATATAGAGGATATCGGAATTCCGTTCCGATTGGGAATGGCTAGAGCATTAGAGCCCGATTTGATCATTTTGTCCAATATGGATGAGCGTATTTACGGGGAGATTAGCGCCATAGCGCCAACCCTTGTCTATAATTCTTACGATCCCCTTTTGGAGAGGATGCGAAGGCTTGGTGAATGGCTGGACAAGGAGAAGGAAGCGGACAGCTTTACCGACCAATATTCGCTGCGTCTCAAGCAAGCTAGTCTCATGTGGAAGCAACGATTTCTAGCCGGGGAGAAGGCATCCGTATTTATCTGCCACCGCGGGCACAAATGGTTCGTTATGGGAAGGCTTGGGCTGTCCGAGCTGCTGCATGGCATGGATGAGAATTCCCTTACCGGGCAGATACAGGAGTTGATTGCTGAAAGCAAGGCTTATCTAATGATTAATCCGCAGGACATCGCCAAGTATGCCGGAGATATCGTTTTTGTCCCCATGCCGGTTAATGCATCGGCCCGCGAAACCACGGAACAGATGCTTCAAAGCGATATGTGGCTCAGCATTCCCGCAGTTCGCAACGGACAAGCATTTGTCGTGGAAGAGAGCAGATGGAATATGTACGATGCGATTTCGCGTTTGCGTCAATTAGAGCATTTGCAATTGCTTTTCGGTTAGCAGGGAATCGGTGGCAGTTGTTTAGCACAGATAAAAAAGGAGGTGTCTCATCGTCATTTTCATGACTTATGGACACCCCTTCTGCTATTTAGTCTTCCTTAGGTATAAAATCGAATATTTCACCGGATTCGAACGAATCGATTAAACGGTGCAGCCAGCGGTAGTAGTTAAGAGCCTCGTTAATTTTCTGCTCATCAACTGAAGTGATTTCCTGCAAGGTGCTGTTATCGGGATCTGATGTTTGAAGCGCGTGAATCTCTTTTAATGACTTTTGCAGAGAGGCCATGTTGCTTTCCACGGCTTTCCGCCATTTAATCGAGAAGAAGTCCGTAAAGTTCTGGTACCAGTCGGGAACAACCTCGTAAAAGTCTTTCCTCGAGCCTTTGCCCCATACCTTATCGATCATCTTCAAATCCATTAACGTCCGCATGCCGGTGCTCATGGATGTTTTGCTCATTCCCATCTGCTGGCTCATTTGATCCAGGGTAATGGGGTCGTTTTGAAAATACATATAACCATACAGATGGCCAATTGATAAAGTTATGCCATAAAGATCCATGTTTTTTCCGATCGAGTCAATCACACGCTGGCGGGATACGTGCAGCGACCGTGATTGCTCGGGCGTTAAGCCGCCTATGTTTTCGTCCATAATTGCCTCCTGGCTCACCTTGTCACACTTCAATTGTTATTGTAAGCCGATCTGAATTTAAATGTAAAGCTTTCATTTCCATATGCATTATGGAGGAAATGAAAGGGATCAGGAGTATTCATATCGTAAAGTTTAAACTGTACGTAAATTACGTACGGATATTAGTGTTGACTGATCAAGGTTATAAAGCCTAAACTATCGTCAGACCAAAAAAAGGGAGGGAGAATATGTCCATCATCGAAGCCAAACAACTGACTAAAATATTCGGGAGTCATCCGGAGCAAGCGATGCAGTTCCTCAAGCAGGGATGGACGAAAGAACGAATTCTCAAAGAAACAAGAATGACAGTAGGGGTAAACCAGGCTAGCTTCACGATTGAGGCAGGCCAGATCTTTGTCATCATGGGTTTATCCGGAAGCGGCAAGTCTACCTTAATCCGCTTGTTGAATCGATTGATTGAGCCTACGTCCGGTCAACTCTTGTTTGAAGGGCGGGATATCGTTCAGATGAGCGCCAAAGAGCTCAGGCAATTCCGCCGCAAAAAAATGGGAATGGTCTTTCAGAAGTTCGCTCTGTTTCCTCACCGGACGGTTCTGCAAAACGTAGAATACGGCCTTGAGATTCAAGGAATCGAGAAGCAATCGCGAAGGCAAATGGCCGAGCAAGCTTTGCAGCTGGTAGGCCTTGGCGGATGGGAAAACAGCTATCCGGATCAATTAAGCGGAGGCATGCAGCAGCGCGTCGGATTGGCCAGAGGGCTGGCCAACGATCCGGACATTCTGCTAATGGACGAAGCGTTTAGCGCGCTTGATCCGCTAATCCGCAAGGACATGCAGGATGAATTACTGCAGCTGCAGTCCACCATGAAGAAGACGATTATCTTCATTACCCACGATCTTGACGAAGCCTTGCGCATCGGGGACAAGATTGCGTTAATGAAAGACGGCGTTATCGTTCAGATTGGGACGCCTGACGAGATCTTAATCAAGCCGGCTACCCCGTACGTTGAAAAATTTATAGAGGATGTAGATCTCTCCAAAGTGTTGACCGCTGCTCATGTCATGCGGAAGCCTGCAACGATTACTTTAGAACGCGGTCCGCGTGTTGCCCTTCAGCTCATGAAGGAGCAAGGGGTATCGAGCTTGTATGTGACCGATAAAGGGAAGAAGCTTCTTGGCGTCATCACGGCAGAGCTTGCTTCCGCGGCACTGAAAGAGAATTTATCGATAGGAGATATTCTGATTAAGGAAGTACCAACCATAGACTCGGCAACACCGATTAATGAATTATTTGAGCCTATGGCGGCCTCGAGCATTCCGCTCGCGGTAACGGATGACACGAACCGGCTGCTTGGCATCGTCATTCGCGGGGCCGTGTTTGCCGCACTTGCCGGAAACGCAATACCAGAGGCAGGTGGTGCAAGGTGAATAATATTCCTAAGCTTCCGTTAGGGAACTGGATTGAATCGTTGGAAAGCTGGTTAGAAAATCATTTTACCCCTTTGTTTGACTTCATCCGCCTGATTATAGGCTCCATCGTTGATTTTCTGCATAATGTTCTTCTCTTCAGCCCTTCAATCCTTATGATTCTGATTATTACGGCATTAGCCTGGTTCCTCGGAAAATGGAAGGTTGCCGCGTTTGCGCTGATCGGGCTGCTCTTGATTGATAATCTAGGCTATTGGGAGCATGCCATGGAGACTTTATCCATCGTGCTTACGGCATCGTTGCTTTCCATTATTATTGGCGTGCCAACCGGCATTTTGTGCGCACGAAGTTCATTCTTGCAAGGTATTATAACTCCTTTGCTTGATTTAATGCAGACGATGCCCGCATTTGTCTATTTGCTGCCGGCTGTATCATTCTTCTCGCTGGGGGTTGTGCCCGGTGTGATCGCATCGATTATTTTTGCGGTACCGCCAACGATTCGCCTGACGAATCTCGGTATCCGGCAGGTACCTGTTGAACTGGTGGAAGCAGCCGATGCGTTTGGCTCCACGCCAAACCAGAAGCTGTTCAAACTCCAGCTGCCCATGGCGCTTCCTACAATGATGGCGGGAATTAATCAGACGATTATGCTGTCGCTGTCCATGGTTGTTATCTCTTCCATGATCGGAGCGCAAGGACTAGGGGCCGACGTATACCGCGCGGTTACTCAGACGAAAACCGGAATTGGCTTTGAAGCGGGGATTTCCATTGTTGTATTGGCCATTTTACTTGACCGGATGTCTAACCATATCGTGAAAAAAAATAAACGCTAGAGGTGAAGCATGTTGAAGAAAAAATGGGGATTGGCTTTAACAGCGGTAATTGTATTGGCAGCTGCGCTGGCAGGCTGCTCACAGAAAACGGACTCGAAAAAGATTAAACTGGCTTACGTGGCTTGGGATTCGGAGATTGCAAGCACAAATGTCGTTAAATATGTTCTGGAATCGAAATTGGATTATTCCGTTGAACTGCTGCAGGTAGATGCAGGCCCCATGTGGGCGGGAGTTTCGGACGGCAGTGCCGATGCGATGGTAGCGGCTTGGCTTCCAACAACGCATGCCTCGTATTTGGAGAAGTACGGCAGCAGCGTAGAGGACCTTGGTCCAAACCTGGAAGGAACAAAAACAGGGCTTGTTATTCCTTCCTATATGAAGGAAAACTCGATAGAAGATCTGAATAACGAAGCAACCGGTAAATCCGTTGATTATCAGATCATCGGGATTGAGCCTGGTGCCGGTATTATGCAGTCAACCGATAAAGCGCTGAAGGACTATGGCCTGGATGGCAAATGGAAGCTGATCGAAAGCTCCTCGGCCGCTATGGCAACGGAGCTGCAGAAGGCTTATGAGGCGAAAAAACCGATTGTCGTTACGGGGTGGACGCCGCACTGGATGTTTGCCAATATGGATCTGAAATATTTGGAGGATCCAAAAGGCGTGTACGGCGGTGAAGAAAGCATCCATACCATTGCCCGTAAAGATCTGAAATCGGATAAGTCCGATGCTTATGCGCTGTTGGACCAGTTCACTTGGACGGCGGACGATATGGCTCAGGTCATGGTTGCCATTCAGGGAGGACAGTCGCCGGAAGAGGCGGCGAAAGCCTGGGCCGACAGCCATTCGGATCAAGTCGACAAGTGGCTGGAAGGCATTAAGTAATCTTGGCTGCAAGGTTGCGGCATGTCCCCCTATCCATTATGATAATGGCAGACTTCAAAGGGGGAAAATGTCATGGCGATTCAATTTGACCGGCCGGATGCGGTAATCTTCGATATGGACGGCACCTTGTTTGAAACAGCTACCCTGCTGGAAACGGTGCATGAGCGATTGTTCCGTACCTTGCGCGAGGAAGGACTATACGACCGGACTCCTCCGCTCGATGATTTGCTTGGCTGCCTCGGCATGCTGCTCGAGGATATTTGGCGCAAGCTGATGCCGGAAAGCTCGGAAGCCGCGCGTCTTCGCGCCGATGAGCTGATGGTGCAATATGAGCTGGAGGAGCTGGAAGCGGGAAGAGGAAGATTGTACCCTCAAACCGCGGAAACGCTGAAGAGCCTGAAGGAGCAGGGCATCAAGCTGTTTGTGGCAAGCAACGGGCTGGAGACTTACGTCAAAGAGGTGGCGCGTTTCCAAGGTATTGCGGAGCTGTTCGACGGCTTGTACAGCGCGGGCGAATTCCAGACGGCGAGCAAGGTTGACCTTGTCGCCAAGCTGCTCAGCGACCATCGGGTCAAGACAGCCTGGATGGTAGGCGACCGTTCCTCGGATGTGGAAGCGGCAAAAGGCAACGGCCTTGTCGCAATCGGCTGCGCGTATGCCGGCTACGGACGCGACTCCGAGCTGGCAGACGCAGACGTTTGCATTCACGCCATGCCGGAACTTCTAGCCTTACTAAAATAATTATAAGATGGCGTCACAGCGATTAAACTGTGACGCCATTTTTCTGTTCTTTGCCGTTTATAAATTGTTTATATGTTGTTTGCGGACTTGTTACACCTTTCTGCTATGCTTTAATGGGCACCATCCCTAAAAATCTTGTTTAGGTTATGCCGAAATAGCTTACACTTAGCAAAAATAATACAGAGTGCGGTGATGTACATTGTCCTTGCGATTCAGATTGCTGCTATCGTTTACCTCGGTCGTAATTGTATCGGTTATTCTATTTGTCTTGTCTTCTTATTTGCTGTCCGTTGCCGTAACGGGAGATGTGCGCAGCTTCAATAATTTCTACAAAATTCATTATTCGCTCCATCCGCTGTCGGAAGAAGAAGAGAGTCTCTTTCTGGATCTGAAATATTTGGCGAAAAACGATCCGGAGCAGTTAAAGAACATGCGGCTGCTGGAAAAATACAATACCGATCTGAAAATGGAAAAGGCCGCGCTTGTTGTCCGCGTAAACGATTCGATTCTGTATGCGGCGCCTTCGCTTAGCGGCGTCGATTTTCCGGCTATCCTGCCGGAATACGATTTGGGAAACAACGTGATCCGCAATACGCTTAACGCCGGAAGCCGGTTTTTCTCCTATTCCAAATTTGACTTTTATTTCTCGGCCGAATCGAAGGAGAAAGGCAGCATCTTCGTCATTCACGAGAGAAGTCCGTTCGCCCAGGTCATCCGCAGAATGCTTCCGATTCTGATCGGTTTGTTTGCGGTCATCTTATTGCTGACCGGATTTCTCTTATACCGTTACGTCACCCGTCAAATCATTAAGCCGCTGGAACAGCTTAGACGGTCCGCGGAGCATATCAAGGACGGGGATTTGACGTTTGAGCTTAGAGCGGCGTCGAAGGATGAGGTTGGACAATTGGTCCAAACCTTTGATCAGATGCGTCAAAGGCTGTACGAGTCGATTCAGCTGCAGCTTCATTACGAGGAGAACCGAAAACAGCTGATCTCGAACATCTCGCATGATTTGCGGACGCCGATTACAACGATTAAGGGTTATGCCGAAGGGATCCGCGACGGTGTCACCAACACGGAAGAGAAGCTGAACAAATACGTGTCGGCGATTCACACCCGCGCGTCGGACATGGAACGGCTCGTGAACGAGCTTCTCTACTTCTCCAAGCTGGATTTGAAGAAGGAGCCTTTTTCATTCCAAAAGCTGGAGCTAAGCCCGTTCCTCTATAATACGGCGGATGATATGTCGATTGAATTCCATAATCAGCATGTGGATGTAAGCTGGGAGAACATGCCGGAGCAGCCGCTGTTCGTGCTTGCAGACCGCGAGAAGCTGAAGCGGGTTCTGATCAATCTGTTTGATAATTGCCTCAAGTATATGAATCAGCCGCCAAAGCGCATTACTATTGAGGTTAATCGCGATGAGGACGATGTGGTTATTACGATAACGGATAATGGTCCCGGTATTCCAGAGGAAGCCATTCCTCATATTTTTGAACGCTTCTACAGGGTGGAGCCTTCTCGCAATCAGACGGCTGCCGGAGGGAGCGGGCTTGGCCTTGCCATTGCCCAGCAAATTATAGAAGGACATGGCGGCAAAATCCGGGCCAGCAGCGAGCTTGGCCGGGGGACAAGTATTTCTTTTACGCTCAAACGAGTGCAATAACGATAACAAGGCGGTGAAGGCATGACGCGCATATTAATTGTGGAAGACGATCCCTATATCGCGGAGCTGCAGAAGGACTATTTTGCGCTGCACGGGTATGAGGCGGAGATTTGCCATGACGGGCAGGACGGACTCAAGCAGGCATTAAGCGGAGATTACGATTTGATCATACTGGATATTCAGCTTCCGGGCATGAGCGGGTTCGAGATTTGCAAGACGATCCGGGAGCGGCTGGATGTGCCGATTCTTATTGTGTCCGCCAAAAACGAAGAACTGGATAAGATCCGCGGCTTTGGCTTTGGCGCGGATGATTTCGTGACTAAGCCATTTAGTCCCAACGAGCTGGTGGCAAGGGCCAAGGCCCATCTGGCACGGTACGAACGGTTCAAGAGCGGGCAGAAGATTAGTCCCGATGACAGCCTGCGCATCCGCGAGCTGACGATTAACCCATCCTCCCATCGCGTATTTGTGCATGAGCAGGAGGTATTTCTTACGGCGAAGGAATTTGAAGTTCTCGTCTTTATGGCGACGAATCCGAATCGGGTATTCAGCAAGGATCAGCTGTTCGAGAAGATTTGGGGACTGGATTCGAATGGCGATATCGCGACGGTGACCGTTCATATCTCGAGAATTCGGGAGAAGCTGGAGGCCGATCCGTCCAATCCCCAGTTTATCGAGACCGTGTGGGGAGCGGGGTACCGCTTTACGGTCTAACGCTGTTTTGTAAAAAGTTATCGAACAGTTTATAGTTTGTTTACACTTTCTTTTCAGCGAATTTAGAGCGGCGGCCTAAGATAGATTCAGGAACAGGCAATCACTTTAAACGGGAAAGGAAAGATGAGTAATGAAGAAGATTCAGCAAAAAGCGGCTATCGCGGCTTTAACGGTATTAATCGGAGGAGGGGCGCTACTGCCCGTCCAGGCAAAAGCGGCGTCCGCAGGTCCGGTCGCTAGCGCTTCGGCTTATTTTGACCAATCGGTAGAACAAGTGATCCAGCAGCTCGTCAGCCAAAAGGTGCTTCAGGGCTATGAAGACGGAACGATGCGCGCGGAGAAGAAAATCACCAATGCCGAGCTTATCAAGATGATTGTGCTTGCGCTTGATCTGGAGACACCTTCGGATTCCAAGGCAGCTAATAATAAATGGTATACCCCTTATGTAGACGCGGCTGTAGCTGCCGGCCTAATCGAAAGCGCACAAGGCTTCCAGCCTAATCAGCCGGCATCCAGCACGGATGCTGCCCAGTATGTTGCCAAAGCCCTGCAGCGGGATACGAAATCGGTCCAATACTGGATGTCGGGCATGAAGATTGACGGCAAGCAATTGAACCGGGGCGATGCGGCGAAGCTACTCGTCCTGTCGGAACAAGCGATTCGTTCTTCCAATGCGGAGATTGTATCCGTCAAGGCTCTTAATAAAATCACATTCGAGGTCACCTTCACGGCTCCTCTTACCGCTCTGGACGAAACAACGGATCAAGCCAATGCCAATTTCACCTTTAGCGACGGCATTAAGCTGGTTAACCAGCCTCGCCTGAAGACCGGAGCTATCGCAACTTATATTATTCCCGTGCAGACGATGAAGCCGGGTACAACGTATTCCTTGAATTATAAAGGCAAGCAGGACTTTACGGTTGCGGCAAGCAATGAGATGATTCAGCTTCAAAATGTACGCCAGGTTACTTCCGATACCTTTGAAGTTGAGTCGTTCCGTTCGGGCGGCGTTATTGATTACGGTTATCTTATTTCCGCTTATGCCGGCGGCCGCGGTGCGGATGCCGTAGTATTGGATGAGAACAATAAGCTTGACGGCCAGCAGATGCAAGTCATTTCGTCGCTTGCAACAAGACAAGCTGTCCTCACATCCGAGTCCGGAGAGCAGACGGCGGTCAACTATGTTGGCTTTACGCAATCGACCGACGGTAAGCAAGAGCCTAAATTCCGTCTGCCGGCGGGTAAGACTTTGCAGCCAGGCGTGAAATATACGGTCACTTCCGATTGGTTCGCCGTGAAGAACAGTACGTTTACCGCGCAAAGCATCGAGCCGCTTGAGATCGGAGCTGTTGATAAGGTAAATGATACAACGCTGAACGTAACGCTGACGGCAGATCCCGGCGACGAGCTGTTTGCTTACCGTTCCATTGAGCTTAAAGGCTCTGACGGGACTACCTTGACAGCGCAATACAAAGTACAGACCCGTAAAGGCGCCGTTGGCGTATTTGAGCTTCAGAATAACGGCAAGCTTGGGGCTGGCGTTCAATATGAAGTAAATCCTGTCGGCAGCTGGGCAACGGCAAATAACGTGAAGCTAAGCTCGAAATGATTAATGGTTCCAACAACCATGTGGATGAGTATCCGCATGGTTTTTTTATTGTCGGAATCGTTTGGAATACTGCTTACTTTTGCTGCTCAGAAGGGGAGGTCGGCGGCATAATCTCCTCTTGTGACCACTCGAAACGCAGCGTTGGCTTGCCGGTAGGTCCGGTAGACATGGAGACCGCCTTCATGCCAAGGCGGAAGAAGAGAGTCAGGCTTGGCACGTTGTCGAGCGCAACCTGACAGGTCAATTTCCCCAGCTTCTTCATAATGGCTTCCATCACCGCGTACCCGATCCCAAGGCCACGAGCCTCGGGATGGGTTACGATGATGCAGCATTTTTCGCCTGCTTCCTCCGCATAGCCAAGTCCTACTATCCGGCTGCCAAACCGCGCGAGTGCAATAACGGTCTCGCTTTCCTTCTGCGAGAGCAGCTCGGGAGGCAGGCGACGAAGGGAATGGATGGCTGCAACCGTCAGCCGCTTCTCCCCGAAACGGACGGCAAAATCAATTAGTCTCTTGCGTTCCTTCGCCCATTGTTCGGGGGTAAGCAGCTGCAGTTCCATCTATCTCGTCGCCTCCTGCCTTACTCGTTCGTTTCTCATTCTGGCCAGATAGGTGCTGTATTGGAAAATCCGTTCTAGCGACTTCTGCCGGATATGCGGCTCGTCAAACTTCATCGGCTTCGAGTTGGCTTCGAAGAACCAGATATGGCCTTGACTATCAATGCCTAGATCCATTGACATTTCGCCAAGCATAAAGCCGGAGCCTTTTTCAATCTGTCTGGCGATCATAATCGAGGTTTGCTTGGCTTTAATCAGAATCCTTCTTGCCTGATCGGCGTTGAAGGAGCTTTTCAGCAACTTCTCGGGATCTTCGATGGAGCCGCCTCTCGGGACATGGGTCGTAATGCTGGAGGAGCCGGCTACCCTTGCGCCAATGCCGGTCAAATCCCATTTGCCGCGTTCGTTTTTTTGCACGAGAGCCCTGAGATCAAATTGGCGGTCATTAAAGGAAGCCAGCTGAATGCCTTGCTGAGCGATATAAGGCTCGCTGCCGCATTCTTTCTTGATGCGGTTCCACAGCTTTTGAAAATCCGCGCAGCTGAAGGTAGAGCTTTTTTTGTTCTCCTGCACCTTAAGCAGATACGGAAGCGGTTTGTCGGGCTGCACCTTGACCGTCATAATGCCTTTTCCGGCTTTGCCGCTCTCCGGCTTTAGGTACAGGAACGGATGCTTCTGCAGCATTCTCTCCAGCCTTGCCGCCGTTAACAGCTTGCGGGTTGCCGGGATAAACGGTTTGGTCGACTTGCTGCCGCGCAGCCATTCGAACAAATACCATTTGTTGAAGAAGGAAGGGTTGAACAATTTGATACGCGGATCCCGCATGCAAGCGGCAATTTTGTTCCGTACGGCAGGCAGCATTTCATCCTCGCGCTGCGGAATCCGGTTATAGATAATATCCGGGAAAGGCAGCAAACGCTGCTGCCATGTATCCTTCTGTTCAATATAGACAAATCCCCGCAGGCTGGAACGGTTCAGGACCAGGTTTTTGACGGTCAGCACATAGACAAGAAATCCTTTTTCTTGACCCGTTTTGATAATGTCTGCGAAGTTATTCCGGTTACCCCGGAAAAACTGTTCGTCATTCTCAATCGTCAGTATGGCGAGTACCAGGCGTCCAGCCGGCCGGTCATACACCTCTTCTTTCTTCGATGCTCTTAGTTCCATTAGCTGTTCCCTCCTTGAAACTTGCTGAGGTACAAGCAATGATCGACGATGCATTCTACGGATGCACGGCCTTCCGCTTCTAGGGAAGGGTGCTTGAAGATGGAGCGTCCCGGCTTTGCATTGGCTTCGAACATCCAGATATCGTTATCTTTATCGATGCCGATATCGAGGCCCAGCTCGCCAAGCCGGTGCGGATAATTACGCTCAATCGCCTCAGCCATTTTGATGGAGACCTTCTTCGCATTCTCCAAGATCTCTTTGCCCTTTGCTCCGAATGCGCGGTTCAGCGCCTGCTCCGGCGTCATGAGCGAACCGCCGTTTTTTACATGGGTCGTTACGCTGCCTTTGCCGGCTTTTTTCGCTCCTATGCCTGCCGGTACCCATTCATTCTTGCCGTTCTTGTGCATGTGGAAGCGGAAGTCGAGAGGGCAGCCGTCAATCTCCACCAGCCTGATGCCCTGCTGCGCGACATAGCTGCTCAGAGTTGCACCGTGACGCGCTTGCAGCATCTTATACAGGCTGTTGAAGGAAGAGAAGCGCAGCAGGACGTTTTTTCCGTTCTTCCGGTAGCGGGCGAAGTAGCCGCGCTTCGGATGGTAGGTAAGCCGGTAGATGCCGACGCCTAGACTGCCTGCCGTTGGTTTGAAATAGACGAAATGATGCTTCTCTAAAAGCTGCTTCAGCTTCTCGCTTGTCGGAGCGGATACGGATTCCGGCAGATGCTGAAGAGCCTCCGGATCGTTATCCAGCAGCTTATACACATCCGATTTGTTAAAGAAGCCCCAGTTGAAGAAAGGAATCTTCTTGCGAAGCAGCCTTTCGCGGAGAGACCCGATATAATTGGACGTCTCCGCTTTGCGGCTCCGGAGCCGGTTATAGATGACATCGGGAAGCGGAACGGTTTTGCGGTACCAACCGCCTTGCGAGTTGAGGAAGTAGCCGAGTACCGTCTCCTGCTGCCAGTTGATATCCTGAGGGGTAAAACCGAATAGGAAAGCTTTACGGTCGCCGGACCGGATAATCTGCTTGATAAAGTTTGTTCTCATGCCAAAGGGCTGGCCGTCAGATTGGGTATAGCCCGAATCGCTCAATACACCGATGAGCGGTCCGATCTGCACCTCGTTTTCGCCGTTTTTGTGGACGAAGATGCTGCCGGTTTTGGGTACCCGGATGTATTGCCTGACCCCGGCGGACAAATAAAGATGATTGCCTTGGCGCCTGACAGGCCTGACGGCTGTTGTTATCACTTCTTTGCCAAGCTTCAGGTGAACGGTTTTTTTGCCGGACAGCTTCAGCTCCTTGAGAAGCGTGTTGGATAAATAAATGACTTTATCCGATTGTTGAGAGAAATGGACGTTACAAGTTGTCAAGCTCATGGGTGAACCTCCTGAACGTTATCAGACCGGATCCCTCTGTCTACCTGACAGTCCTGGATCTGACCTGTTGCGGAGTCGTTTATGATCAAAGGTTTGTTAAGCCGCTGCGTAAGCAGGCGGGCATATCGGAGCGGCAGTTCAACGGACCGCCGCTCTGCCTGGTTGTCGCCGGACTGCCGGAAGGAGGAACGTCCCGGCCTGGAATTAACCTCCAGCAGCCATATCCGTCCGTCCGGTTCGATTCCGAAATCAATACCCAGCTCGGCTAATCGTCCGTAGTTGTTTTCCAGCTTCTCTGCTGCCTGCAGGCTGGCATCTATTATTTTATTCATAATCCGTTCAGCTTTTGCTTCGCCAAACAGACGGGACAGATAATGGGATGGCGGGCTTGCCGTGCCCCCGCCATGCAGATTGGAAGTGACGGTTCCGGAACTTCCGGCACGGACGGCAGCGCCGGTTACGCCCCAGCGTCCCTTGCCGTTTTTCTGCACAAGTACACGAAGGTCAAACGGATTGCCGTCCGGATCTGTCAGCTGCAGATATGGCTGTGCGATATAAGACGCATTCCCCATAAATCTGCTGATCCATATCGACAACGAAGAATAGTGTTTGAAGCGATGCCGGAACGGGAGATTGCTTCCGGTTCGCCCGGCGGCAATCCATTCGCGGGTCAAAGGGAATTGCTTCAGATGAATAGCCCCTTTGCCTTGCATGCCCGCCGATGGTTTAAGGAACAGCTCCTCGCCATTACTCTTTAGGAGACGCAGGAGAGTGTCCGGGCGGTCGAGCCTGGTTGTGGAAGGAAGAAGCGGAGCCAGAAGAGAGTCCTGGCGAAGCGTACTGTATACCTCCCATTTGCCGGGAAGGCTTCCGTTTAACGTCGTCACGGGCTTTTGTTCCCGGATGGCAGCAAGCACCGCTTTGCAGAGCATGCGCTCTTCAGCCGTTCGATAGAAACAGCGGTCGTAGAGGATATCCGGGAGCGGGCAGGGTTCCTTCACCCAACTGCCATGGCGAAGCCGGAAGGCAGTCAGCTGTCCGGTTTTCTCCTCGTATTCGGCGGGGGAGAAGACATACAGGTCAATGGCGAGACGACCGGCCGCTTCGCTGAGCATTTGCGCGAATGCCGGCTCCGGCAGCTTAATGCTGCTTGCTTTGCCTGATGTATGACTCTCCGGTTCTGCGCCGCCGTCTATAAAGGCGACATACAGTCCTACTCTCACAAGCGCAGCCTTCATAAGGCCCTCCGGTTAGAATCCCGACAGGAAGCGGGAGTATTGAATGACATTTCGGACCGATGGACGGATTTTGTTGTCATTTTCCTGATTGAGAGGCGTGTTGTCGCTCTTCGAAGGCTTGGAGTTAACCTCCAGCAGCCATACGCGGCCGCTGGTATCCAGCGCCAAATCGATTCCCAGCTCGCCGAAATGTGCCGGAATATGCTTATCGATTCCTTCGGCAATCGTTAGAGCGGCTGTTCGAAGGCGTTTGGAGGCCCCTTCCTTGCCGGCAAAAATATTGGAACGCGCGACAGCTTCGCTCACGGTGCTGAGCGTTCCGCCGCGTGCGAGATTGGAGACAAAATGCTGGCTGCTCGCGGTACGCGCCACCACCGAAGTCAGCGTCCATTTGCCTGTTGCGTTCTTCTGAACCACGGCACGGAAGTCGACCGGCCGCTTCTGGATCTCGATGAGGCTCAGTCCTTGCTGGGCTTGATATTTAATGGTTTTCATCTTGGTTGAAATGTTCGAGAACAGCTTCACAAGGTTTGGGTATACCTGCCGTCTTGTACCTGTGCCGGTTGTAAAATGCGCTTGATAGCTGTCTCCCTCTAGCCTTGTCACTCGGATAATGCCTTTGCCGAGACTGCCTTTGGAAGGCTTGAGGAATACATTGCCGTAACGGGAGCACATCGATTTCAGCGTTGTATAGTTGCGGAGAAAGTGGGATTCCGGCAGGTAGCGGCGGACACTTTCGTCTTTTTTCAGCGCATCGAAGACTTCCATTTTGTCCAGGAACTTTTCGTTAAACACGCTGACATGATGAGTATTCTTTATCTCTTTGAAAAACTGCTGTACTGAAGAACGGCTTTCCAGCTTGCGAGACGTCAGGCGGTTGTTCACGACATCCGGCAGCGGAAGCTTAGCCCGTTTCCAACCGTTCGCAAAGGTCCAGCCTTCGATTTGCTTGTCGCTGCTTCCCGAGATATGGTTCGGAGTAAAGAAGTAAACATGCGCTCCCTGATTCGCGCAGCCGTCGATCAATTCCTTGCAGAACATCGTGATCGTGCCGAACGGTTTGTCGGGCGTACTCGGATAATCACGGCTAATCAGAACGCCGATCAGAGGCCCAAGCCTAAGCGTGGAAGACGAGGAATCGTAGCTCAGGCGAAGAGCGGTGCTGCTAAGAATGCCCATCTGTCTGGCGAGCGATTGGTTCATGCGCATTCCGTCGTACTTCGGTACCGGAATTACCTTCACCGTCTTCTTGAATGTTCCGAACCGCAATACGATCGATACGCTGTGAGAAATATGCCATTGCTTCAAGTAGGCTTCACCGAGCATAATCGTATCTTCCGGAAGCATGCCGGAGCTGATAAGCTGAACGGCTACTTTCGATTTTTGCATTGTGTAAATCTCCTTCCAAGCAGGAGGATGACGAAAAGCGGATAAAGGCCCATAGGTGTTTTACACGAATTACTTCATCATATGAGGACATCTATCCCTTGGTGATTGGCCAAAGAAATTAGTGATGCGGTCATATCCGGCGGTTTGTCTTCATAGGATAGTGGTGCGGACAAGCAAAAGCTAAGGAAGCGGGAGTTGAGATGAATGAGGGGAAAAGCCCGGCATATTATTTATCTGGCAGTTGCTTTGGCGATGCTGTTCTACGGGGTGCCAAAACTGGATCTTACGGGTCCATGGAATGCTGTGACGATATTCGGGGTAGTGTGGACGTTGTTTGCGCTGCTCGTCATTGCCGCTCACTTAAATGCGCTACTCTGGATGAACGAGCAGAAGAAGAAGGAACTGGACCGCATCAAGCGGATGAAGAGAAATACCTGGGAGCGCAGGCTGCAGCAGGCGGTGGACAGGGGTTCGAACCGAAGTGCAAGAGGTTAAGGTATAGACGCAAAGCCCGTGCCCCCGTAAGGGGGCTTTTTCATTTGCTGCGCCTCTATTAGGGTGGCGAAGCCGCAAAAGCGTGTTAATCGATATCTTTGAACTGAACAAGCTGCTTGACGAATTTGTAGACAGCTTCTTGTTCCTTGACGGATAAACCCTGAAGCTGAGAAGCGATTTTCTCCGCATAGGTGCTGTCCTCGTGAGGTGTCCCGGGCATATGGACCAGCTGCTCAAGCGGACATTGGAGAGCGTGGGCAATTTTGCTTAATACATCGACCGTTGGACTCTTCTCGCCGCGTTCCACCTGCCCCATATAGGAGCCGTTGATTTCCGCCCGCAGAGCCAGCTGCTCTTGGCTGAAGCCCTTTTGTTTGCGTATTGCCCGTATATTCTCACCGATATTTCGGCTGATTTCGTTCACATTCGTCACCTCAGCCTTAAGATAGAACTTTCCTATCCCGGCAACAACGTCTTATAGTCCTTATTAAAAATAGTGCCTATAGTCATTGACCAAAGGTTATGCTTTTTATTATAATTGTGTAAAAAGGTTCTACCTATTAACATCATTTCCTGAATAGGAACTTTTTAACAAGGAGCAACGCTTATGGTTGATGAGTTTGAGTTTTTTCGAAACGTACAAGCTTACTATCAGCATATGCGGTTTCATGTGCAGTTCACGTACCGCATTCTACATAAGACCAATAAATCGGCGAGTGCGCACGGCAGCTTTAATTGCAGGGTGAATCCCCGCACGCAGCAGGTGGAATATCAGATGAGCCTGCAGTCGGAGACGATCGCAAGGCCGTTTAGCGAGAAGGGTTCCTTTTTGTTTTCCAGCCAATATCCGGAAATCCCTCCTCAATCCGTCGTCATTGAGAATTATCCGATTCTGAAGCAGAAGTATCCCGTTCCTATCAATTATGATTGGTACTCCTTTATATTTAAAGGAACGCAAGAAGCATTTACGGTGCAGTCCCTCCAGCAGGTATTCGACAAATATCGTTGTACCGGGGCAGACGGTGAAGACGTCGATGCAGGACTAAAGGTCGCAGCCGTCTCTATCGACTGGTATAATGGAATGAAACGAACGAAGGTTTAATTGGGGGAGGGCGGTGCCGGTGGCATCCGTTTCCGGAATGGATACAAGCACGAAACGCGAACAAATTCTGCAATACATAGAGACGCTCGATATTGGCGAGAAAATTTCGGTAAGGGCAATCGCCAAAGCGCTTGGCGTTAGCGAAGGAACCGCTTATAAAGCGATTAAGGAAGCGGAGGCTTCCGGCCTTGTAAGCACGAAGGAAAGAATCGGGACGGTCCGCATTGACCGGAGAAGGCGCGAGGCGCTGGACCAGCTGACCTTCGGGGAAGTGGCGGAGATCGTCGAAGGGCATATATTCGGCGGTACTTCGGGCCTGGATAAGTCGCTGCACAAATTTGTTATCGGCGCAATGGAGCTGGATGCGATGCTACGCTACATCGATGAAGGCAGCCTGCTTATTGTAGGCAACCGGGGTGGCGCGCATCGCTGTGCCCTGGAACAGGGAGCTGGCGTTCTGATTACGGGCGGATTCGAGCCAAGCGAGGAAGTGAAGGCGCTGGCCAACGAGAACGGCCTTCCGATTATTTCGTCCCGGCATGATACGTTTACCGTAGCTTCGATGATTAACCGGGCGATGTATGACCGGTTGATCAAACGCAAGATTATGCTTATTGAAGATCTGATGACGTTCAGCAGACCGGCAGATGTGCTGCGGTCCGGCAATACGCTGCTCGACTTTCACAAGCTGAGCCGCGAGACCGGCAATTACCGGTTCCCGGTTATCGATGACCGGGGCAGGGTTGTTGGCATGATGACCTCAAAGGATGCAACCGGTTCATCGGATGATAGTCCTATCGACAAGCTGATGACCCGTCATCCGATCACGGCAGCGCCTAATATTGCGGTGACTTCAGCGGCGCATACGATGGCGGCGGAAGGGATTGACCTGCTGCCGATAGTTGATCGTCACCGAAAGCTGCTTGGGGTCGTAACCCGCCAGCAGCTTCTGGACGCTCTCCGTTTTGCCGGCAAGCAGCAGGAGATCGGAGAGACCTTCGACGATCTGATCTGGTCCGGCTTTGAAGCGGAGGAAGTGGATGGCGTTCCGCTTTACAAAGGAGCCATAACGCCTCAGATGTCCGGATCTCTTGGCATGGTGTCCGAAGGGATACTGGTCACCTTGATGACCTTGGCCGGACGTCAGATGATTCGCGACGCAGGCAAGCGGGACTATCTTATTGACGGAATGACCGCCTTCTTCGTTAAGCCGGTCCAGATCGACAGCCAAATTAAAATTGTTCCCCGCGCACTCGAAATGAGCCGCAAATCGACCAAGCTCGAGATCGAGCTAATTGATCAGACGGGGTTGGCGGCGAAGGCTATGATGACGGCTCAGATGATTGATTCGTATTAGGGTCAGTCTTACAGAAATGTATCTCCTTCCGGCCGCTGTTGTAATCGTGAATTTTAGAATCAACTCGCCTATGCGATATTTCACGATTACAAAGGCGAACGCTAACGCTCCTCCAGGAGATACATTTCTTCCATCCTTCCCCATACGAATCAATCATCTTTATAAGAGACAGGTTAAAGGGCTGCCATTCGTTTGGCAGCCCTTTTAATGTTTTTAGTCACTTATCTGGACTTTTCGTTCAAGTTCAAATACCTTGCACGAAATGCACGATAATGGCGCGAATCTGCTCTGTTATCCGAAATATCCTGCACGGAATGCAGCATATTCGAGAAAAATAGCCGTCATTGGTTCAGTCGGGCACAATATCCTGCATTCTGTGCATTATACCGCGTCGGCTTCCCACCAAAATGGCTGATAGACTGCATTCCGTGCAATCTATTTTCAGCTGATAAAGCTATAGGGAAGAGCGGTAAGTTAATCGTAGTCCCATTCGCCGGCATTTGTCCTGCGATCGTTCTTGCGGGAGGAGGAACCGGCTGCTTTTTTTGCTTTTTTGGCAAGGCTGTTTTCTTTGCGCGCAAGATGGGAGAGCTCTTTGGCAGTCTTCCTGTAATTGTGAAGTCGTTTCGCTTCGAGCGTTCCGTCTTCAATCGCTTGCAGTACCGCGCAGCCAGGGTCTGACTCATGACGGCAATCCCGGTAACGGCATCCGGCAGCCAGAGCTTCAATATCGGAGAAAGCCTGTTCCAATCCATCATGCGCATCCCACAGCTGAAGCTCGCGCATGCCAGGTGTATCCATGACAAGCGCTCCGCTTGGCAAAAGGAACAGCTCCCGGTGCGTTGTTGTATGGCGGCCTCGAGCATCGGTTTCACGGATACCCTGAGTCTCCATGATGTTTTCATCAGCGAGCCAGTTCAGGAGAGTAGACTTGCCTACACCGGACGAGCCTGTGACGGCAATGGTTTTGCCCGGCTGCAAATAAGGGAGAAGCTGTTCCTTGCCTTGGTTTTGCAAGGCGCTAATCAAGTGAACCGGTACGCCTGGGGCGGCGCTTTCCATCTGTGCGGCGAAAAACTCGGGATCGTCGCATAGATCGGCTTTGGTCAGCAGAATAACCGGTGAAGCGCCGCTTTCCCATGCGGCAATCAGGTAACGTTCCATTTTGCGGACGTTAAAATCCTGGTTTAGTGCGTTTGTAATAAACAAATAATCCATATTCGCTCCAACGACCTGATCATCCACCGTACTTCCGGCTGCTTTGCGGATCATTGCGCTTTGGCGCGGCAGAAGGATATGGATAACCGAGCGTGTCTCGCCCGGCAGCTTTTCGGCCATGACCCAGTCGCCAACGGCGGGGAAATCGCTTTTCAGCGCCGCATTAAATTCGTATTTACCGGTAACGGTAGCGGTGTGCTCGCCGTCCGGCGTCATGATTTGATAAGAATGGGAATGCTGGGCGATCACGCGCGCGGGTACCAGCTGTCGCGCGCTTGCCGGCATTTGCTCCATTTTATTGTTCCAATCGGTATTCCAGCCGTAGGCTAGATGTTGTTGGTGGTGCTGCAAGGTATCGGTATTTTTCAAATCGGATGCTCCTCTTTAATCGTTTTATTGGACTTTCGAAACAACAAAAAAACCGCAGGGATTCCCCTGCGGAAGGCACAAAAAAACCGCAAGGACCCACTCGGTCCCGCGGCGCGTCTCTAATACTAAATGGTTAGAGGGCGTTCCGTATAGGCCGAGATAAATGAATAGGACAAACAATCGATAGGTTCATCATTTGACATCAGCCTCCTGTAGTAAGATGTGCTTATTATATGCAATAGAAGACCGTATTCTCTAGGCCGAGTTTGAGTAAAAGAAAACTTTCCGCGTCCCCAAACAAAAAGCCGACCCGCGAAATGCCAGGTCGGCTCATTCTGTTGCCCCAAAGGACGGGCAGCAGTGGACTTTTATGAAAATGAGAGCACGGAGCGGGCGAATGTTTCTGAGAAGCGGAGCGCTCGCCTTTGGTTCCCGGATTCCTACCTTGTCCTACGTTTAATGAGAGGAATCCGGAACCAACAGCGATCGAAGAAATATTCGCCCCACGCAGTGCCATCCATTTTCATAATTCGCTCTACTGCTGCATCGTCCGAAAAATACTATGGTTGCGCAGCCCCGCAAACAAATTGAAAAATCCGATAACGAGGAAAATCGCTCCGATTACGATACGCGCCGTCGAAGTGCCGGAGAGAAACAGCTGAACGCCGGCGATAAACATAAGCATGAAGCCCATGCTGATGTTCATCCGCGAAGCATGAAGGCCGCGCGCGCGCGCGTCCGTCGAGCGGCGGGATCTAAAGCTGAAAAAGACGGTAAGCGCCAATGTGATCATAATGCCCGGCGCAAACACCCATTGCAGGAGTGAATCCATGTTTAGCTACAGCTCCTTTTGTAGTCTCAATGGCGTTATTGTAGCATGAATTCACCCAAAACCGGAAATAAATGCGATTAAGAAGGAGGTCTCGCGTATAGCCTGACTTTAACCCATACTTGCAGCTTGTTTTCCGCAACCAGGATAGTCGTGATGTCGATGGAATAGTCTTTTTCTAGAACATTGGTATAAATCTTGTTGCTTAATAGTCTCCGGGCGAGCTGGGCGTCCGTATCGATCTCATAGATGCTTTGCCCAAGGAAAACGGAAAGATCCGCTTTGATCCGCTTGATTAATTCCGCTTCCGTTACTTTATCAAGCTTGGGGCGGTCGGTATTTTGGCCGGCTTCCTCTTCGATCCGCGGCACGACGCTTTTGATGACGGTATGCTGACTTTTGAATTGCGTTAAGCCTTTTATTTCCGTTTCGGACTGCTCCAGCTTAACCTCCAGATCGCTCTTCAGGTTCACTAGCGCCTCGAATTGGGCGTGGTAGATGGAATTATATATGATTGCGCCAAGCAGCATGCCAAGCAGCAGTACGCCAAGCATCTGCACCCCTTTTACATACCGCTCAAACTGAGGTACGCGCATGCATTAAGCCGCCCCTTTGCAAACGAGCTTGACTAACTCCGTTCCCATGTGAGCGCCCAGAAAAGCAATGGCGATATAGGCAATCTGAAGGACGGCCGGTGATAAATGCCCTTCCGCGATATTACTCTCGATAACGCGCATCGGATCGATAGATCCTCCGACGGCCGCGACAATCGCCCATATTTTGAGATTCGCGGCCGTGCTCAGCATCATGGAGGTAGGGGGGAGCAGCAAAAAAACGGAGCCGAGTCCGGCCAGCATGGATCCTCCGACAACAACGCCAAAGGCGATAAAAAAATCAAGCCCGGCCTTAGATAAAATGACGTTCACAACGTACACCTGCCTTTTAGCGCTTAGTCCAGCCTGTCCGGCTGCCTCACTACCATTCTATGGGCGCTGTGCGGTCTATTATGATAAAATAGAAGGAATAAGAACCGAAAGAGGGTGCCAGCGGATGAACAACATAGATTCCTCGTTTGTGCATTTGCACGTGCATAGCGAATACAGCTTGCTTGACGGCGCAGCCCGGATCCGCGATTTGGTGGCAAGGGCTGCCGAGCAAGGGATGAAGGCGCTTGCCCTTACCGATCACGGTGTCATGTACGGAGCTATTCCTTTTTATAGAGCATGCCTGGCACGGGGCATCAAGCCGATTATCGGCTGCGAGATGTATTTTACGGCGGGATCCCGTTTCGAGAAGGGAACGCGCAAGGACAATCCGATCTATCATTTAATTCTCCTAGCCAAAAACGAGACCGGCTACCGCAATCTGATGAAGCTGGTCTCGATTGGACATCTGGAAGGCTTTCACTATAAGCCTCGTATCGACCCGGAAGTACTGGAGGCTCATTCCGAAGGTCTGGTCTGCTTGAGTTCATGTCTCCATGGTGAAATCTCGCAGCATCTGCTTCATGACCGCCGGGAGGAAGCGCTGACGGCTGCAATGCGGTATAAGCGGATCTTCGGGGATGACTTTTATTTGGAGCTGCAGGATCACGGCATGCTCGATCAGAAAAAAGTAGCGGCTGCCATGATTGAATTAGCTCGGGAAACAGGCATCAAGCTTACGGCTACCAACGATGTTCATTATTTGACGCCGGAGGATGCCGCTGTTCAGGATGTTCTGATATGCATTGGAACAGGCAAGTCGGTAGATGATACGGACCGAATGAAGATGGGGACGGATCAGCTGTATATGAAAAGCGGAGAAGAGATGGAACTCTTGTTCCGCCACGTGCCTGAAGCGATACGCCATACTGCAGAAATCGCGGACAAGTGCTCGCTGGAGCTGACGTTTGGGCGTGCAGCGCTGCCCGTCTTCCGTCCGGTGCCGGGCGGCATGACTTCGACGGCGTATTTGGCCGAGCTGTGCAGGAGCGGACTTGCTTCCCGTTACGCGGGGCTGCCGCAATGGTCGGAGGATCCGGCATACCGGGAACAGGCGGAGGCAAGGCTCGCTTATGAGCTGTCCGTTATTGAAAATATGGGCTTCAGCGATTATTTCCTGATCGTATGGGATTTCGTCCGCTTTGCCCATGAGCAGGGCATCCGGACCGGTCCGGGACGGGGCTCGTCAGCGGGAAGCCTTGTTGCTTACGTGCTCCGGATAACCGACGTGGATCCGCTGAAGTACAAGCTGCTCTTCGAGCGGTTCCTGAATCCGGAACGGATTACGATGCCCGACATCGATATCGACTTTAATGACGAACGCCGCGATGAGGTTATCGCCTATGTTTCGGCCAAATACGGCGATGAGCATGTGGCCCAGATCATTACTTTTGGTACGATGGCCGCCAAAGCCGCTGTCAGGGACGTTGGGCGCGCAATGAATGTGCCGTTCGCGGAGGTCGACCGGGCGGCGAAGATGATTCCGAATCAGCTCCACATTACGCTCGAGGAAGCTCTTCGGATCAGCGAAGGCCTGCGCGAAGCTTGCCAACGGCAGCCGAGAACCGATGCCATGATCAAGATGGCGCTGAAGGTGGAGGGCATGCCGCGCCACGCTTCTACCCATGCGGCCGGTGTTGTTATCTCCGGCGGTCCGTTAACCGATTACGTCCCGCTGCAGGCGGGAAGCGAGCGGACAGCGCTCACGCAATATTCGATGGAGCATCTCGAGGCGGTTGGCCTTTTGAAAATGGACTTCCTCGGCCTGAGAACGTTATCCATCGTGGAGCGTTCGCTTGCTTGGGTGAAGGGCTTATACGGCAAGGAAATTGATTTCCGGAAAGTGCCGGATAATGATCCGGACACCTACGCGATGCTTGGGCGCGGCGAGACGATGGGGATTTTCCAGTTGGAGTCGTCAGGCGTCAGGCGTGTACTGAAGGAGATGAAGCCGAGCGAATTCGAAGACATCGTATCGGTGCTTGCCTTGTACCGTCCGGGTCCGATGGAATTTATTCCGAATTACATTCAAGGCAAGCATGGGCTTGCGCCGGTTAAATATCCGCATCCCTCTCTCGAGCCTATTCTATCGGATACGTATGGCATAATTGTCTACCAGGAGCAGATCATGCAGATTGCTTCTGCTATGGCCGGCTTCTCGCTTGGCGAAGCGGATTTGCTGCGCCGCGCCGTGTCGAAGAAGAAGCGGGAGGTGCTCGACGAGCAGCGCGCGCATTTCGTAAAAGGCAGCGTCAGCGAAGGTTATACAAGCGAGGATGCCAATCTGGTCTATGATATGATCGTCCGGTTTGCGGACTACGGCTTCCCGCGCGCCCATGCCGCAGCGTACGGCGTGCTTGCTTTTCAGACGGCGTGGCTGAAGGCTCATTATCCGATTCCGTTTATGGCGTCGATGCTTGCTTCCGTTACCGGCAATCAGCGCAAAACAGCCGAATACGTGGACGAATGCAGACGGATGGGCATTGAGGTGCTGCCTCCTGACGTGAACGAAAGCGGCGTTACGTTTACACCGGTGGAGGGGGCCGTTCGTTTTGGCCTTGCGGCTATTAAAAACGTCGGCACGCAAGCTATCGAGGCTATCGAGAAAGAGCGCCGGGAACGGCCTTTCGACAGCCTGCTTGACTTGTGCCGCCGGGTGGATCTGCGCGTTGTCAACAAGCGGGTGCTGGAATCGCTTATTCAAGCCGGAGCGCTTGAATCGCTGCCCGGTCACCGCGCGCAGCAGCTTGCCGCCCTCGAAGAAACCGTGGAAGCCGCGCTGAAGTGGCGCAAGGAACGCGAGGAGCTGCAGATCGAGCTGTTCGGCTTTGACGAAGTGCAGAACTGGGATGTCGAGCTGCCGGATATTAGGCCGTATTCGACGGGCGAGCAGCTGGAGTTGGAACGTGAACTGCTGGGATTGTACTTGTCCGGCCATCCGCTGGATGCCGTAGAGGAACAGCTTGAGCCGCTTGGCCTTGACCGGTTCATAGAGCTTGGGGAAGCAGCAGAAGGAGCAGCAGCTTTTATCGGAGCGAGAGTGGTTTCTCTTAAACCATTTACAAATAAAAAAGGAAATGCGATGGGCTTTATTGAAATAGAGGACAGGGTGATGCGTGCAGAGGGGGTTGTATTCCCGGCTGTATGGAAGCGCTGCGGGGATCGTCTTGTGAAAGGCGGGCTCGCGATTATTCACGCTACGGTTCAGCATCAGGACGAGGACTTTAAGCTGATCATCGAAGATGTTGTGCCGATTCAGGAAGGGACGGCAACCGCGGAGCAGCTGGCCGAGCCTGTGGGTCGGATGCGGAAGCATGCGAGCTCCCGTGCCTCGAGGCCGGCAGGCGGCATCAATCAGCCGCCCGCTCAGACTTCTCCCCAAAGCCAAGCGGCAGGAATTAGGACCGCTCAAGCTTCACCGGCGGCATCTGCAGCCCGGAAACCGCAGCCTGCAAGGCCGGCTGAGTCTTCCGAGCGCGCTGCTCCTCCTGCCGAAAGGAAACGTCAGCGCGTTTATATCAAGATTATCGCTTCGCGCGAGCATCCGGACGTGCTGGAGCAGCTGAAGAAGCTATTGGCCGACCATCACGGACAGCTGGATACGGTGTTGTTCTATGAGCGGGAGCAGCGCTCGCTTGCTCTAAGCGAAACGTACCGCACAAAGCCTTCTCCTCAATTATTCAGCGCCATTGAGCAGCTTCTTGGGCAAGGAGCGGTAATTGTCAGATAATTTATGCACAACTCTATCACCTCCCGCATACATTTATTGTTACAAGCGGGATTAAGCGGTTTGGCAGCCGCAATTTTTCCCCGGCTTGCGTTGCATGAAGACGTACAAGCATATGCGGGAGGGATGGACATGACGTCCGGAATCGAAAAATGGTTGCAAAAGCGTGGAGTAAGCGTGGACGATATTGCGGAAATTGTATATACGCTGCAGCGTCCTTACAATGCGGATTTGACCGTAGCCGAATGCGAAGAGAGTGTAAGAGCTGTTTTGGAGAAGCGCGAAGTGCAGTATGTGCTGTATACCGGAATCGCCCTTGATGAGCTTGCCGAACGCCGTTTGCTGCCGGAGCCGCTGCAGGCCATCATGGAAACCGACGAGTCCCTGTATGGCGTAGACGAGACTTTAGCACTAGGAATAACGAATGTTTATGGGATGATTGGCTTGACGAGTTTCGGATATTTGGATAAAGTAAAGCCCGGCATTATTCGTCAGCTGAATCTGAAAGGCGAGAAAATTCACGTGTTTCTCGACGATCTTGTTGCGGGACTGGCGGCGGCGGCATCAGCAAGGATCGCGCATCAGGACCCAAAAGCCATCCGATACCATTTGCCCGATTCGCCATGACTGTGGTATCATTATGACATCATATGGCCTTTAACGGGATTGACTTGTTAGAAGATGCGAACTTTGCTGCAGGCAAAGTTTTCAGGAGGTACCATAATGTGGACGGTCATTTACATCGCTCCAACCGCTAGAATCGCGGACAACATCAAGAAGCGGCTTACGGAAGAAGGCTTTCTCGTAAAAGTCCGTCCAGTTAATCTGTCTAAACAGCAATATGAGATTTTGGTTCCTTCGGGTGAATTGGAGGAAGTACAGGAAGTATTTAACTCCATCATGCAGCCGTAATACCTTATACTATTGCGCCTTGAGAGGTGTCACACATTGCAAATTAAGGACTTATTTTCAAAGAAGAAGTATGCGACCATCCCTTCTGAGCGGCCTAAACGCGACATACCGGAAGGTCTAATGAATAAGTGCTCCAAATGCGGCACCATTCAGTACAGCAAAGAATTGGATAAGAATTTGAAGGTATGCTCGTCATGCGGGCATCATTACCGTCTGAGTGCTTGGGAACGGATTGGAATGACGCTTGATGACGGGCGTTTGTATGAATACGATGCGGATATGGAATCTGTGGATCCGCTCGAATTCCCTGGGTACAAAGGGAAGCTTGAGCAGCAACGGCAGAAGAATCCGAATCTTCGCGAAGCCGTTGTAACGGGCGAAGGCACCATTAACGGCCATCCGGTTGTTGTTGCGGTCATGAGCTTTGACTTCTTCAGCGGAAGCATGGGATCTGTCGTTGGCGAGAAAATAACAAGAGCAATCGAAGCGGCGCATGAGAAGAAGCTGCCACTTCTTATTTTCTCGACGTCGGGCGGCGCCCGTATGCAGGAAAGTATACTTAGCTTAATGCAAATGGCGAAGACAAGCGCCGCTCTTTCCATGTTTCAAGGGGCTGGAGGCTTGTTCATTTCGGTGTTTACAGATCCTACGATGGGCGGGGTTTCCGCCAGCTTTGCGAGTCTTGGCGACTACAATTTGGCCGAGCCCGGCGCGCTTGTGGGCTTTGCGGGCCGTATCGTAATCGAACAAACGATCCGCCAGAAGCTGCCGGATAACTTCCAGACAGCAGAGTTCAACATGCAGCATGGGCAGCTTGACCTGGTTGTTCACCGCAAGGATATGAAGACAACGCTTGGCAAGCTGCTGGATATGCATACCGTAAGGGAGGGATTATCCCATGGCGGCTGAACAGATGCTTCCGTTCGAGAAGCCGATCAGCGATTTGCGCGAGAAGATCGCAACGCTGAAGACGCTGGCTGAGAGCAACGGCATGGACTTTTCCGAGGAGATTGCGCGTCTTGAAGAGAAGTGCAAGCAAATGGAAGAGGAACTGTACAACGAAATGACCCCGGCGCAGAAGATGCACATCGCGCGTCTTCACCAGCGTCCAACCTCGCTTGATTTCATTCAGGCTGTCTTCACGGACTTTATTGAACTGCATGGCGACCGTTTGTTTGCCGATGATCTGGCGATTGTCGGCGGTCTTGCCAAGCTGAACGGCCTGCCGGTAACGGTTATCGGCCATCAGCGCGGCAAGGATACGAAGGATAATATTGCCCGTTTCTTTGGCAGTCCCCATCCGGAAGGATTCCGGAAAGCGCTGCGACTTATGCAGCAAGCAAACAAATTCAAACGCCCGATCATTACTTTAATCGATACAAAGGGCGCGTATCCAGGCAACACGGCCGAGGAGCGTGGCCAATCGGAAGCGATTGCCCGCAACTTAAGAGAGATGGCCGGATTTGCTGTGCCAATCGTCTGCATCGTTATCGGTGAAGGCGGCAGCGGCGGGGCGCTTGCCCTTGGCGTAGGCAACCGGGTACTGATGCTGGAGAATGCGATTTACTCCGCGATTTCCCCTAACGGCGCGGCTTCCATTCTGTGGAAGGACGCATCCAAAGCGGATATTGCGGCTGAAGCGATGAAAATTACGGCGAAGGATTTGCTCGAGTTCGAAGTGATCGAGGACATCATAGAAGAGCCGCAAGGCGGCGCGCACCGCGATCTAGCGTTCACGGCGGAACGGCTGAAGGAGAAATTGTGGAAGCATTTGGTGGAACTTCTGCCGATGACCCCTGAGCAACTCATTGAAGACCGTTACCATAAATTCCGCAAGATTGGCGAATTCCAAGTGGCGGAAGCTGCAGCGCAGGAAGCTGCGCAAGCCCCGCAAGAGGCTGAAGCTACCGAAATGACGGAATCGGCAAAGGTATAAAATTTTTACACTGTCGTACAAGCTGCGGCTCAAGATCTTGATTATTGACTATAATGACTATAGCAGGCACTAAACGGAGGATACTTAAACATGCGTAAAGCTAAGATTGTATGTACGATTGGACCTTCCAGCGAATCGTTGGAAAACACGAAAAAACTGATTAAAGCGGGGATGAACGTTGCCCGTCTGAACTTCTCCCACGGCGACTTTGAAGAACATGGCAACCGTATCAAAAACATCGGCATCGCAAACAAAGAGCTTGGAACTAGCGTAGCGATTCTGCTCGACACCAAAGGTCCGGAGATTCGTCTTGGCAAGCTGAAAGAAGAGCCGATCGAGCTTGTGGCAGGCGAGCGCGTTGCTCTGACAACGGAAGAGATTTTGGGCGACATTAATCGTGTGCCTATTACTTACGACAACCTTCCTAACGACGTTTCCGTAGGTTCGACTATTCTGATCGATGACGGTTTGATCGGTCTGACGGTTGAAGAAGTTCAAGGCACTGAAATTATTTGCCGCATCAACAACAGCGGACAAATCAAGAGCAAAAAGGGCGTTAACGTTCCTGGCGTTGCGATTTCCCTTCCGGGCATCACGGAAAAAGACGCTAACGATATCATCTTCGGTATCGAAATGGGCATCGACTTCGTAGCGGCATCGTTCGTTCGTAAAGCAAGCGACGTGCTTGAAATTCGCGAGCTGCTTGAGCGCCACAATGCAAGCCACATCCAAATCATCTCCAAAATCGAGAACCAACAAGGCGTTGACAATCTTGATGAGATTCTGGAAGTTTCCGACGGTCTGATGGTTGCCCGTGGCGACCTTGGCGTTGAGATTCCGGCTGAAGAAGTACCGCTGGTACAAAAAACAATGATCGAAAAATGTAACCGTGCCGGTAAACCGGTTATCACGGCTACACAAATGCTGGATTCGATGCAGCGCAACCCGCGTCCTACACGCGCTGAAGCAAGTGACGTAGCGAACGCAATCTTCGACGGTACGGATGCAATCATGCTCTCCGGCGAAACAGCTGCCGGTAAATACCCGGTTGAAGCGGTAACTACAATGTCCCGTATTGCTGAGCGCGCGGAAGCGGCTCTGGAATACCGTGAAATCTTCACGAAACAAGCTAACGCTCAAAAAACTTCCGTAACGGAAGCAATCAGCCAAGCGGTTGCAGTTTCCGCTCTGGACCTGAACGCGGCAGCAATCGTGACTTCGACGCAAAGCGGTTTCACAGCTCGTATGGTATCCAAATACCGTCCGAAAGCACCAATCATCGCGGTAACTAACGATGAGAAGGTTATGCGCCGTCTGGCTCTGATCTGGGGCGTTAAACCGGTTCTCGGCGAAATCGCTGAAACAACGGACGCAATGTTCGAGAATGCGGTTGATGGTGCAAGAAGCACTGGCTTGATCAGCCTTGGCGACACAATCGTTATTACAGCAGGTGTTCCGGTTGGCCGCGCAGGTACAACAAACCTGATCAAGATTCACCATGTTGGCGAGCTTCTGGCTCAAGGCCAAGGCATCGGCAGCCAAACGGCTACTGGCCGCATCGTTGTTGCCCGCACGCCTGAAGAAGCAAACGCACGCGTAACTTCCGGTTCGATCCTGGTTACGGTATCGACGGATAAAGAATATATGCCTGCTTTCGAAAAAGCAGCTGCCGTTATTACAGAGCAAGGCGGTATTACAAGCCATGCAGCTGTATGCGGTATTAACCTGGGTATTCCGGTTATTCTGGGCATCTCGAATGCTACAGAATTGCTGATGGACGGTACGGAAGTAACGGTCTACGGCGAGACTGGCGTTGTATACTCCGGACAAGCTAAAGTCCTGTAATAACGAATTTCATATTTCTCTTTAGAAGCAGAGAAGAACAGAAGCGAGGGTGAGCCATTCACCGTCGCTTTTGTTTCACATACAGGGATATACATATGCACGATTTATGTTTGCGTTTTGTAAACAAAGCTAATTTTTTCGTCCTCAAGTTCGTAATATATAGGGGGTAGCTTCATCATGCCGTCACAGCAATGGTTCCTTCATCCTCTGCGCGTTCGTTATCAGGAAACGGATCAAATGGGGGTTGTTTTTCATGGGAATTACATAACCTGGTTTGAAATTGGCCGTACCGAGCTGATCCGTTCAGCGGGGTATGATTACAAAACGATCGAGCAGCAGGGCCTGCTGCTTCCGGTGGTGGATCTTCAGTGCAGGTACGAACTGCCGGCCCGTTACGATGATACGGTGCTGATTTGTACGCGTATTTCGGATTTTTCGTCTGTGCGTCTCTCCTTTGAATCGGAAATCCGCAAAGTAAGTCTGGAACAATTCCATCCCGCTGTTGTTAACCAGTACGAGGATCTTCCGGGGGAACGGCTGGTAGCCGGAGGAACGAAGCATGTCTGGGTAAATGAGAAATGGCGGCCGGCAAGATTGGATAAGGGTCTGCCGGAATTATATGCTTTGCTGCAGTCCATGGCGTAGTTGTTCCTTAATCTTTTCTCTGTAAGCGGAGGTTGTTTCGAGCCCTAGTGCGACTATTGCGCGTTTGTTTCAACCTTTGAAAGGTTGATCAAGAAATAAACCGCAAGGAGCAATCGACCGAAACAACCGGAGCATCAACCGGAGCTTTAACCTGATCTTTACAAATCGTTAATATTCCTATAATAGTCATCAGTCATAATAGGGGCATAATTGGGGAGGCGTGAGGAATGACAAGACAATTGTCCCACTATGTGAACCGGGATTTGAGCTGGATTGAGTTTAACCGCAGAGTGCTCCAGGAAGCACAGGAATCGAATAATCCACTGCTTGAACGCGCCAAATTTTTATCCATTGTATCCAGCAATCTGGATGAATTTATGAGTGTTAGAGTAGCCGGCATCCAGGATCAGATCCGCGCGGGCTACACGAAGATGGATTTTACGGGCTATACGCCTGCCGGACTATGGAAAAGGCTGATCAAACGGACGACCCAGATGGTCTATGATCAATACAAAACGTACCGGGAAGTATTCCGTTGCCTCGGTCGTGAAGGCATTATTATTTCATCCGTCAAGGAACTGAACGTCAGCCAATCCAAGGCGGTGTCGGAATATTTTCAGGAAATTGTTTTCCCTGTGTTAACGCCGATGGCCGTTGACCAGAGCCGCCCGTTCCCCCTCGTACATACGAAGGAGCTGTACCTGGCGGTGCTTTTGCAGCGGGAGGATTCGGACAAGGAGGATGAGCCGCTGTTTGCAATCGTGCAGGTTCCTTCGATTCTGCAGCGTTTTGTGCCGGTACCGGGACGTACAAATAGCAAGAAGATGGAGTTTGTGCTGCTCGAGGATCTTATCGAAAATCATATTACTACCTTGTTTAACGGCTACGTTCCGTTCGCCGTTCATGCGTTCCGCATTACGCGCAATGCCGATCTTACGTTAAATGAGGATGGGGCGGAAGACCTTCTGGAAGAGATTGAGAAGGAGCTGCGCAGAAGACGCTGGGGCATCCCGGTGCGGCTGGAAGTCGCAAGAGGCATGCATCCGATGGCGCTTGAGATGTTGAAGGAAGAGCTGGAGATTGAAGATAACCTGATTGAGATTGACGGCCCTCTTGATCTCAGCTTCCTAATGAAATTTGTTAACTCGCTGCCGGGCTATGACAACCTGCGCTACAGCCGTCTTGAGCCGGTGTACCCTCATGAATTCGATGAGACGGATGACATGTTCGAAGTGATCCGCCAGCGCGATGTACTGATGTATCACCCGTACGAATCGTTTGAAGCGGTAAATGATTTTATCGATCTAGCCGCGGAAGATCCCAACGTGCTGGCCATTAAGATGACTTTATACCGTGTCAGCGGCCAATCTGCGCTTGTACAGGCCTTGTCCAAGGCCGCGGAAGCCGGCAAGCAGGTAACGGTGGTTGTGGAGCTTAAGGCAAGGTTTGATGAGGAGCGGAATATCGCTTGGGCACGCCAGCTGGAGAAATCGGGCTGCCATGTCGTCTACGGCCTTGTTGGCCTTAAGACGCATGCGAAGATTTGCCTTGTTGTCCGCAGGGAGATGGGCACGCTGCGCCGTTATGTCCATGTCGGAACAGGCAACTATAACGACAGCACGGCCACTTTGTATACGGATATCGGTCTATTCACTTCCCATCCGATTATCGGCAGTGATGCCTCGGCCTTGTTTAATGAGGTAACCGGGTACTCATCGCCATATGAATGGAAGGCGTTTGGCGTTGCACCGACAGACTTGAAGGAGAAGCTGTTCCGGTTAATTGACCGTGAGATTGCCAACGCGAAGCAGGGCCAAGAGGCTCATATTATTGCGAAGATGAATTCCCTTTCCAATCAGGAAATGATCGATAAGCTGTATGAAGCTTCGCAAGCCGGGGTCAAAATTGAACTTATCGTCCGGGGAGTATGCTGCTTGAGACCGGGCGTAGCCGGACGCAGCGATAATATTCGCGTAATCAGTATCGTGGACAGGTTCTTGGAGCATGCAAGGGTAATGTACTTCTATAACGGCGGAGAAGAAGAGGTCTATTTGTCGAGTGCGGACTGGATGACGAGGAATCTGACGCGCCGGATCGAACTGATGAGTCCGGTATTTGACGAGAACCTTCGCAAAACCCTGATCAATATGCTGCAGCTTAATTTGGACGATAATGTAAAAGCTCGCGAGCTGCAGGCAAACGGCACCTACGTTCATGTGACGAACGAAATGATGCCGTTCCGCAGTCAATTTGAAGCCAGATCGATTCCGCAGTGGAAAAATTACGTATAGTCGGGAAGGGCCAGGACGGGAGTCAGTCCCCACAGCTTTTTGAAATCGGAGGAAAGCTCCTCGACTTCCCGGGCTTCAACCGCTAATGTCCCTTCGGAACGTACCGGATTAAGCAGAAGCTGGCTGCCGGATTGGATCGCTTCCAATCGGCCGATCGCTTGCGTCTCGCTGCGGTCAAGCGCTGCCGCGAGCTGAAGCAGAATGCCAAGCTTATAAATGGTATCCATATCGGATTCGCTCAGCAGTTCCTTGTACTCGAGAAGCTGCTGGCGAGTCCGGTTTTTGCTTTTATAAGAAGCAATTGCTGCAATCATTAGAATTTCCCTGTGGGCAAGCCCGTTCAGATGGGAGTTCACAATGAGATAGAACGTATGCTTGGCGAATTCGTAATAATCAATGGAAGCGCCGATCCGGAACAAGGTGGAGGCGGCATCAAGCAGCACTTTTGCCCGGTTCTGAAGCAGATGTACAGGTCTCAGCTCGTCGTAGAGCTGCAATGCCAGACGGTTAACCTGCATCACATGCTGTTTAGGCGCAGCCGGATGCAGAGCGATAACGTTTTGCAGGCTGAATGCGAGTACGTCCTGATGGAGAGAACGTCCCGGGAAACGGGTCGCATGGAACAGACCGTCGCGAAGTCCGGAGCCGCATATGCGGTAATGGCTGGTCTTCAGCAGGCGGAACAAGGTGCGCAGTACCGCAATGCCGGGCACAATGACATCCACGCGATCCTTGGACAGACCGGGGAATTTCTTGCGTTTGTCCAGCGGCGTCAGGTACAGCTCCTGGAACAGGGCATCCGCATCGGTTCCCGTTATCGGATAGTTATGTGTTTGGGTAAAAGGGTACTTCGTCACGGCCTGATGAATTTTGCCCATAGCGCGTGCGGTTCCGCCTACCCCAATCAGCGGCAGGGATGGAGATTTCGTCAGCCAAGGCTCGTTTTTGACAGCCTCGGCGACCAGCGCTTCAATGCTTTTTAGTCCTTCTTCGCTCAGCATCCCTTTCACCGCGTGCTTCTGGTTCAGGCTGACGCAGCCAAACGGAAAAGATACCGATTGGACGAGCTGGCGGCCGCGGAAGAGAGAGACCTCCGTGCTTCCTCCGCCGATATCAACAAGAAAGCCGTCCTGCACATCCATGGCGTTAATCATCCCGAGAAAGCCGTAGGAGGCTTCTTCTTCGCCGCTTAGCAATTCTATCGTAAGGCCTGTTTCGGATTTAATCGTTTCCAAAATTTCTGCCCGGTTCGTCGCATTGCGGATAGCGGCCGTCGCCACCGCGCGGATATGTCCGGTCCGGTTATGAGCGCAGATCATCGTAAAATGGTTTAGCGTACCGAGCAGCTCGGTAATCGCATCCGTTGCCAGAATGCCGTTGTCATCAACCCGCTCCGCGAGGCGGGCAGGCCGCTTGCCTCCGTCAATGACGCGATGCGCGCCGTTTGCTGTCCGCTCATAGACAACAAGACGGACTGAGTTCGAGCCGATATCAATGATGCCAATTCGTTGTTCTGTCATCGTGGTCCTCCGTGCTAGTTATTTCTTCTATTCTATCACATTGAAATATGATTACGGGAAGCGAGTATTTTTGCGCGGAATAGGGAAAAATGCGTCTGGAGCAATTCGTGCGAAATTTGTGGAAGAAAGGGAATGAAAAAAAACTTTATAGCGCTGATAAAGCATTTCTATGTCCGGTTTTGTTCACTTCGCTGATAAAATCATTTATGATTAATAGCGACGAGAGGTTTACTATTTTTGGCGAATAACTTTTCAAGTTAGAGGAGAGAGAACGAATGACAGCAACTAAAGGTCTTGAAGGAATTGTGGCCGCTTCTTCGTCGATCAGCTCCATTATTGATGGAGTCTTGACATATCGCGGTATTAATATTGATGATCTTGCAGAAAATGCGACATTTGAAGAGGTTGCCTACCTGCTGTGGTACGGCAAGCTGCCGAATCGTTCCGAGCTCGACGGCTTGCAGCAAAAGCTGGATCAATACTCGGCTATCCCTGCGCAAGTGATCGAACAAATAAAATTGTATCCGCAAGGCACTAACTCGATGGCAGCGCTTCGCACAGCGGTATCGAGCCTTGCTCTGTACGATGAATCCGCAAACGAAATGTCTCCTGAGGCGAATCAGCTGAAAGCAATCAAGCTGCAAGCTCAGCTTCCGACTGTTGTGGCCGCTTTTGCCCGCATCCGCGAAGGCAAAGAGCCTATTGCTCCTAAAAAGGGAGTATCGATCGCTTACAACTTCCTCTACATGCTGACTGGCGAAGAGCCGGCTGAAGTAGCGATTAAAGCCTTGGATCAAGCATTGGTACTGCATGCTGACCACGAGCTTAACGCTTCGACATTTGCAGCCCGCGTAACCGTGGCGACATTGTCCGATATCTATTCCGGCGTAACTTCCGCAATCGGCGCTTTGAAAGGCCCTCTGCACGGCGGCGCTAACGAAGCGGTAATGGTAATGCTTGAAGAAATCGGTTCGATGGAGAACGTTGAAGGTTACATCAACAACGCGCTTGCGAACAAACAAAAAATCATGGGCTTTGGCCACCGCGTATATAAAGACGGCGACCCGCGCGCGAAGCACCTGCAACAAATGTCCCGTGAACTGGGCAAATTGACAGGCAATATGGAACTGTACGAGATGTCTATTAAGATCGAAGACATGGTTACCGGCCAAAAAGGTCTGAAACCAAATGTTGATTTCTACTCGGCATCGGTTTACACTACATTGGGTATTCCTCGCGACCTGTTCACGCCGATATTTGCAATCAGCCGCGTTTCGGGATGGAGCGCACATATCCTTGAGCAATACGAGAACAACCGTCTGATTCGCCCTCGCGCTGATTATGTCGGCCCGGTTAACGCGAAATATATTCCAATCGAGCAGCGCTAATTATTAAGCGCAGCTTACATACCCTTAAGGAGGATTTATTCTAATGGCACAATTCGAGAAATACGCCCTTCCAACAGAAGGCGAGCAAATTACAATTGATAACGGTGCTCTCCAAGTACCTAACAACCCAATCATTCCTTTCATCGAAGGCGACGGCACAGGCCGCGACATCTGGCGCGCATCGAAACGCGTTCTTGACGCAGCTGTTGAGAAAGCATACGGCGGCAGCAAAAAAATCGCTTGGTACGAAGTATTCGCAGGCGAAAAAGCATTCAACGAATTCGGCGAATGGCTGCCAGCTGACACGCTGACTGCAATCCGCGAATACATCGTTGCAATCAAAGGTCCTTTGACAACTCCAATCGGCGGCGGTATCCGTTCCCTGAACGTAGCGCTTCGCCAAGAGCTTGACCTGTACACTTGCCTTCGTCCTGTTCGTTACTTCGCTGGCGTACCATCCCCGGTTAAACGTCCTGAGCTGGTTGACATGGTTATCTTCCGTGAGAACACTGAAGACATCTATGCTGGTATCGAGTACCAAGAAGGCTCCGAGCAAGTGAAGAAAGTTATTGCGTTCCTGCAAAACGAAATGGGCGTTAATAAAATCCGTTTCCCTGAAACTTCCGGTATCGGCATTAAGCCAGTATCCAAAGAAGGCTCCCAACGTCTTGCTCGCGCTGCAATCGAATACGCGATCAAGCATGGCAAGAAAACAGTTACTCTGGTTCACAAAGGCAACATCATGAAATATACGGAAGGCGCGTTCAAGAACTGGGGCTACGAAGTGGCTGAGCAAGAGTTCGCTAACGAAACCTTCACTTGGGGTCAATACGACCGCATTAAAGAAGCAGAAGGCACAGACGCTGCTAACAAAGCACAAGCAGAAGCTGAAGCTGCTGGCAAAATCGTCGTAAAAGACGCGATTGCCGACATCGCTCTGCAACAAGTTCTGACTCGTCCTACTGACTTTGACGTAATCGCTACATTGAACCTGAACGGCGACTACCTGTCCGACGCTCTGGCTGCACAAGTTGGCGGTATCGGTATCGCTCCAGGCGCTAACATCAACTACCTGACTGGTCATGCGATTTTCGAAGCTACTCATGGTACTGCTCCTAAATACGCAGACAAAGACGTAGTTAACCCAGGTTCCGTAATTCTGTCCGGCGTTATGATGCTTGAGCATCTGGGCTGGCAAGAAGCGGCTGACCTTATCTATAAAGGTATGGAAACTTCGATCAACAACAAAACCGTTACTTATGACTTCGCACGCCTGATGGATGGCGCTACTGAAGTAAAATGCTCGGCATTTGCTGACGAAGTAATTAAAAACATGTAGTTTACAAAAAGCGGGGGCATTTTTGCCCCCGCTTTTTTTTCCACAAAACCAGCCTTTTTACACTTATCTTCTATCTTATTTGGATGACTTTTGGCAATAATGCAGATGTTAATACAAGTATAGGAGGGTTATATTAATGGCTATTAAACGCAGAAAAATTACAGTTGTAGGCGCAGGCTTTACTGGCGCAACCACGGCTCTGATGGCCGCTCAGAAGGAACTTGGCGATATCGTGCTTGTCGATATTCCCCAACTGGAGAACCCAACAAAAGGCAAAGCGCTTGATATGCTGGAATCAACGCCTGTTCAAGGCCTGGATGCCAACATTACGGGTACATCCAATTACGACGAGACGAAGGACTCCGACGTCGTTATTATAACGGCCGGCATTGCCCGCAAGCCGGGGATGAGCCGCGATGATCTGGTTAACACCAATGCCGGAATTGTCCGTTCGGTATGCGAAAGCGTAAAGGCAACAAGTCCAAATGCTTATGTCATTATCCTCTCTAACCCGGTGGACGCCATGACTTATGTGGCTTACCAGACGTTAGGTTTTCCTAAAAATCGCGTTATCGGCCAGTCCGGCGTTCTGGATACCGCGCGTTATTGCACCTTTATCGCGCAGGAGCTGAATGTCTCAGTAGAGGATGTGCGCGGCTTTGTGCTTGGCGGACATGGCGACGATATGGTGCCGCTTGTTCGTTACTCCAATGTAGGCGGTATTCCGATCGAGAAGCTGATACCGTCTGACCGTATTGAAGCGATTGTACAGCGCTCCCGCGTTGGCGGCGGAGAGATTGTTAACCTGCTGGGCAACGGTTCGGCTTACTATGCGCCCGCAGCATCGCTTGTTCAAATGACGGAGGCGATCCTGAAGGATAAGAAACGCATTCTGCCGGTTATTGCCCTGCTAGAAGGCGAGTACGGCTATAACAATCTGTTTATGGGCGTGCCTACGATTATAGGCGGAGACGGTATTGAGAAGGTTATTGAGCTTGAACTGACCTCGGAAGAAAAAGCGGCTCTGGACAAATCGGCCGAATCCGTTCAAAATGTAATTAAAGTAGTGACGGGCTAACCGATAAGCCATACACTCATACAGTTTCGTTTGGGAGGACCCTGACACATTGCTGCCAGGGTCCTTATTGTGATTACGGAAGGGGGAATCGACGTGCTTCAGCAGGCACGGAGCGAGCTGAAAAAGGTCTACGGGTACGATACGTTTCGTCCAGGACAAGAGGGAATTATCGAAGGGATATTGGAGGGACGGGATACGCTTGCCATTCTGCCAACAGGCGGAGGGAAGTCGATCTGCTATCAAATTCCGTCCTTGCTTATGCCGGGAACCTCGATCGTTATTTCACCGCTTATATCTTTGATGAAGGATCAGGTTGACGCATTAAACCGGCTAGGGGTGCCGGCGGCGTTTCTGAACAGCTCGCTAGGAGCGGAGGAATACCGGACTATCCTGCGCAATGCGCTGAGAGGCGAGTACAAAATGCTGTATGTAGCTCCGGAGCGGCTGGATGCGCCTATGTTTACAACCTTGTCCGAGCAGCTTCATATCCCGATGATTGCAATCGACGAAGCCCACTGCGTGTCGCAGTGGGGGCATGATTTCCGTCCAAGCTACCGGCAGTTGGCCGGCTGGATCGGCAAAATGCCTAACCGTCCGCTTGTTGCGGCTTTTACGGCGACAGCGACGCAGGAGGTAGCCGCGGACATTACGGCGATGCTTGGTTTGCGTGAACCGAATGTTTTTGTGACTGGCTTTGCTAGGCCGAATCTATCTCTTTCGGTTGTAAGCGGCGGGGACAAGAAAAACTTCCTTCAGCAATTTTTGCGCGAGCGGGAGGATCAATCCGGCATTATTTATACGGCTACCAGAAAAGAAGCGGAGCAGGTGCAGGAGCTGCTGGTTCGAAAAGGAATTGCGGCGGGTAAATATCATGGCGGACTGTCCGATAAGGAGCGTGCGGAGACGCAGGAGCGCTTCCGGTTTGATGAACTCCGTATTATGGTGGCCACGAATGCTTTCGGAATGGGGATCGACAAGCCCAACGTCCGTTACGTGATTCATTGGCAGATGCCGGGCGATATCGAGTCCTACTACCAGGAAGCGGGACGTGCCGGCCGGGACGGCGAGGAGAGCGAATGCGTGCTGCTGTTCGAACCGCAGGATGTGCAGGTGCAGCGTTTCCTGATTGAACAAGGTATGGGCGATGAATACCGGAAATCAGTCCAGCTGTCCAAGCTTCATAACATGATGAACTACAGCCGCACGCAGCGCTGTCTTCAGCAATACATCGTCGATTATTTCGGCGAGAAAGGCGTTGAGCCTTGCGGAAAATGCAGCAACTGTCTTGATAAAAGCGAGCTGGTTGACCGGACGGCCGAAGCACAGAAGGCATTATCCTGCGTGGGCCGGATGAAAGGGCGGTTTGGCGTTACGATGGCGGCCAAGGTGCTCAAAGGCTCGCGGGACAAACGTCTGCTCGAGTTTGGTCTGGACCGGCTGACGACTTACGGACTCTTCAGTAATTGGCCTGAGAAGGAGATTGCCGACTGGCTGTACTGGCTGGTGGCGGAAGGATATCTCAGGATGAGCGAAGGACAGTATCCGACCGTATCGCTCACGGCAAGCGCTCTGCCGATACTGGAGGGCAATGAGACCGTGATGCAGCGCCTGCGGACCAGCGTTCGCAGAAGCGCTTCAGGAGACGGCGGAGCAGCCTCTTCTCCTCTGTTTGATGCCCTTAAGCAATGGCGCAAGGAGGCGGCGGCGAGAGAGAATGTGCCTCCGTTTATGCTGTTCTTTGATGCGACGCTGAAGGAACTGGCGGATGTGCGTCCCGTTACGGAAGAGCAGCTGATGCAGACGAAAGGGATTGGCGCGGCCAAAGCAAGCAAATACGGAGAGGAAGTACTGGCTATTATTCAGGCGCATGCCGGAAGCGGTGGAAATAACGCTACGGCCAGCATCAACACGGTGCCAAAACGGCCGGCAGCGCGTCCTCCGGCATCCTCGGAGGAAACGCCAAGCCATGTTCAAACGCTTGAGCGGTTTAATGCCGGCCTGGAGACAGCAGCTATTGCGGAAGAGCGTGGACTAAGCCGGGTAACGATAGAGGGTCACTTGATCCGCTGTTCGGAAGAAGGCTATGAGCTCGAGTGGAGCCGGATCATTCCGGAGCAGTATGAGGACCGGATTGTACAGGTCATCGGGGAGCTGGGATGGGACAAGCTGAGGCCTCTTAAAGATGCTCTGCCGGAGGAAGTCGACTATTTCGCCATCCATGGAGTAATCGCCAAACACGGCTTTAAGACAAAATCTTGAACATTGCCGAAAATGCTCTTGAAATGCCGTATTCCTTAGGGCTCGGCTTTGTGTTTCAGACAGCCATTTAGTATACTTATTGGTAGATTACGCATATGCAGGAGGGTATTTTATGAATGATGTGTTTTTCTTTTTACACTTGCTAGGGGCAGTCGGGATGGGCTTTTATATCGTGCTTCCGATCATGATTGGCAAAGCGACAAAACTTGCCGGCCTTGGGCAAGGCGGACTGGCTGACGGCCTTGTGTCGGCAAACCGGATTGTGCAATATGCGCTTATTGTTCAACTGCTGACTGGAGGCTACATGATGTCGCAGGCGGATTATTCCGTTGCCTGGATGATTATCGTAACCGTTCTGTTCCTTGCCATCGCAGCTATCTCCGGCATTATGTCGAAGCCGCTTAAGCGTATCGTATCCTCGATTCAGGACGGACAAAGCGCGACAGGCCATATCGCAAAAGCACGCACGTTCAGCTTGATCGTATTGGTTCTTTACGTGGTTGTCATTTATTTCATGGCTTTCCCGATGTACAAGTAACAGTCAACGCTTACGAAGTAAGAATTACCATAGTAGTCAAAGGACGACTACTCAAATGGTAATTCTTTTTAGGAGGAGAAATCATGCATCAGTCATCACCAGACGTAGTAACCTTTGGGGAATCGATGGCATTGTTTATGCCGCAGGAGCATAAAGCTCTGGAACGGGCAACAACGCTGGAGCAAGGCTTCGGCGGCGCGGAAAGCAACGTGGCAATCGGACTTGCAAGACTCGGTTGCTCCGTAGGCTGGTTCGGGGCGCTTGGCAGCGACCCTTTTGGCCGCATGATTGTGAAAACGCTTCGCGGAGAAGGCGTTGATGTATCGCGCGTAAAATTCAGCGACGAGGCTCCGACCGGCATGATGTTCCGCGAACAGGTGGCGGGCCGCCTTGCCGTTCATTACTACCGCAAGCATTCTGCGGCAAGCCGTATGACTCCGGAGGAGCTGGATGCGGATTATATCCGCGGTGCCAAGCTGCTGCATATAACAGGCATTACAACGGCTCTTAGCGAGAGCGCGAAGCAAACGGTGCTTCGGGCCGTGCAGATTGCGAAAGAGGCTGGCATAAAAATTTGTTTCGATCCGAATCTTCGTCTTAAGCTGTGGTCGATTGAAGAAGCTCGCGAAGTGCTGCTCCCGCTTGCTGAAGCAGCGGATTACTTCCTGCCGGGCTGGGACGAGCTGAAGCTTCTGTACCAGACGGATGACTTTGAAGAAGTGAAGGCAAAGCTGAAGCAGCTGAAGGCTGTTACGGTTATTAAAGGACTTGGCGATACAACGGTTGTCCTCGAGAATGGCGAGGAAGCAAGCGTACCGTTCTATCCGGCCGAGAAGGTAGTCGATACGGTTGGAGCAGGTGACGGCTTCTGCGCGGGCTTCCTGGCTGGCGTAATGAGAGGCATGACGCCGGTGGAGGCGGTTGGCCTGGCCAGCATCAACGGATCGCTTGTCGTGCAAATGCGCGGTGACTGGGAGGCTCTTCCGGAGTGGAGCGCCGTTGAGCAGCGCATGTCCTCTAAAGCGTGGGTGGAGCGATAACAATGGTTGATTCGAACGTTTCTGGATCCAAAGGGCAGCGCCGCCGCGAAGCGATATTGCAGCTGCTCAAGCAGCAAGGACGCATTACGATCCAAGAGCTGGTGGAACGCTTTGATTGCTCGGAGGCGACGGCTAGACGCGATTTGGAGCATATGGAAGCGACTTATCCGATCATTCGAACCATCGGCGGTGCGATGTACGACGGCATGAATACGGTCCGCGACACTGCGTTTGCGGAACGGGAAGGGCTGTCGTATTTGGAGAAGGAGCGTATCGCTGCCAAAGCGGCATCGCTTATCGAAGAAGGCGATGTTATTGGTTTGTCGGGCGGAACCACGAACTATCTGATTGCCAAGCTGCTTAAGCTGAGAAGCGGGATCACTGTTGTTACCAATGCCGTTAATATCGCGATGGAGCTTGCGGGCAGCAGTGTCCAGGTTGTCGTAACCGGCGGCATTATGCGTCATAACAGCTTTGAGCTATGCGGGCCGCTAGGCGAAGGAATGGTCGCGCATTTGAATATCGGCAAAATGTTTATCGGGGTGGACGGCATATCCGCTAACGGCGGGATTACGACCTATTCCGAACAGGAAGCTCAGATAGCAAAGGCGCTTATCAAGCGTTCCCATACCACGTATGCGGTGTTTGACCAGACAAAGGTCGGCAAGACCTCGCTGTTCTCGATCGCTGCACTGCCTGAGCTGCAGGCTTTTATTACGGATGTGCCGTTAACGGGAGATTTGTCGGACAAAGCCGGACAGCATCAGATCGTTGTCCATGTAGCAGAACAGAAATAGAAAGAGCGGTTGAAGGGGAAATCCCCTTTTCAACCGCTCTTTTATTTACTCTGCCGAATATACCTGTTTGCCGCTTACCCATGTCGATCGTACTTTGCCGAAATCGGGTTCGGCAAGAACCAGATCTGCTTGTTTGCCAACCGCGATGGAGCCGGTTCGCTCGAACAAGCCGAGCTGTCTTGCCGGGTTGGCGCTGGCATAACGGCTGATCTCATTAACGGATAACCCGGAATTCTCCAACATGTAACGGAAAGCGTTAATCATCGTCAAGCTGCTGCCGGCCAGATTGCCTTCCTGCAGCCTCGCTACGCCATCCTGTACGATAACGGGCAGTCCTCCAAGATCATACAAGCCATCCGGTCTTCCGGCCGCGGAGATCGCATCGGTAATAAGAATAAGCTTATCCTCCGGCTTGGAGGAAGCAAGCAGCTTGATCGCTCCCGGATGCACGTGATGGCCGTCGGCGATAAGCTCCGCGTAAATCCGGTCGTCGGTCAGCACGGCGCCTACGGTGCCCGGCTCGCGGTGATGAAGCGGGCGCATAGCGTTATAAGTATGAACGGCATGCGTAAGTCCGGCTTCCGCTGCTTGCGTCATCACTTCAAAGGTTGCATCGGTATGGCCGCATGCGACAACGACGTTATGGTCGGACAGCCATTTGATTGCATCGACGGCGCCTTCATTCTCGGGAGCAAGCGTCAGCAGCTTGAGAATGCCCGGATAACGCGCCGTCCAATCCTCCAGCCAGTCGATACGCGGCGGCGACAGGAATGCCGGATTCTGGGCTCCGATCCACTTGAGGCTGATAAAAGGTCCTTCCAGATGGACGCCAAGCAGCGGGGCATACGGCATGTCATTTTTCATATAAGCGCTGGTGGCCTTGAATACAGCTTCTATGGCTTCTTGCGAAGCCGTTACGGTTGTAGCCAGCATCCCCGTCGTGCCTTGGGAAGCATGGAACTTCGTGATCGTGTCATAGCTTTCCGCATTGGCATCCATAAAATCTCCGCCAAAACCGCCATGCACGTGGACGTCGATAAAGCCAGGAAGCAGCCAAGCGCTTTGTCCGTCCAGGACATGATCAATGCCTGTTGTCTCTTCCTTGCCTTCATTAATGCTAGCAATAATACCATCCTTGATGCTTACGCTGCCTTCGACAATCCGGTCTTCCAGAACAATCCGTACGTTATGAATGAGCAGCGATTTGCCGCCTTGTTGTGTCATTACCCCAACATCCTTCCTGCCTCGCGGTCAAGGAGCACGGTTACGCGCGGATGCGTCTGGAGCAAGGATGCCGGTACCTCCGTCGTAATGGGCCCGGTCAACGCTTGTTTGACGATATCCGCTTTATCCGCGCCACGCACCACGAGTACAATCGAATTTGCCTTCAAGATCGAGCCAACGCCCATCGTAATCGCGTATTCCGGTACTTCGTCCATGCTTGCGAAAAATCTCGCATTCGCTTCACGCGTCTCATCCTTAAGCTTCACAACGTGAGTCTCGCCCGATAAAGCATGGTCCGGCTCGTTAAAGCCGATATGCCCGTTATGGCCGATCCCTAGAAGCTGAACGTCAACCTGCCGTTCCAGCAGCATGCCGTCATATTGCGCGCATTCTGCATCCAAATCCTCCGCCATGCCGTTCGGAAGGAAGGTCTGCGTATCCGGAATATCGATATGAGCGAATAAGTGCTTGTTCATATAATAAGCGTAGCTTTGATCATTGTAAGGCTTCAGCCCGACATATTCGTCGAGGTTAAACGTCGTAACATCGGCGAAGGACACATCGCCTTTGCGATATTTCTCTACCATTTTGGCATAAATGCCTACGGGTGTCGATCCTGTTGCAAGTCCTAGTACCGCGTTTGGCTTTGATTTAACGATATCGATAAAAAGATCGGCCGCAAAGGCGTCCAGCTCTAATTGCGTGTCAAAAATTCTTACGTTCATGGAAGATGCCCCCTCAATCTCATTTGATTCTATTCTAAATTATAATATTCATTTTAACAACAAAATTGATTGTAAAATTCATTTTAATGATTGTAAACGTCAAAAATATAGTCAGTCTTTGTCCTATCCTTGCTCCGCTCCTGATCGCTGGGTTATGATGAACAAAAGTATTCTCGCAAAGCTTAAAGCTTATGCTAAAATGCCTGTTGCATTTATGTATAAGCGGAGGTTGGCTATACAAATAGGAGGATTGCCCTATATGACAGTAGAGCAAATATCGGGGGCAAGCGCTTCCACATCGAAACGCAAAAGCGAGCATATCCGCATCTGCCTGCAGGAGAACGTAGCGGGCGAAGGCATTGAAACGGGCTTTGACCAATTTCGTTTCCGTCATAATGCCCTTCCCGAAATTGCGTTTGACGATATCAGGCTGGATACGGAATGGCTGGGGCGCCGTATGCGTACGCCGCTGCTGGTCAGTTCGATGACTGGGGGCACAAACGAAGCAGGTGCGATAAACCGGCGCCTGGCTGAAGCGGCAGAAACAAGAGGCTGGGCGATTGGTTTGGGATCGATGAGGGCCGCAATTGAACAAGAAGAATTGGCGGCTTCCTTTTATATAAGAGATATCGCGCCTTCCGTTCCTGTGATCGCGAATCTGGGCGCTGTTCAGCTTAATTACGGATATGGGGTCGATGCCTGCCGCAAGGCGGTGGAAATTGCGGAAGCCGATGCGCTTGTCCTTCATCTAAACAGTATGCAGGAAGTGTTTCAGCCGGAGGGGGATACGAACTTCCGCTCGTTGCTTCCCCGGATAGGGGAGGTATGCCGCGCTTTATCCGTGCCTGTGGGAATCAAAGAAGTAGGCTGGGGGATTGACGCTGATACGGCTGCAGCTCTTGCTTCGGCAGGTGCAGCTTTTATAGATGTAGCGGGAGCGGGCGGCACGTCCTGGAGCCAGGTTGAAAAATACCGCCAGAATGACCCGATGCGAAGGCTCGCGGCCGAAGCTTTCGCCGGCTGGGGAATTCCGACTGCCGAGAGCGTCAGGGAAGTGAAAAGCCGGCTGCCGAATACGACGGTAATAGCAAGCGGAGGCCTGCAGCATGGCGTAGACGCAGCGAAGTCGATTGCGCTTGGAGCCGATATTGCCGGCTTTGGACGGGCGCTTCTTCCGCGTGCGGCGAACGGGGAGACTCGGGTTTCGGTTGAGCAGCTGATTGAACAATTCGAACGTATTGAATTTGAATTGCGTGCGGCCATGTTCGGAATTGGCGCCGCGGCGATATCCGATCTTCAGCATACAACCCGGCTTATTCCAGCGCGGTAAACAAGTAAGTATGGGAAGTAAAGCGAATACTAGACTGTCGGCAGGGTTACGATGGTTGAATGGCGTATAGGGAGGCACAGCATCCATGACGGTGGAGACAAAGGTATGGGACGGCGGATGGATTCAAGTGAAAATTCCGCTTCCTTTTTCATTAAAATGGGTTAACAGCTATTTGATTCCCGAGGACGGCGGGACTTATACCGTGATAGATCCCGGTCTGCATACGGACGACGCGCTTGCGGCCTGGGAGGAGGTATTCCTCAACCACGCTCTAACTTTGGAGCAGATCAATCGTATTGTGCTTACGCACCAGCATCCGGACCATTACGGGTTAGCCGGGTATTTCCAGGAGCGGACGGGCGCGCCTGTATATATCTCGGAACGTTCCCACGGATATACGCGGCGTTTATGGGGAGAGAGCAGCACTTACGCGGAGGAGCTCCGCGCGCATTTCGCCATCCACGGGATGCCGGACGAGCTGACGCTCGATATTAAGAACAACCTGGACGGATTTGTCCGCCAAGTATCGCCGCAGCCTGAAGTGACTTATCTGAAAGCTGGAGGGACCATTCGGCTTGGCGGAACGGAATGGCAGATGATTGATGCTCCGGGACATGCTTTTGGGCAATTGTGCTTCTACGAGCCTAATAAGGAAACGATGATATGCGGGGATCAGGTATTGCCCCGTATTACGCCCAATATTGCTTTTAATCCGGGAGAGGAAGAGGATCCGCTTGGCTGTTTCTTGAACAGCCTGGACGAGCTGTCAGGATACAAGGTGAAGCTTGCTTTCCCGGGCCATCGGGAGCCGTTTGCCGATTTTGCCAACCGGATCGTTGAAATAAAAGAGCATCATAAACGGCGGCTGACTAAAATGCGGGACATGCTTAGAGAGCCAAGCAGCGCTTTTGAGGTATGCGAGCATTTATTTGGCGGTCATCTGCGGACGAATCCTCATAATTTGCGTTTTGCTATGTCGGAGACGATTGCCCACCTCCATTATTTGGAGAAACGGGGGAAAGTGATTCGGACGGGTACGCCGGATACGGTCATGTTCCGGACTGCCGAGTAAAAGAAGAAGAATCGAGAAGGCTTCACGGTTGTGAGGCCTTTTTTGTTTTAACTTCCGGCCGCTCTTAAATAGGCTTTGAGCTGATTCGTTTGTTCAGACGACAAGTTCAATACGCTTTTGTTAAATCGATTGCAGGCATGCTCATACAGTTTCCGGTCAATCTCGTTTTTTAGAATGACATTTTTAATGGCTTCGCTGGATAAGGTGCTGTACGCCGGACGGTTAGGCGTTACGTTGACTTTAGGGTAATACAGCGGTTTCCAGTTCATGATTTGAGCAAGCAGAAATAACGAAATGTCATATTGCTCCGTAAGGCCGACAAATGCGAAATGTTTGTCTAGGTGAGCACGGGCTTTTTTGAAATTCGGATACGGGTTATTGAGCTCGCCTGATATCATTCTAGCTTGAAGATTGCAGTACTCGGCATCGTAGTAAGGGTTAAGAACATACTCCTCGAAGGTCAGCTCTTTATCGTAAGAAACTTTGTATGCAGGATTTTTATACTTGAAGTAAAAATGGGAGAGGGTCCGTTCGAGAGGATGCCGGAGCATGGTAATATACCGGTAAGGCCTCTTCGTAAAATGATGAATGCCGTAAATGAAATGCCCGCTTAAGGCATCCGCGTCGATAAGCTGTTCACTTAATTGCAAACCGTCTTTCAGCGTATGGAAATGAACGGTGTTCGGACAATTATCGGTGATCGCCTGGGTAAACGAGGAGCCAGCCGTTTTGGGAATATGCAAATATAGCAGCAGGTTGTTTGTCATGATTCCGTCTCTTTTTCCAGGCTTGAACGGTCAAGCTGCCTGCTCCGGATATAGGCCATCACTTGGGTAACCGAATCGTATACGGTATGTTCATCTGTCTTAAGTACAAGCTCTGCTTGAAGAGGCGGCTCATAAGGCGCAGAAAGGCCGGTAAAATGCCTGATTTCCCCGGATCGTGCTTTTTTGTAAAATCCTTTCGGATCTCTTCGCTCGCATTCCTCAACCGTGCAATGCACGTACACCTCGATAAAATCGCCGGGTTTACATGTTGCCCTCACTTTGTCCCGGTCTTGTCTATAGGGGGAGATCGCGGCCACAATCGTAATAATGCCGGCATCGGCAAGCAGCTTCGCTATTTCGCCAATCCTTCGGATATTCTCCGACCGATCCTCTGGATCAAAGCCCAGGTCCCGGTTTATCCCGTGCCGGAGATTGTCGCCGTCCAGAATATAAGTGCGGCAGTGCTGCTTATACAGTTCCTTCTCTAGGGCTGCAGCAACGGTAGATTTGCCGGAACCGGACAAGCCGGTCAGCCACAAGATACAGCTCTGGTGACCATTCATCTGCTCTCTGTCTTCCCGGGCCACACAGGAGGTATGCCATGCCACATGTCTCTCATTCCTCTCTTTCATCCTGCCTGGTCACTCCTCTCGCATTTTGCTTTACTAATAAAATATTCCAAAATTTAGAAAAGGTTCAGAGAGAAGTCAAGCCATAGAAAAAGCTGTCCTGCAAATGCAGGACAGCTTTTTTCTGCCAGTTTCTATTCCTTCAATCGTTCCGCTTCTTCTTCGCGTCCTGCTTGCTTGCGGTGAGCCAGACGGCTTGCGGCTGCAGCGGCAATTGCTCCAACGATATCATCCAAGAAGGTATGGATTTGACCGTCGTTCTTGTCATTCAGCTTTTTCAGAATACCCGGCTTCAGCTTGTCGATATAGCCAAAGTTAGTAAACCCGATGCTGCCGTATACATTAACGATGGAAAGAGCCAATATTTCATCGCATCCGTACAGGCCTTCGTCATTTCGGACCATCTCTTGCAACGGAGCCATCAGCTTTCCTTCTTCTGCCAGAAGATCGAGCTGGATGCCGGTTAATACGGCATTCTGCACTTCTCTTTTGGACAGAACGGCTTCCACGTTTGTAATGCACTCGTCTAACGTCAGTTCAGGATAATAATCCTTCTGAAGAAAATGCACGAGCTGTGCAATGGATGTTTTGGATACGCCGCGTTTGTCGAGCCATTCGTTGGTGGCTTCCGCGACTTCGCGGCTGTTTAAGCTGTAAGTGACTTGTTTGAACAATTTAGTTAACCCCCTCAGATTTTGTGGACAAAACTGGTCTAAAAAAGGGAAGGGCTCGTATACATAGTACTACAAATCAACAAATGTACAAAGTCGCCGAACAGGCAATAACTTAATTTGGGAGGAAATTTCAATGACTCAAACAAGATGGATTCGCCGTGCAGCAATTTGCGGTGTACTGGTTTTTCCCATTCTTGCAACAGGATGCGGCTTGATTTCGCAGGATGCAAAAGGGGAGATCGATCCGCCGCAGCAAACCGCATCAACAGGTAATGTAGACGGTACAACTACCGGACAGGCTGTTATGCCTGGACAAGATGATGATTCCAACCTGACCGTTTATCTGGAAGACCGGAACGGCTACCTTGCACCGGTATCGCTGAAAGCATCGCTTACCGAGAATGCGGTAGAGGAAGCCGGCAAGAAAGCTCTCGAAATTATGGTGGACGGCGGAAGCTTCGCAAGCCAGCTGCCGGAAGATTTCCGTGCGGTACTGCCAAAAGGCACGGAAGTGAAGTCGCTTCACATCGATCAAAAAACGCAAGTCGCTACGGTTGAATTTGGCGGAACGTTTACGGATTATCCCGCAACGGACGAGCGTACAATCGTTGAAGCCATTACTTGGACATTGACGGCAATGGGAGCAAAAGGCGTTGAAGTGTGGTATGACGGCGCCAAGCTGCCGGAAATGCCGCAGGGCGGCTTCCCGCTTGACGAGCCGCTTACGCGCTCCGTAGGGATCAACCTTGAGGCTGCTGACGGAGTCAACTATTTGAACTCCACGCCGGTAACGCTCTACTTCTCGTCGCAAACCGCTAATGACGAACAGTATTATGTCCCAGTTACGCGTTTGATTAACCGTTCCGACGAAACGTCCGCGCAAGCAGCTATGGAGCAGCTTATAACCGGTCCTCTGAACGCTAAAAATCTGACAGCTGTTCTTACTAACGATGTTGAAGTGAACAGCATTAAACAGAAGGATGATACGGTTACGGTAGATCTGAAGGATCAGGCGTTTGAAACGGGTCTCCCTGCTCCGGCCGAGATGCTCGAAGCTATCGTCCTGTCGATTACGGAGAACACCGGTGCCGCCCAAGTCCAAATTACGCTGAACGGTCAGACGGTAACCGACGAAAATAACGTGGATTACAGCAAGCCGGTATCCCGTCCGCATCATGTCAATGCGATAAAAAGCTAAGCAAGCATCAAGAAGAAAAGCAGTCCCGTACTGGTCGCTGAGACCGGTCGGGACTGTTTTTTGTCGGAAAAGATGCTTTTCGCATGCTGCTTTGGTAAAATAGGAAAGATTGCATAGCTAGTACATAAGCGAAAGCGAATGATTCAGGAGGAACAAAAGAATGAGGACAGACGGTCGGCAACCGAACCAGCTTCGGCCCGTTACGATAACGACAGGGGTTAATAAATATGCGGAAGGCTCCGTTCTGATTGAGGTTGGCGAGACAAAGGTTATTTGTACCGCCAGCGTAGAAGAGCGGGTTCCGCCTTTCATGAAAGGACAAGGCAAGGGCTGGATTACGGCCGAATATTCGATGCTGCCGCGTGCTACCCATTCCCGTAACCATCGGGAGTCGGCAAAAGGCAAGCTGTCGGGCCGTACGATGGAAATTCAGCGTCTGATCGGACGCGCGCTGCGCTCTATTGTGGATCTGCAGGCGCTGGGCGAACGGACGATTACCCTGGACTGCGATGTTATCCAGGCGGATGGCGGTACGCGCACAACGTCGATTACCGGCGCATTTGTAGCGCTATGTCTCGCCGTTAACAAGCTGTCGAAAACAACGCAATTTCCAAAATATCCGATTACGGCTTTCCTCGCCTCGGTTAGCGTTGGCGTTATTCAGGAGCGCGAGCTGCTGGATCTGAACTACGACGAGGATTCCAAAGCGAAGGTCGACATGAATGTGGTCATGACCGGAGAAGGCAAATTCGTCGAGCTGCAAGGCACGGGGGAAGACTCGCCGTTCTCGCGCGAAGAACTGAACAAGCTGCTCGAGCTGGCAGAAGGCGGGATCGAGGAATTGATCGAGAAGCAGCGTGAGGCACTAGGAGAGATTGCGGACCGGATTGGAGGGTAACGAAGTGGCACAGCCTATATTGATCGCGACGAAGAATGAGGGCAAGGTGAAGGAATTCGCCCATGCCTTCGCAAAGCTTGGCCGTACGGTTGTCAGCCTGAACGAATATCCGGATTTCCCGGATATTGTGGAAGACGGCGATACGTTCTCCGCCAATGCCCGGATCAAAGCGAAAGCGGCAGGAGATGTATTTAACGTACCCGTGCTCGCCGACGATTCCGGCCTGCGGGTAACGGCGCTGGGCGGAGCTCCCGGAGTCTATTCGGCCCGTTACTCGGGCGAAGGCGCTACGGATGCCTCTAATAACGCCAAGCTGCTGGAAGAGCTGAAGTGCCTGAATGCACCGGATGCAGCAGAACCGCTTGCGGACGGCACACGGCTGTTAAGCTCTGCGCAATTCGTCTGCGTGCTCGCTTTATACGATCCGGCTAACGGAGAGTTTGTCGAGACGGAAGGCACGGTTGACGGCTATATTGCCGAGCGGCCTCGCGGAGACGGCGGATTCGGCTACGATCCGTTATTCTGGCTTCCGCAGCTTAACCGCTCGATGGCGGAGCTGTCCAAGGAAGAGAAGCAGGCGATCAGCCATCGCGGCAATGCTCTCGCTAAGCTGATCGAGAAGCTGAAAACTAACTAAATAATGCTTACACAAAAAAACGTCACCGGCTTATACCGGTGACGTTTTTTTCTCTTTTAAGGTTTGGTGAGCGGAGCGATCGAATGATTCTTGAAAAGCGCAGCGTCCGCCTTTGCTCGGGGATTCTAACCTTTAGTCAACTTTATTCAAGGAATCCCCGAGCAACAGCGGTTGAAAGAACATTCGAATGCGCAGCGATTATCACTTCACGCTCACTCCATACTCCTTCAGCCAAGTATTCACCTGATATAAATAAGCAAACAGCTGCGGCCCCGACATCAGCTGACCAAACCACGGTATATTCGACTTCGCCGAATCCGATTCGGCCAGCTCTCTGATCTTGCTCACATTAATGAGCGGAAGCAGCGGAGAGGAAGGATCGTTTAATATATCAAGCATAAGCCCTTTAACGGCCGAGAGATAATTCGGATTATGCGTTTTTGGATAAGGGCTTTTCTTGCGCGTCAGCACATCGTCGGGCAGCACGCCGCGTAACGCCCGGCGAAGGATACCCTTTTCGCGGTCGCCGGCCGTTTTGATTTCCCAAGGGATATTCCAGACATATTGAACAAGCCGGTGATCGCAAAACGGTACCCGCACCTCCAGCCCGGCAGCCATGCTCATCCGGTCCTTGCGGTCGAGCAGAGTCGGCATGAAGCGGGTGATGTTAAGGTAAGACATTTTGCGCATTTTGCGTACCGTCTCGGACTCTCCGTCCAGATGAGGCACTTCAGCAATGGCCTGCGCATAACGGTCGTTAATATAATCAATCGGCTTGATCCATGCCGCAACATCCGGTGCTAGCAGCTCAGCCCGCATGGAGGAGGCAAGGGACCATGGGAACGTATTGGCGCTCAGCGCTTCCTCGCGGTGGAACCACGGATAACCGCCGAAGATTTCGTCCGCCGCTTCACCGGAGATTGCTACGGTAGCGCCTTTTTTAATCTCTCGGCAGAACAGAAGGAGGGAGGCGTCGACGTCTGCCATGCCTGGCAAATCGCGTGCCAGCGTTGCATCGCGGAGCGCGCCAACCAGTTCCGGCGTATCGAATTGGATCGGATGATGAATCGTATCCAGATGGGAAACCATGCGTTCAATCCATGGAGCGTCGCTGTTCGGCTGAAAGGCATGCGCTTGGAAGTGCTTGTCGTTATCCCGGTAATCTACGGAGTACGTATTTACGTTGCCTTGGCCGGTCTGCTCGTAATAACTTACGGCTAGCGCCGTTAATGCGCTGGAATCGAGACCTCCGGAGAGCAATGTCCCAACCGGCACGTCCGATACAAGCTGGCGCTCGGTTGTATCCTTAAGGAGCTCGCGGACATGCTCGGCGGTCGCTTCCACATCCTCTTCGTGGGGGATGGTCTCCAGGCTCCAATATTTTGTCTTGCGGACGCCGGAACGGGTAACCGTCATGCATTGCCCCGGCAGCAGCTCCGTAATATCTTTGTATACGCCTTGGCCCGGCGTGCGGGCAGGACCGATGATAAAGATTTCCGCCAAGCCTTCAGCTCCTACTTCCGCTTTGACAGCCGGATGGGCCAGAATGGCTTTCGGCTCGGAACCGAAAATAAAAAGTCCATCCGCAAAGCTGATGAACAACGGTTTGACGCCTAGTCTGTCGCGGGCCAGGAACATCTCTTGTTCGGTAACATCCCAAATCGCAAAGGCAAATATGCCGTTGAACCGTTCGACGCAAGCCTTGCCCCATTCCATATAAGACACCAGAAGAACTTCCGTATCGCAGTGGGTCGTAAAGGTTCTGCCGCGGTCCTCCAGCTCTTTCCTCAGCTCAAGCGCGTTGTAAAGCTCGCCGTTATAGACAACGACATATGTGTCATCGCCCGAGCGCCGAATCATCGGCTGAGCGCCATTCTCGGGATCAATAACGCTAAGCCTGCGGTGGCCTAGAGCGCAGTGGGATGAAATCCATGTACCCGATGCATCAGGACCGCGCAGCGCTAATGTCTCGGTCATCTTGATCAGGCTGCTGCTGTCCTGGGTTAAATCCCGGGTCCAATCGATCCAGCCGGTTATTCCACACATAATCTCATTCCTCTCTTCTGCTGGACTCCTGTAGCGATAATATCCGTTATATGCGGAAAAAAGGGATAAAATGTCTGTCCGCCGGGGGATGCTAAAAGCGCATGTTTGTAAAAAGGAGCTGAGTATTCACCTATGTCAGGCGATGAGCGTAAAAAATATTATGTCTCGGTCCAGGCCGGTCAAATTTTGCAGGATCAGGGAGCGGCCTCTTACGAGCTGGAGATTTTGGCTAACGATGAGGAATTTAATCAGCTGCAGGTGATGTTCGAGGATCTATCCAGCATGGACGAGGCGATAACCGGACATTACAATTACGCGGTAGGCACACTGCAGGACCTTCCGAGCGACAAACGGATGAATGCAGGTTACGATGCCATTCTCCGCGATATTTATCTGTTTATACATGAACATGGAACCGAGACCACGAGCAAGCATGTAGAAGCGATGGGAATTTTGGATCCGGGCCGTCTATAAGTTAGAGCAACAAGGGATAATGGACACTCTCAGGAGATCATTATCCTTTTTTTTGTAAGGGAATTGTCCGGAACTGACGGATTTTGTTACCTTTGTGATACCTTTATTGGGCAAGGGATGGTACAATGGGAGGATAAAACTAGTTTTAAAGTGGAGGCATCAAGCATTGCAAAAGTTAGTGTTTTTCGTAGGTGTAGCAGGTACGGGCAAGACAACCGTAGCCAGAAAAATTTCGGAACGCATTCCGGCTGCTTTTCTGGACCGCGATACGGTAGGGGGACGTTTCGTTGAGGCGATGCTGGAACGTAACGGGCTCGACAAGAACGACCGCGATTCGGATTTCTACAAACAAAACCTTCGCGATTTGGAATACGATACGACCAAAGATATTTGCATCGAGAATCTGGCTGCTGGACAAAACGTATTTATGATCTCTCCTTTTACGGCGGAGCTTAAAAATAATGCTTGGATAAAGGAAGTCATCTCGGCTGCAGGTTTGACTAGAGAGCAAGTGGACGTAAAAGTAATCGTAGTAACTCTGGAGAACATCGAGCTGCAGAAAAACCGGATTATCGGGCGTCAGACTGAACGCGATCAATGGAAGCTGGATAACTGGTCGCATTTCGAGAAACGCGTAGCCTTTGTACCGGATATTCATTGGGAAATTCCGCAATCGTCCATCCTTGTTTATGACAACAGCTGCGAAATGACGGACGGGCAGATAGAGAAGCTTTATCAATTCATAGCGGACAAATCCGCAGCTATCGTATAAATCATTAAGAACGGCGATAGCCGTTTCACCTTGATCCGCAACGCCTTGAAGAAAACCGTAACGCCTTGAAGAACAAGGCGTTGCGGTTTTCTTTCTTAATGAACCCACTCCACAACTTCATCAATCGGGCGCCGGGCTTGAGGATGTTTTGGCTCAGACGCGCGATATCCGAAAGTTACCATTACAGATAGATCGTATAACTCCTCATCCAATACGCCGGCATCTTTCAATATAGCCGTAACCTTATCTTTGTTGTATCCTTCCATCGGGCATGAATCGATGCCGATTTGCGCAGCGGCCGTCATCATGTTGGCAAGCGGAATATACGTTTGCTTGGATGCCCAGTCAATCAGCGTTCTTTCGTTATCGAGGATGCGAAGGTCATTCTCTTGGAATTCCTTGTACACCACGGGGATAGGCTCGAATGCCTCATCCGACAAGCCCTTGATATTTTTGTAAATGTACTCGACATATTTGGAATCGTATCTTACATCTTTTCGGGCAAGAAGAATGACCAGGTGGCTTGCAGTCGGGAGCTGTCCTTGTCCGCCGAAGGCAACTTCGCGGATCTTCATCCGGAGTTCTTCGTTCTGAACGACGAGGAACCTCCACGCCTCAAACCCGACGGAGCTCGGGGAAAGTCTTCCCGTTTCCAAAATAAATTGAAAATCCTCATCGGAGATTTTCCGGTCGGGATCAAATTGCTTGGTGGCATGCCGGAATGCGTATGCATCCAGAATATCTTTCTTTTTTTGCACGTTATTCATTATAAGTGTCTTCCTTTCATGTATCACAGGGTATGGATCAACGCGTCGATAAATTAGATCTTACATTCACGAATGCATTACAACAAGTACGCACAATTTTGTTGGATAATATCAATATTGTGCTATAGTATTAAAAAGGATACTAATGGACTGGCAAGGAAAAAAGCTTATAGTTTCAATGCAAAGGAGTTTTTATCATGGATAATAAAACGGATATCATCAATTTCGGGTGCCCGGTGACCGTGACGGTAGACGTCATAGGCGGGAAATGGAAAGGCGTTATCTTGTACCATTTAACGGATGGGCCTAAACGCTTTAACGAGCTGCGCAGACTGTTTCCCCGGATCACGCAGCGCATGCTTACGCTGCAATTGAGGGAGCTGGAAAGTGACGGCGTCATCCACAGGGAAATTTATAAGGAGATTCCGCCAAGGGTAGAATACTCGCTTACCGAGTTTGGAGAAACGTTAAGGCCGCTTATCGTTCTTATGAGGGACTGGGGCGTGACCCATGAGAAAGCGGTTCTGACAAATCGCGAAACCAATAATGTAATGGCTAGGAATAGCGAGTCAATTAGCAGCTGCGGGGTTGAAGCGTAACGGAAGATATAGCTTTAGGGGAATTTCGATCGTGGTGTATCTGAAAGCAACGCAAAAAACCCGCAATCCCTTGATAAACAAGGTATTGCGGGTTATTAGTAGGCATAAAAATGGCGTCCCAGGAGGGATTCGAACCCCCGACCGCACGCTTAGAAGGCGTGTGCTCTATCCGGCTGAGCTACTGGGACACGTAAGAATTAGTATAGCATGTAATTGCTTAACTTGGCAAGAAGTAATTTTCGAAATAACTTAAACTACATCCGCGAATCAAATTCGCTTGGTAAATATAGCATAGGCGCGAATAGAAAATCAAGACTAAAGGGAAGTAAGTTTTTATATTTATAGGTTCCGTGATATAATCGAACGCAAGCAATAGGCAGACGAATGATACGGTTTGACCGATAAGGCGGTGATACCATAACTACACCAGACAACGTATATTTATTTCCGAAGATGCTGGATCATTATCAAATTCAGCTCACCCGCATGCTGGAATCCGAGCAATACGGCGAAGCCAAAAATCTGCTCCGTTTCCTGCTGCAGTGCCGCGGTGAGGATGAACGGCATTATGAGGAATGGGGCAGCCTCCTTACCTGGCTGGAAATGGCATTCCCGGGCTCCGAGGAAGCCGGCTTGCTGACCGGCGCTAACGATGAAGAGGGAGAGAGCGAAGAGAGTTTCCGGGAGCAGCTCTTGAACCCGCCCGAGCAGGATGAGGCTTATATCAAGCAAGTGCTCTATATCATGGAGCATCATCCGATGGTTGATCAGCAGATCCTGGCGCTGGAACGCGCGGCATACATACACTCTTCGGAAGTGGACCAGTTCATGCTGGACTGGCTCTCGAGCGGCAAGACCATTCACCCGGCTGTGCAATTCAAGGCTTTGCAATGCCTGAAGAAGCGGGAAATATCCGGATCGGTCATGCTGGACCGGATGGGCGAGAAGGTAGAGCTTGACATAGAGGAGACGCCGCTGGCGCTGGATGATTTTCCGCAGCCCGTCATCCGGATTCTGGAGCGGGTGGAGGCCGTGACGGAAGCGGATGATCCGACTCTTCCTCATTTTGCCAGAGAAATGTGGAAGGAAAGTCTCCAATTTCTGTATGGAACTTCTGCTTACCAGTGGATGCAGAGAGAGGACGACGAGACGGTCGACAGCTATGCGGCTGCGCTCCATCTTACCTTGCTGCTTACGGTTTACGGCTCTGCGAACGATGATGATATCCGCGAAGCGTACGGCATAACCGAACCTTTGAGGTTCCGTTATGAACAGGCATGCAGGACTCTTCGGCAGGTTGCTGCCATGCAGCAATCTACCGAAGATGATCATCAGCCTTGAAATGATGGCCAAGGTTGATTATAATAGAGTGGTTTATGAAGCGAATACTAATTGGCGTGATGCGTAATTTTGGAGGGGAAAGCATAAAATGAAAGCAACTTGGGAAAAAATAGACAAGAACCTCGTGTCGATCGACGTTGAGGTTGATGCTGAGAAAGTCGCTGCAGCACTTGATCAAGCATTTAAGAAAGTCGTTCAAAAGGTAAACGTACCTGGTTTCCGCAAAGGTAAAGTGCCTCGCGGAATGTTCGAATCCCGTTTCGGCGTGGAAAGCCTGTACCAGGATGCAATCGACATCCTGCTGCCGCAAGCTTACGAAGAAGCAGTAAAAGTGACGGAACAACGTCCAGTTGACCGTCCTGAAATCGACGTTGAACAATTCGCTAAAGGCCAATCGTTCAAATTCAAAGCAAAAGTTATCGTTCGCCCTGAAGTAACGCTTGGCGAGTACAAAGGTCTGGAAGTTCCATCCTTTGAAGCAACAGTCAGCGAAGAAGAAGTGAACGCTGAACTGGAGCGCCTGCAACAACGCCATGCCGAGCTGACTGTCCTTGAAGAAGGCGCTGCTCAAAACGGCGACATCACTGTAATCGACTTCGACGGTTATGTAGACGGCGAAGCGTTCGACGGCGGCAAAGCTGAAAGCTACTCCTTGGAACTGGGTTCCAACTCGTTCATCCCGGGCTTCGAAGATCAAGTTGTGGGCATGCAAACAGGCGACTTCAAGGATGTTGAAGTAACATTCCCTGAAAGCTACCATGCTGAGAACCTGGCTGGCAAACCAGCTGTGTTCAAAGTGAAACTGCATGAAATCAAACGTAAAAACCTGCCGGCTCTTGACGATGAGTTCGCAAAAGACATCAGCGAATTCGACACTCTTGAAGAGTACAAGCAGGATCTTGTCTCCAAGCTGAAAGAAAACAAAGAAGGCGAAGCGGAACGCAACCTGCAAAACGCTGTAATCGAAAAAGCGGCTGAAGCTGCTGAAGTAGAAGTGCCGGAACCAATGATTAACACTGAAGTTGACTTTATGCTCCGCGATTTCGAGAACCGTCTTCGCATGCAAGGCATGAACATCGACCTGTACTATCAGTTCTCCGGCCAAAGCGAGCAAGTTCTGCGCGACCAAATGAAAGAAGACGCACAGAAACGCGTTCGCAACAACCTGGTTCTGAATGCAATCGCTAAATCGGAAAACATTCAAGTTTCCGAAGAAGACGTAAACGAAGAACTCGAATCCCTGTCGAAAGCTTACAACCGTCCTGCGGCTGAGCTTCGCGACGTCTTCGAGAAAAACGGTCAATTCGACAGCTTGAAAGAAGACATCGAGCTGCGCAAAACGATTGAATTCCTCGTTGAAAACAGCAAAACAGCTGAAGTTGCTGGAGCGTAATAGATCAATTGAATAAATAGGAAGGAAAGGCACGTCATCGTCAGATACGTGCCTTCTTTTCACCCTACATAATGAAAGAGCTTTACCTGAAGAATGATCTTCAGTACATATCGAGCGATGCTCACCGTATACTGTATTATGGAAAAATGACATTGATCATTTGACGTGATACAATAGAAAACATGAACCAAAAAGCCATAATAGAAAAGAGGTTGGTCGCATGAATCTGGTACCTATCGTAGTTGAACAAACGAATCGCGGAGAACGGTCTTACGATATTTACTCGCGCTTGCTCAAGGACAGAATCATTTTTCTCGGGAGCGCTATCGATGATGATGTAGCAAACTCAGTTATCGCACAGCTGCTTTTTTTGGCGGCCGACGACCCGGAGAAAGACATCCATTTGTACATTAACTCACCTGGCGGCTCGGTAACAGCCGGTATGGCGATTTATGATACAATGCAATATATTAAGCCTGACGTATCTACGATTTGTATGGGCATGGCAGCAAGCATGGGCTCGCTCCTCCTTACAGCCGGCGCGAAAGGCAAACGTTTCGCTCTTCCGAATGCGGAAGTTATGATTCATCAGCCGCTTGGCGGCGTTCGGGGCCAGGCATCGGATATCAAAATCCATGCGGACTGGATCCTGAAGACGAAGCAAAAGCTGAATGAAATTTATGTGGAGCGTACCGGTCAGCCTTACGAGAAAATCGACCGCGATACGGACCGCGATAATTTCATGAGCGCGGAAGATGCTCTGAATTATGGTTTGATTGACAAAGTAATAACAACTCCGGTATCCTAAGGATTTAATCGAAGGGGTGAAATGGCATGTTTAAATTCAATGATGAGAAGGGCCAGCTGAAATGCTCGTTCTGCGGAAAATCCCAGGAGCAAGTACGTAAACTGGTAGCCGGTCCCGGCGTTTATATATGCGACGAATGTATCGAGCTCTGCACGGAAATCGTGGAGGAGGAGCTTGGACATGAGGAAGAGCTTGATCTGAAGGACATTCCGAAACCAAAGGATATCCGCGCTATTCTTGATTCGTATGTAATCGGACAGGAATTTGCGAAGAAATCCCTTTCCGTTGCGGTATACAACCATTACAAACGGATCAACTCGCAAAGCAAGATTGAAGACGTTGAGCTTCAAAAGTCCAATATCCTGCTTGTAGGTCCTACCGGCTCGGGTAAAACTTTGCTTGCTCAAACAATGGCAAAAATCTTGAACGTACCGTTTGCGATTGCGGATGCAACTTCGCTGACGGAAGCCGGCTATGTCGGTGAAGACGTTGAGAACATTTTGCTCAAGCTCATTCAAGCTGCGGATTACGATGTGGAGAAGGCTGAACGCGGCATTATCTATATCGATGAGATTGATAAAGTAGCCCGCAAATCCGAGAATCCGTCGATTACTCGCGATGTATCCGGTGAAGGCGTGCAGCAGGCATTGCTCAAAATCCTCGAAGGCACGGTTGCATCCGTACCGCCGCAAGGCGGACGCAAGCACCCGCACCAAGAGTTTATTCAAATCGATACAACGAACATCCTGTTCATTTGCGGTGGTGCATTTGACGGTCTGGAATCGCTGATCAAACGCCGTATCGGCAAAAAAGTGATCGGTTTCAGCTCGACTGGCGAGGTTCAAAAGGACTTGAAGCCGGGCGAATACCTGTCCATGGTTCTGCCGGAAGACTTGCTTAAATTTGGCTTGATCCCAGAGTTCGTAGGCCGTTTGCCGGTTATCTCGACTCTAGAGCCCCTCGATGAAGCAGCCCTGATGCGTATTTTGTCCGAACCGAAGAATGCTTTGGTGAAGCAATACCAGAAGCTGCTTGAGATGGATAACGTGAAGCTGGACTTTGAACCTGCTGCTCTGGAAGCAATCGCTAAAGAAGCGATCAAACGGAACACGGGTGCCCGCGGCTTGCGTGCCATTATCGAGGGTATTATGCTTGAAGTAATGTACGAAGTCCCTTCGCGCGACGACGTGAGCACTTGTCTCATTACGGAGAAAAACGTAAAAGACAAAATCATGCCTGAGCTGACTGCGAAGAAGGGCAAGAAGAAAGAAGAAAGCGCCTAAGTTCATTACCGTCATCGCCTCCACCCTTTGGCCGCGGATTTTTCGCTAGTCAAAGGGTGGACTTTGACGTTCATGGGAGAGATCATTTTATGTATTTGCGCAAGGATACTGTGCCGGTCAAAGTCGGTAACCTGACGATTGGCGGCAGCAATGAAGTCATCATTCAGAGTATGTGTACTACAAAGACGGCTGATGTAGAGGCTACAGTAGCCGAGATTTTGCGTCTGGAAGAAGCGGGCTGTCAGATTGTGCGGGTTACCGTCAACAATAAGGAAGCTGCTGATGCGATTAAGGAAATTAAGAAACGGATTCATATTCCTCTTGTTGCCGATATTCATTTCGACTACCGTCTTGCCCTTCAGGCAATCGAGAACGGCATTGATAAAGTCCGGATTAACCCGGGCAACATCGGCCGACGCGAGAAGATTGAAGCTGTCGTAAAGGCCTGCAAGGAACGCGGAATTCCAATTCGGATTGGCGTTAATGCCGGTTCGCTTGAGAATCATCTGCTTGAGAAATACGGCTACCCTACGCCCGAAGCGATGGTGGAGAGCGCGCTCTTCCATATCGGCATTCTGGAGGAGCTGGATTTCCATGATATTATCGTATCGCTGAAGGCGTCCGACGTTCCGATGGCGATTGCGGCTTACAGCATGGCTGCGGAGAAAATCAAGTATCCGCTGCATCTTGGCATTACCGAAGCAGGTACTCTTCATTCCGGTACAATCAAGAGCTCCGCTGGTATCGGCGCACTGCTCGCGATGGGCATCGGCAATACGGTGCGCATCAGCCTCAGTGCGGATCCGGTGGAAGAAGTTAAGGTAGCCCGCGAGCTGCTCAAGACCTTTGGTCTGATTACCAACGCGGCAACCCTGATTTCCTGTCCGACTTGCGGACGACTGGATATCGATCTCTTCTCGATCGCAAACGAAGTCGAAGAGTATATTTCCAAGTTGAAGGTACCTATCAAGGTATCTGTACTTGGCTGTGCGGTTAACGGCCCGGGTGAAGCACGCGAGGCGGATATCGGTATCGCCGGAGCAAGAGGCGAAGGCATGCTGTTCCGTTACGGAGAGATGATCCGCAAAGTGCCTGAAGCAGAGCTCCTTAACGAGCTTAAGAAGGAAATCGATGAGATCGTACGCGTATTCGAGGCGACTGGCGAAATTCCAGGACGCAGCAATCATGCGCATGCATAACGAACTCTCTGCCATCTGAGAATAGAGGCATTCTGAAGCAACCCCAATCGGCGGTTGACGAGGAATGCCTCTTTTTTCTTCCGGAAGCGATTATTACCTGCGGCAAGGGGCAATACTACCAATTACGTACTCTTTTGCCGGAATAGTTCGCTTTGAGAGGAGAAGATGTTAATGAGTTTAAGTATGGTTTTGATGCTGATCCAAGTTTTTTTTGCTGTGGTTATTGGTTTATATTTCTGGAATCTGCTGCGCAATCAGAAGACGAACCGCTCTGCGGTCGATCGGGAATCGCGCAAGGAGATGGATAAGCTGCGCAAGCTGCGCTCCGTTTCCCTGACAAAGCCGCTTGCGGAGAAAACACGCCCGCAAGCGATGCAGGACATTGTCGGACAGACAGACGGTCTGCGCGCGCTTAAGGCGGCGCTTTGCAGCGCTAATCCGCAGCATGTCATTATTTACGGACCGCCGGGTGTCGGAAAGACGGCGGCTGCCCGCGTTGTATTGGAGGAAGCGAAGAAGAATCCTTCCTCGCCGTTTCTGAATGAAGCGAAGTTTACCGAGATTGACGCAACTACGGCCCGGTTCGACGAGCGGGGTATTGCCGATCCACTGATCGGCTCCGTTCACGACCCGATTTATCAAGGAGCAGGGGCGATGGGCGTAGCCGGCATTCCGCAGCCGAAGCCGGGTGCGGTAACGAAAGCGCATGGCGGGATCCTGTTTATCGACGAAATCGGTGAATTGCATCCAATCCAAATGAATAAGCTGTTAAAAGTACTGGAAGACCGCAAGGTGTTTCTGGAGAGTGCTTATTACAATTCGGAGGATGCGAATATCCCGCTTTATATCCACGATATTTTCCAAAACGGTCTGCCTGCCGACTTCCGTCTTGTGGGAGCGACAACACGTTCGCCGCAGGATCTGCCTCCGGCTATTCGCTCGCGCTGCATGGAGATTTATTTCCGTCCGCTGCTCGCAAGCGAGATTGCGTCGATTGCCGAGAATGCCGTTAAGAAAATCGGCTTTGGTCCATGTCCGGATGCCGTGGATGTGGTGAAGAAATATGCGACGAACGGACGCGAAGCGGTTAACGTCATTCAGCTTGCCGCGGGTATTGCATTGTCGGAGAAACGGGATGCCATTACCGCCGCTGATGTGGAATGGGTTGTGAACAGCAGCCAAATACCGCCTCGTCCGGACCGAAAAGTGCCGGAAGCACCTCAAATCGGTTTCGTTAACGGCTTGGCGGTGTATGGACCTAATATGGGGACATTGCTAGAAATCGAAGTCAGCGCTATTCCGGCGGCTGCCGGCAAAGGCCAATATACGATTACCGGCGTAGTTGACGAGGAAGAGCTTGGCGGCGGTTCCCGGACGCTTAGACGGAAAAGCATGGCGAAGGGCTCGGTTGAAAACGTGCTGACGATGCTCCGCCGCTACGGATTGACCCCGCAGGACTTTGACCTGCATATCAACTTCCCTGGCGGCACGCCGATTGACGGGCCATCCGCCGGCATTGCCATGGCAACGGCAATTGCCTCTGCAATCAAAGAGATACCGATTGACAACAAGCTGGCGATGACCGGCGAGGTTGGCATACACGGTAACGTGAAGCCGGTAGGGGGCGTGCTTGCCAAGGTAGAAGCGGCGTTCCAGTCTGGTGCGGAGACGGTCATTATTCCGCGCGAGAACTGGCAGGCGATTTTTGCTGATCTGGAAGGGCTGAAGGTCATCCCGGTAGACCGGGTTGACGAGGTGTTCAGATATGTCTTCCCAATTGGCGAAACCGTTGTCGCAGAGGTTGAAAACCATGTCGGTTCCGATCTTTTTATCGCTTCGGGGGTTCCCTATTTGCAGGCGGATTCCGTGGAATGATAAAATAGGGTATTCGAAACAATTGGAGGTGCTGGTGTGGGATCCGGAAAAACAAAAGGCCGTCGGCTTCCCCTGCTTCCTTTAAGGGGGCTGCTTGTATATCCCAGCATGGTGCTCCACCTTGATGTGGGAAGGGACAAATCGGTGCGGGCGCTGGAGAAATGCATGATCGACGATCATATGATTCTTCTGTGCTCGCAATCCGAAGTCAATATTGAAGAGCCTACAGAAGACGATATTTACCGCGTCGGCACCATTGCGAAGGTCAGACAGATGCTTAAGCTGCCAAACGGTACTATCCGCGTGCTTGTTGAAGGCGTTGTAAGAGCCGAGGTTGTGGATTATGTACCAAATGAACAGTTTTACGAAGTAACGGTGCTCGAGCTTCCTGAGCCGGAGACTGACGATCCTGAAGTGGATGCGCTTATGCGGTCGGTACTCAGCCAGTTCGAGCATTATATTTCGCTATCGAAGAAGGTAACGCCGGAGACGCTTGCGGCGGTATCGGATATCGATGAGCCGGGCAGGCTGGCCGATGTCATTACGAGCCATTTGTCGCTGAAGATCAAGGATAAGCAGGATATTCTCGAGACCATTGACGTCCGGGAGCGCCTAGAGCGTCTGCTTGATATCCTGAATAACGAGCGCGAGGTGCTCGAGCTCGAACGCAAAATTAACCAGCGCGTCAAGAAGCAGATGGAGAAGACGCAAAAGGAATATTATTTGCGCGAGCAGATGAAAGCGATCCAGAAGGAGCTTGGCGAGAAGGAAGGACGTGCCGGCGAGGTCGAGGAGCTCCGCAATCAGCTGGCTGAAGCGGGAGTTCCTGCCAATGTGCGGGAGAAAGTAGAGAAGGAAATCGACCGTCTGGAAAAAATGCCCGCAACCTCAGCCGAGGGCGGCGTTATCCGCAATTATATCGATTGGTTATTAGCATTGCCTTGGAGCAAGCATACGGAAGATGACTTATCCCTAAGCAAGGCGGAAGAGATCCTCAATAACGATCACTACGGCCTGGAGAAGCCGAAGGAGCGCGTGCTTGAATATTTGGCGGTACAGCAGCTGGTGAAGAAGATGAAAGGACCGATCCTTTGCCTGGTAGGGCCTCCGGGTGTCGGTAAAACTTCACTTGCCCGTTCGATCGCCAAATCGCTTGACCGCAAATTCGTTAGAATCTCGCTGGGCGGCGTTCGTGACGAAGCGGAAATCCGCGGTCACCGCCGTACGTATGTAGGCGCTATGCCTGGACGGATCATTCAAGGAATGAAGACGGCAGGATCCTATAATCCGGTTTTCCTGCTTGACGAGATCGACAAGATGGCAAGCGATTTCCGCGGAGATCCTTCATCTGCGCTGCTTGAGGTACTTGATCCGGAGCAGAATAATACGTTTAGCGACCATTTCATCGAAGTGCCTTTTGATTTGTCTAATGTGATGTTTGTCACAACGGCCAACTCGCTGCACAATATTCCGCGTCCGCTGCTCGACCGGATGGAAGTGCTTTATATTCCGGGCTATACGGAGCTGGAGAAGCAGCAGATTGCGGAACGCTATCTGCTGCCGAAACAGCGCAGGGAGCATGGACTGGCGGAAGATCAGCTTGTCGTTGAGGATGAAGTTGTCTTGCAGCTGATCCGAGAATATACGCGTGAATCCGGCGTACGGAATCTGGAGCAGCAAATTGCCGCTTTGAGCCGGAAAGCTGCGAAGCATATTGTATCGGAGGGTTCCAAGTCCGTAGCCGGAAGCAAGGAGCGGGGCGAAGAAGATTTGGCCGGTCAGCCTTATGAAGCTCCCGAGCTGAATACGCTGGAGGCGGCTTTTGGCGCAGACGATGATGCGGCGGCAGCCGAGGAGAAGCAAGCCCAAGCGGAGGTTTCGGCAGTGACATTGACGGTTACGCCGGATCTGCTGAAGGAATGGCTAGGACCTGCGAAGTTCCGTCATGGCACAGCCGAGGTCGAAAACCAGATTGGTGCCGTAACCGGCCTCGCTTGGACCGAGGTTGGCGGCGATACGCTGGTTATCGAGGTAACGGTTATGCCGGGCAGCGGCAAGCTTACCTTAACCGGTAAACTTGGCGACGTTATGAAAGAATCGGCACAGGCCGCATTCAGTTATACTCGGTCCAAGGCCATTGAGCTTGGAATCGATCCCGAATTCCATGTGAACAAGGATATCCATATTCATATTCCGGAGGGCGCCATTCCTAAAGACGGACCATCAGCCGGCATAACGATGGCAACCGCTTTGATTTCCGCCCTGACGAACCGGTATGTATCAAAGGAAGTAGCAATGACCGGCGAGATTACGCTGCGCGGCCGTGTGCTTCCGATTGGCGGCTTGAAGGAAAAATCGCTCGCCGCTCACCGGGCAGGCATCCGAAAGGTGCTTCTGCCGAAGGATAATGAACGCGACTTAAGCGATATTCCGGACAGCGTGCGCAGTGCAATGACTTTTGTTCCTGTCAGCCATATGGACGAAGTTCTGCAGCATGCGCTGCTGCCGGCTAACACCGAAGAGAAAGCAGGAACAGTAATCGGATGAAAATTACCCAATCAGAATTTATCATAAGTGCAGTAAGACCTTCGCAATATCCAGTTGACGCCTTGCCAGAGATTGCTCTGGCAGGGCGTTCCAATGTCGGCAAATCATCGCTTATTAACAAATTGATCTTGCGTAAAAACTTGGCGAGAACAAGCTCGCAGCCCGGCAAAACGCAGCAGCTTAACTATTATCGTGTGAATGACATGGTCTACTTCGTCGATTTTCCCGGATATGGATATGCCAAAGTATCAAAAACGCAGCGAGAGCTGTTCGGGCAAATGATTGAGACTTATATTCGCGACCGTAAGGAGCTAAAGCTGCAGCTTCTGGTTATCGATATGCGGCATGCTCCATCAAAGGACGATGTGCTCATGTATCATTGGCTGAAGCATTATAACGTGCCGACCTGCATCGTCTGCACGAAAGCGGACAAAATCCCGAAGGGCAAATGGGACAAGCACGTAAAGGTAATCAAGGAGACGCTTGAGGCAGATCCACGCGACTCGCTGGTCATGTTTTCTTCGGAGACGGGGCTTGGCCGCGAGAAGCTGTGGGAGGTCATTAATGGAGCGATTGGGCATATAACGGAGATAGATCAATAACTTCCTCTATAATGCAGAGGATACAGCAAGAAATACAGCGTTCCTCGTGAAATCTACGGGATTTTTCAGAAATATGCGAGAATATCGAGGCTGAACGACAGGAATAAAAAGCTCTGATCACGTATAATATACTTAGGCATTAAGAACAAAAGCGCAAGTTTAAAGAATTGAGGAGATTTTTATGGCTCAGCGGCTAGCCACAGAGTATGTAAGCGCCAAACTGCAATTGACGAGCGATGAGATGAAGCAATTTATTCGGTTTTTCGATGACCAGCAGGTATGCATGAACGTGAAGGTCCTCGATAACGGAAACCAGGAGCTGGTTCTCGAAGACGTAGCAGGGAAGGAAGAAGTCACACTGACGTTTGAACGTCAGCAAGACTACTATGTATGTGAACTCTCTTGCCGCCTCATTCACCCCAAGCTGACCAACGCCATGCGCAAAGCCGTAACGGCTTTCCGTGGAGACGCAGTTGTTAATCGTATCTACAGCCATTATACGATGATCTACCATTATACAAATGGCAGCGTCCGCAAAATCGTTGAAAGCACATCGTCGGGCACACGGGTCGTATTCGAATATAAGGATACGGTCGGCCAGTTGGAGCGTGTGTTCAAGAGCCGCTTGATCGAACGTGAAATCGAGCTGGTCAACAACGCGATTAATGAGTTGCTTGACCTGCGCAATCAAACGAAGGACCGTCTGCAAATTGCCGGCATCGACGAAAGACTGACGATGCTGACCAAGAAATTGTTTGTATTAGAAGCTTAACCGATAAGCCTTGAATTTAGGAGCCGCTGAATGCGGCTTCTTTTTTTCGTTTTTGTTCACAAAAAAAATGATATCGGATTGGACGCTGTGCAAGGTACCGAAACCGCTTCACCTACATACTGTGTATACGGGATTAAAGCGGAAAAAAGTTTTCGTTTCTTCCCGAAAAAAAGAGTTGCAATTCTGCCCAATAGATGTTATTTTTAATCTCGTTGAAAACATTGGTCTAAACAAAATAGGAACCAGGATTCACTCAGGACATGGTTATGTTGCGAGAGATTATTCCCTCGGGAAGTGAATGACGTAGGTCCTAGCGGATGAAATTTTTTTAAACATTTTATTCCTAGGAAGGGGGAACCGGAAGATGGAATATTCAACTTTCGGAAGACACGTTGCTGTTGATACTTGGGGAGTAGACTTTGATCTGCTGAACAACGCTGAATTTTTGCAAGCCCAAATGGTGGAGGCTGCTGAAGCATGCGGCGCTACCGTACTATCGGTGCAATCGAAACAATTTGAGCCTCAAGGAGCAACAGTACTTGTATTGCTGTCGGAGAGTCATCTCTCGATTCATACGTATCCTGAGAAAGGATTCGCCGCTCTCGACTGCTACACTTGCGGTGAAACTGTGGATCCACAGCTTGCGATTGACTACATGATCGCTGTACTGAAGCCAACGACTACTCATGCGAAGAAGCTTGTTCGCGGCATGGGCGAGTTGAAAGTAGAAGAACCAAAAATGCAACAAGTTGAGCTTGTTTAAGCTTTTAAATTGAAAAGATATAGAGATAACCATAGACCTCGGTCCATGGTTATTTTCTTTGTATAAACAGGGAATAATGGCAATGAGGGTTTTCAAACATTATTCATAAATGAAGCCAATATGAAGCCGTACGGCTTGTCGAACTATGTTATAATCATTCTAAAGTTAATTTTGAAGAAAGGCAGGTGAACGCGCATGCACATTATCGTAGTCGGCTTGAACTACCGGACGGCTCCCGTTGAAGTAAGAGAACGGTTTGCGATTGCCGAGAAAGAATTACCGGAAGCAATGAAACAGCTGATGAACACGAGCAGCATTATGGAATGTGTCATTGTTGCGACCTGCAATCGTACCGAGCTGTATGCGGTAGTGGACAGACATCATCTGTGCGGACATTATATCCGCAGCTTTATGGAGCAGTGGTTCAAGCTGCCTAGAGAGCAGTTCACTAGCCATTTATATATGCATGAGGATGACAAGGCTATCGAGCATCTATTCCGGGTAACAAGCGGGCTTGATTCGATGGTGATCGGCGAGACGCAAATCCTGGGTCAAGTAAAGGATGCTTTTGCGCTTGGACAGCAGCAGAAGACGACAGGAACCCTGTTCAACATGCTGTTCAAACAAGCGGTTACGATGGCCAAGCGTGCTCATTCGGAGACAACGATTGGAGAATCGGCGGTGTCGGTCAGCTATGCGGCTGTTGAGCTTGGCAAGCGGATTTTTGGCCAGTTCAGCAAGAAGACGGTAATGGTGATTGGCGCTGGCGAGACAGGCGAGCTTACGGCGAAGCATCTGTACGCGAATGGCGCTGACCGCGTTATTGTGGTGAACCGGACGTATGAACGCGCGGCCCAGCTTGCAGAAAAGTTTAACGGTATTGCCTGCCCGATGGAAGACGCGGCAAGCAAGCTTCACGAAGCGGACATTGTTATCAGCTCTACGGGAGCGGATGGTTATGTGTTGGAACGCCAAGCGGTAGCCGAGGCGATGAAGCGCCGGAAGTCGAAGCCTTTGTTCATGATTGATATCGCCGTTCCGCGCGACCTCGATCCGGGGATTGCTGCGGTCGAGAACGTGTTCCTGTACGACATTGACGATTTGGAAGGTATTGTGGCGAGCAATCTCGAGCAGCGCCGGAAGGAAGCGGAGAAGATCGAAACGATGATTGAACAAGAGTCGGAGCAGTTTGAGCAATGGTACAAAACGCTTGGCGTTGTTCCTTTAATCCGTGCCCTCCAGACAAAGGCTGCCCACATTCATGAAGAGACGCTTAACAGCCTGACGAACAAGCTGCCAGATCTGGACGAGCATGAACTGAAGGTGATCCGCAAGCTGACGAAGAGCATTGTGAACCAGATGATGCAAGATCCGATCCTGCGGATTAAAGAGATGGCCGGGGAGAAACATTCCGAGGAAGCAATGGATATGTTCGTTAAGTTGTTTGCGCTTGAAGATGAGCTGGCCCAGTCGAAACAAGCTGAAGCAGACACGGCGTCTGCGGCGAAAAAGAAAACGATGCCTGCACGTCCGGCAGCTTCGGCACTGGCGTCCATCCTTCGATAATAGCGCGCTACCCGAATAATCGCGAAGGGCGGCAAGGTGGAGGCTTATGTTTTTTACGCAAAAATGGCTTTACGACGCGATACTTTATATTTACGCCCTGAGCCTTCTGTTTTACTTCTCCGATTTCATGGATGCGAACCGGAGAGCGAAGCGGATTGGAACAGGGCTCCTTATTTTTGTATGGATATTGCAAACCGTCATTCTGGTGAGCCGGCTCGTGACCCATTTCGAGATAACGGCAATCTCATCCTTTGAATATTGGCTAGGCTTCTCGTGGCTGCTTGTTACGATATCACTGGTCATCAGCCAGTTTTTCAAAATCGAGTTTCTCGTCTTTCTGGTCAACATCATCAGCTTCTCCGTGCTGGCTCTTAACTTGTACAGCCGGCCTGGAATGGATGAGCAGTTTGGAGTTTCGCAGGCGATGCGCGACTTGCTCCTTGTACATATTAGTTTGGTGCTATGCGCTTACGCATCGCTTACGATAGGATCCATCTTCGCGGGGATGTACCTGTTCCTGCACAAGCAGCTGAAAGGAAAACGATGGACCCCGTTCACGCGGAGGCTGCCAAGCCTCGATAGGATAGAACGTTTCTCGGACAGGGCCATTATAATCGGGGTACCGCTTCTTGCGATGTCCTTATCGGTTGCCGTTACCGTGCTGCTTGCGGAAGGACGCCCGCAGCTGCTGCTTGACTGGAAGGTGCTGACCTCGTTTGCGACTTTGATCTTTTACGTCAATTATATCATTCAAAGGGCGATGCTAAGACGCCCCGGCACGCAGCTTGCAAGACTTCATCTGATTGCATTTGTTATGTTGATTATTAATCTGTTATCCAGTTATTTATCGACGTTTCACTAGAAGAGGGGATGCGCATGAACGGCTACTACCCGGTGATGCTTCAGCTTCGCGGCGAACGCTGCGTCATAATAGGCGGCGGACGGATTGCCGAGCGCAAGGCGTTAGGCCTTCTGGAGGCGGGAGCGGATACGGTCATTCTTGTCAGTCCGCAGATCACATCCCGGCTGCAGGAGCTTGTTTCATGCGGATCCCTTCGATGGCATTGCCGGACCTATGAGCCTGAAGACGCGATCGATGCCCGACTGCTTTTTGCCGCAACGAATGATACCGGGCTTAACCGACGAATCGCGGATGACGGCAGGCGGGCCGGTGCTTTGGTAAATTCGGTTGATGAGGCCGCGGGAAGAGGGTTTCTGAATCCCTCGGTTATACGGCGTGGAGATCTGCTGATTGCCGTCTCCGCTACTGGAGCAAGCCCGGCTTTTTCTGCCAGGTTGAAGCGGGAGCTGGAACGGCAATACGGCGAAGAGTACGGTTATCATGTGGAGCAGCTCAGGCGGCTGCGCGAATATGTGAAGGCCGCTGTCTCTGAACCTGGCGAGCGGGAAGCGCTGCTCAGACTGGCCGCCGAAGAGGTGCCGCTCACGGATCGGATGGACATCGAATTGAAAGCTTGGGTAGAACGACTTCGGGCGAAGAGGCCCTTGGATTGACGACGGGAGGAAGACAATAATGGGAGCTCATAATAATGGACCGCGTACAATCGTGGTTGGGACACGCCAGAGTGCTCTTGCTTTGACGCAGACGGGGCAAGTCATTGACGAATTGAAACGTATCAGCGAGAAACACGGGTTTGATTACCATTTTGAAATTCGGAAAATTGTGACGAAGGGTGACCGCATTCTGGATGTTACGTTGTCCAAGGTTGGCGGTAAAGGCTTGTTTGTAAAAGAAATCGAACAGGCTCTTCTAGACGGCGAGATCGACATGGCTGTCCACAGCATGAAGGATATGCCATATGAGCTGCCGGAAGGACTGATGAACGGCGCAACTCCGAGACGGGTTGATCCCCGCGACTGCCTGATTATGAAGCAAGGGAGCTCGCTTGATGATTTGCCTGCCGGCGCACGTGTCGGAACAAGCAGTCTGCGCCGTTCCAGTCAGCTTAAAAATATACGTCCGGATCTTAAGCTTGACTCTATCCGCGGCAATATCGATTCACGGATCCGGAAGCTTGAAACGGAAGGCTTTGATGCGGTTGTTCTGGCTGCTGCAGGTCTATCCCGCATGGGCTGGCAGGACCGGATCTCGGCGTTTATTCCGGTTGATCTATCCATCCCGGCGGTTGGACAAGGAGCGCTTGGCATTGAGTGCCGTACGGCCGATGCCGGCGTGCGCGAGCTGCTCAATTTGTTGAATGATACCGAAACCTCGTTGTCTGTCCGTGCAGAGAGAAGCTTCCTAGGCGCGCTGAACGGCGGCTGCCAGGTTCCGATCGGTGCTTTTGCAGTGGTGCACAAGAAGTCGGAAGACAGCTTTGATAACGCTGAGCTGGAGCTGACCGGGATGGTAGGCTCTCCCGACGGAGAAGTGATGCTGAAGGAAATCCGGAAGGGAACGGATCCGGAGCAGCTTGGCCGGGATGTAGCGGCGGCATTGTCAGCAAGAGGCGCGGATCGCATTTTGGCGGAATTCGGGGGATAACGTTATGAATAAAGGAGTTGTCTATCTCGTAGGCGCCGGACCGGGAGATCCGAAGCTTATTACGCTTCGTGGACTGGAATGTCTGAGACGCAGCGACGTTGTTGTCTATGACCGCCTGGCGAGCCCAAGGCTGCTGAGATATATGAAGGAAGGCGCCCGTAAAATTTACGTCGGCAAACTTCCGGACCGCCATACGATGAAGCAGGAAGAGATCAACCAGCTGCTTGTTGATCTGGCTTTGGAAGGCCATACGGTCACAAGGCTGAAAGGCGGGGATCCAACAATCTTCGGCCGTGTCGGCGAAGAAGCGGAATTGCTGCAGGACAATGGCGTTTCCTTTGAGATTGTTCCGGGCATTACGTCGGCTATCGCGGTTCCCGCTTATGCCGGTATTCCGGTGACCCACCGCGATCTGGCTTCTTCCCTATCCATCGTTACGGGGCATGAGAGCCCGGAAAAACTCGACCGTACCATTCATTGGGACAAGGTGACCAATGCGACGGGCACGCTTATTTTCCTAATGGGTGTAGCCAAGATCGGTTATATTGCCGAGCAGCTTATCCGTCACGGCAAGCCGGCAACAACTCCGGTTGCCCTTATCCGTTGGGGGACCCGCGTGGAGCAGCAGACGATTGTTGGCACGCTGGAGTCGATTGAACGGATCGTGAAAGAGGCGAACTTCCAGCCGCCGGCGGTTATCGTTGTTGGCGATGTGGTTCTGCAGCGGGACAAGCTGAAATGGTACGAGAAAAAGCCGCTCTTTGGCGTACGCGTGCTTGTCACGCGGGCTAGAGCCCAAGCCAGCGACCTGGCAGACCGGATTGAAGAGCTTGGCGGCGAGCCTTGCGAGCTGCCGGTAATTGAGACGCGCGAGCCTCGGGATGAGGCTGCTGTCGAAGGAATCCGCACTGCCCTTGCAGGTGCAGAGTCGTATAATTGGATCATGTTTACGAGCGTGAATGGGGTGGAGTATTTCTTCAACTGGCTGGATCGCTTTAACGTGGATATTCGGCGCTTCCATGCAGCCCGTATTGCGGCAGTTGGTCCTCGGACCGCGGAAGCTCTGCGGAAGCGTGGCTTGATTGCGGATCAGCTGCCAGCCAAGTTCCAGGCGGAAGGCCTGCTCGAACAGCTGGAAGGCGAGCTGAGGCCGGGAGAGAAGGTTCTTCTTCCGCGAGGAGATCTCGCTCGCGAGATTCTGCCGCGTGAGCTGAAGGCTAAGGGACTTGTCCCGGTTGAGCTGGATGTCTACGAGACGGTGATTGCGGACTCGCAGGATGAGCAGGCGTTCGAATGGATCCGCAACCGGGAGATTCATGCGATTACGTTCACCAGTTCTTCGACGGTAACGAACTTGCTTGAGCTGCTTCGCAGGAACGGGTTCGAGGATCCGGTCGCGCAGCTGGCCGGCATTGATGTGGTCAGCATCGGTCCCGTAACCTCGAAGACGGCTTCGGAAGCCGGACTTTCCGTTACGCTTGAACCGGAGAATGCTACAATCGAGGCACTGGTTGAAGCGCTGGTTCAGCATCAAATAACCAAACGTTTGAAGGCTGATCCGTCTTAATTATCGGCAATTATCGCATACCCATCGCTAGCAGGATTAAAGGAGGAATATAAAATGGCATTTCCCATTGTGAGACACCGCAGATTACGTCAATCGGCCGCTATGCGCAATATCGTACGCGAAACCGTACTGACGGCGAATGATTTTATATATCCAATCTACGTGAAATACGGAACGAACATCAAGGAAGAGATTAGCTCGATGCCGGGTGTATACCGCTTCTCCCTTGATCTTCTGGAAGCGGAGATCCGCGAGATTACTTCCCTTGGCATTCAGGCAATTATGCTCTTTGGTCTGCCTGACCATAAGGATGCTGAAGGTACTTCGGCTTATGATCCGAACGGTATCGTTCAGGAAGCTACGCGCCTGATCAAAAAATGGGCGCCTGAGCTGATCGTTATGGCGGATACTTGTCTGTGCCAATTTACGGATCACGGACATTGCGGCATGGTGCATTTGGATCAAGCTACGGGAACGGCGGTTGTGGATAATGATCCTTCACTGTCGCTGCTCGTTCGCACGGCTGTTTCCCAGGCGGAAGCGGGAGCAGACGTGATTGCTCCATCGAACATGATGGACGGTTTTGTATCGGCTATTCGTGAAGGCCTTGATGAGGCAGGTTTCAGCCATGTTCCGATTTTGTCGTATTCCGTTAAATATGCTTCCGCCTTCTACGGACCATTCCGGGATGCTGCGAAATCCGCGCCGCAATTCGGCGACCGCAAGACGTATCAGATGGACCCGGCCAACGCCCGTGAAGCTTTGCGCGAAGCTGATTCCGACGTGCTCGAAGGCGCGGATATGCTGATGGTCAAGCCTGCTCTTTCTTACCTCGATATCGTTCGCCAGCTTCGCGACAGCTTCGATCTGCCGATCGTCGCTTACAATGTAAGCGGTGAATACGCAATGGTGAAAGCCGCTGCGGCCAACGGTTGGATTGACGAAAAGGCGATCGTGCTTGAGAAGCTGATCAGCATGAAGCGTGCGGGTGCGGATCTGATCATTACTTACCATGCGAAGGATGCTTCGCGCTGGCTGAGAGGAGAGTAATCAGGGATGAGCAAATCGATTGGCAACAGACGCGACGACCGTTCGAGAGAGGCTTTCGCCCGTGCGAAGCAAGTGCTTCCCGGCGGTGTGAACAGCCCGGTGCGTGCTTTCAAATCCGTAGGTCTTAACCCGGTGTATATGGATCACGGCAAGGGTAGCCGTGTTTATGATATCGATGGCAACAGTTACATTGATTACGTGGGTTCCTGGGGACCGCTCATCATGGGTCATGCCCATCCCGAAGTTATCGAAGCGATTAAGAAAACCGCGGAAAAAGGAACAAGCTTTGGCGCTCCAACCGAGCTGGAGACACTAATGGCCGAGCTGGTCGTTGAACGTGTTCCTTCCGTTGATATCGTCCGTATGGTAAACTCCGGTACGGAAGCGACGATGAGTGCTCTGCGTCTTGCGCGCGGTTATACGAAGCGCAGTAAGATTTTGAAATTTGAAGGCTCCTATCACGGACATGCCGACAGTCTGCTTATTAAAGCGGGCTCCGGCGTAGCAACGCTTGGACTTCCGGACAGCCCCGGCGTTCCGGAAGGCGTAGCATCCCAAACGATTACCGTTCCTTACAACGATCTGGAATCGGCCAAGCTAGCCTTCGAAAAGTTTGGTGAAGAGATTGCCTGCATTATTGTCGAGCCTGTAGCGGGCAATATGGGAGTTGTCCCGCCGCTGCCGGGCTTCCTGCAAGGGCTCCGCGAGCTGACGGAGCAATACGGCAGCCTGCTTATCTTTGACGAAGTCATGACTGGCTTCCGCGTCAATTACAACTGTGCGCAGGGGCTGTATGACGTAACGCCGGACTTGACTTGCTTCGGCAAAGTCATCGGCGGAGGTCTGCCTGTCGGCGCTTACGGCGGGAAACGCGAGATTATGGAAATGATCGCGCCAAGCGGCCCGATCTATCAAGCCGGTACCTTATCCGGCAACCCGCTTGCAATGGCAGCCGGCTATACAACGCTGAAACTGCTGACAAAGGAAACTTACGAGCTGCTGGAGCGTCAAGCCGTCCGGCTTCAGCTCGGCTTTGAGAAAAATGCCGCTAAGCATGGCATTGCAACAACGATTAACCGGGTCGGTTCGATGGTATGTCCGTTCTTCACCGATACGCATGTCATTAACTTCGAAACAGCCAAGACTTCTAATCTTGAACAATTCAGAGCGTACTTCTCTGCGATGCTTGATCTGGGCGTAAGTATTGCTCCTTCGCAGTTTGAAGGCATGTTTGTATCAGCCGTCCATTCGGACGAAGATATCGACGCAACGATTGCCATCCATGATCAGGTGCTTGCAAGCTTATAAAATATAAAATGTAGAACAGGAAGGTTTCGATATCCATGCATAAACGTCCTTATCGACGCGAGGGGCAATGGCTGTCGCTTCTGCCGGCGGATTTGGCCGGGGAGGCGGCAGGCAAGGATACGGCTTCCGGGCAGCAAACGGAGCAGCTTTCCATTCCGGAGGCCGGCAGTCACCCGCATCTTGTGCGGCAGTGGCTGCTGGCCTGTTCTTTATTTCCGGCAAAATGGATTAACCGTTTGTTCTCGGTAGGCGGTATCGGCTGGGAGGGAGAGCGGATTCGCCTCCTAGCTTTCCCGCCGGTTGACCCAGTCTCGGATTCGTTATACCGCAAAGTAAAGAGCAGCGGCCATTCCTTGCTGGAACAGACAACGGAGGTCCTCTACGAGGATGATTTCAGTCTTGTCCTTAATAAACCCGCGGGCATGCCGGTCCATGAATCCCATTCCGGTCAGACCGGTACACTGGATGAAGCGGCGGCGCGATGGCTGCTTGAGCAAGGCGATCCGCTTCCCGTGCGGCATATCCACCGCCTGGATGACGATACATCCGGTCCGGTGCTTTATTCGAAAAATGATCTTGCCCAATGGGTTCTGGATGAAGCCATGCGCGAGAAGCGGATTGACCGGCGTTATCTTGCTGTCGTCCAGGGGAAGGTGAAGAAGTCCTCCGGCACGGTTAATGCCCCAATCGGCAAAGACCGTCATCATTCTTCAAGACGACGCGTAACGCCTGGCGGCGATCTAGCTATTACCCACTATGAAACCATCCGCGCTTTTTCGGATGCTACTCTTGTCCGCTTACAGCTGGAAACCGGCAGAACCCATCAAATTCGCGTGCATATGAGCCATCTTGGCCATCCCCTGCTTGGCGACAAGCTGTACGGCGGGGATACTAGGCTGCTGCAGCATCAGGCGCTACATGGCGAACGGCTGCTTTTTCCTCATCCATGGACGGGTGAATTAGTAGAAGCCGCCGCGGCGAAGCCCGAATGGCTTGTGAATCTTCTTGACAAGCTGGGCGGACGGACAAATTGATAGTCATGCTCCTTATTTCCGCGCCATATAGATAGTAGTGAATGTAACTTTAGCCCAAGCTTTAGGCATTTGCTTTTCATTTATGGTATTGGGAGGGAGGATATCGCGTGACAGATCAATCCAAAGGCTTGCGATTTGATTTGTATGAGCGTATTCATTTGCCGGATGAGGTAGCGGCGATTGACGAACTGGAGGAAATTGAGCTAACCCCGCGTATTCAGGTGATTGAGCAGGGTGATCATGCTGTATTGAAGGGGCAGCTGCTCTTGAACGGCGTGTATCGCGGCCAATCGGACGGAGGCAGCCTGCAGACGCTGGAGCACTGGATTCCGGTCGAAATTACGCTGCCGCTCAACCGGGTATCTCGGCTCGACGACATTTCGGTAGAAATTGATAATTTTGATGTCGACTTATTGTCTGCGCGGACGCTTAACGTGACCGGCGTGTTATCGCTTAGAGGTATACTCGTTGAGCCGCTTCCGGATGCGGAAGAAGTTTGGCGTGAGGAGCCGATCACGGTCGTACATGAGCGCGAGGCTTCGAATGAAGAATCCGAATTTGAGGCAGAGGCGCAATCGGACATTGAGGCCCAGCCTCAGGAAACTTGGCAGTCCGTGACCCAGCAGCCTTATTTTACAGGTTATGCGGGCCAGCTGCCGGGAACGCAAAGAGCTCAGGAAGAAGAGGTTGAGGAAGAAGAGGAAGAAGAAAGCTTCGAGGCATTCGAGGAAGAAGAGCAGGAAGAAGAGATTGACGAAGCGGATGCTTCCGTCACGATCTCGGCTTCGCCGAGGGACAGCGGCTGGTCTGCTTCGCAATGGTTCCAATCGGGCCAGCCGGCCAATCAGCCAGTGAATCAGCCTGACGCGCAGTCCTATCAGCCGGTTAATCAACAGAATGCTTCGTTCTATCAGCCAACGGTTCCTCCTCAGGCGCCTCCGCCTTCGCAGAGGGAGAATACTTACGAGTTCGAGCACGAAAGCGAAGAGGATTGGCAGGAAGAGCCATACGCCGGGCAAGCGGATGAACCTAACGAGGAGGCGTTTGCTTCCTTTGACGGAGAGTCGGCTAGCGAAGCGGAATGGCAGGCACAGCCCGAGGCTCCCCGCGTGCCGGACAACGATAAGCAGGAGATCCGGATTGGCGTAGGCAGCAAGCAGCCGGAAAACAATCCGGAGCAAGCGCCGAATGTTGGTCTGATGACGCTGCTGCAAACGAGCAAGCGGGAGCAGGCTGCACGCCAAGCGGCGGAAGAAGTTGCAGCCCAGCAAGCCGAGCAGGCGAAAACCCGTTCTTCCGGCGACGATATCGAGTGGAAGACTTTATTCCTCGGCAAACAGTCGGAGGAGAACGAATTCCGCAAAATCCGTGTCTGCATCGTGCAAAGAGACGAGACGCTGGAGTCGATCGCGGTCAGATACAGTCTGAATCCGCGTGAGATTTTGCTGTATAACGGCTTGAACGAATCTTCCGTTGCGGAAGGACAACTGCTTTATATTCCCTAATTAAAAAAGCTCCGCCGTTAGCCTTTATATTGGCTGACGGCGGAGCTTTTTTAAAGGACGGAGAAGCCGATTCACCTTACTTGGTCTTGAACAGCGGATTCAGCATCGTAATACAGAAGTTGTCCGCAATCTGTTCGATCGAATAACCCAGCACCTTCGAATAATAGATAAGAGATTCGGGAGCCATGGCACTGATCAGCATATGGGCTGTAAATTCGGGAATAAGCGCTATAATTTCGTCTTTGCTCTGTGCTTCCTGAAGAAGAGATAGAAACAGATTATTTAGTTTCCGGTAGTTTGGACTTTCGTAGAAATCCATGTCATCAGGCTTGCACGTTTTGCTGACCTTAATGACATTGAGCCATTCCAGCTGATCATTCGAGAATACGATCAGACGCCGGAGAACGGCTGTCAATCTGTCCCGGACAGGCTTATCGGCGAGCGGCTCAAGCAGCCGGCGGATTTCCTCCATCAGATCCTCGAAGGTATCATTCATCAGGTCCATACATAAGTCGGATTTATTCGCATAACGCCTGTACAGCGTGCCTTGTCCAATTTGAATGGATTTAGCAATCTGGTGCATGCTGACGGCTTCAACACCGTGCTCGGCAAAAAGGGACCTTGCGGTTTGCAGAATCATCTTGCTCACCTCTTGCGAGTCCTTCTTTTTATCGGTCATGCGCGCACCCTCCATTTCATGAAAAAATAAATAAAGCATGACTGTATTGACAAACCGGACAATTGTCCGGTATCATACGTTAGCGGACAATTGTCCGCAGTCGTCTTGCGCCTTACTCATTTTACTGCTGGATAGTACAGAGGTCAAGGCGTCAGCGGATTTGCAATAGAGGGAAAGTAACTTGCTGCCCAAGCAAGAATTACTTCAATATTTTTTAGGAGGAGAGAGGAATACATGACTGAAGCAACAAACAACAACTCCATGTCTATCAAATCCATAATGGTACCGCTTCTTGCTATCATTGTGGGGATGTTCATGGTTATTCTCGACGGTACGGCAATGAACGTAGCGATTCCCAAGCTGCGCGAAGATTTTGGGGGAGCAAGCCTGTCGCTTATTCAATGGACGGTAACGGGCTACGCGCTTGCGCAGGCTGCCGTTATTCCGCTTGCCGGATGGTTATCCGACCGTTTCGGCGCGAAGCAAATCTATTTGACTTCCATCGTTTTGTTTACAATTGGTTCCGCGCTTTGCGCATTTGCGACAACGGCTGATCAATTGATTATTTTCCGTATTATTCAAGGTCTAGGCGGCGGTATGGTTGCCCCGATTGCAATGGCCTTTACTTATCGTTTAAGCCCTCCGGGCAAACAAGGTGCCGTGATGGGCATGATCGGTATTCCGATGCTTCTCGCGCCTGCTCTTGGACCTGTTCTTGCCGGCTGGCTGGTTGACTATGTAACCTGGCACTGGATCTTTATCATTAACATCCCTGTAGGCGTTGTGGCGGTGGTTCTTGGTATTCGCACCTTGCCGGCTTTAGCCCGCCAAACGGTTCCGCAGCTTGACGTGCTTGGCATGATCTTTGCTCCGCTGGCTTTCGCCGGTCTTGCTTACGGCGTCAGCGAAGGCGGCACGGACTGGGGCTCTGCGAAAACGTTGACCGGTCTTATCGTAGGCGGCGTCTCGCTTATCATCTTTATTATCGTGGAATTGAACCGCAAACAGCCGCTTCTTGAGCTTCGCGTGTTCAAATCGGCGGATTTCTCCAAAGGGATTGTGGTTCAATGGGTATCCCAGATCGCCCTCTTTGGCACGTTGTTCCTGTTCCCGCTGTTCCTGCAGACAGCCAAGGGCTACTCTGCACTTGATACCGGCTTGATCCTGCTTCCGCAGGCTTTGGCGGCAGCGGTCTTTATGCCGATTGGCGGCAAGCTGTTTGACAAGATTGGCGCTCGCCCGCTTGTTATGAGCGGTCTGGCAATCGTAACGATCGGAGCGTTCCTCCTGTCGAACATCTCGTCCGACGCAACGGTAGGCTCGTATATCTTGCCGCTTATTCTGCTTGGAGCGGGTATGGGTCTTTCGATGATGCCGCTGAATACGCATATTATTCAATCGGCTCCTCCCGAGCTGGTCAGCCGCGTAACCTCGCTCACGAATGCAGCCCAGCAGGTTATGACTTCCTTTGCGGTAGCGGGGCTTGCAACGATTCTGGCAAGACGCACCGAGCATTACATGGCTTCCGAAATGGCGGCTGGAGGCATTACGAATCCTGCCGACATCACTCCTGTAATTGCTTCCCATGTGGCGGCATCCTCTTACGGGGATACGTTCCTGATTCTGACGATTATCGGTGTCGTTGGCACGCTGATCGGGTTCTTGTTGTCGAAGCCGAAGCGCGCGGAAGGCGCAAGCACGGAAAAAGCCGAAATGCCAATGATGATGGGTCACTAATTAGGCATAGACGCAAGTTGACTTTCGGGGACATCTTGGATAAAATATGCTATATCTGATTTTTTTCAACATATATTGACGTTGAAGGGGAAGAGTAAGCAGCCAAGCCTTCAGAGAGCGGGACTGTAACGCTGAAAGGTACCGCAGGAATTTACTGCTTCGCTTGTCGCCCCGGAGTTGCTTGAAAGAAGCGGGTTTATCCGTTATTTCAAGCCGGCCGCAGCCGTTATCTGTTTGAGTGCCGTGCTTGCTTTTCTGAGGTGCGGAACAAAGGTGGTACCACGGAAGATAACCTTTCGTCCTTTGCTATAAGGGCGGAAGGTTTTTTTGTATTTCTATCCATGCAATGACAAAAATGGTAATGCTTACGAAGCATGAATCACCACAAACGGTTGATGAACAACCTAGTTTGGCAATTCATTTGGTTTATGCTTACGAAGCATGAATCACCACAAACGGTTGATGAACAACCTAGTTTGGCAATTCATTTGGTTTATGCTTACGAAGTATGAATCACCACAAACGGTTGATGAACAACCTAGTTTGGCAATTCATTTTAGGAGGAAGTAAAGATGTCAGACAAGACAACGATGCCGACGACTTATGATCCGAAGGCAGCTGAGCAGAAATGGTACGATTTCTGGCAGCAGGGGCAATTTTTCAAGGCGGGCCAGCGCCCGGACGCAAAGCCTTTTACGATCGTAATCCCGCCGCCAAACGTTACGGGGATGCTTCATATCGGGCACGCGCTCGATTTCACCCTTCAAGATATCATTATCCGCACCAAACGGATGCAGGGCTTTGACACGCTGTGGCTGCCGGGCACCGACCATGCGGGTATTGCTACTCAAACCAAGGTAGAACAGAAGCTGCGCGAGCAGGGGCTGAGCCGTTACGACCTTGGACGCGAGAAGTTCCTGGAGCAGGTTTGGGACTGGAAAGAGCTTTATGCGGGCACGATTCGCGAGCAATGGGGCAAAATGGGACTGTCTCTGGACTATTCCCGCGAACGTTTTACATTGGATGAAGGTTTGTCCAAGGCGGTACGTGAAGTATTCGTCCGTTTGCATGAGAAGGGCCTTATCTACCGAGGCAAAAAGATTATTAACTGGGATCCGGCTGCCCGCACGGCTTTGTCCGATATTGAAGTAGAGTACAAAGAGCTCAACGGCCACCTGTACCATCTCCAATATCCGCTCAAGGACGGCAGCGGCCATATTACCGTTGCAACAACGCGTCCGGAGACGATGCTCGGCGATACGGCCGTAGCGGTTCATCCGGAAGACGAGCGTTACAAGCACCTGATTGGCCAAATGATCGTGCTGCCGGTTGTTGGCCGCGAGATTCCGATTATTGCCGATGAATACGTGGAGAAGGATTTTGGTTCCGGCGCGGTAAAAATCACGCCTGCGCATGACCCGAATGACTTCGAGGTTGGCCTGCGCCATGACCTGCCGCAAATCATCGTAATGGATGAGACAGGCACCATGAACGAGCATGCGGGTCCTTATCAAGGTCTCGACCGCGCAGACTGCCGCAAGCAGCTGGTGAAGGATCTGCAGGAGCAAGGCGTTTGCATCCGCATCGAGGATCACGTGCATCAAGTTGGCCATAGCGAGCGCAGCGGCGCGGTTGTTGAACCGTATTTGTCGACGCAATGGTTCGTTGCGATGAAGCCGCTGGCTGAACGCGCGATTGAAGCGCAAAAATCCGGCAATGGCGTTAACTTTGTACCGGACCGCTTCGAGAAAATTTATTTGAACTGGATCGAGAATGTTCGCGACTGGTGTATTTCCCGCCAGCTGTGGTGGGGCCACCGCATTCCGGCGTGGTACTGCGAATCCTGCGGCGAGATGCATGTTGCCCGCGAGGACGTAACAGCCTGCGCGGCTTGCGGCAGCGCATCGCTGCGTCAGGACGAAGACGTTCTGGATACCTGGTTCAGCTCCGGGCTTTGGCCGTTCTCCACGCTCGGCTGGCCGGAAGAAACGGAAGACTTCAAACGTTACTACCCGACGGATGTTCTTGTAACGGGTTATGACATCGTTTATTTCTGGGTTGCCCGCATGATCTTTACGGCACTTGAGTTCACGGATCAAATTCCGTTCAAGGACGTGCTGATGCATGGTCTCGTTCGCGACGCGGAAGGACGCAAAATGTCCAAATCGCTTGGCAACGGCGTTGACCCGCTTGACGTAATCGAGAACTACGGTGCCGATGCGATGCGTTACATGATCTCGACAGGCAGCACGCCGGGTCAGGATCTGCGCTTCCGGATCGAGAAAGTCGAGCAGGCCCGCAATTTTGCGAACAAGATTTGGAACGCATCCCGTTTCGCTCTGATGAACCTCGAGGGCTTTACGTCTTCCGATATCGATATCAAGAGCAATCTCGGTACGGCTGAACGCTGGATCCTGCATCGTCTTAACGAAACGGTGCGCGAAGCGACCCGTCTGATCGACAGCTACGAGTTCGGAGAAACCGGCCGTATTTTGTACAACTTCATCTGGGATGATCTGTGCGACTGGTATATCGAATTTGCGAAGCTTAATCTGTACGGCACTGACGAGCAGGCAAAACGCGCGACGCAGTCGGTACTCGCTTATGTGCTTGACCGTACGCAGCGTCTGATTCATCCGTTTATGCCTTACATCAGCGAGGAAATCTGGCAGCATCTGCCGCATGAAGGCGAGTCGATTACCTTAGCCGCTTGGCCGGTATACGAGGAAGCTCTTGAAGCGCCGGAAGCGGTAAAAGAGATGGAGCTTCTCATGGACATTATCCGTGCGGTACGCAACGTTCGTGCGGAAGTGAATGTACCGATGAGCAAGAAGGTTGAGCTGATGATCAAGCCTTCCGGTGAAGCGGAAGCGGCGATTGTCAGCCGCAACGAAGAATTTATCAGACGTTTCTGCGGCACTTCGTCGTTTGAGACCGGTCTTGGCTTGGCAGCTCCGGATAAAGCAATGACGGCAATCGTAACCGGTGCGGAGCTTTACCTGCCACTTGCGGGCCTGATCGATATTTCGCAGGAGATCGCCCGTCTAGAGAAAGAGCTCGCAACGCTGAATTCCGAAGTAGAGCGCGTAGAGAAAAAGCTTGGTAACGAAGGTTTTGTTGCGAAGGCTCCGGCTAAAGTCATTGAAGAAGAACGCGCCAAAATGGCAGACTACGCAGGCAAACGAGATAAGGTTCTTGCGCGTATCGAAGAGCTGCGCAGCTAATGATCTGATGGAAGAAGGACGCTTACGATGATCGAAAACGGAACAGGAATGGAACGAAGCGGCATGCTTCGTTCCTATAAGGAAGCGGTCGATTGGATCAACGGGCTTATTCCGTTTGGAATCCGCCCGGGTCTTGACCGTATTGAGCAGCTGCTGGAGAGACTGAATAACCCTCACCGCAGACTCAAATTTATTCATATTGCGGGTACAAACGGAAAAGGTTCAACCTGCGCATACTTAACAAGCGTATTGATGAAATGCGGATATGATGTGGGGACGTTTACTTCGCCTTATATTACGAAGTTCACAAACCGGTTCCAATATAACGGCCAGGATATTGACGAAGAGACTCTTCTTCGTCTGTCCAATGTGCTTAAGTCGCATGTAGAGGAATTAGCGGAGACGGAGTTCGGCTCGCCTACGATGTTCGAAGTATCTACGGCTCTTGCCATTCTGTTCTATGCGACCGTCACTTATCCGGATTATGTCGTTTGGGAAACAGGGCTTGGCGGAAGAATGGACGTTACGAATATCGTTACGCCTATCATCTCCGTCATTACGAATGTCGGCCATGACCATATGGACCGGCTTGGCGACACGCTTGAGGCCGTAGCCTTCGAGAAAGCCGGCATTATTAAAGCCGGCGTTCCAGTAGTAAGCGCAGTGGATCAGCCTGAAGTCGTTGAGGTTGTGAAGCGGACGGCAGCAGAGAAGAAGAGTACGCTGTATCTGTTAGGCGATCAGTTTAACATCAAGGAACTGTCGAGCGAAGAGGATGAGCAAACCTTCCGTTTCGAAGGGATGTTCCGTTCTATTGATCCGCTCACGATTACCCTTAATGGCGCGCATCAGCGGACGAATGCTGCCGTTGCGGTCATGACGCTTGAAGTGCTTCGTCAATATTACGCTTTGATCGTAGAAGACGATGCGCTAGCAGACGGGCTGCGCGAGGCGAAATGGCCGGGACGCCTGGAAATGGTATCCCGTTCTCCCCGCATTCTGATTGACGGGGCGCATAATCCGGAAGGTGCTGAATCGCTTGTGCAGGCACTTCGTTCGACTTACCGGTATGATCGTCTTCATGTCATGATGGCGATGGTAGAGAATAAGAATCATCGGGATGTTCTAAAGCATATACTACCAATAGTGGATACGCTTATCGTGACCGAGCCTGATTTCCGCAGCAAGCTAGATGCGGAACTTCTCGCCGATCTTGTCCGCGATGTGAAGCCTGCGGAGTCTTCCTTTGAGCTTATCGTGGAGAAAGATTGGCGAGAAGGCCTCCGCAAATTGCAACAATTGACCGGGGAAACAGACCTTGGGGTTGTGACTGGTACGCTTTATTTAATAGGTGACGTTCGCTCCCGCATATTGTACAACTCGGATTCTGAAAAAGGTTGGTGAACCGTCTTTGAATACGGCAGAACATGTTCATTTCATCGGAATCGGCGGTTACGGCATGAGCGCAATCGCCCGCGTTATGCTAGAAATGGGATATAAAATTACCGGTTCCGATGTAGCCCGTCAGGAATTGACGGAAAAGCTAGCGGCGAAAGGCGCGCAAATCTATATCGGCCATGAGGCGGAGCATGTCAAGGGCGCCGATCTTGTCGTTTATTCGACAGCGCTCTCGAAAGACAATGTGGAGCGGATGGCGGCGGAAGAGCTGAATATTCCGGTGCTGCACCGTGCTCAAATGCTTGCGCGGCTCATGAATGCCGGCAAAGGCGTGGCCGTAGCCGGAGCACATGGGAAGACGACTACTTCCTCCATGATCGCGCTTGTTATGGAAAAATGCGATGCCGATCCAACTTATATTATCGGCGGCGAGATCGTCAATGTGGGAACGAACGCAAAAGCCGGCAAAGGCGAATATGTCGTTGCGGAAGCGGATGAAAGCGACGGTTCATTCTTGCAGTATCACCCGAGCATTGCCATTGTCACAAACATTGAGCCTGACCACCTGGAGAACTATGACGGAGATTTCGGGAAGCTGAAAGCCGCTTACGTGAAATTCCTTTCCCAGGTTAAAGAGAACGGCAAAGCGATTGTATGCGCGGATGACGAGACGATTACCGAGCTGCTTCCGAAGCTTGATGCGGACACAGCTTCGAAGCTGATTACTTACGGTATCGACAGCGATTCCGAGTATAAAGCGGAAAATATCAGCCTTGGCGACCGAAAGGTATCGTTTGAAATGACGCATCGCGGTACGACGCTTGGCACACTCGAATTGTCGGTTCCGGGCCGCCACAATGTGTACAACGCGATGGCAACGGTCATTACCTGCCTCGAAGCGGGACTGTCATTTGACAATATCGCGAAAGCCATTCACGAATTTATCGGCGCAAAGCGACGGTTCCAGGTGCTTGGCGAAGTGAATGACATTCTGGTCATTGATGACTACGCGCATCACCCGACGGAGATTCAGGCAACGATAAGCGCAGCAAAAGCAACGGGTAAGCGTATTATTGCGGTATTCCAGCCTCAGCGCTACACGCGCACCTTCTTCCTGCTGGAGCAGTTCAGCCGGGCATTCCCGGAGGCGGATGAAGTTATCATTACGGATATCTACTCTCCGGCAGGCGAACAGCAGATTGAAGGGGTTCATTCCCGGAAGCTGGTTGAAATGATTAAGACAAACAGCAACGCCAACACGTCTTATATCCCGACAAAAGAAGAGGTGCTGGTGCATTTGACCGCTAAGGTTGCTCCGGGCGATCTTGTTATTACAATGGGTGCGGGCGACATTTGGAAAACGGCGGATGCACTTGCGAAGACGCTGAAAGCAAAAGCATAAACCATAAAATCAAGCATGGCGAAGAACGCCCTAAAATCCTCGAACGAGGTTTTTTAGGGCGTTTTTTTACGGAGTGAATCGGGGCAAATCTATCATAATTCTCTATCGAATCTCATAGAGTAGCAATAGAAGAACGGGACAAGGAGAGAATGACATGAACAAGAATAACAGGATCACTTACCGATTTGACCGCACCGGCCAGAGTGTTGAAGATAACGGCCGCAAGGAAATTAGCGCTAAGCCTCAGCAAGCCCCGGAACGGGAACAGGGCAAGCCTTCGAATATTGTACCTCTCTATGCCAAATCCGAGTATGAGACTGCGGAAAGCCCTTTTAGTCCCTGGATGAGTCCGTTCCAGGAGGATGTCGGCGCGCTTGAGGATCTGATTCGCGATACGGAACCACAGCCAGCTCCGGCAACGGAGAAGAAGCCGGCAGCAGCTCCCGCCGTTCTACCGGTAACAAAGCCAATGCTTGTTCAAGATCCGGCTGATCTTGATTCTCAACTAGAGACCGGACCATCGGCCAAGCAGAGGCAGCGTCCCGCGCAGTGGCATCCCCGCCAAAAGTTACAACCCTCTGCGGTATTGCCGGAGTCAATCCCGCAGTCTGAATCAAAGTCTGTTCAGCCGGAGCTGCATGCCATGCCTATGCAAACGGAGTCCGGTCCTTGGGGCGAGCTGCAGCATTATCCGGAGCTGGACGTGGACTTGAACCTGAATAACAATGGACAGAAGGCAAACCGCTGGTCCGGTCCGGTTCATAATTATTCCGCGCCTCCATCCTGGATCAAAGTGTTTCTATCGGTAGCTGGAGCCTTGGCAACGGGTGCGTTGTTCGGCTATTTGCTGCTATCCCTGTTTACAAATACGCCGGATCAGTCCGATTCCAATAATAAGTTGGCCAATCCCGTTAACGGATCCGTAACCAATCCAAGCGCGTCGCCAAACGGGGATAAAACGAATACAAATAGCGGCAAGTCCAGTCCGTCGACTAATCTGACAGCCGGCCGCGTGAAGCTGGACATACCGCTTCAATCGTATCAGCTGCTCCAATACGGGGTATTCAGCAACACGGAAGGCAGGGATGCTGCCATTAAGGAACTGACGGATAAAGGGCTGGCTGCAGCAGGGCTGCAAACGGCTAACGACTACCGGGTATATGCCGGAATGGCCATAGATCGGGCACGCGCGCTTGCCCTCAGCAATGATCTTGGCGAAGATGTTCCCGTCTATATCAAGCAGATCGACGTTCAAGTGCCCGAGCAGTTCCCGTTTGCAGGAGATGCGAAAGCGGCAACGGCGTTTATGAACAACATGATCGGCTTGATCAGCATGCTGGATGAACTGGCATTAACGCAGCTGGAGCAGCCAAGCTTGTCGCCGCTGAGCTCAGCCGCTGCCGAATCCTGGCAGGCAGAATATCAGAAGTGGACGGAAAGCGTCAAAGCGATGCAGGCAGGCGTAACGGACGAGTCCGGAAAAGCATTTCTCATAAAATTAATTCAATCTATGAATACTGCGGCTAAGTCGCTAGAGGAATACGATAAAAAGCCGTCGCAATCGCATTTGTGGGCTGTCCAAGACGCGCTTATGGACGCGGTTGGCACGCAAAAACAGTGGTATGAATCGATCAACGCATTGTAAACGAAATCGAACCTAAGTATAATAGGGAACAGGTGTCAATAAATGGCGAGAGGCGTTGAATAATGAAGAAAAACGGCTGGATTTTATTGCTTTTCCTCGTGCTGGGCTTAGTGGCCGGCGCACTCGTTGCGCGATGGCTGGAGCCAGTATCCGGAATCTCTTTTTTGACCAAAACAATCGATACAACCTGGTCTCCTGCCGTTGATCTGTATGTGCTCAGCCTGGATCTGAATGTACATGTTCAAATTAGCTTATTCAGTATTATTGGCGCTCTAGCCGCTATTTGGTTATATCGTAAAATGTAAACCGGCCAGTCTGCCGGAAATGAAGGAGCAAGTGGACTTTGAGCAAGTATGAATCGACTAAACCGATCAGCCAGCTTGTGCTGGCATCGTCGTCACCGCGCCGGAAGGAACTGGTCGCATCGCTGGGCCTTTCCTTGCCGGTTTATATTTTGTCCTCTGATGCCGACGAGTCGGTACCTTCCGATTGGGCGCCTGCACATATTGTCGAGCAGTTGGCTCTCCGTAAGGCGCATGCGACGGCAGCAATTCTGAAGGATCGCCGGGAAGAGAACCATTCTCTCGTGGTTGGAGCAGACACGATTGTTGTTGTAGACGGCCGGGTGCTTGGCAAGCCGAAGGACCATGAAGAGGCATTGTCCATGCTGCGAAGCCTTCAAGGGCGCGAGCATGAGGTTTATACGGGAGTGGCTTGCGTGGTTGCGGAGACCGGTGCCGAGACCTCCGCGCATCGGATGACGAAGGTTTATATGAAGCCGATGCGAGATGAAGTACTGAAGCGGTATATCGCAACGGGCGAACCCGATGATAAAGCGGGTGCTTACGGGATTCAAGGACTTGGCGCAACGCTGGTCGAGAAGATTGACGGCTGTTATTTTAATGTCGTTGGCTTGCCGGTGTCCCTGTTGTCGGACATGCTTGCTCATTATGAAATTCAGGTTTTCTAACCACATCAGCAAATATAAGTTTTGGAACTCGAAAACTAGCTTTCTGATTGGCGATAAAAACCACCACTGGATCGCGGTCGCTCATCTTCGATGCGCATCGATAGAAGTTTTTCTCAATTAACTTTTCATGAAGTGACCTTGATTTGGACATAACACCAAGTAATGCCATATCATTTTAGCTGGAAGAAGAGGCAGGGACGGACATGGAGCAAGGCAATCTGTTACGAAATGTCCCCCATGAAGAGCGACCAAGAGAACGCATGATGCAATATGGGGCCGAAGCGCTTAGCCATACCGAATTGCTTGCGATTCTGCTGCGTACGGGTACAAAGCAGGAATCGGCTGTGCATTTGGCTGGTAAAATATTGAAAGAATGCGGAAGCTTGCGAAATTTGCTTGATATGAGCATGAGCGAGCTGACGGCAATAAAAGGGATCGGACCGGTAAAAGCGGTCCAGCTGCGGGCCGGAATCGAGCTTGGACGCCGTATCGTACGGAGCGGACAAGGCGAGCTTGTGACGGTACGTAAACCGCAGGATGCTGCGAACTATGTGATGGAAGAGATGCGCTACCTGAAAAAGGAGCACTTCGTCTGCCTGTTTCTGAATACGAAGAACCATATTATTGCCCGGGAAACGTTATCGGTCGGCACGCTTAACGCGTCTCTTGTTCATCCAAGAGAAGTTTTTAGGGCGGCCGTGAAGGCCGGCAGCGCTTCAATTATTTGTGTTCATAATCATCCGAGCGGAGACCCTATGCCAAGCCCGGAGGACATCACATTAACGAAGCGTCTTGTGGAGGCTGGTGAACTGATGGGGATTGAAGTGCTGGACCATTTGGTCATCGGGGATGGAAGGTTTATCAGTTTGAAGGAACATGGTTACATGTAATATAATAAGTAGGATTGTCGCAATTAGAAGGGAGCATTAACATGTTTGGTGGTTTTTCGAAAGATTTGGGAATTGATTTGGGTACTGCAAACACGCTCGTATTTGTAAAAGGAAAAGGTATTGTTGTAAGAGAGCCGTCTGTTGTAGCTCTGCGTACTGACACAAAAACGATTGAAGCGGTTGGTGAACAAGCGAAAAAGATGATCGGCAGAACACCGGGCAACATTCGTGCTGTTCGTCCGATGAAAGATGGCGTTATCGCCGATTTCGAAACAACCGCAACAATGATTAAATATTTTATCCGTTCCGCGCAAAAACAAAAATCGCTGTTTCCTAAGCATCCTAACGTTATGGTTTGCGTACCGTCCGGTATTACTGCGGTAGAAAAACGCGCTGTTGAAGATGCGGCCAAGCAAGCGGGCGCTCGCGAAGCGTATACGATCGAAGAACCGTTTGCAGCTGCGATCGGTGCTGATCTTCCTGTTTGGGAGCCAACAGGCAGCATGGTTGTTGATATCGGCGGCGGCACAACGGAAGTTGCCGTTATTTCGCTTGGCGGTATCGTTACAAGCCGTTCGATCCGCGTAGCGGGCGACGAGATGGATGAAGCGATTATCCAATATATCAAACGTTTCTATAATCTTATGATTGGCGAAAGAACAGCCGAGCAGTTGAAGATGGAGATTGGCACGGCGCTTCCTTTCGATATTTCAGAATCGATCGAAATCCGCGGCCGCGACCTCGTAACGGGCCTGCCTAAGACGCTGCCTATTACATCGGAAGAAGTTACGGAAGCGCTGATGGACACGGTGAATTCAATTGTAGACGCAGTAAAAATTACGCTGGAAAAATGCCCGCCTGAATTGTCTGCCGACATTATGGACCGCGGTATTGTACTTACTGGCGGCGGAGCGTTGCTTCGCAACCTGGACAAGCTGCTGGCACGCGAGACAGGAATGCCTGTCATTGTAGCGGATAATCCGCTTGATTGCGTAGCTATTGGTACAGGCCGTTCGCTTGACCACATTCACTTGTTCAAAAAAGGCGGATCTTCCCGCTCGAAACGATAAGAGAACCAGAGCGGTTAGGATATGGAACGGGCAGGTGATTAAAACTGTTTAAGCTGCTAAGAAATAAGCGGTTGTTTATGCTTATGATCGGATTAATCCTGTTCATTGCGGTTATCGGTTTCTCACTAAGCGACCGCAAGGAGCTGACTTGGCCCGAGAAGTTTCTCGGCGATTCTGTTGGATTCGCGCAGCAATGGTTCTACAAGCCCGCTGGATTAGTAGCGGGCTTCTTTGAGGACATTCGCGAACTCAAGACGCTGCATGAGGAGAATGAACAGCTGAAGCTGACGGCTGCTGCTTATGCGCGGGACAAGATTAATTACAATTTTGTCCAGAAGGAGAACGAGCGGCTGCAGGAAGAGCTTCACTTTACGGAACGTCAGAAGAATATGTACAAATATAATTATTTGATTGCTCAAGTTATTGCAATTGATAACGATCCTTACAATCATACGATGGTTATTAACCTAGGTTCAAAGAACGGAATCAAGCCTAATATGGCAGTAACGACAATTGACGGACTTGTTGGACTTGTCAGCAATGTTCGTCCGTACACGGCAACGGTAACTCCGCTTACGGAACTCGATGACACCTCGCCGACGTCGAACGCCATTGCGGCAACGGTTCTCGGCAGGGAGAACGAGTCGTTTGGTATTGTCGGCAGCTATGACAAGGAAACGGATCGCCTCATTATGACCAAAATTGCCGAAAACGACAAAATGATTGTTGACGATACGGTTATTACATCCGGACTTGGCAATGTCTACCCTCGGGGTCTCGTGATCGGTACGGTGGAAACAAGGCAGGTCGGCGATTTTGGCCTTACCCATACCGCTACGATTAAAATGGCAGCCAAATTCGATCATCTGACCGAAGTGTTCGTCGTTCAGCCGACCGAATCGGGAGATGAATAAGATGGGCGATAAAGGCATCAACCGGCTTATTCTTGTCATGCTGCTCTTGTTTATCGTAGAGGGCGCCATAATGCCTTGGCTTATTCCGATTGAGCTGACGGGAAGAATCGTACCTCATTTTATGTTCGTTTTTGTTGTTTTTTCTGCCTTATACAGCGGGCGGCACCGGGCTTTATTTTTCGGAATAAGCTTTGGATTTCTGCAGGATATCATCTACTTCGGACATTTAATGGGTGTTAACGCCTTTTCCATGGGACTTATCGGATACTACACCGGCGTACTGCTGGAGCGCCGGCGCAGCACGCTGCTCACGGCGTTGTCCGTGGTCGGCCTCGGCTCTATTTTATACGACACGATTGTGTATTTCGTAAATATGGTTTTCCGGATTACGAAAGAAACGTATGCCTGGGCGCTAATGGATCATATTTTGCCAAGCCTGTTCCTTCAACTGGTCTTTGCGCTGGCGGTTTACGTACCGGCAAGGCGTCTTTTCGAAAGCCATTTGAAGCTGAATCCGGATTCGGATGAAGAATAATTTATAGGCAGAAAGCAGGAATTTGCACACCGCGAAAAGAATGGATTACGTTGGGGAGGGACAGACGTGACCGAGAAGCAGCATATTATGATTAAAGGTGTCAAGGAAGGTCTCGTGTTCCTTCTCGACGATAAGTGCGAATTCGCAGTTTTGCTTGACGAGCTGCAGTATAAGTTGGAGAAAACGCATCAGCAGCTGCTGACCGGCCCGCTCGTTCACGTGCATGTGAAACTTGGGGCAAGGCAGCTTGGCGAGGATGATAAGGAACGGATCAAATCGGTCATTCGCTCGCAGGGCAATTTAATGGTCCAGTCGATTGAATCGTCCTCTGCGGGGCAGGATGGAGCGAATACGGCTCCCGCCGGCCCTCATGTTATAACGGGAATTGTCCGTTCCGGCCAAACAATTGAGCATGACGGTGACCTGCTGCTAGCCGGGGATGTCAATCCGGGCGGTACAATCCTGTGCAGCGGAGATATATACGTAATGGGCGCACTGAGAGGTGTCGCCCATGCAGGCGTAAACGGCCGGCCGGATGTCATTATCGCCGCTTCGCTTATGCGTCCAACCCAGCTTCGAATTGCCGATGTCATCAGCCGTCCTCCGGAGGAATGGATGTCCGGGGATGCAGCCATGGAATTCGCTTATTTGTATGAGGGAAACATGCAGATTGACAAAATGACGCAATTATTCCGTTTACGCAATAATCCGATTAAGGTATAAGGGGTGTTCATGCATGGGAGAGGCGATTGTTGTAACATCAGGCAAAGGTGGAGTCGGTAAAACGACGACCTCGGCTAATTTAGGTACGGCACTTGCTTTGCTTGGCAAAAAGGTTTGTATGGTCGATACCGACATCGGATTGCGTAATTTGGATGTTGTAATGGGACTTGAGAATCGAATTATTTATGACCTGATAGATGTAGCTGAAGGACGCTGCCGGCTTAATCAGGCTTTGATTAAAGACAAGCGCTTTGAAGAACTGTATATGCTGCCTGCTGCCCAAACAAAGGATAAACAGGACGTATCGCCGGAGCAAGTCCGGGATATGGTGCTCGAGCTTAAGAAGGATTTCGATTACGTAATCATTGATTGTCCGGCAGGCATAGAGCATGGCTTCCGTAACGCGATTGCAGGCGCGGATCGTGCGATCGTTGTAACAACGCCGGAGAATGCAGCGGTCCGCGATGCTGACCGTGTTATCGGATTGCTCGAGAAAGAGCAGATTCCGTCCAAAATTATTATTAACCGGATTCGCCAGAACATGGTGAAGAACGGCGAAATGCTAGATATTGACGAAATTTGCCAGGTGCTTGCCGTTGATTTGCTTGGTATTGTCCCTGATGACGAGAAGGTCATCAAGGCTGCCAATTCCGGAGAACCAACGGTAATGGATCCCTCTTCGCGGGCTGCTATTGCTTACCGCAATATTGCGCGCCGGATCCTGGGCGATATGGTTCCGCTAATGCTGCTCGATGAGAAGGCCGGTGCCTTCAAACGTTTCCGCAAGTTTCTTGGAATAGGATGATTGCCTTGTGCTAAACAAGCTGAAAAAGATAGACTGGGGCATCGTAGCCATTCTGGTCTGCCTGATGGGCATTAGTACCATTTTGGTTAGAAGCGCTACGCATAACAACCCGCTTTATCACAACTATGATCTGAAAACAGTCGTCTTTTATATAGCCGGTTTTTTAGTAGCTATAATGGCTACCGTATTTGATTATCGCATCTTACTGAAAAGCTGGTACGTTTTATACGGTATCGGAGTGGCGCTGCTTATAGCGGTCTTCTTCTTTGGGGCAAACATTAACGGCGCGTCCGGTTGGTTCAAACTGCCGGGCGGCTTCTTGTTTCAGCCTGCCGAGATTATGAAGATCATTATTATTATCGGTATTGCTTATATTATGGGCCGTCGGCAGGGAGATCGGTTAACCTTTATCGAGGACTTGCTACCGATTGCGGCCTTTGCATTTCTGCCGTTCCTACTCGTCATGATTCAGCCTGACCTTGGCAACGCGATTATTTACATTGTTATCGTCTTGGGAATGCTCTGGATCGGCAACGTCAAGTATACCCATGTGCTTGTTGGATTGACCGCGGTTGTTGCGGCGGTCGTATTGTCTATCTCCTTGTTTTCCATGTTTAACACCGAGATTGAGACTTACCTGAAGGACCATCATAAGGAACACTGGTACAAACGGATCAATACGTTCCTGGACCCTAGCCAGGCATCATCCGATGACAAGCATCAGTCGGAAAATGCCAAGATAGCGATCGGTTCCGGCGGCCTCAGCGGCGACGGCTATTTGCAGGGCGACATGATTAACGGGAAGTTCATTCCCTATCCTTATTCCGATTCGATCTTTGTCGTAATCGGGGAGGAGTTTGGCTTCCAGGGCTCGGCGATCCTGCTGCTGCTGTACTTCCTATTGATATACAGGATGATACTTATCGCCTTCCGATGTTATGATAATCGGGCTGCGTTTATCGTTATCGGGATCGCCTCCATGTACGTCTTTCAGATATTTCAAAATATCGGCATGATGATCGGGCTTATGCCGATCACGGGGATTACGCTGCCTTTCATCAGCTACGGCGGTACCTCGCTCCTGCTCAACATGCTGTGTGTCGGTATTTTGTTTAGTATTAACGCCCACCAAGAGAAGTACGAGCTGGCCGAATAGGCCAGCTTTTTTGTTTTACAGGTAAATAGGCCGCGCTGCGCATCAAATGTTCTTCCGATCGCCATTGCTCGGGGATTCCTTGAACTATTCCAATCAGATTGGAATCCCCTCGCAAAAGCGACCGCTAACGCTTCTACAGAATCATTTGATGCTCCGCCCTTGCCCTTAACCTGCATCTCAAAAAGAGCTGAAGCCTTTCGCCCAGCTCGTGAAGAAACCGCCATGTCCGAGCAGACATAAACCTGCTCGGCTTTTTTCGGCCCTCAAGCTAAAACGGAGCAGTTGAATGATTCTGAAGAAGCGGCAGCGCTCGCCTTTGTTCACCGGATTCCAACCATTGACCAGTAAATTCAAGGAATCCGGGAACAACAGCGATCGAAGAACATTCAACTGCGCAGTTTCTGGCGCAGCATACTTGTCAGCTTGGCCACATATTTATGTAGAAAGGAAATGTGGGCTGCGCCAATGGCAGCCGGCTTGTCTTGCGAGAGGGAGGCTATTCGATGAGTAAAAAAGACGGTATCAGAGAGCGGCGTCAGGAGAAAATCAGACAGCTGCTGGAGCAGCAGGAAAGGCAGGCCAAGCTGTGGCAGCAGCAGGAGCGTAAACAGGAGCAGCAGGTCATGCCGGCCAAGGTACGGCCGGTTAAGGAAAAACAGAATCCGAGGTACGAGGAGCAGTCCTTTTTGCCTGTGCCCTATCATATGGATACGGGCGGCGGGGACGAGCTTGACCCGGAGAAGCTGTGGAAAACCAATCCGCATCCATGGCTGGGCTGGGAGTCCGGTGATGGGAAAAACGGCCGCCATGGAGGCGATATCGCTTCGATTTACGAGTCGATTAACGAAGGCGGCGGCCGCAGGCCCTTTTTCCGCAGCGAACTGAAATGGAAAGTCATTATAGCCGCACTTCTGTTTGCCGCGATCTGGGGTGTTTTTCACAATGAATCGCCGCTTGCGCAGAAGGGGCAAACCATCGTCAAAAACGCTTTAACGGATGAAATGGACTTTACGGCTGTTGCGACCTGGTACAAGGAGACTTTTGCCGGCGCGCCGTCTTTTATCCCGATTTTCAACCATAATACGAAAGAAGCCGAATCCGCTAACGGTTCAGTGGAATTGCCTGTTGTGTCTCCGCTTCCCAGCGGCGCTATCGTCCGCACCTTTGCCGAGCTCTTGAACGGAGTTGAGCTGGCTGGCACGTCCAAGGAAGAGGTATCGGCCATCGAGACGGGCAGAGTCCTGGTTGTATCGGAGGCAGAGAACGGCAGCGGCTTTACGGTTGTGATTGAGCATGCGAACGGCCGTGATTCCGTGTATGGCAAGCTGGGGGCTGCGAACGTTAAACAAAATGATTGGGTGGAAGCGGGCGACGGAATCGGGACATTGAAAGAAACCGCAAGCGAGGAGCCAAGTCTTCTTTATTTTGCTATACGTCAAAATAACCAATACGTCGATCCCGTGGGCGTGATTCCGATTGATTAAATGGAAGGGGATCCGCTGGTCCGTTCATCCGCTGTTTGTGCTTGTCATGATTGGTTCTGTTGTGACCGGTTATTTCGCCGAGCTCTTCACTTTATTTCTGATCGTGCTAGTCCATGAGATTGGACATGTCGTGGTTGCAAGAGCCTTTGATTTGACGGTGCGGGAAGTGAAGCTGCTTCCCTTTGGAGGCGTTGCGGAGATTGAAGATGCAGGCAGCATTCCGGCCAAGCAGGATTCGTTAATCGCCATCGCGGGTCCTCTTCAAAATGTATGGATGGGACTAGCCGCTTGGGGTTGCGGCCAGTTGGGCTGGTGGGATCCGGAATGGGCAGCTTATGTGTGGCAGGCAAATCTTATGATTGGCTTATTTAACCTGCTGCCTATTTATCCGCTGGACGGAGGCAAGCTGATGCAAGCTGCCTTCAGCTATGGCTTCAATTACTATTCCATGATGAAGTGGACCTCCTGGATCAGCATTAGCCTTAGCATGTTGATGATAGGCTATGCGTTGTCTAACGCATTCCGACCGGATGCCGGCATTCAGCTTAATCTGCTTGTAGTTGGCTTGTTCCTTCTGATGACGAATTGGACGTACTACCGCAACATGCCGTATTTGTTTGTCCGCTTCCTTATGCACCGCGACCGGGTTGCCGTCCGTGCCATCTCCCGCGGCACGCTGGCTCGTCCAATAATTGTAAATTTGAAGCAACCAATTATTGGTGTTGTTCGTCTATTATGGCGTGAACAGTACCATCTCTTTTATTTGATGGAGCTGGAAGGCCGAGTCGTCAAGGTTGTTCCCGAGAAAGAAATCGTTGACCGCTATTTGACCGAGCCGGATCCGAACCGGGCTGTTATCGAACTTTTTCGATAGAGGTAAAATAGACCACTTTTTCGCTTAGGAGCCTTGGTGTAGAATAGAGTAGATGACAAAAAGTAAGGCGGTTGATATTCGGGAATGAAGCGGATGTTAATGCACGGACACGGCGAGCTGCTGCAGACCGCCGTGCTGATGGACGGTCGGCTTATCGATTTTTTTATGGAACAGTCAGAGAGCAGCGGATTAGTCGGTAATGTATACAAGGGACGAGTAGTCAATGTTCTGCCAGGCATGCAGGCCGCTTTCGTAGATATCGGTCTGGGAAAAAACGCGTTTCTATACATAGATGATCTGCTGCACCCGCATTTGGAGAAACAGCCGGAGCACAAACCCTCTATCACGGAGCTGGTAAAACCCGGGCAGGAGCTTGTTGTACAAGTGATGAAAGAACCGATGGGCAGCAAAGGCGCCCGCGTAACGACTCATTTTACGCTGCCCGGCCGTTGGCTGGTCTACATGCCGATTGCCGGTTATATCGGAGTATCGAAGAAAATTATGGCCGAAAGCGAACGATCGCGGATCCGGATGATTGGCGAGCGGCTGAGGCAAGGCGAAGAAGGCATTATTATGCGTACTGCGGCGGAAGGCGAATGCGAGGAATCGCTTGGAGCCGACGTTGATCAGCTGCGTCAGCTGTGGACAAGCGTTCTGCAGCGTGCCGATCATGCCAAGGCGCCTGCGGAGCTGCACCGCGAGGCGGGGTTGCTGCGGCGGGCGGTAAGAGATACGCTGACGGACGATATGGATGAGGTATGGCTGGACGATCCTTCCCGTTACAGTGAAGCGGTTTCTCTTCTGAAGGAGATGACTCCGCATCTTGCCGGACGGTTGAAGCTGTTTGAAGCACGTAAGGAAAAGGTTTCTTTGTTCGACCGATTTGGGGTAACCGATCAGATTGAGGCAGCCTTTTCGTCCCGCATCCGTCTGGAGAGCGGCGGCTCACTCGTATGGGATGAGACGGAGGCCTTAACCGTTATTGACGTAAATACGGCAAAATACATTGGCGCTACAGGACTTGAAGATACGGTATTCAAGACAAATATGGAAGCGGCGGATGAGATAGCAAGGTTGCTCCGGATTCGCGACGTTGGCGGCATTATCGTTATTGATTTTATTGATATGGAAAATGAATCCAACCGGGAGAAGGTTATGGCCAGACTGTCGGATTGGGCGAAGAAGGACCGGACCAAATGCACGGTGTTTGGCTGGACAAGACTTGGACTTCTTGAATTGACGAGGCGGAAAGCCCGGGACAATGCCGCGCGGCAATTAACGGAGCGATGCCCGGCATGCGGCGGCACAGGAAAGAAATCTTCGATTCATTCCTAGGTAATAGTTGATTGGTTAGGCATAGTGTGCTAGAATGTTCTAGTATGTCTCATCCTATAACTGTGTGGACATGCATGAACCGCTCCAATCGGGTATAAGCGCGGCAGCTTTTGCTGCAGCCACCTGGATTAGGCGAGTCTTCGACAATAAGGAGGTGCAACTCATGTTCGCAATTATCGAAACTGGCGGCAAGCAATACAAAGTTCAAGAGGGCGATGTAATCTACATCGAAAAACTGAACGTAACTGAAGGCGAAAGCGTAACGTTTGATCGTGTATTGGCAGTATCTAACGGCGAAGGTCTCGTAACTGGTACTCCAGTTGTTTCCGGCGCTACGGTTTCCGGCAAAGTCGAGAAACAAGGTAAAGGCCAAAAGATCATCGTTTACAAATACAAAGCCAAAAAGAACTACCGCCGCAAGCAAGGTCATCGTCAACCGTTCACTAAAGTAACAATCGAGAAAATCCAAGCGTAAGAGGACTTTCTTATGATTTCCGTTACAGTGAAACGTAGAGCCGCTGACAGACGGATTGTATCTTTTGCGATCTCCGGACACGCTAAATATGCAGACCGCGGCAAGGATATTATCTGCGCCGGGGTGTCGGCCGTTTCGGTCGGAACCGTCAACGCTATCGAGGCTTTGGCGACGGTGGAATTACCTGCTGTGATGAAGAATGGCTGGCTATCGTCGGACATTCCGGAGCAGCCGGATAAGGAAATTGACGACAAAGTGCAGCTGTTGCTCGAATCGATGGTCGTTATGCTCGGCACAATCGCAAAAACTTACGGCAAATATGTCGTAATTCATGAACAACTTCTTTAACGAAGGAGGGAAACACCATGTTGAAATTAGATCTTCAGCTTTTCGCATCGAAGAAAGGTGTAGGTTCTACTAAGAACGGCCGCGACAGCCATTCGAAACGTCTTGGCGCTAAACGCGCTGACGGTCAAGTCGTATCCGCTGGCAGCATCTTGTTCCGCCAACGCGGTACTAAGATTCACCCAGGTACTAACGTGGGTATCGGTAAAGATGACACGCTGTTCGCACTGGTTGAAGGCGTAGTGAAGTTCGAACGTCTGGGACGCGATCGCAAAAAAGTGAGCGTGTACCCTGTTGATCTGGCTCCGGTAGCCGCAGCAGTAGAAGCTTAATAGCACCAAGTGCCCCGGCCTGATGAACAGGTCGGGGTTTTTGTTTGATTTTATAACGGCAAGACGTTTCACCTTGGTTTTAGATCTTTCGGCTACCGAAATCGCATGCTATACTGGTTTAGCTAGGAAACAAGCAGAAAGTGGGAACGATCAGGATGGATCGCATTAGAATGGCGAGACAGTCGGCAGCGGCTACCGTTGTGCTGCCCGGTGCGGCTGTACTTATTTGGCCTTCTTCGGTATGGCTGGTTGCACTTTTTCTCTTATGGACAATAGCAGCTGCGGTATTTTGGATCAGGACAGAACGCAAGGAACAGGAACACAGGCTGGCACGGACCGTGTATATGCTGCAGACGGCCAGTGTAAAAACACTAAATCACCACCGGCATGATTGGATGAACGATCTTCAGGTATTGTTTGGTTACATACGGATGAACAAGCTGGATAAAACCGTGGAATACGTGGAGAAAATAAGGGCTAGAATGACGGAAGAGAGCCAAATCGCAAAGCTTGGCGTTCCGTCGCTAATCAGCTATATACAATCTTTCCGTACCCTTACCAATGCCATGCAGCTCCAGGTGAAGCTGGATGAAGGCATTTACCTGAACGAGCTGGATGATGGGGGCAAGACTATTGCGGAAACGTTGATCAGTCTGATCAACGCCTACAGATTTTCGGTAAAGACAGGATACGGCGATCCGGCAGTACTTACTGTACAGCTCTCCCGCGAAGAGGAGATGCTGATTGTAGCTATTTATTACGAGGGCGATTTAACCAGCGAGCAACAGCTTGCGGATAAAATAAAACAGCAGTTGGAAGGCGCGTCTCTATTGCCGGTCGATGTGGAGCATCCGCAGCGGAAATTGGTATTAAAAGCGGAATGGCGCGCTTGAACGGGGGCAAAACATGTTTGTCGATAAAGCGAAGATATTTGTAAAAGGCGGCAACGGAGGCAACGGGATCGTGTCCTACCGCCGCGAGAAATACGTACCTGAAGGCGGACCTGCAGGCGGCGACGGCGGAAATGGCGGCGACGTTATTTTCCGTGTGGACGAGGGTCTCAGAACGCTGATGGACTTCCGTTACCAGAAGCACTTCAAAGGACCGGCAGGCGAGCGCGGCAAAGTAAAATCGATGCACGGCGCAAGCGCGGACGATATGATTATACGTATCCCTCCGGGAACTGTCATTGTGGATGACGATACGCAGGAAATTATCGCCGATATGACGCGCCACGGGCAAGAAGTTGTCGTTGCGCGCGGCGGGCGCGGCGGACGAGGCAACATCCGGTTCGCGACGATTAACAATCCTGCTCCGGATATTTGCGAGAACGGGGAAGAAGGGCAAGAGCGCTGGGTAACGCTGGAGCTCAAAGTGATGGCGGACGTGGGGCTTGTGGGCTTCCCGAGCGTAGGCAAATCGACGCTTCTCTCGGTTGTGTCCGGTGCTAAGCCAAAGATTGGCGCGTACCATTTCACAACGATTACGCCTAACCTTGGTGTCGTAGACGTTGGCGACGGCCGCAGCTTCGTTATGGCCGATCTGCCTGGCTTGATCGAAGGTGCTCATGAAGGCGTAGGGCTTGGCCATGAATTCCTGCGGCATGTTGAACGCACAAGAGTAATTGTGCATGTCCTGGATATGGCGGGTACGGAAGGCCGCGATCCGTTCGAGGATTGGGTCAAAATTAACGAAGAGCTTGTGAAATACAACGAGAAGCTGTCGGAACGTCCGCAGATCATTGCGGCGAACAAGATGGATATGCCGGAGGCGGCTGATAATCTGGAGCTGTTCAAGCAGCAGCTGGACGAGGTTCGCGGTGACCGGGAATACCTTATCGTGCCGATCTCCTCGCTGACCAAGCAAGGCGTGCAGGAGCTCTTGTACAAAGCGGCGGATACGCTGGACTCGGTTCCGGAAGAAGTATCGGTTGAAGAAGTGAAGGATGTCGCGGAACGTAAAGTATTCACGTTCGAGAAGCGTGAGGATGACAGCTTTACGATTCATCGCGAAGACGAGATTTTTGTCGTGCAGGGCGCAAGAATCGAGAATTATCTGAAGCGTATGAACATGAACTCGTACGACGCGATTATGCGTTTTGCGCAAATGATGCGCAAAATGGGCGTTGACGCAGCGCTACGCCGCGAAGGCGCGAGGGACGGAGATACGGTTCAGATTGCCGACTTTACGTTCGAGTTCTTCGAGGGCAGCGACTATAACGGTTAATGAAATATAGCAAAAAAGAGGAAAGACGGCCTATGGCCGTCTTTTTTTTGTTGAAAAGCATCGCAGTTACCTATTGCCGCATTTCTTATATTCCGATATAATGTCCATTATAGAAGAACATCTGTCTTTGTAGGGAGGACGAAATAGTGACGCAACGTTATTATGTCGTTCGTGAGGATATGCTCCCGGAAGCGATCGTAAAGACGATCCAGGTCAAAGAGATGCTTGGCCGGGGCGAGGCGTCCACGGTGCATGAGGCGGTAGAGAAGGTAGGACTTAGCCGAAGCGCCTTTTATAAGTATAAAGATGGCGTATATGCGCTTCAGGAGCTGGAAAGAGAACGGATCGTGACGATATCGATGGATTTGGAGCATCGATCCGGTGTATTATCTAAGGTATTGGCTCTTGTGGCAAGCCTTGAAGGGAATGTGCTGACGATGAATCAGAGCATTCCGCTGCAGGGTTTAGCCAATGTCGTTTTATCCGTAGATATTTCACAGCTGAATGAGGAACTAACAACGCTGATTGAAGTCATTCGCAGCCAGGAAGGCGTGCGGAAAGCTGCCGTTATCGGACAAGGTTGATTAGATGGAGGGAAATGTATGAAGCCAGTGAAGGTAGGATTGCTTGGTCTCGGTACTGTAGGGACTGGCGTAGTGCGCATTGTTGAAGGACATCAGGAAGATTTGCAAAGCCAGGTCGGCTCCCCGATCGTTATCGAGAAAATTCTCGTGCAAAATAAAAGCAAAGCCCGCAGCATTTCGATTGACGCAAACAAGCTGACGGAAGATCCTTGGGAAATTATCGGCAATCCGGATATCGACGTTATCGTTGAAGTGATGGGCGGCATTGGATCAACAAAAGAATACATCATGGAAGCTCTTTCCCGCGGCAAGCATGTCGTAACCGCGAATAAGGATCTGATGGCGCTGCACGGCCCGGAGATTCTGGCGAAAGCGCAGGAGCATGGCTGCGACGTGCTGTACGAAGCAAGCGTTGCCGGCGGTATTCCAATTATCCGTACGCTGGTGGAGGGCTTCTCTTCCGACCGGATTACGAAGATTATGGGTATCGTGAACGGTACGACCAACTACATTTTGTCAAAGATGAGCCTTGAGGGTGCATCCTATGGCGATGTGCTTAAAGAAGCGCAGGAGCTTGGTTATGCTGAAGCGGATCCAACCTCCGACGTAGAAGGCCTGGATGCGGCGCGCAAGATGACGATTCTTGCAACGCTTGGCTTCCGCGCGAAGGTAGCGCTTGAAGATGTGTCCGTACAAGGCATGTCGAAGGTGTCCAAAGAGGATATCCTGTATGCGAAGCGTCTTGGCTACGAAGTGAAGCTGCTGGGTATCGCAGAGCGTCAAGATGACCAGTTCAGCATCAGCGTACAGCCGACAATGGTGAAGAAATCGCATCCGATCGCATCGGTTAACGGCGTATATAACGCGGTATACGTGTATGGCGAAGCGGTAGGCGAGACCATGTTCTATGGTCCTGGCGCAGGAGAGCTGCCAACTGCAACTTCGATCGTATCCGACCTTGTAGCGGTTGTGAAGAACCTGAAGCTTGGCGTTAACGGCAAGCAAAGCGTACTTACTTACAAAGAGAAGAAGCTCAAATCCGACGAGCAGATCTCTTCGAAATATTTCCTTTTGCTGCATGTGGATGACCGCGCGGGCGTACTGGCGCAAATTACGCAAATTTTCGCCGAGTACGAAGTAAGCCTGGAGTCGGTGCTCCAGCAGCCCAATCCGAATAATCCGGATGCCGAAATTATCGTGATTACGCATGATGCGAATAAAGCTGCAATCCAAAAAGTTCTGCAGAAGTTTGAGTCGCTGGACGTTATTCGCAAAGTGAAAAGCGTATACCGTGTAGAAGGCTAAGCCGTCTGTACTTAAGCAGCAGGATTTATTGCAAAAGCAAACAAAGGAGCTTTATCCGTCATGAATAATCGTCGAGTAATTGTGAAAGTGCCGGCCAGCACGGCGAATTTGGGTCCTGGCTTCGATACGCTTGGCATGGCGCTTTCGCTCTATGCGTGGATCGAGATGTCGGCAGCGGAGACTACAACCTTCCGGCTGTACGGCGATCAAATGCAAGGCATTCCAACCGATAAATCGAATCTGTTGTATAAAGTGGCTCAGCTTGTATTTGAAGAAGCGGGCGTGAGCGTTCCGGAGCTTGATGTTGCGATGTACAGCGATATTCCGCTTGCGAGAGGTCTTGGAAGCAGCGCTTCCGCTATCGTTGGCGCGTTGGTTGCGGCAAATGCGCTGATCGGAAGTCCTCTGACTGATCATAAGCTGTTCCAGCTTGCGACCAAGCTGGAGGGACATCCGGACAATGTCGGGGCTTCCTTGTTTGGCGGTATCGTTGTATCCGCCTGGGACGGTGAGCGTGCGGATTATGTAAGACTTGCGCCGCATGCAAAGCTGGAGACGCTTGTTGCGATCCCGGCTTTCCAACTGGCAACGGAAAAAGCCCGTCATGCCTTGCCTAAGCAAATCAGCATGGCTGACGCCGTATTTAATGTCGGACGCAGCTCCCTTCTTGTTGCGGCGCTGGCTAGCGGTGAGCTTGGATTGATCCGCCATGCGATGCGCGACCGGCTTCATCAGCCATACCGGGCACCTCTTATTCCCGGCATGTCGACGATTCTGGAGCAGGCCGTCGAATACGGCGCGCTTGGAGCTGCGCTTAGCGGAGCGGGCCCTACTCTTATCGCGTTTGTTGATGCTGACAGCAAGAGCAAATCCGAGCTGGAGCAATTCCTGCTCGCCACATTGAAGCAGGAAGGCATCGAAGCAGAGACGATGTGGCTGAAGCCAGGCGGAGAAGGCCCGTTGATTACGGTCGAGGATGCAGCAACCCCTACTCCAGGGCTTATGGAACGGATCAAAGGAGAAGTTGTTCGATGAAGACGATAGCAGTACTCCCGGCCGGCTCCGTATCGGATGAAGCAGTGAAGCGGCTGTTTGCCGGAGAATCCATGAATTGGAAGCATCACCGCCTGATTGCGGACGTGTTCATGTCGACCGTAAACGGCGTAAGCGATTATAGCGTTGTTCCCATAGAGAATACGATTGAGGGCTCCGTCAATCTGCATGTGGACTGGCTGGTTCATGAGGTGGATCTGCCCATCCAGGCGGAATGGGTATACCCTTCGATTCAGAATCTGATCGGACGCAGCTCCGAAGCAGCCGGAGAAGGCGGTACGGTTGATTTCAGCCAGATCAGGAAAGTGATCAGCCATCCGGTAGCGATTGCGCAATGTCTCCAGTTTTTGCGGAGCGAGCTCCCGCATGCAGAGATTGAGACGGCTGGCAGCACGTCGGAGGGCGTCAAGATCGTGAAGGAAAACCCCGGCCAAGGCTGGGCGGCGATTGGCACGATGACCGCTGCCGGCAACAACGGGCTTGATGTGCTGAGCCGGGGAATCACAGACCACGATAATAACTTTACCCGTTTCCTGCTGGTGGGGAGCAAGCCGTTTACGGCACGGCAATCCGATAAGCAGAAGACGAGTATTCTGATTACGCTGCCTGAGGACTACCCGGGTGCCTTGCATCAAGTGCTTGCCGCGTTTGCCTGGCGGAAGATCAACCTGTCGAAGATCGAATCCCGGCCGACGAAGAAAAAGCTGGGCAATTATTATTTTTATATCGATATCGACATGGCGCTGGATACGGTACTTCTGCCTTCGGCACTGGAAGAAATCGAAGCGATCGGATGCCAGGTGCGGATTCTTGGCAGCTATCCAAGCTTTACATACGAGCAGCTTCTGTAATGAAATGATAAGCCATAGCGTTGCCCTTTTATGGGCAGCGCTATTTTTTTTGCGTGAAGGTGGAGACACCAGCCTACGTTCTGCATAGGATGTAATGATTGATAGCAGGCATTCGCCGTGCCGTTACACAAAGAACGTGACAGGAGGTTTTTTGCTAGTGAAAATCCATGTTGTAAAGAAAGGCGATACATTGTATTTCATTGCCCAGAAACATAATGTATCGATCGAAGACATTTTAAAGCTGAACCCTTCCATTACGAACCCGGATATGCTGGATGTTGGAATGAAGCTGAAGGTTCCATCGGCAAACGAGGTTGGCGGCGGAACAGGAGGACTGGATATTATGCATCAGCATGTAGTGAAACAAGGGGATACGCTTTGGAAGCTGTCGAAAGCTTGGGGAGTGCCTCTGGCAGACATGATTAAAGCGAATCCGCAGCTTAAAAACCCGAATGTGCTCCTGACAGGCGAAATTGTCAACATACCTAAAACAGCTACTCCGACAGAAGTACAGGGCGGCGGCGTAACCGCACAAGGTACAGGAAACGCGCATCATCCGCTTCATCCGATGTCGCTGATGCATGGCGTACAGAATTGGGTTGGCAAGAAGCCAACTGGCCAAATGCCGGCAGCTCAAGCACCGGTTCAAAAAACGCCAACCGCTCCAATAGCTCCTGTAGCTCCGATCGAGAAAAAACCAACGGCGCCAATTGTTACTCCCGTAGCTCCGGCAGCGAAAGAGCAGCCTGCAAAGAAAGCTCTGCCTATTCAAAAATCGCCGGGTAAAAAAGCGAAGCATGCTGAAGAAGCAGCAAACGTGAAGCCGAATATGAAACCAAACATGAAGCCTGTTATGGAAGCTAACGTTCAACCAAATATGAAGCCAAACGTGTCGCCAATCATGCAATCCAATGCCGAGCCTAGTCTGCAGCCAAGCGTAGATTTATTCAAGCAATACGGTATTCCTGCAGTAGAAGCGGCATCCCAGCAGCACCATGGCTACGGCAATATGGCGCCAATGGTATCCCCGATGCAAGTTGGCCCTGGTTTCGGTTACGGTCATGGCGGCTGGCCAGGATCCAATGTGAGCCCTGCAAGCGAAGGACCATGGTGCCCTCCAGGGACAATGCCTATCGCGGCTGGTCCTGGCTACGGTTACGGCATGGGTAACGTATCGCCGGCTGTATTTGGTTCCGAAAATGCGTCTCCGGTATTTGGCGCGGAAAATGTAAGCCCCGCAGCGATCGGAAATAATGCAGCTCCTGCGGCTCTAGGCAGCAACGCGGCTCCAACTAATGTAAGCCCTGCTGCAGTAAGTCCAACGCAAGGCTACGGCTTTGTATCGCCGGCAAATGTCGGCCCAGAACATGGATATGGCTACGGCCCAACGGCAGTATCGCCAGCAGAGATGGGACCTGGTTACGGCTATGGCTGGCCAGGTGCGGTGTCTCCAGCAGAGATGGGACCTGGTTACGGCTACGGCCCAACGGCAGTATCCCCAGCAGAGATGGGACCTGGTTACGGCTATGGCTGGCCAGGTGCGGTGTCTCCAGCAGAGATGGGACCTGGATACGGCTACGGCCCAACGGCAGTATCCCCAGCAGAAATGGGACCTGGTTACGGCTGGCCAGGTGCGGTATCGCCAGCAGAAATGGGACCTGGATACGGCTACGGCCCAACGGCAGTATCGCCAGCAGAAATGGGACCTGGATACGGCTGGCCAGGTGCGGTATCTCCGGCTAGCTTTGGTCCCGACAATGTATCTCCGGCCGCTTTGGGAGAAAATAGCGCCCCAACAGCCGTTAGCCCTGAAATGACAGGTCCTGTTGGCGGTTATGGCCACGGCTGGCCGGGAGCTGTATCGCCGGCAAGTATGGGTCCGGAATATGGCTATGGTTACGGCGGAATGGTATCTCCGGTTAACGTTGGCCCGGATTTTGGCTACGGGTACGGTCATCCAGGCATGGTATCGCCGGCAGAAATGGGACCAAACGTGTCGCCTGCAGCGCTAGGCTCCAATGTATCACCTGCTGCGCTTGGATCTAACGTATCGCCTGAAGCGTTAGGCTCGAACGTATCTCCAGCTGCGCTAGGCTCCAATGTATCGCCTGCGGCTCTAGGCTCGAATGTATCTCCAACCGCGCTTGGATCTAATGTATCGCCACTTGCACTTGGACCAAATGCCGCCCCGGCTGCGCTAGGTTCGAATGTATCCCCAGCAAGCATGGGACCAGCCGGCTACGGCTATTACGGCAATCAGGTTGCCGGCGCTCAAGGCTTTAGTCCTTATTCTTACTGGCCTGGCCAAACGGCTGGCGCGCAGAATGATCCATGCGGATGCGGCGGTAAACGCACGGAAGAAGAGCTGATTGAAGCGGTAGCCGAAGCGGTAATCAAAAAATCAAAGCCGCGCAAAACAGCCAAAATCCGTTCGGTTGCTCCAAAATCGTCGAAAAAAACAGACCGCAACAGCAAACCTTGGATTAATCGCTAATGCATAATTTAGAACAGCCTCTTGCCTTTTTTAAGGGCAGGAGGCTGTTTGCTTTTTCTGAAAAATCTCCGTCGATCGCCGTTTCACTTTATGCGTGCATATTATTGGAAGCATTGAGTTAAACTAGGTCAAAAAGAAATACAAGGGGCTATTATTATGATGATGAAGTTCAGCTTATGGAAGCAATTGAAAAAAAGACTGCGACGAGGGCGGCGTCCGATGTGGACCTTGGGATCATTCTTAATTGGAGTGACAGTGCTTGTACAAGCTGTTTACGGCACGCCGGCTGCCGCAGCGGCAGGGGCTGCTGTTAAAGAACCGGGAGAAGGTAATCCCGGTCTGATTCGTATTTTACAGGAGCATGAGGAGCCGCTGGCCGTTCAGTTGCACCGCCAGTACATTTGCGGAGAGGAAACGCAGCCGCTTGGTCAATTGACCTCCGCTGAAGTGATACGAATGCTGGTGTCTCATCCCGAATGGACGGCGATGCTGTCGCAGGACGGCCAGACCGTGCTGCTTGAGCAGGAGATAGAAGATTTCTCTCAATCCTGCAAAGGCAATATTTATATCGGGCTGGATAAACAAGGCTACCTGTCTCTGTTTGAAGGGGCACCAAAAAAAGAGAAGGTCGTAAAGACCTTTTTTCAGTTGGACGTGAAATATATGGAGAGCAGCCTGCCTCAGGATAAGGTAGACCGTCTGTCCGAAGGGATCAAGATAACCGATATGGACGAATACAACAGCGTATTGTCCACCTACAGCGATTTTGCAATGCCGGCCAACCAAAAAGTGATGAAGCCGACTTATTGATCGGATGTTGACCTTCCGCGTTCTCCAGCGGAAGGTTTTTTCATAGACAGAGCGATTCCGCCTCCCTGCGGCGATCTCAAACGCGTGTTCTCATATGGTCCATCTTTTGCTATAATGGACGGATAAGAAGCGGTAATGGCTGCCGCAAAGGAGTTGGCGGATTGCGCGTTCTTGGTATAGACCCCGGCATTGCGATCGCGGGATTTGGTTTTATTGATAAGGATGGCCATAAGCTGAAGCCGGTCCAATACGGCTGTATTCAGACGGCTGCCCATACTCCTCAGGAGGAGAGGCTTGTGCAGATTTACGACTCGGCCGTTGCGCTTATGGATAAGTATAAGCCCGATACCGTGGCCGTAGAGAAGCTGTTCTTCAACCGTAACGTTACAACCGCGTTTGCAGTGGGGCAGGCGAGAGGAGTAATTATTCTGGCTGCTGCCCAGCGGGGACTTCCGGTAGCAGAGTATACGCCGCTTCAGGTAAAGCAGGCCGTTGTAGGTTATGGCAAAGCAGAGAAGCGCCAGGTGCAGGAGATGGTCAAAATGTTTCTTAAGCTGTCGGCCATACCGAAGCCGGATGATGTCGCGGATGCGCTCGCGGTAGCGATCTGTCATGCCCATTCTTCGGGATTGTCGCAAAAAATTAACGAGGTGCTTCGATGATCGATTTTTTACGCGGACTTATATCTCATGTAGAATCCGAATATGTCGTTTTAGATGTCAGAGATGTCGGCTACCAGGTGTTTACGCCTAATCCGTATGCTTTTGCGGGCAAGGAAGGTACCGTCACCATTTATATTCACCATCATGTCCGCGAGGATGCGATTCTTCTGTACGGCTTTGAGTCGCGGGAGGAGCAGACCTTGTTCCGCAAGCTGCTCGAAGTATCGGGTATCGGTCCGAGGGTGGCGCTTGGCATACTGGCCGGCGGGCGTCCGGATGCCGTTATCGGCGCGATTCAGCAAGAGAACATCGCGTTCCTGACGAGACTTCCCGGCATTGGGAAAAAGACCGCCCAGCGCATGATTCTTGACCTTAAGGATAAGCTGGCCGGTTTTGCGACGGATGCCGGGCTTCTCGCTGCAGCGGGGCTTGCGCCTCATCAGCCTGTTTCCGCGGCTAGCGCGCAGCAAGGCGCCGGTACAGCCTGGGAAGAAGCTCGCGACGGGCTTTCCGCGCTTGGTTATACGGCCGCCGAGCTGGATAAAGCATGGAGCGCCTTGGCTCCGTCGGTAACCGCGGACGAAACGGTAGACTCATTAATGAAACGTGCCTTGCAGCAGCTGTTTAAAGGCTAACATAAAGGAGCTGAGCGAGGGTGGAAGATCGGATTATATCCGCTAACCTGATGATGGATGAGCAGGCCATGGAGTTAAGCCTGCGCCCCCGGTATCTGGCCGAATATATCGGGCAATCCAAAGCGAAGGAAAATTTAAAGATTTATATAGACGCAGCCAAGATGCGGAAGGAAGCACTGGACCACGTTCTGCTGTACGGGCCTCCCGGGCTCGGGAAAACAACGCTGTCGAACATTATCGCCAATGAGCTTGGCGTTAATTTGCGCACAACGTCGGGTCCGGCAATCGAACGCCCCGGCGACCTTGCCGCCCTGCTGACCAATCTGCAGGAGGGCGATGTACTGTTCATCGACGAAATCCATCGCCTTCACCGGACGGTAGAGGAAGTGCTCTATCCTGCAATGGAGGATTTCGCGCTGGACATTATGATCGGCAAAGGGCCAAGTGCCAGGTCGGTCCGTCTCGACCTGCCGCCGTTTACGCTTATTGGCGCGACGACAAGAGCGGGCCTCCTGTCGGCGCCGCTGCGCGACCGGTTTGGCGTCATCAGCCGTTTGGAATTCTATACGATGGATGAGCTGGCTTACATCGTATCCCGCTCGGCTGAAATTTTTGACATTGCCATTATCGGAGAAGCATCGGAAGAAATCGCGATGCGTTCCCGGGGAACGCCGCGTATTGCGAACCGTCTATTGAAGCGGGTACGCGATTACGCGCAGGTACGCGGAGACGGCATTATTACGCACGAGATTGCAAAGTCCGCGCTGGAGCTGCAGCAAGTCGATCCGGTGGGGCTTGATAGTATCGACCACAAGATGCTTTTGGCCATGATGACGACGTTTGCCGGCCGTCCGGTCGGCCTGGATACGATTGCCGCGTCCATTGGCGAAGAGAGTCAGACGATCGAGGATGTCTACGAGCCTTACTTAATGCAGATCGGATTTCTTCAGCGGACGCCGCGCGGCCGAATCGCAACGGATCAGGCATACCGTCATCTCGGGATGCCTGTACCGGAAAGGTGAGGAAGATGAAGAGCGAGCGGGAAATGCTGTATGTCGTATATGACGGAACCTGTAATTTGTGCATGGGTACGGTAAGGAAGCTGCAAGAGCTTCGTTCCAACGCCAATCTGATTTTCGTGCCTATTCAATCGCTTGGCGAAGCGGGGAACCGTGTTCCGGGAATCGAGAAGGTAGCGGAGGCGGAACTATACGAGAAGATGCATGTCGCAGACGAAAAAGGCCGGCTCTATGCAGGCGCTGACGGCGTTGTCCGGATTTTGCGCACCATAAAAGGCTTCCGCCTGCTTGCTTTGCTTTACCGCTTGCCCGGCTTAAGCCGGGTTGGCGATTTATTGTACCGCTATATTGCGAAACGCAGATATGACTGGTTTGGACGTACGGAGCAAAGCTGCTCCGTGAATGGCTGCTCCGTGCCGCCGCAGCATGAGAGGGGAAAGGGGAATCATTGATGAATTTTCAACGATGGTCGTTCAAGCGGTTATCCCTGCTTACGATCGCCGGATTATTGTTTGTATCGACTTGGTGGGCCAAGCCGTCGCTTGGCGCCGTTCCGCAGCTTGATACGATTCGTGTTGCTATCTATCTGCAGCTGCCGGGAAAATACCAGGTTAACACGGCGGCAGCTACATTTTCTTCTGCCGGCGGTTTAACTATAGGAATGAGCGATCCTTCTGGTACGGTACCGTGGATCAATACCGGGGCGAATGTGCAGTCCCGGATTGCGAAGGACGACTACAAGGTAAAAGTAATCGAGACGGAAAGCTTTGATACGGCTCTTGCCGTTTATAAACGGCTGCAGGCCTTGTCGGGAAGCGGCTTTATTACTTCCCTGAAGAAAAAAGGAAAGACGGTCTATCAGGTAACGGAAGGTACATACGGCAATGCGGCGGATGCTACGGCAGCCATGACCAAATGGATAGCCGACAGCACGATCAGCAAACTGATCGGCAGTGCCAAAGCGGCTATTCAAGGGCCGTACCACCTGGAAAGCGCAACAACTTATGCTTCCGAAGCGGAGGCGGTTAAAGCTTCCGATGCCTTTAGCGCGGCGGGAGTGGATGCATTTGTAGGCGTTCGTAAAGCTGACGGCAGCGCAAATGTGCGTTATTCCGTGTTTGTTGGCACAGCAGCCAGCACGGCTGAACTTAATGTGGTTAAGACAGCTGCCGGCGCAGCGGGCAGCGGGCTGAAGACGGCGGATGATTCCGCTTATCTTCTGGAACGCAATGACCATACTTTAAGCGGCAAGGCAGACAGTCCAATTACGCTTTACGCATTCCCGGTTAATAATGCAAAGGTACGGATTATGCCGGCCGGTGAAAGCACGATCAAGCTTACGGAGCGCAGCAGCCGGACTTACCGGGGGCAATTCGAGGTTAGCGAATTTAACGGCAAGCTGGCCGTCGTTAACGAACTTCCGTTCGAGCAATATTTGTATTCGGTAGTTGGCGGTGAGATGATTGCGTCATGGCCGCTTGAAGCGCTTAAAGCACAGGCGGTATCGGCACGAACGTATGCGCTGTATCAGGGTGCCGGCTTCCAAATCGCTAACGTGGTGGATAGCGTAAGCAGCCAGGAATATCAGGGGACTGTAACGGAGAAGCCTTCTACTATTCAAGCGGTAGACGAGACGGCCGGCGAAGTGATGCTGTACAACGGCAAGCTGATTGAGGCTCTGTTCTCGTCGAACGGCGGCGGTAAAACGGCCGACGCTTCAGAGATTTGGGGTAATTCCGTTGCCTACTTGAAGAGCGTTTCCAGTCCGACGGACAGCTCCTCGGAGAAGGGCTTGTACAACTGGTATCGCGTTGTTCTTCCGAACAATCAGACCGGTTATATCCGCGAGGATCTCCTGACCGATTCCGGTCAGACGAATGCGGCCGGCGTAAAACTGATGACCGTAAATACGGACGCCTCTAAGGTGCGGAAAAATCCGAAAGTGGAAGATACCGTTGCGTTAGTCGGGCAAGTGAATAAAGGAACGGTTGTTGCCGTTCTGGACAAAGCGGTCGAGAACAACGCGATGTCCTGGGTGAAGGGGCCTTTCACGTCTTCGGAGCTTCTTGCTACGATGACGAAACAGGCTAGCGTCACAGGTCCGATTACTTCCTTGCAGGTCGGAACAACGGGTCCTTCGGGCCGTGTTACGCAATTGCTTGTCAATGGACAGTCTTACAATGTAAAATATCCAGATGTGCTTCGTTCGGCGCTTGGCGGATTGCCCAGCACGCTGTTTAAGGTAGACGAGACGGCGAAGGTGACCATGCTTGGGGCAAACGGCTCGACCCGCACGAAGACTTCCTCCGCTCAGCCCGTCTATATGATTCAGGCAGGCGGCAAAGTCACGCAGGCGGACAGCAACGTTATTGTTATGAACGGGGACAGCCAGATCCGTGCGACAACCAAGGATCCTTCCTTCCGTTTTGTCGGATCGGGGTACGGCCACGGAATCGGATTATCTCAATATGGAGCCTTAGGTCTGGCGCAGCAAGGGTATGACTACTCTTATATCTTGCAATACTACTATAAAGATGTAACCATCGCTAAGGAATGATTGATTCATGAACGTAGATTGGTTTGATTTTGAATTACCCGAGCATCTGATCGCTCAAACGCCTCTTGCAGACCGTACGGCTTCAAGATTACTGGCGCTTAACAAAGAGACGGGCGAAATCGCGCACCGTACCTTTACGGATCTCGCCGAATATATGAATGCGGGAGACGTGCTTGTTCTGAACAACACGCGCGTCATTCCGGCGCGTCTCACAGGAGTGAAGCCCGATACAGGCGCGAAGATCGAACTGTTGCTTCTGAAACAGCTGGAAGGCGACCGTTGGGAGACTTTGGCCAAGCCGGCCAAGCGTATAAAGGTAGGCTCTGAGCTGTGGTTCGGCGACAACGGAAGCGGTGAACCGCTTCTCCGCGCGATTGTAGAGGATGAAGGCGATATGGGGGGGCGGACGATTCGCTTCCGGTACGAGGGCATCTTCCAGGAGCTGCTCGACCGTCTAGGGGAGATGCCTCTGCCTCCTTATATCAAGGAAAGGCTGGAGGAGAGAGAACGCTACCAGACCGTATATGCCAAGCATGAAGGTTCGGCTGCAGCTCCTACGGCGGGGCTCCATTTTACGAAGGAGTTTCTGCAACAACTGGTCGACAAAGGGGTTAAGCTTGCTTATATTACCCTTCATGTTGGTCTCGGAACCTTCCGGCCGATGTCCGTTGATAAGGTTGAAGAGCATGAGATGCATTCGGAGTATTACGAGCTGGACGAACAAAATGCCGTAATAATAAATGAAGCCAAATCGTCGGGAGCCCGTATAATAGCTGTGGGCACAACCTCCTCGAGAACGCTCGAGACGGTAGCCGCAAGGTTTGAAGGCGGACCTATTGAGGCATGCAACGGCTGGACGGATATTTTTATTTTCCCGGGATACAACTTTAAGCTGGTAGACGCCCTGCTGACAAACTTCCATTTGCCGAAATCGACACTCGTAATGCTGGTCAGCGCACTGGCCGGACGGGAAGCGATTATGAAGGCTTACGGGGAGGCTGTTCGCGAAGAATACCGATTCTTCAGCTTCGGCGACGCCATGTTTATCTATTAGCACCAGCTTGCGCAAGCATGATAATTCCAAGTAGACAGGAAGAATGAATAGTGGCTGTAAAATACGAATTAATTAAAGTTTGCAAACAGTCCGGCGCGCGTCTTGGACGAGTCCATACTCCGCACGGCGTTATCGAGACGCCAACGTTTATGCCGGTAGGGACCCAGGCAACCGTCAAGACGATGAGTCCGGAAGAATTAAAAACGATGGACGCTCAAATTATTTTGAGCAACACGTACCATTTGTTCCTTCGCCCTGGCCATGATATTGTCGGCCGGGCAGGAGGCCTTCACAAATTCATGAACTGGGACCGTCCGATTCTGACCGACAGCGGCGGTTTTCAAGTATTCAGCTTAAGCGACATGCGCAAAATCACGGAGGAAGGCGTACAATTCCGCTCCCATCTGAACGGGGACAAGTTGTTTATCTCTCCGGAGAAGGCGATGGAGATCCAGAATGCGCTTGGCTCGGATATTATGATGGCCTTTGACGAATGTCCGCCATATCCGGCTGATTATGATTACGTGAAGCAATCGCTTGAGCGCACAACGCGCTGGGCAGAGCGTTGCCTGAATTCCCATGCCCGCAAACATGACCAAGGATTGTTTGCAATCGTGCAGGGTGGCATGTACAAAGACCTGCGGATCCAGAGCGCGAAGGATTTGACTTCCATGGATTTCCCGGGGTATGCTATTGGTGGACTAAGTGTAGGCGAGCCTAAGCATTTAATGTATGAGGTGCTTGATTACACGGTACCTGAGCTGCCAACAACCAAACCAAGGTATTTGATGGGCGTTGGTTCGCCGGACGCATTGATCGAAGGTTCGATCCGCGGTGTCGATATGTTCGACTGCGTATTGCCGACACGTATTGCCCGCAACGGGACAACGATGACAAGCCAAGGCCGGCTTGTTGTCCGCAACGCGAAGTTTGCGGAAGACTTTGGCCCGCTTGATCCGGAATGCTCTTGCTACACCTGCCAGAACTACTCGCGGGCTTATATCCGCCATTTGCTCAAAGCAGATGAAACGTTTGGCATCCGATTGACGACTTATCACAACTTACATTTCTTATTACAGCTCATGCGTGATGTACGTCAGGCGATTATGGAAGACCGTCTTCTTGATTTCCGCGATGATTTCTTCACGAAGTATGGACTGTTTGATAACGACAAAGGCTTTTAAAAATTAGATTTTAGGGAAAGGGGGGGAATTTCCATGAATGCATATCTAGCAGCAGGCGAGGCAGGCGGCACGAATATTTTCCAAATGATCTGGCCTTTTATTCTTATGTTTGCGGTGTTCTATTTCTTGCTTATCCGTCCGCAACAAAAGAAAACCAAACAGCGCAACTCGCTTCTCAGCCAGCTGAAGAAGGGTGATAAAATTCAAACGATTGGCGGTCTTCAGGGCACAATCGTTGAGCTGACGGACGACATTGTTGTGCTTCGCGTAAACGACACAACCAAGATGACGTTCGACCGCAGCGCAATCAGCTCCGTACTGAACAGCGCGCCGGCAGCAACGGAATAATGCCAAATGAAAAGAAGCTGATCCTTAGGGTCAGCTTCTTTTTTGCATGCTTGTAGTATGTGCAATGGCATCGTTATTCATTACCCTTATTTCTTAAGGTTAACCCCGATCATTCCGCCAAAGGCGCCAGCCAGCATTGCGGCAAGCAGCATCATGGCGCTTTTGCCGGACAATCCGCTGTTGGCTGCAAGGAAACCGATGGTCAGCACGGTAATGCCGTAAATTAAGCCGAGCAGCGCACCGTGATACCAGCCTTTCATACCGGAGCGTTTGCCCGATACAAATCCGCCGGCTAGAGCGGATAAGCCATGGACGGCAAGCGAGTACTGAGGCAGGTTATTTTCCTTCATATTGCTGAAATAAAGCAAAAACGAAAGCAACAGTGCGCCTATAGCAAGCCAAATAATCGAATATATAACGCCTGCAATTAGCGGAGAGCCGATACGCGGCGGCCGGGCGATCGATTTGATCGAATTCATCTTATTCCCCCCTTGTACAAGACTATTAGTACACCTTATGGTCAAGCTGCCCCGATTAGACCTGTCGTTTGGTGTGACTGGACGATATTTGCAACTTTTTTGTATAATGTGCTTTATTGTTTGAATCGCTGAAACAAGGAGTTGTTGGTTTGGAACAGATTTACCATCCTGCTTCCTGGCAGGTAACCGCGGCTGTCGTTATTTTCCTCACGACGTATGCCATCGTCATTACGGAGAAAATAAACCGTACCGTTATCGCTTTATTTGGTGCGGTTATCATGATTGTGCTTGGCGTATTGGATATGAAGCTGGCCTTCACCGAACACATCGAATGGGGAACGATTTTCTTGCTGATCGGGATGATGCTCCTGGTTGGCATTACGAATAAGACGGGCGTGTTCCAATACGCTGCCGTTAAAGCGGCTCAGACCGCAAAAGGCGATCCGGTTAAGATTTTTATTATCCTGTCTTTGCTTACGGGGCTTGGCTCAGCTTTTCTCGATAATGTAACGACCGTGCTTCTTATCGTTCCGATTACGTTTTCGATTACCCGGATACTGAAAATCACGCCGGTACCTTTTCTGCTGGCAGAAATCTTGTCGAGCAATATCGGAGGAACGGCTACCTTAATCGGCGATCCGCCTAATATCATGATTGGTTCGGCCAACGAGAATTTAACGTTTAATGATTTTCTTCTGAACCTGGCACCGGTTATTCTTGTTATTCTGGTTGTCACAATCGCCCTGCTTGTCTGGATTTACCGGAAAAAGCTGATTGTAACCGACGAATCCAAGCAGAAGCTTATGGAGTTAAAAGCGGAGGACAACATCACTGACCGTAAATTAATGATGAAGTCTTTAACCATCCTGCTGCTGACGATTGCCGGCTTTGTTCTTCACTCGGTCATTCACATTGAAGCGGCAGCGATTGCCATGGGCGGTGCCACGCTTCTTATGCTGATCGGAGTGAAGCGGGAGGATGCAGAGGCGACTTTCGATATGGTGGAGTGGGAAACGATCTTTTTCTTTATCGGATTGTTTATGCTTGTTGGCGGTCTGGTGGAGACCAATATCATCTCGAATCTGGCCAACGTCACGCTGCAGATTACTTCCGGCGATATGACTAAGACCTCCATGCTGGTATTATGGGTGTCGGGCATTGCTTCTGCGACTATCGACAACATCCCGTTTGTGGCATCGATGATTCCGCTCATTCAAGATTTGGGAGCTCAGATGAATATTACGAATCCCGATGATCTCAATCCGCTATGGTGGTCTTTGTCGCTTGGCGCATGCCTTGGCGGAAACGGAACGCTTATCGGGGCATCGGCCAACGTAGTTGTAGCGGGTCTTGCCATGCGGGAAGGCAAAGGCTTCAGCTACTTGGATTACTTGAAGATCGGAGCGCCGTTAACGCTGCTTGCTCTTGTTATTTCAACCATATATATCTATTTTATTGTACTGCCATAGGTTAATTACCCATATATTCGTTACTCCTTCGTTCGCATGATGTGTCATGCCTAAGGTCAGAATAGCTTTACGTGCTGTTCCGATGCTGGCATGACAAAAACGAGGAGGCGGTTAGGATGGAATATGGGAGCATGCTGCTCCGAACCGTATTGATTTACTTCGTCGTATTTCTGATCATGCGTTTTATGGGAAAAAGGGAAATTGGCAAGCTCTCCGTGTTTGACCTGGTGATCTCCGTTATGATTGCTGAAATTGCCGTTATCGTTATTGAAGATGTGGACCGTTCGATGTGGGAAGGCATTTTGCCCATGGTCGTGCTTCTGATCGTTCAGGTAGGCATCGCGTTCATTGCCTTGAAAAACCGCAAGCTGCGGTTATGGTTTGACGGGAAACCCAGCTTCATTATTGCCAAAGGGAAGCTTAACCGGGATGTCATGCGCAAACAGCGCTATAACCTTGATGATCTGCTGCTCCAATTAAGAGAAAATAAGATTAGCAACGTTGCCGATGTCGAGTTCGCGATTCTGGAGACAACGGGGAAATTATCGGTCATCGAGAAGAAAGACGCCGAGAACAAGGACACCGAGAACAAGGAACAAGAGGAATTAATGGCAGAACGAAAAGCAAATGCGGCAACCGACGACCCCATCCTTAAGCCTCAGTCCAAAATGCCGGCACATTTCCGGTTCGAAATGCTGCCGATTCCGCTCATTATGGACGGTAAGGTTCAGGATGAGAATTTGGCCAAAATGGACAAAACCAGATTCTGGTTGAAAAATGTGCTGCAGGAACAGGGCGTGCACGATTTCAAGGAAGTATTTCTTTGCACGATCGACCATAAAGGAAAGCTGTTTATCGATACCGACAAAAAGACGCGCTTCTAGCTGGAACGAGCCCCTGTTACTACTTAAACAGGGGTTCTCTTCCGGCAAGGAAGCGCGGCTTTTTTCATGCGGGTGTTTCTCATTTGAACCATTGTCCCAATACCGGAATGCGGGCGATATCGTAGCGGTCGATTATTTTCATCCAGACCATTAAAAGCAGATACAGGATTACGCTGATCATGCAGGCGAGGATCAGATTAATCCACTCCAGCGATAATGGCTTGGTGTTCATCATCCATCTGGCGGCGGCGCCCATTATGACCATGGCTGCCCCAACCTTTACAAAATCCAGCACTTGCATATGGAAGCCAATAAAGCGTAATACGCTGATGCCATGGAGGACCGTAACGAGCACGATATTGACGTTAATGGCAATAAGCGCGCCGTATATGCCAAGCTCGGGCTTTGAGGCGAGCATAACGATCAGAACAAGTTTGACGGCAGCCCCGATAAAGGTATTCATAAGCGCGGTACCGGGCTTGTTCAATGCTTGAAGAGCCGCTTGAAGGGGAGCCTGCAAATAAATGAATATGCCGATTGGAGCTATCAACTGAAGCATCGGAGCGATGTCTGCTTGATTGTAAAGCAGGCGGCAGATCGGTTCCGCAAACAGCCACATCACAACAACAAACGGAGCCCCTGCTACAAGAGCAAGCCGCATCGATTGATGCATTCGGATATGGATTGTTCCTTTATCTCCCTTAGCGGCTGCTTCAGACAAAGAAGGAACGAGGGAGGAAGCAAGTGAAAAGGTTAGGGCGGTTGGCAATAGCAGCAGCGGAATGATCATCCCTTGCAGAGCGCCGTATTGAGCAGTAGCGGCACGGGTTGCAATTCCCGCGGCCGCAAGGCTTCGGGCGGTCAGTATCGATTCCAGCAAATAAGACAAGGAGCCCACCATCCGGCTGCCTGTTACGGGAATGGACAATCCCAACAGGCGGCGTAGCACAGGCGTGTTTTTATCGAGCGGTGAAGCGTTTGTACCGTCTTCCGGAGCGGGCTTTTGCTTCCTGCGTTCTTTCCTATACGTCCAGAGCAGTACGGCAAGAGCACCAATCTCGCCCGCTACAACCCCAAGCATGGCGCCGGCCGCAGCCCATTCGATCCCCCTCGGAAGCAGCATGGAAGCAAAGGCAAGGGAGCCGATTATGCGGATGATGGTCTCAATGATTTGCGAGGCAGCGGACGGTATCATATTTTGCATGCCTTGGAAATATCCCCGATAGACCGAGGAAACTCCTATGATAAGCATCAGAGGCGTCATTACGATAAACGTCTGATAGACTCTGGAGTCGGTTAGCAGATGGGTTGTAATCCATTTCGCGAAGAGAAGCAGCACTGCTGTCATCACGATAGCTAGTACAATTGTAAGGCCCATTGCGGTCCGGAAAATTTGTTTGACCCGCGTAGAGTCGCCGCGGGATACGGCCTCCGCTGTCCATTTGGTAATGGCCAGCGGAATGCCGCCTGTTATAACGGTCAGCATAACGGTCAGGAACGGGTAACTAAGCTGGTACAGCCCGACGCCTTCCGCTCCGATGATTCTAGGGAGAGCAATACGCGGAACAAAGCCGAGCAGCCGGTTAATGATGCCGGCGGCCAGCAGAATCATAGCCCCTTTTATAAACGTTTGCTTCGTCATTCGTCGCCCTCATCTCTTCAATAATCCCACCTACTGTATCCGTACATCTTTATGCGCGGCATGTCCGAATCATGAATCATCCAATTTTATCAATTCAAAAGATTCAGCAGGAAAATCGACAAGCAGTAGCGAATAGGTAGGAGGACAGTTACCACTATGGGGATAGGACATTTGCAAGGCCAGAAGGAGGAGACAGCCGTGGGAGATGAGGATCTGAACAGCGCGATTGAACAGCTGTGCAACAGCAAGGCGGAAGAATTTCATCTCATCGGATATGAACATGTAACGGGAAAAGAGATTTGGGAATGCGTAAGCGAGAAGTATAACAAGACCGGTCAGCCGGAGCTTCATCAGATCGTAAACGATATCTTGTCCTTAAAAGTGACAAAATTTATGAATTTTATGACGCTGAGCGCTTTTCGGGGAAACCATTTCTAACGGAAGGGTTTTCTTTTTTTTTCGTGCAATTTTACACGCAAGTACAACCTAAGTATAATAGGAATATTGAGATCTTAAGGGGGACTATGTACGTATGAACTGGAAGAGATTAACTGCCTTCCTTGCGGTCGTTGTCATCATGTTTGGCGCAATCGCATGGACGAGCCCGGCTCTTGTCAAAGATATCCGGCTCGGTCTTGACTTGAAAGGCGGATTCGAGGTATTGTACGAAGCCTCGCCACTTGAAGGCGGCGAACAGGTAACGTCTGAGTCGCTCAAAGAAACGGCGCATAGCCTGGAGCAGCGAATTGACTCCACGGGTACGACGGAGCCTGAAATCACTCGTGAAGGCAGCAACCGGATCCGTGTGAAAATTCCCGGTGTTACGGATGAAACGGCAATCAGAGAAATGCTGAAAAAGCCGGTTAATCTGACATTCCGCGGTCCTGACGGCACCGTTGAGCTGCAAGGCAATGATTTCGTGCAAAATGGTGCGAAAGTCGAGTTTGACCAATTGGGCAACCCGATGATCACCATTAAACTGAAAGACGCGAAAAAATTCGAAGATGTAACAACAAAGCTGACCGGCAAAACATTGTCGATTTATTTGGATGATGAATTGCTTTCCAGCCCTAGCGTTAACTATCCGATTACAGGCGGTTCGGCACAAATCTCGGGTAATTATTCCCTTGATGAAGCGAACAAGCTGAAAGATACGATCAACCTTGGTGCTTTGCCGCTGAAGCTGACCGAGATCTACACGCAAAGCGTAGGCGCGAAGCTTGGTCAAAAATCGCTTGAAGATACGGTAGGCGCAGGTATTATCGGCACAGTCATCATTTTGATTTTGCTGATCGCCTTGTTCCGTGTTCCCGGTTTTGTAGCCGGTATTACGGTTATTTCCTACACTTGGCTGCTCGTTGTCGTGTTTGAGCTAATGAACGCTACGCTAACCTTACCGGGTATCGCGGCGTTTGTACTCGGGATAGGCATGGCGGTTGACGCCAATATCATTATGTACGAGCGGATCAAGGAAGAGATTCGCAGCGGCAAGAGCTTGCTGTCTTCCCTGAAGGCCGGTTCGAAAAACTCGTTCCGTACCATTATGGACGCGAACGTAACGAATATCATCTCTTGCGTCGTATTGTACTTTATCGGTAACGGCGCAATCCGCGGCTTTGCCTTGACGATGATCTTCAGTATTCTCGTAAGTATCGTGACCAACATCTTCTTGGCGCGTCTGCTGATTCACTTGCTGGTCCGCAGTAACCTCTTTACTAAACCTGGCTACTACGGCGTGAAGGAGGCAGAAATCCGTGCTCTATAATGCAAAGGTTCGGTTCGACTTTATTAAACATCGCAACAAATTCTTTATGTTCTCGGCTATTTTGACGATTGTCGGCATCTTGATGGTCAGCATCTTCCATTTGAACTTTGGGGTCGACTTCAAGGCCGGTACAAACATGGATATTCTCGTTGGGAAGAAAATCAGCCAAGAGGAAGCCAAAGATATTTTGTCCCAGTCGGGTTATTCCGATATTACGCCTACGGTTGGAGGCACAAACGGCGACCGGGTCTCGGCCCGTTTCGACGATGTTCTGGAACAGTCGAAGGTACAGGTCATCGAGGATGCTTTTAAAGCAAAATACGGTGATAATGTATCTTCGGAGGTAAACGTTGTATCGCCGGATATCGCGCAGGAGCTAGGCGTTAAAGCGATTTATGCGGTTATTATCGCGAGCGTAGCCATTATGCTCTATGTGATGATTCGTTTCGAATGGCGTATGGCGCTTGCAGCCAACATTGCGATTTTGTATGATGCCTTTGTCGTTATTACCATGTTCTCGATTTTCCGTCTGCAGGTTGATCTGCCGTTTATCGCGGCTGTACTGACAACGATTGGTTACTCGATTAACGATAAGATCGTTATCTTTGACCGGATCCGCGAAAATCTTCGTTTTTCCAAAACGAAAAATGCGGACCAAATTGGCGACCTTGTTAACCAAAGCTTGTGGCAAACCATGGCGCGTAACATCTACACGGTACTCGCCGTTCTCATTATCGCTACGTGTCTCTTTATCTTCGGCAGCGAATCGATCAAGCTGTTCGCTCTCGCGAAGATGATTGGTCTTGCAAGCGGCGCTTACTCTTCGATCTGTATCGCAGCTCCGCTGTGGATGGTTATGAAGAGCAAGCAAAAGCCATCTACAAAAGCAGCGGCTAAAAAAGCGGTTTAAGCATTAACGTCAAATATAGAAAAATACTCTATGAAAAAGTGGAATGGGAGCTGGGATTGTTCCATCACCAGCGGTCCATTCCACGCTGGAGGCATAAATGTCAACTGAACAACGATATGCGAAGGCAAAGCCGGCTGAACAGGCGGGCTTATGGGGAACTGCGGCGCTGGCGTTGTTTAAAGGCATAGTAGGCGGACTCGCGGGCAGCAAATCGCTGCTCGCCGATGCCTTCCGTACGGCGGCAGAATGTGCCGCCGCTTTTGCTTTGTTGTCCGGTAAACAGGGCGGAAGCAAGAAAAATGCTGCGGTGCTGCGGACAGAAACCCTGACGAATGTTTTCCTGGCCGTGTTTTTTCTGATTACGAGCCTGGAGATAGGCATTTCCGCCATACGTTCCATTGCGGAAGGGGTCGATAATCCGCCGCACTGGACCGCGCTTGCCGCAATTCTCCTTAGTTTGCTTGTAAGGGAGATGTTCTTCTCCCAGAAGGAACGTGGCTCAAGCTTGTATTGCTCGCTCGCGGCGCTTGTTGGAGCGGGGGGAGCAATGCTTGGGAAGGCTGCGGCGCTGCCGGCTCTGTATTATCTGGATCCTGCGGCTGCAATTGTGATTGCGGTCATTGTCATGTTAAGCGGATATCGTACGATAGCCGGATTCGTAAGAAAAGATGCAAAGGCTGAGATCCAAAGCGAGGACACGGAAATACTGATGCAGCTTATTCAGCGTGTAGAAGGGGTTATTACCGTGGAATCGATTCAGGCCAAGGAACAAGGGCATTATGTTGTTGCTGATATTGTGATCAGTGTAAATCCGCGTATCTCCGTATTGGAAGGTCATGAAATTGCAAAGCGGACTAAGCAGCTGCTGCTTACCCGGTTCGGCCATGTTACGGACGTAACGATCCATGTGGAGCCTTATGATCCTGGTTATCCCTACAAATCGAATCATGACCCGAACCAGGAGCAAATGCCAACGCTTCTGCAATAGAATGGAAAGGGGTTGAAACTTTAGCGTGATACAGGCAAAAACACGCTGGAATTTGGCGCCTTGGAATAAAGAGGATGAGCAGCAGGCGGAACAGTTGTCGGCACAGCTCGGAATTCCTCCTCTTGTTGCCAAGCTTCTTGTCCAGAGAGGCTATAAGGATAAGGAAGCGGCAGAGACCTTCCTGCGGGGAGGGGAAGACCGGCTGCATGATCCGTACCTGCTGATTGGGATGACGGAAGCCGTAGCCCGGATTCGGCAGGCGGCAGATAATGGTGAATTCATTCGGATTTATGGGGATTATGATGCTGACGGTGTATCCAGTACATCGCTGCTCATCCATGTATTCCGAGAGCTAGGTTATACCTTTGACTATTATATTCCGCATCGCGCCTCGGAAGGCTATGGCCTGAATACCGGGGCGATCGATATAGCCGCAGCGGACGGCGTCCGTCTTATCGTTACGGTTGACACGGGCATCAGCGCTTACGAGCAGGTAGAATATGCGAAGTCGCTGGGCATTGATATCGTCGTAACCGATCATCATGAACCGCCGGAGAGGATTCCGGATGCGGTTGCCGTCGTTAATCCGAAGCGGGAGGATTGTCCTTATCCGTTCAAAGGCTTGGCTGGTGTTGGCGTAGCCTTCAAGTTAGCGACGGCTCTTATGGGTCGTGCGCCAATGGAATGGACGGATATTGTCAGCCTTGGCACGATTGCAGACATCATGCCGCTCACGGATGAGAACCGGGTATTGGTCCGGGCTGGACTCGCTAGGCTGCAAAATACGGACAATACCGGTTTCCGGGCATTATCGGAAGCATGCGGCATAGAGCTGGATCAAGTGACGTCCACGACCGTTGCCTTCGGCATGGCGCCGCGCATTAATGCTGCGGGCCGGTTGGATCATGCGAAACGTGCGGTAGAGCTGCTGACGACCGGCGATTACGATGAGGCCATCCGGGCAGCATCTTCCCTGGACGTGCTTAACAAGGAAAGACAACGAATCGTAGACGGGATTGTGAAGGAAGCCGAACTGCAGTGGCAGGGGAAAAGGGACGCTGCACGGGCGGCTGGCAGACCAGAGCCTGCCGTCATCGTTCTTGCTGGCGAAGGCTGGAATGTTGGGGTAATAGGAATTGTTGCTTCCAAGATTCTGGAGCGTTATTACAAGCCGGTTATTGTCCTTGGCATCGATCCGGACAGCGGGATGTGCAAGGGTTCGGCCAGATCCATTGAAGGTTATGATCTTCATGCCGCGTTAACCGAATGTGACGAGCTGCTGGACCATTACGGCGGTCATCAGGCGGCGGCCGGCATGAGTCTTCGCCGAGACCAACTGCCCGCATTTGAAGAGAAGCTAGGCGAGTTGGCGATGGAGTGGCTGACGGAGCAGGATTGGATTCCCAAGACGGCTATTGATCTAGTCTGTTCGGTTGGTGACGCAAGTGTCCATACGATAGGACAGCTTGCTCTGCTTGAGCCGTTTGGAGCGGGCAATCCGTCACCTAGGCTGCTGCTTCAATCCGCCGAGCTGTCTGACTACCGAACGATGGGCAAGGATGCCAGACATTTGAAGCTGTCGCTCCGCAGCGGGCGTACTTCGCTGGATGCGGTTGGATTCGGATTGGGAGAGCTGTCGAATCAGCTGCAGTCCGGTCTGCCTGTTGATCTCGTTGGCGAGCTGTCGATTAACGAATGGAACGGCCAGCGCAAAGCTCAGCTGCATATTCATGATCTGTATTTCGGAGGAGCGCTTGCCAGATTCCCTGAACGGGAGCACTTCGGACAGGTATACCAGCTGCTTAGAAGAAAACAACGCATTCCGGTAAAAGGAATCGAAGCCTATCTGTCCGGGCAATGCGGCTGGCCGGAGCAGATGATAACCGTCATGTTGGAGGTATTCCTCGAGCTTGGCTTTATTGCGGTAGACGGCACTCATTTTATTGTTGCTGAGGCACCGCAAAAGCGTGATCTTGGTACCTCTCAGAGGTATCAAGAGGCAAAACGCGAAGCCGAAAGGCTGCGTTCGCCGTATGTTCCAAACGAAGTAATGGCATAATTGATATGGGAAGTAGAGAAAGGATTGAACAATAGAATGAGTGAAATTAATTTCAAAGACTACATCCGGGTGATTCCCGATTTTCCGCAACCAGGCATTAGGTTCAAAGATATTACAACCCTTCTGAAGGATGGCGACGTATACCGCGCAGCTATCGAGGATATCCGTAAAGCGGTTGAACATCTGAAAATCGACATTATTGCCGGACCGGAAGCACGCGGCTTTGTCATTGGCGCTCCGCTTGCTACAACGCTTGGCGTTGGCTTTGCGCCAATCCGCAAAAGCGGCAAGCTACCTGGCGAGACGATTCAGGCCAGCTACGACCTGGAATACGGCAATGACAGCCTGGCAATGCATAAAGACGCGATTTCTCCCGGTCAGCGCGTACTTATTGCGGATGACCTGCTTGCTACAGGCGGTACAATCGCAACATCGATGAACCTTGTCCGCCAACTGGGCGGCGAAGTGGTTGGCGCTGCATTCCTGATTGAACTGTCCTACCTGACCGGCCGCGAGAAGCTGGAAGGCGTGGAAGTATTCTCTCTCGTAACATACTAAGACTAAATACTAACCTAAACTGTCCCTGACGCGTACGCGAAAGGGGCAGTTTTTTTGTTTTCATACACCTTTCAGGGAATGTCAGGTGGAAACGGATTCATTTTTCGAGTCCGAAATGCAACCGCATACATCGGAATGAGGTGTTATGAAAAATAACATTAATCAATTGAAATGTATCATTTTTCGTTGGTCTGGCAAATAGTAACGAACCCTCTCTGATTCTAAAATAAAAACAAGGCAGTTGCTTCCAACCGAAGCTTACGAAGTAAGAATCGCAACCCAAAACTTGTTGCCATTCTTTTTAAGGGGGACAACGAATGACAGAGATCACCGTAGCCGTTGCAGAGAAACAACAAGCGCTAAGGCGCAAATCCAAGCTTGTCCGGTTCCTTAAGCAGTGGGATTTGCAGTTGATGGTTATTCCGGCACTTCTGCTTATTTTTGTGTTTAGTTACATACCGATGTACGGCGTACTAACCGCTTTCCAGGATTACAGCATCTTTAAAGGTTTTTTGGATAGCCCTTGGGCGGGGCTTAAGCATTTCGAAATGTTCTTCCATGCACCTGAGTTTGAGCGGGTGATGCGAAATACGATCATCATCAGCGTATTGAAGCTGTTATTCGGCTTCCCGGCGCCAATCATTCTGGCGCTTATGCTGAACGAAGTAAAAAACATGTATTTCAAGCGCGTTGTACAGACGGTGAGCTATTTGCCGCATTTCCTATCATGGGTTATCGTGTCGGGTTTTGCGATGTCGATCCTGTCGGTGGAGAACGGCAGTCTGAATATCCTGCTCCAATCCGTGCATCTCATCAAAGAACCGATCAGCTTCCTGTCCATTCCGGAATACTTCTGGACGATTATCGTAACGACGGGAGTCTGGAAAGAAATCGGCTTCAGCTCCATCGTCTACCTGGCCGCGATTGCCGGAATCGACCCAAACATGTACGAAGCGGCTTCCATCGACGGAGCAAGCCGGTTCAAGCAAATATTTATGATTACGATTCCAACGATCATGCCGGTCGTCATCATCTTCCTTATTCTCGCAATCGGCAATCTGCTTAGCGCAGGCTTTGAGGATCTGCTCCTTCTCGGCGTGAATCCCGTTCTAAGAGAAGTGTCGGATGTGCTTGATACTTACGTGTACAGAACGGGGATAACGGGACAACGCTTCTCCTATGCGACGGCAGTTGGCTTGTTCAAGGCAGTCATCAGCGTTGGTTTGCTCACCTTTGCCAATCTGCTGGCAAGAAGAACCGGGAACAGCTTATGGTAAGGCAAGCACATATTCGCATAAGGAGGACCGCCCGCGTATGAGAATCAAATCCAGCTTAAGCGATAAAAGCTTATCGATCTTCGTCTATATCTGCCTGACCGTTATCGCCTTTTTCACCTTTTATCCATTCTGGAACGCCGCGGTTATCTCGCTTAACAAAGGAATGGATACGGCGCTTGGCGGCGTCACCTTCTGGCCGAGGGCGTTTACGGTCGACAATTACGAAATCGTCTTTCAGGATAAACGGATCATTAACGGATTTTATATCTCCGTCATGCGGACGGTGATCGGTACGCTCTGCTCTATTCTGTTTACCGCCGTATTCGCTTACGGCATGACCAAACGCGAGCTGATCGGCCGCAAGTTTTATATGATTGCCTGCATTGTTACGCTCTACTTCAGCGGCGGCATTATCCCGACGTTTCTGCTGATCCGCGGTCTTGGCTTGATGGATAACTTTCTTGTCTTTATCATTCCGGGTTTGATCAGCGTATGGAACATGATTATATTCCGGACCTTCTTCCAGGGACTGCCGAAAGGTCTCGAGGAATCGGCGCAAATAGACGGATGCGGCTACTGGGCAACGTTCTTCCGTATCATTCTGCCGCTATCCGGTCCCGTTATCGCTACGCTTGCCTTATTCACGGCAGTTGGCCACTGGAACGACTGGTTTTACCCAAGTCTCTATATTACGAAGGAAAAGCTTATTCCCATTCAGACGATGCTTCAGCAGATTCTGAATTCCAATATTATGAGCGAGCAGTTCTCGCAGCTGGACTCCGCTTCACAGAGCAGGCTCAGCTCGATGAAAAGCGTGACCAGCAAGTCGCTTTCGATGGCTACGATGATGGTGGCCACCATTCCGATTATCGCCGTGTATCCGTTCGTGCAGAAATATTTCGTAAAAGGGGTATTGGTAGGCTCTTTGAAGGAATAGGGAGCGTAAGTCCAACCAGCGTTTTCAACGTGAAACGGATACGGCTTGCCCGGCAGCATGGATCGACAAATCCGCTTCCGCTGAACATAATTAAAAGCATGGGGAGAGAGGGGTATTATGAAGATGATCAGATGGAGGAAATCGGCAACGATTGGACTAGCAAGCGTAATGGCTATCACTTTGGCAATGACGGGATGCTCCAGCGGTAACGGGAACAAGACAAATAACGAACCGGCTGCAACAAGCAGCCAGAAGCCGGCTGATAGCGCGTCGCCCGCGAACACGGCTGGCGATTCGGGAGCATGGAAGCTTGGCAGCGAGCCGCTGAAGTTCTCTTTTTACGGGCATTACGACTGGTATTCCATGCCTGCCTGGGGCGGGGATGAGGCAACCAAATGGATAAAGGACAATATGAAGGTAGATATTACACCGGTTCAATCGGGCGGCAATGCCGCACAGAAGCTGAACACCATGATTGCTTCGGGAGACCTTCCGGATGTCATCTGGATGGACCGCGGAGCGGACGTAGAGAAGCTGCGCGAAGCGGGCATGCTGGTTCCTTACGACGATTATCTCGATAAATATCCGAACTTCAAGAAATGGGTTGGCGAAGAGGCGATCAATATGCTGCGTTCGAAGGACGGCAAGATCTATCAGTTCCCGAACTGGTATACGTCCCAGCCTAACGGCAACGCCGGCTACCTTTTAAATAAGAAGATCTACGAGGAGCTCGGCAAGCCGGCACTCGAAACAACGGATGATTTCTACAACTATCTGAAAATGGTTAAAGAGAAATATCCGAACGTAACGCCGTTTAACCCGGATTTGGCGATTGACGGCCAAGGACTTGACGTGTTGTATTCGGCCTTCGGAGAGGATTACTCGCCGGCGTATGTTTCGAACCGTGCCGTGCCAAGCGGCGATAAGCTCACTTCGCTGTTCCTTGATCCGGTCTTCCGCGAGTCGATGCAGTTCGCGAGCAAGCTGTTCCGCGAGAAGCTGATGTCCCCCGATTCTCTGACGCAAACGAAGGATCAAGTGAAGGAGCAGGCCTATAACGGCACGGCAGCGGTATTTGCCGGCGCGAGCCCTACGGAATACGGAGCGGTTGGCGACGCCGAGCTGAAGAAGAAGGATCCGAATTCCGGTTACATGATGGTATGGCCGATTCATAAAGCAGGACTCGATAAGAATAAAATTTGGGCAGGCACTTACACGCAGCTGGGCTGGAACGTAAGCGTTATTACCAAATCGGCTAAAGATCCGGAGAAAATTTTTGCATTCCTCGATTATCTGACAGGTCCCGAAGGCACGCGTACCTTGTTCTGGGGCCCTGAAGGCATCTACTGGAAAGGCACGGATGCAGACGGTTCTCCAATCTTTACGGATGCATACACCTCCGACGTAGAAGGCCGCACGAAAATGATGGATGCAACGGTTAACTTCCAATGGAACGGCAATACCGTCTTTATCGATACATCCAAAATGAAGTTCGAGCTGACCTTGCCTGAAGAGCAGCAGTCCTGGGAAGCGCGCTGGCAAAATGCGATTACGTGGAAAACGCAGAAGAACGCTACGGAATTCATTAATCTTGCGCCTGCACCGGATTCCGAGGAAGGCATTATCGCTCAAACCTTTGAGGAGCTGTACAAGGAAGCAAGAGCAAAAGCGCTGTACGCGAAGAGCGACGAAGAAGTTCTTGCGATCCTCGATAAAGCGCAGAAGGATGCCGAAGCGATTGGCTATGACAAGCTGCTTGCTTACAAAACAGCTAGATGGCAGGAAAATGTGAAAAGCATGAAAGGCAATTAACATCCAGGCTAATGCTGGAGTATAATTTGGTCAAGCGGTCAGCGCCGTCCCTATGCATAGGGGCGGTTCTGCCGTTTCACGGCTTAACCACTCTGCGCGAACGGGAGGAGATGCCTCATGTATAAGGTATTGATTGCAGATGATGAAGTGCTTGATCTGGAAGGCATGCGTTTGTTTATTCCCTGGACAGAGCTTGGCCTTGAAGTTGTGGCTGCCGTCAACAATGGCTTTGATGCTTATGAGGTGTTAAAGGGCGGGAAGATTGATATTCTCGTTACGGATGTACATATGCCCAGCATGTCCGGACTGGAGCTCGCCCGTAAGGCGCAGGAGACCGAAAGCTGCTTGGGTCTTAGAGTGATTTTCGTAAGCGGGTATCAGGATTTCCATTACGTCAAGCAAGCCTTGTCCCTTCGGGCATACAGCTATGTATTGAAGCCGATGGACGACTCCGAGCTGGTCGATGCGCTGGTTCATGTAACCAAAGAGCTGGATGAAGTAACAAGAAAGCAAGAGGAAGAAAGACAATGGCGGGAGGCTGCCAGGCGTACGGCTCCCCGTTATCAGCAGCTGCCGGAGAACGTTTCTGTTGAACCTGGCAAGCATACGAAGCTCATTCAAGAAGTCACCGCTTATATGAAGGAGCATCTGAACCGTTCCCTTACGCTGAAAGAAGTGGCGGAACGGTTTGCTTTTTCCCCGAACTATCTGGGTCTGATGTTCAAGGAAGAGATGGGTGTGGGCTTCAGCGAATATGTCATTACGATGCGGATGGAGAGGGCGGGAGAGCTGCTGAAGGATCCGAAGGTGAAGATATACGAGGTGGCTGATCAGGTGGGTTACCGCTACATGCCTTACTTCAGCCGTCAGTTTAAAGAGACCTTCGGCATGACGCCAATCGATTTCAGGAGACATCGCTAATATGATGCAATCGCCGCTTACAGGCACTAATCATCCCCGCAAGTTTATTCCGTTTGGCATCAAGCTGCTGATCTCTTATATGATGCTGATCATTATACCGATCTTTCTGTTTGGCTATTTCGCCAGCGACATCATGACGGATTCGATCCGTTCAAATACGACGAATACCATTAAAGGGACGTTGAAGCAAATCGAAGATAACGTCGTCTATAAATTGGAGGATACGGTCCGCTTATCCGATCTTCTCTATTATGATACAACTTTATCGAAGCAGCTGCTCCACTACGAGGAGGGCTGGGTAAGCTATGAAGCAACAACCAAGCTGCTGCTTCCGAAGTTCCGGCAGACCATCGATTCGACGAACCGGAGCATGTGGCTGAGCGTTTATTTGCGCAATGAGACATTGCCGGAAATCTATTACGACACCAAAAATATCGATCCTCTTGCCATGAAGGGCAAGTTCTTTGACCTGCTTCATTTGAACCGGATTACGCAGAAGCCCTGGTACAAATCATACCCGGCCGAGCAATACGGAGAGACGCAAGAGTGGAAGCAGATTGAGGATGACGGCCGCTATAACCGGATATCGATGCTCAGACGGTTAGTTGATCTGGAGTCGGCGAAACCGAAAGAAATCGGCTTTATGCGGATCAGCGTCTACTTGTCCGATATGTTCCAGAGCGTAGATTCCCGCAAGATTGGCGTAGGCAGCACCCTGTTTATTACCGATGGCAGCCGAAATATTCTATATGCTTCGGGAGCAACCGAGCAGTCGACTGAGCAATTGTGGGATGAGGGGAGAAGCAAGAATTATCTCGTCATCCGGCAGCCGCTTCCCGGTCTGAACTGGAGTCTCACGGCGATGGTTCCATCCTCGGTATTAGAGAAGGATACGCAGAAGGTCAAGCTGCTGACGTTGGTCATTTGCAGTGCGAGCTGCGTGCTGATTCTTCTGGTCGCGACTTTTGTCTCGAGAACGTTTTCACGGCGGGTATTAAAGGTGATGTCCGTTCTTCAATCCTTCCGCCAGGGAGACTTTCAGCGGCGGATTCATTACAGCGGCAACGATGAATTTACGACGATTGCTTCCTCGCTTAATGAGTTGGGCAAACGAACGCAGAATTTGATTGAAGAGGTCTATACGACAAATTTGAAAAAGAAAGAGGCGGAGCTGGAGACGCTTCAAGCGCAGATCAATCCGCATTTTTTATATAATACGCTCTCCTCGATCAGCCGGCTGGCCAAATTCGGGCAGGTCGAAAAGCAGCATCAGATGGTCATGAACCTTGCCAAGTTTTACCGGTTGTCCCTGAATGAAGGTCAGACCATTATTCCAATCGTCAAGGAAATCGAGCAGGTCCGGGCTTATATGGACATCCAGCAAATAAAATACGGCGACCGGGTCCAAATCGACTATAATATTTCCCCGGAAATTGTCGATCTCGCAACCGTCAAGCTGATCGTTCAGCCTTTTGTCGAGAATGTGCTCGAGCATGCTTGGCGCGGAGACCAGATTGATATACAGGTGAGCGGCTATCTGGAAGGGGAGGTTGTCCATCTGCTCGTTGCGGACAACGGCAACGGCATGCCTCAAGAGACGATTTTCCATATATTTAGCGGCGAAGGAGTGGAACGCGTAGGTTACGGAATCCGTAATGTACACGAGAGGATCCAGCTTTATTACGGTAAAGATTTCGGCGTGGCGATTGAGAGTGCGGAAGGTGAAGGTACATGTGTTCATATTCGCATTCCGGCCGAATCCGCTTAGCTTCCTTGCGCGAAATTTGGTGAGGGATGCAGGTTGACGCGGATGCCTACTTCCAGCATAATATTAAGAAAACTCGGAAAATGCGCGAATCGGAGTCAAGCGTTCGGAAAGGACAATTCATGGGCATAGAGCAGTTAATCGAAAAGGCGTCGGCCTATATAAAAGAACAGGATCTTGTACGCATCAGGGAAGCCTATGAATTTGCGGACCAAGCCCACCACGGACAAGTGCGCAAATCAGGGGAGCCTTACATTCTTCACCCTGTTGCCGTTGCCGAAATTATCGTGGATATGCAGATGGACGTACTGTCGATTATCGCGGCATTACTGCATGACGTTGTTGAGGATACAACAGTTGACCTTGAGGTCATCCGCGCGAAATTTGGCGAAACCTGCGCAATGCTCGTCGACGGATTGACCAAGCTTGAGAAGATCAAGTTCCGTTCGAAGGAAGAGCAGCAGAATGAAAACTACCGGAAGATGTTCCTGGCGATGGCGCAGGATATCCGGGTCATTCTGATTAAGCTGGCGGACCGCCTTCATAATATGCGTACGCTGAAGTTCCAGTCCGAGGAAGCACAGCGGCGCATCGCCTACGAGACTCTGGAAATCTTTTGCCCGATTGCTCACCGGCTTGGTATTTCCGCGATTAAATGGGAGATGGAAGATATCGCTCTGCGATACTTGAATCCGCAGCAATACTACCGTATCGCGAATCTGATGAAGAAGAAGCGGGCGGAGCGCGAGCTGTTTATCTCCGATGTAATCGGCCGGATTAAAGAGAAGCTCGAAGAGATGGGCATCGATGGGGATATCTCTGGCCGTCCGAAGCATATATACAGCATTTACAAGAAAATGACCGTCAAGAACAAACAGTTTAACGAGATTTACGATCTGATGGCTATCCGGATTATCGTAGACAATATTAAAGACTGTTATGCCACGCTTGGCATTATTCATACGCTGTGGAAGCCGATGCCGGGACGGTTCAAGGACTATATTGCGATGCCGAAGGCAAACATGTACCAGTCCTTGCATACGACGGTAATCGGACCAAACGGGGAGCCGACGGAAGTGCAGATCCGTACCTGGGATATGCATCGCACCTCCGAATACGGTATCGCGGCCCATTGGGCTTACAAAGAAGGCACTGTTGTGCCGAATAATAATTTCGAGGACAAAATGTCCTGGCTGCGCGAAATTATGGAGCTCCAGAACGAAGCGCGCGATGCCTCGGAGTTTATGGAATCGCTCAAGATGGACTTTTTCGCCGATCTTGTATTCGTGTTTACGCCAAGCGGTGAAGTCATTGAGCTGCCTGCCGGCTCGGTACCGCTGGACTTTGCATACCGGATTCATACGGAGGTCGGCAACCGGACGATTGGCGCGAAGGTCAACGGACGGATTGTGCCGCTTGACCATAAGCTGAAGACCGGCGACATTATCGAGATACTAACGTCGAAGCATTCCTACGGTCCTAGCCAGGACTGGGTGAAGATTGCGCAGTCGTCCCATGCCCGCAGCAAGATTCGTCAATGGTTCAAACGCGAGAAGCGGGAAGAGAACGTCGCCAAAGGCCGCGATCTGCTTGAGCGCGAGCTGAAGCGCTTGGGCGTTGAGCCGTCTGCCTGGATGAGCGATGACAAGCTGCAGGAAGTGGCGAACAAGTTCAATTTCAACGATATTGAAGATATGATGTCGGCTATCGGCTTTGGCGGTATTACGGCTGCTCAGATTTGTACGCGTCTGACGGAGAAGCTTCGCAAGGAAGCGGAGAAATCCAATCTGATCGAGCTAACCTCCGAGCCGAAGGAGATGAAATCTCCGGGCCACCGCAAGAACCGTCCGACCAATGGCGTAACGGTAAAAGGGATCGACAATTTGCTGGTCCGTTTTGCGCGCTGCTGCAACCCGGTGCCGGGCGACACGATTATCGGTTACATTACCCGCGGCAGAGGCGTGTCGGTCCATCGGATGGACTGCCAGAACATTCCGTTTAATTCGGAGGGTGAAGAGGCGGACCGCGTCATTGAGGTGGAGTGGGAGGATTCGATTGAATCCAACTATAGCGTAGATATCGAGATTACGGGTCATGACCGTTCGGGACTTCTTAATGAGGTTCTGCAGGCTGTGTCCGAGAGCAAGACGAATATTTCGGCGGTTACGGGCCGCTCGGTGAAGAATAAAATGGCGATGATTCATATGACCGTGCTTATCCGTAATATTGATCATTTATCCTCTGTAGTAGAGAAAATCAAACGCGTTCAGGATGTTTACTCCGTTCAGCGCATTATGAACAGCTAGTTGGAGGTTTACCCGCAGTGAAGGTAGTTGTACAGCGCAGTAAGCAGGCAAGCGTAACCATCGACGGGGAAGTCGTTGGGGCAATAGATAACGGTCTTGTGCTTCTCGTCGGAATCACGCATGAGGATACGGAAGACGACATCCGCTGGATGGCGGATAAGGTAGCAGGTCTGCGGATCTTCGAGGATGAGAATGAGAAAATGAATTTCTCCGTTGTTGACGTCGGCGGACAGATTCTATCGATTTCGCAGTTCACGTTGTACGGGGACAGCAGAAAAGGGCGGCGTCCGAACTTTATGGCTGCCGCACGTCCGGAGTTGGCGGAACCGCTCTACAACCGTTTCAACGAGTTGCTCCGCGCAGCAGGCTTGATTGTTGAGACAGGCCGTTTCGGCGCGATGATGGATGTCGCACTCGTGAACTCGGGACCCGTGACATTAATTATCGACAGCAAACAGTAAATAGCGGGTAAGATAGGCTCCGGCTGGCAACAATAGAGACAGGCATGGCTTAATCAGCCTCAAGTATCTGTTGGCAGAAGGAGCTTATCTTATGCATCAATCCCGCAAGGAACAAGGCGTGGAGCGGGCCTCCCGCAGACTTCTTCATACGGATCGCCGCGAAGCGATTGTAATGTCGAGGCTGGAGGAGCAGGTGGAGACGGCGGAGGAATTTTTCGCATTTCCTTCGAACCGGCGTGAGCCCGGCGGACGCATGTAAATCAAACATAAGCGAAAGGCTGCTCTTGCCGGGCAGCTTTTTTGCTTCAAAGCCGAATGTTCGTAAATGAACCGCTTACTATTTTGTAATATTACTGTAATGAGTTTATAACGCTTCTTTAACATCCCTATCCTATAATAAATATCGACCCCCTTTTTAAAAATATAATTTCTGGACCTGCAACGATGGCTGCAGGTTTTTTTTTGTCCGCAAAGAGGCATACTGGTGAAATGTGATTGACTATTGACTTATTTTGTCGACACGGTTAGAATTAGGTCTCAGTATATAAATTTCTGATTCGTTGATGGAACAAAGTAATCCCGTACACGTACCCAGAGAGAGGCGCCAAGGCTGCAAGCGTCTTTATGGTGACAGGATGAATCGACCTTCCGGAGAACAGACGGTGAACGGATGATCCGCAGGATCATTGCCAATAGCCAGTCTGCGTGTAACGGGCGTTAACCGTTAATGAGCGGACTAGATTGTCCGGAATATGGGTGGCACCACGGGAGTTCAACTCTCGTCCCTAACGATTAGCCTTTAACGGCGTATCGTTAGGGGCGGGAGTTTTTTGCGTGATTATGAGTTATTAAGTACAGACGCGACAATTCTTTAGGATTACGCTTACGAAGTAAGAATTCTCGCCAAAGTCGCGACAATTCTTTTTAGGATTACGCTTACGAGGCAAGAATCATCGCCAAAGTCGCGACAATTCTTTTTAGGATTACGCTTACGAGGCAAGAATCATCGCAAAAGACGCGACAATTCTTTTTAGGAGGGTTTGCAATGGCTTTTCAAAAGTCACCGGGCACACAAGATATTTTGCCTGGAGTAGTTGAGCGATGGCAGTATGCGGAGCAGAAAGCCCGCGATATTTGCCGACGCTTTAATTTTCGTGAAATTCGTACGCCGATCTTCGAAGCAACGGAGCTGTTCCAACGCGGCGTAGGCGAAACGACGGATATCGTGGAGAAAGAGATGTACACCTTCACGGACCGCGGCGATCGCAGCATTACGCTTCGTCCGGAAGGAACGGCGGGTGTTGTCCGTTCGTATGTCGAGAACAAATTGTACGGCGAGCCGGATGTATCAAAGCTGTATTATATCGGACCGATGTTCCGTTATGAGCGCCAGCAGGCCGGCCGTTACCGCCAGTTCCACCAATTCGGGATCGAAGCGCTTGGATCGGTGGAGCCAGCCATCGATGCGGAAGTTATCGCTTTAGGTTATACCTTCTTCACGGAGGTAGGACTGAAGGGTGTCCGCGTAGAGATTAACTCTGTTGGTACGCCTGCGGTTCGCGCAGCCTTCCGCGAGAAGCTGCTTGCTTTCCTTATGCCGATGCGCGAGCAGCTCTGCAAGGACTGTCAGTCCCGCATGGAGCGTAATCCGCTTCGCGTACTCGACTGCAAGACCGACCAGGCTCGCTTTGAAGCTGCGCCATCGATTCTCGACAGCCTGGACGAGGAGTGCACGACCCATTTCGAGAAAGTAAAAACATGCTTATCGGATATGGGTATTCCATTCACTATCAATCCTAGACTTGTTCGCGGCCTCGATTACTACACTCACACCGCTTTCGAATACAAAGCGGAGGGGATCGGCGCCATCGATACGATTGGCGGCGGCGGCCGTTATAACGGACTTGTAGCCGAAATCGGCGGACCCGATCAACCGGGCGTAGGACTTGGACTTGGCCTGGAGCGCACGATTATGCTGCTTGAGCATCAACAAGCCGAGCTGGACAATGCGCATCAGGTTGACGTTTACGTGGTAGCGCTGGGCGAAGCGGCGGACCGGGAAGTAACAAGACTGGTCTATGAGCTCCGTACCTCCGGTATCCGCGCGGAACGCGATTATCTGGGTCGTAAAATGAAGGCGCAGATGAAGTCGGCAGACCGTCTGCAAGCCCGTTATACGGCTATTCTCGGCGATGACGAACTGGAACGCGGCGAGATTGCCTTGAAGGAAATGGCGACTGGCGAGCAGCGCGTTGTGGCGTTAGCTAGCCTTGCTTCAGAACTGAAATCCAACTAATTATAAAGGGGAGTTACATCCATTATGATGCTGAAAACTCATCAGTGCGGCACCTTGACAAAAGCCAACATTGGCGAAGAAGTAACACTGAACGGCTGGGTACAACGCCGTCGTGACCTTGGCGGTGTATTGTTCATCGACCTGCGCGACCGTACGGGTATCGTGCAAACCGTATTTAACCCTGATTTCTCCGGCGAAGCTTTGGCAATCGCTGACCGTGCGCGTAACGAATTCGTACTGGCTGTAAAAGGGACGGTTGTAGAACGTGACGCTGAAACAGTTAACAAAAACCTGGCAACGGGCGAAATCGAAATCCGTGTTACGGAGATCGAAGTAATCAACGCAGCAAAAACGCCTCCATTCCCAATCGAAGACGGCGTTGAAGTGGACGAATCGCTTCGCCTGAAATACCGTTACCTCGACCTGCGCCGTCCTGAAATGCATAAAACACTCTTGCTTCGTTCGAAAGCGGCAAAAGTATTCCGCGATTTCCTTGACGGTGAAGGCTTTATTGACGTTGAAACGCCAATCCTGACGAAAAGCACGCCGGAAGGCGCTCGTGATTACCTGGTACCAAGCCGCGTTCACGAAGGCGAATTCTTCGCATTGCCGCAATCGCCGCAAATCTTCAAGCAATTGCTGATGGTTGGCGGTATTGAACGCTACTACCAAATCGCTCGCTGCTTCCGTGACGAAGACCTTCGCGCGGACCGTCAACCGGAATTCACGCAAGTCGACATCGAGACTTCGTTCCTGACGCAAGATCAATTGCTCGGCATGATGGAGCAGCTGATTGCCCGCCTGTTCCGCGAAACGATTGGCGTAGAGGTTGAGCTTCCGATCCAACGCATTACTTATGCGGATGCAATGAACAAATACGGTTCCGACAAGCCGGACCTTCGTTTCGGCATGGAAATCGAAGATATTACCGATATCGTTGCGACAAGCGACGTTAAAGTTTTCGCAAGCGTTGCGGCAAGCGGCGGCGTCGTGAAGGCGTTCAACGCAAAAGGCTGCGGCCACTGGAGCCGCAAAGAGCTTGACGATCTGCAGCCGTTCGCTGCCCGTTATGGCGGTAAAGGCCTTGCTTGGATCACGATTAAAGACGGCGAGTGGAAAGGTCCAATCGTTAAATTCCTGAAGCCGGAAGAAATCGCAGCTTTGACCGAGCGTCTGAACGTTGAAGACGGCGACCTCCTGACATTCTCTGCCGACAAAGCAAAAGTTGTTGCTGACGTTCTTGGCAACCTTCGTCTGAAAGTCGGCCGTGAGCTGGGTCTGATCGACGATTCCAAGTTCAAGTTCGTATGGGTTGTTGACTTCCCTATGCTGGAGTGGGACGAAGAAGCAAAACGCTATGTAGCGGTTCACCATCCGTTCACGCGTCCAAAAGACGAAGATCTGCACCTGTTCGATACAGATCCGGGACAAATCCGCGCGCAAGCCTACGATATCGTTCTGAACGGCTACGAAGTAGGCGGCGGTTCGATGCGTATCTACAAGCGTGATATTCAGGAGAAAATGTTCGGCGCGCTTGGTTTCAACATGGAAGAAGCGCATGAGAAGTTTGGCTTCCTGCTTGACGCCTTCGACTATGGTACGCCTCCACACGGCGGTATCGCATTTGGCTTCGACCGTCTCGTCATGCTGTTGACAGGCCGCACGAACCTGCGTGAGACCATTGCATTCCCGAAAACGGCAAGCGCAACCGACCTGCTGTGCGATGCACCGTCTCCGGTCGAGCTGTCGCAGCTTGAGCAGCTCCATATCCGTACTGTTCTGAAGCCTAAGCCGGAAGCGGCTGCTGCAGGCAACAAGCAAGCTTAAGCTTATGCTTTCGATGTAAGAATCATCACGAACAGCCATAAGGCTGTTTAGGTGACAATTCTTTTTAGGGGGCGGCAACGAATTATGCTGCATCAATTTTCTCGTACCGAGCTTGCGATTGGCCCGGAAGGCCTAGGCGTGATGAAAGGGAGTACCGTCGCCGTGCTTGGCATTGGCGGCGTAGGCTCCATCGCGGCAGAGGCTCTTGCCCGGACCGGTGTAGGCCGGATCATCCTGATCGATAAGGATGTTGTTGATATTACAAACGTGAACCGCCAGATTCATGCGCTCACAACAACGGTAGGACAACCGAAGGCTGATCTGATGCGCGACCGGATTAAGCTGATTAATCCGGAATGCGATGTCATCTCGCTAAGGATGTTCTATACGGAAGAGACGTATGAGCAGCTGTTCGCTTATGACCTTGATTATGTCGTGGATGCTTCGGACACCATCTCGTATAAAGTCCATCTGATTAAGGAATGCCTTGAGCGGAAAATTCCGATCATCTCCAGCATGGGTGCGGCCAACAAGATGGATCCAACGAGATTCAAGGTTGCGGACATCTCGAAGACGCATACGGATCCAATCGCACGCGTCGTACGCACGAAGCTGCGCAAGGATGGCATCAAGAAAGGCGTGAAGGTTGTCTTCTCCGACGAGTTGCCCAAGAAGCCTCGTGAGGATGTGACGCAGCGTATCGTACCGGAGAATGCTCCGGAGATCCGTAAAGCGAAGCAGCCGCCTGCGAGCAACGCCTTTGTGCCCCCTGTTGCCGGGCTTATCATGGTAAGCGTAGTGGTGCAGGATCTTTTGGCGACGAATGGTATAGAAGTGTAGTGGAAAGGCTGTCCTTTGGGGCGGCCTTTTTATTTTGGTTGATGCTGAGATGGGATTTACAGAAAAGGATCTCCTTCCAGTTGCTGTTGGAATCGTGACTCTCTGAATCAATTTTTTAATGTAAATTCACGATTCCAAAGGCAAGCGCTACGCTCTTCCAGGAGATTCTTTTCCTCCAATCCCACAGCATCAAAAGAAAAGGGCAGTGCCAAAAGATCCTGCGGGGGAGGGGACAGAAAGAACCGCAAGCGGAGATTCGCTTGCGGTTCTCTTTGGGATTAGAGGGAGGAACGATGGTCGGAGAAAGCACGCAGGTATTGAACGCTGTCTTCTTTTATAAATCTGCAGCCGGGAACGATGGTGTTCTTCATGAGCTGTACGGATAACGCGTGGAGGACACGGGTTAGCGGCGTTCTTTCGTTGTCGCTGATTTGGAATTCCAAGCCGTACTGATAAATGCCGGGTTCCAGTTCATTCAACCAGACAACCTTGCCGTATAGCTTAAAGGTTTTATGGAGAAGCTGGACTTCGATCTCCAGCAGGATTCCGGGATGGACGGCATGCTGGATGGAGGACAAGAAACGTAAGCCTCCGGCTCCTATATTTTCAATGACGATTTCCGTTTTGCCAAGCTCAATGCTTCTCCCGTTGATCTCGATGACGGTCATTAAAGCGCTGATAGGGTGCGGAAGATGAATCCGGAAATAGGCCCGCCTGTTCTCGAATGGAGCCTCTGCCCCTTTAATAAGGGGAGTCAGGGATCCGCGCTTTAACAATTGGGCAAACGCTTCGGCTTGCACGGGTCTGCTGAACAAGTAGCCTTGAACCAGATCGCATTTCAGAAGCTTGAGAATATGAAGCTGCTCTCCGGTCTCTACCCCTTCCGCGACAACGGACATGTTCATATGCTGGGCCAATTGGATAATCGCGCTGATAATGGCATTATCGTCGCTGCCTTGATGCAAGTCGTGAATAAACGACCGGTCAATCTTCAGAATGTTGATCGTATGCTTAAACCGTTTCAGATAGGATAGGGATGAGTAGCCCGTTCCAAAGTCGTCAAGCGAGATGGTAACGCCAAGCTTGTTCAGCGAATCAAGGGTATGCATGACCGTTTCCGCATTTTCAAGCAGAGAGGATTCCGTAATTTCAATCTCCAAGTAATGGGGTTCCAGCCCGGTCTCGGCTAAAATCTGCTGAATGGCATCCATAAAATCTTTGGATAAAAACCGTTTGGCCGTTACATTAATCGAGATCGGAATAGGCTTCAGGCCGGCTAGCTGCCACTCTTTGTTTTGCCGGCATACCGTCCGTTTAACCCAATTGCCAAGGGATAAGATTAATCCGGTTTCTTCCGATATCGGTATGAACTCATTGGGAGATACCAGTCCCCATTCGGGATGATTCCACCTGATTAGCGCCTCGGCGCCTACAATTTCGCCCGTATGGATATTCACCTTGGGCTGATAATACATTTCGAGCTCATCGCGCTGGATGGCCTTCCGTAGATCCTTCTCCAGCGTAAAGACTTTATAGGTCTGTACGTTCATCGAGGAGGTGAAAATCTGATAACCGTTTTTCCCAAGGTCTTTAGCCCGAAAAAGGGCGGAGTCGGCATTTTTCATCAGAGTTGAAGAGTCGTCCCCGTCGTTAGGGTAGATGCTGATCCCTATGCTCGTTGTGATAAAGAGCTCGTAATCCTCGATATAAAAAGGCTCCCGGGTCCTCTCGATAATACGCCTCGCGACCTCGATCGCGCTGTTATTGTCCCGGATATGCGGGAGAATGACGGTAAATTCATCCCCGCCCATTCTTGCCGCAAAATCGGTTTCCCTAATCTGCTCCTGCAACCGTTTGGAGAAGGCAATCAACAGCTGGTCTCCAACGGCATGTCCTAATGAATCATTGATATATTTGAAACGGTCCATGTCGAGATACATGACCGCGAAATGGCGCCGGGCAGTCTTGGCTGTTTCCAAGGCATTCTCCAGCATCTCTTCGAACTTTCTCCGGTTGGGCAGCTCGGTTAAGGAGTCGTGATAGGCGAGAAAAGCATTCAATTCCTCGGCTCTTTTCCGCTCCGTTACATCAAGGATGGTACCAATGACGGCAGGGGATCCTTGATACATAATCCGGTTGGAATACATCTCGACATCAAGCAACTTCCCTTCCGCCGTTAACACGCGGAGAGGATGGCGGATGGCATCCGTTTCGTTATACAGGATTTGAATGTTTTGTTTTACAACCGAATAATCGTCCGGGTAAACAATGTCCCAAATGCTCATTCCGATAATCGCTTCTTTATAACCAAGCATGTCTATCAGATAGGGATTGGCATACAAGATGATATTTTTTTGAATGATATAGACGCCCACAATCGATTTTTCCACGAGGCTGCGGTATTTGGATTCGGCTTCGATAAGGGCATTCTCGGCTTGTTTTTTCGTTGTGATATCCTTGGCGATGGAATAAATCCCGACGATACGGTTATCAACCGTGATGGGGAGCTTCGTCAATTTCATGTAGACGAGGTGTCCTTGCTTATGCAGGCATACCAGTTCATAGCTCTGAACCGTACCCTGCAGGGCCTGATCGAAATAAAAGCGGGCTCTATCCCGTTCATATTCGGCAACTAAATGACTATAGTTGGAATATAATAATTCCTCTCTGGAGTAGCCTAATATATTTTCAAGCGCGGAGTTGCAATCCATAAAGTTGCCGTTCAGATCAAAGTAAGAGATCGCATCGGGGTTTTGTTCGAACAGGGATTCGTAACGTTGTTTGTTAATCTGAAATAATTGCTTGTTTCTTGTTTCATCCGAGATATCGTTGCTTATTCCGATGATGCCCGTAATTTGATCATGCATATAGATAGGAGATAGGGTAGTCATGACATCTACGTTATGCCCGTTTTTGTGAAGAATGGATATTTGAAAAGACAAAGTCTCGCCTTCAAGAGCCCTCTGATTATAAGCCATCGCTTGCTCAAGGTCCTCAGGATTAATAAATTGACTAAAGTGGACATGCTCCTGCTTGTTGTAGCCGGTTAATTTAACGGCCGCATCATTCACGTCAAGGATGTTGCCCTGCAAATCGATGATAAAGGCCGCGCTGAACATATTTTTTAACAGGGTAATATAACGCTGCTCCATTAACTTAATATCCGATAGATCCTTCGCAATAGCATAGAAACCATCGATTGCATCGTTCAACTTTCTTGGAAAAGCGGTAACCGTCAGGTCGATGAATTGGCCTGTTTTATGAAGAACGCGGATTTCAAAGATTTGAATTTCGCCATGCAGCAGCTTCTGAAAGTGCTCCTTTGCCCGTTGCCTTTGATTGCCCGGTAACAGGGAACCGTAGGTCAAATGCTTGAACTCTTCCAGGGAGTAACCTAATGTATCCGTAAAGGCCTGGTTTGCTTCAATCAGCCTTCCGTTGTGATCGAACAGCAGGAAGATGTCTGACCGAAAATCAAACATGGTCGTATTAAACCATTCGGATAGAATCGGGATATCCTCTTGTCTCTTATTTCTCTTCAAGAAATCCAGCTTAAATAAACTCATATAAGTATTCCGCCCACCTGCAACTATGTATGTTGAATCATTATATCAAGCTTTGTATTTTTTTGTCGATTTACTATGGGAAGTAATTAATGGACGGGGCTGTTAGTAGAAAAAAACCGCGAGCGGTAATCCGCTTACGGTTTGTCGTTAAAGTTATTTTCTTGTTGGCTCTACCAACTGTTTAAGCTCGGAGATCAGGACATCCAGCTGCGCGTAACCTTCCACAAGATGGCCGATCTTCACATCCTGCGTTTCCATGCTCGCGCAAACCTCTTCAACGGATGCCATATTCTGCTCGGTTATGGCGGCCATACCCGTCATCTCGCCCGCGATAGAGGAGTACTGGTCATAGAGCTGTTTGGAGGATTCGCCGACGGTATCGGACTGCTGCTTAACCTGCTCGGTATTGCTGTTAATCCGCTTGATAATGCCCTCTACCTTTTGCGATGCCTCGTAGCTGGTATCAACGGCCTGCTGACCGAGATGCACCTGCTCGCTGACGGCTGTAACCGACGCATGGATAGTGCTCAGAATGTTCGTAATCTCGCCGGCTGCAATATGCGCGTTATCAGCGAGCTTGCGAACCTCGCCGGCAACAACGGCAAAACCTCGGCCATGCTCGCCGGCACGGGCAGCTTCGATAGCCGCATTCAAGGACAGAAGATTCGTCTGCTCGGAAATCTCCCGGATCGAGCCAACGATCGAGCTTACTTGCTCGTTCTGCTCAATCAACTGCTCCATCAGGGAAACGGTCTGGGCGATAATCGCCTTGACGCTGTTCACATCCGTTGTTAAAGTCTGGATCAGCTCATTGCCTTCAACGGTAAGCCCGGCCGTATCCGCGGAATACTGCTGCAACTGTGATGATCCTTCACGAAGCTGGGAGACGGCCGTTTCAATCGTGTGGGCAGAATCGCTGACGTTAAGCACCATGCTGGTCTGCTTCTCAATGGAAGCGGACATTTCCGCAAAGGTAGTGGTGACCTCGCGCGAGATTTTGCCGGTCGATTCGACGGTGCCTTTTTGCTCGTTACTGAATTCGCCAAGAATAAGAATCATCGATTTGAGCTTCTCGACCACCTTTTCGGTAAGCTCCTTCGCTTCCAGCGCTTCGCGCCGCTCGCTTGTAACATCGGACTGCAGGCGTTGACTGAATTTCGCGGAGAAGGAGAGCGCGACCGTCGCAAAGATCAGATATAGGAACAGATAGAGCAGGGAATCATTCGGGAATAACTGCTTCTGCAAATCGGGATCCAGGAAAATGTACGTGCTGACGCCCATGCCGAGCACGCCGGTGAAAATGATAGGCTTGTAATCCGCATAAAGCGTCATGACGGCAATGTTGACGTAGACGAGGAAGTATGTACTAATAATCGGATGCGGATCGGATACGATCAGCAGCACCGTTAAGGCGGTTAGAATGACCGGGACGACATACATAATGTACTGGATCATAATCCGCTTGTAAGTCATCAAGGTTGCCAAGCCGCAGCTGATGAGGCCAACGACAGCCAGCAAAATAATCATATCGCTCCCGAGACCTGCGCCTACATCGGCGAGAAGGCCTAGGGCAAGCAGTCCCCATAAAATTTTTACAAATAAGCGATTCCGTTTGTCGAGTATAAGCTGATCTTTGGTCATAGTCGTGATCTCTACCTTTACACAGTGGTTTTATAGTGCTTACATAGCTCTGCTGGCAGATCTGGTATGCGATGCGGCCGGGTAGACCAGCCATTTGTATTCCTCTTTATTGCGGTAAATGGACTCCATGTCGAAAATAACGGGAATGACGTCATCCCCCTTGTAAAAGGTTTTGCCGCCGACCTTTTCCATCGGAACACGGAAGGTGATTCGTAGAGCACGGTAGAATACGGGCTCCAGCAGCGATATAAAATAGCGGAAATGGTACTTCTCGGCACAGTATACGGCGGAAGATAATAAATCCGAGATCGGCTGCTGTCCTCTATAATGCTGCAAGACTGCGATTTTATCGATTTCCGCTACGCGGGTGGGATCTTGGGTGATTTTGAAATGCTGTTGGAAAGGAGCGACCGTATCGATCTCGTTAAGGCCGGGCAGGTAAGGCTTAATTTCGGACGTTCCTACGAATTGTCCATCCTCGGCTACAGCCAGGTAACGTTCGACGACCTGTGCCGCATGCTCGAGCTCATAGCCCTTTTCCTCCCATACCGAGACCCAAATGCTGTTGAACACCGCTAATTCCCACTCGCTCTTCACAGATTTGAACAAAACACAACTCTCCTTATCCTCTCTCTCTGTCTAATGTTTTTTTATCTCTTTAAGTTCCCTCTCATGGCTTGTCATTCGCTTTGCGCGGCATGACAAAGGAAATATATTCCTGCGATTTATATCGGATTTTTAGTAGTAAAATATTATAGTAATACCTACAAATTAACTAGGTTTTAACAAAAAAATATGGCAACGGTCCCATTTCCGGATGGTGGCGAACGTATGTGCGAGTATGCTATCATCATAGTAACGTATTTATGCAGGTAAAAAGGTTGTGACTTTATAATGGACTTATTCTCCTATCAGGAGGCGGAGACGCCGCGGGCAAGACTGCTTGCCGACCGGATGCGGCCGGAGACGCTGGATGACTATATCGGACAAGAGCATATCATTGGAGCGGGCAAGCTGCTGCGCAGGGCGATAGAAGGCGACCAGGTATCGTCGATCTTGCTGTACGGCCCTCCGGGCTGCGGCAAAACCACGCTCGCGAATATAATCTCAAAACGGACAGCAGGGGAGTTCGTGAAGCTGAACGCGGTAGACGCGTCGGTGAAGGACGTCAGGGAAGTCATTGACACGGCGAAGACAAATAAGCTGATGTACGGCAAAAAAACGATTTTGTTTCTCGATGAGGTTCACCGGTTTAACACGTCCAGGCAAGACGCGCTGCTGCCGGCCGTTGAGCAGGGGATCATTATATTTATCGGGGCAACGACGGAGAATCCGTTCCATCATGTGAACGGGGCGCTCCTGTCCCGCTCAACGCTGTTCCAGCTGGAGCCTCTTAATGAGAAGCATGCGCTGGAGGCCATGAAGCGGGCTTTAACGGACAAGGATCGCGGGCTTGGCTTTATGACCCTCCATGCCGAGGAAGAGGCGCTTCAGCACATCGCGGCGATGGCAGGCGGCGATATCCGCCGCGCATTAAATGCGCTGGAGCTCGCAGCTGTCACAACGCCCTCGGAGCCGGACGGTTCGGTCCGGATTACGATGGAGGTTGCGCAGGAATCGATTCGGAAGCCAACCGTACGTGCGGATACGTCTACGCAGTATGATGTTCTGTCGGCGTTCCACAAGAGTATCCGGGGCTCGAGCGATGCCGCCTTGTTCTGGTTTCTATACGCGGTCGAGAAGCTTGGCATGGATCCCATGACCTTCCTCAGACGGCTTATTGTGGCCTGCAGCGAGGATATCGGTCTTGCCAACCCTCAGGCGATGGTGCAGGCGGTAACGGCCATGGATGCGTACCATAAGATCGGGTGGCCGGAGGCGAAGTACAATATTGCACAGGCCATATTATTTGCCGTCGAGAGTCCGAAGTCGAATGCGGCAGCAGTTGCGATCGGCAAAGCGATGTCCGTTATCGAGGGGGCGGGACAAGCCGAAGTGCCGCTTCATCTGCGGGATACGCATTACAAAGGCGCCCAGCAGCTTGGCCACGAGGGCTACAAGTATCCGCATGATTACCCCGGCCATTACGTGAATCAGCAATATTTGCCGGACAACTTAAAGGGCGTAACGATCTACAAAGCGACCGAGCAGGGAATGGAAGGGAAAATACGCCAGAACCAGGAGCTTCGTCAGCGGAAAAAATAATAGGAAAGAGGACCTTCGACGGAAGGTCCTCTTTTTGTTTAGAGCGTAATTTGGATTTTTACGGTTTCGTTGTCATAACGGAAGCGGATATCGCCGTTATATTTATGAACCGTCTTGGTTATGATCGACAGCCCGTTGCCGCGCATCGCGTTCGGATTCGCTTTGGTCGTATATCCGTCGGTGTGGAATAGATTCTTCTGATCCTTGGCGTTTAATATTGCCGGATTTTCTACTGTGTAGACGCATTGAGCGCCTTTGGAGCGGGAAGTAACAAGAATGCGCCTCGGCAGCCTGCCCTCGTAAACCTCGGTAGCTTCAATAGCATTGTCGAGCAGGTTCGAGAATATTTTGACCAGATCCATCGATTCGATTTTGCTGAATTCATCGGTATCGGTTTCGAACCGCATCTCGATCCCTTTCGACTGCGCCAGCTCCCACTTGCTCTGGAACAAGATCAAAATAACGGGATTGTTGATTTTCATCGATAGATCAAGGGCCTTGGAGTCGGCAGCCAGCTGCTTCAGATATTCCGTTGCCCTGTCGTACTTCTTAAGGGTCAGTAAGCCGTGAAGCACCTGAAGATGGTTCATCCGGTCATGACGGCTGGACTTGATGGAATCGATGACTTTGCCCATTTCGGAGATATACATTTGCTCGGATTCGTAAAGATCCTGCTTCAACCGGGTTTTGTGCCATTTTCTAAGGACAAAAAAGGCGAGCAGCAAAATGACGGCAAAAAGAATGTCAATGGTGAAGACGACTTTGTTGCTGTTAATAACCTCTTGGCTGATGGATTCCAGCTGGCTGGCATCTATATCGATGGCCATGACGCCAAGCAGCTTCCCGGACTCGCTGACAATAGGCACGCCAATTGACAAATAGACGCCATGCGACTCATCCTTGATGATGCCGGTATAATACGCCAAGCCGTCTTTCGCCTGATTGACCTGTTTGGGCGGCACGGTGCAAGCGGATCCAATCGGCAGCAGCTCGGACGAAGTAGGAACCGCCGACAGCATAACCTTGGCTACATTCGTGTCATCCAGCAGCAGCGTATAGACGTACAAGGCATGGATCCGGGAGCGGTACTCCTCGAGATACTGAATGATGGCGGCATCCGGCTGCTTGGTTTGCAGGAATCGTTCGTACGCGGATTTATCAAGTCCGTCCGCCATATCTTTCGCAATGGTAATATACTGCTTGGCCAAAGTCGTCTGCGTTGCGTTTCCCGTCGAGTAGTAGGTTAGAACGAGCTTTGAGCATGTTAAAATACTCAATATACTAAAGGAAGTTACTAAAAAAAGCAGTTGCCTTCGAGAATTCATTGGTAATAATCCTTTTCAGAATAGATTGTATGCATAAATATACATATTTTGTATCTATAAAAATCGTCTAATCTTCATTATTAATCAAATTCATAGCTACATCAACCCTTATTTTTTGAAATCAAATTGAACATGAAAAAGGACTACCGGATCGGAAGTCCTTTTTGCTTTTTATTATTTTTTTTAAAAGTGAAAGGCGCATGGGTAAAGGCATATCTCGTGAAAGAGCGGAGCGCCCGCCTTTGTTCTCCCTTTTCACCCATAAACATTCGGATCAGGAAAAGGGAGAACAACAGCGGCTGGAAGGAGATATACCTGTCCATGGCGTATCGATTCACTACCCCTCGTCATGTTATTCCTCGAAGTTACTTCGCTTTTCTCCGTCCATGGGGCACAATCATCGGCGTATCGTATAGCGGATCCCGAATGACATCGCATTTCAGATGGAACACTTCCTCGATCATCGAAGCGTCAACAATCTCGGAAGGCGCCCCTTGCGCATAGATGGCGCCGTTCTTAACGGCTGCAATATGATCGGCGTACCGGCAGGCCAAGTTAATGTCATGCAGAACCATAACGATGGTCCGGCCATCCCGTTCGTTCATTTCCTGGAGCAGATCAAGCACCTCAATCTGATGCGTCAGGTCCAGGTAGGTGGTTGGCTCATCCAGCAGGATAATGCCTGTCTGCTGCGCCAATGTCATGGCGATCCAGGCCCGCTGCCGCTGCCCGCCGGAGAGGGAAGAGACGGAACGCTCGGCGAGTTCTTCAATACCGGTTGCGCGCAAAGCGGACTGCACGGCTTCTTCGTCTTCCTTCGACCATTGCTGCAGCCAGGTCTGGTAAGGATAACGGCCCTGCTTCACAAGCTGCAGCACGGTAAGTCCTTCCGGAGCAATAGGCCCTTGCGGGAGCAGGGAAAGCTGTTTGGCCGCAGTCTTGGCCGGTATAGACGATAAATCCTTACCGTTAAGCATCACTTCGCCCTTAGTTGGTTTAAGCAGCTTGGACATAGCCCTCAGAAGCGTAGATTTGCCGCAGCCGTTGCTTCCGATCAGGACTGTTATTTTACCATCGGGGATGGATAGGTTTAATTGTTCAAAGATGGATGCTCCGCCGTAAGAAAGGGAGATTCCTTTCGCTTCAAGCATGCTCATGGTTGACTTCCTCCAGCTTAGTTATTGGTTGCGGTGGCGATATAACATAAATAAGAAGAACGGTGCGCCGATAGCCGCGGTGAAAACGCCTGCCGGTATATCTAGCGGAGCGAATACGGTCCGGGCTACCAGATCGGATACAAGCAGTAAAATAGCGCCTATCAATGCGCTGACCGGCAGCAAGCCGCCAAAGGATGAGCCAACAAGCTTCCGTGCCATATGCGGGGCAATCAGTCCTATAAAGGCAATTGCGCCGCCAATCGCAACGGCAGCACCCGCCAGTGATACGCTCAGGAGCAAAAGAATAAAGCGGTGCTTCTGCACATGAGCTCCGGCACTGCCGGCAACCTCGTCACCAAGCGCCTGAACATTAATATGGCGGGCCATGAGCCACGTCGCAGGAAGCAGTACAATGAGCCATGGAAGCAACGTATAAACATCTTTTGCCCAGGACGAGCCATAGATACTGCCCGTCATAAAGGTCATTGCCCGGTTAGCCAGGAAATAGGGACTTGAAATAATAAACATATAAGAAATCGATTTGAACGCAGCCGATAACCCGGTTCCAATGAGAACCATCCGGAGCGGCGAAGCGCCGTTTTTCCAGGATAGTAGATAAAGAATAAACGTAACCGCGTAAGCGCCAAGTATGGCAGCTACGGGCATCCAGTGTACCGATACGCGGCCGCCAAGGAAGAAGAGAAACAGGACCGTGCCGAGGGATGCGCCTTCCGTTATTCCGGTAACATCGGGCGAAGCCAGCGGATTGCGGATCAGTCCCTGCAGCACGGCGCCAGCCGAAGCCAAGGCGGCTCCAACAAGCATGGCGATTACGATGCGCGGCAGCCTGAGCTTTAATACGATAACATCGTGCATGGCACTGCCTTTGCCGATGATCGATTTCACCACGTCAAGCGGCGAGATGAACTGGCTGCCGATTCCGGTGCTGATAATGGCGCCGGCGGCGCATAGCAGGAGCAAAATGAGCGTTGTCCATAATGCCCTGCGTTCAAGAAGATAGGACAGCTTGGGGCTGCTCAGCCGGACCGTCTTGTATTTGCTCATGATGTTTGTCTTCCTTTCCTAGCGATATAGACAAAGAAAGGTACCCCGATTACGGCAGTCATAACGCCTACCGGAACCTCTCGCGGCATTGCAATGTAGCGGGAGCCGATGTCGGCTGCAACCAGCAGCACGCCGCCAAGAACGGCGCAATAAGGGATAACCCAGCGATAATCCGCGCCAACGAAATAACGGACGATATGCGGAATAATGATACCCACGAAAGCGATCGGGCCGGCAACGGCTACCGATGCGCCTGTCAGCAGAACAACCGCCGCGGAAGCGAGCCATTTCACAAACGCGGTCCGCTGGCCCAACGTCTGGGCAATGTCGTCGCCCATGCCAAGGACGTTCAAATGACGGGATAGTGCCATACCAATGACAAGGCCAACCGCCATGTAAGGGAGCACGCTGACGAGCATATGCATGTCACGGCCGGCAACCGAACCCACGAGCCAGACAAGCACCTGGTCGAACATTTTCCCGCTGGAGAGCATAAAGCCTTGGGTGAGCGACGCGAAGAAAGCGGCGATCGAAGCGCCGGCCAACGTGATTTTGACGGGCGTCATACCGTCCCGCCCAATGCTGCCAAGGACGAATACGATAGCGCCGCTGATTGCCGAGCCGAGCAGGGCAAGAAGAGTAAGAGGCTGCATGCCGTTAACGCCAAGCCAGCCGGACGCCACAACAACCATGAAGGAAGCCCCGGAATTGACGCCAAATACGCTTGGCGAAGCAATCGGGTTGCGGGTAACGACCTGCATCAGGGCGCCTGCAACAGCCAAGCTGGCACCGGCAGCAGCTGCGACTAGAGCCCGCGGAACCCTTGCCGTCTGTATGATCAGATGCTCTTGGTTAGTGGGCTGATAATGAAAGATAGCGTCAAAGACCGTTGCAAGCGGGATATCGGTTATGCCGAATGCAACACTGCATATAATCGCTGCTCCAAGGAGCAGGAGGGATAGTATGAATCCTAATAGTCTCATGGCTGTTTGCGAACTCCTTTATCTCGGATGACAACTTATTATATTTATGTACCTAGTGAATTTTAATAGAGGAGTTATAGCCTGTCAATGAATATGAGAATCGTTATCAAAATTATGTTGACTATGTCGCGCTTTTCTTTTATATTGTCCAAGTGAGAAATATTATCATCGGGAGGCACTCATTCACATGAAGAACCGTTTTAACGGAAAGAAAATGATTTGGCTGATGCTTTGTACAATGATTATCGCTGTTCTGGCAGCAGGCTGCGGATCGAATTCCAAAAATAATGCAGGATCGGATACATCCAATAACCAAGCAGGAAATTCGGAGCAGGCCGCTTCGAACGAGACTCGCATCGTGAAGCACGCAATGGGCGAGACCGAGATTAAAGGCACTCCGAAGCGGGTTGTTGTTCTTACGAATGAAGGGACGGAAGCCGTATTGGCGCTTGGCGTGAAGCCGGTTGGCGCAGTTAAATCATTCACGGGCAATCCGTGGTACGACCATATCGCGGCGGACATGGAAGGCGTGCAAGTAGTAGGCGAAGAAGGTCAGCCGAATCTGGAGCTTATCGCCGGACTGCAGCCGGATCTAATTCTCGCGAACAAAATGAGACATGAGGAAATCTATGAGCAGCTGAAAGCTATTGCGCCAACGGTGGAAGCTGAAACGCTTCGCGGCGCATGGAAGGATAACTTCAAGCTGTATGCGGAAGCGCTAGGCAAAACCGAAGAGGGCAACAAGCTGATTGCCGACTTTGACGCCCGCATTGAAGATTTCAAATCGCAAGCTGGAGACAAATTGAAGGAAACCGTATCGTTTGTCCGTTTCATGGGCGGAAAAACGCGGGTCTATCACACGGATACCTTCTCCGGTGTTATCGCGGCTCAGCTTGGACTGGCGCGTAACGAGATGACGCTGAATTCGAAAGAAACGTTTGCCGACGAAATTACGAAGGAACGCCTGCCGGAAGCGGATGCGGACCGGATCTTCTACTTCACTTACGATACGGGTGACGGCAAAGGCTCCGCTCAAGAGCAGGAGTGGACAAACGATCCGATCTGGAAAGGTCTCAGCGCGGTAAAAGCAGGCCATGCCTACCGGGTAGACGACGCGATCTGGAATACGGCTGGCGGCATCAAGGCGGCTAACCTGATGCTTGATCAGCTTGCTGAAAACTATGGCATTAAGCTCTCGAAATAGAGCGGATTCATACGCAATAAAAAGAAGCTCTTCATTCACCTTGGTGAACGGGGAGCTTCTTTATTATTTATTCGAATGTAATCACGACTTTGAAATCGCCATGTTTGCCGGATGCGTATTCGAAGGCTTCTTCCCACTGCTCGATTGGGAATTGCCTTGTCACGACACCGCTTGTTTTCAGATTTCCGCTCGCAATGTTTTCAATCACAAAGGGGAAGCAATACGGGCTCAAGTGGGAGCCAAGGATGTCGAGCTCCTTCCGGTCGCCGATAATCGACCAGTCTACCGTGGTAGGAGCGCCGAATACGCTGAACTCAACGAAGCGCCCAAGCTTTCTGATCATGTTAAGTCCTTGCGTAACGCTGGAAGGATGACCCGTAGCCTCGATATAAATATCGCAGCCGTATCCTTCGGTCATGTCCAGGATAATCTGATTAACATCCTGTTTAGTAGGATTAAGAGCGATATCCGCGCCGAACTCCGTGGCTTTATCAAGACGGCTGTCGATCAAATCAAGCACAATCAGCTTTTTCGGATTTTTCATACGCGCGTAAGTAATCATTCCAAGTCCTAAAGGACCTGCGCCCGAAATGACAACGATATCCTCGCAGCCAATCTGCGCCCGGTCAACGGCATGCTTGGAGCAGGCATAGGGTTCGATAAGCACGGCATCCTCCAGCTTCATGGCATGGGGAACCTGGTGAATAACCGAAGTTTTCGGGTAACGCACATATTCTGCCATGCCGCCGTTATTCTCGGTCTGGAAGCCTAGAATATTGTGAGGCTGGCACATCCAATACTGTCCTCTCTTGCAGAACCTGCAAGTTTCGCAAGGTACGATCTGATCGGCCGTTACGCGGTCTCCGACAGCAAATTCACGAACATTCCCGCCAACCTGTACTACCGTGCCAAGAAACTCGTGGCCGGGGATAAAAGGCGTTTTTACCCACGGTGCCTGATTCTCGTCGCCCCAGAACATAGCCGCTCCATGAAGACATTTCAGGTCCGATGCGCATACACCGCAAGCTTCCGTCTTGATAATAATGTCATCGGGACCGCAGATGGGGGTAGGGAAGCTTGGCTCAAAGCGGTAATCATCCTTCCCATAAGCCACCAGAGCTTTCATTGTTGGAGGTACAGTTATTACCGGATTCATGAGTTCATCACCTTTTTTAAGTAGTTTTATAAAACGGTTTTAAAAAACTAATTATGGTAAGTCTAGCGCCATATGCCCTAAGTTGTCAATAAAAAAAGCGCATGGAGCTAGTGCTCCAAACGCTTTAAGAAAACACGGTCAAATTTGATTCATGAACTGGTCAATAAACGGCAGTGCGGCACCGGCGGCGATAGCTTCCGTTTTGTAACGGCAAACACGCAAATATTCGGCCTCGTTCTCGAAGGAATTCCGTGAAATGACGAGTTTTTTCAAGTCATCCATATAATCATCCATGTAAGCTCCGACATATCCTCCGATGATGATGTCACAATCAAACAGCAGGCGGATATTGTTAATGGCAATGGACAGATGATTCAAATAAGCTTTCCATATGTGAACGATTTCTGGCTTCCCGGCCTTAAGAAGCTCGAAAAATTGGGACAGATCGCCGCCTGCCGCTTCCGATAACCGATCGGCGGAGCAATAAGCCTCCAGACAGCCTTTCTGCCCGCAGTAGCAGGGCAGGCCGTCCGGAACAACCGTGACATGCCCGATTTCGGCGCTTTTTTGATTGGATCCGGCAAATACCTGATTGCCGATATAGACAGATCCTCCAATATTATTGCTTAAAGAGATGTAGAAGGCATGATTGATGTCGGGCGTAACCCGTATCTCGGAAAGACCCGCTGCATCGGCATCGTTTATGAGGATAGCAGGGTAAGAAATGTATTTACCGAAATTTTGCGCGGTCTCTCCCGTGAAATCCAGAATTTTGCCGTAAAAGACAGTTTGATGATCCTCCGTAATGAGGCCCGGAACGCCAATTCCGACGCCTAGAACCTTGGAGGAATCCAAATGAGCCGTCCGGATGAGCTCCTGAACAAGCTCTCCTAGAAAACGAAAGTATCGTTCGGATCGTTCGAATGTCTGCTTCGACCTTATCATTTCAAGGATATTGCCGTTTAAATCGACGGCAACCGCAGTTACATGATGTTTGGTTACGTCTAGTCCAATCCCCGCTTTGGCATCGCTAATATAAGAGAAGGCTTGCGCATTGCGCCCTCCCGTATTTCCGATTGTACCCGTATTCTCGATCAAATGCTGCTCAAGCAGGAAGTTTAGATTCTGGGTTACCGTCGGAAGACTTAACTGCAATTGATAGACGATATCCTGCTTGGAGAGGTTTTGTTTCTCTCTCAGCAGCTTATAGATACGATTTCGATTGAAATCTTTAATATTAACTGATTTATCTTCCACCGGAGTCCCACCTTATTGAAACCACTTTTATAAAATTAGTTTCATTTTAACCAATACCGAACATCAGAGCAAAGTAACCAAATACCGTCGTGAGCAGTCCCATAATAAAAGCCGGCAAAATTTTGTTTTCTTTGTACATCTGAATGAGCCCGTAGATCATGACGAGAGCCGCGGCAAGCATAAGAACGCTGTCCAGGCCGATGGAAAGCTTCAGGGACAGATCCGGACTGAAATGCCCGTTGTAGACGGTTGTGAACAGCTTCGAAGGAGATACCGATTGCAGCGTTTCCTTCACGTTATGGGGAGGCGTCTGCTGGCCCAGCACTCCGGTGACGATAAAGAGAAGCAAAGCAATGACACTCTCCGCTTTAAGCCACGGGAGGGGATTAAAGCTGCTGTTCTCCTTAAGCCTGTTCCGGTAGCCAAAACCGTTCGTATAGGCAAATAAAAGCAGCGGCGCAAGGAGCAGATGCTTCAGCAGAAGCATCTGCCCGTAAGGAAGCATCCACGAATTGACATACTGCGGCGTAGTAAAGGTCATAAGCGTAATGCCGGCGACAAAAGTGATCAGCATGCAGCCGATTGCAAGCGGCGAGAACCAGGCCAGGAAAGCCTCCCAGTTGCGACTGCTCGTAGAGAACCAGCTGGCAATCAACAGCACGCCAATCCACACGGTTACGGAAAGGAAATGGGCGGAGTGGACAAGCCAGCCCTTGGTGCCGTAAAGCGAAGTCGCATGGCTGGCATAACCAAGCCAGAGAATTAACAGGAACATGATGAACAGGCTGACCTTCGGCATATGCTTATCGTTGCGGAAGGAGGGCAGGCCAAGCAGGAAAGCAAGGCCAACGGAAGCAACAGCCGACCAGATCCAGGCCTTGCCGTTGTTCAGCTCCAGCAGGATGCTTTTCACCATTTCACCGTACGTAACGTCCGTATCCTTGGCAAACAGCACCGCAGAATCATGTATAGGCACAAATTCGAGTACAGGAATCGCAAGCGCGCAAACGAGCAGAAGCCAGTTCGGCGTATGTATGTCCGGACGTCTATTCTCCGGGACCACCCGCAGAATAAACGTTCCGGTCAGAATGGCGAAGCAGACATAGAGAAGAGCCTCGCTGACATAACTCATTTGCGGCTCCTCCGGATTACGATAACAACCGCTGCAGCTACAATAATGCCGGCAATAACCCAAATCGCGGTATTTACGCCATTGTTCTTGCCGGACTCAGCAATGTCTTCTGCCGGAGCTGCAGGAGCGGGCACCTCGGAGAGGTTATCATCAGCCGATGCGCTTGCATCGGGTGCTTCCGTAACTTCGGCGCTTGGAGAAGGAGACGATTCTGCCGGAGATGCAGCGGCTTCCGGTGTTGGGGAAGGCGTAGCTTCGGCGGCATCAACCGTAAAGGCGTATTCACCGTCAACCGCATGACCGTCAGCCCCGATGATCGTCCATTTTACCGTGTAAGCGCCATTCTTCAGAGGCTCGGTTACCGAACCGCTCATGGTCGCCTTACTTACGGTAATATCACCGGTCTGAACCTGATTGCCGGATTCATCGAGCAGCTTGAATTGACTCAGCTTTTCGATATTGGTATTAAAGGTCATGGTTATCTCGGCGGGAGAAACGGTAACGGTCTCCTCCTTGGCAGGGGTGGATACGGTAATCTTGGAATGGGCCATTGCGATACCCGGCAGCAGGAACAGGGCGGCCAGGCAGATAAAAAGGATACGTTTCATTAGGAAATTCCCCTTTGTTTATTGGATTAATTGATGTCATTATAACAGATCGGGCATTCGTTTCGACTTCGCCTTTTTGAACAATATTCGAAGGCAATAAATCGTCATAATGCAAGGTTTACATGGAATAAACTTGAATTACCGTATCTTTACAGAATCGCAAATTCCCTTCTCGAAGGAGGTGCACCTGCTGCTGTGCAGGTCGCACGGCTGCAGGGGACAGTATTGAGTGATCCGCTTCCGATGGTTATGCAGCTGGTTCTTATTGTTTTTCTGGTGTTTATGAACGGTCTGTTTGTTGCCGCGGAATTCGCCATGGTCAAGGTCCGGGGCACCCGGATTGAAACGCTGGCTGCCGAGGGTCATATGCGGGCGAAGCTTGCCTCGCATTTGACGAGTAATCTTGATGCTTATTTGTCTGCGTGCCAGCTGGGGATTACTCTGGCTTCGCTTGGTCTTGGCTGGATTGGGGAACCGGCGATCAAGGATTTAATCGAGCCGTGGTTTCTTGCGCTTGGCTGGGGCAATCCGGTATGGATTCATTCGATTTCCTTCGTTATCGCCTTTTTATTCATTACCATTCTCCATATTGTCCTCGGTGAACTCGCCCCCAAAACGTTGGCCATTCGCAAAGCAGAAAGCGTAACCCTGCTTACCGCAACGCCTCTTGTTATGTTTCACAAGCTGATGTATCCGTTTATCTGGGTATTAAACGGTCTGGCGAACCAACTCCTGAAGCGGCTGGGCGTCGAGCCGGCATCCGAGCAGCATTCCGCCCATACGGAGGAAGAAATACGCATCCTCATGCAAGAGAGCCACAAGAGCGGATTGATCAACAATACGGAGCTGACTCTTGTCGATAATATTTTTGAATTTGCCGAGACCAATGCCCGAGAGATTATGATTCCGCGTACGGAGATGGTCTGCCTGTATGTCCATCTATCTCTGGAAGACAACAAGGCTATCGCATTAAACGAGATGCATACGAGATATCCCGTCTGCGACCATGACAAGGACAATATAATCGGTTTCGTTCATATAAAAGACTTGCTGAAGGATACGACGCATAGCCTGACCGATATCCGGCAGATTACGCGCGCGATTACAACGGTACCCGATTCGATGCAAATCAGCAATCTTCTCATCCTGATGCAGAAGAGAAAAGCGCAAATCGCTATACTCATCGATGAATACGGAGGCACATCCGGTCTCGTTACGCTGGAAGACATCATGGAAGAAATTGTAGGAGAGATTCAGGACGAATTTGACGAAGAGCGGGCGGAGATCGAGAAGCGGGACGAATCCGTTTACTCCATCAGCGGGATGATGCTGATCGAGGAAGTGAACAGTTATTTCGGCATTGATATCGAAAGCGACAATTACGATACGATTGGCGGCTGGATGTACTCTCAGATCGAGATCCCGCCAACAAGCGAGCAGCGGATTGACTACGGCGGCGAGTATGCGTTTATTATCGAGGAAACGGATCATTTGCGAATTTCCCGCGTTCTGGTCAAGAAGCTGACTATAGAGGCAAAGCAGGGCAATTGGAAAGGGAAACAAGGCCCTGAAGGTATGGCGGAGGGACATTCATGAGGAATAAATAACCCCCCTTGTCCAGTGGCAAGGGGGTATTTATTTATTTATTTATTTATTTGTTTATTTGGCCAACGCTTCAAACGCTGCTTGATCAATTTTATGAACGATATCAATCGTTCCGCCGGCAAGGCAGACATCACCATCGTACAAGACAACAGCTTGCCCCGGCGTAATCGCCTTTTGGGGATAGTCGAATACAACCTCAGCGGTGCCGTCGGTATGCAGCGTTACGCTCACGCCTTGATCCGGCTGGCGGTAACGGAATTTCGCGGTGCAGCGGAAGGTGCCTTCCGGTCTAAGGGGCGCAATCCAGTTCATGCCGCTTGCCGTAAGTCCCGTGGAATACAGGCTTGGATGGGATTCACCCTGAACAACGTAAAGAATGTTGCGCTCCAGATCCTTGTCGGCTACAAACCAAGGCTCGCCGTTGCCGGATCCGCCGATTCCAAGGCCTTGCCGCTGGCCTAGCGTATAATACATGAGGCCGTCATGGCGTCCTTTTACCTCGCCGGAACGGATATCAACCATATCGCCGGGGCGGGCAGGCAGATAACCGCTCAGGAATTCCTTGAAGTTGCGCTCGCCGATAAAGCAAACGCCCGTGCTGTCTTTTTTCTTCGCGGTATATAGACCAGCCTCTTCGGCAATACGGCGAACTTCCGGTTTAGGCAAATGCCCAATCGGGAACATCGCTTTCTCGAGCTGCTTCTGATTCAGCGCGCTCAGGAAGTAAGTTTGATCCTTATTGCCGTCCACGCCGCGGAGCAGCCTGGTCTCGCCGTCTTCGTTCCGCTCAACGCGGGCATAATGGCCGGTTGCCAGATAATCGGCGCCAAGCTCGTTCGCTTTTTTGAGGAAATCGCCGAATTTGATCTCCCGGTTGCACATCACATCCGGATTAGGCGTCCGGCCGCGCTTGTATTCATCGAGGAAATAAGTAAATACTTTATCGAAATACTGCTTCTCAAAGTTTACGGTATAATAAGGGATCCCGATCTGGTCGCAAACCCGGCGTACATCCTCAGCGTCCTCTTCCGCTGTGCAATGACCGAATTCATCGGTGTCATCCCAGTTCTTCATAAATATGCCAACCACGTCATAGCCTTGCTGCTTAAGCAGCAGAGCCGTTACGGAGGAGTCAACTCCGCCGGACATCCCGACAACGACGCGTGTTTCTTGCTTCGATTTAACCATCACGCGCACCACCTTGTTCTTCACACTTCTAAGACCGTTACGTTAGAGTTACTTTCCGCGAACGGACTTCGTACTATTGTAACATAGTCGAGAAACTTTTTCATGAAAAGTCAATCCTTTTCTCGCATGTCGCAAAAGGTTGTGTTAACATAGATATGATATGGGAATACCCGTAATTATAACAAACAATACGCTAACATACGTACTATCGCATGGAACAACTACTACTTAAGAGAGGTGCCCGAATATGAAAATATCGACGAAAGGCCGTTACGGCCTCACCATTATGATGGAGCTTGCGGGAAAATTCGGCGAAGGTCCGATTTCACTTAAGAGCATTGCCGAGCGCAATCAGCTTTCCGAGCATTACCTGGAGCAATTGGTTGCACCACTTCGCAATGCCGGACTTGTAAAAAGTATTCGCGGCGCTTATGGCGGTTATATCTTGTCCAAGGAACCGGAGACCATTACAGCCGGTGACGTGATTCGTATATTGGAAGGCCCGATTTCCCCGGTAGATTTCACGGAAGAGGATGATCCGGCCAAACGCGATTTGTGGCTGCGTATCCGTGACAGTATCGCAAGCGTGCTTGATCAAACAACCTTGGCCGATCTGGTGAACTACCAGGATGCTGGTGTTGCTGACAGTTATATGTTCTATATTTAATGAGGGATTCGTATGCAAAAGTATTATTTTGACCACGCAGCTACAACGCCGATGCATCCGGATGTAGCCGCAGCGATGCTGGAAGTGATGACGGGAGCCGGCGGCAACCCGTCCAGCATGCATGCCTTCGGGCGCGCAGCGAAGCAGAGAGTGAACCGGGCGCGCGATTTGATCGCGGCCGCGCTTGGATGCAAGCCATCCGAGTTGATATTCACCTCCGGCGGAACGGAAAGCGACAATGCAGCTATTATCGGCGCAGCAGCGGCGATGAGGACGAAGGGCAAAACCCATATCATTACATCAAGCGCGGAGCATCATGCCGTACTGCATACCTGCGAGGCTTTAGCTGAAGCAGGCTATGAAGTGACTTACCTTCCGGTAGATCAGACAGGTCGCGTCTCGGTGAGCGAGATTGCCGCAGCGATTCGGCCAACTACGGGGCTTATCAGCATTATGCACGGCAACAACGAAATCGGCACCTTGCAGCCAATCGAAGAGATTGGCGAGCTTGCTCATGCCCACGGCATATTGTTCCATGTAGATGCTGTCCAATCTTTTGGCACGGCTGCATACCGGTTGTCTGAGCTGCCGGTTGATTTGATGAGCTTTTCCGCGCATAAGATAAACGGCCCGCAGGGCGTAGGCGCTTTATACTTGGCAAACGGTACGCCGTTTGAACCCATCGTGCACGGTGGATCGCAGGAGCGAAAGCGGAGACCGGGGACGGAGAATGTCGCCGGCATTACCGGTTTCGCTAAAGCTGTTGAAATTTGTGTGAACGATCTGGGCAACAAGAAACTTTTCCTGGACAAGCTTCGTACAGAATGGGTAGACAAGCTGAATGCCGAGCTATCCGGGATAACGGAGATCGTTATTAACGGGAATGCGGAGCATCATCTTCCGAACATCGTAAATATCAGCTTTATCGGGATTGATACGGAGACGATGCTCATGAACCTCGACATGGAAGGCATTGCCGCAGCAAGCGGCTCTGCCTGTACGTCGGGTTCCCTTGAAAGATCGCATGTGCTGAAGGCAATGAACCTACGGGAGGAACGTTTGAATTCGGCTGTACGATTCAGCTTTGGTTTGGGGAATACTGTGGAGGAACTGGAAGACGCTGCACGCAAAATCGCGACAATCGTGGAGCGGATCCGTACCAATCAGTAGGAGGCCTTGGGCACGCCATGATCAAACTCCAGCAATTAATCGGGCTGCCGGTGCTTGTCATTCATTCCGGCAAGCATGTCGGCTTTGTCAAGGACGCTTGGTTCGATGAACATTGGCGGTTAATTGGTCTTATTGTAGAAGGCGCGAAATGGTTTGCGACATCGGTTAAAACCGTGGAATGGGCAGAGGTATTATCCTGCGGCGAAGACGCCGTATTTATATCAAGGGAATCCGCCGTAAAGCCGGTAAAATCGGCCGAAATCGGACGTTCTTTTGAGACTGGCGTCGTAAAGCTGAAGGAATTGCCTGTTGTCACGGTGCAGGGCATACAGCTCGGACGAGTATCCGATGTTTATTTTTACCCGTTTCAGGGTACACAAATAGTAGGCTATGAGCTTACGGATGGTTTTATATCGGATCTGATGGAAGGGCGCAAATGGCTGAAGGCCCCGGAGGATCCGGACGCCGTGCTGCTCGGGGAAGACGCGATTATCGTTCCTGCTGTCAGTGAAGCGGAATTGGAGCCTGTCGCAGCTTCCAATTCGATAAATAGGGAGAAATGAAATGATGAGATGTCCCAATTGCAATTCAAAGGATATTGGTAAAATCGGTTCCCATCAGTTCTATTGCTGGGGCTGCTTCATAGAGCTGACAGTGAACGGTGAGAAGATGTCGGTCTATCAAGTGGAAGAGGACGGAACGCTGAGTTCGCTCGACGATTTGTTCTTTGAAGAGGAAATGCCGCAAATTCAAATTAATTAGCGGTTTCATAGAGGTTACGACTTCAGGGCGGCTTATGGCCGTCCTTTTTGCTGTCTTTATAAGCTGAAATCCAACAAAAACAAAGGGAATGCAAAGAAGGACACTTATTTAACGTTGCGATAATACCGCTCAAACAGTGAAGGGTTAAGCTGGTTCATGATAGGTGTTTGATTTTAAATGCAACTAAAACCAACTAAAATCAAACAAAAACAATTTATTAATATGGATTTAATACTGATTTTACAATTGGACGTTAAGCTATAAATGTCTTAAACAAGGCGATTACGATGAGGTGGAGGAGAAAGAGATTATGAAAAAGTGGGTAGGAACAGCACTTACGACAGTACTTATCATCTCTGCGTTAACAGCATGTGGCGGTAACAAAAACAATACAAACGCACAGCAAGGGGCTAATGGCAACAAGGCGGCAGCCGAAGCAAACTCGGAGCTTACGGTTTATACCGCGCTCGAGGATGATCAGATCCAAGCTTATCTTGAATCGTACAAAGCCGCTCATCCAAATGTGAAAGTGAACATTGTACGTGATTCGACGGGGGTTATTACGGCAAAGCTTCTGGCGGAAAAAGACAATCCGGTTGCCGACGTTGTATGGGGCACGGCCGCAACAAGCCTGCTTGTCCTCGACCAGAACAATATGCTGGAAGGGTACTCGCCAAAGGGAATTGAGAACATCCAGCCTGAATTCAAGGATACGCAAGAGCCGGCACATTGGGTGGGCATCGATGCCTGGGAAACAGCCTTCGCCGTCAATACGGCAGAGCTTCAGAAGAAGGGACTTGAAATTCCCAAATCGTACGCCGATCTGATCAAACCGGAATACAAAGGCTTGATCGTTATGCCGAATCCGGCTTCCTCCGGTACGGGCTTCCTGACGGTTAGCGGCTTGCAGCAGCTCATGGGCGACAGCGAAGCATGGAGCTACCTGGATAAGTTGGATCAAAATATCGCCGTATACACCGAATCCGGCTCCAAACCGGCGAAGATGGCCGGCACCGGGGAATACCCGATCGGCATTTCCTTTGGTTACCGAGCGATTCAAGAGAAAAAGGGCGGAGCTCCGGTAGAGGTTGTATTTCCGGCAGAAGGCTCGGGCTGGGATGTTGAAGCCAATGCGCTGATGAAGAAAGACAACATCAAGCCGGAAGCAAAAGAGTTCCTCGACTGGGCGATCTCCGAAGAGCCTATGAAGAAATACAACGAGAACTACGCGATTCTCGCGATGAAGACCGATTCTTCCGTTATTCCGGAAGGCTACTCGAAGGATCCGATCAGCCAGCTGGTCAAGCTTGATCTGAACAAAGCTGCGGAGACTCGCGACGCAACGCTTGCGGAATGGTCGAAGCGTTATGAAGCCAAGAGCGAGAAAAAATAAAAGCTGATCCGAAGGAGGACAACGGTTCTATGCCACAGAGCTATTTATCTATAGAAGGCATCCGCAAGACATTCGGATCGTTTACAGCGCTTGAGCCTATTCACATCGAGATTCCAAAAAATGAATTCGTATGCTTGCTGGGTCCAAGCGGCTGCGGCAAGACGACCTTGCTTCGGATGATTGCTGGACTCGAAACGCCGGATAGCGGCCGTATGCTGGTAGAGGGCAAGGATATAACATCCTTGCCTCCCGCCAAGCGTAATGTAGGATTTATGTTCCAATCGTATGCCCTGTTTCCGAATTTAACGGTAGCCCAGAATGTTGCCTACGGACTGAAGGAGAAGAAAATGTCCAAGCAGCAAATGCAGAGCAAGGTAGAGGAAGTGCTCAGCATGGTTGATCTTTGGTCGTCTGCGAAGAAGTACCCCGCCCAACTGTCGGGCGGACAACAGCAGCGGGTAGCGCTGGCCCGTGCGATTGCTCTATCTCCAGATTTCCTGCTTCTCGACGAGCCGTTGTCTGCACTTGACGCCAAGGTGAGAGAAAAGCTCCGCCTGGAGATCCGCAGATTGCATGAGCAGCTTGGCATGACGACGATTATGGTTACTCACGATCAAGAGGAGGCGCTTACGATGGCGGATACCGTAGTTGTGATGAACAACGCCAAGGTTATTCAGTCCGGAGCACCCGAAGAAATTTACGAACGGCCAAACAGCCGGTTTGTCGCCGATTTTATCGGTGCAGTCAATTTTCTTGAACCTATGGACGGCGGAGACACGCTGGCGATTAGACCGGAGCATGTAAGGCTTGGTCTTACGCATGAGACGGGAAGCTATGAGGCAGAGATTGAAAGCCTGGAATTCCGGGGCTCCTTTTACCGTGTAACGATGAAGGTGCGAGGTCCGATGAGCAGTTATTTCCCGAATGGAGTTGCGGCGGACGTGAACCGCTCCATCGTTAAGCAATATCAACTTGAAAAAAACCGCCGCGTCTTTATTCAATTGCCAGAGGAGCATTTGATTCACTTCGGCGCAAACCGCCGGGAGCAACTTGAGGTGGTTGGATGAGACCCGCGAAATGGCATACAGCCATGATCCTTAAACGGGGAAATGGCAGCTGGTTTGAACGTGTTGCAATGCTGCTGATGCTTGCGGGATTATGCGTGATGATTCTGCTTCCGTTATTCTCTCTGTTCAGCAAGGCGGTTACAGACAAACAAGGAGAATATAACGGAGTAGATAACTTTATCGATTATTTTTCCACGCCCGCACTGCTGAGCTCCTTGCAGCACACGGTATACGTTTCTGCATTAACCGCAATCCTGTCCGTTGTACTGGGCTTTTTGTTCGCTTACGCCCTTACCCGTACGAACGTTCCAGGGAAAATGTTTTTCAAAACGGCATCGCTCCTTATGCTCTTCGCTCCAACGATGATGCTTGGGATCGGTTTAACTTACTTATTCGGCAACCAGGGTTTGATTACAACCGGCTTTTTTGACGCGCTGCCCTTCCATTGGGATATTGGTTTGTACGGCCCAACGGGCATTGTTATGGCGGAGGTCATGTACACCTTTCCGCAAGCCTGTCTCATCCTTGTTGTTTCCTTAAGCTTTGCGGATTTCAATCTGTACGAGGCAGCCAAAACGATGGGAGCAGGAAAAGGGAGAATCTTTTTCACCATCACCCTTCCTAACATGAAATACGGTCTTATTTCATCGTTCTTTGTCTGCTTTACGCTAGCCTTTACGGACTTCGGGGCGCCGCAGGTTGTCGGCGGCAGCTACAATGTGCTGGCAACGGAAATCTATAAGCAGGTTATCGGCCAGCAAAATATGGGGATGGGAGCTACGGTTGGCATTATTCTGACTCTTCCCGCCATCCTTGCTTTTATCGTCGACCGGTTTATAACGAGCAGACAGCATGCCATCAGCGCAAGAGCCGTACCGTACCGGATATCGCCTAACCGCAAAAGAGACGGATTTTTCTTAGCCTTTTGCATCGCGGCCTCGGGTATGATCTTGCTATTAATCGGGACGGTATTCGCAGCTTCGTTCATCAAGATATGGCCGTACAATCTTTCGCTATCCTTGAAGCATTACGATTTCAGCAAAGTGGCCGGTGGCAGCTTGCAGCCTTTCTGGACCAGCTTGAGGATGTCCGCCTGGACAGCGGTAATCGGAACGGCCGTTACTTTCGTAGGCGCTTATCTGATTGAGAAGACGAAGGCATTGCCGGTACTCCGGCAGGCGGGTTATTTTCTATCGATCCTTCCGCTGGCGCTGCCGGGTATCGTTCTTGGTCTGTCGTACATCTTTTTCTTCAACAAGGCAAGCAATCCGATGCACGGCATTTACGGAACGATCTGGATTCTGGTGCTGGCAAACATTGCGCATTTCTACTCCGTTGCTTTTGTTACGGCGACAAGCGCGCTGAAGAAGCTGGACCGCGAGATTGAAACGGCCTCCGACTCTTTAGGCGTTCCAAGGTACAAAACCTTGCTCAGAGTGACGCTTCCCTTGTGTCTGCCGGCTGTACTGGAGATGGCGATGTATTTCTTCATCAACTCCATGGTAACCGTGTCGGCGGTCATGTTCCTGTATGCGGCAGATCTGAAGCTGGCTTCCGTATCCATCGTAAATATGGAAGATGCGGGAGATATAGCGCCTGCAGCCGCGATGTCGACCTTAATTGTAATGACGAATATAGGGGTACGGCTGCTCTATGAAGCCGTCACCCATCAAATTAAGAAAAGAACGCAAGCTTGGCAAACGAGAGAACAATAACGAGAAATCAATAAGGAGAGATGAATGATGATTAAAGCAGTCATGCTGGATTGGGCAGGCACCATGGTCGATTTCGGCTGCTTTGCACCGCTTAACGTTTTTGTAGAGGTCTTCGCGCGCAAGGGAGTTCAGGTAACGGTTGAGGAAGCAAGACAGCCGATGGGCATGCTGAAGCGGGATCATATCGCGGCTATGTGCCAAATGGAGAGAATCGCCGGTGTTTGGGAAGGTCTTTACGGAAGAAAGCCAGGCGAAGCAGATATCGATGAGTTGTACGCGGACTTTGAACCGCTGTTGTTCAGCACTTTAAAGGACTATGCGAAGCCAGTCCCGGGAGCGGTTGAGCTTGCGGACAGATTGCGCAGCCAAGGAATCGCCATTGGTTCTACGACCGGTTATACAAGAGCGATGATGGATGTGGTTTGCAAAGGAGCCAAGGAACAAGGCTATGAGCCGGATACTCTCGTTACGCCTACGGAAGTATCTGCCGGAAGACCGTATCCTTGGATGATCTACCGGAACGCGGAGATGCTTGGCGTATATCCGATGCATCACATTGTCAAAGCCGGCGATACCGTAAGCGATATGTTGGAAGGCGTAAACGCGGGCTGCTGGACGGTTGGCGTAATTGTAGGCAGCAGCGAGCTTGGCATGACGGAAGAAGAAGTGAACGGATGCGAAGATGCGGAGCTCTCTGAACGCAAAGCAGCCGTTGCGGCTAGGCTTCAAGCCGCGGGCGCCCATTATGTCATTGACCGAATTGGACAGCTGGATAGCCTCATCGCGCAAATCAACGCTCGTATGGAGAGAGGGGAACGTCCATGAACCGACCATATTTGCTGCTGACTCCCGGACCGCTCACGACTTCGGACACCGTAAAAGAAGCGATGCTTCGAGACTGGTGTACTTGGGACAAGGATTATAACGGATTGGTGCAAAGCATTCGAACCCGTCTGGTGAAGCTGGCGACATCATCGCCCGAGTCCTATACTTCGGTGCTGATGCAGGGCAGCGGCACCTTCAGCGTGGAGTCCGTCATTGGTACGGTTGTTCCGCAAGACGGTAAGCTGCTGGTTCTTACCAACGGGGCTTATGGCAACCGGATTGCCCAAATGGCCGCTGTGTATGGCATTTCTACCTCCGTGCTGGACTTCGGCGAGACGGAATGCGTGAAAGCTCCCGCAGTTGAGGAACGACTAAAGGCTGAGCCGGATATTACCCACGTCGCCATGGTGCATTGCGAGACAACAACGGGCATGTTGAACCCGATCGCTGACGTATCGAAAATCGTTAAAAGCCGCAATAAAAACTTTATTGTGGATGCAATGAGCAGCTTTGGCGGTATCCCGATCGACGTAGCGGAGCTGGGGATTGATTTTCTAATCAGCAGCGCAAACAAATGCATTCAAGGCGTTCCCGGCTTTGGATTTGTCATTGCGCGAACGGAAGCGCTTCTCGCTTGCGAAGGCCAAGCAAGATCATTATCGCTCGACCTTTATGACCAGTGGGCCGTGATGGAAAAGGGCGGAGGCAAATGGCGCTTTACCTCTCCGACCCATGTGGTGCGGGCGTTTGACCAGGCTTTAGTCGAGCTGGAGGCGGAGGGTGGCATAACAGCGCGCCATCAACGGTATAAGTCGAACCAGCAGCTGCTAGCAGAAGGAATGGCTCAGCTAGGCTTCTGCGCCCTGCTTCCGAAGGAGCTTCATTCTCCGATTATTACGTCCTTCTATTATCCGTCCAGCAAGCGCTTCAGCTTCGAAGAGCTTTATGACAAATTAAAAGCAGCCGGCTTTGTAGTTTATCCCGGCAAAATCAGCTCGGCTGACACGTTCAGGATCGGCAATATCGGCGAGATCTATAAAGATGATATCGTGAAGCTGCTGCAGGTGATCAATAACGAGATGTTCTGGTAAGCCGTTTTTTTTACCCTATAGAACCAATCAAATCCACAAACTAACAAGAAGTCGGTCCTGCAATGGGAGGAGTTTGTCCGTTAGCGGGGAAAAAGTAGAAATGGATTTCGTATAGAGAATCGGAAGAAGGGGGCGCCCGTTATGTCGCTAATCGGAGAAGAGCGAAAAAGAGAGATACTGGACATCATTAATGATGCGGGAAAAGTCCAAACGAATGATCTGGTGAAACGTTTCAGCGTTTCATCGGAAACAATCCGGCGATACCTGGAAGAGCTGGAGTCGGAGAACCGGCTTAAGCGCGTATACGGCGGGGCAGTAAAGATGACTCTTGTCTACGAGGAACTCTCCCATCTGAAACGCGAGGTATTAAGGGTAGAGGAGAAGCAGCGGGTCGGCAGGGCTGCTGCCGCTCTGGTAGAAGACTATGACGTGATCGTTATCGATGACGGCTCAACAACGCTGCAGATGATTCCCTATCTTCTATACAAGAAAAATCTGACGATCATAACCAATTCCATTTCCGGTTTGAATATGATTCTGGACTATCAGAATAAAGAAATGTTCTCGGGCGACGTCTTTTTTATCGGCGGCAAAATCGATCCGCGTCATTACCGGATATCCGGTTCTTTGGCAGAGAAGTTTATGGAAAATTTTTTTGTGAACAAAGCTTTTATTTCCATTGACGGCATCTCTCCGGAGCAGGGAATAACAAGCTTTGACTCCAGCCGGGCGCTTCTCGTTCAGACCATGATGCAAAAGAGCGAACAAAGCATCATTCTTACGGATAGCAGCAAGTTCGGTACAAACCGGCTGTACAAGATTGCGGATTTGGCGCAGCTTGATACGGTTGTCTGCGAGGAGCCTCTTCCCGCGGAATGGTCGGAATACATGGATAAGAAGATGAACTGGATCGTAGCGGAATAAATACGAATTAGGCATTCATGGATGAAATGGACCGCTTGTACATATACTGAAGCAGATTGCTCTGTCAATCTTTTGGCTTACGGTGATGAAACAAGCGGGGGTGAAGACGGTGGAACGGTTGACGAAGAGCCGTCTGTTTGCGTGGCTGGTCTATATCATTATGGGGCTGCTAGCCCTGTATCTGCTGCTGTTGGTAAAACCTATTTTTATTCATCTTTACGTGTTTCTAAGGTCGATTCTCGCCCCGTTTATTATCGCAATGATCGTATCTTACGTGCTGAATCCGGTTGTGACGATGCTGCATCAGCGGAAGGTTCCGCGGACGGCAGCGGTGCTGCTGATTTATGCCGTGTTCTGCGCGGCGCTGGCCGTTATTTTAGTTAATGTGATCCCGATGTTCAAGGAACAGATGGACGAGTTGAATCGCCATGTTCCGGATCTGACCTATCGCGCGGAAAGTCTCGTGACCGATTTGAACAATACTTCCTTTTTGCCGGACAGTATCCGGGACGGGATGAACAAGTCCATTTATCAGATGGAGAAGAAGCTGTCGGATACCGTATCCCATTTCATTAACAATATCGGGTCTGTCGTGAATGCGGTATTTATCGCCTTTATCATCCCTTTCCTGGCTTTTTTATATTTTGAAGGATTTCGATTTGTTCGAGCGGACGGTTATTACCTACGTTCCGAAGTCGCACCGCAAGCACGCCGTCAGGCTCCTCAAGGATATTGACACGGCGCTGGGAAGCTACATTCGGGGGCAGTTTATCGTCTGTATCATCGTTGGCATACTCGCTTATATCGGGTATATCATCATTGGGCTTCCGTATCCGCTGCTGCTCGCCAGCATTGTGTCCGTTACGAACATTATCCCGTATTTGGGTCCATTCTTTGGCGCGGCTCCGGCCCTTCTCGTTGCATCAACGATTTCTATGAAAATGGTGCTGTTTGTCGCTATCGTCAACATGGCGTGCCAGGTGCTTGAAGGCAATGTCGTGTCCCCGCAAGTGGTTGGGCGCACGCTCCATATTCATCCGCTGGCGATCATCTTCGCCTTGCTCGTCGGAGGGGAGATTGCCGGCATTGTCGGGATGATTCTGGCGGTTCCGATCTTTGCGGCGCTTAAAGTGATCGTCCAGCATATCTTCGCTTATTACGTCAGGCGAAAGACCATTTGACAGACGTCACATTGGCCGATATACTTTAGACAGTTGCAGCAACTAACACATGCAAAGCGTTGATGGAAGGAAGTACGCCATAGCCCGTCAATCAGAGAGAGAGCTTCTTCGCCTTTGGGCGTTGGCTGTAAGAGCTCTTCGGACGAAGAATGGCCGAAAGCTACTTTCGGAGTGTGAACGAACTTCACCGGGAGGACCCGTTATCGTCCATACGAGGAGATTGCTTTTGAGTGCGGTGTATATTGCATTCGGCAATAACCAGGGTGGTACCGCGATATTAAATTCGTCCCTGTCTAATGACAGGGACTTTTTTATGTTTCAAAACAGACTATTAAAGGTTTGAAGAAGTGAGCGGCGTTGGAGCACGGAGAGAAAAGTTGAAGCTTTTGGAGCGGTAGCGTCCGCCTTTGTTTTTGAATTTCAACCTTGTACATATCGTTCAAGAAATTCAAAAACAACAGCGGCCAAAGGCTCAACCTTTCTCGTAGTGCCCGTCATGCTGATCTCAACTCAAATTTTAACGGAGGTTATTAACAATGAAAGCAAGTGAAATTCGTTCCAAATGGCTTTCCTTCTTCGAAAGCAAAAGACATCATATCGAGCCAAGCGCATCGCTAGTCCCTCACAACGATCCGTCGTTGCTCTGGATCAATGCGGGCATGGCTCCGCTCAAGCCTTATTTCGACGGACGCGTCATCCCTGACAATCCGCGCATTACGAACTCGCAAAAATGCATTCGTACGAACGATATCGAGAATGTCGGCAAAACCCGCCGCCACCATACGTTCTTCGAGATGCTGGGCAACTTCTCCATCGGCGACTACTTCAAAGAAGAAGTCATTACTTGGGCTTGGGAGTTCCTGACGAGCAAAGAATGGATCGGCTTCGATCCCGATCGCCTCTCCGTTACGGTATATCCGGAAGACGAAGAAGCATACAAGTACTGGAACGAGAAGATCGGCCTTCCGGCTGAGCGCATCTACAAGCTGGATGAAAATTTCTGGGATATCGGCGAGGGCCCTTGCGGACCTTGTACCGAAATTTTCTATGACCGCGGCGAGAAGTACGGCGATCTGAACGATCCGGAATGCTGGCCTGGCGGCGAGAATGAACGTTTCCTCGAAGTATGGAACCTTGTATTCTCCCAGTTCAACCATAATAAAGACGGCAGCTACACGCCGCTTCCGAACAAAAACATCGATACGGGCGCAGGTCTCGAGCGTTTCGCTTCCATCCTGCAGGATGTGGATTCCAACTTCGATACGGATCTGTTCATCCCAATCATTGAACGTACTTGCGAAATCGCAAGCGTGAAATACCATGTGAATGATGAGCATGACGTTGCGCTGAAAGTAATCGCCGACCATATCCGTACGGTTGCCTTTGCGGTAGGCGACGGCGTTATGCCTTCCAATGAAGGCCGCGGCTACATTATCCGCCGTTTGCTCCGCCGTGCCGTTCGTTACGGAAAAACAATCGGCATCGACCGTCCGTTCCTGTATGAACTGACTTCCGTTGTTGGCGAGGTTATGGGCGTCTACTATCCGGAGGTTGTCGACAAACGCGAGTTTATCGAGCGTGTTATCCGTACGGAGGAGGAGCGTTTCCACGAAACCTTGTCCGACGGTCTAGTAATGCTGTCCGATTTGGTAGCAACAGCACGCAAAGCGGGTACAACGGAGATCGGCGGCGAGGACGCATTCCGCCTGTACGATACGTACGGCTTCCCGTTTGACCTGACGGAGGACTTTGCATCCGAGAACGGCATGACCGTTGACCGCGAAGGTTTTGACGCTGCAATGGAAGCGCAGCGCGAGCGTGCGCGTGCAGCCCGTCAGGATACAGGCGGCATGAACGTGCAAGGCGGTCCGCTTGCCGACTTTACGGTTAAAAGTGAATTTGTTGGCTATAATGAACTGGTAACGGAAGCCCAAATCACAGCTATTGTCCATGAAGATTCCCTGGTAGATCTCGTAGGCGAAGGCAGCCGCGTTCTTGTGCTGCTCGACCGCACTCCTTTCTATGCGGAAAGCGGCGGTCAAATCGGCGATAAAGGTACAATCGTAGGCAACGGATTTACGCTGCAGGTTGAAGACGTGACAAAAGCGCCGCATGGCCAAAGCGTGCATCATGCCGTGGTCGCTTCCGGTACCGTTCGTACAGGAGAGACTGTGGAAGCCGTCGTTATCCGTTCGGTACGCGAGGATGTCATCAAGAACCACACGGCAACTCATTTGCTGCACAAAGCACTAAAAGAAGTGCTCGGCGATCATGTTAATCAGGCAGGCTCGCTTGTACAAGCAGACCGACTGCGTTTCGACTTCTCCCATTTCGGCAGCATTACGCCCGAAGAGCTGACGGAAATCGAACGCAAGGTCAACGAGCAAATCTGGATTGGAACTCCTGTTGTTATCGAGAGCAAGCAAATTGCAGAAGCAAAAGCAATGGGCGCTATGGCCTTGTTCGGCGAGAAGTATGGCGACATCGTGCGCGTCGTACAAGTCGGCAATTACAGCATTGAGCTTTGTGGCGGCTGCCATGTAGCGAATACGTCCCAGATCGGTATGTTCAAGCTTGTAAGCGAGAGCGGCATCGGTTCCGGCGTACGCCGTATTGAAGCAGTAACCGGCCGCCATGCCTACAGCTATATGGAAGGTCAGCTTGACCTTTTGAAGCAGGCTTCGGCGCTTCTTAAAGCAAATAACAACGATGTTCCAAAACGGATTGAAGCTTTGTTCGCGCAAGTAAAAGAGCTGGGCCGCGAGAATGAATCGCTGCAGGCGAAGCTGAGCCGTATCGAAGCAGGCTCTCTTGAGCAAAACGCGAAAACCGTTGGCGACGTAACCGTATTGAGCGCGAAGGTCAGCGCCCCTACAATGGATGCTCTCCGCGGCATCGCAGACGAATTGAAAGCGAAGCTGCCTTCGGCGGTTATTATCCTTGGCGCCGTGCAAGAGGACAAAGTGAGCCTCGTTGCAGCCGTATCGGCCGATCTGGTGAAGAAAGGCTTCCATGCCGGCAAGATCGTCAAAGAAGCAGCTGCGCATTGCGGCGGCAGCGGCGGCGGACGTCCGGATATGGCACAAGCCGGCGGCAAAGACGCTTCGAAGCTGGACGAAGCTTTGAAACTTGCCGAAGAACTGGTTCTTAACCAATCAAATGTGATATGATAGCAGTGTAAATGTAATAAACTAGTTAATAAATGCGGTTGGAAAGCGAGGTGCTGGCGATGAATTCCATGGACAACACGATGAAGTTTAATGTGAAGGCGGAAGGCGAATCTTCCTCACAAGACATTTTGCTTACGGTGCATGAGGCGCTTCTGGAGAAAGAGTATAATCCGATCAATCAGATTGTTGGGTATTTGCTGTCCGGAGATCCCGCCTACATTCCACGGCATAACAACGCTAGAAGCTTAATTCGCAAGAAAGAACGTGATGAACTCATTGAAGAGCTTGTCCGGTTTTATCTGAACAACAAGAAATGAGAATTGGGAGCCGGATATGAGGACAATGGGTTTGGATTACGGTGACCGCAACATCGGAGTTGCGGTCAGCGACGCGTTCGGCTGGACCGCGCAGGGACTGGAAACCGTTCACAAGCGCAGGGACGGCGGCGAAATGGATCGGATTGCCGAGCTGGTGAAAGAGCATGAAGTAACGGAAATCGTTGTGGGACTGCCGAAAAATATGAATAATACGATTGGCCCCCGCGGCGAGATAAGTATGGCATTCGCAGAGCAGCTTCAGCAAACACTAAACTTGCCTGTTCACCTTTGGGATGAACGGCTGACAACGGTATCCGCCGAGCGGACTTTGCTAGAGGCGGATGTTAGCCGGAAGAAGCGAAAGCTAGTAATAGACAAAATGGCGGCAACGCTTATTTTGCAAAATTATCTCGATTCTAAAACGAAAAGGTGAGGGTTGCGATGACAAAGGATGACCTGCAGTTCGAAGAACCGGAAATTATTTATATTCCGGATGAAGACGGCAACGAAGAAGAATTCGAAGTCATCATGAAGTTTGAAGTGGATGGCTCTGATTCGAAATATATGATGGTTGTTCCGCTTGCAAGCGAAAATGACGAGGAAGATGAAGTATACGCTTTCCGTTATGAAGAAGAAGGCGACGACCTTAAGCTGTATACGATCGAAGACGAAGAAGAGTGGAACATGGTTGAAGAAACCTTCAACACGCTTCTCGGCGAGATGGAGGAAAATTAATGGCGGATGACGAGCGCATTATTCCGGTTCCGCAAGAGCGGCTTCGGGAATGTAATCGAGCTGGTCTCTGAACATGGGAGTCTCGACAAATTCGAGATCAAGGCGGAGTTTCAGCTTGGCCCGTACGTTTATGCCGCTCTGCAGTCGCCTGACATGAAGAAAGAGCAGGAGGTTGAGCTGTTCCGCGTCATTCTGACCGATAACGGCGAACCCCAGCTTGAAACGATTGAGGACGATGATGAGTGGGAACTTGCGGCGGAAGCTTATGATGATCTTCTGTTCGCAAACGATGAAATGCCTTAATTGCATACGCAAGTTAAAAAGAGCGGCTCCCACCGCTCTTTTTCTCAGGCTTTTGAAGGAAATTATTGTCGGAAAATGGATGAAACTGATGAAATATAGTCTTTTTGATAAATCAAAGTTTATGCTTACGATGCAATGAATCATCACAATGGCCTAAATATGGCCATTAGTGTGATAATTCATTTTAGGAGGAACGCGGTTGGTGCAATCGAGACAGCAGCATTCAAAATCAGGACCCTCGGCAGGCCGTATTGCCATGTGGGTTATTTTATCGCTCCTCGCTCTCCTTATTATTGGAGCAGGGAGTGTCTTTTTGTATGTTTGGAACGGGTTAAAGCCGACAGCTCCTGGCGAACCTGTCCGAATTGAAATCGCAAAAGGCGCTTCGGCATTTACGGTATCCGATACGCTGGAAGAGCACGGCATTATCAAGAACTCTTTTTTGTTTAAATATTACTTGAAGGCGAAGAACGAAGGCTCGCATTTCCAAGCTGGTGTCTATGATCTAAGTCCGGGCATGGAAAATGATGAGATTATCGCTAAGCTGAACAGCGGGGATACCGTAGCCGAGTCCATGATCCGGTTCACGATTCCGGAAGGCTTTACATTGCTTCAGATTGCAGATAAGCTGTCGGAAGAAAAACTCATTGATAAGCATAAATTCCTCACGCTTGCGGATTCCGCCCCAGGCTGGGAAGGCGCGGAGGCCGTTAAATCGATCCCGGCTGACGACAAGCTTCACCACAGGCTGGAAGGGTACTTGTTCCCGGAAACCTACGAGTTGAAGAAGGGGAGTACGGAAGAGGATATCCTCAAGCGGATGATGGCTGAGCTGGATACGAAGCTGGACACTTTGCCCGAGGGCTGGTCGGATGTTCTTGCCGAGCGCAAGCTGACGCTCCATCAGCTGCTTACGATTGCCTCGCTGATCGAGAGAGAGGTTGTTGTGGATGAAGAGCGGCCGGTTGTGGCCGGCGTCATCTATAACCGTCTGGCGAAAGGAATGCCTCTTCAGATCGATGCGACCGTTCAGTATTTGCTGGATAAACCAAAGGAACGCTTATACGAGAAGGATTTGCAGATCGATAGTCCTTATAACACGTACAAGATTGACGGACTGCCGCCGGGACCGATTGCAAGCCCAAGCCTTGCTTCGATTAAAGCGGCCTTATATCCGGAGAAAAATGATTACTTCTATTACGTCACCAAAAAAGACGGCTCGCAGACTCATCTGTTTGCCAAAACGTATAAAGAGCATCTGAAAAATATCGAAACAAGCAATAAAACAGCTGCGAAATAGGGCGGATAATATCGACAAGGAAGGACAAATGTCCTTCCTTGTTTTTTATTGGGAAAAAATAGTTGTTTGAATCTACTAATCAATTGACATTTTCCGACCGATATAAAATAATAGGACTGTACATGCCAATATAGGGTAATAGAACTAGACCGATCCAGTTGACAAACTACATAACGATAAAGAGGCGGTGTCTTGCATGAAGAAAACGGACAAACCTAAAAAAGTTAAAGAGAAACCGCAAAATATGAAAGCGCAATCAAAAGCGCAGGCGGTTACCGCACAAACAACGAAGCAAGTAACGCAGACTTTCACATCCATTTTCTCCAACCCGTTAAAGTCGGTAGGTACAAAGCTGTTCCTGATTATATTCGTCAGTATTATTGCGTGCGTATTGGTTGTGGGTCAAATGGCCTACTCGAAGACGAAAACCATCGTTGAGGATAAAGTATCAAGCGCAAGCTTCGAGACGATTGTACAAGCTTCGGCGAACCTGGATATTATTCTGAAGACTTATGAGGATCTGTCCATGCAGATCATGATCGATAAAGAATTCCATAAGCTTGTTTCTACTCTGGAAGACAGTACGGAAGCTTTCGATTTGTTTGAAGCACAGAAGGATTTGGGAGAACGCCTGCAAAATGCGGTGATGAGCAACAAAGCCGTTATCGGTGCCTATTTGCTGCCGCTGGACGATAAACTTCCGACCATCACATACGGGACGGCCTCTGTTGCCGTAGCACCCGATCTGATGAAATCGGACTGGTTCGAGAAAACCAAAACTTCAAAAGGCGGCGTTAACTGGATTGAAACGCAGCCGACCGGTTTCGGCACAAAGGACAAGCTGCCGTCAATAGGTCTCAGCAGACAAATGAACAATACAACAACCAATGCGGCTTCTTATATCCTGTTGATTGAGCTCAACCTCGAGGATATCCAAGAGAAATACGAAGATATTTCGCTTGGCGAAGGCAGCAAAATTTATTTGGTAGACAGCGACAATAAGTACATTTCAGCCCCGGATAACAGCCTTATCGGCAAAGGCAATGTAGTAAAGCTGAATATTGATGAGGAAGGCTCGCTTAAAGAGAAGTCCACTGAAGGGGAAGAGGTTCTGTCCGTATTCAAGACGCTGGATACGGCAGGCTGGAGACTGGTAGGCACAATACCGGTTAACGAGCTTGTGAAAGATGCCGGCGTTATCAACAAGATGACTTGGCTGATAGCCTTGGTTGCGATGTTTATCGCAATTGCTATCGGCATGCTGGTTATCCGCACCATCGCAATGCCGCTAATGGCGATGCGCAATCTGATGAACGAAGGCGAACGCGGCAATTTGACGGTTCGATCGAATATAACGAAGCGCAAGGATGAGATCGGTCAGCTTGGCGAGAGCTTTAACAAAATGATGATTCAGATTACGGCGCTTGCCAAACAAACCACACAGTCCGCTGATGAAGTATTGTCTACAGCCGGCGAGCTGACCGATGTGTCGAAGAAGACGGCCATCTCGGCAAGAGAGATTTCCGTTGCAACGGAAGAGATCGCAAGCGGCGCATCCAGCCTCGCTGTTGAGGCGGAAAGAGGCAGCGATCTGACAGGTAATATCAATCATCAAATGAAGTCGGTTATGGATGCAACCGGCCATATGGTTGAATCTGCCGGCGAAGTGGAGAAGGCCAGCCAGCAAGGTACAGCGTATATGGGTCTTCTTATTCAGAAGACGGGCATGACGGAAGAAATGACCCGTTCCATGGTAGAAAAGGTAGATAGTCTTAAGCTTAGCACTGGGTCCATCGTTAAGATTCTAGACGTACTCAACAATCTGACCAAGCAAACGAACATCCTGTCGCTGAACGCAACTATTGAAGCGGCACGTGCCGGAGCGGCAGGCAAAGGTTTTATGGTCGTAGCCGACGAGATCCGCAAGCTGGCGGATCAATCCCGTCAATCCATTGATGTCGTAGGCCAGATTACGGAGACGATCATGACGCAGATCGAAGAGACGGTTACGGTATTGTCGGATGCGTATCCGCTGTTCCAAGAACAGATTGGTTCGGTTAAAGAAGCGAATCAGCTCTTCCTCACCGTACAGAACCAGATGGGGCAATTCGTACAGAAGCTGGATTCGGTAACGAATTCGATCACCATGCTGGATCAATCGCAAGCAGTGTTAACGGAAGCGATGGGGAATGTAAGCGCCGTTGCGCAGCAGTCATCAGCTACTTCGGAAGAAGTAGCGTCGCTTAGCACCGAGCAGCTTAGCATCAGCAACGGGCTGGTTAACCTGTCCGAGAAGCTGGATGCCGTATCCCGCGGACTTAAAGAATCGTTGTCCCGTTTCAAAATCGATTAATCGTAAGCCGTCCAATTGGATGAAAGATCCTTTTGGACGGTTTTTTTGTGCTTCGGTAAGGTGATAATGTCTAATGACTGGAGGCGCCTTACATGAAAAGACGTATTGCTGTAATCGGGTTATTATTTGTCTTTATTTTGTCCGGGTTTATTGCGAGGCTTGCCTGGTTACAGCTGACGCCCGGCTACGGGCATAAGAACGCAGCCGCTGCGATGAGCCGGACCAGCTGGAAGCGGATGTCGGTTATGCAGCGCGAACGTAATCTTGTGCTGGATTCCGGCCGGGGAGATTTCGTAGACCGGTATAACAGGCCAATTACGGGGGAGACGTATTATACGCTTGCCTTATTTCCCGTGAATATGAAGTTCGGGGATTCTGAAGCGGAGAAAAAGTGGCATCAGAATGTGCAGCAGCTTGCCGCGATGCTGAATGTAACCGAAAGACAGCTCGTAAGCTGGTGGCAGGAGCTGCGGGAGCCGTCCTTCTGGCATAGCGGGAAAGAGAAGCTTCCTTACCGTTTATCGGACAAGCAGCTGCAGAAGCTGGCTTTGCTTCATTTGAACGGTGTACGGGCTTTGCCATACCGGAACCGGTATTTAACCGCATTTGCCGCTAAGCAGGCGCTCGGATATATCAGCCAGCATCCGGAGCATTTAGAGCTGGCGTATGCGAAGGAGCTTGAATCAGGCAAACGGAAAATTAATGAGTTGATAGGCGGTTCGGGTCTTGAAAAGTCTCTGGATGATCTCCTGCATGGTGCCGGCGCTACCTCCGTCTCTTATTTTACAGACGGCAACAAGGGGCCGTTGCTAGGTTTGAATTACCGCGTTACGGGGCCGGGGAATCCGTATTATCCGCTTCAGGTTCAGACCACGCTTGATCTTGAACTGCAGAACAGGCTTGAAGCTTATATCGATGCCAAACCGCTAAGGGAAGGGGCGGTTGTTGTTCTGGATGCGAAGAACGGAGATATTGTGGCGATGATCTCCAGGCCGCAGATGGAGCCGCTGCAGCTGGATAACGAGAAGGAGTGGGCCAATCATGCGATTCAGGCGGCCGTGCCCGGCTCAATCTTTAAGCTGGTTACCGAAGCCGCTGCTCTGGAAGCGGGAGTGACGAACGAAAAGGAGCGTTTTACTTGCAACGGGGAATACGGCAAATACGGCTTGTCCTGCTGGAAAGAGGGCGGGCATGGCACGCTTTCGCTGCAGGAGGGACTCGCCCAATCATGCAACATCGTATTTGCGACCATTGCGGAGCGGTTAAGCGCGCAGCAGCTGCAGCGAACGGCAGCTGCATTAGGGATCGGGAAGCAGGCCGGCTGGCATTCGGAACGGGCCTTTGGACCGTTCCGCCATCCGCTACGGCTGCTTGGCGAAGAGGAAGCCGGGCGGTTATTCCCGGCTGTGGCCGGCGTAAAGACGGATGGCGGCGTAATGGCGCAATCCGCCATTGGGCAGCGTGATGTATTGATGACGCCGCTTCAGGCGGCGAATCTGGTCGTCACGCTGCTGGGCCACGGGCGCGTGATGGAGCCGCGCCTCGTACGGGAAATCCGCTATGCCAACGGCCAGCGGATGGTGACCATGCCCGCGAAGAGCGCTCCTGCGGCGGATGGCCGGATTCGTCCGGCCACCGCGCGTAAGCTGCTTCGCGGCATGGAGGCGGTTGTCGACCATGGAACAGGCCGGTCGATCCGCCAAGGGCTGTGGGCGGTAGCCGGCAAATCCGGCACCGCCGAAATAACAAGGGCCGGAGCGCCTCGCGTGAACCAATGGTTCACGGGATACGGTCCGGCCCAGAAGCCCCGTTATGCGGTTGCGGTGCTGGCGGAGAATCGTCCGCCTGACAGCAGGAACCAGGCAACGGAGCTTTTTCGCGGCGTGATGGATATTCTCGCCTTATACTCCCGTTGAAGGCTGCTTGCCATCGGTTTCTTCCTCTGCGGCAGCCGGGAACGGATGGACGTCAAACTCGCCTTGCGGCGTGCGGATCCAGCGGTGGAAGAAGCCTTGCTCGTACAGCGCTTTGATCAGAATAATGATGATTGGCGATAGAATTACGCCTGCTACGCCAAACAAATGCAGCGATACGATCATGCAGGATAGCATCGTGAAGGCGGATACGCCAAGCGTATCGCCCGTAATTTTGGGCTCTACGATATGGCGCGTCAGAACTACAGCGATCAAGAGAACGGACAGCCAAACGGCAAGCGTGGTTTGGCCAACCAGGAACAAATAAATGATCCAAGGAATAAACAGCGTACTTACGCCAAGAAGCGGCAATACGTCGAAAATCCCCGGCCGTAAAGGAGATGGCGAATGCATTTTCTACTCTCAGAATAAGAAGCGCCGCGAAAATAACGAGGAATGTAATGCTCATCATTTTTGCCTGAGCCTTCACATAAGCTCCAATTCCTTTAAATACATTTTCTCTAAGGAAGAAGAAAGCTTTTTTGAACGTGTTAGGTGTTTTGTCATTGGCGGTTTTCTTCCAAATTTTAATCTCGATGCTGAGGAAGTACGCCAAAATAATCCCGATTACGAAGTTGAACAAAAAAGTAGAAAAAGACGAAATATATCCGATCAAACCGGTGAAAATAATATTGGCTAGCTTCGGCAAATATTCGGTTGCTCCGTTGATGTACTCGGTAATCCTTTCGACCCATTCGGGAGGAAGAGCCTGGAGCTTCTGCTGAAACACACTGGAGTCATCTTGCACTTGCTCCTTGAACAGCTCTTGGTACTGCGGCAATTTCACCTTAATGAAGTCGGCGCCTTGGCTTGTAATGATGTAGGCTAGTCCGGAAAAAAGGCCAATAATAATAAGGGAGAATACCAGGACCGATATGCCGGAAGCGATCGATTTTTTAATCCCGATTTTGTTCAGCCGCTTGGCCAGCGGTTCGATACACAGGTAAATCACAAATGCAAAGAAAATAGGTGTTGCGATTTTGTACAGATAGCTGAAGGCGAACATAACCAGATAGACGGTAAGGGCAATAAGCGCTATGTCGAATGCGGTACGCCAGTATTTCTTGTAAAACGGAAGCATACAATAATCTCCTCTCGTACAGGAATCAAATCCCTGTTGTGATTGTACTATAATTTTTAAAACGATGCCTATAATTAATGCTCATATGGTACAATTAAAGGTATCGTGTTTATAACTTTCATAAACGGTGGGGAATACAAAATGTTACAATTGCTGCTTTGGGCATTTTACTTCTTGTCCTTGTATGCCTTTATCCCTGCGCTAATCAGCCGTGTTTTCGGATTCCGTGTATTCAAGAAAGGCCATGTTGCAAGCGAGATCGCTTTAACCTTCGATGATGGTCCAGATCCTGAATATACGCCCCAGCTGCTTGATCTGCTTGCCCGTTATAAGGCGAAAGCCACTTTTTTTGTAGTAGGCTCACATGCAGAGAAGCATCCGGAAATACTGCGGAGAATGCATGAGGAAGGTCATATAATCGCTATTCATAATTATGTTCATAAGACCAACTGGTTTATGAGGCCAAAGACGGTCCGCAGTCAGATCGATCGTACCTCAGACGTAATACGGGAGGCCGTCGGAATCCGTTCCGCTTTTTATCGGCCGCCATGGGGGATTGTTAACGTATTTGATTTCATGAACCGCAATAAGATGCAAATCATATTGTGGTCGGCTATTTTCGGGGATTGGAACGTTAAGCTTGGCGCCGAGCGTCTTAAGCAGAAAATGATGAAGAAGATGCGTCCCGGAGAGGTACTGCTGCTTCATGATTGCGGCCGTACGCCAGGCGCGGATCCAACAGCACCGGCGAATATGCTGATTGCCCTTAAAGCTTATATGGACGAAGCGACGAAGCGGGGCTTTCGGTTTGTCGGCATAGCGGAGATGATGAAATTGTCAGACAAAACGCCTAAACGTTCCGTGATAAAGAACGCAATGGTTGGAGCATGGCTCCTCTACGAGAAGCTGTACCACGTTGTTTTCCGGCTGAAAACGGTGGGGGGCGAGGATGCGGTATTCCATTACCGTGTTATCAAGTACCACGGGGAGCCCGTTAAGCTGGCGGATAACGGGTACTTAAAGAACGGAGACAAAATTGTAGAGCTGCACTTCGACAACAAGATGCTGTCTTCGATTTCTTTGCAGTCGAGCTCGCCATTATCCACTGGTATTCGGCTGCTCCGGGAGATGGAACAGGCATTGCCGGCTCTGGCGAGAACGCTTGCTAAAGATCCGGATGTAGAGGGAGTACGCGCGATTTATGGCGTGACCATGATCCATCGCGGCGCGGACCGGTTGGGGTTCCAGGTGGAGCCGCTGCCGGATGGTATGTTCGCGCGTGCAACACGGATATACTTGAAGATCCTTACTAGCGTTCTTACCAATAAGCAGCGAAATGCAAGAGGTAAAGCAAAGCGGGATTCCATCAAGCCTCATATGCTGCTGATGCCGCTGGAGCAGCTTCTGATGTTCGCCGTAAACGGCGCACATGCTTCCACGACGAAAGGCGTTAAGCCTCATCAGGAAGTGGCTGCGGCGAAGTCGGCACCTTCCCTTGAAAATTCGGATGCTTCCGAAATGGACAGCAACCCGTCAGTTATCTAAAAAAAGCCTGGCAGTCAACGACTGCCAGGCTTTTTTGTCCCTTTTTCTGCTTCTTAATTCCTTAACGATGTGCCATATCGCTAAGCCACTCATTCGTACCATTTTGAACCATCCTAACGATGCCGCAGGTTGTGTGGGGATTTATCTTGCCCCAATTTGTGTAGCAAAGTGGAGTGAAGATATTTTGTAACGTAGTGCTATAACTTGAACTTAGAAGTCAGGCGCAGTATATTCCTTCTCCCCCCAAGGAGCAGAATGGAGTCAGCGACGTGGCTATTGCTGCTGCAGTTTGCTCCAACGGAGCAGAAGAATATTTCTGGAGAAGCGGAGCGTTCGCTTTTGTGAGCAGATTCCAACCGATATTCATTTGATTCAAGGAATCTGCGAGCAATGGCGATCGGAAGAAATATTCTTCTGTGGAGTGCTGCATGCTACAAACAATCCAAAAAAAGAAAAGCAGCCCCAAAAGGAGCTGCTCAACTCAAATTCTGCGAACTACATCTTCATTACGCCGCCCATACTTGCATTTGTAACCAGGTGGGAGTAACGAGCCAAGTAGCCGCGTTTGATTTTTGGTTCGAAGCCAGGCCATGCGGCGCGACGTTTTTCCATTTCTTCGTCGCTGATCATCAGAGTAATTCCACGATTGTTCATATCCAGCTCAATGATGTCGCCGTCTTGAACAAAGGCGATTGGGCCGCCTTCAGCCGCTTCCGGAGATACGTGACCGATACTGATCCCGCGGGATGCGCCCGAGAAACGTCCGTCAGTGATGAGGCCGACTTTAGTGCCAAGACCCATACCAACGATTTGCGATGTTGGAGCAAGCATCTCCGGCATGCCAGGACCGCCTTTAGGTCCTTCGTAGCGAATAACGACAACATGGCCTTCTTTTACTTTGCCGCTCGAGATGCCTGCAAGAGCATCGTCTTGGGAATCGAAGCAAATAGCAGGTCCTTTATGGTAGCCGCCAACCACTTTGTCGATAGCACCGACTTTAACGATCGAGCCGCCTGGAGCCAGATTGCCGAACAATACAGCCAGACCGCCTCGTTCGCTATGCGGGTTGTCGATCGTACGGAGAACATCTGTATCTAGGATTTCACAGCCTTCAACATTCTCGCGAAGTGTTTTACCGGTAACAGTTATACGTGTACCATCCATTGCGCCATCTTTTTTGAGCAGCTCATTAATAACGGCGCTTACGCCGCCTGCAACATGAACATCTTCGATGTGGTAATCGGATGCTGGAGCGATTTTCGCAAGATGCGGAACGCGTTCTGCGATTTCATTGATACGTTCGATTGGGTATTCGATACCAGCTTCATGCGCAATAGCAAGCGTGTGCAGAACGGTATTTGTTGAACCGCCCAAAGCCATATCAAGAGCAAATGCGTTGTCGATTGTTTCTTTTGTCACGATATCACGTGGTTTGATGCCAAGTTCGATCAGTTTCATCAGCTGGCGAGCCGATTCTTTAACGAACTCTTTACGCTCGGGCGATACAGCAAGAATCGTACCGTTACCTGGCATTGCAAGGCCAAGACCTTCTGCCAGACAGTTCATCGAGTTTGCAGTAAACATGCCGGAGCAAGATCCGCAAGTCGGACAACCGAATTGTTCCAATTCAGTAAGACCTACTTCATCAATTGTGCCAGCGATATATTGGCCTACGCCTTCAAATACGCTAGTCAGGGAGATTGCACGGCCGTCGGATGTTCTGCCGGCTTTCATTGGTCCGCCGCTTACGAGCATGGTTGGGATGTTAACACGAAGGGCACCCATCATCATGCCTGGCGTAATTTTGTCGCAGTTAGGAATGCAGACCATACCGTCGAACCAGTGTGCGTTAACTACTGTTTCTATGGAGTCCGCAATAATTTCACGGCTGGCAAGCGAGTAACGCATCCCGATGTGACCCATCGCGATACCGTCGTCTACGCCGATTGTATTGAATTCGAACGGCACGCCGCCTGCTTCGCGAATTGCTTCTTTAACCAATTTGCCGAACTCCTGCAAATGAACATGACCTGGAATAATATCGATATAAGAGTTGCAAACCGCGATAAACGGTTTACCGAAATCTTCTTCTTTTACGCCTGCTGCCCGCAAAAGACTGCGGTGTGGTGCGCGGTCAAATCCTTTTTTGATCATGTCTGATCTCATTTTCTTAGGCGCCATGCTAGTCCCTCCCATGTAATGTCATACCTTTGAGTTTATCATATCGGACAAACCTTGGCTACAAGAGCAGAAGCCGTGAACGGTCGTAAATGCTTGTAAAACAGAGCAAATTAGGCTTATTATGGTCATTACGCTTTAACAGTCTACAATTTTCGACAAATTTAATGTTATCGTCTTTTTATTTGTGGCAAAATGAGTACTGGTTTGATGAAGGAGGAAACAGACGTCATGTATAAACTTCTGCTTGTTGATGACGAACCGGAAGTAACGGAAGGCCTCATGATGGAGATTGACTGGGAGAGCTGCGGCTTCTCTGAGGTGAAGACCGCCGGGAACGGGAAAGAAGCGACAGAGCTTATTGAAAAAATGGAGCCGGATGTGCTCATTACCGATATTAGCATGCCCTATATGAACGGCCTCGAGCTTGCCGATTGGGTGAAAAAAATGTATCCCATTACCCGTGTCGTCATTCTGACCGGGCATGATGAATTCGAATACGCCAAGCAGGCGATTAATTTGCAGGTAGAAAACTACCTGCTGAAGCCATTTTCGGGAAGTCAATTAACGGAAACGGTGCTTCAGGTAAAGCAGAGGATGGATGAAGAAAGGGAGACGCGGAACAACGTCGAGCTTCTGCAGGAGCATTACCGCATGACTTTGCCTATTGTCCGCGAAAAGTTCCTCTCTTCCTTAATCACCCGCCATCAGTCGTTAGCAAGCATCCGAGAAAAAGCGGAGAAATACGGTATGGAGCTCGATGGTGAAGGTTATGTCGTATCCGTAATTTCCGTTCTCCATTCGGACAAGCCGGAGGAAGAGCTAGATCCTCTTCACGCGGTCTCCTCGATCAAGGACCTTGATTTGAAATTGTTCTCCATAACGAACATTGCGGGAGAGATTTGGACCAGACACCAGCTAGGCAAAGTATTTATCCATCAGGATCAAGTTGTCCTGTTCACGGTTAGTCCGGATGGCCGGGACGAAGAGGTGATGGAGGCAACCCAGGATGCGCTGAAGGAAATTTTGCAGAGCATCGAAAGATTTCTGAAGCTGCCCGTCATGATTGGAGTCGGGACTTTCACCAGAGATATTCGCAGCCTGAAGTATTCGTACGAGGCGGCAGAGGTAGCGCTTGATTACCGCAGAATTCTCGGGATTAACCAAATTATTTGCATCGACGATATGGAAGAGCGCGTGCAGGAGAAGCTGATCTTTGACGAATGGAAGGAGCAAAACCTGGTCCGGTCCATTAAGGTGGGGACTGAGCTGGAGCTGGCCGAAGTCATTGACGAGCTGTTTGATGATCTCGCGCGCGTGCAGGCTCCAGTGCAGGTTCATAACTTCGAGCATTATTTGCTCGAGATGGTAACGGCTATTATCAAGTTGTCCAAAATGATCGACGACGGGAAAGACAAAGACCCTATCTTTGCGGTTGGCATATTGGATCAATACCAGAAGCTAAATACGCTTAATGAAACCAAAGCTTGGTTCACCGATCTTTGCGGCAAAGTAAGGAGTCGTATTGCGAGCCGCAGGCAGCATTCGTATAAGCATATCGTAGAGGAAGCTATTCAATTTACGAAAAGCAATTTCAATGACAGCGAGCTCTCTATAAACGTAGTCTGCGCGCATCTTCATATTAGCACGGGTTATTTCAGCAGCCTGTTCAAAAAAGAAGTGAAGATGACCTACGGCGCATACCTGCTGCAGCTGCGCATGGAAGCGGCGAAGGAATATCTAAGGACAACGGAACTGAAAACCTTCGAGATAGCCGACAAGGTTGGATTTGCCGACCCGAACTATTTCAGTCTGTGCTTTAAGAAATACGCAGGAGTGTCCGCGAAGGAATACCGAAGCGGCTTAACGGAGTTTTCCAAATGAACAGCGGGAACAGCAGAAGCATCCAATACATTTTGTCCGTCTCCTTAATCCTGTTCTCGGTCTTTATTATTGTCGTTGTAAGTACAGTGCTGTACAGCCGGTTTGCCGCTACGGCGGAGGAGAACGCCTTCCGCAATTCGCAGCAGATTGTCGATCAGGTCAGCTACAGTCTGGAAAATAACGTGCAGGCGACATCCGATCTGTTCAATATGATGTACCACACGATCACGCAAAGCGGCGATGTGGACTCGGAGAGTCTTCACCGCCAGCTGGCAACGATGATGTCTACCCGCGCGGATACGGTATCTCTTGCTTTATTCGACGACAAAGGGCAGCTCGTCATGGACCTGCCCGACGTTACGATGAAGAACGCTCTGGATGTCACCTCGGAAAGCTGGTTCCAGAGCGCGCTGGATACGCCAAGCCATTTGTCCATCTCGCTGCCGCATGTGCAAAATCTGTATAAGGAGCAGTTCAGATGGGTCGTTTCGCTTAGCAAAAGTATTACGATGATTCATAACGGCAAGCCCATCCAAGGCGTTCTGCTGCTTGACGTCAACTTCAACACGATTGATGAACTATCCGACAGAGTTAGCCTCGGCGAGAAAGGTTATGTCTACATTCTTGATGAATCGGCGGGCAACATCGTTTATCACCCCCAACTGCAGCTTATTTATGCCGGACTGAAAAACGAGAACGTTGAGCTTGCGCTCAAACATACTTATGGCAGCTATATCGACAAAACCTCCAGCGCTACCAAAATCATCAGTGTTCAAACAATCGGCAACGTAGGCTGGAAGGTTGTAGGCGTGTCCTACAGGGATGAAGCCATGACCTCCATTTCGGAGCTGAACAGATCCATGTTTCAGCTCCTTCTTGCTTTAATATTGATTGTTGTGCTGCTCTCGAGCATCGTCTCGCGGCGGATATCGAAGCCCATAAAGCAGCTGGAGCTGTCCATGAAAAATGTAGAGCACGGCAATTTCGAGCAGACGGCTATTGGAGAAGGGCCTCTCGAAGTCCGGCAGCTGGCCGACCGCTTTAATATTATGATCAGCACGATCAAGAAGCTGATGAGGCAGATCGTAACGGAGCAGGAAAGCAAACGGACGTATGAGCTTGAAGCTTTGCAGGCCCAGATTAATCCTCATTTCCTGTACAATACGCTCAATTCGGTTGTTCGCATGGTAGGGATGAACAAGAACGAGGAAGTTACCACGATGATCACTTCTTTATCGAAGCTGTTTCGGATCAGTCTCGGCAAAGGGAAAAGCATCATTACGATTGCCGATGAGCTTGAGCATGCCCGGAACTACCTCGTCATCCAGCAAATGAGGTTTAAGAACAAGTTCGATTTTTCGATTAAGGCAGACGGGGAGGTCTTGAATTACGCCACTCTGAAACTAATCGTACAACCGCTCATTGAGAACGCTCTTGTTCACGGCATCGAACCTTCGGTAGACAAAGGTCATATTTGGGTCGAGGCCAAGGTTGATTGCGACGATATCGTTATTGAAGTAAGAGACAATGGTCTAGGCATGAGCGAGGAGCGGCTGAAGCAGGTAACGGCCGGTCAAGTGACCAGCTCCAAGGGCTCGGGTGTAGGCGTCATGAACGTTCAGGAGCGGATTCGGTTATTTTACGGTCAGGCGTATGGTCTTCATTTCGCAAGCGAGCTTGAAGAAGGAACAACCGTTACGATCCGATTCCCGGCCATGGAACTGAAGCAGGCGGAAGGGAGGGAGCAGGGAGAATGAACCGGAGACAACGGATGATAGTAAGTGTATTACTTGCTGGGACAGCCCTCGTTCTGCTTATTTCCGCTTTCAACCCGGGAATCCTGGAGCGGAAACAGAAACCTTCGGATATAACGATTCAAGTTATTTTACGGTCAAGCGAGGGCGATTACTGGCAAAATGTCATGCTTGGCGCACAGGCGGCGGTTAAGGAATTTGGCATTACGATGTACACCACCGCTTCGTATGATGAAACGGATGCGGACGGGCAGATGCAGGCCGCAAGGCAGGCGCTTGCAACGAAACCCGATGCGATTGTGCTTGCCGCAAGTGATGATGAGATATTTGCCCCATTCCTGAAGGAGGCGGCAGAGCGGCAAATTCCGGTTATTGCAATCGACAGCGTGCTTACCTCGGGGAAGACGAGATCGTATATCGGTATGGATAACTACGAAGCAGGCGGACAAGCGCTCCGCGAATTAGCTGATCAGCTCGGACGGCAAGGCCAAATCGCGATTATCGCCCATGCAGCAGGGGGGATTAACGGCAGGCTAAGAGCACAAGGTATTCTTGATGCTGCCTCCAGATACCCGAATATCCGTATCGTTGACCAGGTGACTTGCAGCGGCGAACAAGATATTTGCAGCCAGACGGTAGCTGAGGAGCTGCATAAGCGGCAGCTGGATGGCATTATCGCTTTGAACACGGAGGCCTCGATTGGTGCGGCAATGGAGCTGAGGAACGAGCAGGCAGGGAATCTTGTTAAGCTTATCGGCTTTGACAGCTCGCCGGAGCTGCTGGAGTTATTGCAAGAGAATCAGCTGCAAAAACTTATCGTGCAAAATCCGTTTAGCATGGGGTACCTCGGAATGAAATATGCAATGGAGGCCGCGCTTGGCCATAAAGTCCCATCCCGGGTCGAGATTCAAAACAAGCTGATCGACAAGAAAAACATGTTCTGGAAAGATAACCAGAAGCTGCTATTCCCTGTCGTTCAGTGATTAGAAACTGATGAGAATATTAATAAAAAAGATGAGAATATTAGATTCGAATCCATTTCAAATTTCGACATAATAAGGATGCAGCAAGCAAGCAATACGGCAAGCTCGCATTACTTAATTCACTCGGGGGGTAATACAGAGATGAAAAAATGGACAGTGGCTCTCGTAGCGGGAGCAATGGCACTTACGGCAGCAGGTTGCTCGAACTCGAATAACGGTGGCACCGGCGGCGGAAGCCTTCCTAAAACAGGCGTAGCGATTTACAAATTTGACGACACATTTATGAGCGGTGTGCGGAACTCGATCAGCAAAGCAGCTGAGGGCAACGTTAAGGTTGATATCGTTGACAGCCAAAACTCCCAGCCGACTCAAAACGATAAAGTTGACTTGTTCATCACGAAAAAAGTAAAAGCAATGGCGATTAACCCGGTTGACCGTACGGCAGCAGGCGTTATTATCGACAAAGCTCAAAAAGCGGACATTCCAGTCGTGTTCATTAACCGCGAACCGCTCGCTGATGACCTTGCGAAATGGGACAAAGCGTTCTTCGTAGGCGCAAAAGCGGAAGAGTCCGGCACAATGGAAGGCGAAATCATCGCCGACTACTGGAAGTCGCATCCTGAAGCGGACAAAAACGGCGACGGCGTTCTTCAATACGTGATGCTGAAGGGCGAACCGGGTCACCAAGACGCTGAGCTTCGCACGAAGTTCTCCGTTCAAGCGATCGAAGATGCAGGCATCAAGGTTCAAAAGCTGGCTGAAGATACGGCAATGTGGGACCGCGTTAAAGGCCAAGAGAAAATGGCAGCCTTCTTAGGTTCCCATGGCGACAAGATCGAAGCGGTTCTCGCAAACAACGATGACATGGCACTCGGCGCAATCGAAGCTCTGAAAGCAGCAGGCTACTTCAAAGGCGACAAAAAAATGCCGGTTGTAGGCGTTGACGCAACGGACCCAGCTATGCAAGCACTGAAAGACGGCACGATGCTTGGTACGGTTCTGAACGATGCTGATAACCAAGGTAAAGCTACGGTTATGCTGATGAAGGTTCTGGCAGCAGGCGAAACTCCTACTAAAGAAAACACGGGCTATGACATTACGGACGGCAAATACGTTTGGATCCCTTACCAAAAGGTAACGCAAGAGTCCGCTAAGTAATTGCTTAGACAATAACAAGCTTTTAGAAAAATAAAAATAACGAAACGAAAACAGGGAGCGACAACCGCACTTCCGTCGCCCCCTGTTTTTTTGTACCTTGCTTCTTGGATGGGAGCCGGATTAAAGGAGGCTATATTAATGGCAGAGCAGCATCCTTATTTGCTTGAGATGAACAATATTACGAAGACGTTCCCTGGCGTTAAAGCACTGGATAACGTAACGCTGAAAGTTCGGCCGGGTACGGTTCATGCCTTGATGGGCGAGAACGGCGCGGGCAAATCAACACTGATGAAATGCTTGTTCGGGATTTATCATCCGGATGCGGGCGAGATTTTCCTCAATGGACAAAAAGCAGATATCAAAAACTCGAAGGACGCTTTGAACAGCGGCGTATCCATGATTCACCAGGAGCTTCATCCGGTGCCGCAGCGCAGCGTAATGGAGAACATTTGGCTTGGCAGATTTCCGATGACGGGCGTTCGTCCGTTACGGTTTATTGACCATAAAAAGATGTACAAAGACACAGCTCAATTGTTTGAAGATTTGAACATGGACATTGATCCGAACCAGCTTGTCGGCGAATTGTCGGTGTCCAAAATTCAATCGCTTGAAATTGCTAAAGCCGTGTCGTTCAACTCGAGAATTATCGTCATGGACGAACCTACTTCTTCCCTGACTGGCAACGAGGTTGAGCATTTGTTCGCGATTATCAACAAGCTGCGTGCACGCGGCGTAGCCATCATTTATATTTCGCACAAAATGGAAGAGATTTTGCGTATCTCCGACGACGTAACAATCATGCGTGACGGTAAATACATCGGAACCTGGGAATCCAAAGAGCTGACCATCGACATGATCATCCAGCGCATGGTAGGCCGCGATTTGTCGGAGCGTTTCCCGGAACGCACGAACGTACCGGGAGAGGTTATGCTCAAGGTTGAAGGCCTTACTTCCATACTCCCCCATTCTTTCAAAGACGTATCCTTTGAACTTCGCAAAGGCGAAATTCTTGGTGTTGGCGGCCTTGTCGGCGCACAGCGTACCGAGTTGATGGAAGCCTTGTTTGGACTTCGTTCCGTGAAATCCGGCGCGATCTACAAAGACGGCAAGCAAATTACGATCAAATCCCCGATCGATGCGAAAAAGCATAAAATCGCGCTACTGACGGAGGAACGCCGCGTAACCGGTATTTTCCCGGTGCTCAACATCACCGAGAATACGGCGATCGCCAACCTGGGCCTGTACAAAGGACCGTTTGGTTTCTTGAATGAATCGAAGATGCGCGTTGAAGCGAAGAAAGGCGTAGAGAAGTTCAGAACCAAGACGCCGTCGGTTAACCAACTGATCCGCAACCTGTCTGGCGGTAACCAGCAAAAGGTGCTTCTAGCACGCTGGCTGCTGACGGATCCGGACATTCTGCTCTTGGACGAGCCGACCCGCGGTATCGACATCGGCGCCAAATACGAGATTTACCAGATCATTATCGAACTTGCGAAGCAAGGAAAGAGCATCATTATGATTTCGTCTGAAATGCCTGAGCTTATTGGTATGTCCGACCGGATTATGGTTATGTCGGAGGGCCGCGCAACGGGTATCCTCGATGGCAAAGACGCGACAGAACAAAGCATTATGAGGCTGGCCGCTCAGACGGGCTAATGATGAGGATTTGAAGGAGGATTAACACTCATGGAAGCTACAAAAGGTTCAAGAGCTAGGAGTATATTTTCACAAAACGCGATCTGGATCGTTCTGATCCTTCTCATCGCTGCCATTACGATTATGGACACGAACTTCCTGTCCATTACGACATTCCGGGATATGCTCGTTCAATCGTCCACGCGTCTTATCATCGCGCTAGGCGCAGCGTTTGTCCTGATTACAGCCGGAACGGACTTGTCGGCCGGCCGCGTAGTAGGCCTTACTGCTGTCGTATCCGCATCGCTGCTGCAAAAAGCGGAATATGCGAATCGGTTTTTCCCTGATCTGCCGCATCTGCCAATGATTCTTCCGATCATTATCGCGGTCGTTGTAGGTCTCATTGTCGGTTTGATCAACGGTGTTATCGTATCGAAATTTAATGTTCCGCCATTTATCGCAACGCTGGGTACAATGGTTGCCGTATATGGTGCGAACTCCCTGTATTTCGATATGCCGCCTAACCAATCGCAGCCAATCGGCGGACTTCGCAATGACTTCAGCGAACTCGGCACGGGTTCGATCGGCAGCGGTGACTGGTCTCTGCCTTACATCGTATTGATCGCGATCTTCGTAGCGTTTATCGTATGGGTTGTCTTCAACAAAACGACGCTTGGCAAAAACATGTACGCGATCGGCGGCAACATCCAAGCCGCTCACGTATCCGGTATTAATGTAGCAAAATGCCTCATGTGGATCTACGGTATTGCCGGCGCTTTGTATGGTATGGCTGGTGTTCTGGAAGCAGCGCGTACCGGCGGCGCAACAAACAACTATGGCAATATGTACGAGCTTGATGCGATCGCGGCCTGCGTAGTTGGCGGCGTATCGACAACAGGCGGCGTTGGCCGCGTGAAAGGCGTTATCGCAGGCGTATTGATCTTTACCGTAATCAACTACGGTTTGACATACATCGGCGTGAGCCCTTACTGGCAGCTGATCATCAAAGGTGCAATTATCGTTGTTGCGGTAGCATTCGACATCCGTAAATATGTAGCAAAGAAATAGTTCTGACTTCTGCGGTGAAGAACCTGCAGGAAACGTGCTTGGATAAAGCGCGTATCCTGCGGGTTCTTTGTTATTTTGACACGAAAACCGTAAATACGACATGATTATGTCAAATAAAGGTGAGATATGTCGATGGTTACTAGATGGGCTAGTTGTAGGTGATCACATTTATGTCATATTACCTAACATAATTCCATTTACTTCAAACAGGACGCTGTCTATAATAAAACTAATACACTTGGGAGAGGTGGTAGCATGCAACTCACTGAACGCGAGAAGGAGAAGCTTCTAATTACAATTGCAGCCGATTTGGCTAGAAGACGGTTGAACCGGGGAGTAAAGCTGAATTATCCGGAAAGCGTGGCGCTCATTACCTCCGAGATTATGGAGGGTGCCCGTGACGGCAAGACCGTAGCGGAGTTAATGGAATACGGAACCAAGGTTTTAAAGCGTGAAGATGTCATGAGCGGAATTCCGGAAATGATCCACGAGGTCCAGGTGGAAGCTACGTTCCCGGACGGAACAAAGCTGGTTACGATTCACCACCCCATATCCAGCTAAGCCGACGCTGCCAAGGAGGGAAGCTTGAATGATACCGGGAGAATACAGGATTACGCCTGGCTCCATTGTACTCAATGCCGGACGCCGGACGGTGAAAGCGATCGTTGTGAATACAGGCGACCGCCCCGTTCAGGTAGGCTCTCATTTTCATTTTTTCGAAGTGAACCGGGCATTATCGTTTGACCGTGAAGCGGCTTTTGGCATGAGGCTTCATATTCCTGCCGGTACGGCGATCCGGTTCGAGCCGGGGGAAGAAAAACCGGTCACGCTGGTTGAGCTTGGCGGTTCCAAGCTGTCCCACGGGTTAAACGGATTATCCCGGGGCAAAGCCGAAGCGGGCAAGCTGCCGGAGGAAGTGCGCGCGCGTCTCAACGCATGGGAAGGAGAAGGCGGATGAGCGTCATTGACAGGCATAGATACGCGGCCATGTTTGGACCAACGACAGGGGATGCGGTTCGGCTGGCGGATACCGAGCTATGGGCCGAGATCGAGAAGGATTATACCGTTCACGGCGATGAGTGCAAGTTTGGCGGCGGTAAAGTCATCCGTGACGGCATGGGGCAATCAAGCGGCGCTCTTCGGGGTGAAGGGGTGCTTGATACTCTTATTACGAACGCCGTTATTATTGACCATTGGGGAATTGTTAAGGCCGATATAGGGATTAAAGACGGCTTTATTGTCGGGATTGGCAAAGCAGGCAACCCGGACATTATGGACGGAGTTACGCCCGGCATGATAGCAGGCGCAAGTACCGAGGTTATTGCTGGCGAAGGAAAGATCATTACGGCTGGCGGCATAGATGCGCATATTCATTTTATATGTCCCCAACAGATCGAGACGGCTCTCTCTTCCGGCGTCACTACGATGATTGGCGGCGGCACCGGGCCTGCGACGGGAACCAACGCAACAACCGTTACCCCGGGTGCCTGGCATATGCGCAGAATGCTGGAGGCGGCTGAGCAGTTTCCCATGAACCTGGGTTTTACGGGCAAAGGAAATGCTTCGTTTACGGCCCCTTTAATAGAACAGATTGAGGCGGGAGCGATTGGGCTGAAGCTTCATGAAGACTGGGGGACCACGCCCGCGGCAATTGATGCTTGCCTGAAGGCTGCCGATCAATACGACATTCAGGTTGCGATTCATACGGATACGCTGAACGAAGCGGGATTTGTGGAGGATACGCTTAGAGCGATTGGCGGCCGCACGATTCATACATACCATACGGAAGGCGCGGGCGGCGGCCATGCGCCGGATATTATCGTAGCGGCAGGGGAATTGAACGTACTCCCTTCCTCCACCAACCCAACAAGGCCTTTTACGATTAATACGATAGAAGAGCATCTGGATATGCTTATGGTCTGCCATCATCTGGACAGCCGTATACCGGAGGATGTGGCTTTTGCGGATTCCCGGATCCGGCCGGAGACGATAGCGGCGGAAGATATTCTTCATGATATCGGCGTCTTCAGCATGATCAGCTCGGATTCCCAGGCTATGGGGAGAGTTGGGGAAGTGATTATCCGTACGTGGCAGACGGCGGATAAAATGAAGCGGCAGCGCGGACCGCTGTCGCCCGATACCGTAAGCGATAACTTTCGCGTCAAGCGTTATGTGGCGAAGTATACGATCAACCCGGCCATCACGCATGGCATTTCGCATCTGGTAGGTTCTGTGGAGGTCGGCAAATTCGCGGATCTGGTCCTCTGGCAGCCGATGTTTTTCGGAGTGAAGCCGGATTTGGTGTTGAAGGGCGGCAGTATTGCCTATGCTCAAATGGGCGATCCGAATGCCTCCATTCCAACTCCTCAGCCGGTGTTTGGCCGGCCGATGTTTGCTGCCTTTGGCAAAGCTGTGCACGGCAGCTCGATTACGTTTGTCTCGCAGGCGGCGTTTGACAATGGCATTGATCGGCAGCTTGGTCTTCAGAAACGGATCGAGCCGGTGAAGGGCTGCCGCTCGGTAACGAAGAAGGACATGATTCATAATGACGCAACACCGTTGATTGAGGTTGATCCGGAGACCTACAGGGTAACCGTGGATGGAGAGCTTGTGACCTGCGAGCCGGCGAAGTCGCTGCCGATGGCTCAGCGCTACTTTTTATTCTAAAGGAAGGGCGGTTAACTGATGGGTGCTTCTGCAGCTTGGCTCGCCATGCAGCAGCTATTGGACTCTGCCCTTCCGATCGGCGGGTTTTCCCACTCGTTTGGTCTCGAGACGATGGTACAGGAAGGGCGGATCGTTCGTAGCGCGCAGCTGTATGAATATGCGTCGGCTATGATGAGGCAAAGCTGGGCGACTTCGGATGCGATGATTATCCGGGCCGTTTACAGGGATGCTCCGCAAGAGGATTGGAACAGTCTGTTTGCGGTCGAACGGCTTGTGCATGTGCAGCGGATTGCGGTAGAGACCAGGGTTGGCTTGGAGAAGATGGGGCGCCGATTGCTGCAACTTGCCGCTGCCCTTCATCCTCAGCTTGATTGGACGCTATTAAATGAAGCTTTGCGGTACAGGAAATGTCAGGCTACCCATCCGCTAGTATACGGTTATATATGCTATCGGCTTGGCGTAGAGGAGGAACGGGCTATCCAAGGCTATTTGTACGCTTGCGTGGTTACTTGCGTGAATAGCGCCCTAAGGCTTATGTCCATCGGTCAGACCGAAGGTCAATCGCTTATCGCAAGGTTGTCGTTAGGGATAGACGAAGCAACGGAGCTGGCCATGTCGATGCTGCCTGAGGAGGCCTATTCGAATATGCCAATGGCAGAGCTGGCCATGATCCGGCATGAAGGTTTGTATTCGCGTTTATTTATGTCATAACCATAATGAGAAAGCGGGGAATTGCAATGTGCCAAGGTCAAGGTCATACGCATAAAGAATGGGAGAAGCCTGTTATCGACGTTTCGCGTCCGGTCCGGATCGGAATCGGAGGTCCGGTTGGTTCGGGCAAAACCGCGCTGGTGGAGCGGCTGTCGCGCGAGCTTTGCGATAAATACAGCTTAGCCGTTATTACGAATGATATTTACACCAAGGAAGACGCAAGAATTCTCGTGAATACGGGTGTGCTTCCCGAGGAACGGATTCTCGGAGTAGAGACGGGCGGCTGCCCGCATACCGCTATCCGGGAGGATGCGTCGATGAACTTCGAAGCCATTGAAGAGCTGCAGAGCAGATTCGAGAAGCTGGATCTGATCTTTATCGAGAGCGGCGGCGACAATCTGGCTGCTGCCTTTAGCCCGGAGCTGGTGGATCTCTTCATCTATATTATAGACGTTGCCCAAGGGGAAAAAATTCCGCGCAAAGGCGGCCCGGGCATTATGCGTTCGGATCTGCTCGTGATTAACAAGATCGACCTTGCCCCGTATGTCGGTGCGAGCCTCGAAGTGATGGATGCGGATTCGAAGCGGATGCGGGGCGATCGTCCGTTTGTCTTCTCCAATATGTTTGGCGGCGACGGGGTAGCCGAAATCGTTGGTTGGCTGGAGCATGAGCTTGCGCATGCGCGGGGTGAGGCGCATACCCATATCGTGCAGCTTGGCTCCATGCCTCATAAGCATTAGGAATGGCGGCAGATATACGGGGAGAGCGCGCGGCGGTACGGAACTCTGTGCTGCGCGCTTCCTTTCATTTTACAGATGGCGCGACAAGGCTTGCGGATAAGTATCATACCTCGCCCATTAAGATCGCAAAGAGCTTTCCGCTTCAAGAGCAGCTGGCTGTAATCATTATGGATTGTTCTCCCGGTCTGCTGGCCGGGGACCGATATGAACTGGAATGGCAGGCGCACGGCTCCTCGCATGCTTATATCACAAACCAGTCTTATATGAAGGTTCATCCCAGTCCGCTTGAAGGCGTGGCGGTGGGATCTTCGATTTCTCAGACCTTCCGGCTTGGTCATCATGCGGTTATTGAACATATGCCGGAGCCGGTTATGCTGTATAAGGACGCCAAGCTGCGCAGCGAAACCAATGTCTATCTGGAATCAGGAGCCGTATGGATGCAGGCGGATATTCTTTGTCCGGGACGTACGCTGCGCCAAGAGAAGTTCCGATACGCAGAGTTTCGGAACAGCTTGTCCGTTTACTACGAGGATGAGCTGATATTCGCCCAGCGGCAGCGGATTGTGCCTAGCGACCATAAGCTTGCGGCTCCCGGTTGTTGGGAGGAGATGACGCATATGGCGACCTTTTGTCTGTTTACCGATCAATTAACGGGTTCGCGGATTGAGTCCATGAAAGAGCTTGTTCAGGAATTGCCTGAATACGGCTCTCATCCGGTTATGATAGGACTGTCCGATACGCACCGTTACGGCCTTGTCGCTGCAGCTGCGTCTACCGCGGCATGGCCGCTGCAAGAGGCTATGCGCTTTCTCTGGCACGGCGCTAGAAAGATTGTACTCGGCAAAGAACCGGTAGATTTGCTTAATTCTTAGGGCTGGACTTGGCTATGCGTTCAAAACACGTTATATTTATAGATATGAATGTATTAGCGAGGGTGAATGGATGAACCTGGATCAGGAGAAGCTTCTTAAACTAAGAGAGATGGATGACGTATTCCGCAAGCTGCGCAGGTTGATTAACGCGGAATATAACCGGTTTAATGTTCACGGACTTGGGATGACGGAAGGCAAGATGGTTATTATTCTTGCGCAGCATGGACCTCAGAAGGCATCTGCAATGGCAGAATGGCTCCGTATTACAAGCGGTGCCGTAACGGGGATTTCGGATCGCTTGATCGACCTTGGCTATGTAGAGCGTTCGCGGAGCGAGTACGACCGGCGTATCGTTATGCTAAGCGTAACCGACGAAGGCCGCAAGCTGGTGGATCATGTTATGGAAATGCGCGAGCGTATTATGTTGAAACTGTATGACGGCTTTGAGCTTAATGATATAGACAAAGCAACGGATATCTTCATCCGGATGGCAGCGAATCTGGATCCGAAGAGCGAAGCAACGGAAGAGTAGCACCTGTAAGGAGGCTGTCCCATTATCTTAATGATAATGGGATAGTCTTTTTTTATTTTTATTTTATTGTCGAATTTTGCAGGATTATCCGTTACAACCAGAGAACTTATTGATAATAGGTAAATATACCTATTTAATAGATAGGTCTTTTGGACTGTTTGATAGTTGGGGCAGGCAGGAGTTAATCAAAACGACATCATGGGAGGAATCGAATTGAGAGCTTTAATTAGAAAAATGACCGGCATGACGGTTGCGCTTGCGCTTGTTATTGGTTGTCTTACGCTAAGCAGCGCTACCGTGTATGCGGATTCGTGGAGCTTTGTTGACGGCAATGGAACAAACGGATTGAACTACAATCCTGCTAATGCTGCGTCAACGCCAAGAATGGCGGAGCTCAACGGCGTATTATATGCGGTTTGGTCAGAATCCAATGGCAGCGTAACGCAAATTCATGCGAAAAAATATGAAAACGGAGAATGGACAACGGCAGACAATAACGCGAGTTTGAACCAGAACGCTGCTAAAAACGCGCAAAATCCCGTGCTTGAGGTACATAACAACGAGCTGTACGCGGCATGGCAAGAGACAGGAACGACTTACTGGCAGGTCCGGGTCAAGAAGTTCAACGGCACTTCCTGGGTATCGGCAGACGGCAATGACGCAAGCAACGGCATTAACTTGAACAACAGCAACAATGCCCGCAACCCTAGATTGATCAGCTATAACGGCAACCTGTATGCGATGTGGGATGAGGCGCTGGGATCCGGGATCAATCAGGCACGCGTAAAAAAGTATAATGGTTCCGCTTGGATCTCCGTGGATGGAGGAACGGCTTCGGCTGGAATGAACAAGGATTCCGCGCTTGCAGCGCAATTGCTGTACCCTGCCGTCTACAATAATAAGCTCTATGTAATCTGGAGCGAGGGGACATCGTCCATTCAGACGAGGGTCAAAGCGTATGACGGCACCTCGTGGACCTTTGTTGACGGCGGCGGTGCCAACGGTTTGAACAAGGATGCAACCAGGTGGGCGCAAAATGCCTCGCTTGTCGTATACAACAATGAATTATACGCATCTTGGTCAGAGACAAGCTCCGGCCAGAATCAAATCCGGGTCAAAAAATAACAACGGGACTGCCTGGAGTTTTGTAGATGGGGACGGCCCGACGGGGATTAACTACAATACTTCGAATTCGGCCTACATTCCGCGGCTTACCGTATTTGACGGCAATTTGTACGCGGTCTGGTATGAAGGCACGCCGAATTTTAAAATTCGCGTAAAAAAGTACGACGGTTCTGCATGGTCCTTCGTTGACGGCAATGGTACGTCGGGTATTAATAAAAGCGCCTCTGCCGGCGCGCAGTACGGGTTCCCGACCGTCTATAACAATAGTCTCTATGTAATCTGGCAGGAAACGAACGGAACCGCCAATCAGATACGCGTCGCTTTGATGGGTCCGTCCAATACGGCGCCAACGGCAACGAACGTTACGTTCACCGGCAATCTGAAGCAAGGGAATACCCTTACGGGCACCTATGCATACGTTGACGCTGAGAACGATCCGGAAGGGACGCCAACGTATAAATGGTATGCGGCGGAAGACAACGCGGGTACGGGCAAAACGCTAATCGCATCGGCAACGACCGATACTCTCACGCTTACAAACGCCGAAGTGGGAAAATATATCGTGTTCGAGGTGACGCCGGCTGCAACTTCCGGTACGCCAACGGGCGCGCCATCGTCCTATACTAGCGCGGTTGCGGTACAAGCGAATGCGGCGCCAACGGCAACCGATGTTTCATTTGACGGCACGTTGAAGCAAGGCGGTACGCTTACGGGCAGCTACGCTTACGCCGATGAGGAAAATGATCCGGAAGGCACCCCGACGTACAAGTGGTATACGGCGGAAGACAACGCGGGTACGGGGAAAACGCTAATCGCATCGGCAACGGCCAATACTCTTGCGCTTACAAGCGCGGAAGCCGGAAAATATATCGTCTTTGAGGTGACGCCGTCTGCAACTGCGGGGACGCCAACAGGTGCTCCATCGTCCTACACGAGCGCCGGCGCGGTCTTGAACAATTCGGCGCCAACGGTAAGCCATGTACAGATTTCGGGCAGTCTGAAGCTTAACCAGACGCTGACGGGAACCTATCTCTATAATGATGACGATCAGGATGCGGAAGACGGGACAACGTTCCAGTGGTATACAGCAGACGATGCGCTTGGGACTAACAAAACGCCGATAGCAGGCGCGTCCGGTAAAACTCTAGTATTGAAGGCTGATCAGAACAATAAGCACATTCTATTCGAGGTAACGCCTCATGCGGCTGCCGGCTCGACATCCGGTAATTCGGTCGCTTCCCCGGCTGTTGGACCGGTGGGGATGCTGAAAGGCGATGCTAACGGCGACGGTTATGTAACGCCTGCCGATGCTTTGCTCGCCAACAAATATATTCAGGGCAAAATCACCCTGACCGCCGAACAGAAGCTCGCGCTGGACATGGATAACGACAATGATGTCGATGCGGTTGATGCTCAACTTATCTTAAACGTGTATCTTGGGATTGGAGGTTGAATGCGGTGACGAACTTGAAAAACGCAACCCGGGTGCGTTCCCTTCGCTGGCTGCTGGTATTGTGCTTAACCCTTTATTCGACTCTAAGTCTTGCGCCGCAAGCCAAAGCAGGCGCCGGTTCGCCGTTTCAAGCGGAAATAATCAGCGCTACCGGGCATGCGGGAGAAACGGTATCAATGGCCGTTTATTTGCAGCCTGACGTTATAGAGGGTGATGACAGTTACTGGAAGTATACGCTTCAAGTGGATTACGATCCTAATGTGCTGGCATTGGATGGCGAAATAACGGACGAGGCTTCGTCTGAGATCTTCGACACCGGCGGTTCGGTAGCGGGCAGTATCCAAGTAGAAGCCTCAGCCTTTGGCGACTTGCTCTTCATTTCCGAGCGGCAGAAGGTAATGACTCTTCGTTTCAAGATTAATCCGGAGGCTGCGGCTGGCGACACGAATGTGACTTTAACCGGAGGTTCTTTTACCGCCGACCAATCGCCAACCGAAATAAACAGCTTTGTTTCGGGCACGGTAACGGTTCTAGAACATGAGAAGAAGGCAGAGGTCACGATTGGCTCAAAAGCTGGAGAACCGGGGACGCTTGTGCAGGTTCCGGTTAAGCTGAGCGATGCAACGACAGGTGTCGGCTCGTACGGAGTTGCGCTTCGCTTTGACAAGGACGCGCTTGAAGTCAACCGCGTGGATGGGCCGCCACAAAGCGGATTCGCCAGCAATTTCGATAACGAAGCGGGCATCGTGCAAGCGGGTTGGGCTGATCTATCCGGCGGTGACAATCCAATCTTGGCGGGCCAAGATTTGTTTACGGTGACGTTCAAAATTAAAAATGAAGCGCAGCTTGGGGACAAGGCTGTTAACGTCGCCGATCCCGAGAACATCGAACAGTTTACGCTGACGGATGCCGATGCGGAGGAAATGGTCAAATCGCTGCATGCCGGCAACGTGAACGTCTACCGTCATGTTTCCTCCCCGGTACCGCCGAAGGAGATCATCGCGGTGGATGTCAAAGGTTCGGGATCCGATGCGGTTGCCGCCAAAGCGGAAATCGAGCGGACGACAAAAAGCGATGGCACAAAAAGCGATAAAGTCGTGCTGACATCCGCTCAGGCGAAAACGGCGATCGCCGCGATTGCGGCGAACAAACTCGGTGCGGCAAATATTATGATTCCGGATGCCAAGGATGAAGTATCGGAAGTTAACGTTACGGTGCCGAAGGAAGCAAAAGGCCTGCTTGCAGATGCAAAGCTGGGACTTGGCATTGTAACGGATAATGTTCAGCTCATCGTTCCTAGCAGTTCATTGGAGGGCTTCGCCGATGACGTGCACTTCCGGTTCGTACCGATTAAGAAAGACGAGGAGAAGAAAGAAATAAAAGCTCGGGCGGATAAGGATACGATCGTGCAAGCGATAGCAAGCGACGGCGTGACGGTAATAGGGCGTCCGATGACGATAGAAACCAATCTGCAAAACCGGGAAGTTACGTTGATTATGCCTTTGAAGGAAATGCCGTTAAGCAAGGATGAGCTGGAGGGCCTGCGCGTGTATATCGAACACGGAGACGGAACCAGAGAACTGCTGCAAGGGAAGCTTGTTCCATATCCCGGCGCGGACGGGGTACAGGGTATCCAGTTCACGGTTACGAAGTTCAGTACATTCACCCTTGTTTATGCAAAACCCAAGCTTGAGGAGCATCATGCCTATGTGAACGGCTATCAAGACGGCAAGTTCCGTCCGGAGCAGACGATTACGCGGGCGGAAATGGCCGCCATGCTCTCCCGCGTAATTACGAAGGATGTTAATGAAGACGCCGCAACGTACGCCGACGTGCCGACGTCGCATTGGGCGGCACCGGCTATCGCGAAAGTGTCGGCCATGCAAGTAATGAGCGGCTACCCTAACAACAGATTTGGACCGGAGAAGCCGATTACCCGGGCGGAGCTCGCAGCAATAGCAGCGGGGCTCGACGCTGAAGGTATATCGGGATCCGGCTTCAAGGATATTGCCGGACATTGGGCGGAAAACTCCATTCGCAAAGCGCAGGGAGCGGGACTTCTGCAGGGATATCCGGACGGCAGCTTCAAACCGGAGAAGACAGTGACCCGCGCGGAAGCAGTTACGGTTCTGAATAGGGTATTGGGCAGAGGACCGGCCGCAGCAACGGACAAAGAATCGCCATGGCGCGATGTGGCGGTTGATTACTGGGCGTATGCAGACATTGCGGAGGCTTCTGTCGAGCATAGCTTTACGCATCAAGCGGACGGGACGGAAAGCTGGAAGCATTAGAATTTTAAAGGTATTGAAAAAACGCTTGGCTGCCTGTTGCAGCTAAGCGTTTTTCCTGTTTTGCGTGAACCCTGCGTTTACACGGATTCGCCATTTAAGTAGTTGAAGAATGGTTTATCGACCCAGATCGGATAGGATTGGATGTCGAGTCCGGTGCCAAGCTTTTTGAATCCTTCGGCAATAGCGGCGGAAGGCTCGTTTAACGAGAAGGATTGCGCGTAATAGTGGCCGGCGCCAGTAATTTTGTTGTTTGTGATTTGGATATAATCATCCAGCTTGGTCGCGGAATAATAAAGCGGCTGCCACCAGGAGCTGGCGATAAGGCCGGTCTGGTTCTCGCTGTTTTTCTTCGCGTATTGCAGAATAACCGGTTGGAAGCGGGCTTTGTCCGCGGCATTCGCGAATTCGAATTTCAGATCGTATTCTTTGGCATAAGCGATATAATTGCCGTTTTCGATTTGGACGACCTTATAATTTTCCGTTTGAACAGGCTCGCCCCACTCCTTCAAATAAATGAATGCGGAAGTTTTAGGCTCGAACTGCACTTTGGCTTTGATTCCTTCGCTGCGGAGCAAGCCGATCAGCTGAACCGCATGCTTCAGGTTATCGTGACCGTATGTCAGAGACAACGAATCGACGAAGTTGGCGTCAAAACGGTTGTCCTTCAGGTTGTAGCCGGTAACGAGATTTTGCTTCAGGGCCGTGTCAACTACCGTTTGAAGCTCAGGCGACTGAATGATATCGGAGGTGTTGTAGGCATCCGCAAGCTTTCCGTAGATATCGGCATCGGAAGTATAACCGATATAATGCTTATACTCTCCTTTAATGGAAAGAATCTGTACGAGAAGGGCTTCCGCCAGATCAGCCGAAGCGGCTTTTCCTTTTACTTCTTTATAGAAGGAAGAAGGGAGCAGTCCGCTATGTACGGCAGCCGCAAGTTCTTGTGCGGCGGACAGGCTTAATCCAGCAGGCGAGTAGCCGATTTGCTTCAGCGCATCGGTTGTTTTGCTTTGCGGGTAAGAATGGGCGAGCTCAGCCAGGCCGGCTGCTTTTACGGCGATATAAAGCGCGCTAGTTGCTTGAAGCGGCTTGTCGGCCTCTATTTTTAATGAAGTGATGATACCCTGCTCATATAATGCCGCAGCGGACGAATAATAAGGACTATCGGCTCCAAGATCGTTAAAGACCGGTTGGGTCTCGGCGGACCCGAGATGAAGAACCTTGGCTACCTGCTGAAGGAATTGGCCCTTGGTAACCGTCCCTTGCTGGAAAGTGATGCCGTATTTCTCTTGCAAGAACTGCTCATATTCTGTTATAGATGAGGAAGAAGCTTGCAAGACTGCGGAAGTTGGCACTACTGCAGCTGCGGACAGTGGCAAAGCGGCAGAGAAAACTAGGGATAAAGCCAGCGATCCGGAAAGGAGCCATTTGTTACGTGAATTCATCATTCAAAACCTCCAATGATATAAAAAGATATAAAAAGATTGACTAATACGATTAATCCACTCGGAATTGTATGGAAATATTATCATTGTTACAAATTGGTGTCAATAGCCGAAAGGCGCAAGTCTTGTTATACATGCTATAGTAGAATGGAAGTAGATAAGCTTATGCTTACGAAGCAAGAATCATCACGAACAATCTAATCCTAGCTGTTTGTGTGATCATTCTTTTCAGGAGGCTTGGAACAACATGAACACAAGCAAGAAAGCTGAACGTTTGAAGAAAGCTCCTGCCCTCAAGGCGAATGTCGCTCCTGAGCTGGCGCATCGAGTTCCGCCCGGACAGACAACTACGGACCGTTTCCCGATTCTTCACGAAGGGGAAGTGCCGGAGTACGATATGTCCACATGGACTTTGCGTGTATTTGGCGAAGTGGAAGAGGAAAAAGTTTTTACATACGAGCAAATTATGGCTCTTCCTCAAATCAAACAAATGAACGATATTCATTGCGTTACCCGATGGTCGAAGCTTGATACCGAATGGGAAGGCATTCGATTCTCTGATCTGATGAAGCTGGTTAATGTGAGCCCGGAAGCTAAGTATGTGATGATTCATGCCGATCAAGATTACGAGACGAATCTTCCGCTCGAGGATCTGCTGCATGAGAACATCCTGCTGGCGCACAGCTTCGATGGTGAACAGCTTACTGCCAAGCATGGCTGGCCGCTGCGGCTGCTTGTCCCGCATTTGTATTTCTGGAAGAGCGCCAAGTGGATCAGAGGAATTGAATTTATGAAGGAAGACCGCCCGGGCTTCTGGGAGAGAAACGGCTTCCACAATTATGCCGATCCGTTCCGCGAACAGCGGTTCTCAGGAGAAGATCTAGGGCTTCCGGAAGACGAATGGTATCACAAGGATTTCGATTAATTGGCATATAGCCGGATAACTAGAGATATGGTATAGTACGTAGGTACATTCGAATAAATGCTGAAGCGGATGCTTCAGGAGAGGTTCGCGAACTCCCTCTATAAAAAACTAAGAACTGGAATCTATTCTGATTCCATTTTTTTCGTTTTGAGACATGTGTACAGGGTTTTGTTCGAAGGGTCTCTCCCTCATTATGGGAGGAGAAGGAAGATGAAAAAAGGAAAAGCGGTAGTTGTATTCAGCGGCGGGCAAGACAGCACAACTTGTCTGTTCTGGGCGCTGGAACGCTACGAAGAGGTGGAAGCGGTCACCTTCAATTACGGGCAGCGTCATGCGCTCGAACTGGAATGCGCCGCGCAGATTGCCGAAGAGCTTGGGGTAAGGCATCATGTGCTTGACATGTCGCTTCTCAATCAGTTGGCACCTAACGCACTGACGCGGCCCGATATCGAGATCGAGCAGCAGGAAGGCGGCTTACCGACTACGTTTGTAGACGGCCGAAATTTATTGTTCCTGTCCTTTGCGGCGGTGCTCGCGAAGCAGATCGGAGCAAGAGCTATCGTAACCGGCGTATGCGAGACGGATTTCAGCGGTTATCCGGATTGCCGGGATATTTTTATCAAATCGCTTAATGTAACGCTTAATCTATCGATGGACTATCCGTTTGTTATCGAGACGCCTCTTATGTGGCTGGATAAAGCCGAGACATGGGGCCTGGCTGACCAGCTTGGCGCTTTTGAATATGTGCGGACCAAGACTTTAACCTGCTATAACGGCGTAATTGCGGATGGATGCGGAGAATGCCCGGCCTGCAAGCTGCGGAGCCAGGGGCTGAACCGTTACTTGGCCACCAAAGAAGGGGGCAAAGCGGAATGATTCAGCAAATTTATCCAAGCGTCCAGCATTCCTTTCAATATGAATTAAACAAAGACATGCAGTTTGCCGCAGCGCATTCCATTCCTTCCGAGGAAGCGGGCCATTGCTCGCGCGTGCACGGGCATACGTATTTTGCAAACGTGACGATTGCCGGCGATGAGCTGGATGCGTCCGGATTCCTGGTGAATTTCGCAGCGGTGAAAAAGCTTATTCACAACCGCTTTGACCATACGTATTTGAACGATCATACAGACGTATTTGATAATAACGACCCGAACCGTTTTCCAACCACTGAGGTTGTCGCCCGAACGATTTACGAGATTGTCCAAGCTTTTCTCGACGAAACGCCGAATAAGGCGACCTGTGTACAGGTCTTCTTGAGAGAGACGCCAACAAGCTACTGCATTTTCCGTCCGAAGAAGGCTCTAAGCCATGGCTGATAAACGAATTCCGGTCATGGAAATATTCGGGCCAACCGTGCAGGGCGAAGGAATGGTTATCGGGCAAAAGACGATGTTCGTCCGTACGGCAGGCTGTGATTACTCCTGCTCGTGGTGCGATTCCGCATTTACCTGGGACGGAACGGGGAAAGACGATACCCGCATGCTGACAGCAAGCGAGATTGTAGGCGAGCTTCGGGAGCTTGGGGGGAATACCTTCTCCCATGTGACCTTGTCGGGCGGCAATCCGGCTTTGCTGAAAAATGCGGATGAGCTGGTGGAC